>JBIKWB010000005.1:0-192779 GCA_044356555.1 Opitutaceae bacterium | reverse complement strand
GAACGGATTTTCTCCCTTCAATTCCAACAACACTCCGATCTCCTCCAACACTTCAATGATTTCGTTCTTGGTCATCGGTCCACGCTAGGCCGGACCCGAAAATTCCCAAACCGAAAATTCTCCCGCCCCACTCTTCTCTCCCGCACCTGCTAAGCTTTAGAGCGAAGCCCGTCTCGGCCCCGCGATCACCGCCGTGACCGCGGCCACAACCGCAGCCCGATTGACCTTCCCGAGATCGTTAGTCGGCCACTGATTCACCTTCACATAGCGCTTTGGCCGCAGCGATCCCGCCAAGTTCCCCACCCCCTCCGTCACGCGCCGCAAATCCGGTTGCCGTCCCTCCGCCGGATAACACGCCACGACCGCCTCCCCCCACTCCGCATCGGGCACGCCGATCACCACCACATCGTCAAACTCGCCGGTCGCCCGCAACGCCAGTTCCACGTCCGCCGGCTGCACCTTTTTCCCACCGGTGATGATGACCGCGTCGCGTCGTCCAAGAATCCTCAACCGTCCACGTTCATCAAGGCATCCCACATCATCCGTCTCCAATTCACGCGCCTCGACCCTCTCCGGCCAATACCCGCGAAACACCGATTCGCCCCCGATCCGCACCACCCCGCCGGGCCCAAGCGAAATCTTGGCATGGGGTAACGCCGCCCCGCTGCTTCTCTCCCCCGCTAAAAACTCCGCGGGCTGCAAAGCCGCCACCATCGCCGCCGTTTCCGTCATCCCATAGGTCAACGCCACCGGCAATCCCGCCCGCTCCGCTGCGTCGGCCAACTCCGGCCACACCGGCCCGCCTCCGACGAAGATCGCCCTAAACCCCCTCAGCCACGCCACCGCCCCTTCCGACCCGAGCAACCTCTGCAGCTGCGTGGGCACGAGCGAGATTACCCAATCGCCCCCGCCTACCGCCAATACCGGCCGTTCGCCGGCTTCGATTCGCTTCCAATCGCACGCCACATGCGTCCCACCCGTCGCCGCACACCGCACCCGCGCCATCAGCCCGCTCACATGATACGCCGGCAACACATCGATCGCATTCACGCGCTCGATCTCAAAATGCGCACAAAATCCCCCCACCGCCGCAGACAACGTGCGTTCATCATGCCGCGCAAATTTCGCCACGCCGCTCGATCCACCCGTCGCGATCGCCAACCACCCCAACTCCGGATCTTCCGCGTTCAGCGTTGGGCGCTCCGCTTGCCACGTTTCCTGCCACTTCCTCAACACCGTCGCCTCACCCAAAAGCAACACGCCATTTCGCTCCACCGCCACACCCGTCGCCCGCACGAGCGCCTTCAGTTGGTCGCGTTCCATACGGCCTCCGCGTCGATGCGGTCCAAATCCGCCACCCGGATAAACGGCGCCGCATATGGCCCGTCGCACCGCGCGTCCTGAAACAGCGGCCACACGCCAAACCCCAACGCGCGCGCCTCGCCCTTCCAGCCAAAAGCCCACTGCAACGCCGCCCGCGCCCCCACCGCCGTCTCCAGCGCCGAGGAAAAAACGACGCTCGCCTTTGCTTGCTCCAAACGCGCCAGCGTCCGCGCCACGTCCCCCAGCAAACCCGGCTTCACGACCCACACCCCGCGCCACCCGGCCCCGATCCAGCGCTCCACGTCCCCGTCGCCGGCGAGCGACTCATCGAGCGCGATCGGCGTCGGCCAATCCTCCGCGAGCCCCCGCAAAACATCCTCCGCGCCCTTCGCGTCCGCCGCCACCGGCTGCTCCACAAACTCCACCGGCCGGTCCGCGCACCGTTCGAGCCAACGCTCCGCCTTTCGCCGGTCCCACGCGCCATTGGCATCCAGCCGCAGCTTCGCGCCACTCGGCAGCGCCGCACACACCTCGTCCAAAAGCCCCAACTCATCCGCGACATCGCCCACCCCCACCTTCCACTTAAACACCCGAAACCCGGCCTCTGCCTTCGGCCCCAACGCCGCGAGCACCGCACGACCCGCCGGCAACAATGCCGCTACTCCGAGGTACGGCGCGTAATCCCTAACCCGCCGCTCCCCTCCGTTCGCGATCTGCACCCGCTCCTCCAACTCCCCCCGCGCCGCCGCCACCGCATTCCTTAAACACACCAAGCTCACCGGCACCTCGTCCAACTCCTCCGCCCCCACCCATTCGCCAAATTTCGCGCACGCCGCCTCGGCCGCGTCCGCCGTCTCCGTCCCAAACCACGGCAAACATGCCGCCTCCCCCAGCCCGGCGAGCCCGCCCTCGTCGCTCACCCGCACCAGGATTCCCTCGCGCTCACTCCACACGCCATGCGCCGTCCGCACTGCCGCGCGAAAGGCCAACCGGTACCGCCGATACTGAAATCTCACCCGCATATAAAGTCCGCCCACCAAACCCACCTCCCCCGCCAAAGCAACGCTCCAACCTTCCCTTCTGGACTCATCGTCCGCGCCCTCCGCGTGATGCCATCCGATTCTCCGCTCCGATCCCCTTCCGTGTTTTCCGTGTGTTCCGTGGGCACCCTCCGGGCTCCGCCCCCGACTTTTCCGTTGCCCTCGCCCCGCGCCCTCCTACTCCGTTCACGGCAATCATGACCAAGGTTGCCCAACGCTCTTCGCCTCGTCCCACGCGCTCCGCCCGCGCCCAAGCCTCCGCCGCCGACGCCCAATTTTACCTGCCGGCCGACACCTTTTTCCGCGCCAATCTCCCCACCGCGCTCACCTTCGACGACGTCTCCCTCGCGACGCTTCATTCCGAGATTCTCCCCCGCGCCGCCGACACCGCCACCACCCTCTCCGAATCCCTCCGGCTCCATATTCCGATCATCTCCTCGGATATGGACACCGTCACCGAGTCCCGCATGGCCATCGCCATGGCCCTCAACGGCGGCCTCGGACTCATCCACTACAACATGCCCGCCAAGGAGCAGGTGAAAGAAGTCGCCCGCGTAAAACGCCACATCCACGGCCTCATCCAAGACCCGATCACCGTCACCCCCGAGCTCCTCATTGGCGACATCCTCGCCATGATCGAGGCCAAGAACTTCTCCTTTTCCACCTTCCCCGTCGTTGACGCCGCCGGCCGCCTCGCTGGCCTTCTCTCGGGCAACGTCGTCAAGGACCGCTACCGCACCAAACGCGTCTCCGAGGTCATGACGCCCCGCTCCGCCCTCATCACGGAAACGGTCGCCGCCGCCGCCAAAGACCCTATCGCCGCCGCCGACCGCTTCTTCACCGCCAACATCGGTATCAACAAAATGCTCGTCGTCAGTCCCGACGACCGCCTCAAGGGCCTCATCACCGCTTCCGACGTCGAGCGCATCACCACCGAGGCCAAAGCCCGCCGCAAGCCCGCCCGCGACTCCAGCTTCCGCCTCGTCGTCGGCGCCGCCCTCGCGCCCGTGCGCCTCCCGAGCGGCGCGCTCGACCGCGAGAAAATCCTCTCCCACGTCGGCGCCCTCGTCGAAGAATCCATCGACGCCGTCGCCGTCTCCACCGCCCACGGCCACACCGCCGGGGTCGGCGACATGGTCAAACTCGTCCGCACCGCCTTCCCCGATCTCACCATCATCGCCGGCAACGTCACCAGCGCCTCCGGCACCGAGTTCCTCGCCGACTGCGGCGCCAACGCCATCAAGATCGGCCAGGGCCCCGGCTCCATCTGCACCACGCGCATCGTCGCCGGCGTCGGCATCCCCCAACTCACCGCCCTCTACGTCGCCCGCACCGCCGCAAAAAAGAAAAACGTCAAATTGCTCGCCGACGGCGGCATCACCAAATCCGGCGACATCGTGAAAGCCCTCACCCTCGCCGACGCCGTCATCTGCGGCGGCATCTTGGCCGGTTGCCGTGAAGCCCCCGGCGAGATCATGGAAATCAGCGGCAAACTCTATAAACAATACCGCGGCATGGGCAGTCTCGCCGCGATGAAGGCCGGCAGCGCCGCGCGCTACGGCCACGACAAAAACGACACCGCCCGCAAAGCCACCGCCGAAGGCATCGAAGCCCTCAAAGAAGTCAGCGGCTCCCTCGACGACACGATCGACAACCTCATCGGCGGCGTCCAAAGCGGCATGGGCTACCTCGGAGCCGCAACGCTCCCCGCGCTCCGCGAGAAAGCCCGCTACATCCGCGTGAGCCCCGCCGGCCAAAAAGAAGCCGCGCCCCACGACGTGATCGAAGTCTCCACCCGGAAGAACTAATCCGAAAGTAGGGTCTCCGACCCGCCCTCCGAGGTTTCCTTGTAGGGCGCGACCTCAGTCGCGCCGCCCCGAGACCGATCCGGCGCAAGCAAGCTCGTCGCCCTAATCACCCTTTCGCGTCCATTCACGTCTTTCGCGGGCCACCACCCGCCCGTCCAAACTGCGGATGTTGCTCGATCCGCCGCTCAAACTCCGCCCGCGCCTCCACCGCCAGCGACGCCGGAAACTTCGCATCACTCCGCCGCCAGCGCGTGAGCCATTCCTCGCCGAGCGGCTTCGGTCCCATCTCCCCCGGCCCCTCGGCCCTCGCCCACCCCACCGTGCTTGCCACCGTCGTCGCCGCCCGCGGCCCTGTGCTCACGCCGTCACCGACGTAAAATCCCGCCGACAGCAGCGCCACCCGCACCGCCGTCGCCGACGAATACGTGAACAGCTCCGCCGTCTTCTCGCCGCAATGCGCCCGCACCCGCGCAAACACCTCCGGCACCCACAGCGCCGAATCCGTCTTCGTCGAAAACGGATCGTAGAAGACCACGTCCGGCGCCGGCGTCGCCGCGAACTTCTCCAAAAAGTCCCCGTGGTGCAGCTCCCATTCAAACGTCCCGCTGCCATGCGACCAGCGCCCGTTTTCCAGCAGCGCATGCGGCGCAGAGTGCCGCAGGTGCGGGAAGAACGCCGCGTGCTTCGCCGCGAGTTTTAGCGGATCGAGATCGATCTCGAAACTCACCACGCGCACCTTGCGCACGCCCTCGGCCCCGACTTCGGCCAGCACTTTTTCGAAGCAGTGCAGCGCCGCCATCGCGTTCGACGCCGCGCCGAGCCCCACGTCCCAGATCACGATTGGGTCCGCCGCGTCCACCTGCGCGAACCGCTGCGCCAACCCCGACTGCTGCACATAAACCCGCTCCGCCTCGTCGCTCGGCCGATTCACCGAGTGCATCACTTCACCCGAGCTGATCTGGCGGATGCTCGCAAAGCCTTCCGCCGATTTCACGATATCGTAATCACCGAGCTTCGGCAGCGTCGCCGGCTTCTGCCGTTTCTGCGGCACGCTGGGATTGTCGTCATCCGACCGCGCCAGCTCCGGCTGTTGCCGCTTGTAATACTCGACAAACGTCCCGCCCAAAATCGCCGCCCGGATCTCGCGCATCAGCCGGTGGTAAAACGCCATATTGTGCGTCGCCAACAAATACCAGCCGAGCATCTCGTCCGCCTTCACCAAGTGATGCAGATAGGCCCGCGAGAAATTTTTGCACGTGTGGCAGTCGCACTTCGCATCGAGCGGCGCTTCGTCAAATTTGTAGCACGCCCGGCTCATCCGCAGTTTGCCGTGCGATGAAAACACCGTCCCGCGCTGCGCAAGCTGCGAGGGAATGATGCAGTCAAACATGTCCACCCCGCGATGCACCGCCTCCAAAATATCGATCGGCGTGCCCACCCCCATCAGATATCTCGGCAATGTCTTCGGCAGAAAATCCGTCACGAACCCCGTGAACTCATAGCGCTCCGCGTGCGTCTCGCCCACTGCGAGTCCACCAATGGCCAGCCCGTCAAACGGCAGCTTCGTCAGATACGCCGCGCTCTGCTTGCGCAGGTCGTGGTGACACGCCCCCTGCACAATCCCGAACATCGCCTGCGGTCCGTCGCCCCGCGCCGCCAGCGAGCGCACCGCCCAACGGTGCGTCAGGTGCATCGCCGCCTCGGCCTGCTCGTAGGGCGCCGTCGAGGGGATGCACTGGTCGAGCACCATGTTGATATCGCTCCCGATCGCCCGCTGCATCGCCACGCTCGTTTCCGGCGAGAGCATGTAGTGCGTGCCATCGACGTAGCTCTTAAACCGCGCCCCTTCCTCGTTCATCGCGCGCTCGCCCGGCAGCGAAAAAATCTGAAACCCGCCCGAGTCCGTCAGCACCGGCCCGTCCCAATTCATGAAGCGGTGAATGCCGCCAAATTTCTTAAACACCTCCGGACCCGGCCGCAGCAGCAGGTGATACGTGTTCGCCAAGAGCACCCGCGCGCCCGTCGCCTTGAGCGTCTCGACGGTCTGCCCTTTCACCGTCGCCTGCGTGCCCACCGGCATGAAGACCGGCGTCTGCACCTCGCCGTGCAGCGTCGTAAACGAACCGGCGCGGGCCTTCGAGCCCGTCGCTTCCTTTTCCAATTTGAAATTGAGTCGTGACATGTGCGTTTGAAAAACGGGCGGCAGGCGCCCAGCCCGCGATTAGGAAAAACTTTCCGCCCCAAGCGAAGCCCATTGTGCGGAGGTACCCCGCCTTCACCGCTGACACCCCGCCTCCATCTTTGGCTCTCCGCTGTTTTCAATCGGGATTCTGCCGGCGATCAGCCGGCCCAAAAACCAACCGTGGAGACGATCAGTCGAACCTCACGTCTAAGGCGCAGCGGTAGCGAAGCCATTCGTGGTTAAAAACTCCGCCGCCTGCTCGTGGGTTTCCCCGTTGCCCACGATTAACCCCACGCCCCGCCGGGGAAAAAGATTTGCCCGACCCCGCCCCCGGTTCTCTCTTTCTCCCTCCCATGCGTTTCCCCGTATTCTTCGCCGCGTTTGTCTTTTCCCTGCCAACGCTTCTCACCGCCGCGGCTCCCGCCACCCCGCCTGATGGCGCCGCCCTCTACCAACTCAACTGCGCCGTCTGCCACAACGCCGCCGGCGAGGGTATCGCCGGCATATTCCCGCCGCTCGCGAAAGCCGACTACCTCATGGCGGACAAAGAGCGCAGCATCCGCATCGTCCTCCAAGGCCTTTCCGGCCCGATCAAGGTCAACGGCGTCGACTACAACAACGTCATGCCCGGTCAGCTCACTCTCAACGACGACCAAGTCGCCGCCATTCTCACCTACGTCCGCAACTCCTGGGGTAACCAAGGCGAACCCGTCACCCCCGCCGAAGTCGCCGCCGAGCGCGCCAAAGTTGCCGCCAAGCCCGAGCGCGACGACCCGTACGCCGCGCTCCCGCCTGCTCCCGCCGGCTTCGCGTTGCGCGAGATCGCCCGTCTCCCCGCCAACGGTCTCCGTCTCGCCACCCTGCCCGGCGCCGACTGGCTCATCGTCCTCCACGAGCGCGGCGATCTCTACCGGGTCACGCTTTCAACGGGCGTCGTGACCAAGCTCCTCGCCTCGGAAGCCTACACCGACACCACCACCGGCAAAGTCGCCGCCCTCGGTCTCACCATCGATTCCGCCCGCCGTCTCTACATCGCCACCAACCGCCAGGCCCCCGCCAAACCCTACCACCTGAACCGCGTCGTCATTTACCGCACCGCCCCGCTCGACGCCACCGCCGGCCCGATTCCTCTGCCGAAACCTTGGCTCCAAACCTCCTATCCGTGGGGCAATAACTACTACAACCACGGCGTCAGCCACATCGCCGAGGGCCCCGATGGTTTCCTCTACATCTCCAGCGGCTCCCGCACCGACGGCGGCGAGACCGACGGCGGCGTCGCCGGCAAATCCTCGATTTACTGGAAAGGCGCCGAGACCGACATCACCGCCGCGATTTGGCGCGTGGATCCACGGTCGGAGAATCCGACCATCGATGTCTTCGCCCGCGGCATCCGCAACGCCTGGAGTTTTGCCTGGAACGATCGCGGCGAACTCTTCAGCGCCAGCAACGGCCCCGATGCCCACGTCCCGGAAGAACTCGATTTCGTCGAGCGCGGCAAACACTACGGCTTTCCCTACCAATACGGCGAAGCCCCCGCCACCGACCGCCCCTACCCCTACACCCCGCCCGCGCCCCCCGGCCTCGTGATCACCCCCGCGATCCGCAACTTCGGCCCCGCCGCCGGCGGCTCGCCCGAAAAACCCATCGCCTCGTTCAACCCGCACTCTTCACCCGCCGGCATGATTTTCTGCGGCCCCGAGTGGCCCGCCGCGCTGCGCGGGAAATTCATCATGGGCCGCTTTGGCAATTTCATCGGCCAAGGCGATTTCGGCTACGACCTCCTCGCCGTGGACCTCCGCCGCAACGCCGCCGGTGTCTTCGAAGCCCGCATGGAAACGTTCCTTTACCCGCTCTCCCGCCCCATCGACATTCTACAGGTCGGCAAAAAACTCTACATCCTCGACTTCACCCGCCACCACGGCACGAAGAGCGGCCGCCCCCTCACCCCCGGCCGCATCCTCGAACTCAGCTGGTAAAAAAAGCAGGGAGAGGTCTCCGACTCGCCCTCCCACGCCGCGCCTTACCCACATTTCATCGCGAGGCGCTCAGCGACGTGGCGATCCAGCTTCCCATCACCCGCGCAAAGCGTCCCTCCCTCCCTCCAATCGGTCGTCCCCTCTGAGCCCAGATTCACGCCCCCAGGCCGCCCCAAGCCCCCACGCCCGATTCGCCGATCAGGCGAATCTTCGCCTCCGAAAATCACCCCAATCCGCCTTCGCCACCAAAATTCACCTTCCGCCCGTTTCCCGCCCCTCGCATTCCGCCCTTCCGTGTCTTCCGTGTGTTCCGTGGGCAACCCCTCCTGGATTTCCCTTCTCCGACTTTCGTGTTTTTCGTGTGTTTCGTGGCTAAACATCTCCGGCCCCCAATAATTCCCATGTCCCACCGCCTCGCCCCCTCCCTCGCCCTCCTCTTCGCCATGTTCACCCCGCTCGCCGCCGCGCCCCAAGCCTACCACGTCTACTTCGGCACCTACACCAACGCGAAAACCGAAAGCCAAGGCATCTACCGCTCGCGCCTCGATGTCACCACCGGCCGACTCTCGCCCGCCGAACTCGTCGCACCCGCCAAAGACCCCGCCTTTCTCGCCCTCCATCCCAACGGCAAATTTCTCTACGCCCTCGACGAAAGCAGCGACCCCAAGCGCACGCCCACCGCCGGCCTCTCCGCCTACGCCATCGACCCGACCACCGGCGCGCTCACCCTCCTCAATCAACAATCCCCCGGCGGCCCCGGCCCTTGCCACCTCGCCGTCGACGCCACCGGCCAAACCTTGCTCGTCGCCAACTACAGCGGCGGCAGCGTCTCGGCCATTTCTCTTCAACCCGACGGCCGCCTCGGCGCCCTCGGCTCGATCGTCAAGCACACCGGCTCCAGCGTAAACCCCGGACGCCAAAAAGCCCCGCACGCCCACGGCATCTACTTCGCCCCCGACAACCGTTTCGCCTTCGCCCCCGACCTCGGTATCGACCGCGTCATTGCTTACCGCATCACCCCCACTACCGCCCAACTCACCCTGCACCCCAGCTCCCCCAGCTCGCCGCCCACCTCCGTCACGGCCGGCACCGCCCTCCCGCCCGGCTCCGGTCCCCGCCACCTTACCTTTCATCCCACGGGCAAGTTCGTCTACGTCATCAACGAACTGCTCTGCACGATGACCGCCTTCGCCTACGACTCCACCGCCGGCACCCTCACCTCGATCCAAACCATCTCCACGCTCCCGCCCGGCGAAGCCATCCCGAAAGGCACCAGCACCGCCGAGGTCCAAGTCCACCCCAACGGCAAATTCCTCTACGGCTCCAACCGCGGCGCCGACACTCTCGTCGTTTACGCCATCGACACCGCCACGGGTAAACTCACCTACCTCGAAAGCGTCTCCACGCTCGGCAAAACCCCGCGCCACTTTGCACTCGACCCCACCGGCACCTGGCTACTCGCCGAGAACCAAGACTCGAGCACCGTCGCCGTCTTCCGCGTCGACCCCAAATCCGGCCGCCTCACGCCCACCGGCCCCCTCGTCGCCGTCCCTGCTCCCGTCGCCGCGGTCTTCGTGCCCGTGCCCTGATTCATTCTTCGTGGACCGATAGTCTTCGCCCAAAAACCGAGTTGACCTAAACCCGCGCCCGCTGGGCGACCGTCACCCGCACCGCGGGGTCAACAGGCCCGGCGCAGGTCTCGGCGTCTCCAATGATGGTGGCTCGCCTCGGGCGCTATCTCCGCACGGTGAGTTCTTTCACCTGCTGTTTCCGATCCGCCCCTTCCTCCAACACCTGCTGCTCGATCTTTGAAAAATCGATTTTGCTCAGGTCGATCTTACGCACCTGCCGGTTGTCCATTGAGTGAAAATAAAGCACCCGGTTTTTCAAATCCGATACCGTCGTGATCTGGGTCGCACTCGTGATGTCCTTGGCCAGCTTGTCGGGCGTCGCCGAGGCGCCGACCGGAATGTTGAAGTTATCGAGGATCCGAAATGCCTCAAATACCGCATCGTCCGCCGTTGCGAGCGGCCGCGCCGAGGCCGTCAACGCCGCGGCTCGCACAAAGCGCGACGGCGGCGTGAAATCACCCGGCAACCCCACCAACCCCGAACCACTGCCCAACGGCGAGAGTTTCACCCCGCCGAGCGTCAGCGGCGTGCGGGGCGCCGGCGTGAGCCCGAGATAGTTCCGCAAATTCGTGAGGTGCCAGCTATACTCCGGCGAGTTGGTCACGACGCCCATCACCGCATCGTAAATCTTTACTTTACCGCCCTCGACGATCTCCACCACGACGCAAGCCCCGCTGGCATCGGCGATCTTCCAGTGGAACGGCAGCGCCGCGCCGCCAAATCGCGGATCCTCGACGTTCACCACCCGCACCTCGTCCAAGTGCGCCCGCACTTCCGCCACCGTCTGGAAGGACGACAGCATCCACTGCATGAAATCCCCCACGCTCAGCGAACGCCCCGCTTGCGCCGGTTCATACGGGCTGAAATCAGCGAAGCCGGGAAAATAATACATCCCCACATAAAGCCCCGCCTCATTCATTCCATCAGGCCCGTAATTTTGACCATAGGCCGTGAGGGAAACAAAACCGTAGCGCGACTCCCACTTCAACCCGTTGCTGCCACCCGGGGTCAAACCCGTGAAGGCTTTGCTTCTGGGAAACAGCGCCAGACGGTCATGCCGCGCATCGCCGAGCGCCCACTCCACCGTGCGAGCCACCACCACGCCGCCGTCGGCGGACATGAGAGAGATTCCCGTGCATGCGACCACCGGCAACGCGAGGCCCAGCACTGCACCCGACCAAGCAAAAAGCACGGACGGACGCGGAACCATGATCATGAGGTTTTTTAGTTTTATTTTCATATTAAAATTTATCGTTACGGACTTTGTTTGTTCGCGATTAATTCCACCACTTCAACGCGACCGGGGTCCAAGGAACCTCAGCTGCACCAGCCTCTTGCGCAACACTTGTTTGCGAATTTACATAAGGAAATTACTCCGGCCAGCCCTCCCCGCTCAGCCGGTACAGAAGTCTGCGTCATCGCCCCGATTTTTGTTTGCCCTCCCCCCGCCCGCTCCGCTTTTCCTTTTCAGCAACAGGGGACGTTCCGCCCGCGGGCCTGACTCGGTTGCACCGCAACCCATGTCACTCCTCCCTTTTTCCAGCCAACTGATCGCCGACGTCGGTATCTCCCTCGGAGACGAAGGCAAAGGCCGCCTCATCCCCGAGGTCGCCGACGAACTTCGCGGCACGCCCCACGCCGTCTCCGTCGTCCTCAAGGTCAACGGCGGTGCCAACTCCGGCCACACCGCCGGCGGCATCAAGCTCAACCTCCTCCCCGCCGGCGTCGTCGTCCGCGACGCGAAACACCTCTGCATCGGCTCCGGCGTCGTCGCCGATCCCCGCAAAATCTGGTGGGAGACCAAACCCCTCGAAGCCAAGGGCCACGCCATCCTGTCACGCCTCCTCATCGACGAGCGCACGATGGTCACCGATCTCACCCACCGCCTCCTCGATCTCGCGTGGGAAGACTACCGCGAAAAAGTCCTCGCCGAGGAACCCCGCGGCTCCACCGGCCGCGGCATCACCCCCGCCTACGCCGACGAGATCGGCCAGTGGCAGATGACGTTCTCCGACTTCCACGCCGGCCCCAATTTCTTCGCCCGCAAACTCGCCCAGCGCGCCGACCGCGCCCTGCGCGTCATCCAACACGTCTGCCGCGTCAGCCCCGAAACCTTCGCCGGCTTCTTCGACAAACTCACGACCGCCGAAGTCCGTGCCAATGCAGAAGCCATTGAGCTCGGCATCTTCCCTAAAGAGGAATTCGACTTCACCCGCTTCCGGGGCGCCGAGCCCTTCACGCTCAACCTCGACGCCCTCACCACCGTCACTTGGGCCGCTGGCGTCGCCCTCGCGCCCAACATCGGCGAGGTCCGCGAACTCATCCTCCGCGAGCTGCACGCCGGCCGCACGATCATCGGCGAGTTCGGCCAAGCCTACTGGCTCGACAAACGCCACGGCTTCTCGCCCAACGTCACCGCCTCGCACACCTACACGCCCGAGTTCTTCGAGAGCGCCGGCATTCCCGTGCAGCGTATCCACACCTTCGGCGTCGCCAAGGCCTACGATACCAAGGTCGGAACGCATACCTTCCTCACGCAGATGGACGACGCCCACCCGCTCGCCATCAAACTCAAGCAGATCGAATTCGGCACCAGCACCGGCCGCCAGCGCATGGTCGGCTGGTTCGACGCCGTGGAGAAAGGCGACGCCCTCCGTTACGGCGGTTTCCAAGACGTGATGATCAACAAGTCCGACGCCCTCACGCACGACGGCGCGTGGCACGGCGAACTTCTCATCTGCACGTCCTACCAAGACGCCTCCGGGAAAATCTACCACCACGTCCCGCGCAACGAAGCCGTCCGCAAAACGCTCAAGCCCGTTTACACGCGTCACGCCGGCTGGACCGAAGACATTTCCAAAATCCGCCACTTCGCCGAGCTCCCGAAAAACGCCCAGCGCTACGTCGCCGCGATGATGAAGAGCACGCTCGACGTCGCCTACGCCGGCGAACCGTGGCCCGCCGCCGAGAAACTTCCGAATCTCCGCTACCTCGGCGTCGGCCCCGAGCCGTCCCAGATCATAAAGGACGTCCCCGCCACCGCCGATCTGGTTCAGCTCACCTGAAGTAGGGCGAGGTCTCGGACCCGCCCTCTTCGCCGCGCCCGCTGAGCACCGGCGTCCTCGCCCTCACCTCGCTCGCGTCCCCGCCCCGCCCTCAAAAATCCTGCAAGCGCCCCTCGCCCGGCCCGCGCTGCGGGGCCAGCCGCGCCATCACTTCGCCGAGCAGATAAATCGAACCTGTCACCACGACGACGTCATCCGGTCCGCCTGCCGTGCACGCGTCCCGGCGCGGGAAAATCGTCTCCACGGTCGAACGCACCACCCGTCCGCCTCGCGCGGCAAAACTCGCCGGCAACAACGCCTCGAGTTCCTCGTAGCCGCAGGCCCGCCCTTGTTGCGGCACGACGAAGTGGATCTCCCGCGCGTAGTGGCAGATCGTCTCCAAGAGCGGCCGCGCCCGCGCCGCCCCGAGCACCCCGGTGACGATCACCGGCGCCCGTCCCGTCTCCGCCACCAGCCGCGCCAAACTCGTCTCCAGCACTTGCGCGCCGTCCGGATTATGCGACGCATCAAGCACCACGAGCCGTCCGCCGAGCCGCACTCGTTGCCAGCGCCCTGGCCAATCGACCTGCATCAGCCCACGCGCGATCAACTCGTCCGTCAAAACCGCGCCCACCTTCGCTTCCCTCGCCGCCAACTCCCGCGCGGCCAAAGTCGCCGTCGCCGCGTTCCAGCGTTGGTAATCCCCTTCCAAATTAGTCGCCGGATACGTCGCCAGATCCTCGCCAAACTCCTCCGCCACGCTCACGACCCGTGACCCGCACTCGGCCGCCCGCGCGCGGATCACCCGCTCCACCGCCGGCACCACCCGCCCCATCACGACCGGCACGCCCGGCTTGATGATTCCGGCTTTCTCGGCGGCGATCAGTTCGACGGTGTTGCCCAACATCTCGCAGTGATCGAGCCCGATGGATGCGATCACACTCACCGCCGGCGCCACGACATTCGTGGCGTCGAGCCGGCCGCCAAGGCCGACCTCGATCACGTTCACATCGCACTTTTTCCGGGCGAACTGCAAAAACGCCATCGCCGTCATGAACTCAAAAAAACTCGGATGGTCATCCGCGCCGCCCTCCGCCGCCAGTCGCGCCGCCACCGGCCGCAGTTCCTGCGCGTAGGCCATGATCTCCTGCTCGCCCAGCAACACCCGATCCACCTGCACGCGTTCGCCCAACCTCACGAGGTGCGGCGAGGTATAGAGCCCGCGCCTCAGTCCCGTTTCCTTCAAGATCGCGTCGAGCATCGCCGCGACGGACCCCTTGCCGTTGGTCCCCGCAATATGCACGCAGGGCACCGCACGCTCCGGCTGCCCCAGCGCACCCGCCAGCAGTCGCATCCGATCGATGCCGAACTTCAGGCCCTGCGCCTTGAGGCTGAAGAGATAATCCTGCACCGCCGCATAATCGGCGAGTTTCGGTTCGTCACCCATGGCTTGAAAAAACAACGCCACACCCCGGCAGCCCGGGACGCACTCAGTTTTTGCCGGCAACCGCCACCGGCCGTTTCCTCGCGTGCAACGCCGCGAGCAGGTCCCGCAGCCGTTCGCGCATTTCCAAGCGCGGCACGATCTGGTCGATCAGGCCGTGTTTGAGCAGAAACTCCGCCGTCTGAAACCCCGGCGGCAGCGATTGCTTCGTGGTGTCCTTGATGACCCGCGCGCCGGCAAAACCGATCAACGCCGCCGGCTCCGCTATGATCACGTCGCCCAACGTCGCAAAGCTCGCCGTCACTCCGCCCATCGTGGGCGACGTCAGCACCGATATAAACGGCAACTTCGCCTCCGCCAGCCGACCAAGCGCCGCGCTCGTCTTGGCCATCTGCATCAGCGAGAAAATCCCTTCCTGCATGCGCGCACCGCCCGAAGCGCTGAAGATGATGCACGGCACTTTCTTCTCCAGGGCCGCCTCGATCGCCCGCGTGATTTTTTCGCCCGCAGCCGCACCCATCGCGCCGCCGCAAAAACGAAAGTCCATCACCGCCACCGAAACTTTGATCCCAAGGATCTTGCCCATCCCGCAGATCACCGCCTCGGGCAGGCCGCTCTCTTTCTTGTAACGTTTGATCCGTTCGGGATACGCCTGCGAATCGACAAATTTCAAGGGATCGCCCGAGGTCACGCCGGCGTCGGTTTCCACAAACGTGCCGCCGTCGAACAGCGACTCGATCCGCGCCCGCGCCCCGATTGGGAAGTGATGCCCGCTACGTGGCACCACCATCTGGTTGTCCTCGATCTCCTTGTTGAAGAGGATTTCCCCCGTCAGCGGGTCTTTCGTGTAGAGCCCCTTAGGAATCTCTTTCTTGGCGGTTTTGCGGACTTTGTAAGTCGGTTTGTCGAAATGCATGGCGAAAAGAGGAACGGAAATCAGCCGTGGGCGAAGGTGACGACGTCGAGTTTCAAAGCCCCGGCGCGACGCAGGACCCGCGCGCAACTGTTGAGCGTGGAACCGGTGGTGAAAACATCATCAACGAGCACATATTGTTGGCCCGGAGTAAGCGTCACGCCCGGAGCCAGTGCAAAGGCATTTTTGAGGTTTGCCTGCCGCGTTTTCCGGTCGAACGCCGTCTGCGTCGGCGTGTCCACCTCCCGTCGCAACACCTCCTCGACCCGTCCGCCTCCGAGCCGCGCCAAACTCGCCGCCAGCAACGCACTTTGGTTGAATCCCCGCTCGCGCGCCTTCCGTGGGTGCAGCGGCACCGGCACCAGCACCGCACCCGTGACCACCGCCAGAATCTCGGGCGAACGCCGAAATATCTCCGCCATGTCCGCGACGACATGCCGCCCGCGATGATACTTAAGCTCGATCACGAGGGCGCGCGCCGGTCCTTTAAAGAGCACCGCCGTGCAGCCCGACCCAAACGCCGGGTTCAACCCTGCGCAATGCGGACACGACCGCTCACCGTCGACGACGCCGTAGAACGGCGATCCGCACGTCGAGCAGTGCGGAGCCACCACAAAGTCGAGTTGCCCCGCGCACTTCACGCAGACGTGGTTGAATCCGCTCCTTTCGACCACGCCCCGACACCCCACACACGACGGCGGAAACACCACGTCGCCCAACCCGCGCCACAGTTCGCCAAGCCCGCTCACCGGTAGAGCACCTTCTCCAAAAACAACCCCTGCGGCGGCGCCGTGCGCACGGCATTGGTCCGCACCTTCGCCGCCAAAATCGCCCGCACCGCCTCCGCCGGCATCCGCCCTTCGCCTGCAGCTACCAGCGCGCCCGCGAGACTCCGAACCATCTTGTAGAGAAATCCGTTGGCCTCTGCCGTGATCCGCACCTTCGCCCCCCGCCGCGCGATCTCGAGCCGCCGCAAATCCCTCACGGTATCTTCGCGCTCCGTGCCGTTGAACGCCGAGAAGGCCTTAAAATCATGCGTGCCGCGCAACTCCGCCGCCACCGCTTCCATCGCGACAAAATCGAGCTCGCGAAACACCGGCCAGCAATACGGCCGCGTAAACGGATCCGCATCCCCGAGGTGCAGGTAATACGTGTAGATCTTCCCCGTCGCCGAAAACCGCGCGTGAAACTCCTTGGACACCTGCCCGACCGAGATGATCTGAATCGCAGGCGACAACTCCGAGCGCATCGCCGCCAACAGCCGTTCCGCGCCATGCCGCCACTCCGCCTCAAAGTGAAACACCTGCGCCCGCGCGTGCACGCCCGCGTCTGTCCGACCGCTGCCGTGAATCCGCCGCGGTGTCCCAAAAATCTGCGTCAGCCGCGCCTCAATCACATCCTGAATACTGTTTCCTCCCGCTTGGCTCTGCCAACCGGCAAACGGCGCGCCGTCGTAAGCGCACACACACTTCCAGCGCGTGCCTCCATCACCGGTCTCATGCTCCTTGGTCTCTGTCATTGCCAAGAGTCCCGCTCCCGCGGGACGACGTGGCAATCCATCTCGCCGGCCGACGCGCGTCCCGCGCCACCCTCCATCTTCCCCTTTCCCTCAGCGCGATTCATCCGGCGGAATCTGCGGAAATTTTTGATCAAGGAAATCCTGTAGAATCAGCGTCGCCGCCCGCGAATCCACGATCCCGCTCGCCCGCACCTCGCGTCGCCGATGTTTCGAAATGGTGGACTCCGCCTCATGGCTCGTGAGCGTTTCGTCAACGAGGTGCACCGGCAGCCCGAGTTCCGCTTTCAACCGCGCGGCAAACGCATCCACTTCCTTCGCTTTAAATCCCGCCGTTCCATCCATGTTGAGCGGATAGCCGAGGACGAGATCTGTTGCCCGCCTCGCCTTCACCTGCGCCACCATTCCGGCCCAGCGCCGTTCAGCCTCGGCCTCCACTTGCGCCGGCAGCGGCGTCGCCACGCCAATCTCGTCGCCGAAAGCGAGCCCCAGCCGGCGAGTGCCATAGTCGATCCCGATCAAGCGCATAATCCGATTCCGCCGGCCTCTTCCGCGCGGCGCAATTTCATTTGCGACTCAACCTGCACCCGCTCTCTTTTCCCAACTATGGCCGCCGTTTCGCTTCCGACTCTCACTCCCGCCGAACTCGCGCGCTACAGCCGGCATATTCTCCTGGAAGAGCTCGGCGTCGCCGGCCAACAAAAGCTCGCCGCCGCCCGTGTCCTCGTCATCGGCGCCGGCGGTCTCGGTAGTCCCGCCGCCCTTTACCTCGCGGCCGCCGGCGTCGGCACCCTCGGCATCGCCGACTTCGACCGCGTCGAAACCCACAACCTTCAGCGCCAACTTCTCCACCAGGACTCCACCGTCGGCGAACTCAAGGTCACGTCCGCCGCGAGCCGCCTGCGCGCCACCAATCCGTTCATCACCGTCATCGAACACCCCGAGGGCGTCACGGTCGCCAACGCTCCCGCGCTCTTCGCCGGCTACGATGTCGTCGTCGACGGCACGGATAATTTCTCAAGCCGTTACCTGAACAATGACGCCGCCGCTCTTGCGCGCCGGCCTCTGGTCTATGGCAGCGTCTACCGCTTCGAGGGCCAGGTGAGCGTCTTCGACCCCGCCCATGGCGGCCCTTGCTACCGCTGCCTTTTCCCCGAGCCACCCGCGGCCGGCACCGTCCCCAATTGCGGTGAGGCGGGCGTCCTCGGCGCGCTCTGCGGCGTCATCGGCAGTCTTCAGGCGCTCGAAGCGGTCAAGCTCATCACCGGCATCGGCGAACCGTTGCGTGGCCGCCTGCTCACCTACGACGCCCTCGGCCAAAAATTCTCCACCCTTAAAATTCCCCGGGACCCCGCCTGCCGCCTCTGCGGCGCCGAACCTATCATCACCACACTCGATCCCGCTCGCTACGATTTTACCTGCGCTCCCGCCCCACTCCTCATGACACCCGACTCCGTCCCACTCGAACTCACCGTCGAAGCATCGCACCGCCTGCTGACCACCGCCGCATCCGACACGCACCTGATCGACGTGCGCGAGCCCTTCGAATTCGAGATCTGCGCGATCGCCGGCGCCGAGCCGATCCCGATGCGCCAGATTCCCGAGCGCCTCGGTGACCTGCCGCGAGAGAAACACCTCCTCATTCATTGCCATCACGGCGCCCGGAGCCTGCGGGTGACCGAGTATTTGCGCGCCCAAGGCTTTACGCGCGTGAGCAACGTCGCCGGCGGTATCGAGGCTTGGGCCGAGCAGATCGACCCCACACTCCGCCGCTATTGAGGGTAGGGACGGCTCTCCGAGACGTCCGCCAAGTCCAAGCCCTACCCACGTCCCAACCGAACCGCGCCTCGAGGACAGCTCGGAGAGCCGTCCCTACCCTCTAGTCCCTACCGCACGCCCACCGTTTCGCCGCCTACAACAACTCCCCCTGCACTCCCCCCGGCGGTTTCACGCCGATAAACTTTCCGTAGCGCTCGCTCCAGTCGTCGAGTTTGTCCGTGTAATAACCCGCGTCGTAGGGCGCCGTCGCCGGGTTGAACAACTCCACCGGCTGCGCCCGCTGCCAGTCGCTCGTTTGTCCTTTCTGTTTCGGCGCGATAAAATACGCGATCCGCTCTCCCATTCGAGGCCGCGGATTCATCTTCAGCGCCGCCTCCGCGGAAGCCCGCCGCGGTTTTCCACCCTCGGCGATGAAGCGCTCGTAGGCGTCCGGGTTCATGCTCAGCGATTCGCTCTTCGCTACCTCCACCACCGGCAGCGCCCGCGCCTCCAGCTGCGTCCGCAATTCCCCGAGCAGCGCCAACGGCGACTCCTCCGACGCTCCAACCAAATACCTCAAGAGCTGCCGCGACAGTTTCTTCAAGAACGGCTCGATGCCCCGCGAGCGCAGCGCGCTGCCGCGCAGCGTCATTTTTTTCCCGTCGTAGAGCGCGTAGTTCTTCGCCTTGTAGCAGAACATCGCCGTGTAGCTGCCGTCGTATTCGAGCTCGATGCCCGGCGGCAACGTCGGCGCCACGCGCGCCAACAGTTTCTCCGGCGCCGCGAAATCCTTCTCCGACGCCAGGTAGATCCCGTCCGTGTCCGCCTCCAGGATCGTGCAACCCTGCCGCGAAAACTCCTCGATCAACGCCTGCAACAACTCGCGTCCTCGCCGCGTCACTTCCGCCGCCAGTTCACCGTCGCCGAACCGCGCGCCGGAAAACCCCAAATAGCCGTAGAACGAGTTGATCAAAATCTTGAACGACGCCTGCCGTGCCTGCGCCTCCGCGCGTTCGTCCGCCGTCGCCGCCGTGCGCGCGAGCAACTTAAATTTCAAACGATACTCCCGCAGCGATTTCAGCAGCGGGATGAAAACACCGAGCGAGTCGTTGCGCGGATTCCGGGCGATGCTCAGCAGCAGGCTTGGGTAGAGCGACGCCACGTCGAAGTGCAGCACGTTCTTAAACACGCCTTCCTGATAGCTCTTCGTGAATCCTCCGTCGAACGGCGCGACCTCCAACGGCACCGGCACCGCCTGTCGGGCGTGGTAGTATTCCTCCAAAAACAGCAGGTCGATCTTCGCCGTCGTGCCGCGCAGCGTCGCCTCTTGGAGCAGAATCGGAAACGTCCGCGTTTGCTCGAAATAGGTCGGCAATAGCAGATCCGAAAGCCCCTGCGTCTCGCGCAAATCATCCTCGAGATACGCGCAAAAACGCGCGCGGTCGGCCCAAAAGGTCTCCGCGATCTTTCCGCCGTCAAGGTAGGTGCGCTCGTCGCTGTCCTCATCGGTGATGCCGAAATACACGGCCACATCTTTGAGCCCATACGCCGTCAGCTCCCGCGTCGTGATATCGTAGAGCTGCACGAGCAGATAGGTGTCCACCACGGTGCGCCCCGGCAGATCGCAGCGCGGAAAATCGATCCAGCGCTCCGCGACTTTCAACCGGCTGGTGCGGAACGATGCCTTTTGGCCAAACCGACCCCACGCGCACGGCACCTTGTGGCGCTTCGCCCGCTGCCTGAGATAATCCAGGTCGAACTTGAAGATATTGTGCCCTTCGATCACGTCCGGATCGAGCTCGGCCAGCGCCGCGTTGAACTCGATCAGAAGTTTTTTCTCCGCCTCGTCCGTCGCCGCTTCGAGCAGGAGCAACCGGTTCTTCCCGCCGCAACGCAGACCCACCGCCAACACTCGATCCTCGGGCCGGCCGGCGTCGCTAAAACTCCCGTCCGCCGAGGCCGTTTCGATGTCCAACTGACACCGCCGCACCTGGCCAAAACTCAGCTCCCGATAAAGCCGTGCGCGTTGCTGGATCAGATACTGGTTCTCCAACGGCCGCACCGCATCGACGCCGCCCGTGAGCTTCGCCGTTTTCAAAAATGCATCGTAACCTTCCAAAGTCTCCGCGTGCGCCAACCGCCCAAACATCGCTTCGCCTTTCAAGGTCTCGATCGTGATCCCCGCCGGCGCCTCCAACGGCGCCCCACTCAACCAAGCAAAGGGTCTCAGCCCGTCAGTCTGCTCCCGCCGTCCGCCTTCAGGTGTGACCACCGCAAGGTGCACGCGGCCGTCATCATCCACCCAGACTCCGGCCAGCGTTTCAGTCGTCATACAGAAAAATAAAAGTGACACCCCGCCTGTGCCGTATGCCCAAAGGCTCAGGACCTTTTTAGGTTAAGGTGGGCGCCTCCTCCGCAGCGTCTGCTTTCCGATTTACGGCCTAGCATCTTCCGCGACGGTATTGGCTCCCGTAATAATTCTAAGGCAAAGAGCAGTTATTGAAAGCACCTCGAACACTGCAGGGTGTCGCCGCAAAAACTAGGTCGCACCCAACCGCCGTCAAACGCCAATCACGATTCGATCATGCCAGGATTGTCATCGCGAGGCGGGCGCAGCCCACCGTGGCGATCCGTCCGCCTCTTTGTCGTCTCGCGACGCGAGACCACGTCGACATTCTACCCACCTCTCGACCTCACACCTTCACGACTCGATGATGCTCGAATCCAGATGCTGGATAATGAGCTCCTGCACGGTCGCCAAAAAGAGGTAACACATGAAAGCCTTCCGTACCGCCTCGCTCATCTGCTCCAACTCCACTTCGCCGCCTTCCAGCGCATCGTCGTCGAGCCCTTTCAGATAAACTTCGCGCAACCGGAGCCTCACCGCCGCAGACGCGCGGACGATCGGTTCCGCGTTGTCTTCGTCGAAAGCCACAATGCCCTCGGCGAAGAACTCGTCGTCAAAAAGCGCCAGCAGCGCCTTCACGTCCTTGCTCTGGCCTTCCAGCAAATCGCCCACCCACGCGTCGCGAAACTCCTGGTCGATGTCGCCCAAGTCCTGCGGCGCCGCGAGCTTTTGGCCCAGTCCGTCCGCCAGTTGGCGAATCACATCCAGCAACGGCGCCACCACCGGTAAGCTGAGTTTGACTTCAATGCGTTTCATCAGGTTCGACGACCGCGGTCAGGTGCCATTGTTGCAAGGTATAGACGTACGCTTCTGCTTTCTCGCGCAATCCGCTCCAGACCACCGAGCGGCCCTGCTCGTGCACTTCCAGCATGTGCCGGCGTGCCACGGTTTCGCTGAAACCGAAGATCTTTTTGAAAACCATCATCACGTAGGACATCAGGTTCACCGGATCGTTCAACACCACGACGCGCCAAACTCCGCTCAGTTTCAGCTCCGTGTTGCTGAGCGTCTCGGTGGAAGAAGAATCTTTTGGCCCCGCTCGCGTCATGCCGACTTTGCCTTCGCCTCGGCCACGGCAGACGCGAGTCGGGCCTCGATTTCCGCCAAGGGCACCTTGGCGACATCTTTGGAACTACGCGCCTTCAGCTCGACGATCCCATCCCTGAGCCCCTTGCTGCCGATCGTGATCCGCAGCGGAATGCCAATGAGATCGGCGTCTTTGAATTTCACGCCCGGACGCTCCGCGCGATCGTCGACCAGCACATCGGCGCCCGCCCGCTCCGCCGCCGCGCCGAGTTGCTTCGCGAGCCCCATCGCATCGGCCGAATCCGGATCAAGCACGCAGATCAGCACTTGAAACGGCGCCACGTTCCACGGCCACACGATGCCGTCGGCGTCGTGGCTTTGCTCAATCACCGCCTGCATCGTGCGGCTGATGCCGATACCGTAGCAGCCCATCTCGAAAAAATGGGTCTGCTTCTGATCGTCGGTATAAACGGCATTATATTTCTCGGAATATTTGGTGCCGAGCTTGAAGATGTGTCCGACCTCGATGCCGCGCCGCACCTGCAACGGCTGGCCCGACTGCGGACAGGGCTCGCCCGGGCGCACCCGGCGGAAGTCGCCAAACCTTGTGATCGCGAGGTCGCGCGTCACGTTGACGTTACGCAAATGGAACCCGTCTTTGTTCGCGCCCGTCGTGCCGTTGCCGATGAGCCGGATCGCATGGTCCGCAAACACGCCCGCAAGCGCCTCGCCGTTCTTGAACGTGCCTTTGACCGCGCCTAGACTGCCTGGTTTCGCACCGAGCACCGGCTCGATTTCCTCCGGCGTCGCCGCGCGACACAAGGTGAATCCCAGCGAGCCGAGCTTCGCTTCTTCGAGTTCGTCGCTGCCGCGCAAAATCACCACAAACGGCTTCCCGTCGCCGACGTAGACGAGCGTCTTGAACTGCTGGTCGGCCGCCACATTGAACGGCGCCGCTGCCAACGCCGCGATCGTGACCACGCCCGGCGTGGCGAACTCTTCGACCGGGCCCACCGGAGCTGCGTCCGCGAAATCTTTCGGCACGAGCGCGCTGGTGGCCTTCTCGCGGTTGGCCGCATAACCGGCATCGCTGTAGATCACGTCGTCGTCGCCGATCTCCGCCGGCACCATAAACTCGTGGGAAAAACTGCCGCCCATCACGCCGGTGTCGGCCTCGACCGCGATCGCCTGCACGCCCACGCGTTTGAAAAACTTCTCATACGCGCTCTTCATCGCGAAGTAGCTCTTCACCGCGCCGTCGTCGGTCGCGTCGAACGAATACGCGTCCATCATCACGAACTCGCGCGCCCGCATCAGGCCGAACCGTGGCCGGATCTCGTTGCGGAACTTTGTCGCGATTTGGAAAAAATTCTTCGGCAAATCGCGGTAGCTCGTGATCTCCTGCTTCGCCAGCGGGGTGATGACTTCCTCATGCGTCGGCCCGAGCACAAACTCCGGCTCCTTGCTGCGGCCCTTGCCCGCTCCGGCGCTGTCCGTGCGAAACATGATCTCACGCGCCGCCGCCCAACGCGGACCTTGCTCCCAGTTTTCCACCGGGTGCACGTGCGGCATCCACAGCTCGATGCCACCGCCGGCCTCGATCTCCTCGCGGCACAGCTGCGTGAGTTTCTGCATCACCCGCAGACCGAGCGGCATATAGGTGTAAAGCCCGCCGCCGAGCTTGCGCACCAGGCCGGCGCGCACGAGCAGCTTGTGCGATGCGATCTCGGCGTCGGCCGGACTTTCTTTGAGCGTAGGGACAAAATACTGGGACCAGAACTTCATGCAGCCGGGCAACGAAGCAGTGCCCCCGGCTCTGCGCAAATTTATTTGCGCGATTCACCGGCGCCGCGATTAATCCCCGACTCATCCATGCGCGGCACTCTTCCTGAACGTAAACCTTGGCCCATGAAGTGGGTGGTCCTCGTCATTGTTGTTTCGCTCGGCGCTTACACCTTTCTGACGCTCCACTACCGCAAGGAAAACCCGGCATTTCGACCCTATCAGGATTCCAAAAATCGCGCCGGTGTCATGCGCCTCCTTTCGGCGGGCTTCCAGCGCGTCACCCTCACCGCCCAACGCCCTGCCGACGGCGCCGGCGTGCCCGAAGGCGCCAAATCCACCGCCACGGCCGGCGGGTTGCCCGCCGAATTGCGCTCGACGCTGCTCGACCTCCCGCTCCTGCCGGCATCGATCACCCGCGTCGCCGCCGCCGGCAGCGTGAGTGCGTTGCTCGCCTACCCGATCCAATTCACGTGCGCGTTGGCCGATAACAAACGCCAGCTCTCCGGCGCCGAACTCTACGTGAAGGACAACACGCTCACGCTCGTGCCCACGTTCGAGCGGCTCGACGGCGAACTGCTCGCCCGCAACCGCGAGAGCGTCGTTCAACTCTCGATCCCCGCCGGTGCGCTGAAGCCGGGCACCTATAAAGTCACGTTGGTTGGCGAAACATCCTCCCGCACCTGGACCCTGCAAGTGAATTGACGCGCCCCTCCGCTTCGTCGCAAATCTCCGCCTCTCTCATGCCCAACGGCCAAGGCTCCTCTCTCCCTGCTTCCGCGCCCGCCCCTGTCGCCGCGCCCGCCGCCCCGGCCCAAGCCACCACGATCAAGCCCAACGATCTGCGCGGCATCCTCAAATACGTCCCGCGTTTTCAGGGCCAGATTTTCGTCATCGCGATCGACGGGGCCATCATCGCCGACGAGAATTTTAACAATCTCCTAGTCGACATCGCCGTCCTGCGCAGCCTCGGCATCAAGATCGTGCTCGTGCACGGTATCGGCCATCAGCTCCGTGAGCTCGCCATCCTCCGCAACGTTCCCATCACCAGCCACGATGGCACTGGGATCACCGACGCGGCCACGCTCGATCTTTCGATCCGGGCCGGCTCGCGGGTTTCACATCTCATTTTGGAAGGGCTCACCCAGAATTCGCTGAAGGCGGTCATCACCAACGCGGTTCGCGCCCTTCCCCTCGGCATCATTAAGGGCGTGGATCAACAGCTCACGGGCAAAGTCGAGCGGATCGACAAAGATTTTCTCAGCGAACTCATCGCCCAACAGGTCGTGCCCGTCATCACGCCGGTCGCCTTCGGACCCGACGGCAAATCCCTCCGCGTCAATTCCGACCTCCTCGCGGCCGAAGTCGCCGAGGCCCTCCACGCGACCAAAATCATCTATCTCACGCCGCACGCCGGCTTGGAAATCAGCGGCACCGTTCGCCGCGAGATCGCCGTTGAGGCGCTGAGAAAATTGATCGAATCCCACCCCGAGCACATCGCCGAGGCCGTGCGCTCGAAAGCCGAGCACGCGATCAAAGCCATCGAGAACGGCACCCCGCGCGTGCACATCGTCGACGGCCGCATCTTCGACGGCCTGCTCAATGAAATCTTTTCCAACGAGGGCGTGGGTTCGCTCGTCTACGGCAACGACTACCAGCAGATCCGCAAAGCCACCAAGCGGGACGTTCGCCTCATCTACAATCTCACCCGCGCCGCCGTAAAGCGCGAGGAACTGCTCCACCGCACGCAGCAGGCCATCGAGAAAAACATCGACCAGTTCTTCGTATTCGAGATCGACGAGAACATCATCGCCTGCGTCACCCTCTACACCTACCCCGACAAACCCGCGCTCGCCGAGGTCGGCTCGCTCTACGTGCTGCCGTTTTACCACAACCGCGGCATCGGCAAAAAGATGGTCGAATACGCCTGCCTCCAGGCCAAAGAGCGCGGCGTCACGACCGTCCTCGCGCTTTCGACCCAGAGCTTCGGTTTTTTCACCAACGTCTGCAGTTTTGAAGAAACGACCAAGGACGCTCTGCCCGAGGCCCGTCTGAAGCTTTACGAAGACAACGGCCGCAACGCCAAAGTCCTCGTCAAACACCTCACCTAAAAAGTAGGGCAGGGTCTCCGACCCGCCCTCCGTGCAGGCGCGACCCGCCCTCCAAGCCGCGCTCAGCCCGCGCCGCAGCTCACGCACCCGGGCCGACCGCGACCACCAACGTCTCGTCGCCAAAAGCCACCCGGTCGCCCGCCCGCACTTTTTTGCGTTTCTGCGTCTCCACGACGCCATTCAGCCGCACTTTGCCCTCGCTGATGACTTGCTTCGCCTCGCCGCCCGAATCGGTCAGCCCGGCAAATTTCAAAAGCTGGCACAGCTCGATCGGCTCTTCGCGCACGGTCACCACGGTGGGTTCGCTTGGTTCTGCTTTCGTCGTCGGCATCGGGGAAAATTTATCTCTTCACTCAACCGACCGAGAGCAGCTCCACTTCAAAAATCAAAGTCGCCTTCGGCGGAATCGCACCCGGGTAGCCGTGCTCCCCGTAGGCCAGATGATGCGGCAGTGTCATTTTGACCTTGTCGCCGACCTTCATCGTCGCGACACCGAGGTCCCAACCCGCGATCACCTGCCCCGCTCCGAGCACGAACGTAAAGGGTTCGTTGCGGTCGACGGAGCTATCAAATTTTTTCCCGTCCTCGAAGGTGCCGGTGTAGTGAACCGTGACGGGCTTGCCCTTTTTTGGCGAAGCGCCGGTGCCGGTTTTAAGAATTTCGATTTTGATGTCGGTGAGAGCCATGAACCGATTCCCGTCAAACCCGCCCCTGCGTCAATCCCGCATCACGGCAATAATCGCCCAAAACTCCGCCCTCGACGGCCCTCGGCCCCGGCCCCAAGAAAATCCCGGCATGCCCGAACTCACGCTCCAGCCCATCGGCTACATCCGCACCGGCAAACAGGTGAAGTTTCAAGCCCTGCACCAGCCCTCGGAGCAACTGCCCGAGCACAATATCCTCGAACTCCTGCCCGACCAAAACTACGAGCAGGCGCTCCGCGATCTCGCCGGCTTTTCCCGGGTTTGGCTCGTCTGGTGGTTTCATCGCAACACTACTTGGCGCACCCAAGTCGTCCCTCCCCGCGGTCCCGCTCAGAGCCGCGGCGTCTTCGCCACCCGCTCACCCCACCGGCCCAATCCCATCGGCCTGACGCCCGTGCAACTCATCGCCATCGAGGGCCGCACGCTCATTCTCGGCGAGTGCGACCTCGTCGAAGGCACACCCGTTTTCGATCTCAAACCCTACGTCCCGGCCTACGACAGTTTTCCCGACGAGCGCGCTGGTTGGATCGACGCCGTCGACGCGCTCATGGCTTCGCCGCCGCAGTTCACCGTGCAGTTTTCGCCGCTCGCCACCACCCAGGCCGAGTGGCTGCGCGCCACTTGGCAGATCGATTTCTCACCGCGCCTCCACGAATTGCTCGCCCGCGATCCTTCACCCCACCGCACTCGACGCATCCGCCGCCGGCGGGATGATTTTTTTGAAATCGGCTGCGGCGCCTGGCGGGCATTTTTCACCGTCAACGGACACCAAGTCACCGTGACCGCCCTCGACGCCGGTTTCCCAGTGCGTTTTCTGACCGATCCGAAGCGCGAAGGTCTGCCTGACGGTGCCGCTCAACTCGATTTTCTCGCGCGTTGGCCCCAGCCCTGAAAGCCACCGCCTTATCCCACCTCGGCCCCCGTGACCGCCGCGCGCTTCACCTGGCTCCAACGCCATGTGTCCAAGTCCGGCCAGCGCTCCACCTTGAGCCGAATCTCGATCACATCGCCCACCGCAAAATCATCGCGGTCGGTGCGCAGAATCCGATACCCCCAATGCGGAGCCCGCTTCGCATCATGCGGGCCCGAACTCAGGCTCAGATCCGCATCCACCCGGGCCCGAAAATAGACCGCATAGCCGTCGAGCCGCCCCGCATTCACGACCGTGCGCGTGAAATTCAGCTCCAACGGCACCTCCGACTCCTGCACCGTGTGCAGATCCACTGAGAGCACCGGCTCGGGCTCGCCGAGAAAGTGCTCCACATAGTTCGGGTCGCAGCTCCGCAGGTGATAATAACCCGGCTCTTGCGGCCGTTGCCGACCCAGCGACGAGTAGTCGAATCCGTGGACCTCCAGTTCCCAAATAAATGGCACGTGCCGGGTGTCGTCTAATTTCACCGGCTCGCAGTAGAGATCAAAACAACTCGGCAAGATCAGCCCGCCAGGCTTCAGCAAGCGGTCGCGCAGGTCGCAAACATTCGCGACCATCGCTTCGTCGAAGAGGCAGTCCCCCATCTGCTCGTGCAAAATCACGTCGACCTTCTCCGTCGTCTCCAACTTCGAGCTGTGCAACGCGATGAACTCCACGTTTTGAATCCCATTCTCCACGGCCAAGGTCTTCGCGTGACGCAAAATCTCCGAGTGATCCACCGCGTAGACTTGAGCGGCCCCCCGCCGTGCGGCAAACGCGGCCAGTATCCCCGTGCCCGTCCCCAAGTCGATCACGCGGTCACCCGGTTGGATGTGCCGGGCGATCGCCGCGTGGTAGAAATTCATCCGCGGCCGGTCGGCCAACATCTTTTCCTGCTCATGAAAATTGGCAAAATACCAGCCGTTGAATTCCCGAAACCGCGCCTCCGGCGAGTCATCGTCGGCCGGAAAAATCCACGCCGCCAAGGCTGGCCGCGCAAGCACCCAGGTCCGCCCCCGACCCATCGCCCGCCGCCCCATGGAGCATAAGCCGACACTGTAACGCTGGAGAAAATTAAATAACATGCGATGGCGCGGAAACGATTCCGCTGCATCGGACCCTGCCGATGCGGCCCGCAAGCGCAACCTCCGCTTAGCCCGGCAAAATAAACGCCTGCCGACAGAATTTTTGCAGGGCCGGCCCTAAAGATTGTTTGAATCCGCCGCCGCCCCACTCATGTTACCTGGGTGGAAACCAAGGAATCTAGACTCTCGTTCGAGGCAGCCCTTACGCAGCTCGAAGCGACCGTAGAGACGATGGAATCCGGCGATGTTCCCTTGGCCGACCTGCTCGCCAAATTTGAGCAGGGCACCAAGCTGCTAAAGGTCTGTGAGTCCCGGCTGAAAGACGCGGAGCTCAAGATCGAACAGCTCAAAAAACAGAAGGATGGCGTCTCGTTTACGAAGTTTGAGACCCCCGCCGAGTCCTGATTTTTTTCGATTTTCCGCCTCAGACCTGATGAACGTTCCTCCCGCCCGACTCCTCGAAACCATTCACGGCCCCGCCGACGTCAAAGCCCTTACGGCCGGCCAACTCCCGCAGCTCGCGCAGGAGATTCGTGATGAAATCATCACCGTCACCGCCAAAAATGGCGGCCACGTCGGTCCCAACTTGGGCGTCGTCGAGCTCAGCATCGCGCTTCACCGGGTCTTTGATACGCCCAACGACCAGTTTGTCTTCGACGTCGCCCACCAAGGTTACGTGCACAAACTGCTCACGGGGCGCCAAGGTGAGTTCTTCCGTGGTCTGCGCCAGTCCGGCGGCGCCAGCGGCTTCCTCTACCGCGCCGAGAGTCCCCATGACAGCTTCGGTGCCGGCCACGCCGGCACCGCCCTGAGCGCCGCCCTCGGCATGGCCACCGCCCGCGATTTGCGCGGCAGCTCCGAGCATGTCGTGGCGGTCTGCGGCGACGCTGCCTTCACCTGCGGCGTCACCCTCGAGGCGCTCAACAATATCGTCGGATCAACCAAGCGCCTGATCGTCGTCCTCAACGACAACGAGTGGTCCATCGCCAAGAACGTCGGCGCTATCGCTACCTACCTTAACCGCCTCAGCACCAATTCCACTTACAACAAGCTGCACCACGACATCGAGGGCTTCTTCAAGAGCTTCCCCGCCGGCGAAAGCATGAACCGCGTTTATCATAAGTGGAAGCGCGAGACGAAGGACTTCTTTGTCGAGTCGTCCCTGTTTGAAAAATTCGGCCTGCGCTATCTCGGACCGGTGGATGGCCACGACTTTGAGGCGCTGCAAAAAAACTTGGAATTCGCCCGTCACGCCGACGTGCCCGTCCTCATTCACGTTCTCACCAAAAAGGGCCGTGGCCTCGAAGCCGCCCTCGCCCAGCCCGAGAAGTTTCACGGCCTTGGCTCTTTCGATCCCGTCACCGGTGAAAGCCGGTCTGTCCCGGGCGCTCCACCCAACCTTCAGGACGTCTTCGGTCATGCCCTCGTTCGCTTTGCGAAAGCCGATCCCAAAGTTATCGGCATCACCGGTGCGATGCCCAGCGGCACAGGCCTGATCCATCTCGCCAAAGAAGTACCGAAACAATTTTTCGATGTCGGCATCGCCGAGGAACATGCCGTGCTCTTCGCCGCCGGCCTTGCCACCAAAGGCTTTCGCCCCGTCTGCGCCATCTATTCAACTTTTCTCCAGCGCGCCTACGACCAGGTGATCCATGACGTAGCCCTCCAGAATCTCCCGGTCACCTTTTGCATGGACCGCGCCGGACTTTCACCTGCCGACGGCCCGACCCACCACGGACTTTTTGATATTTCCTACCTCCGCTGCGTCCCGGGTGCGACCATCATGCAGCCAAAGGACGAAGACGAGCTCGTGGACATGCTCCACACCAGCCTTCAGCTCCCGGGCCCCGGCTTTATCCGATATCCCCGAGGCGCCGGCACCGGCGTTAAGATCAAGGCCCAACCTACCGCCCTCGCGGTCGGCCACGCCGAGGTCTTGCGCGAAGGATCAAATATCATGATCTGGGCACTAGGCCCCATGATCGCCGACGCGATCGCGCTCGCCGAACGCTTGGCCCGCGAGGAGCAACTCTCCGTCGGAGTGGTCAACCCGCGCTTCATTAAACCCATCGACCGCACACTCCTGCTCAGCCAAGCGGCCGTCGTTCCTCTCATCGTGACGATGGAAGACCACGCCCTCGCCGGCGGCTTCGGCAGCGCCGTGCTCGAGGCGTTACAAGATGCCGAGTGCCCCACCGCAGTTGAACGCATTGGTTGGCCCGACAAATTCATTGAACACGGTTCGAGCAACGGCGTCCTCCGCGCGTCTTACGGTCTCGCTCCGAACGACATCCACCGGCAGGTGCTCGCCCGGTGGCGCAACCTGAGCGCCGAACCCGCCCACGCCGATCTCTGATCGTCTGGCCCGAGCGCTATCCGGACCTCCGTTGCCGGAGCTCCAGACAGCGACCATAAAAAAGCCCCCGCGTCCTCGCGGGGGCTTGAGAAATCTGGCTTGAGGTCGCGATCAGCTCCGCGACTTCACCAACCCGAGTGCCTTCTTGATATTCTGCACGCTCGGTAACGAGATCCCCAGAGCCGCCGCAATCTCCGCTCCTGATTTGCCGGCCTCGGCGAGGCTCTTGAGTTCGGCGCGGGTTTCGTCGGTGATCTTGGCGCGCTTGCGCCGCTTGCCGCCTTCGGATTTCGCCGCCTTGACGCCACGTTTAGTATTCCGACCGCCCGTCGCCGCGGCGACCGCCTTGATGAACGCTTGGGCGGACTCGAAACCATACTTGGCCGGCAGCTCGGACAATTCTTTATCCAGCTGGCTTGCAATTGATTCTTCCAAAGAAGCGACTTTGGCTTTCGTCGCCTCGAGTTCCTTAATTGTGTCAATAATCATCAGAGCCTATGAAGCGCTCCTATAGGATAGATGCAAGCCTCTATATTGTGTACCAAAATTCATATGGTCATGGCGTGATAGCCGCCATCCACAATAATCTCGGATCCTGTAATGAAGCTGCCCGCGCCATCGCCGGCGAGCAGCAGAGTGGCGCCAACCAGCTCACGCGCCTCACCGAAACGCTTCATCGGAGTGTGGCCCATGATCGAAGTAACCCGCTCGGGTGATAGAATCTTGCGATTCTGCTCGGCCGGAAAAAATCCGGGTACAATGGTATTTACACGGACCCGCTGGGTTGCCCACTCGCGGGCTAGATTTTTTGAGAGATTGTGCACGGCCGCCTTCGTCGCGGAATAAGTAAACACCCGCGAAAGCGGCACCACGCCCGACATTGAACCGAGATTGATAATCGAACCGCCTTGGCCCCGCGCGACGAGATACTTGCCGAAAATCTGACAGCCCAAAAACACGCCCTTCATATTGATCCGCACAATCCGGTCGAATTCATCCTCGGCGATTTCAAGAAAGGGCGTCGCGGAGTTCACACCCGCACCATTCACCACTATATCAACCTGGCCTGATCGCTGCAAAACTGTCTCGAGCAACTGCTCCAGCGCGGCCTTTTCGCTGGCCTCAGCCGAAACGAAATAGCCCTTCCCACCCGCCGCATGGATGCGTTCCAGCTTCGGCTTGGCTTTCTCCTCATTTCGGCCGACGAGCACCACTTCGGCCCCTGCGGCCGCGAGGCCCTCGCCCATCGCGCCGCACAGTTCACCCGTGCCTCCGATGACGACCGCGACTTTGCCGCGAAGAGAAAAAAGCGAGTTTAGGAAATCCGTAGGCGTATTCATGGGGATGTAATAAAAACGCCGGGCAATTTTCGAAATCAACGGCAAACGCCGCCCCCCCCGTTTCGCAGGTCAGCCGGAGACGAGCACGAGATTGGAATACTGAGTCGTATCGCCCGTGCGAATGATGCCGATCGCGCCCGGCACCCGGCGCTTAAACTCCACGTGCGGCTCCGATTTCACTTTGACTCCGGCCAATGCTGCCTGGAACGCCGTCCGCGTGGCCCCCGTATTCTCGCGAGCAAACTCCTTCGCCATGTACACCTCGGTAAAATGATGGTTTTCGCGCACCGCGGCCAAAACCTGCAAGACCGTCGGCACGCCGTCCACGAGCGAAAGATCGACCGTCTCGATACCGGGCCAAAAGGGAAATCCACGGTCCGCTATTACCAAGGAATTCGTGTGCCGCACCCGCGCCAAAAGCGCCAAGAGCTGGGGATTCAGGAGGCCGCGTTTGATCATGTTGAATGAAATCACAACTACGCCCGATGCCCGTCACGAATCCAGAACTAACTCAGGCCCCGCGCCCGCTCCGGCTCTGGGTTGACGCCGCTTCGGTCGCGACGGAGCGTCCACCGCCCGCATTGCTTCTTACCATGACCCGGTCTTCTTCCTTTTTCCTCCCTGAGGTTTCTACGGCTGAATTTGAACGCTACCTCGCCGGACTCCGCCACTTGGTGGATCAACCCTCGCCGTTCACCGCTCCCGCCACGGTGACCGCGATCATGGACGAGGTCCACCGTCGCATGACCCGCTCGCTATCCAATTATCGCCACAACCGCGACACCGCCGGCAACCTGATCTGCGTCCCGGCCGAGATCATCCCGTCCACGCCAATTCTCTATCTGAGCGCACACGTCGATACCGTTCCGGCCAACCCCTCGATTTGGACCAGTCCGTTTGCACCCCATCCGGCCTTCGAAGATGAACACCAACTCGTCGCCCAAGGGGTCAACGACTGCAAAGCCGGCGTCGCCACCCAACTCTGGCTCGCTGAACTGGCCGCGTGCGGTGCCCTGGACCTTCAAAACATCGTCTTCACCTTCACCTTTAAAGAAGAGGGCTCTGGTGCCAAAACAGGCACAGCTTTGGGCGAGGCCTTTGGCTCCGACCTGCCCGCGCCGACTCCCGGGAGCACCTTGCTGGTATTGGAGAACACGATTCGTTCCGACCCACCCTATCTGCCGTTGGTCTATGCCGCCGAAAACAGCAGCTATACGATCCGTCTTACGGGCCCGCTGGTCGCCCTTCGCGCCGCCCAGCTCGCCTTAGCCCATTGGCGCCCGGTTGCGATCACGCCCATCATGGCACCGCTTTCCGAGTGGGTGTGGAGTGATCATCCGCCGCAAGGCCACGTCTGCACCGCACCGCCCGACAAAAACCCTCTCCTCGCCGCCCTCCGCGCTGCGGACCGCTCCACCCTGCTTAGTGCCGGCGACGAACGCTCCCACGGCACTGTTCCCTCATCCATCGGCCTCGCGCCTAGTTCCACGCCGGATGCGGCCCATCGACTCACGCTCACCAAACGCGGCAACTTTCCGCTCGCCGCAACCCTCGCCGAGCTCGCGCCCTACGACTACACCCCGGTTAAGCCGCTCGCTCAATCCGTGGGCTTTGACGTCACCGAACGCTGCGCCGCATCCCCCGTCGGCGCGGCCTTCCTCGCCGCGGTCGACATCGGCGCGGTCGCCTTTGATCGCAACCCCGGCGCATCCGATGCCACCATCATCACCTCGGCGCTCACCCCGGCTCATCGGGAGATTCTGCTGCCACTTGTCTGTGGTCCGGGAACTCGCTCCCAACGCACGGCGATGCCGCCCCGGTTTACCCACGGCCCGAACGAGACCTTTGTAAAACTCGCCGGACGCCGCGCCCTCGCCACGCTTCTGGCGGTCCTCACTCGCGCCGGACACGTCACACCTGCTCCGGCCACACGCCGTGACAGCGGTAGTTAGCCCACAGTCCCGACGTCCGCTCATTTCGCCTTAACCCCACCGCCGCGATTCCCACGATCACACCGCCCGCCCGTTCGATCAAGGCAATCGCCGCCCGTGCCTGAGCCCCGGTCTCGATCCAATCGTCCGCCAACAGCACCCGGGTGCCCGCCGCAAACGGATTCAAACGCAGCTCGAGAACCTTCTCTTTGCCTTGGTAATCCACCGCCGATTCGCGGTCATGCAGCACGGGCAGTTTCCCGCCTTTACGAATCGGCAAAAATCCCGCGTCGAGTTTCAACGCCATCGCCGTACCCAAAATAAATCCCAGCGCGTCCAGGCCCGCCACGAGTTGCACCCGCTCGCGCTCAAACGGTCGCACAAGATCCTCGACCAACCGCGCAAACGCCGCCGGCTGCGCAAAAATTGGCGTTACATCCGAGCGTTTGTAGAGCGTGCGGCTCCGGTCAATCAGCGGGAGATAGTCCATCGTTACTCCAGACGGTGCCCGGCGTCCCGGTCGCAACGCCACACTTTTTCGACAGAGCGATCAGCGCAGAAACCGGCAGCGCCACGTCCCGCGGTTGCAGTTGCACCGATTTTTCCACCGAAATCGCCCGTATCGCTTAGAGCCACGTCAATCCACCCCAGAAAAAAGCCGGCTTTCCGAGGAAGGCCGGCTCAAACATAAAACGAGGGGCGAATCAGACCGCCGACTCCCCGCGCTCGTCGGTCCGGATCCGAACCACATCTTCAAGCGGGAGGACAAATACCTTACCGTCGCCAATTTTACCGGTCTTCGCCGATTTCACCACCGCATCGACGGCCTTGGCCGCCATGTCATCCGCCACCGCAATCTCGATTTTCACTTTCGGGAGAAAGTCCACGGTGTACTCGCTGCCGCGATAAATCTCGGTGTGCCCTTTCTGGCGGCCGAAGCCTTTGACTTCGGTCACAGTCATTCCCTCGATGCCGGCCTCGGCGAGGGCTTCCTTTACCTCTTCCAGTTTGAACGGCTTGATGATGGCGATGATGAGTTTCATGCAGGTGTTGTTCGAGATCGGCTGTGCTTAGGGCTGAGGTGATTTCAGCGCAAGCCCGCGTTAACCGCGAGCTGGTCGCCAAAGTGATGGTTTAAACGGATAGCTGAGGCAGGTGACATCGTGACTTCGCCGCGCGCGCTTTCGAGCGCGGCTCGATCTCTCACTTAGCAGAGGGTATGCCAACGAAACCAAATAACCTGCCGGAGCCTCACTCGGGCATCACGGTCGCGATGTGGAGTTCCTTCAATTGCTTGGCGGTCACCGGCGTCGGGCTCTGGGCCATGAGGTCCTGCCCTTTCTGAGTCTTTGGGAAAGCGATCACGTCGCGAATACTCGTCGTGCCGCACAGCAGCGCGCACATGCGATCGAGCCCGAAGGCGATACCGCCATGGGGCGGCGCGCCGTAGGTAAACGCCTTCAACATGTAGCCGAACCGGCTCTCCACCACATCCGCCGGGATCTTGAGGACGTCCTCAAAAATCTTCTTCTGCATCGCTGGGTTGTGAATACGGATCGAGCCGCCGCCGAGCTCCATGCCGTTTAGAACCACATCATAGTGCTGCCCACGGACCTTTTTCGGATCGCTGTCGAGGTAAGCGGCATCCTCCGGCACTGGCGCGGTGAACGGATGGTGCGTCGCCACGTAACGATTCTCCGCCTCGTCATGACTCATCAGGGGGAAATCGATCACCCACAAAAATTTCCAGTCATCGTGGCGAATGGTCATCTTGCCGCGCTTCACCAGCAACTGCGCCGCCTCGAGTCGGATCCGCCCGAGAATCGCACAGGCTTTTTCCCACGGCGCTGCCGCGAAGAAAATCATGTCACCCTCACCCACTTCAAGCTGCGCCGTCAGAGCCGCCTTCTCGGATTCCGAGAAAAACTTTACGATCGGAGATTTCCACTCGCCACCCTCGACTTTGATGAAGGCGAGACCTTTCGCGCCGAGCGATTTGGCGATCTCTTCCAAGGCCTTGAGTTCACCCTGCGTGAGATCGGCGAGCCCCTTCGCGTTGATCGCCTTGATTGCGCCGCCGCCGGCAGCCGTCGAGGCGAAGACTTTAAATCCGGAGGTTCTAAAGAGCTCGGTGAAATCCATGAGCTCGAGGCCGAATCGCACGTCGGGCTTGTCCACGCCAAATCGGTTCATCGCCTCGTGAAACGGCATCCGGAGAAATGGCGTCTGAATCTCGGTTCCGAGCACATCTTTCCAGAGCTTCGTCAACATCCCCTCGAACAGTGCGTAGATATCCTCACGCGTCACGAACGACGCCTCGACGTCCACTTGGGTGAACTCCATCTGGCGGTCCGCCCGCAGGTCCTCGTCGCGGAAACAGCGCGCGATTTGGAAGTACTTCTCCACCCCGGCCACCATCAGGATCTGCTTAAACTGCTGGGGCGACTGCGACAGTGCGTAAAACTGACCGGCATGGATGCGCGACGGCACGAGATATTCGCGCGCGCCCTCCGGCGTGCTTTTGAACAGTGCCGGAGTCTCGACCTCGATGAACTCCTGGGAATCGAAATAATCGCGGATAGACTTGGCCGCCTTGTGGCGCACCTGGAGGTTCTTCCGCATTTTCGGCCGGCGCAGATCGAGATAACGGTAGGTCAGGCGCAGATCTTCGTTCACCTTGTCGCCGCCGACGTCATCGAGCGGGAACGGCGGCGTGTCCGAGACATTGTGAATCGTCAGCTCGGTGGCCTCGACTTCAATCCCACCGGTGGGCAACGCCGCGTTGACGGTGCCTTCCGGGCGGGCGACTACCTTGCCGGTAATACCGATCACGGACTCAGGCTTGAGATGCGCCGCCTGCTCGCCGACGGTCGCGTTGGCCTTCGGATCGAACATCACCTGCGTGATGCCTTTGCGGTCGCGCAGGTCGATAAAGAGGATGCCGCCGTGGTCGCGGATTGAGTCAACCCAGCCCAGCAACGAGACTGTCGCGCCGAGTTCGGCCGTGGTAAGCTGGGCACAGTGGTGAGAGCGTTTCATAAGCGGGTGTTGGGCGTGCAAAAAAGAGAGAGAGCCTCGCCGCGAACGACGGGGCAAACAGATTTTGAGACGCAGCGAACGGGTTGGGCGCTCACCCGAGCACCAAGCTTTCCCCGGTCATCTCCGACGGCTTGGGCAGCCCCATCAGGTGCAATACCGTCGGCGCGATGTCGCCGAGCCGGCCACCGGTGCGCATCTTGGTTTTGCCCGCGACCAAGCCCTCGCCCACCGCAAAGACTTCGACGAGATTGAGCGTGTGCGCCGTGTGCGGCCCGTTTGTCACCGGGTCCCACATCTGCTCGGCATTCCCGTGGTCCGCACACACGACCGCCTTGCCGCCGACTTGCGCGATCGCGGCGAGCAATTCGCCCACTCCGGCATCCGTCGCTTCGACGGCCTTGATCGTCGCGGGCAAAGAGCCGGTGTGCCCCACCATGTCGGGGTTGGCATAATTCACCGCGATGAATCCGTAGTTACCGGACAAAATCGCCGCCTTCGCTTCAGCCGTCACTTGGGTCGCCGACATCTCCGGCTGCAGATCGTAGGTCGCCACCTTCGGACTCGCCGGACAGGCGCGGTCTTCACCGGGAAACGGTTCGCCACGGTAGTTGTTGAAGAAAAAAGTGACGTGCGGATTCTTCTCCGTTTCGGCGCAGCGAAACTGCCCGATCCCGGCCGCGCTCACGACTTCGCCGAGGATGTTCTTCAACTTCGCCGGTTTGCCCGAGATGATGTGAACCGGCAGGCCTTTTTCATACTCCGTCATCGTCGCGAAGTAGAGATCGAGCTTCGCCCCGCGGTCGAACTCCTTGAAGTCATCCATCACGAACGCCCGGGTGATTTCACGCGGTCGGTCGCCCCGGTAGTTGTAGAACAACACCGCGTCGCCGTTCGCAAAGGTCGCCAGCGGCTTGCCGTCCGCGCCCACGATCCACGTCGCCGGCACAAATTCATCCCCATTTTGCGTCGGGCTGAGCGGGTTCGCATAATAGCTCCGGATGGCGTCGGCCGCAGCCGTCGCCGTCGCCAGCGCCCGCTTGCCCGTCAACATATCGTAGGCCTTTTGCACGCGCTCCCAGCGGTTGTCGCGGTCCATCGCCCAAAAGCGCCCGCAAATCGTCGCGATCGTGCCGACCCCGATCTGGCGGCACTTCGCCTCCACTTGCTCGACAAAAGCCAAGCCGCTCTGCGGCGCCGTATCACGGCCGTCCGTGAAGCCATGGATGAACACCTGCGCCTTCGTCAGTCCGTCGTCCTTCGCCTGCTGCAAAATTCCATAGAGATGCTCGAGCATGCCGTGAACCCCGCCATCGGACACGATCCCCATCACGTGCAACTTTGCCGATGGGGACGCCTTCACCCGCGCGACCGCCGCCTGCCACACCGGGTTGCCCGCGAGCTGTTTCTCCGAAAAAAGTTTGTTCAACCGCACGAGTTCCTGATCCACGATCCGGCCCGCGCCGATGTTTTCGTGCCCCACTTCCGAGTTGCCCATCTGCCCGTCGGGCAGCCCCACATCGAGACCGCTCGCCGACACAAGGGTGTGCGGATACTTCGCCTGCAACGCATCATCGCAGGCTTTCTTCGCCAAGTAGACCGCGTTGGACGGATTCTGCTCGGAGTGGGGATTCTTTCCCCAACCATCACGGATGATCAACAAGACGGGTTTGCGCGGTGAATTCATGGAAAAATAGAGAGACCAAACACCGCCGCGCCGCGATTCAGGCGGCAATGCAAAACCACCGGAAGTTTTCCGAGTTAAGGTCACCCCACCCAAACAATCCCCCGGCTCAACCCCGCGATTTGACCCGGGAAAATTCGAGCCGTTGGTCAGAAACCTGACGCGGTTACCCGGTCGCTTTCGATTTTCTCGCCAAACTCCCTTACAACTGGTCGCATCCGAAAGAATCCTAGACGTGAGCGCCATTCCCTCCATCCAACTCACCGACGCCGCAAATGCCGGGAAACCGTCAGCGCTGGCGGTGCTGCTGGTCGACCCGAAGGGCCGCATCACCGCCGCCAATGCCTCGGCCCTTGCCCTTTGGCAGGTCTCCGAATCGGAGCTGATCGGAGAAGCCTTTTCCTCACTCTTCTACATCGAAGTCATATCCGAGAGTGCCGACTTGCTCGAAGCCCAGTGGGAAGTCGCGCTCGCCACCACGCTTGATCGCGGCGCAATCCTTGGCGTCCAACCCCGCGAGGGCGCCCCCTTCGACCAACTCGTCAGGCTGGAGACCGCGTTGGGTGCTGCGAACGGATACATCGCGGTCGTTCAAAATCCCCCGGTCGCCTTGGCCGACCCCACCACTCGCGACGACGGGCTCAACCTGCTGCTTGAGCACAGCGTCGCCGGTTTCTTCGACTTAAATTTCAAGGCCGATCGCATCTTCTATTCGGCTGCTTGGAAAAATCTTTTGGGTTACGTCGATGCCGAACTGCCCAACCAGCAGGAAACGTGGGGCAAAGCCATCCACCCCGAAGATTCCGATGCGGCCCCGTTTTTCCTTGGACGCAAACACCCTGCCGGCATCCGGCGCATAAACGTCGAATTCCGCATGCAACACCGCCGCGGAGATTACGTTTGGCTGCAGTGCACCGGCGTCCAACAAGTCGGCGAGGCCGGCGAGTTCGAACGCGTCACCGGTTTCTGCCTCGACGTCACCGAACGCCGCGAGCTCGAGGAAACCAGCCTGACCAGCGACGCTCGGCTCCAAGATCTCGGCGGCGCCAACGGACCGCTCGGCGCATTCGAGTTCGATTTCGCCAACGAGAACCACTGGCTCTCTGAAGGATGGTGCCGCCTGCTGGGCCACGACGCCGCGACTGCTCAGACAAATCCCGTCGCAAGCTTCGGTCGGAGTCTGCCGGCCGGCGAAGCCGCGGACGGCCTCGAGTCGTGGTTCCTCAATCGCGCTCCGGGTTGCACCACATTTGTCGAACCCGCCACGCTGCGCGCCGCCGACGGCAGACTTGTGCCGGTTCTCTTGGGCGCCCACCGCATCCTCAGCCGCAAACGCGATCTCGTCCGCATCATCGGTTTCATCTGCGAACTCCCCGAAGACGCAGCCCTCGCCTTGCCCGGCTCCCAGTCGGTTCCGACCGCAACCCGCTCCGGAGCCGCTTTGGACGAAGCTCTTGTCACGGAGGCGTTCGCCACCATGGCCGAGGCAATTCTCGTCACAGATACCCAGGGCAAAATTCTTTTCGCCAATCCCGCCGCCGCCCGCCTCCTTCGGGGCTCTGCCGCAACCCTGATCGGCACTCCGCTCGCCGATGTGTTCCGCTTGGTGAACCGCTTGAGCGGGCGACCCGGCGATGACCCGATCGAGCGCGCCATCGCGGCCGAAAATCCGCTGCCGCTGATCGTAGAACATTCGCTCATCTTCTCCGATGCTTCCGCCGCGGCCGTGCCCATCGTCTGGACCGCCCGCGCCTCCTACGGCCCCGACCACAAGCCCCGGGGCGCCATCGTCGTGTTCCGCGACCCGGACGAGCTCACCCTCACACCCGACGAACTCGTCAAAGCCAACCGCCTCGAATCGCTTGGCCTGCTCGCCGGCGGTATTGCCCACGATTTCAACAATCTTCTCACCACGATCCTTGGCGGCGTGTCTCTCGCGAAAGACAACCGCAACAATTCCGCCCTTGGCGATGCCGAGAAGGCCTGTCTCACCGCCAAGGGCCTGACCAAGCAACTGCTGCTCTTCTCCAAAGGCGGCAACGGCGTCCAAACCGTCATCACCGTCAAGGAGATGCTCGATGATACCGTCAAAATCGCCAGCGCCGGTTCGGTCGCGGTCATTTCCGTCGAAGTCGCTCCCTCGACCGGCCCGATTCTGGTCGACCGCGCCCAGATACTCCAAGTGTTTCAAAACCTCGTCATCAACGCTCTGCAGGCGATGCCGCCCGCGCCCCACGCCGCCCGCGTCAAGCTATGCGCCCGCAACGTCACCGTGGCGGCCGAGCAAATCCCCGGACTCCCCGCCGGCGACTACGTAGAGTTCGAATCCCGCGACAACGGCTCCGGCATCCCGCCCGAGTATCTTGATCGAATCTGGGACCCGTTTTTTACCACCAAGAAACACGGCTCCGGTCTCGGCCTTGCGACCGTCCGTTCGATTGTCCAAAAATATGGCGGCGTCATCGGCGTCGACTCCAGCCTCGGCGTCGGCACCGTCTTCACGATTTACCTGCCCCGCGCCAACCGCTCCGTCGAGCTCCAGACCCGCAAGGCGCCGTCCCTTCGTTTTGGTACCGGCCGCATCCTGTTCATGGATGACGACGAAAAAATCTCGGCGCTGACCGCCACGATGTTGACCAGCCTCAACTACAAGTTCGACCTCGCGAAGAACGGCGAGGAAGCGATCACTCTCTACAAGCGCTACCTCAATATCGGCCGTCCCTACGACGCGGTCGTCATGGATCTCACCATCATCGGGGGCATGGGTGGCGAAACCTGTTTCCGCGAACTCAAGAAGCTCGACCCCGAAGTCCGCGCCATCGTCTCCAGCGGCTACGACAACGACGAAATGGTCCAGCGTTACCTCGACCTGGGCTTCTGCGGCTACCTGACCAAACCATACCGCGTCGCCGATCTCGGTCGCGCGATCAAGACCGTGGTCGGCTGACGCCTGCGGCCGTTCGCTTACTCCCGCCAGGTAAACGCGTGGCACAACGCCACGCCCGCCGCATCCGCTTCGTCATAGGCCAACGTGCGCCCGTGACCAAGCATCGCCATGACCGTGCGGGCCATCTGCTCCTTGCTTGCGCGGCCCGCGCCCACGACCGCCTGTTTAACGCGCAACGGCGCATATTCAAAAATCGGTAGTTCATGCAACGCCGCCGCCGCCATCGCGGCTCCGCGCGCCGCCCCCAGAATCTGCGCCGTCTGGAAATTTTGCACGAAGATCGTCTGCTCCATCGCAACATGCCGCACGCCCGCTCCCGTAATCATCGCGGTCACCGCCCGATGAATCTCGGCCAGCGCCTCGGCCATCGGCCGCTTCGGATGCACCTTCACCGTCTGACACCGGAGCAACAGCGGCCCCCGGCCCGGCGTGAACTCAACCAGCGCAAGCCCGGTGCCGCGCAGCGAAGGATCGATCCCCAACACCACCCCGACGAAAGGCACCTTGCGCCCAAACCCGGCGCCCACCTGCGCTTCGTTGACCCCCGAATGCGCCGTCGCAGGCACGGCTTTGCCGGCCAGTTTCGCCGCCCACATTTCCCTTACTGTCATGCGCGCCATCGTCAGAACAAAAGCCGCAAACCCGCCGCCGCCGAGAAAAACAATGCCAGATTCTCAAACATCTTTTGGTTGATCAGCGGCAGGATCTTTCGCCCCGCCAGCGCCCCCGCCAAGACCGCCGGCGCCAGCCAGAGGTTGAGCGCAAAACTCGGCTGGGTGATCAGCCCGAGACTCACCATGAACGGCACTTTAAAGAGATTGAGCAGGAGAAAAAACACCGCCGCTGTGCCCACGTATTCCAACTTCGGCAGCCGCATCGCCAACAAATACACCGCCATCAACGGCCCCGCCGCATTCGCCACCAGCGTCGTAAACCCCGCCAAAATTCCGATCACCGGCGCGAACCAGATCGGGTGCGCCGCCTCCGCATCACCCGCCGTCGCAGGTTTGCCGCGCGCCCGCCACCGCCGGAAGAGATGCACCGCCACCAACGTCACCACAATCCCGCCGATCAGTTGCCGCATGTCCTGATCGCCGATCCGGCCCAGGACAAAATAACCCACCACCACGCCCAACGCCGTCCAGGGAAACAGCCGCCACAAGTGCCGCCACGCGGCATGCTGCCGGTAAGCCGCGACCGCGACCAGATCCCCGAAACACAGCAGCGGCAGCACCAGCCCGGTCGCCTGCTTCGCGGGTAAAATTTGCGCAAAAATCACCACAAACAACATCCCGATCCCCGCGATCCCCGTCTTCGCCACGCCCACCAGCAGCGCCGCCACCACCGCGGGCAACCATTGTTCGGGAGTGAGGCTCAAACCTGTGCCTCCGATTGAAAATCTCCATCCTTGACCCGAAAGATCTGCCACGTCCCCAGCTCCGCATCCGGCAGGCTCGTACCGGTCGCCAGCACCTGCGAATCGGCGTCGATCGTAGCCCAAAATTTACGCCGCCGTCCCGGATCCAGTTCCCCCAAAACGTCGTCCGCCAGCAACACCGGCCTTACCCCGCTCTTCGCGTGAAACCAGGCCGCCTGCGCCAAGCGCAAAGCCAGCACCAGCGAGCGTTGCTGTCCCTCCGAGCCAAAGTCTTTCGCGACTTGGTCCGCCACCTTTAGCGCAAAATCATCCCGGTGCGGCCCCACGTTCGTCGAACGCAACTGGAGATCGCGCGCGCGACCCGATTCCCACCGCGCCAGTAACGCCTCCGCCGAGGCCTCCGCGACGTCCGGCTCATAGATCAGCGCCGCCTTTTCCCCGGAGTCGCACAGCCGCCCATAAGCTTCGGCCACGCTCGCCCCCAGTTGGTTCAAACCTGCCGTTCGCTGCGCGATCAATTCCGCCGCCGCCGGAGCCAGCACTTTTTCAAAAGCTTCCAATTGCGCCCCCACCGCTCCCCCTTTTTTGAGCAACGCATTCCGCTCCGCCAGCGCCCGGGTGTAAGTCTGCAGCGCCTGCAGATAGGCTCCGTTCATCGCGGCCAAGGTGAGGTCCAACCAACGTCGCCGAGCCGCCGGCGCCCCGCGTACCAACTGCAAATCCTGCGACGAAAACACCACGGTCGGAAACTTCCCGAGGTAGTCCACCAGTCGCACCACCCGGGCCTGATCGCACCAGATTTCTTTGTTGTGCCGATGGACCTTGATCGTGATCTGCGTCTCGCCGAGCTGAGGATGCTCCACCGTGCAGGCCACCGCGGCGGTCGTTTGCCCGTGCATGAGCAGGGTCGCGCTGTCCGTCGTCCGAAACGATCGGGCCGCCGTCAGGAACCCCGCCGCTTCGAGCAGATTTGTTTTTCCCTGCCCGTTCGCGCCCACGAAAAACTGCCGCTTTCCTTCGCACTCGATGCGCGCAAACGCCACATTGCGGAAATGCCGGAGAGTGAGCGTGCGCAGGCGCATGGATGCAAAATTACTGGATACAGGGCAGCGGGTAGCGAGCATCGTTTGCGCCGTTTTTCTACTCGCTACCCGCCGAGGGCTGCTCGCAACTTTGCCCTCATGAATTTGGCCTCAGCCCTCGCGCAAACCAACGCCACGCTCAACTCGCTGCCGGGGATCCAAGCCGAGATCGACGCGGCGGCCGGCCTCATTCTCCAGACCCTCCGCGGCGGCGGAAAGTTGCTCATCTGCGGCAACGGCGGCAGCGCCGCCGAGGCCGCCCATTTCTCCACCGAACTCGTCGGTCGCTACGCCAAGGATCGCCGCGCGCTCCCCGCGATCGCCCTTTCCGCCGACGGCTCTCTGCTCACCTGCGTCGGCAACGATTACGGCTACGAACACGCGTTCTCGCGCCAAGTCGCCGGCCTCGCCCGTCCCGGCGACTTGCTGATCGTCCTCACCACGAGCGGCAACTCCGCCAACATTCTCGCCGCCCTCGCCGAAGCGAAGCGCCTTGGCTTGGCCAGCATCGCCTTCCTCGGCCGCGGCGGCGGCCAAGCCCGGGGACTCGCCACTGTCGATCTCATCGTCCCCGGCAACCACGGACCTTCCACCCAGGAAGCCCACCTCTTTTTGATCCACTATTTCTGCGAGTTTATTGACGCCGAGTTTAATTGAATCGAATCCGACTGCGGCAGGCTGCCCCGCGATTCACGGGTCAGCGGACTTCACTTCCAGTTACATCCGCCCGCCACCGTTACGCACGGAAGGGATTCCTTCGCGCTAGAAATCCGGGTTCATCCTTGTCCATTCATGGTTCAACCGGGTCGCTCCCCCTGAAATTCCCTTCGTTGCCTCCCGGTCCGAGCACCTACGGCGAGATTTGGTCAACGCCAACCCGGTTGAAGTGCCTCCCATCGCGTTTTCCGCGCTGCCGACGCGGCCGGCCAGAAGCCGCCCACCGACTGCCACACCCGCTCCGCCCTCCGTTCACTTCGCCGCCGGCAAAGTGGACTCATACTTCGACCAGTCGCGCACGAGTTCGTGGATAACCACGCTACCCACGCGATGCGCCGCCTCAAGCGACGGCAAATAGGCCGAGTAGCCCGGTCCAAGTTTCTCCCCGCTCAAGCTCTCCGCTGCGTCGCCGCCCGCAGGTTGCATATCAAAATTGCTCGCCGTGCGCAGCACCAGCACCCGCTTCACATCGACGCGTTTCGCCCGATCTAAAAACGTGAGCGATTGCAACGTCCCCGTGTCCTCCATCGCCGTCGTCACGTAGTTGCCCGCCCCGTCGCTAAAATACTTCACCCAATCATTGGCCCAACGGTTCAGGTGTTTCCCGTGCCAGTAGGTCATCGCGGAAAGAGTGTCTCCCCTCATCACGACCGGCGGACGTTGGGCCTGGGGAAATCCCGTGTAGAGAGCGCGCCGCTTCTGCATCGGCTCGGTGTCGCCGAGTTTGACGTCTTTCGTCAGCTGATAGGCCCACTCCACCAAACCCGGTTGCAAGCGATACGCTTCCCCTTCGCTGCGATCGGCCGGCAGTTGATAAGGCTCTTTTTTCCGCAACGGGATGTAGCCCGTCGTCCAGCCGGCCGGGATTTCGCGCGCATCGATCTCATGCCCGAGATCACCGTCAACCACCCACTCCGCCCACACCGCCGAGCCAAGTGGTCCATCCGCCGGATCGATGCCCGCGATCCCCGCGACGAGCCAATAGCTTTTCGAAAGATCAAACCGCGGATCGAGGCCCAGCGCCATGATCGTCGCCGCGCTCTTCGCCGTGCCGACGCCGGTCACCACACCCAACACACTCCCGTCCGCGTTCGTGCGCAGGTCCCGAAAACCCTGCGGAAAGGGCAGCACCTGCGTCAGCTTTTCACGCTCGACCCAGTATTGAAACTCACCCGGCCGGTCCCCGCTGTCCGCTCCCGCCTCAAACATCGCCACCACGACAACTTTCGGCCGGATCGGCTCGGCCGCCGCCAGCGAGGTCATTGCACAGCCGATCACCAAAAACGCACGGAAGAGCGAAATCATCCCGCAACGAAAGCAGGTCGCGAGCCACGGGCAAATTGGTTCTTGCCGCTCAGAAACGCTCCCGGTTCGCTCCGCTTTTATCCAAATGAGCACCACCACTCCCGCCCAAGAAAACGCCATCATCAAGACCGCCTACGGCGAACTGACCGTCGCGTTCTGGCCCGACGTCGCCCCCAAGACGGTTGAAAACTTCAAGAAACTCGCCCGCGCCGGTTTTTATGACGGCACTGCATTTCATCGCATCATCAAGGGCTTCATGATCCAGGGCGGTTGCCCCAACACCAAAGTCGGCGAAAATGGTATGCCCGGTACCGGCGGTCCCGGCTGGCAAATCAAAGCGGAGTTCAACGCCAAGCCCCACGTGCGCGGCGTCCTGTCGATGGCCCGCTCTTCCAGCCCCGACTCGGCCGGCTCACAATTCTTCATCTGCCACGGCGACGCCAAATTCCTCGACCGCCAATACACCGCGTTCGGCACGGTGATCGCCGGAGACGACGTCCTCGAAAAACTCGCGACCGTCCCCACCAAATCCGGCGGCGGCGGCGAGAAGAGCACGCCCATCGAGCGCGTCGGTGTCGAGAGCATCAAGATTGTCGCAGCCTGATCGCTTCGGCAACGCGGCCTCCCCGGCCGCGCTCGCTTCATTCGGCCGGTCCCCGCGGACCGGCCTTATTTTTTGGCCGCCCCGAAGATCGCGTCCTCCGCTTCCTTCGCCGCGAACATGAATGCGGCCGCGTGACCGATGCCGGGCGTCTCGACCTTGCGCCAATTGAACGCCCAGCCGCGCTCCTGCGCGAGGCGTTGCGCCTCCGCGAAACACGCCCGGCCCCGCGCCAGCCGGTTGGGCCCTTGCCGCATTCCCGCCGGGCTGGCGTCAAAGCTGTTTTCCGGCGTGTTGTCCGCCGTCCCCAAATAGATCGTCAGCGGGGCCGCCAGATAGCGGCGGATCACCTCGTCATTGCTCAACTCCGCCGGCAGCCCGCCGAAACCGTAACCAAAATCTTGATCCCGCGCCGGAAACAGGTGCGAACCCGGATTCGCGGCCACGATCCGCTCGGCCTCGCCCGGAAGAAACGCCGCCATTCGCACGAGAAATTGCCCGCCCGCCGAATGACCGATCAAGAAATACGGCACCGCCGCGCCTTCTTTCGCCCGCACTTCCGCCACGATCCGGGGAATCGCCGCATAGGTCCAAGCTTCGCGCGGCTGTACGACGCCCTCGGCGTTCAAAAGCCCCCCGCGTTGATACCGCGCCAACGGGTAACGCTCTCGATCGAACAGCGGCGCCGCGACGATCGCACCAAAACGCTCGGCGAGCGTGATCGCAAAATTCCTGTATTCCTCCGCGTTACGACCGACGCCGTGGCAAATCACGAAGAGCGGCCCGCCCCGATAAGTCGGCGGCTTGTAGGTGAAGACCGTGATCGGTTCGCCTTCGTTCGGCGCCGTGAATTGCGCCGAACCGACCGGCAAGGGCGCCGCACGCAACAAGCCGGCGACGACCAGCAACCCGAAAAAACAAAGTATGGATTTCATAAAATTAAGCACCCGGCCGGTCCGTTCATTCTCCGGCACTCCACGCGTCAATCGCCGCCGCCCCCACCCCCGCCATCACCTCCGCCATCCCCATCGCCACCGCCCGAGTCACCGCCGCCGTCTCTGCCCGGATCGCCTTGCCCGCAGCCCCGGCCGTGATGATGGCCCGACGATGAACCGTTCGCGAACACGCCTCCGCCATCGCCCGAAGTATCTCTCCGAGACGACCCACCGCCGCCTATGTTGTTGGCGATCCAAATCAGACCGCCGATCAGAGCCATTACACCGGTCGCAATGAGCACTAGCGTCATGGTCGTCTCACTCGTAACCCAGCGCCTTCGCCACCGCGCCGTAAACGATTCTGCCGTCGCGGGTGTTCACGCCCTTGGCGAGCCCCGGATGCTCGGCCAGAGCGCGCTCCACCCCTTTCTGCACCAGCGTCGCCACAAAAGGCTCCGTCGCCTGCGTCAGCCCGAGCGTCGACGTGCGGCCCACCAGCGCCGGCATATTCGGCACCGCGTAGTGGATCACCCCATGCTGCTTGTAAACCGGCTCCTCGTGCGAGGTGGGGCGGATTGTCTCCACGCAACCACCCTGATCGATCGCGATGTCCACCATCACGCTGCCCGGCCGCATCTGCGCGACCATCCGTTTGGATACCACAATCGGCGCCTTTGCCGCCGGGATCAGCACCGCCCCGATCAACAAATCCGCGTCGGCCACACTCGCCTCCAGATTCGCCGGATTCGACATCAACGTGACCACCCGCCCACGATACTCGGAATCGAGCGCCTCGAGTTTGCGCGTGTCGAGGTCGAGCACCGTGACGCGCGCTCCCATGCCCGCCGCCATCTGCACCGCGTGTGCGCCCGAGTTGCCCGCGCCCACGACCACCACATGCCCCGGCATCGTGCCGGGAATGCCGCCGAGCAACACGCCCGAGCCACCGTGTTGCGATTGGAGAAAATACGCGCCCACCTGAATCGCGAGCCGTCCGGCGATCTGCGACATCGGCTTGAGCAACGGAAACGAGCCGTCGTTCCCTTCGACTGTCTCATACGAAATGCCCAGAATTTTTTTCTTCAACAGCACCTTCGCCAACTCCGGTCCCGCGGCGAGGTGCAGATACGTGAACAACATCTGCCCCGTCCGCAGCCGGCCATACTCCGCCGGCAAGGGCTCCTTCACCTTCAAAATGAGATCCGCCGCCGCCCAGACTGCCGCCGCCGATGCGACCACCGTTGCGCCGGCCGCCCGATATTCGGCGTCAGTGAATCCCGCCGTAATGCCGGCCGATTTTTGCACCAACACTTCGCCGCCGAGTGCGACGCAGCGCCGACACAGGCTGGGGGTCATCGAAACCCGGGTTTCACCGATCTTAATTTCCTTCGGGACACCGATTTTCATGACCTCAGCCAACGAAAAAAATGTGCGGAAGACACGTCCAGAATCGGCGCCGCGACCGCTTCTTTGGCGTGTAACTTCCGTCCGTTTCCCTTTCCTCGGCCTGTGTCCGCGCCCAAGCCTCTCCACCTCATCGTTGCCTGCGCTGAAAACCGCGTCATCGGCCGTGCCGGCCAGCTCCCGTGGCGCATCGCAGAGGATACCGCCCACTTCCACCGCGCCACCGCCGGTCAGATCGTCGTCCTCGGGCGCTTCTGCTACCAAACCTGGCCTCACGCGCGGGCCGATGGCCGCCAGCCCGTCGTCATCACGCGCGACCCCGCCCTCGCCCAACCCGGCGTCCAGGTCGCCACCTCACTCACCGCCGCCCTCGCCATCGCCGACTCGCTTCCGGGCGAGATCATGATCTGCGGCGGCGAACGGATCTACGCCGAGGCCCTCGCCTCCCACCGACCGCTTCGCCTTTCGCTCACGCTCATCCACGCCGATGTGGAGGGTGACACCTTCTTCCCAGAGTGGCGGTCCCTGCCGTGGCACGAGCTCACCCGGCGCGAAAGCCACGACGCCCATTTCCGTTACACCTTCTTCGAGCTGGAAAAAAAGTAGAGCCAGGTCTTTGACCCGCCCTCCACGTTACCGCCGTGCGCCGGGATTTGGGTTGAGGGCGGTTAGCAGACCTCGCCCCACTTGCCTTACGTCCCCTACTTCCGCTCCAGCTCGGCGTGCGCCTTGGCGACCGCGATGTATTTCTCCGCCCACGGCTTCAGGCCTTGTTGCTCCGCCTCCGTCAACGGCCGCACCACCTTCGCCGGCGAGCCGTAAACCATCGATCCCGGCGGACACGTGAAACGCTGGGGCACGAGCGAGTTTGCCCCGACCATGCTCCGCGCCCCGATCCGCGCGCCATCGAGCACCGTCGCGCCCATACCGATCAGGCACTCGTCCTCGATTGTGCAGGCGTGGATGATTGCCGCGTGGCCGATCGTGCACCACGCCCCGATCTGCACCCCGTGAGCGTCGGCGAGATGCACCACGGCGTTGTCCTGAATGTTGGTCCCTTCGCCGATCCGGATTTCCTGAATGTCACCGCGCAACACCGCGCCGTAGAAAACGCTGCTCGAAGGTCCGAGCACCACATCGCCCACCACGGTGGCGTTTGCCGCCACAAACAATGCCCGTGTCACATCGGGTTTCCGCGCAAGGTGTCGGGCTAGGCGAAACTGAACGCTGTCGGCGGAATTCATTTTTCTTTGGAGTAAGGCACGCCGATTGCCCGCGGCGCAACCGCTTTGCCGACAAAGCCCGCGAGCAACAACACCGTGAGCACGTAGGGCAGGGCCAAAATGAACTGCACCGGGATCACACCCACGACCGGCAACGCCACGCCTTGCAGTCGCGTCGCCAACGCATCGGTAAAGGCGAACAACAGGCACGCGAACAGCGTGGGCACCGGTTTCCATTTGCCAAAAATCAACGCTGCCAGCGCCAGATAGCCTTTGCCCGCCGTCATGTCGCGCACGAAACCGGAACTCGCCGCCGTCGAAAGATACGTTCCCGCTACGCCGCAGAGCACCCCGGAAATAATGACGGCCTGATAGCGCAGCACGTTGACCGAAATGCCCGCCGTATCGACCGCGTGCGGATTCTCGCCCACCGCCCGCAGCCGCAGGCCAAATCGCGTCCGGTAAAAAATCCACGCACTCAGTGGCACCAGGGCCGCCGCGAAATACACGATCAAGTTCTGCCCGCTCAACAGCTCCGAGTAGAGCAATCCGGGAAACGGCATTTCCTTGGCCGCAGCGGCGCCCGGCCATGTTATGCCCGTAAAACGTTGGCCCGCGCCGTCGAGCTGCGGCGTCTGTCCCCCGAGCCCAAACCACGCGAGCCCGAGCGTGGGACCGAGCCCCACCACCATGATCGTGACCGCCATGCCCGCGACGACTTGGTTGCCCTTGTGCGTGATGCAAGCGAAGCCGATCAGGAGCGCGAGAAACACCGCCGTCGCGATCCCCGCACCCAGCCCAAACCACACCGAGCCCGTCGTCGCGGAGACCGCCGCCGCGGCAAACGCCGCACCCAGCATTTTTCCCTCAAGCCCAAGATCGATCACCCCCGCGCGCTCCGAAAAAAGCCCCGCGATCGCCGCCAACAACAACGGCGTTGCCACCCGGATCGTGGCCGCGAGCAGCAAAACGATGAGCGTGTAAGTTTCCATCAGCCGACTCCTGGCTTTGCTCCAAACTTGGCAAACAACGCCGCCAACGGCGCTTTAAATACGTTCTCCATCGCACCGCACAGCAAGATCACGAGGCCTTGGATCACGACGACCATATCGCGGTTGATCTTGGGCATATCGAACGAGAGCTGTGATCCGCCTTGGTACAGCGCGCCGAAAAGCACTGCCGCGACGATGATCCCCGCCGGATGGTTCCGCCCCATCAGCGCCACCGCGATCCCGACAAACCCCGCTCCGCTCGGAAAATCCATCAAAATGCGGTGCTGGGAACCCATCAGCTCGTTCAGCCCCAAACCTCCCGCCAATGCACCCGACAGCAACATTGCGCCTATAATGATCCGAGGCGGCGAAATCCCGGCATAGACCGCCGCCGCCGGATTCTCGCCGGCGACTCGCAGCGCATAGCCCCAGCGCGTGCGCCACACAAACAGCCAAACCAGCACCGCCGCACCCAAAGCGAAACCGAACGCGAGGTTGAGCGGCGTCGCTGCAAATGAGACGCCCACCCGCGCGAGCACGTCCGTCGCCGAAGGCATCCAGGCGTTGACCGCAAATTCCCGCGACTCCGGCGACTGCTGGCCCGGTTTGATCAACACGTTGACCAAGAGGTAGGTCATCAGCGACGCGGCGATAAAATTGAACATGATCGTCGTGATCACGATGTGGCTGCCCCGTTTCGCCTGAAGATATGCCGGGATAAACGCCCACGCCGCGCCGAACCCCGCACCCGCCAGTACGGCCAGCGGCAGCACCGCCCAAAACGGCCAAGCCCCCAGCCACAGGCACACGAGCCCCGTGCCGAGCCCGCCGATGTAGGCCTGGCCTTCGGCGCCGATGTTGAACAGCCCGGCGTGGTAAGCGACCGCGACCGCCAGACCGGTGAAGATAAAGTTCGTCGCGTAGTAGAGCGTGTAACCGATGCCCTCCTGCGTCCCCACCGATCCCGCCGCCATGAGCTTAAACGCCGCCACCGGGCTTTCACCGAGCAGCTTGATCACGACGCCCGAGATCAGCAGCGCGACGACCAGATTGATCACAGGCAGCAAGCCAAGTTCCGCCCAGCGCGGCAGTTTGCCGGGCGCACTCATACGCCGCCCTCCCCGCGGACCCCGGCCATCATCAGCCCGATCTTCTCCTCCGTCGCTTCGGCGCGCGCCAACTCACCCATGATCTCGCCGCCATTCATCACCAAAATGCGGTCAGCCAGCCCGAGGATCTCGTCGAGCTCCACCGAGACCACGAGCAACGCCTTGCCCGCGTCGCGCAGCGCGAGCAAACGCCGGTGGATGAACTCGATCGCCCCGATGTCCACGCCCCGCGTCGGCTGGCCGATCAGCAACACACTCGGGTCCGCGTCGATCTCCCGCGCCATGACGAGTTTTTGCTGGTTGCCGCCGGAGAACGCCGAGATCCGCAACGCCGGTTGCGCCGGGCGCACGTCGAATTCCTTCATCTTGGCCTCGCAACCCGCCAAGCTTGCCGCCTGGTCCAAAAACAATCCCCGGCCGTAGCGCGGCCGATCATGGTAGCCGAGCATCGCGTTCGCCTCGGCCGAAAAACTCGCGACGACCCCCATCCTCAGCCGGTCTTCGGGCACATGCGCCAGGCCCAGCGCCCGCCGCGCCCGAGCGTCGAGTTGCTCGCGCACCAATTCGCGTCCACCGAGACGTATCTCCCCGCGACTCGGCGCACGGATGCCCGCAAGCGCCTCCAGCAACTCCGACTGACCGTTCCCCGCCACGCCGGCTACGCCGACGATTTCACCCGCGCGGAGCTCGAAACTGACGCCCTTGACTCGCGGCACGCCCAACCGGTCGCGCACTTCGAGGTCTGTCACCGAGAGCAATGCCACCCCCGGCGTCGCAGGGCTTTTGTCCACCTGCAACAGCACCGCCCGGCCCACCATTTTCTCGGCGAGACCGCGCGGCGAAGTTTCCTTCGTCATCACCTCGGCAACGACCGCGCCCTGCCGCATGACCGTCACGCGGTCCGTGATCGCCATGATTTCACGGAGCTTGTGGGTGACCAAAATGACCGCCTTCCCCTGCTCGCGCAGCCGACCGAGCATTTTGAAAAGTTGATCCGCCTCTTGGGGCGTCAGCACCGCCGTCGGCTCGTCGAGAATCAAAATCTCAGCCCGACGATAGAGCGCTTTCAGGATCTCGACCCGCTGCTGTAATCCGACCGACAGCTCGGAAATCATGGAATCGAGCGGCACCTCAAGACCGTAGTCGCGGGCCAATTTCTCTAGCTCCCGTCGCGCCGCCGTCAACCCGCCGGCCAGCAAAGCGCCACCCTCGACCCCGAGGATCACGTTCTCCAGCACCGTGAAATTCTCCACGAGCCTGAAGTGCTGGTGCACCATCCCGATGCCCGCCGCAATCGCGGCTTGGGGCGAGGCGATGTCCACCTTCCTGCCGTGCACGAGAATCTCGCCCGAGTCCGCGCGGTGAAAGCCGTAGATGATGTTCATCAACGTCGATTTGCCCGCCCCGTTCTCGCCGATCAGCCCGTGAATACTGCCCGCCGCGACCGTGAACGAGATGGCGCGATTCGCATGCACCGCGCCGAACCGTTTGTCGATTGCGCGGAGTTCAAGCGCGGGAGCACGGGCGGCTCCAGCCGCGCCATCTGAGTTGCGACCCGGGGCGGTCGCGCTCCCAGCTTCGTCGCTCACTGCGCCTTGTATTCCGAAACCTTGATTTTTCCGCTCACGATGTCCGCCCGGGCCTGGTTCAGCCGCGCCTCAATTTCCGGCGTGATGAGCTTCCGGTTGTGCTCGTCGAGCGCGTAGCCGACGCCGTCCTCCGCCAGACCGAGGGCGATGACGCCGGGCTTCCACGAGCCGTTCTTCGCGTCGAGAAACGTTTTGTGCACGGCGACGTTGACCGCCTTCACCGCCGAAGTGAGGACCCCGCCGGAATGCAGGTAGTTTTGGTTGCTGTCGCAGCCGATGCTGAGCTTGCCGGCGTCTTTGGCCGCCTGCATCACGCCGATGCCCGTCGCGCCGGCCGCGTGGAAAATCACATCAGCCCCGCGCCCAAACTGGCTCCTGGCGAGCTCCGCGCCTTTCGTCGGATCGCCCCACGCAGCGGGCGTGGTGCCCGTCATGTTTTGGAAAACCTCGATCTTGGGATTCACGAACTTGGCGCCTTCCACGTAGCCGAGAGCGAATTTCCGGATCAGCGGAATATCCATGCCGCCGACGAAACCAATTCTACCGCTCTTCGAAGCCAGCGCCGCCGCCATGCCGCAGAGAAACGAAGATTCCTGCTCGCGGAAATTCACCGATTGCACGTTAGGGAGATCGACGGTCGCGTCGATGATCGTGAACTTCACCGCGGGAAACTGCTTCGCGACCTTCTCTACGGCCGAGGCTTGGGTGAAACCGACGGCGACTATGATCGTCGCCCCGCGGCGAGCGAGTTGGGTCAGCGCTTGTTCGCGCTGGGCCGGGTTGGAGATTTCGAATTCACGGAAGGCGATACCCGTTTCTTTTTTGAACTTCTCCGCGCCTTCGCTCGCCGACTGGTTGAACGAGCGGTCGAACTTGCCGCCGAAATCATAGACGATCGCCGGGGAGAAGGCTGGCGCGGCGGCGTCAACGCGCGCCGCAAAAAAAGCTGCGGCACAAAGCGCAATCGCGGCGAACCGAGGAAAAGCATGGGATGGAAACATAAGAAAGAGAACCTTCGTGGGCAAAATAAGTGAGCCATCCCCCCCATCGAATCAATGCCCGATCGGCCGCTGATTCACGGCCGCTGCGATCCGAAACTATTTCTTATACCATTCGCCGCTCTCGCGCTGGACCCAAACGCCGGAAGCGCTGGCCGCGGCGATCTGCTTGGCCCGCGCCCGACCGACGGTCTCAACCGTCGAGCCCGTCTGCTGCGCGATCGCAGCGTAAACAATTCCACGATCCCGGTTCTCAGCGGCCACCAAATCGCCGGCCGCCGGACTGGCGGCGCGGAGATCGACCAACCCGCGGTTGGTTTCACCGATCGCGCCGGAAGACTTGAATTGGTCGAGGGCACCGAGCCGTTGCGCAAGACGGGCCTTCACAACACCGAGATCCTCGGCCGCCCGCGCAGCCACGACGCCGACCGAAAGCAAACCGACAAGAAGACAAAGACGGAGCAGGATAGTTTTCATGGAGGATAGAGGTTACTTGGCCGACGGTGGATTGATCGTCGCGGACTTTTCATCGAGGTCGCCGAAAAAATCGTCGAGCGCCCGGTCCACCTTCACATTCACATCGAGCGTAGCCTGGACGCGCACTTCGATCGGTTGGACGGTGACGTTGAGGCAACCGGAAAGGAGAGCCAATCCGAGGACGAGGAGCGCGGGGCGAAACATGGGAGTAGATGTGATTCTGAGACTACGACTGGCAACGAAAGTTTCCTTAACGCACTTTAAGCGTGGTGCCGTTTTCCACCCCGAGCCGGAGCACGTAGGCCAGCGGCCCGGTCACATCGATCTCAAAGGAAACGGGGCCGATCGAGGTGCCCGCGATCTCCGGTCGCGCGCTGACGATCACCCGTGCCGAGCGCCCGCGAGCGTCGCCTTCAGGCGTGAGGCGCACCGCCAACGAGTCCACCGTCAGCGCGGTTCGCCCGAGTTCAATCGCGACCAGATCGGCAAACCCCGGATTCACCGGTGAAAACCACCGCGAGACCGGACCCAACCACGCTGGCAGCAACGCAAAGCGCTCCGGCATACTTGCACTCAAAAGCCCCGGCGCTGCCGCCAGCCGGAGCACCATCGGTTCATCGGGTGTCATCAGCAGGTGCCCGGCGCCGATCTTTAAGCCGAGAGCCTTGCTCCAACCCAGTTCCAACTCGCCGTCCACCCGCCCCCTGCCCTCGGAAAGTCCGGTCGGCACGAGCGCCACCACGTCTTGCAGTCCAATGCGCGCGAGGCGCAGTTTCACGTCGATCACCGGGGGCACGAGCGGAACCACGAACGGAGCCGCCGTGATCTCGCCTCCCGCGATCTCAACGGTGGCCTCGGCGACACGAGCCACAAGTTTCTCATCGACCTGAACGCGCAGGACCAGATTCCGGGCACCGAAACGATTGGTCGCGATCGTGCGCACCGTGAGCTTCGCCGGAGCCACACTCGACCAAGTCTTCGCCGCCGCATCGAAGGTAAATTCGCCGGCCAAAGCGACGCCTTCCAGTGCCCAACCTTGAGCGGCGTGCTTCACCGCACCTTCCCGCCATTCCAACGCGATCCGGCCCGCCGGTTGGCCTTGGCTCACGGTGCCCTCGCCGCTCAACCGCAAGGTTCCCGTCACCTCGGCGCCGACGAGCGCCGGGGCAAGCTTAGGCGCAAGCAACGCGAGCCACGGGCCTAGCTCAACTTCGGCGGCCCTGATCCGCCATCCGCCGCTCGCGAAACCCGCGTCGGTTTCCACGGCAACGTCGGCCCGCAAGCCGGGCGCAGACACCCCAAGGCTTCCTTCGCGCCGTCCGGCGGGAGCAGTCTTCAAGTCTAGTTCCCAACGCACCTTTGGCGCGTCCGCGAACGGTGGGAGAAAATCGCCCTGCAACTCACCGGAGAGCGCCGGCAGTTGCGCCCGCGCCGACGCCCCCAAACCCAACGCCAGCGCGAGCAGCAAAATTCGTGAAGGGGCGGACGGCATCCGCTGGAAGCCAAACCGCCGCGGGCCGTCAGTCAACGGGAGCCCGCGAGGTTTACGTCACCGCGACGGCGGGTAGCTTCCAGATCTGCTCCGCGTATTCGCGGATGGTTCGGTCGCTGGAGAATTTGCCCACGCGCGCGGTGTTTAAAATCGCGGCCTTCGCCCAGCGTGCCTTGTCCCGGTAAGCCGCATCCACCTTGGCCTGGGCCTCACAATAGGCGCGGAAATCGGCGAGCACCAAAAACGGGTCTCCGTGTTTCAGCAGCGAATCGTGCACGGCGGCAAACGCACCGGACTCACCCGGCGTCCAATAGTCGCTGCCGAGCCAGTCGATTACGGCGCGCAGTTCCTCGTCGGCATGGTAATAGTCCCATGGATTGTAGCCCTTGGACCATAGGGCTTCGACCTGTTCGACGGTGAGGCCGAAGATGAAGATGTTCTCAGCGCCGACCTCTTCGTCGATTTCGACGTTGGCCCCGTCGAGCGTGCCGATGGTGAGTGCGCCGTTGGCCATGAGCTTCATGTTGCCGGTGCCGGACGCTTCCTTGCCCGCGGTGGAAATCTGCTCGGAGACGTCGGCCGCCGGAATGATTTTCTCCGCCAGCGAGACGCGATAATTCGGAAGAAAAACCACCTTCAACTTGCCGCCGATCCGCTCGTCGGCGTTGATGCGGGCTCCGATGGTATTGATCGCGCGGATGATGTTTTTCGCGACATCGTAGCCGGGGGCAGCCTTGGCCCCGAAGATGAAAACCCGAGGAAAAATGTCGAGGGACGGGTTCTGCAAGAGGCGCCGATAGAGGGCGAGAATGTGCAGCAAATTCAGGTGCTGGCGCTTGTATTCGTGCAGTCGCTTGATCTGCACGTCGAAGATCGCGTCGGGCGAGACGGTGACGCCGCACTCGGCTTTGATGACGGCGGCGAGATCGGCCTTGTTGGCGCGCTTGATCGCCATGAACTCGCTTTGAAATGCGGTCGAATCGGCGGATTTTTCCAGCCCGCGGAGCAGGTCGAGATGGCGCGGCCAATCGGTCGAGGCTTTGCCGGGAAGCGTCCGTGTGATCAATGCGGCGAGGCGCGGATTGCACTTGAGCAGCCAGCGGCGCGGCGTGACCCCGTTGGTTTTGTTCTGAAATTTCCCGGGGAAGAGCGTGTCGAACTCCGGAAAGAGATCTTTCTTGAGCAACGCGGTATGGAGGGCGGCGACGCCGTTGACCGCGTGCGACCCGACGACCGAGAGATGGGCCATACGGACCATCTTGTGGCCGTTTTCCTCGATGATGGAGCAGATGCGCTTCTTTTCGTCATCACCCGGCCAGCGGGCCTCGACCGCGTCCATGTGGTGGGAATTGATTTCGTAGATAATCTGGAGGTGGCGCGGCAACACGCGCTCGAAGAGGGGCACGCTCCAGCGCTCGAGCGCTTCCGGCAACAGGGTGTGATTGGTGTAGGCGAAGGTCGAGTTGATGATCGACCAGGCGCGGTCCCAGGAGAAGTTCTCCTCGTCGACGAGGATGCGCATGAGCTCGACGATCGCGATCGCCGGATGCGTGTCGTTGAGCTGCACGGCGACCTTGGCGGCGAAATTGTCCCAGGAGTTTCCGCTGGTGCGCAGGTGCCGGCGGATGATGTCCCGCAACGAGCACGCGACGAAGAAATACTGCTGCACGAGCCGCAGCTCTTTGCCGTTCTCCGTCTTGTCGTTCGGGTAGAGAACTTTTGAAATCGTCTCGCCCACGGCTTTCTCGCGGACGGCATCGACGTAGCCGCCGCTGTTGAACGCGGCCAAGTCGAAATCCTCGGTGGACTTCGAAGCCCAGAGCCGAAGGAGATTTACCGTCTGCGTGCCAAAGCCCGCGGTGGGAATGTCGTGCGGAACGCCGAGGATGGTCTTCGTATCGACCCAGCGCGGTCGGTAGTTGCCCCGGTCGTCGAAGACGTTTTCGACGCGGCCGAAGAGGCGGACTTCCTGAGTGTATTCCGGCCTGACAACCTCCCACGGACTGCCGAAGATGATCCAGTTGTCGGGTGCCTCAACTTGATGGCCGTCGACGAAGGACTGTTTAAACAGGCCGAATTCGTAGTAGATGCCGTAACCGAGCGCGGGGTAATCCTGGGTCGCCAACGAATCCAGAAAACAGGCGGCGAGCCGGCCCAGACCGCCGTTGCCGAGACCCATGTCGACCTCGGATTCGCGGATCTTTTCGAAGTCTTGACCAAGGCCCTTCAGCGCCGCTTCCGCCGCGCCGAGCAGTCCGGTCGCCAGCAAGTTGTTGCCGAAAAGCCGGCCCATCAGATATTCGAGCGAGAAATAGTAAATGCGGCGGACGTTTTGTTCGTTGTGCACCGCTTGCGTCGCAATCAGGCGCTCATGAATGGTGTCGCGCACCGAAAGAGCAGTGGCGACCCACCAGTCCCGGGACGTGGCCGTCGAGGGGTGGCGGGCCAACGTCGAGGTGAGGTGACGGAGGATCAATGACCGGAGAACGACGTCGGGCGCATCAGCGTGCCTCCGGCCGGCCGAAGCGGACACGGGTTCAGCAGGAGCAAGAGTCGGAGCTTTGGGCTTAGCGGCAGATTTGGCCATGAGTTAGGAGATGCATGAGTAACAAGATTCGTGCCAGCGCGGGGCGGCATCCAGAAGTTAATTTTCCGTGACAGGCCTACTTCTGGAAACGGCGGGCGAGCTCGCCGTGGTTGATCTCGATGAACGTGGGCCGGCCCGAAGGACTGGTCAGAGGCGTTGGGGTGGCAAAAAGTTCACCGAGCAGGCTGCGCAACTCGACCTCGCCGGGCGAACCGGGGAGACGCACGGCCTTCGCGGCTGCGAGCCGGGCGAGTTCGGCCCGAGCCAGGGCAAGATTGCCCTCGGGCAGGCGGCCGTCACGGAGCGCGCCCAATATGTCGCGCAAAAAAGGCTCGGCATCGGCCGGCTCCATCCAGGCCGGGACTCCTTCCACGCGGAAAAAGTTTCGGCCAAATTCCGCCACCTCGAAGCCGTGCCCGTTGAGAAACTTCAAACGGTCGAGCAACAACGCCGTTGCGATCGGATCGAGCTCAAGCGGCAATGGCAGCAACAGCCGTTGGCTCGGCACCGCGCCCTCGGCAAACTGCGCCAACAACCGATCGAACCACACGCGCTCGTGGGCCGCGCGCCGATCCAGCAGCACGAGCCCGGCCTCCGTCTCAAACAGCGCATAACTCCCGTGCGCCAGCCCAACGAACCGCCAATGCAGGTTCTGGATCTTGGGCGCCGGATTCGGGGCGGGTGTCGCCGGCATGGGTATGGGTAGTACCGGCGGCGACATCGCCGGACGCTCCGGCCCACGCACCATCGGCGGCGGCCAGACTGCCGGGGCGGCAGTGGGGCGAACCGCCTGCGGCACCACGAGCGGAGCGAGCGCGGGCGGCAAGGTTGACATGCCTGCCGTGGTCGACGGCACGATTGGTCCGCCGAGCTCCCGCAGGCGTTGCAGCACACTACGAATTACGAAGCTCCGCACCTGCGGCTCGCTGCGGAAGCGAACTTCACGTTTCGCCGGGTGCACATTCACATCCACCGCCGCCGGGTCGCAGTCGAAAAAGACAAAGGCCAGCGGGTAACGGCCTTTGGGCAGGGACTCGTGGTAGCTCTCGATCAACGCGTAGTTCAGCGTGCGACTGTCCACGGGCCTGCCGTTCACAAAGACAATCATCTCATGGCGCGTCGCCCGACCCACGCCCGGTCGGCCGATCAAGCCCGAGAGTTTCAAACCAGACTCCGTGCTCTCAATCGGAACGACCGCGTCGGCCACTTGCCGACCGAAGATTTCCTCCACTCGCTCGACGAGCGTGGTGCACTCCGGGGAACGAAAAATCTCACGGCCGTCCTCGATGAGGGTGAAAGCCACCCGCGGACTCGCGAGCGCATACAGCCGCACACATTGCACGATGTGCGCCGCCTCGGTCTGGTCCGTTTTGAGGAATTTTCGCCGCGCCGGAACCGAGTTGAAGAGATGCGTCACCTCGATGCGCGTGCCGACCGGCCGGCCGCACTCGCGCACGTGGACGAACTTACCTCCATTGACCAAAATCTCCGTGCCCGCGTCGCGGTCGGCGGGGCGCGTTTGCAGCTCAAAGCGCGCGACGCTGGCGATCGACGGCAACGCCTCACCGCGAAATCCGAACGTATGCAACCGGTCGAGATCGGCCGCCTCCGCAATCTTGCTGGTGGCATGTCGCTCCAGCGCGAGCAGGGCATCATCGCGCGTCATGCCGTGGCCGTTGTCCTCGATCCGCATGAGCGCCCGCCCGCCATGGCGAAACTCGACCTCAATGCGCGTGGCCCCGGCATCAAGGGCGTTCTCGACGAGTTCCTTCACGACCGCCGCCGGCCGCTCGATCACCTCGCCGGCGGCGATCTGGTTGGCGACCCGATCGGAGAGAATGCGAACCGTGGCCATAATCGCGCAGGGCTACTTGCGATCCGAACGCGAGGGCACGACCTCGCGGACGATACCCTTGGCGTCGATCAGATTGACGAGGTAGGAAGCAGCCCGAAACGGATTGAGCACGGCGTTGCCGATGATGATAGGATCGACGTGGGTCTTGGTGTCCTCGTGGAGCCGCGCAATCAAAACGGAGAGCACGCAGGCGCCCGCGACCACGCTCGCAAAAAACCACTGGAACAACCCGACATCAACCGCCGGCGCCCCCCCGGGCCCCAAACTCTTGAGCACGAAACCCCACAGAATCGGCGCGCAGCCCCCAATGCAGGCCGTGACCGCGCCGTGCACCGAAACAAACAACGCGCGCTCGTCTGCCGGCGAGATCTTCGGGAGATAGTGGAGATTCGCGATATTCCAGCACACTGCACCGAAGCCGACCGCGAAATACAACCCGCCCACCGTCGCCAGACCACCCACGATTTGCTGCAGATACAGCCAGAAAATCACCGCAATGAAAGCGATCAGACCGAGCGCCAGCAGGAAAAACGGTTTTGCGCCCACCGCATCGATCCGCCGCCGCAACATCCAGGCCCCCGCAATGACGCCCAGGTAGCGCAATACTTCGAATTGCATGATGACGCCCGCCGACAACTGCGGACCGACCTTCAAGTAGTAAGCCGCAAAGGGCGGGATCGGCGTGGTGATGACCGTATAACCGACCGCGAGCCAGAGGTAACGGCGGAACTCCGAGCGCGCGAACATGATCCTCGGCGTATCGCGAACCACGGAACTCAGCGAAATCGCCGTCGGACGCTCAATATCCGGCAGGCGCTTGAGCGAATAGTAGCTCAACGTGGAACCGACGAGCGCGATCACGTATTGCACCAACAACGCCTGATAAATCGGCAGCAGCGCGAAGAGCGCCGCACAGGCAATCAACGTCCCCACTCCGCCCACGCCCGATAAAAATTGATCCGACGCAAAATAGCGCCCCTGCACGGAGGGCGGCAAAAGCCCGAGAAACCACGTCGTCATCGCCGCCGCGCCGACCGAGCGGAAAAAGCAGAAAAAAAACACACTCCAGATCAACGTCGCCACCATCCACGGTTGGCCCACCGGCGGGGCCAGCATCGTCAACCACACCGGCACCACCAACGCGAAGCTGCGCAATCCCCAGCCACCGAGCGTGACGCGTTTAAACCCAAAAACCGGCAACAACGCCGTGGCCGCGATCTGTACCGGCGTGAGCAGAAAAACGAACGAGTAGATCAACCCGACTTGAAACGACGTCGCCCCCAGCCGCTCGGCAAACAACACCATCGGCGTGCCGATCGCGATCTGCCAAGTGAGCGCATTGAAGAATCCGAACAACAATCCCGCCCGGTAGGGCGCGAGTTCCGGATCGGATTTGGCGGTGGGAAACAGCGACACGTGGGCACACCGGGATCGCCGGCCGAGGAATTAGCGGAGCAGTTTTTGCCAGCGGGCGAATTGCTTCGCCACCTGCTTTGGCCCGGGCATCCCGGTGCCCGTGCGCTTGGCGAGCGCGCGCTTCAAATCAAATACCGAGCGCCAATCGTCGCCGTAAGCCGGATTGATTTTCTGCATTTCCGCGGTGGGCAATTGGTCGAGCGGAAGACCGAGCCGCTCGGCGAGTTTCACGACGTCTCCGACCGCGTGATGCGCTTGGCGAAACGGCACGCCCCGGAGCACAAGATAGTCCGCCAGATCAGTCGCGAGCAACGCCGGATCAGCCACCGCCGCTGCGCACCGTTCGCGCACCACCGCCATGCCACCGATCGTGCCCGCGAGCACATCGGCGCACAACGCGGTCTGGTCAAAGCTATCGAACACCGGCGGTTTGTCCTCCTGCAGATCGCGGTTGTAGGTGAGCGGCAGGCCCTTCACGAGCGTGAGCAACGTTTGGAGATTGCCTTGCAGACGCGCCGACTTGCCCCGGAGCAGTTCGCAGGAATCGGGATTTTTTTTCTGCGGCATCAACGAGGAGCCGGTGCAGAACGCATCGGGCAGTTCCACGAACTTGAATTCCGTGCTGCTCCACAGAATGAGGTCCTCCGCGATCCGCGAAACATGGACGCCAAACGTCGCACAGGCCGCGGCAAACTCGATAAAGAGGTCGCGGTCAGCCACCGTATCCATCGAATTCTGGGTGACCTGCGGCCGGCCCTTCGCGTCAACGAAGCCCAGCGCTTCGGCCGAAAACTCCCGGTCGATCGGCAACGTCGTGCCGGCGATGGCACCCGAACCCAAGGGACACCAATTGGCGTGGGCCGCCACCTCCGCGAGCCGCGCCCGGTCGCGCTCGAGCATTTCCATCCAAGCAAAAAGATGGTGCGAGAAAAACACCGGTTGCGCCCGCTGCAGGTGGGTGTAGCCCGGGATGAGCACGTCGCGATGCGCCGAAGCGACGGCGAGCAAGGCCCGCTGCGCGCCAAGGATTTTTTCGCCCAGCACGGCGGCGGCATGCTTGAACCACAACCGCATGTCGGTCGCGACTTGGTCGTTACGGCTGCGCGCCGTGTGGAGCTTGGCCGCAGCCGGAACCCGCTTGGTGAGCGCCTGCTCGATGTTCATGTGCACATCCTCAAGCTTCTGATCCCATTTAAACCGGCCGGCCTCAATCTCGGCCAGAATCGCATCGAGGCCCGCGTGGATCGCCGCCCGCTCCTCAATTGTGATCAGGCCCACGTGCGCCAGCATCGCCGAGTGGGCCTTGCTGCCGGCGATGTCGAAGGGCGCGAGGCGATGGTCAAACGAGACGGACTCGCTGAATTTGAGCATCAATTCGGCGGGGCCGGCGGTGAAACGTCCGCCCCAAGTGGCTTGTGAAGATTTGGCCATAAGAAAAAGCGAGCACACGCCGCCCCACCCCGCCGCGCAACGCGAAAGAGCAGTTGCCCGGGACCATCCGCGACGCACGATTTGCTCCATGTTCCCGCGCTGGATGTTCATCTACCTGAGCTTCACCACTGCCATTCTCACCGCAGCGGAGGACCGTTACGCCACCGTCGCCATCGCCCCGGCCAAAACTTCGATCTACGTCGGCACCGTTACTTTGACGATGCCGACGTTCGAACGCAGGGGCTCCCGTTTCGAATCCGTCTATACGGCGAAGGTCTTCCCCTATTTTTTCTACAACGAACGCGGCGCGCTCGGTATCGACTTCAGCTCTGAACAACTTTCCCGCCTCGCCCGCGGCGAGCGCGTTGAGTTTAGCGGCCTGGCCCGTCGCGAAACCGGTGAAACTCGCCGCATCGAGGGCCACGCGACACCGACCGACGCCGACACCGGTAAAATCAAGGTCCGGGTTTTTGTCTCAAAGACAATCGAACTGATTTTCAACACGACCTACCGTTTCGCCCCGCGGCCCGCAAAAGCGGGCAGCCGCTGAAGAAAATGGTGCGGTGGAGGTGACTCGAACACCCGACCGGCGGTTTAGAAAACCGCTGCTCTATCCAGCTGAGCTACCACCGCAAAGCTCCCGTGAGTGCTACGCACCCGCACGATACGCACAAGGGCAAAACAGGCGCTTGACTTGGCCAAGTCGAATTCTACTTTTCGCACTCTTTCCCGTTCACACGGGGTGGTAGCTCAGCTGGTTAGAGCGTCTGCCTGTCACGCAGAAGGTCGCGGGTTCGAGTCCCGTCCATCCCGCCATTTTTCTCCTTAAAAGAGAAAAACTAGGCGATTCAAGTTGCCCGTCATATTGGCAACATCGGTCTGAAAAAATCGGGCCGCTTCCCTATTCTGAATTCGGACGTGCTCGGCGTGTTGCATCGAGAATCGAGCGCGCACCTCGCCCTTTCGATCCTTCGGGCCATCGCGTTCCCATGGGCATCGACTCAGCCCCTCCTCGTTTTGCTTGCCCGGCTCAAACCCGGTCTCCTTGCCCTCAAAAAATACGCACAGAGCGTGTGGGCACAAAAAAGCGCCGACCCGTTGGGGGCGGCGCTTGGCGCACTCCTTGCGGCGTTTCGGCCGCAAACAGGAGCGTGATCAATAGCGATAGTGGTCGGCTTTGTAAGGACCGCCCGGAGACACTCCGAGGTATTCGGCCTGCGATTTCGAGAGGACGGTCAGCTTCACGCCGATGCGTTCCAAATGAAGGCGGGCAACTTCCTCGTCGAGGTGCTTGGGCAAACGATAGACGCCGGCCTTGTAGGTGTCGCGATTCTTCCAGAGATCGAGTTGGGCGAGCGTCTGGTTCGTGAAGGATGCCGACATGACGAACGACGGATGGCCGGTCGCACAGCCGAGGTTCACCAAGCGCCCCTCTGCGAGCAAATAGATGCTGTTGCCGCTGGGGAACGTGAAGAGATCGTATTGTGGCTTGATGGTGACGCGCTTGACGCCCTTCGCCTTGTAGAGGCGATCAACTTGGATCTCGTTGTCGAAGTGGCCGATGTTACAGACGATGGCTTGATCCTTCATCTTCGCCATGTGCTCGAGGGTGATGACGTCCTTGTTACCGGTCGTGGTGACGTAAATGTCGGCGACACCGAGGGTGCTTTCGAGGGTGTTGACCTCGAAGCCTTCCATCGCGGCTTGCAGGGCGTTGATCGGGTCGATCTCGGTGACGATGACGCGGGCGCCAAAGCCTTTCAGCGAGAACGCCGAGCCTTTGCCCACATCGCCGTAACCGCAGACGCAGGCGACTTTGCCGGCGATCATGACGTCGGTCGCGCGCTTCAGGCCGTCGGCGAGGGACTCGCGGCAGCCGTAAAGGTTGTCGAACTTCGACTTGGTGACCGAGTCGTTCACGTTGATCGCTGGCACAAGGAGCTTGCCCTGCTCGTGAAGCTGATAAAGGCGGTGCACGCCGGTGGTGGTCTCTTCCGAGACGCCGCGCCAGTCTTTGATCATCGCGGTAAAGATACCCTTTTGAGTCTTCCCGATCTTTTTGAGCAGGTTTTTGATGACCTGTTCCTCATGCGAACCGGAAGCGGAGTTCACCCAGTCACTGCCAAGCTCCATCTCGTAGCCCTTGTGCAGAAGCAAGGTGACGTCGCCACCGTCGTCGACGACCATCTCGGGGCCTTTCCCGCCGGGGAAGCTGACTGCTTTCCAGGTAAGATCCCAATACTCTTCGAGAGTCTCGCCCTTCCAAGCGAAGACGGGCACGCCGGCCTTCGCGATCGCGGCGGCGGCGTGGTCTTGCGTGGAAAAGATGTTGCAGGAAGCCCAGCGCACATCGGCGCCAAGTTCGACCATGGTCTCGATCAGCACCGCCGTCTGGATCGTCATATGCAACGAACCGGTGACGCGGACGCCCTTAAGCGGCTTTTTCGGACCGTATTTTTTACGGAGCGACATGAGGCCGGGCATCTCGTGCTCGGCTACGTTGAGCTCTTTCCGACCCCAGTCGGCTAGAGTGATGTCTTTAACGTGGAAGTCGGCTTTGGTTTTTTTTGCCATGAAGGATAGTGCGCGTGAGCGCGGACAGGAGAGGTTTATTTGGACAGAGCTTTGACCGCCGCTTTGAGTGCGGAGGCTTTGTTGGTGATTTCCCACGGGAGACCGGCTTTGCCGAAATGTCCGTAGTTGGTGGTTTCGCGATAGATGGGCCGCAGCAGATTGAGCTGCTTGACGATATCGGCGGGCTTGAAACTGAAGACTTTTTGCACCGCTTCGGAGATGATGGAGTCGGCCACGACACCGGTACCGAAGGTATCGACGTAAACACTCACAGGCTTCGGGTGGCCGATGGCGTAAGCGACCTGGAGTTCAGCGATCGACGAGAGGCCCGAGGCGACAATTGTCTTGGCCACCCAACGCGCCATATAGGCAGCTGAGCGGTCGACCTTGGAGGGATCTTTGCCCGAGAACGCGCCGCCGCCGTGACGTCCCCAACCGCCGTAGGTATCAACGATAATCTTGCGGCCGGTAAGACCGGAGTCGCCTTGGGGTCCGCCGATTACAAAGCGACCGGTCGGATTGATGAGATATTCGGTGCGGTCATTCAGCATCGAGGCAGGGATGACCTTCTTGACGACGTGATCGATGAGGAACGACTCGATTTCCGAGTGAGAAACATCTGCGGTGTGCTGGGTCGAAATGACGACATTCACGACCTCGGTGGGCTTACCGTCGACGTAGCGCACAGAAACTTGGGACTTCGCGTCGGGCCGGAGCCACTTCACTTTGCCGCTCTTGCGGATTTTGGTGAGCTCTCGACCAAGGCGGTGAGCAAACATCACCGGGGTGGGCATCAATTCGGGTGTCTCGCTGCACGCGTAGCCGAACATGAGGCCTTGATCACCGGCGCCTTGCTCGGCGGTCTTCTTGCCCTCAACTTTTTTCGCATCAACACCTTGGGAGATGTCTGCTGACTGGGCAGTCAGGTAGTTGTTGATGAAAACAGTGTCGGCGTGAAACACATCATCGTCGTTCGTATAACCGATATGCCGAATCGCGTCGCGGATAATCTTACCGAGATTGATCGCCTCCTCAAGGGCCTTGGTTTTACCCGTTTTCTTGTCTTGGAGCTTCGGGATCGTGATCTCACCCCCAACCACCACGATGTTGGACTTGACGAAGGTTTCGCAGGCGACGCGGCTCGTCTTATCGATGGCCAAGCAGGCATCTAGGACGCTGTCAGAGATCAAGTCAGCGACTTTGTCTGGATGACCCTCGCCGACGGATTCGGAGGAAAAAACAAATGTGTTTGCCATAGGATTTAGGAAGCACGACGAAAACAACGAGCGTTGGTCAGGCAAGTTAAATATCAACGCATCGCGATATTGTGATACGAAGATTTACCCAACGCCCGCCTAGTGGGTTGAATCCATTCTAAAACCCGGGGGCATCCAATAGCTTGACGAGCGAAATAAACGTGGCAACTTGCCATTGGCTAGTCTTCGAGTAAAGCAAACTTAACATATGGAACATCTTACATCTCTACCTGAGATCGACCTCGAAGGCCGAAAGATTCTCATTGTCGACGACGATCGCTCCAATTTGCGCATTTTGAAGGGCATCTTAAGTGAAGCCAACTACATCATTTCAGAGGCTGCATCTGGCGAAGCCGCCCTCGAAATTTACGAAAAAGTCCGACCGCATCTTGTCTTGCTCGACGTGATGATGCCTGGGATCGACGGGTTGGAGACCTGTCGGCGCCTACGCCAGACCTATGTTTCGGACTGTGCTCCGGTCATTTTCGTCACGGCAAAGAGCGAATCCGACGACGTCGTGGAGGGGTTGGCTGCCGGCGGCGTGGATTATCTGCCGAAACCGTTTAAGCCCAAAGAGGTTTTGGCGCGGATCAGATCGCATCTCCAAAGCCAGATCTTGATTGAGCGCCAAAAATTGCTGGTCGAGCAACTGAGCAACGCAAACGCCTCGAAGAACAAGTTTCTCGGGATGGCTGCGCATGACTTGCGCAATCCGCTGGCATCGATCCGCGGGCTGGCCGAATTCCTCAGCGACGGCACGGTCGGTCCGCTCACTCCCGACCAACTCGATCTCGTCAAAACCATTCATGGAGCAAGCCAATCCATGCTCGAACTCGTCAACGAGCTGCTTGATGTCGCCACGATCGAGGCCGGGGAGCTTCGGCTGCAACTCGAACTGCAAGACCTGGGTGCTCTTCTCGAAAAATCCGTCTATTTGAGCAACATCGAGTCGGCAAAAAAAACCACTAAAATCGTTTACGCCGCATCCGGCGATCCGTCCTTCGCCTTGATCGATGGGGCCAAAATCCGCCAAGTGATCGACAATCTCATCAGCAACGCCGCGAAATTTTCGCCGCCTGGGTCGACCATAACCGTTGAGCTCCACACCGGAGTTGGCCGCAGGGGATTCTCGGTGAAGGATCAAGGCCCCGGAATTCCGGAATCGGAAAAGGACAAGCTTTTCAAAGATTTTGGCCGGCTTTCAGTGAAACCAACCGGTGGCGAAAAAAGCACAGGTTTGGGTCTGGCGATCTGTCGCAAAATAATTGACGCACACGGTGGCATGATCAGTGCTGAAAATCTTCCCGGCCTTGGCTGCGAATTTCGCGTTATGCTCCCCTGCCCCGCATGAAATTTTCCGGTTCTATTTTGCTTGTCGATGACGAGGCGCACATCCGCAAATTCATTTCCCTTGCGCTACGGCAAGTTCAAGAGGCCACGATCCTCGAGGCATCAAATGGCGAGGAGGCTGTGGCTCTTTACGCCCTGCATCGGCCGGCTCTGGTCTTGCTGGACGTAAACATGCCGAAACTTGGCGGATTGGAGACCCTTCGGGCCCTCAAGGCGATCAACCCTGACTGCGTGGTCGTTATGCTCACTTCACTGGCTACCCGCCAAGTCATCGAAGAAGCCGCCGAACTCGGCGCCACCAACTACATCCGCAAAGATACGCCCAAGGACGAAATCTTGAAAACTTTGCGGGAAACTATCGAAAAAAGCTTCGATGCCACGGATTCCGGTCCGATACTCTCATGAGCGAAACGTTGCCCCACTCCGCGAGCGACTCCGCCGCACCCAGCGCCATGGGCGGGCTCACCGAAGTCCGCTATTTCCTTCCGCAGATGCTTGCCGAACTGAAGCTTGAGCGTACCACCGGTCATTTCGGAATGGAGAAACTGGATCAAAACGAAATCGAAAAATTCTTCAAATCCAAGACCCCACGCCGTGCCAAACCCAAACAGTAAAGCTTTCGTCGCCCGGTTGCGCGCCCTGCCGAATTTCGACTTCGAGGCTGAACTCAAAACACTCATCAGTCAGCATGCCGACAGCGTAAGGTTGCTCGAAGCGATTATCACCGGCAAGCTCACCGGCAAAGACGAAGCCTGCCGTTACTGGGCCGATTCCCTCGACGTCGCCTACGTCGATCCTCTTGTTTCCACGATCACCGAAGAGGCGGTGGAAAAAATCCCCCTCGAGGTCGCCAAGAAAGCCCAAGCCATCGGTCTTTACGTCATCGATGGGGTGCTGACGGCCGCGATGGCCGAGCCCCATCGGGCCGATCTCGTCAAACGGCTCAGCCTCATTGCCCAGATGCCGGTCAGCCCCGTCTTTGCGTTGCCTCTCGAGATTGAGGACGCCATCGCGATCCACTATAGCACCGAGCAAAATCTGGAGCAGAGCCTCGGTATGCTGGAACGTTCCAGTTTGTTCGACAATCCAGAGCTCGCCGGAGAGATGTTGGCGGAATTGGCCGACAGCAATGCACTCGTCCAAATCCTTGACGAGATTATCCACTACGCGATGCGCGAACGCGCCACCGATATTCATATTGAGGCGCAGGAGACCAACTCGCGGATCCGCTTTCGAATCGACGGTAACTTGCGGGAAATCCTCACCTATTCGCGCAAGCTGCACCGGGCGCTCATCTCTCGGGTCAAGATTCTCAGTGGGCTCAATATCTCCGAATCGCGCTTTCCCCAAGACGGTCGCTTCTCAATGCCGGTCGGCACCCAGACGGCGAATTTCCGGGTGTCGACGATTCCTTCCGCCTACGGCGAAAAATCTGTCATCCGCGTCCTCGCGATGAGCGGCAAAAAGACGATGATGACGTTGGACAAGATGATGATCTCCCAGACCATCCTCCAACCGTTCAAGCGGCTCATCAAGAACCCCAACGGTATCTTGTTTGTAACCGGCCCCACCGGTTCCGGCAAAACGACGACGCTTTACGCCGCACTCAACGAGATCAACAGCGCGGACATCAACATCTCGACGATTGAAGATCCGATCGAAATCCAGCTCGCCGGCGTAAACCAGACTCAAGTCAACGCCCACATCGACCTCAAATTCTCCAACATCCTCCGGGCGCTCATGCGCCAAGACCCCGACGCAATCTTGGTCGGCGAAATCCGCGACCTGGAGACGGCGAAGATCGCCACTGAGGCGGCCCTCACCGGCCACGTCGTCTTCGCCACGCTGCACACCAATACCGCGCCCCAAGCGATCGTGCGCCTCATTGAAATCGGCGTTGAGCCCTACATGGTCGCTCCTTCTGTGATCGGAGTTTTGGCGCAACGTCTTGCCGCCCGCATCTGCGAGTCTTGCAAAGAGGCTTACCAGCCGACGCGCGAAGTACTCATGAAATATTTCCAAGAGGAGGGATTGAGCGACGTCACATTTTATCGCGGTCGGGGCTGCCACAAATGCCGTCTCACCGGCTACAAGGGACGCGTCGCCTTCCACGAGCTCGTTCTCATCACCGAAGAGATTCGCGCGCTCATCTCCGACGGGAGGAGCTCGCAAGAAATCACCAGAGCAGCCGCCAAGGTCGGTTACAAACCGCTGCGTTACGACGGACTGAAAAAGGTTCTGCTTGGACTGACCACCATTGATGAGATCGAGGCGAGCACCGCGCCCGAATGGTCGAGTTAAGCGGGGCTCAATTGCGGCGGTGTTTGTTGGTTTCGGATTAAACTATCGGCTCATTCGGCCGATTGCTAAGTGCCGGGTACCTCGGCGCACTCCAAACCATCTGCCATGCCTGAGCTTCCACTTATTGACCCTCAGGCGATCGAAAATCTCCGAGCCATAATCCCCGGGGATACCGATGAACTCCTGAAGGAAATCATTTCGATCTACCTCGAAGACACGCCGCAGCGCATTGCAGAGTTGGAAACGAGCCTCACGGCAGGCGACATTGGAGTCTTTACCCGGGCGGCTCACAGCATCAAGGGCACCTCTTCGAGCTTGGGCGCCATGAGGCTGCGCGCAGTCGCCGAGACGATCGAGTGTTACTCTAAAGAAACCGGCTTGGCCGGCATCGAGCCGGGGATTGCAGCCGTAAAAAATGAATTCGTGGCCACGGACGCGGCATTGCGCAAGTATCTCGGGGCCTGATTTCGGTGCCACCCAACGCGTCCTCGCTCGGCTCGTTGTTAACGATACAGAGCAGTCGTGGGCGCTGAGGTGAGCACGTTGTATTGACGAATCGCCAGCCTCCACCACTCGGCAATCGCGTCGGACGGCGAACTCCACAGCTCCCGATGCAGCCAAATCATTGATTCTGCATCCAACAGCAACGCCATCGTCTCCTTGCTGGTAAACTTCCCCGGGCCTTCGGCGAGCAGCCGCTGCCGCAACAGACCAAACCACTCGCGAGCCTCATCACTCGGCCGGCGCTGCCGCAGCAATGCGACATGCATGGCGTTAACATAAGGGTCGAGCACGGCCTGCATCAAACCGTAGTTAGCCCGTAGCGGCTCGAAAGGCGGCAAATGGCGGTAGCACTCAGCCAGATTTTGCTGCAGGCGCTTCAACTCATAAGGCGGATGCGTTTCCTCGGGCGTAAGAAAGACTCCAAGCTCGCGCGCCCGCCGTCCAAAACTCGCTTTGCTGAGAAAAATTGAGATCGGCATAGAAAACACCAATCCCGCGAGCACCGGGCTCAGCCACCAGAAAAAGGGCGGTGAGATGATGTAGGAACTCAAACCCCATATCAGCCCAAAAGCCGTCTGTCCCCCATGCGTGATGATTGCCTCACGCCAGTCGGAGCCGTCATCGTCGGCTCCGCGCTGCTGGGTAACCCAGCCCACGCCCTGCCCCAAGAGCGTAAAAAGCACAAACTTCGCGTTGAACATCATGTTCACCGGGGCCAGAAGCACCGAGGCTGCCGTCTCCAAAACCGCACTCATCACCAATCTCAGCCGCCCGCCGAAACGCCCGACCGCTTCGGGGTTTCCAAAGGTCAGCACCACGCTGACCAATTTGGGCAAGAAAAGGAGCAGCAACGTAAAGAAAAAGAGCGTCAACGCCACCGGCACCTCGATCTTAAAGCCAAAAATCGATGTCGTGTCTTGCGCTCGCAAAACGCCCACGACCGACGGTTGCGCCACCAAATCGAAAACGTGAATCGTGCTGAGCGCCAAAAAAAGCAACCACAGCGGTGAGGATGCATAAGCCATAACGCCCATCAAAAGATGAAACCGGTTCGCCGGTCGGAACCCGCGCGCCGTGAGCAGCCACGCGTGTTGCATGTTTCCCTGACACCAGCGTCGATCGCGCTTGGCGCTTTCGATCAGGGAGGGCGGGCCTTCCTCAAAACTTCCCTCGATCTCACCCGCCAACCAGACGCCCCAGCCGGCCCGCCGCATCAATGCCGCCTCGACGAAGTCGTGCGAAAGAATACGGCCTCCAAACGGTTCGCTGCCGGGCAAGTCCGGTAACGCGCAGTGATCAATAAATGGCTGGATCCGAATGATCGCGTTGTGTCCCCAGTAATTCCCCTCGTGTTGTTGCCAATAGTTTAGCCCCGCGAGAAAGAGCGGGCTATAAAGCCGGTTCGCAAATGATTGAAGCCGCGCATAAAGCGACTCTCCATGCACGATTCTCGGCGCCGTCTGGATGATACCCACCTGTGGATTCTGTTCCATGAGCGCCGTGAGCCGGACCAACGCCCGACCGGTCATGATCGAGTCGGCATCAAGCACGACCATGTAGCGGTAGTTCTTGCCCCAACGCCGCAGGAAATCCGCCACATTGCCGGATTTCTTGTTAATCTGGTGCCGGCGTTTTCGGTAAAAAATCTTCCCGAATCCACCGACCTGCTTGCACAATTCGACCCACGCCACCTCCTCCTGAATCCACTGATTGGGCCGGTTCGAATCGCTCAGGATAAAAAAGTCAAAGTGCTCGAGTTTCTTGGTTTCCTGCACCGAGCGGAAGATGACCCGCAACCCCTCAAAAACCCGGCTCACATCCTCGTTAAAAACCGGCATCACGATTGCCGTGGACGCCAAGGGCGAATCATCGCTCGGCGCGAGCGTCTCGGAGATGCGACAGTTATCGCCGCCGCGATTCAGCACGCAAAAGCCCACAAGCGCCGTGCAAAACCCCGCGGCAATGTGCGCAAACAGCACGACAAACAATCCCAGCAAAACCAGCTCCAGCCCGTTGACCCCTTCCCGCCACAGCAAGTCCGCCATAAACCAAGTGGCCAAACTCGTTAGGCCAAAAATCGCCGAGAAAAACAGAAAGCGCCGGCGGTTAAGCCTACGTTGGGTCATCTGATCATGTTTGAAGACACGCATAGACGGAGATCAACGTGTGGCGTAGAAAATCCCGGCCAGCGCGCAGGCAAACACCATCCAAAGCAGCAAAGTCCGAAGGATCGGCCACCGCTCAAACCGCTCCAACGTATCGCCCGCCGCTTCCGTAATCGGGCCGAGGTCGATCGGCCGCGGGACCATGCTCGACACCACCATATCGGGGCCGGCCTGCATCGAACTTGCCTCCAACGCCGCCCGAAAATCCTCCGGGATATTTTTGTCGTCCAGAAAGGCATAGGGCCATTTTTCCGAACCATCACAGAGCATCAATGCGACCCGGCCCTCGATCGCCCGGCGTTCCGGTGGCACGTTTTGTGATGAGAGCACCGCACCGAACCAAGCGTCCATTAACGCTTCCGTTTCTTCGGCGGCCAACGTGGTCGGATGGGTCTCAGGCTGGGCCAAATGACGCCGCGCCGCACGCTCCAGAATTTCCTGAATGAGCCTGCTTTGGTGCAATCGGTTATGAACCCGGTGCGCCCGCAAGTAATCTTCGACCCGCACATAAGCCGCGTTCCAAGCTTCCATCGAGCCCGTTGAGGGCCGGAACTCACCGGAAAACGTGACCAACACCGGTGCACTCATCGAGCAATCAGCCGCGCCCAATCAAAAAGTTTCAGATTCACGGTTCCCACAGGTAGGTCCAAGTTTCGGTCAGCGCGTGGGGGGGCTTGCGCAAAAACGCCCTCAACTCCACCGGCTTTTTGCTCCCATCCGCCCGTAACGCGAAAGCCAGCCTCCAGGTGCCATTATACGGATTTTTTTGAACGGTCGCATGGACAAGTTTCGCGCCTCCTGCCACTGAAACGACCGGTTCAATCAGCGGATCCGGCCCTTTCTTGCCCAAATAGGCCCCGTCGAAATCGACGACGAAACGCTCCAAATCAGGTTCGTGAGTTTTCGAGTGCCCACGCCGGGTTGCAACGGCCACACCCGCCGGCGGTCGGATTTGATCAAGAAACCAATGCAAGCGATACTCAAACTCGATGGGTTCGCCGACCGCCGGCAGGGCATCGGGTGCCCAAAACGCCACGATGTTGTCGTTGGTTTCATCAGGCGTGGGAATCTCCACGAGACGGACCGAGCCGTTACCCCACGCACCGACCGGCTCCACCCAAGCACTTGGCCGATTGTGGTAGTTGGCCTCAAGATCCTCGTAACTCGAAAATTTCCGGTCGCGCTGCAACAAGCCAAACCCTTTCGGGTTCCGGTCGCCAAACGCCACGGTGCGCACTGTAGCGGGATTCGACAGCGGCCGCCACAGCCACTCACCGCCACTATGGTTGACCAAAAGACCGTCGGAGTCATGCACCTCCGGGCGAAAGTCCCCGTGATTCGATCCCGTGGTTTCGCCATGCCAAAACATACTCGTGAGCGGGGCGATCCCCAGCGTCTTGATCGGGTTCCGCGCGAAGAGCACCGCTTTCACATGCGCAACCGTAGCCGCACCGGGCCGGATCACAAACCGGTAGACACCCGCGACGCTCGGGCTGTCGAGCAGCGCATAGATCACAATCTCCTTGGCATCCGCCGCGGGTCGCTCGACCCAAAATTCCTCGAATACGGGAAACTCCTCGCCGCCGGGATCGCCCGTATTGATTGCCAGGCCCCGCGCCGACAGGCCGTAAAAGGCATCCTGACAAAGCAGCCGGAAATAACTCGCGCCTTGGAACGCCCCAATTTCATCACCCGGCCGGTTCAATGGGTAAAGAATCCTAAACCCCGAAAACCCCATCGACTCGGGCACGCGACCCACCTCCGTTTTGCCGTAGTTGAAAAGCTGCGGAGAAAACGCTATCGGCGTTTCACTGCCGCCCCGTAGTTCCGAAAACTGCACGGTCTTGTCGAAAATAAATCCCGGGTGAAAGAACTGGAGCTGGAACGGCAGACCTTCGCGACGCCCCCACGATTGCGCCGCGTTGAACCGGATATCCCGGTGTTGATCGTAGGTCAGCCGCATCAACTTCTCCGGCACGCGACTCGGGCGCGGCACATAGGGCTTGGCCGCCAATAATTTTGCCCGATAGCGGAGCACCTCCAGGTCAAACACGCCCTCGGCCGCGCGCATCTCCGGGGTCAGCGAAACCCCTACCAAAACGAAAACCAACAGGCTGCGAAAAAACCAGGGGCTCATGTTGTTTTGTCCAGGAAAAATCCCCTTTGCTTCTCAGAGATCGGTAGCGCGGCGCGCTCCATGACCTTGAGCAAGTCTTCCCAAACCATCCGCTTTTTCCGATTATCCACCGGAGGCCGCAGCAAATAACTGGGATGATAAGTCACCATGAGCGGCACGCCCGCAAACTCCCGCCAGCTGCCGCGGACCTCGCCCAAATTCTTGAATGCCCCCGCCCCGAGTAGCCCCTGCGCCACGGTCGAACCCAACGCCACGATTATCGCCGGTTTAACCACCTCCACCTGCGCGCGCAAAAATGGCAGACAATAGCGCAATTCTTCGTCCGTCGGTGGTCGGCCTTCACTGACCGCCCCCACCGGGGGCACCGCCGGCTGCGGCCGCCAATTCATCAGGCTGCCGATGTAAACGGCACTCCGCGTCAGGCCCATCCCCACTATCATCTTCGTGAGCAACTGACCCGCCGGACCGACAAAGGGCTCGCCCGCCACTTCCTCTTCCGGCCCCGGAGCGTCCGCCACAAACATGATTCGGGCATCGAGACTTCCTCCACCGAGGACCAATTTCTTTCCGGGCGGCGTGTGCGCCACATTCACCGCGTCCTGACTCATCGCCGCAAACAATGCCGCCCAACGCGCAGCCTTGTCCCCCTCCGGCAGTGTGAGCACCGGCGGTGGTGGCAACAGACTTGGTTTCAATTTCGGCGCGGCCAGGCCGGAAGTTCTTGTGATCACCGCCGACGCGAAGGCTGGAGCGTTGCCCAGCGCCACAGCCGCACTCGATCGCCGGACGACCGACCGCAACGCAGCGAGGCTCGATTCGGAAACACTGACCGACTTCATCCCCGACGTCTTAAGGCGGCGAAGCTCGTCGGTAAGAACGGTGAGGGCAGTGCGCATCAATGCGGGCTAGGGTGAGCGAATATTCAACAATTTCTCGACATACTTGCCCAGCAAGTCGAATTCCAAATTGACGCTCTGCCCCACCCCCCGAGCGCGAACATTCGTGACCTCCAGAGTCGTCGGAATCAGCCAGACGGCGAAAGCGTCACCGTCCACTTCGGCGACCGTCAGCGACATCCCATCGAGTGCAATGCTGCCTTTGTGAATCAAATAACGGCCACTGCCCGCCGGTGCCTTCACGCGCAGATACGTATCTTTGCCGCGCAACTCCAGGATCTCGATCACGCCCAAGCCATCCACATGGCCCGAAACAAAGTGCCCTCCGACCTTGCCGTCGAACCTGAGGCTGCGCTCCAAGTTCACCGGCGCACCCGCCGAAAGCTCCGAGAAATTCGTGAGCCTCCGCGATTCCTCGAGCACGTCGAAAAACAAATGCTCCGAATCGAAGGCCGCCACCGTCAGGCAGCACCCGTTGACCGCAATACTGTCCCCGAGCGCAACGCCCGAAAGCGCCGAACGTGCCGCGATTTGCAGGCGCCAAGAATTAGCCCCCGCCACGAAAGCGACGACCTGACCCGTTTCCTCAACAATACCGGTGAACATAAAATTGATTATCTGAGTTTCACGCGCAGCACCGCCGTTTCGCCACCCCGGCTGACCAAAAGCACGAACTCCGACCGCATAATATCCGATTCGGTTTTGGCCAACTGCTCCGTCGCTGCGGCGAAGGTCTTCACTTCGACGCCGTCGATTTCTTTGATCCAATCATCCGTGCGCAAGCCCGCGATGAACGCAGGACTGTTCGACTTAACAAAGTGAGCGATCACGCCGGTCCCATCCGCTGCCTTCACCCGGCGGGCCACCGCGTCGCCATAAACAAACTCCCGGGCGGTAAAGCCCAGCCGGTCATAGTAACTACGAGCCGCTTCCCGCATGAGCTTCGGCTCATCCCCGAGCGTGACATTCAGCTCCACCCGTTCCGCGCCACGCAGCACCGTCAGCGCCAGCCCGGCTCCGGGTTGGCGCCGCTCAACCTCGCGTTCCACGAAGCTCACCACCACCCGGTCCGGCTTAAACCGGGGAAGTGCCTGCCCATCGATCGCCAGCACAATGTCTCGCGGCAACATTCCGGCTTTCTCGGCCGGACTGCCCTCCAAGACTTCGCTTACGACCGCTCCAGATTGGGCTTCGAGCTTCAAAAACTTCGCCACTTCACGATCCATCGGCTCAAAACCATAGGCCCCCAGCCAAGCCAAGGGCCGACCATAGACGCTCTGGGGCACCCGGCCGAGATAAGGCAAAATCTCCGAGGCCACATAGAACGCACTGCTCTCCTCCACATTGATCAACATCGTCGGAGAACCACCGCGCTCGGCGCGGGAAAACTGCAAAAACGTCTGACCGAAGGAAGTCGCCGCTAGCCCGACAAAACCACCGGTCCGGTTGAAGACCGGCAAACCGGGACCGGCGACCTCCTGTTGGGCGATCGCGGTGCGTTGCGGCAGATTTTGTACGAGCGCCACGTTCCCCTGCAAAAGATAAGGCATGAAATCCTCGTCCTTATTGCGCAGCCCGATACCCCAAACCGCCTCGGCGAGGGCCGGCTCCACCGCGCCGCCCTCGCTTACAAACCGCGTGATGGGCACCAACTGCGAGCGCAAGCGTTCCTCAACCCGCACAAAATGCCAACCCGTCAACGCATCCTGCCCGAGATAAATCGCCGCAGCGCTCGCCGCATCGCCGGGCAAGTAGACCTTGAATTCCTTCAATTGAGACGGAGTGACCCGAGGGTCGACCGCTGCCGCCGGCAAAATAATCGTGCCCCGCACATCAATCACGACTCCATACGCGGAACTCGGTCGGCGCTCCGTCTCCGTTTCCGTAAAATATTCGACGGCGACCACGCACTTTAGGCGCTCGGCCATCAGGCTCGGCAAATCCGGCGCGGCTCGCACGCTCCACGGGAGCACCAGCAGAATCAAAAGGCAGAAACGTTTCATGGTTTGAGAATGTAGAGAGAGACCCGGCGGTCCCGCTGCGCCTCGATGAGCGTGGGTGCCGGCTGGACCTCATACGCCGCGTGGGCGGCCTTTATGACCTCAAGCGAGTCCACCGGTTGCTGATTGATTTTGGTGATGACATCGCCTCGCGACAATCCCGCCACCTCCGCTGGAAATCCGGCCTGCACGCCGATGACCACGACCCCGACATCGCTCGACAGCTGGTTTTCACGCGCAAACGTGCGGGAGACTTTTCTCACACTCAGACCCCATTTTTCGAGCGCCCATTCCTCGCCCACCCGGCTTTCGAGCCGCTCGGTCATCACCGCAACTTCAGCCGTTTGCCCGCCCCGTTTGTAGGTGAGTTTCAAGCGGTCGCCGACCGGCCGACTCGCGATCAGATTTTGAATCGGCGGCAGCTGCTCGGGGAAGCGGCCGTCCACCTTCACCCCGTCGATTGCCAGCAAGATGTCTCCGCCCCGCAATCCGGCGCGAGCCGCCGGAGAGCCCGGTGCGACGCTGTTGATGAGCACCCCGGTGTTGAGCGCGAGCGCGTAAAAGCTTTCGAGGTCCTGCAACGCAGCCGGCACCAAGCCGATTGTGCTGCGGATAATCGCGCCGTCACGAACCAAGCCCGTCACGATTTTTTGGGCAATCGCCGCGGGGATAGCAAACCCGAGATTGTTGGCCCCAAGATAACCTCGCGAACTGATACCCACCACCCGCCCGTCCTCGGTGACCAGTGGCCCGCCGGAGTTGCCCGGGTTGATGGCGGCGTCGGTTTGAAGCCACGTGTTGAACGCGCCCGTTTCGTAGCCGCCCACGCCGGTGCTGTCCTCGAAGTAGCGGTTGTTGTTGGAAATGATTCCGCGCGTCACCGTGCGAGTCAGACCGTGGGGCGTGCCGACGGCGAAAACGGTCTGCCCCGGGAAGAGCTTGGCGCTATCCCCAAACTCGGCCTTGGCGAACTTCAGGCCGCGGCGCCGGGCGTCGGCAACGTCGATCCGAAGCACCGCCAGATCAGTCCAATGGTCCCAACCGACGAGCGTCGCGCCCACTCGTTCCAAATTGGACAGAGTGATGCTAAGTTCGACCGCCCGGGGACTGACCACGTGAGCGTTGGTCAACACCAAGCCATCGGCCGAAAGTATCACCCCTGAGCCGATGCCGGCCGAATATCGCCGCGCGCCGCTTTCGAACACGACTTCCCGCACATCGATGCGCACGACCGCTTCAAGCAGTTGATTAAATCCCCGGCTCATTGCCGCCGTTGCCGGCAGCGCCAAACCGCCAGCGTAGCACAGCACGAACGCGAGGATTGACCGAAAAGTTGATTGGCTAACTGTGGGAGGATTCACGCGATGTCTACTCAGTGCAAAGAATACAACTTCCTAGAGATCGAGCCCCACTGGCAATCTTTCTGGGAGGAAAACCTCACCGCCCAGGCCGAGCAAAACTCGTCGAAGCCGAAATACTACGTGCTCGACATGTTTCCTTATCCGTCCGGCGCGGGCCTCCACATCGGCCACCCCGAGGGCTACACCGCGACCGATATCATCGCCCGTTATAAACGCGCCCGAGGCTTCAATGTCCTCCACCCCATCGGCTGGGATGCCTTTGGTTTGCCCGCCGAGCAGCACGCCGTGAAGACCGGCACTCATCCGGCATCGAACACCCGCAACAACATCGTCAATTTCAAGCGCCAGATCAAAGCGCTCGGGTTCTCCTACGACTGGGCTCGTGAGATCGACACCACCGACCCGAAATATTTCCGGTGGACCCAGTGGATCTTCCTGCAACTTTTTGCCCGCGGACTCGCCTACGTGGACGAACGTCCCGTCTGGTGGTGCCCCGAGCTCCGCACGGTTCTCGCCAACGAGGAAGTCGTAGACGGAAAGAGCGAAGTCGGCGGCTTTTCCGTCGAACGCCGCAACCTCCGCCAATGGGTCCTGCGCATCACCGCCTACGCCGAACGCCTGCTCGCCGACCTCAAAGACGTCGATTGGCCCGAATCGACCAAGCGCATGCAGGAAGCTTGGATCGGCCGCAGCGAAGGCGCCGAGATTCTCTTCGAGCTCGAAAACAAGGCACTTGGTCCGCTGAAGATTTTCACCACCCGGCCGGACACGCTCTTCGGCTGCACCTACATGGTGCTGGCACCCGAACACCCGCTTGTGGACCTGCTCACCACGGCCGAGCAAAAGAACGCCGTCGCCGTTTACCGCCAGAAAGCAGCCGGCAAGAGCGACCTTGAACGTACCGATCTAGCGAAGGACAAAAGCGGCGTATTTAGCGGTGCCTACGCGATCAATCCCATCAACGCCCAGCGCGTCCCCATCTGGATCGCCGACTACGTGCTCATGGGTTACGGCACCGGCGCGATCATGGCCGTGCCGGCGCACGACGAGCGGGACTTTGAATTCGCCCAGCAGTTCGCGCTTCCCACCCCACGCGTAATCGCCGGCCCGGATGCCGACGAAAAACTCCCTTACACAGGCGACGGCACCCTAATCAATTCACCCGGCTACGACGGCCTGACCTGGCCTGAGGCGAAGAAAAAAATCACCACCGATCTCGCCGCCCGTGGCGTCGGTAAAGCCACGGTCAACTACAAGCTCCGCGACTGGCTTTTTTCGCGTCAGCGCTACTGGGGCGAGCCGTTCCCCATCGCTTGGATCAGCGAGGCCGACTACCGCAAGGCTGAGTTGCTGCGCAAAGATTTACCGGCTCAACCGGTCACGTTCTCCGAGGGCGGAGTGACACTCTTCGCCCTCCCCCTCCCCGCGCAAGCGCTCCCGCTCGAGCTCCCGAGCGTGCAATCCTACCTCCCGAGCGGTAACGGCGAAAGCCCCCTGGCCAACGAGACGCCGTGGCTTGAGATCTGGCTCAATGTCACGACCGGTGCCGCGGTGTCAGCCTCCGAGCCTTGTCCGGCCGGCAACGCGTGGATTCGCGCCCGTCGGGAGACCAACACCATGCCGCAATGGGCCGGCTCATGCTGGTATTATTTGCGTTTTACCGATCCCGCCAACGCCGACGCCTTTGCTTCTCCCTGGGCCTTAAACTATTGGGGCGTGCCCGATCTCTACGTAGGCGGCGCCGAACACGCGGTCCTCCACCTGCTTTACGCCCGCTTCTGGCACAAAGTGCTCTTCGACCTCGGGGTCGTGCCGCAGGCCGAGCCGTTCACCAAACTTTTTCACCAAGGCATCATCCTCGGGGAGGACGGCGAAAAAATGTCCAAGAGCCGCGGTAACGTGGTCAGCCCGGACACCATCATCGCCTCCCACGGCACCGACACCCTTCGGCTCTATCTTATGTTCCTTGGCCCGCTTGAGGCGATGAAGCCGTGGTCCATGCAGCAGATCGAGGGCGTCCACCGCTTCCTGCACAAAATCTGGCGCGAGTGCTTGACCGCCGAGGGTTCGGTCAATCCCAAGATCGCCACCGACCCGGCCTTCGCCGACTCGGTCGAGTTCACCAAACTTTTGCACGAAACCATCAAAAAGGTCGGCGACGATATCGAGGCCATGCGCTTCAACACCGCGATTTCCTCGATGATGATCTTCTCCAACGCGCTGCAAAAAGCGCCGCAGGTGAGCCGCGCCGCCGTGCTTACGTTTCTGCAATTACTCGCTCCGTTCGCGCCGCACCTTGCCGAAGAACTTTGGGCCCGCCTCGGCGGATCCGATTCGATCCAGCGCGCACCGTGGCCCGTTTACGACCCGACGCGGTTGGTCACAACCGATGTGAAGCTCGTTTTCCAAGTGAACGGCAAACACCGCGGCGACCAACTTGTGCCCGTCGGCCTCGCCCAAGACACCGCTGTCGCCCTTGCCCAAGCCAATGCCAAGGTCGCCCCGCACATCGAGGGCAAAACCATCGTCCGGATTATTTATGTTCCCGGCAAGATTCTGAACTTGGTGGTAGCCTAGATGCGTAGTTATACGCCTTGCCTCGCCTAGGCAAAAAACCCTAGTTGCAACGGAAAATGAGCCAGCCAGCTCAAATTCAAGAAGCAACTACTCATGAAGATTCTGAACTCCGCTTCCTCGCGCGCAAAAACCACTTACTTCGCAGTTGCGCTCTGCTCAACCCTCTTGGGCACGTCGATCGCTTCGGCCCAAGGGAAGAAGAAAAACCCCACCAGCAAAATCTACGTGGCCGATCTCAACGGGGAAGCCCAGATACAGACCGAAACGAAAAGCGGCGAACGCATTGATAACCTCGCCAAGAAATCCGCCTATAACGCTCAAGGAACCATCGTCGAAACCAAGTCCAAGGCGAATAACTCGATTGTTTTTTCAAACGGCACGGGAGCTTTTTTTGCCGAGGATACCCGGGTAGAAATCAGGCGGTTCGAGCAAGAGCCATTTACCCCGAACCGCACCGACATGAACGTTGAGCCGTCCATTTCCCACACCAGCGCTTTTGTCGCCCGGGGTGCGGTTGGTCTGTCCACCAGCAAACAAGTCGCGGGCAGCAGCATGATCTACTCGACCGCTCAGGGCAGCGTTAACGTCCGCGGCGGAAAAGTGGTAATTGAAGCCGGTGATGGAGAAACAAAAATCTCGATGATCGAAGGCGAGAGCAGCGTTAAGGGCGGGAGTTTAGACCTCGGGGGTCGAACCTTGAAGGAAGGCGAACAAGCGATCATCCGCCGCTCCGCAACCGGCCGGGAAAACGCCATTCAGATCATCAAAATTCCGGACTCGGAGCGACCGCGCCTGGAGGAAAAAGTCACACTCGCCTTAATGGCTAAACGGACAGTTTACTTCGACGTGCGTGAACGGGTCGTCAACGACGGCGACTCGGCCCCTGCGCAGAGCGGCAATGAGGCTGCCGAGCCGAGCGGCGACGGGGCTGCAGAGCAAAGCGGCGACGGAAGCGAGCCTGCCGCCAACGAAGGCGGGGCACTTACCGTTTTCGAGGTACCAGATGTTCCGGGAAATCGTTCAACCCCGATCAGCTTCGCACCCAAGACCGCGTCGGTGACACAATCGGCAGCTCCCTTGATTTCCACCGTCACCGAGATCGTTCCCATAGAAGTTGTGCCCGTAGCACCGCCGACTTCACCCGTGAGTGCATCAAGGCTCTGATCCGGCATTTCAGACTGCTGATTATCGTTCATGCAATTCCCCGGTTGCAGACACCCCTTGTTCGTCACGGCCTTGTCGGCCATGCTCGTTTGCCAACAAGCAAAAGCGCTGGTCACATTGAACGATGGCACCGACAAGATATTTGTCGTGAGCTCGGTCGGGGTAAACCGGGACTCAAATATCTTTGCCAGCCGAGAAGGCGGCAGCGACTTCGTCTACAGCGGAGGCGTCAGCTTGGAGTATACGCGCAAAGCGGGCTGGATCGGGGTTAATGCCGGGGTCGGCGTAAATTTGTCCCGGTTCGGCAAATTCAGCAGCGAGGATTTCCAAAACCCCAACTTTAGTTTGAACTTCAGTAAACAAACCGGTCGCACCACAGGAGCGCTTTCATTGAGCGCAGCCCGCCAGAGCAGTGCCGATGCGGCGTTGAATACGCGCAATACGTCTTGGAACTACTCCGCCGGCCTCAATGCCAAATATCCCGTGATCGAGCGTTACGCGCTCTCGGCGGGGATCGGCTATAGCCAAGTCAAATATGTCGCCAACCCGGCCTACGTCGACCTCGCCAGCTACAGCTCCAATGTAAATCTGTTCTATGTTTTGAGCAATGAACGCGACCTCTTCGCCGGATATCGATATCGGCTAAACGAAACCTCACAGAGCACAAGCGATGTAGATCATGGGGTGAATATCGGCCTCAGCGGCCGCATTTTGCCGAAAATGAACGGCTCCGTGAGCGTTGGTTATCAGATCCGGACGCCGGACGACGACCAAACCGAAAGCTCTTATGGGTCCTGGACGTCCGCCGCTACCGTTTCCTACGAATTTAACAAAAAGCTGACCCTCAGCGGTCAGGTAACCAAAGACTTATCGGCGACAGCTCTTGATACCTCGCTCGACTCTCTGACCGCCGGGCTTGAGATCCAGTATGCGCACAACGCAAAACTTACAGCCAGCGCCAGCGCCGGTTATGGCCACAACGATTTTCTCGGGCCAGGCGGCTTGATATTTGGCACCAACATCGGCCGCGCAGACACCAGCTTCGATTGGGGCACGCGGATCGGCTACACGTTCTCCGAGACCCTTACACTTTACCTCGCTTACAATTATACTAAAAACTGGTCGAACGCTGACTTCGGCGATTATAATCGAAGTTCGTGGAGCACAGGTGCTTCATCCCGCTGGTAAGATATCATGAGGAAATCCGCTTTACTCAGTTCGACCACTTTTCGCTTGGTCCTCTGTGCCCTATGTTTCGCCGGCTTTGATCCGACCGGATTGCTCGCGGAATCGGCTCCGGCCCCAAGGTCTGCCGGCAAAAAAGTAATCGTCTATAAAATCCGCGCGGCCGATCGGTTGGGCGTCCGTGTTTTCCAGGAAGATGATCTGACTTCCACGCCCCGGGTAGATGCCAAAGGAACGATCAATCTACCATTGGTCCGAGAGTTGCGCGTCGACGGACTGACGATCAACGAAGCCGAGCGCTTGGTTGAGAATGCCTACCGCGAGGGTCGTTTTCTGCGAAAACCTCAGGTCACTATCACCGTCGAAGAATACGGTCCGCGCGAGGTCACCATCGGCGGCTCGGTGAAGAGCCCCGCAAGGTATCCGCTTCCGCTTGAAACGGCGATGACGCTCCTCGATCTCGTTAGCCGGGCCGGAGGATTTACGGATACCGCGAGAGGAACCGCCGTTCGCGTCACCCGGATTCAACCCGACGGCTCGGTCACCACTCTCGTTTTTGACGTCGAGAGCATCTTGAAAGGCAGAAGAGACGCCCGGTCCGAAGATAGTTCGCTCACCTTGGAACCGAATGACATTGTCTACGTGCCGGAGCGTATAATTTAAGCCATGGCCGACCTTTCAAGAAACCATCCGTCTGGCCTCCCGCCAAAAGATGAAGAGGACGCAGTCGAGCGACGCACGCTTCGAGATTACTACATCATTCTGCGCGAGCGACTTTGGATCGCCCTTCCACTTGCCCTCATTGTTGCGATCGGCAGCGGGTATTACCAATCCCGTGCGACTCCGATGTATGAAGCCCGCGCGACCATGCAGTTCGAAAAACCCGAAACCGTCGTTACCGCCCAAGGGGTCGTCGATCAGAGCGTTCGATCCGACGTCGACCTCAACACGTATATTGAGACCTTCAACAGCCAGAAAATGCGCACGCGCGTGGCGGAGTCCTTCACTCCGGACGAGATCAAGATTTTGCATCGGGCGGCTCTGAAACGACTGCCGCCCGGTCAGACCGTCCCAACGCCACAAAAAGCCGACGGTTTGCTCGGCACTGTGAGCATCGCCGCGGTCCGAAATAGCTTTCTGATCAGTGTTACCTCCCGCAACGAAGACCCTGAAGCCGCCGCACTCGTGGCCAATGCCTACGTCCGGCAGTTCACGAGCTATCTGCAGGACTGGGTCGGCGGAAAAAACGACGACGCCCTCAAGTTTCTCCGCGAACGCGCCGTGGCATTGGAGAAAGAATTTAAGGCCGATGAGGATCGCCTGCAGGCCTACATGCGCGACAACAAACTTGTTTCATTGGACAAGAGCGTCGACATGGTTTCGTCCGGCCTGCTCTCGATTAACAACGATCTCACCAACGCCCGCTTGAAGGTTCTCCACCTGGAGAACCTGGCCAAGCAGATCGAATCCTACCGGGCAGAAAATCGGCCCATTCTGGAGGTTTCCGCGATTTCTTCACGGCCCGTTGTTGTCGGCCTCCGGAACCAAATCAACGAGCTCCAGCAGTCCCAATCTCTCCTCAACGAGCGTTACCTCGAACGTCACCCCCAGGTAATCGACGTCGCCAATAAAATCGCCGTCACCCAAGAGCACCTCGATCAAGCAATCGTCGATGCCATCGCCGACATCGCCGCCAATCTCGCGGAAGCTCGCCAAACCGTCATAACACTCGAAGCCGAATACTACAAACAGGAGCAACAGGCCCTGCGGGTCCGCGAATTGGGCGTCGAGTTCAACGCGCTCCAATACAAGGCCAACGCCTCGAAAACCGATTATCTCACGATCCTCGGCCGCCTGAACGAGACGACCACCACCAAGTATCTGGAGAAGATCCCGCTGCGCCCACTTGATCGAGCAACCGTCCCGGGCGGTCCGTATGAGCCCAATATCGATCAAATCACCCGCAGCAGCATCGGGCTGGGGGTGATCATTTTTTTCGGCGTCGCTCTGGCCCTCAGCTTCCTCGACGACCGGGTCAAGAGCTCGTGGGATGTTGAATCCTTTATCGGGGTCAATTTGCTCGGGATTATCCCTATTTTGAACTCGGTCAAAGAAGAGGACCGAGCGTCCCTTGTTTTGGACGGGAGTCAGGCGCCGGGTGTAGAAGCGTTTCTCAGCGTCTACAGCTCGGCCAAGATTCACTCGAAACTTGATTTTCCGAAATCGCTGCTGATCACCAGCACCATCCCGGGAGAGGGCAAAACCCTCATCTCCTGCAATGTCGCCGGGAGCTTCGCCCGGCACGGCAAGCGCACCTTGCTCATCGACTGCGACCTTCGCCGGCCGATGCTGCACCGCCACTTTAAACAACAGAACAACGCCGGCCTTATCCCTTGGTTCGAAGCCGGCGCCAATCTTGAGGGCGATCTCAGCCGCGATATAAACTTGGGCATCATCAAGGTCGGTGAGAATCTCTCCCTTCTCTCATCGGGCGGTCGCTCGAAGAGCCCCACCGAGCTGCTGGAAAATCCGATCTTCGGCCAACTGCTTGAGCGTCTAAAGAAGCACTACGATCTTGTCGTCGTCGACTCACCCCCGATGGGAGCCGTCACCGATGCGTTGCTGATCGCCGAGCGCATTGACGAAGTCATCTACGTCTGCCGCTTCAACCGCGCGTTTCGAAAGCACATCAAGCTTTACATTAAGACCCTGCATCGCGGCAAAAACGAGGTTCTTGGCATCGTGCTCAACGGCATGTCCCCGCGGCGCATCGAGTATTATTCGAATTACCGCTACTATCGCAGCTACAAGAAATACTACGGCGCCCAAAGCTGAACGACGCATCCGCGCCCGTCGACGCCGCCCCAGTCCTTTACGCCGCACCAGTCCTTTACGCCGCACCCGCCATGCGGCGTTTTTCTTGTCCCGCATTTGGCTTCATTCCACCGCAACGCTCGCGCAACCTCTCGGCCTCTCCCGTGCCCACCCCATTATCTAGTTTTCTTCCGGCCAATTTCGACCGAACCCGCCCCGTTGCCCTGATCGCCGGCCAAGGCATCTACCCGCAGCTCATCGCCAACGCCGTCCGCCGCGCCGGGGTCCCCTTGCGTTTGATCGCATTCGAAGAAGAAACCGGCCCCGAGCTCATCGCCACCTTCGCCCCCGACGAGCAGCGCAAAATTCTCGTCGGCCAGATCGGAAAAATGCTCCGCGCCGTCAAAGATTTCGGTGCCGCCAACGCCATCATGGCCGGTCAGATTTCCCCGCGGAAGCTTTTCAGCGGCCTTCACCCCGACCTGAAAGCCATCCGCATCCTCGCCACGCTCAAGCGCCGCAACGCCGAAACCATTTTTGGCGCCATCGCCGAGGAAATCTCCGGTATCGGCGTCACGCTCCTCGACGCCCGCTCCTTCCTTGACGACCAACTCGCCACCTCCGGCAGCATGACCGGACGCAGTTTTCCCATCGAGCAGGACTACATCGATCACGGCATCCAGATCGCCCGCGAATGCGCTCGGCTCGATATCGGCCAAGGCTGCGTCGTGCGCAAAGGCACCGTGCTCGCCGTCGAGGCCTACGAAGGCACCGATGCCATGCTCACCCGCGCCGGCACTCTCAAGACCGACCACACCCTGTTCGTCAAAACGGTCAAGACCCGCCAAGATTTCCGTTTCGATGTCCCTTGTTTTGGTCTGCGCACCCTTGAGACGATGCGCGCCGCAGGCATCACCGCAGCCGCCCTCGAAACCAGCCGCGTCATCATGCTCGAAAAACCTGCTGTCCTCGCTGCCGCGAAGCAGCACGGCATCAGCCTCCTTGGTTTCGAATGACGCCACCCTGCGGCTTGCGCTTTTCTTCCGCCGCGGCAGGTTATCTTCCCTCATGAAACCAGACGTCGTCACCGTCGCCATCAAGGGCGTCATGCCCACCGCCAACGGCTGCGCCGTATTCCTCGGCAACGAAGAGAAAACCTTCGTTATCTACGTCGATCACTCCGTCGGCAACGCCATCCAGATGTCCCTCAAGGGCGAAAAGAAGGAGCGTCCTCTCACCCACGATCTCATCGCCAGCATCCTCCTCGGCCTCGGGGCCAAGCTTGAGCACGTCCTCATCAACGACGCTCGCGAGGGCACTTATTTCGCGCGCATTTTGCTCCACATGGAGAACGAGCTTGGCCGCAAACTCATCGAGATCGACGCCCGCCCCAGCGATTCCATCGTCCTTGCGCTCCAGCACAAGCGCCCACTCTACGTTGCCCGCGCGGTTTTTGCCGGCGTCGACGACATGTCCGAAGTCTTGGAACGCGTGCTCAAGCAGCAGGCCGAAGAAAACGACTCCGGCGACGACAAGTGACCGCGCCCGTCTCCCCCGCGGCGGGCCCCACCCCGCCCGCCACGTCCCTGCCAACCCGGATCGTTCCCGGCCAGCCGCTGACCGCGCTCGCCCCGATGCAGGACGTCACCGACCTCGCCTTCATGGGCGTCGTCGCCCACTACGGCGCTCCCGACTATTTCTTCACCGAGTTTCTCCGCGTCCACTCGATGTCGCGCCCGGAAAAACACATTCTCCGCTCCATCGACGAGAACGCCACCGGTCGTCCCGTCTTCGCCCAGCTCATCGGTGAAGACATTACGCACCTCACCCGCACCGTCGCCGACCTGCTCTCGCACCCCGTCGCCGGCATCGATCTCAACCTCGGGTGCCCGGCGCCCAAAGTTTACAAGAAAAACGTCGGCGGCGGCCTGTTGCGCGATCCCGAAAAAATCGGCGAGATCCTCGCCGCTCTGCGTGCCGCCTGCCCCGGTCTCTTCACCGTCAAGATGCGCATCGGCTTCGAAGACACCCGCCACTTCGACCGCGTCCTTGATCTCGTCAACACTCACCGCGTCGACCTGCTCAGCGTCCACGGCCGCACCGTGAAAGAAATGTATCGCAGCGAGGTTCACTACGATTTCATCGCCCACGCCGTCGCCCGTGTCCGCTGCCCCGTCCTGGCCAACGGCAACGTCACTTCCGCCGCCGCCGCCGCCCGCATCGTGGGGCAAACCCGTGCCGCCGGCGTCATGATCGGCCGCCACGCCATCCGCAACCCCTGGATCTTCCGCCAGTGCCGCGAGATTTTCTCCGGCCAACCCGTCACGCCGCTCACCCTCGCCGACGCCCGCGACTACGTGGAACGCCTCTACCGCGCCACCCAACGCCCCGATCTCGAAGAGCGCTACCACGTGAACAAGATGAAGAAATATCTCAACTTCGTCGGTCAGAGCGTGGACGCCGACGGCGCCTTTCTGCACGACATGCGCCGCACCGAGACCGAGACGGAGCTTTTCAACGTCTGCGACCGACACCTCCTCACCGATCCATCCCGCGAGTTCGCCCCCGAACCCTACCCCGGCGTCATCGCCCGCCCGAATTGCGAGACACCACACGCCAACGCCGACGGCTGCTCCCTCGAAACCATCACCGCCTGAGGCCGCGTCCAAAGTGTAGTCGGAGTGACCCCAACCCGCTCTCCGTCGCCCGACCCGGCTCGAAGTCTGCCCGCCGTCGCCCTGCGACGATGCCCACCCCGTAACAGCTTTCCGCATAATCCGCGCAGGATTTGCTTTTGACCGTCCAACCGCGCGCACGTTTGCTGGCCATTTACCCTCTCCGTCTTCTCATTTTTCCCAACATGTCCGCCAATCCCACCATCATCTACACGATCACCGACGAGGCCCCGGCCCTCGCCACTTATTCCTTCCTGCCGATCGTGCAGGCCTTCACCAAACACGCCGGCATTAACGTCGAGACCCGCGACATCTCCGTCGCCGCCCGCATCCTCGCCGCCTTCTCGGATCTGCTCCCGTCCGCCCAGCGCGTGCCCGACGCCCTCGCCGAACTCGGCACCCTCACGCTTAAGCCCGAGGCCAACATCATCAAGCTGCCCAACATCTCCGCCTCCGTCCCCCAGCTCAAAGCCGCCATCGCCGAGCTCCAGGCCAAAGGCTATGAGCTCCCTGATTTCCCCGAGGTCGCCACCACCGACGCCGAGAAGGACGCCAAAGCCCGCTACGCAAAAGTCATGGGTTCAGCGGTAAATCCCGTCCTCCGCGAGGGTAACTCCGATCGCCGCGCCCCCAAAGCCGTCAAGGCCTACGCCCGCGCCCACCCGCACTCCATGGGTGCATGGTCCGCCACCTCCAAAACTTCCGTCGGCACCATGGGCCACGATGATTTCTTCTCCAACGAGAAGTCCGTCACCGTCCCCGCCACCACCACCGTCCGCATCGAGTTCGTCCCGGCCGTCGCCGCCGATGGCACTCAGGCCCCGACCGTTGTCCTCAAGGAAAAGACCCCGCTCAAGGCCGGCGAAATCCTCGATGCCACCTTCATGAACCGGAAGGCCCTCGGCGCCTTCTTCGCCCAGCAGCTTATCAAAGCCCAGCAAGACGGCACGCTTTTCTCCCTCCACCTCAAGGCCACCATGATGAAGGTCTCCGACCCCATCATGTTCGGCCTCGCCGTCCGGGTCTTCTTCAAAGACCTGTTTTCGAAACACGCCGCCACCCTCGCCACCCTCGGCGTCGATCTGAACAACGGCTTCGGCGACCTCCTCGGCAAAATCGAGAAACTCCCCGACGACCAAAAGGCCGCCATCGAGGCTGACATCGCCGCCTGCTTCGCCTCCCGCCCCGCCGTCGCGATGGTCAACTCCGACAAGGGCATCACCAACCTCCACGTCCCCAGCGACGTCATCATCGATGCCTCGATGCCCGCGATGATCCGCACCTCCGGCCAGATGTGGAACGCCGCCGGCAAGGGCCAGGATACCCTCTGCGTTATCCCCGACAGCTGCTACGCCGGCGTCTACGCCACCACGATCGACTTCTGCAAAAAGCACGGCGCCTTCGACCCCAAGACCATGGGCACCGTCCCCAACGTCGGCCTCATGGCCCAAGCCGCCGAGGAATACGGCTCCCACAACAAAACCTTCCAAGCCCCCGGCAAAGGCACCATCCGCGTGGTCGACTCCGAGGGCAAAGTCCTCCTTGAACACCTCGTCGACACCGGCGACATCTGGCGCGCCTGCCAGACGAAGGACGCGCCCATCCAGGATTGGGTGAAACTCGCCGTCAACCGCGCCCGCCTCTCCGCCACCCCCGCAATTTTCTGGCTCGACGAAAAGCGCGCCCACGACGCCCAGGTCCTCATCAAGGTGAAGACCTACCTCGCCCAGCACGACACCACCGGCCTTGACCTCAAGATCATGGCCCCCGCCACCGCCTGCGAAGCCACCCTCGTCCGCCTTAAAGCCGGCCAGGACACCATCAGCGTCACCGGCAACGTCCTACGCGACTACCTCACCGACCTCTTCCCGATCCTCGAAGTCGGCACCAGCGCCAAGATGCTCTCGATCGTCCCGTTGATGAACGGCGGCGGCCTCTTCGAAACCGGCGCCGGCGGCTCCGCGCCGAAGCACGTGCAGCAGTTCACCGAGGAAAACTTCCTTCGCTGGGATAGCCTCGGCGAGTTCTTCGCCCTCGCCGCCAGCTTCGAGCACCTCGGTATCACGCAGAACCACGCCAAAGCCAAAGTCCTCGCCGAGACCCTCGACGACGCCAACGGCAAGTTCCTCGAATACGACAAGTCCCCCGCCCGCAAAGTCGGCGCCGGCATCGACAACCGCGGCAGCCATTTCTACCTCTGCCTCTACTGGGCCCAAGCCTTGGCGAAACAGACGACTGACGCTCAGCTCTCCGCTTTGTTTACGCCTGTCGCCGAAAAGCTCACCGCCGCCGAGAAACAAATCGTCGCCGAGATGATCGCCGTCCAAGGCAAGCCCGCCGACATCGGCGGCTACTACCAGCCCGACAATTCGAAAGCATCCGCGGCCCTGCGCCCGAGCAAGACGCTCAACGAAATTCTAACACAGGTGTAAGGGAGCCGATTCCGTCATCGCGCGTCGCGAACTCTGGCTAAAAATTAAGTTCAAGTTTTAGCACCAGCGACGCTCACCTTTTCACCCGAACAACTGAAGGTGATTGGGTGGCTAGAGAGGGATTTACAGTTGCCCGTCTTCGCCGATTCGTATGGCGGAGCCATGCAGTTCATGCAGGAGAAGCCGCCTGGATTCGTCACGTTCGTAAGCCATGCGGGACGTGACATAATGAATCTTCTGGCAAACGAGTTTCTCCAAGTAAAAGCAGGCCGTGTAGACTATGTTAAACTCGTCGAAACGATCAGCGTTTCATGGAAGAACGAGTGGAGCATACTCGAGACAAATACCCTAGCGGCGCCTCGCGCCTCGCCCGGCATCGCGGATCAAGGGCCGCGATCGATGAGCGCGACGACCTCGTCCTTGCCGCGGAGGCGGAACGTGATCGGTCCGTCGGTGTTGGTGCCGATGCGCGCGCAACCGGCGGCGGCCAGCAGAGGCATGGCTTTGTCCATGTTGCGGTCCTTGTCCTCGTAGCTGATCGAGATGTCCCACACGCGCGAAGGAACGCCGGGGGTCGTCGGTTTCTTCCCCACCGCCACGAGGTGCAGGGATTTTTCGTAACTGACCTCGGTGACCTGTCGGTCGCGCGTGCGGTCGACGAACGGAACATCGGGAAGATTCCGCGTCACGGTTCGCGAGGTCATGTTGCCGTTGGCATCCAAGCCGAGCTCGGTCTCGGTGTAGCTGCCGCCAGGACTCGATGTGTAGACCGGCTCGGAGACGGTTCGCGTGCGACGATTCTCGCGGAGATTGTAGCCATAGGTGACCTCGACGCCGGCCTTATCGGGGGCCGACGCTTCAACCATGCCCCTCGCGGCGAGCGCGGTGCGGACGTGTTTATTACCCGCCACCGCATTTATCGGGAGCGGACCGGCCGAAGCCGGGAATTCGCGAATGGAATAAGACATCCGCGGAGCAGCGGCATCGGATCGGGCGCTGGCATCGACGTTGATTTTGTCGACGTGGGCGCAACCGCTGAGCGACATGCCGAGGGTGAAAACGGCGCAGACGAATGCTCTTCTTGTCGGGGTCGCAGCCATCTTGGGATGCACCGAGACTGCGCCAGTCATCGCTCGCGTCAATCGGCGCAGATGAGTATCGCCGCCGGCCCCGCCGGCGACAGACAACAGCCTGTCGTTGGCACGAAAAACAGAGACTAGGTCGCGCGAAACTCCTGCACGCTGCGGACGAAGCCGTCGGGAACGTCGAAGTCGGAGCGGGCGTCAGTCCCAAGGCCCGAAGCCTGAGTTATCCGCACCCTGACCCTGCTTTTGCTGCCCGCGCCGGCACCATTGTCCCGCCCTCGCCAACTTAACCCAGCTTCGGCAGTTCGAAGCCCGGGCTGCGCGGGTCGGCGAGGAGCGCGTTGGCTTCCTGCGCAAACGCGCCGGTGTGGCGCTCGGTCTGCGGATCGAAGGTGAGCCAGGGGCCGACCACATACTCCGCGCCGTCTTCCGGCACGCCGACGCCGTCACGCATGATCGCGTGCAACTTCATGAAGTGTTCATAGGCGTCCGCGTTGTCGCCAAAGCGACCGGCCTTGGCGTTGAACGGCACCTTTGTGCCGAGGCGGTAGGAGTTGTTCATGAGGTGGCCGAGCACCGAGCCGTAGTGCGCCGCTTCCACGTCGCCGTTGGCCATCTCGGATTTGCCGGCGCGGCAGGCGGCGATAAACGAACCCCAGTTCCCGCCGGGCGTCACCTTGCCGGGCGCGATCGAAAGTTTTTCGCCGGTCGCACTGCCCTTCGCGAAATACTGGTTGCGCACGATCTTCCCGCCGTCCTCGAAGTAATACTCGTTCTCCACCTGGTTGAGATAGCCCGGGTAGTTCACGTTGCGGACGTTGAAGAACGCCTGCTGCCCGTTCGGATACTCCGCGACGGCGAACATCGTGTTGGGCGTCTCGCCTTGGTCGTTCCACTTGAAACGGCCGCCAAGCGCCATCACTCGCGTCGGGCTGGTGAGCTTCGGATCGAGCGCCCAACGCGCCACATCGAGCTGGTGCGTGCCCTGGTTGTTCATGTCGCCGTTGCCGGTCTTCCAGAACCAGTGCCAGTTGTAGTGCACCAGATTCGGGTGGTAATCGGTGACTGCGGGGCCGCGCCAGAGATTCCAATCGAGATTTCCCGGCGGCGTGGTCGGAGCCTTGAGGCCGATCGTGTCGCGCGGTTTGCAGCAATAGCCGTAGGAAATTTTCAACCGGCCGAACCGGCCCGCCTGAATCGCCTCGTGCAGTCCGGCGATCTTCTCGTCGCTGCGGCGCTGCGTGCCGTGCTGGACCACGACGCCGTAGCGCTTTTGCGCGGCGACCGCCGCGCGACCCTCGGCGACATCGTGGCTCATCGGTTTCTCGACGTACACGTGTTTGCCCGCCTGGGCGCCCCAGATCGTCATGAGCGAGTGCCAGTGGTTGGGCGTAGCGATAGAGATCGCGTCGAGGGTCGGGTCTTCGAGCGCGCGGCGGAGATCGGCGAGGCCCTTCGCGGCGAATTTATCGCCCAATTTTTCCTTCAGAGCGGCGAGTGTTTTATCGAGGACCTTTTGATCGGGATCGATGAGATAGGCGATCTCGACATCCTTCTGCTCGGACCAACCGGCGATGTGGGCTTTACCTCGGCCGTTGAGACCGACAACGGCGATGCGCAGACGATTGTTGGCCCCGACGGTTCGGGCATAGGAGGAAGTGCTGCGAGCGAGAAGCGCAGCGCCAGTGGCGAGCGCAGAAGTGTGTAGAAACGAACGCCGGGTAATAAAGGACATGGGGAACGAGGGGTTGGGGAAAAAGTGCAAATTATCCGCTCAGACGCTCGCAGCACGATGCTTTTTTCGCCCAAAATCCCCGCCATGCGCGAGCCCCAAGGTTCATTCGGCCCGCGTCCGACTTGGGCCAACCCGTTCGATCCTGCGGGGCACGACTGAACGGCACGACCACTGTGCACTTGGCTCGCGCTGGGTCCGGAAAAGGGGACGCGCCTTGCTTTTTGCAGTCCTTGATCGGGCGCCGCGTGCATCGGACACGTTCGGTTAAAACGCGAGGGCAGCTAAAGCGGCAGGTCTTGCCTCGTAGCAGTTAGCGACTGCTCCGGGTGCACGGAAACCTTCTGTCGGGAGACGAGAAAAGACGCTGTTCGTCCGCCTGTTCGTCATCCCCGCGCGTGACATTGTGAACGTCCCGCGGGAACGATCATCACAGGTGCTCCTCGTAGGTGATGTCGATCTTGGCCAGAAACGCCTGCTTCTTCGCGGTGCCTTGGAACCGGACGCTGTGCGTAAGAGTGTCGTAGACCCAACCGTTTTGCGGATCGGGACGCACCTCTTCGCCATCGACCAGCACGCGCAGGCTCTTTTGATAAAATGTCGCCGCAGGGCCGATCGGCGCGAGTGCCACGGCGACGGTGTCAGCGATGCGGTCACCCAGCGCAGCCAGAGGGCCGGAGAAATCGGAGTCGATGTTCAGCACGGTGCCGCCGGTTAATTCGGCCGCCCGGCGGTGCGACACGTTGTTCGGTGAGACCACAGCGTGCATCTCCAGTTTTCCGCGCCGGTTGCCCTTCACAATGAGGAAGGGGCGCAGCACCCAATAATTGATGTAGCCGTCGAGCGTCTGCCGTTCCTTGGGGTTGCGCGCGTTGAACTGGTTCAGCAGGTCGGGAAGCTTCCCGTTTTCGATCCACTCGGCTTGGCGGGGGCCGTTTTTTTGCTCCTTCCACAGGGCCATGCGGGTCTCTTCCTCGTCCATGAAAAAGACCACGATGGTCGTGGCGTCGGGCCGCAGGAAGGCGTGCTGCTGGTTGGCATATCCCGCGACAAAATTATAGACGGATGTGAACGCCGTGCGGTTGCTGTCACCGTTCGTGCCGACCTTCACCAACTCGGCGAAGACGCCGTCCGGTGTTTTCGGCGTGATCCACGGCTGGGCCAGCACCGGGAGCGTCACCAGCGTGCCGTTGCTCGCGACCCGCTTCGTCACCGGCTTGGGGCGACCGTTTCGGTCGAGCACCGGGTTGCCCGCCGCGTCGATCTCCGTCGAGCGCACTGCCTTGAAATGGCCCTGGTCAACCGACCCCCGGCTCAGATCTCCGTTCACAAAGTCGGTCGTCAACACCCCGATCCGGTAGTCGAGATCGCGCGCGTCGAAGAGTGCGCGAAAACGGCGGAGATTAGCGGCGATCCGGCTCTGGTGTTCGGCCATCGAGCGCGAATTGTTGATGACGAACACGAGGTCGACTTCCCGGCTGCGGGAGCGATCGACCGATACCCGTTTCACGTCGCGGACAGGCTCGATGTTGATGGTGACGGAATTCTCCAAGCCGAGCGCCGGGTTGTTCTCATCGATCGTATAATACTTGAACCGGTCTTCGCCGATGTAGCCGGGGTTGGGCGAATAGGTGAGCTGACCGCTCGCGCGGTCGAGGCGGGCGACGCCGTTCTGCGGCTTCGCCTTTTCGTCCAGCACGTAGGCCACCTTCGGGGCGACGATGACCGCGCGATCCGCCGCGTTCATGAACTCCTCGTGGTTGGGTACCTTTTGCGTGATCGGGGCGTTCGGCCGCGTGGTCAGCACCACGGGGCGCACGTTGCTCGTGGCGTTTTCACGGCTGGCGCCGACCTCAAACTTTCCCAGCACGACCGCCGGCGGCGGCAGCACCGTGACGACCACCGTGTTTTTGAATACTAGGCCGGACGTCTCATTGCGCACACTGTAGGCAAACGAATCCTGGCCCACGTAGCCTTCGTCGGAACGATACGCAAAGTAGCCGAGGCGTGCCGTGGTCGTCTTGAAAACGTCCTCATCGTCGCCGCCGGCCAACCCGATCCGCCCATGCGCCGGCTGGGCCGTGATCGTGTAGGTCAGGTCCGAGCGCGAATCGGCGCTGATTACTTCCGGCGCGACCACCAATTGCCCGGCGGTGCCCACCCCGTCGGTCACGTCGAGTTTCATCGGCGTGGCCGAGATGACCGCATCTTTGTCGCCCGGCGCGCCGCGGCTCGCAGCCCCAGCATCGGCGGGAATCGCCGGCGGCTCGGCGGCAAAGACCGGTGCCGTTGCCAGCATCGCCGCGAGGCCCAGCGTGCGCAGCCATTTACTAGGAATGAGTTTTAGATTTAGGGTCATGGCGGTGAAGGATTGTCGGACCAAAACGTTCTTCAGTCACGCCATCCCCAGCCAAGTTCCCGCATAGCGTGACTCGCCGGGCGTGAGGTCGAGCCGAAGGAGTCTCAAGCCATTTCCGGCTCCGCAGGCTAATCGCGCGCCGGCATCCCCGTCGTTCACAACTCGGCCGCCAGCTCTGCAAATAGCTTCTTTCGCGAGGCAGCGTCGGCCTTGCGATCCGTCCGCACTTCCAGCACCCGCACGCCGTTCAACGGCGGATTTGCGATCAACTCCGCGAACTGCGCCCAATCACTCACCGCGATGTGATCCACGCCGTAGGCCGCGCACAGCTTGGCAAAATCCACCGCCTGCGGCGTGGCGAAAAACTCCTCAAACGGCGGTTCAAATTCCGCGATCGGCAAGTGCTCAAAGATCCCGCCGCCCGCGTTGTTAATCAACACCACCGTGAGCGCACCCTTGAACTTCGGCACGATCAGCCAGCCGTTCGTGTCGTGCAGCAGCGCCAAATCCCCCGTGAGCAACACCGTCGGCGCCCCTGCCGCGTGGGCCACCCCCAGCGCCGTCGAGAGCGTGCCGTCGATGCCGTTCGCGCCCCGATTGCACATCGGTCGGATAAAGGTATCGCCCGGAGCCCAAAAATACTCGAGATCCCGCACCGGCATCGAGTTTGCGACGCACAGGGTCGTCTCCACCGGTAAATGGTTTGAAAGCATCGTCGTCACGCGGCCCTCGAAAAACCCGTCGATTTGCGTCACCCGGTCGTCGATCGCGACCCGCACATGGTGCTCGTAGCCCGCCCACATCTGTTCGTAGCCGTTGGTCTCCATCGTCTGGGGCAACTCCGCCGCCAGCGCCGCCAGAGAGACCGGCAGATGCACGGTGCGACCATGCAGCGGATCGCGGTTGTCGGTGCGTCGCGTCACCAGCCACATCCGCGCGCCGCTCGCCTCGAGCCACGCCCGCAGAACTTTGCTCGTCGGCCAACTGCCGAGACAGATGACGACCTCCGGTTTCAACCGCTCGGCGACTTCGGGATTGCGGAGGATCGTGTCGTAGGTACTCACCAGATGCGGCACCGTGCCGGAGAAATTCCGCAGCGGCGAAAGTCCGTCCGCCAGCACCGGCCAACCGAGCTTCTGCGCGATCTCTCCGACCACCGCCGCGTGCGCGCCCGGATCACCCGGCTGCGAGGGCCCGGCGATGATCACACCGTGCACGTCGGGCGAGAACCGCGGAATTCCCCCGCTCACGCTCGTCGAAACCGGCGAACCCAAATTCTGAAAAAACACCTGCCAGTCGGTGCCCGCCACCGCCGCCGCCGTTGCGCCGCCGTCATCCGTCGGTGCCAGCGGATCACGGAACGGCGCGTTCAAATGCACCGGTCCCGCCACGGGCTGCATCGCCCGCTCGACCGCGTGGGAGAGCGTCTGCCGCAAATAGCGCAGGCGCGCTTCGTTCGCCTCCGGCAACGCCAACTCGTGGAAGAAGCCCACAAAATCCCCGAACATTTTGAGCTGGTCGATGGTCTGGCCCGACGCGCACCCGCGCATCTCCGGCGGACGATCCGCCGTGATGACGATCAACGGCACCGCCGACTCCCGCGCCTCGATGATTGCGGGCAGATAATTCGCTCCGGCCGTCCCGCTGGTGCAGAGCAACACCACCGGCTCGCCGCGCTGCTTCGCCATCCCGAGGGCGAAAAAAGCCGCCGAGCGCTCGTCCAGCACCGGAATGCACTCGATCTCCGCATGGCGCGTTAACGCGACCGTGAGCGGCGTGGAGCGCGAGCCCGGCGAGATGACGGCACGCCGCACGCCGCAGCGCGCCAGCGTCTCGGCCGTAATGCTACCCCAGAGGGTGTTTACCGAACGGAAATCGAGATCGGGCAGGTTCATGAGTTTCGAAGCGCTTCAAGCATAGCCTTAAACTTGAGTTCAGTTTCCGCAAATTCCTTCTCGGGCGTCGAGCCCGCGACAATCCCCGCCCCGGCATAGACGCGGGCCGTGCCCCCGTCGACCAACGCCGAGCGCAAGCCGACGAAAAACTCGCCGCCGCCCCGCGCGTTCGACCAACCGATCGCGCCCGCGTAAAGCCCGCGTGGAAAATTTTCCAGACCGCGGATTGCCGCCACCGCCGCCGCCAACGGCGATCCACCCACCGCCGGCGTCGGGTGCAAGGCCGCCAGCACCGCGAGCAGTCGCACATTTTCGGGCAACGCCGCTCGAATCGGGGTGTGCAAATGCTGCACGTTGGCCAGCCGCCGCAGTCCCGGTTCCGCCGCGTACTCGGGCACCAGCCCGAGGTGCTCCAGCCTAGCTGTAATCGCGGCGAGCACATGCTGATGCTCCCGGCGATCCTTCTCGCTGCGCAAAAGTGTCCCCGCCAACGCCGCATCCTCGCTCGCACCCGCTCCCCGGCGAATAGATCCGGCCAGCGCCTCCGTCTCGAGCACCCCTTTGCTCACCCGCACCAACCGCTCAGGACTCGCACCGATAAAGCTCTGCCCTCTCCCGTTCGCCAAAGAAAACGCATAACAGTCCGGAAATCGTTGGCGCAGCCCGTTGAGCACTCGCAGCGGATGCAAGGGCTGGTCCGACGCAAACTCCTGCGCCCGGGCCAAAACAATTTTCGTGAACTCGCCCGCTTCGATCCTCGCCACCGCCTTCGCCACGACCGCGCGGTAATCACCCGCTTCCCGTACCTGAAAGATGGCTTCAGCCGACGGCTCTGTTAAGGGAGTCTCCCGATAGCGAAACCCGCCAAACTTCCGGTGCGCCCGCCAGACCCGCTCGGCCAATGCGTTGAGATCCGCATCGGGCGGCACCAGGAAATTTGCCACCGCCGTCGTCACCGCGCCCGCTCGCGCCACCTGCCAACGAGGCACAAACACCCGCGCCGCGGCAAACGGCTCGCCGGCCTCCACCTCGTCAGCAAACGCGAAGCCCGTGAAAAAATGTGGTCCGCCAAACGGTGCACTCACGTCGCCCACCGCGATCGTGTCTTGCAGCATCCCGTCGATCCACCGCTGCACGGCCTCGAACCGGCCCGGACCCGTGCTTTCAAACGCCGCCGCCGTCTCCGCCCCGGCGATCGCGCTTCCGATGTCGGGCCGCTCCGCATAAAAGTGCGGCTCGCCCGGCTCGAAGATCGATTCCAAGACCGCCAACGGATCGAGCGCGTCCACCGCGATCGATATACTCACCAGCTTCGCCCGTCCCGCCCGCGCCGCCGCCGACCGGCACTGTTCCAGAAACGCACGCAACGCCTCGGGGTTGGCGTTGGCGGCGGGGTTGATCGGCAGAATCGTCATACCCCGAAGCTCTCCCGCTGCCGTGCGAGTCGCATCATTTTTTCGCAGCCGGCTTCTCCGGCCGGGGAAACAGGACGAGCGCCTCCGCGACTTTCAGCCCGGTCAAACGGCCGTCCCACGCCAACTCATTTTGCGACACCGCGCCGGGCGCATAGCCCAGCACCGCGTTGATCTTCCCGACCGTGCCGGGCATCACCGCCGTGAGCAGCGCCGTGCCGAGTCGCAACGCCTCGGACATGGTCGCGACCGACGTGCGCAGGAGCGCCTGATCGTGCGCCTCAGCCGACTTGCCGAGTTTCCACGGCGCGCGTTTTTCGATGTAGGCGTTCGTCGCCGTGATGAAGAACATCGTCTTCTCCAGGGCCGTGTGAAACTGGAATCCCTCGCAGAGCGGAATCACCTCGGCGCGCGTCGTCTCCCAAAGTGCGCGCAATTCCTTTTCCGCGTCTTCCGCGACCTCGGCCGCCGGGATTACACCGCCCGCAAACCGGTTGGCCATGTTGAGCGTGCGGTTCACCAGATTGCCAAAATTGTTCGCGAGCTCGCTGTTGTAGCGCACGAGAAATTGCTCGCGCGTGAAGTCGCTGTCCTGCCCCACGTTCATTTCGCGGATCAGGAAATACCGAAAGGCATCGACCCCGAACTCAGTCACCAGATCGAGCGGGTTGAGCGCATTGCCCGTGCTCTTCGACATTTTGGAACCGCTCTGCATCCACCAACCGTGCGCGATGATCCCGCCCGGCAGCGGCAGGCCCGCCGCGTGCAGCATAATCGGCCAATACACGGAGTGCGGCGGCAACAGGATATCCTTCCCGATCACGTGATACGTCGCCGGCCAAAGCCCCGGTTTGTCCGCCACGGCCGAGTAATAATTAAGTAGCGCGTCGAACCACACATAGGTCACGTAGCCGTCGTCAAACGGCAGCGTGATACCCCATTCCAACCGCTCGCGCGGCCGCGAAATGCACAGGTCGTTCAGCGGCTCCTTCAGGAATTCCAGCACTTGTTTCTGCCGGTAACGCGGGAAAATGAAATCCTCGTGCGTGGTCAAAAACTCCACCAGCCACGCCTGATACTGCTGCAGCTTGAAGAAGTAGTTCGACTCCGTGATTTCGGTGACCTCGCCGAAGATCTCCGGCCACGAACCGTCGGGCAACCGGTCCTTCTCCTGCAAAAATTGCTCCTGCCGCGTCGAATAAAACCCCTGATACTCGGCTTTGTAGATTTCGCCTTTGTCGAAAAGCTGCTGGAGCACCGCGCGCACGACCTTCTTGTGCCGCTCGTCGGTCGTGCGGATGAAGTCGTCGTTGGAGATATCCAGCTTCGGCAGCAGCGCCCGGAACTCCTCGCTCACTTCGTCGGCAAACTGCTGCGGCGGAATCCCTTTCTTCTTCGCGCTCTGCTGCACTTTTTGCCCGTGCTCGTCTACGCCGGTCAAAAAGTGGACTTGGTCGCCCATCATCCGCCGAAAACGCGCTATAACGTCCGTCAGCACTTTTTCATAGGCGTGGCCCAAGTGCGGCGAACCGTTCACGTAATCGATCGCGGTGGTGATATAAAACGACTTCATGCTGGTAGCCGGACAACCAAACGCAGGCTTCGCCCGTTGTCGAAAGTTTTGACGCTCCCCTTGCGCCGACTCAGCTTTGGCCGATTCCGGCTCGCCGCCCCGCATGACTTCTTTCGTCCGCCTCCTTGGTTACTCCGCCCTGCTGCTCGCGTTGTTCTTGGCGACCGCACTCGCCGCGCAGACTTGGCTTCAAAACCAGACGGATCGCCTGCGCGCGGAAGCCATCGAGACCAAGCGCGCTCAGTTCAACAAAACGCTCGCTCTCGTGGCCCCCGCCGGAACGCCCGTTGATTCCGGCGCTCTCCGCCGCGTCGCCGAGGCGATTGGGGCCACCCTCCGCCCGGCAGCAGAGCCGGCATTGGTGAGCGACGATGTGACCTTGCTCTCGTTTACCGAAAACCCGCCCGGCCTGCCCGCTGTTCGCCTCACGTTTGCCTTGCCGCCCGGCAGCCGCCTTCTCGGCTCCCAGCAACGACTCGCCCTCGGCCTGCTCCTGCTCGTGGCCCTGATCGTCACCGTTGTGCTATTGCTCGTCATCTTGCCTTCACGGCCGATCGCAAGCGGCGGCACCTCGACCCCGTGGCTCACCTCCCGCGCTGAGATGGGGAGCCTTGAACAACTCGCCAAAACCTCCGCCGCCCAAAGCGCCGCCCTCACCACCGAGCGCGACCAGCGCCGCCGCGCCGAGGAGGATTTGGCCCTCAAAGACGGCGAACTTCAACGCTCGCTCGAAGAAAAAATCCGCCTCGGCCACAACCTTCACGATGGACTCATCCAATCGCTCTACGCCCTCGGCCTGACCGTCGAGTCCGTCCGACCGCTGCTTGAGACCGATCCTGCCGAAGCCGACCGCCGACTCGCCCAGTGCGCCACCGGCATCAACGCCAGCATCCGCGACGTGCGCGCTTATCTTACCGGTCTCGCGCCCGACCACCTGCAACGCGCCGGCTTTGCCTCGGCCCTAGAAGCGAGCCTCGCCGAACTCCGTGCCGGACGCGACGTCACCTTCGACATCAAGATCGACGAAGACGCGGCCCTGCTCCTCGACGCCGACCAGACCACCGCCACGCTGCAAATTGCCCGCGAGGCCGTGAGCAACGCCTTGCGCCACGGCGGCGCCTCATTGATTAACCTCCGCGTGCATCAGATCGAAACCGAAGTTTGCCTCCTTGTGCAGGACAACGGCACCGGTTTCGACCCGTCCCACCGTTCGCCCACCGGCCACGGTCTCGGCAACATGCACGCCCGCGCCGCCCGCCTCCGGGGCCAACTTCGTCTCACCAGCGAACCCGGCCATGGTGCCCGCCTCGTGCTGACCTTGCCCGTAAACCCCGTCGCCCCCGCATGAGCCAGCTCCCCGCACTCCCTCGGATTCGGCTCGTCCTGGTCGACGACAGCGAAGTTGTCCGCCTCGGTCTCCGCGCCCTTCTCGGCGCCGAACGCTCTCTCGAAATCGTCGGCGAGGGCTCCAGCGTCGCCACCGGTGTCGCCGCCTGCGTGAAGCACAAACCCGACGTCGCCCTGCTCGATCTGCGCCTGCCAGACGGGACCGGTTTCGACGCCTGCCGCCAGATTCTCCGACGTCTCCCCGAGACCCGCGTGCTCATGCTCACCTCGGTCGCCGATGACACGTTGGTCGACGAAGCGATTCGTGCCGGCGCCCACGGTTATCTGCTCAAGGAGGTCAACAGCCGCGCGCTCATTCAGGCGATCACCGATGTCGCCGCCGGCAAGTCCATCCTCGACCCCGCCGTGACCGCGCGTGTCATGCAATTCATGAAAGCGGGTGGCCCAACGCGCGACGTGCTCGCCAGCCTCTCGCCGCAGGAAAGCCGGGTGCTCGCGCTCATCGCTCAGGGCAAAACCAACAAAGAGGCCGGCAACGAAATGAACCTCACGGAAAAGACCGTGAAAAACTACCTCAGCAATATCTTCGAAAAACTCCACGTCTCCCGCCGCGCCCAAGCCGCCGCCATCTACGCTCAACGCCAGCCCTAGCGGCACCATCTGTCATGCGCTTTCTCCTGCTGGCCCTCGTTGCCCTGCCGCCGCTTGCCGGTGCCGCACCCACCGCGTCCCTCGATGATCCGGTCGCCCGCGCCGCGCTTCCCGAATTCCGGTTCATCCCCGCCGCCGACCCGGCCTCGCTCGCTCCTGCCGCGCCCGACCACGCCGACTCGAAAACGTGGCCCCGCTCGCAGGGTGACAACGCCTCCCGCCGCTACTCCGCGCTAACCCAGATCACCCGCGAGAACATCAAAGACCTTGCTCCCGCTTGGACGTTTCGCGCCGGCGACGGCGCGTCCAACATCCAATGCACGCCCATCATCGTCGACGGCGTGCTCTATGCCCCGACTCCCGGCCGTGCCCTCGTCGCGCTCGACGCCGCCACCGGCCGCGAGCTCTGGCGGCGCCCCCTAGCGGACAATCCAACTTCCAAACGACTCCAAGACGACCCCGCCCGCCGCGGCCTCGTTTACTGGCCCGGCGACGCCGAAAACTCTGCGCGCCTGCTCGTCGGCGCCGGAGATTTCATCTACGCCCTGGATCCAAAAACCGGCGAACCCCTCGCCTCGTTCGGGGCGGCCGGACGCACCTTGCTCCCCACCGGGACCACGGCCGCGGGCGCGATCTTCCGCCACGTCTTCGTGACGACGGGTCTCTTCGGCGATGCCTTCGGCTACGACGTGCGCACCGGCCAACAACTCTGGCGATTTCGCTCCATTGCGCGCGATACCGACTTCGGCGCCGAGACTTGGGTCGAACCCCGCGCCGGCGCCAACGGCTGGAGCGGTCTTTCCATTGACGATACCCGAGGGCTCGCGTTCGTCGCCTTTGGCGCCCCGCGCCCCGACATGGTCGGCGTCGACCGCCTCGGCGACAATCTCTTCAGCAACTGCGTCGTCGCGCTCGATGTGCTCACCGGCGAACGCCGCTGGCACTTCCAAGACGTGCGCCACGACATTTGGGATCTCGACGTCTGCGCCCCGCCCAATCTCCTCACCATCACGCGCGACGGCCGCCGGGTCGATGTCGTGACCAGCCTCTCCAAAGCCGGCCACATCTTCGTCCTCGACCGCGTTACCGGCCAACCCGTGTTCCCCGTGCGCCTTCGCCGCGCCCCCGTCTCCCTGCTGCCCGGCGAACGCACCGCCGACTATCAACCCGATCCCGAACTGCCCGAGCCCATCTCGCGCATGGGCTTTGATCCGGCCGACATCACCGAGCGAAATCCGGAAGCGCGCGCCTTCGTCGAGGCGCAGGTCGCGCGCTCGACCTACGGTTTTTTCCAGCCCTTCGTTGAGGGAAAATCGAATCTCTTCACCGGCTCCCGCGGCGGTGCCGAGTGGTCCGGTGCCGCCGTTGATGTCCCTACCGGCCGGCTCTACGTGACCTCCAATCGGGTCGTTTCCAAAATCACCGTCATCGCCAACGACGAGCGCGAACGTGACCCGAAGTTTCCTCCATCAGCCGGCGAGACCCTTTACATCGAGCGCTGTGCCTCGTGCCACGCGCCCAACCGCCAAGGCGTCGGGATGGTCCCACCGCTTCTCGGCCTGAAGGCGCGCATGACCGACGCCGCCGTCGAGGAGATCATCGTCAAAGGCCGCGGCGTTATGCCGCCCAACCTCGTGCCCGACGCCGCCCAGCGCCGCGACCTCGTCGATTTTCTCCTGCGCCGCAACCAACCGCCCTCGCGCTCCGGTGGCGGTGGCCCCGGCGCCACGGACAACCCGCGCTATTTCTTCAACGGTTTCGGTTTCCTCAACGACCACGAGGGCTACCCCGGGATCAAGCCGCCCTGGGGTTTGCTCAACTGCTACGATCTCAACACCGGTAAAATTCTCTGGCGCGCCCCGCTCGGCGAACACCCCGAACTCGCGAAAGCCGGCGTACCCAAGACCGGCGCGCACAACCTCGGCGGCGCGAGCGTGACCGCCGGCGGCCTCGTCTTCGTCGCCGGCACCGCCGACGAAAAACTCCGTGCCTTCGACGCTGATAACGGCGCCGAACTCTGGTCTGCAAAGCTCCCCTTCGCGGGCACGGCCGCGCCCGCGATCTACGAAGTGGACGGTCGCCAGTTCGTGGTCATCACCGCCACCGGCGGCGGCCGCGTCGGCGGCGCTAGCGGCCCCGGCGATGCCTACGTGGCTTTCGCGCTCCCTACAAAGTAGGGCGGGGTCTCCGACCCGCCCTCCCAGCCCACGCCCAAGCCAAGGGAAGGGCCAAGACCTCGTATCGGTAATCCGCGGAAGGAAAACCAAAGTTTTAGTGAGGCCCTACGCCCCATCCCGCACCCATTCCGCCAACCTCGCCCAAGCTCGCGCGCGATGGCTGATGCCGGCCTTCACCGCGTCGCCGAGCTCCGAAAAACTGTGCTCGTGTCCCGCCGGCACAAACAACGGATCATACCCAAAACCCGCCCCACCCTTTGGCTCGTAGGCCAGCTGCCCTGCGCTCTCGCCCTCGAAAATTTTCTCTTCTCCGCCCGGCCCGCACACCAGCAGCACGCACACAAATTTTGCGCCGCGACTTCCTTGCGGCACCTCGCGCATCACGGTCACCAGCTTGGCCAAGTTGGCCGCGCCGTCACCCTGCGGCCCGGCGAAATACGCGGACTCCACCCCCGGCCCGCCGTTCAGCGCATCGACACAAAGACCGCTGTCGTCTGCGAGCGCCCACGATCCCGCCGGTAATCTCTCCCATAGCGCCCGCGCCTTCTTCCGCGCGTTGCCGACGAACGTCCCCGAGTCTTCCACGACCTCGGGCATTCCGCCGACGGCGCGCGCCGTGACAATCTCCACGTTCAGGCCTCCCGCTGTCGCGAGTCCCTGTAGTTCCGCCGCCTTGTGCGCGTTACCCGAGGCTAAATACAGTTTCATCAATCGAGAGCTTCGGCGGGTACGTCACGCAGCCGCGCGTGAGCACGTCGTCCCCGTAGATTTCAGATCGCACGTCGGCCAACCGCAGCGCCTGCGCGAGGTTTTCCGTCCGGAGTCCGGTGAGCATCGGCTTGGCCCGTTCATCCGCCAGCAACACCGGCGCGCGATAAAGAAACAAATAGTCCAGCTGCCGCTCCTGCACGAGCTGACTCATCAACTGCGCCCCACCCTCCACGTAAACGCCGCTCAACCGTGCCTCGACGCAACGCCGGCGAAACTCCGCCCAAGTTACGCGCTGGGTCTGCGATTCACACACCCACACCTGCACGCCCATATCCCGCAGCTTCCGCACGTAACCTTGCCCCGCATTGGTCGTGGTCACCACGATCGTCCTCGCCCGGAATTCATCGGCATAAACGTGCGGCACAAACCGGTCACTCACCGTGCGCAGCCGCCCGTCGAAAATAAACCGCAGCGGACACCACACGTCCTGACCTTCCATCCGCGCCGTCAGCCGGGGGTTGTCCTTCAGCACCGTCCCCGCGCCCACCGCGATCGCCGGAAACAACCGGCGCCAACGGTGCACGTCGGCCCGCGCCTCCTCCCCCGTGATCCACTGTGAATCTCCCGTGCGACACGCCGTGCGTCCATCAAGGGTCACCGCCGCCTTGGCCGCGATCAACGGCTGTTGCCGCGTCACCCAGTGGTTGAAAATCAGGTTCAGATCCGCGCACTCGCGCTCCAACACGCCCGTGATCACCTCGATGCCCGCAGCCCGCAACACTCCGAAGCCGTGCCCTTGGTGCGCGGGAAACGGATCCGTCGCACCCACGACGACGCGCTTGATCCCCGAAGCGATGATCGCCTCCGTGCACGCGCCCGTGCGCCCGTGCGTGCAGCAAGGCTCCAACGTCACGTAGAGCGTGGCGCCCGGTCGCGGCGGTTTTCCGTACGCCATGAGCGCCAAACGCTCGGCATGGGGCCCGCCATCTGGCGCGGTCGCACCCTCGGCCACCACCCGCCCTTCTTCGACGATCACCGCTCCGACCATGGGGTTCGGGTGTGTCGTGCCCCAGACACGGCGCGCGACGCCCAGCGCTCGCCGCATGAAAATCTCGTGCTCAGCCGCGGACATACGGGTTGTGCTTCATCTCCTGACCCACCGTCGTCGGTTCGCCGTGGCCGGGGTAAACCGTCGTCGCCGGTGGCAACGAATAAATCTGCGCGCGGATAGAGGCTTCCAGTTGCGCGTGGTTGCCCAACGGCAAATCCGTCCGGCCAATGCTGCCGTTGAACAACGCGTCGCCCACAAACGCGGCTCCCGCCTTTTCGAAATAGAACAACACGTTCCCCGGACAGTGCCCCGGCACATGCCGCACCTCGACCGTCAAGCCGAGGGCCGCGAGCCGCTCGCCTTGGGCGATCCAGTGATCGACCTTGATCGGCTCCAGCTTGATCCCGCGGTCGAGGAACGCACTCATCACCTGGGGCGTCTCGATCAGCACTTGGTCGTCGCGGTGCGCCCGCACCTTGGCCCCGGACTCGCGCACGACCTCGGCTCCGCCCTGCGTGTGATCCCAATGGCCGTGCGTCAGCCAGAGCTCGGTCAGCGTGCATTTCTCGCTGGCCAAAATCGAAGCGACGTCCGCCCAGACATCGCCCGGCGCGTCGATGAGGAACGCCTCACCACGCTCGGGCGCGGTCAGCAAATACGCGTTGGTCTGGATCGGCCCGGCGGGCAACACATGCAAGTTCACGCCGTCAATCCACGGGCTTTTCCCCGTCGTGCAATCGTGAAAACGCCCGGTCACTTCCCTTGGACCGTCTTCGCCAAAACGCGTCCCGCCCGCTCGCCGGTGACCTTGCCGCCGTCCAGGGCCACGCGGCCGTTCACAATGACAACTTTCATGCCTTCGGAGTGGTGATGGGGATCTTCATACGTCGCGAGGTCCCGCACCGCGGCCAGATCGAAGACCGCTACGTCCGCCATGGCCCCGACCCGCAGCACGCCGCGCTCCGGCAATCGAAACACCGTCGCCGGCAATCCCGTCATCGAGTGGATCGCGCGTTCCAACGTGAGCACCTGCTCCTCGACCACGTAGCGGCGCAGCTTGCGCGGAAACGCTCCAAACGCCCTCGGATGCGGCACCCCGTCGCCGAGCGCGACCAACTCGCCGTCGGAGCACGTCATCGTCCAGGGCTGCACCATGAACCGACGGATGTCTTCCTCTCCCATCACAAACGTAACGATCGACGCTCCGCCGGCCCGGATGATCCCGATCGCCGCATCGACCGGTTCGAGCACCTGCGCGCGCGCGATTTCATCAAGCCTTCGCCCCTCTAATGTCGGATCGGCCCGATGCCGGCTGATCATGATTTTCGCCGCCCCGGCGCGTCGCTCGATGTTTTCGAGCATCTCGGTCCGAATTTGAGCGCGCGTCTCCGCGTTGGCCAATCGCGCGCGCAACGCCCCGTCGCCACCCTCGCGGGCCCACGCCGGCACGATTGCCGCCGTCAGTCCCGTCGAGCCCGCCTCGTAGGGATATTGATCGGCAAAGATCTCCACACCCTCCGCCCGCGCCGCGTCGATGTTTCTAATCACTTGCGCAGAAAGCCCCCAAACCCGCGGCCCCAGCGCCTTGATGTGCGTGACGATTCCCGGCAACTGCGCCTCGCGGGCCACGCGGATCAACTCATCGACCGCCGCAACCAAGCCGACGTTGTAGTCGCTCTCATCGCGGATATGGCTCGTGTAAAACCCATCGAACTCCGCCGCCACGCGCGCCAGCGCGATGTGCTCCTCGGTTTTCGAAAAATTGCCCGGCGTATAGAACGGCCCGGCCGAAAGCCCAAACGCCCCCGCCTGCATCGCGCGCCGCACGAGCCCGTTCATCTCCGTCTGTTCCGCCTCCGTGGGCGCGCGGTCGGCGTTCCCCAGCACGTCGATCCGCACGGAGTTGTGCCCGATGAGTTGCGCGACGTTTACGCCTGGGCGCTGCCGCTCGATCATCGCGCGTTGCAGCACCAGATCCGTGGGACCACCGCCATCCGGGTTGACGAATACGGTCGTGATTCCCTGCGCCAACAACGCCGCCGCGCCCGCCAATTTCTCGCCGGCCAACGCCGGCCCCGCATGAGAGTGACCGTCAATGAACCCCGGCGAGACATATAGCCCCGCCGCCTCGATCACCGTTTTCGCCGAGGCCCCTTGCAGACGTCCCACCGCCGCAATTCGGTCACCCTTGATTCCCAGATCCGCATAAACCCACGGTGTCCCACTGCCATCGAGCAACCGTCCACCGCGGATCAAAATATCGAACTCCGCCGCCACGACTGACAACGTCGGAAGAATACAGGCGATGAGGTAACGTTTCAGCGTAGCCATTGGAGAAACGCCGTGGTCGTCGGCGCGTTAGTCAGATCGATCAGGAAGCCGCCGGTCGCCGGCACGATGGCCTGCGCGCGCGGCGCCGGTCCGCGGCGACGCACGATCGCATTCATCGCGGCCACGGCGGTCGCCGTCGAGCCCACGCCGAAGCCTACCAGACCCGCCACCATTACCGCCGCCTCGTGATCCCGGCCGAGCAACGGCCACACCACGAACGCGGCAAACGCGAGTGTCATCACGATATTCACCGTCAAGATCACGAGCATCGGCCCTGCGACCTTGGCCAATTCCGCGAGATTCAGCGCGGTCAAAGTCACCGCAAGAAACAGCGCGAGCAGCAATCCGCCGAGTCGCACCAATGTCGCGGTTCGTAGCCATGTCCCGCCGGCCGCATCGTGTGCCGCGCGCACGGCCAGCCCCACGAGCAGCGCGCCCATGTAGGCCGGAAACGCCGCGCCCAGATTTACCAGACCGAAGCTCACCCACGCCCCCGCTTTGATGCACACCGCAACGAGCAATAGGTGAACCACCGCCGTTTTTGGCTCGGAGAGAAATTCCCGCACTTCTCCGATTAAACCCGTTCTCGAAACCTCCGGCCCGCCGCCCCTGTTTTCAACACCCGTCACTACGAGCCCTCGACGCCGCAGCAACCATTCCGCGAGCGGCCCCGCCAGCAGGCCGCTCGCCACCAGACCGAACGTCGCCGCCGCCGCGCCCACCGTTGCCGCCGCCGCAAACCCGGCCTCTTCAAACCGCGACGCAAAACCCAGCACCGTGCCGTGTCCGCCCACCAGCGTGAGCGAGCCGCAAACGACGCCGAGCAACGGCGGCGCGTCCAACGCCTTCGCCAGCCCGACGCCCACGAAATTCTGCAACACCGCCAACGTCGTCGCCGCCCCCAGCAGAATCACCAGCGCCCGTCCGCCCGTGCGCAGAATGCTCAACGGCGCCGCCAAACCCACGCAGGTAAAAAATCCGACGAGCAGCGGCAAATTGACCGCCTTGGCCGGCCGCGAAAACCACTCGGGCTCGGGCGTCGCCAGCCAAGTCCACCATCCCGCCGTGACGCGCGTCTGCCACGAAATCTGCAACAGCCCCGTCGCCTGCAAGCCGAGGACCAGAGCCGCCGCCAATAGCCCACCCGTCACCGATGCCGGGATATTGCACCGCACAAGTGCAGGCACCCGCCGCAACAGGGCCTCGCCCGCGAACAACACGGGACAGGCCAAAACCAGCAACCACCAGGCAGAAATTGGCGTAAGAGTCATCGATAAGCAGGGGGGTGAGGCAACAGCCCGGCGCGATCATCGGACAAACTCCCACGGCGCTGGAAGCTCCATTTGCGGAGCGACGCGGAACGGAGACGCGTATTGGCGGCTTGCCTCGCCGCATCGGCGTTTGTCACGTTTTAAGATTCTTATGCCTACTCTCAAGTTTGCCGTCTTACCAGGTGACTACATCGGACCCGAGGTCATGACCGAGGCCCTGCGCGTGTTCGAACACGTCGCCAAACAGGAGCACCTCACCCTCGCCTACACCACCGCCGACGTCGGCGGCGCGGGCATCGACAACCACGGCAAGGCCCTCCCCGACTCCACGCTCAAACTCTGCGCCGAGTCCGACGCCATTCTCTTCGGCTCCGTCGGCGGCCCGAAATGGGAAAAGCTTCCGCCCAAGGAACAGCCCGAGCGCGCCGCTCTTCTTCCGCTGCGCAAGCATTTCACCCTCTTCGCCAACCTCCGTCCCGGCCTGCTTTACCGTGAGCTCACCGACGCTTCCCCGCTGAAGACCGAGCGCATCCCCGACGGCATCGACATCGTCTGCATCCGCGAACTCACCGGCGGCCTCTACTTCGGCCTGCCGAAGCAGACGACCACGCTCGCCGATGGCGACATTCAGGCCGTCGACACGATGGTCTACAAAAAATCCGAGATCGAACGCATCCTCCAAGTCGCCATCACCGCCGCGCGCGCGCGCAAGAAGAAGCTCTGCTCCGTCGACAAGGCCAACGTCCTTGAGACCTCCGTGCTCTGGCGGAAAACCGTCACCGAGTATTGCGCCGCCCACGCGCCCGACCTCGCGCTCAGTCACATGTATGTCGACAACGCCGCCATGCAGCTCGCGCGCGACCCCAACCAGTTCGACGTCTTCGTCACCGAAAACATGTTTGGCGACATCCTCTCCGACGAGATGGCCGTCATCTGCGGCTCCCTCGGTATGTTGTCCTCGGCGTCGCTCGGCACGGGCAAAAACTCTCTCGGCCATCCCTTTGGTCTCTACGAGCCCGCCGGCGGCACCGCGCCCGATATCGCGGGCAAAGGCATCGCCAATCCCTGCGCGCAGATCCTCTCTGTCGCGCAGATGCTTCGCTATAGTTTCGCCATGGAGACGACCGCCCAACGCATCGAGGCTGCCGTCAAGAAAGCCGTCACCGGCGGCACGCGCACCGGCGACATCGCCTTCGGCAAACCTTCGGTCGGCACCAAGGCTATGACCGACGCGATCATCGCGAATCTCTGATCTCGAAGCTCTGAAGCCCGTCAACCCTGCTCGATTGTTTCCCTGCAGCCCCTTTCCTACTTCCATGACCTCCGCGCAAATCCGCCAGTCGTTCCTCGATTTTTTTGCCAAGCAGGGCCACACGATCGTCCCGTCGGCCTCGTTGCTGCCGGACTCGCCCGGGCTGCTCTTCACCAACGCCGGCATGAACCAGTTCGTGCCCATCTTCCTCGGTGATCGCGCCCCCGACGTATCCAAGTGGGCCGGCGTCAAACCGTCCAAAGACACCCGCGCCGCCGACACCCAGAAATGCATCCGCGCCGGCGGCAAACACAACGACCTCGAGGACGTCGGCTTCGACACCTACCACCACACGCTCTTCGAAATGTTGGGCAACTGGTCCTTCGGCGACTACTTCAAGAAAGACTCACTCACTTGGGGCTGGGAACTCATCACCAAGGTCTGGGGCATTCCCGCGAAGCGCCTCTACGCCACCGTCTACTCGCCCAACAAAGCCAAGGGCGATCCCGCCGAGTTCGACCAAGAGGCCTACGATATCTGGGCCGAGATCTTCCGCAAAGAAGGCCTCGATCCGGCCCTCCACATCGTCCACGGCAACAAGAAGGATAATTTTTGGATGATGGGCGACACCGGCCCCTGCGGCCCGTGCTCCGAGATCCATTTTAACCTTCTCCCCTCCGACGACGAAGTCGAAGGCCGCAAGGGCGTTAACTCCTCCAGCCCCCGCTGCATCGAGATCTGGAATCACGTCTTCATCCAATTCAACGCCAACGCCGACGGCACCTTCTCGCCGCTCGCCGCCAAGCACGTTGACACCGGTATGGGCTTCGAACGCGTCGCCGGCATTCACGCCTCGACGAAGGGTTTTACCGATTTCACCCCCGAGCCCTCCAACTACGAGGCGGACGTCTTCGCGCCGCTCTTCGCCAAGATCACCGCGCTCTCGGGCAAGACTTACGCCCGCACCGTTCCCACCAAACGCGAAGGCCTCACCGAGCAGGAGAACACCGACATCGCCTTCCGTGTCCTCGCCGACCACGCGCGCACAATCAGCTGCGCCATTGCCGACGGCATCATGCCCGGCAACGACGGCCGCAACTACGTCATCCGCCGCATCCTCCGCCGCGGGATTCTCTACGGCAAGAAACTCGGACTCACCACCGGCTTCTTCGAACAACTCGTCGCACCCGTCGTCGAGTCCCTCGGCCCCGTGTTCCCCGAGCTCGTCGCTCAACAGGACATTATCCGCCGCGTCATCCGCGCGGAGGAAGAGAGCTTTGGCCGCACGCTGGAGCGGGGGCTACAGATCTTCACGAAGGCAGCCGGGGCTGGGGCAGTCTCCGGAGCGACCGCATTTGAGCTCTACGATACCTACGGATTTCCTCTGGATATGACGCAGCTTTTGGCTGCCGAGCGCGGACTCGCAGTGGACGCCACCGAGTTTGAGCGCCTGATGGAGGAACAGCGAAAACGGGGCCAAGCCTCGACCAAAAAAGTCATCGTCGTCGCCGCCACCGAGGGCGACACCAGTGTTGATCTTCAGGCTACCAAGTTCCTCGGCTACGACCAACTGACTGCCCACGCCCAACTCATCGACGTCATCACGGCCGAAAAGGACACGTTTCTCATATTTGATCAGACGCCCTTCTACGCCGAGATGGGCGGCCAAGCCGGCGATACCGGCACCGCCCTGATCAACGGCCAGCTGGTCCACATCACCGATTGCGTGAAGGACAAAGCCGGCCGCCACCTGCACAAGGTCGCCTCCGATTGCGGGAGCGAGCTTGCTCGCGACTCCCGCGCCGAACTCTCCGTCGACGTCGTCCGTCGCCGCGCGATTTCCCGCCAGCACTCCGCCGCGCACTTGATCCATTGGGCGCTTCGCAAGGTCCTCGGTACCCACGTCCGCCAGGCCGGCACCTCGAAGACCCCCGACCGCATGCGCTTCGATTTTTCCCATTTCGAAGCCGTCACCCACGCCCAGCTCCTTGAGGTCGAACAGCTCGTCAACGCCAAGGTCATCGACAACGCCAAAGTCGAAACCTACGAAACCGAGTTCGACCAGAAACCCGAGGGCACCCTCGCTTTCTTCGGCGACAAATACGGCAAGTTCGTCCGCGTCGTCGACATCGGCGGCTACAGCCGCGAACTCTGCGGCGGCACCCACGTCAGCACCGCCGGTGAAATCGGCCTCATCAAGATCGTCGCCGAGATGGCCGTCGCCGCCGGCACGCGCCGCATCGAAGCCGTCGCCGGCCAGGCCGCCATCGAATTCATTAACGCGCGGGAAGCCGCCCTCGCCGCCGTCAACGCCCACCTCGGAGCCGGCACCGCCGACGTCACCAAAAAACTCGAAGCCCTCCTCGCCCATCAAAAGGAACTCGAGAAGCAGCTAAAGTCTTTCCAACAAAAAGCCCTCGCCGGCCTCGCCACCGAGCTCGCCGCCAAGGCCACCGTGCGCGAAGGCCTCAAATACGTCTCTGCAGTCGCGCCCGTCGACGATCAGGAAGCCCTGCGGTCGCTCGGCTCCCAAGTCCTCGGCCTGCTCGGCGAAGGCGTCGTTCAACTTGGCGCCACCTACGGCGACAAGGCCAGCCTCGTGGCGTTCTGCTCGCCCGCCGCGATCAAAGCCGGCCACGCCGCCGGCAAGATCGTTCAGACCATCACCGCCCAGATTGGCGGCAAAGGTGGTGGTAAGCCCGATTTCGCCATGGGCGGAGGCAAGGACATCGGGAAACTCGCCGAGATCATGAGCGCGTGATGCTTCGGCAAATGGCAGTCAGGCCGCTGCCATTTGGCAAAATTGACTTGCGGGTGGAGCGGACGACTGCGTTTCTCGCGGCATGAAAAAGGCCAAGTCGGCTCAGATGGACCCTGATCACCTAAACGACCACGCGGCCATGGCGGATCGCGTCGAGGAAGGTTTGCCCATCCAAGATGTGATGGAGTTTGGCAAACAGGCCGGGTTTACCACCGATGAGTTGGCCAAACTGATTCATATCCCCCCCCGCACCTACGCCCGCCGGGTGGCAGCCCATGCCCGCCTCAAGATTCCCGAGGGCGAGCGTGCGGTGCGCGTCATGCGGCTCTACGATACGGCAAAACAATTATTCGGCACCCATGATGACACCCGCCGCTGGTTGAGCATGGAATTGCCGGCTCTCGGGCGACGCACACCGCTTGATCTGGCCCGCACGGAGCAGGGCGCCCGCGCGGTTGAGACCTTGATCGGTCAGATCGAGCACGGAATCGTGACGTGAGCGCGGTCACTGTCTGGAGGCTTTGCCGAAAGCGACACGCCGCCGATGCTTTCTCCGGCGAGGGCTCACGGCTTTTCGGCGGACGGTGGAGTCCGGTTGGACTGAGGATTGCCTACGGCAGCGAATCGCGCTCGCTGGCTGCCCTGGAAGTGCTGGTCAACGTCCGCGATCCGGGACTGCTCTTCGCCCAGCCTTGGGCGATCCTACCGGCCACGATCCCGCCGGATCTGATCGAGCACCCGAAGCGGGTGCCGGAAAACTGGCGAGCCACGCCCTACGGGCAGGAAACGCAGGCGTTCGGATCAGAATGGGCCAAGGCCGGCCGAAGCGTCGCACTGCGGGTGCCGAGCGCGGTTGTCCTTGGCGAATTCAACTATCTGTTGAATCCAAATCATCCCGATTTCCGGAAAATCGAAATCGGCGACGTCGCGCCCTTCGATTTTGATTCCAGAATCCGCCACTGAGCCGAGCACCGTCCGCTACGCCAGAGCCTTGCCAGCGCTGGAACGAGGCCCACGTTAGCACCGATGAATCTTGAGCCAGTCATTGCTGAGATTGTGGACGAGCTTTCCGATTTTTTGGACGGCACGACAGACCGGGAGGAGGCGCGCACCCGTATCGCCGATAGGCTGGAAAGTGATTTTTTTCACCTGCCGTCGACGACCCGCCTTGCCGTGATCGGAGCCGTGATGGCGCATCTCGAAGAAGTTGAGCACTTCGACGTCGAATACGTCGGAAACCCGTTTAAGGAAGAATCTGAGCCAGACGAAGGAGCACGCGCATGAATCCAGGTTCACCTACGCTCGTCGCAATTCTCGCGTTCAATGGCAACAACCAGCTCGCCGTGCGGCGGCTCGGTTCGAAGGCCGGCTTACCCTTCACCGGAACTGATCTGGCGATGGCTAATGCGCGACTGGAGTCATCGTTCCCCACTCACACCCCTGCCGCCGAATATTTCTCCGCGGATGCAGCCGGTCGGAGCTACCAGGTCTTTTTCTCCCGCGTCGACGGCACGCCGGCAGACAGCGAGGTCGCGTTTCAATCGCTCGACTCTCTTTCAAGCAACCCGGCGGCGTTGGCGCCTTCCCTGAGCGTGATGCTCGGGAAGCTTGAACCTTACTTGGTCGATATTCCCTACCTACACTTGGGCGAAAACGACTTCATTTACAAATTTCGCCCCGCGCAGGAGCGGAACATGGCCATTTACGAACAGGATTTGGCCGCGAAGTCGCTTTACCAGTCACAGCTCTGCGCCGCGATCAAGGCGCTGGCCCGACAGCACGAACGTACGGCGACCGCGCCGGTGATCCTCGATTTTGGCGCGGTCCACTACGTCATACCGAGCCACTTTGGATTTTGCCTAGGCGTCAAAAACGCAATCGAACGCGCGTATGAAACCCTAGCGGAGAATCCCGGCCGGCGCGTCTTCATGCTGTCCGAGTTGATCCACAATCCATTCGTCAATGAGGACCTGCTTCGACGCGGCCTGCGCTATCTCCAAACCGACAAGGGCCACGCCTACACCGTCGACGGAACCGAGGGCTCGCCCGACCTGTGGGACACGCTTACGCCCGACGACATCGTTATCGTCCCGGCTTTTGGCGCGACCGATGAGGATAAGCGACGCCTCGTGCGCCGAGGCCTTGGGTTTAGCAAATATGACGCAACCTGCATGCTGGTGGAAAAGGTTTGGAAAGCAGCACGAGCCTACGGTCGGGAGGGCTACACCGTAATCATACACGGCAAGAGCGAACACGAGGAGACCAAGGCGACATTCTCAAACACCCGCCGATATGCCCCGGCTGTGATCGTGCGCAATATCGACGAAACGCGGCAACTCGCCGCACTCATTGCAAGCGACGACCCATCCGTCCGGGCGGAGTTTTACACCCGATTCGCGGGCAAACACACACCGGACTTTGATGTCGAAAAGCACTTCGAGCGTGTCGCGGTAGTAAACCAGACTACGCTCCTGATGAACGAGACTCTGGGCATCATCGAACATCTAAGAAGTGTTTATCGCGCCAAATACGGCGACGATTCACGGGTGGGAGGAACGAGTCGGAGGGACACGCTCTGTTACGCAACCCAGGTGAACCAAGATGCGCTCAGCCGGGCCTTGGCCGAGCCTCTCGATGCAGCCTTCGTGATTGGTGGAAAAAATTCGTCCAACACTTACCAACTCCACCGGCTCTGCGACGAACGTCTAGGAGCCAAGTCGTTTTTTATCCAGAGTGAGTCAAACATCACGTCACGGTCCGAAGTCCAACACTACGTTTACGGCGGCGGCGCAGGCCACACGGAGGCCCGAAAACTGTGGCCCGAGGATGAGTTGGCCGAGCGAAACAGGGCGGCTGTCCCGCCGAGAAGAATCCTGATCACCGGTGGAGCCTCGTGCCCTGACGGCATCATTCAGCAGGTCATCACCCGCCTAAACTCATTTTTCCCGAGCCATCGGCTTCGACCCATCAGCGCGTTGCTCAAGGACTTGGTAGGCTGACAGCAGCAGCCTCATTCCTCGCGCTTTTTTCTTACGTTCTCCACGGCCCCAGAGCCCGCCCGCTTATTCGAAAGCTCCGCTTAGAATTTGTAAGTCAAACCTGCCCGGAAACCGTTAAGACCGTTAAGATCAACATTGGAGACATAGTTGGCGTTGGCCGTGGCGATTTCTTGATCGTAGCTCCCGGTCGCCTGATAGACCGCTCCGACGTAAAAGCCCGTGCGCTCGGTGGCGTCGAATTGCAGATTGGCGTCAGCAAAATAACCGACAAGAAACTTGGTGGTTTCATCTTCGAGATCGGCCGAGATCTCTGCGCCAGTTTCGGGCTGAAAGGCCTCATTAACCGAATAGGTTGATCCGGCATAAACACCCGCCAATCCGGCGCTCGCCATGATTTTGAGCCGCGTTGTGATTTGAAACGAAACTGCAGGACCGACCCGCACCGTGTAATAGGCCCCTTTGAGTTTCCAACGGTTGCGGACACTTGAAGAATCGTCCGCAAAAACCTTGCTCCGATCGATCGGACGATTGCCGAGCAAAGTGGTGGTATCAGCCGTGTCAGAACTCGTCGTGCCATCGGCGTTGACCACCGAAGTTGTGACCGAAGACGGTGCGGAATAAGGCGCTGCCGGCGGAAGTCGCCCGAACAAATTGTAAGTATCCGTCACGGTTGTGAGTCGCGCCGCCACCGCATCCTCCAGACTCGAGGCGATATCGTTCACGCCCGCAGCGGCGATGATACTCCAATCAAAGCGGTTCATCAGTTTACCCATGTCATAGGCAACCCCCAACTCCACGCCGGATGTGCGCCCCGCATCTCGGCTTCGAATTCTGGTATCGGTGATGTCCGCCGAATAGGTGCGAAAGAGCATGTAGCCGTCGGCGGTCAGCTGTTTGTCAGAAATGAAATTCCACGTATTGGTCTTGCCGTCATTGGGCGCCGAAAGGGTTGAAGTGGTGCCATCACCGTTGTCCACGACGGTCGTTCGGGCGTCGATCGACACGCTGCCATCATGGTAGGTGCGCGGCTCCACCCCAAGGATATCGCTCCCGCTCTGGGCATTAGTGGTCAATTTTCCTTTGCCGGAGAACGACGTCTTCGGACCGCTCATGTTTCGGGCGCCAAATTGCATCGTCGATTTGGGCACGTAGATAAACTCATCCAAATTGGAAAAATCGGGAATCTCGGTCGGCGGGGCCTGACGCTCCTCCTGAGCGCTCAGCACGCAGGCAAAAAGGATGCCAAGGGAAAATACCAAACGTGGAGATTTCATAATAAATATACCGCCCTCATTGACGGCCGGGAGAAACAAATGTTGCACCGAAATTCGAGCAGTCGATGGAACAGGTCAACGCGAGATTCCTCCACCGTTTTCGCGCCTGATGCCTGCTTGGGAAATGAGATATCACTCGTTAAATTCGTCCCGGACGCGGGCGGCTTCATCTTCGGCCTTTAAGGCCGCCGCCGCGCGGGGATCGCGTTCAGCCTGGGCCTCGCGCAATTTTCTCTCTCGAGCCCGCAGATCGTCGGCCTTCTGATCAAGCTGGATTTCCTTTTCCTGCTGGGATTGCACCTTCTCGAACAGCTTGGACTCGCTCTCATCCAAAAATTGCTCCCGGTCTTTGATCGCCTGCTTTGCCTCGGCCAAATTCAATTGTTGCCGATCCAATTCGTCCCGCAACTGGACGAGGGCGGCCTTCTCTTCAGCGGAGATCGGCGCGGCAGGAGTAGAATGACGCGACGCGGCCAGCAGCTTCTCACGGGCCAAAAGCAGGGCCTCAAGCTCGTAGAGTTCTCGCTCACGCTCAGCGAGACGCTTCTCGGTTTCTCCGATGATGCGCTCACGTTCAGCCAGTTTAAGCTCCAAACTGCGCATCGAGCGCTCAAGATCGGCAATTTGCGAATCACCCAAACGAACCGGAATCCCAAAAGGAGACCGCGTCGCAGATACGATCGCTTGAATAGATTGGCGGGCGGCCACCGACGCCTCAGAAATCTCCAGCGGTCCACGGGTCAAACCGCGGCGCCGAGGCAAGGCCAAGACGGGAGGAACTGAACCCGGACGGGTCGAAGCGAATCGTGGATCTAAAGGATCGGCCATGAAAGGATCGCGTTCATCACGCGACCATTCCGAGTAGCGAGCTTTTACAACACGGCAAGGTTACTTCTTGAAAAGACGCGAAAGTGCCCCGAAGAAGCCTGATTTTCCGTCTGGGCTGGATTTTCCGCCTTTAGATCGAGGTTTGAGCAATGCGGCAGCCTTTTGTTCAAGTGCTGGATTCCCGAGCACCACAAAATGGCGCGCCAATACTCCGGGTGAAGACGAGTCCCTGGCTAAAATCGCAAATTCCTCGCCGAACCACATTTTCGCCGCTTCCGCATGTGCGAATGGATCCGGTTGTTTAGTTGCCTGCGCTAGAGCTTCTACCAAATGCAGTCCCTTCGCCCCCATCCGAAAAGGCAAAATCTCGCTCAACGCGGATTCATCAATATGCGAAAGAGAGTTAAGTAGCTTCCTGAAATCCCCTCCCACGATGACATTTTGTGACATACCTTGGGCAAAAATCGCAAATTCTTGCAAGGTAGCGAGTTTTTCGAGGCGGCAAAATTCGAGCGTATCTGAATTCAGCGCAGTTAGCTTTATCGGGAAATCTCCCGGGATGCCCAGTTTCGTAAGGTTCTTTAGCAGCGTGTTATCCTTGGCGGTCGACTCTGCGGTTTGCTCAACCATGTCGCCAAAGGGGTCGTCGAAAGCCAGAGTCTCACGCAAAATAGCAATCAATTGGTCAAATCGCTCAGTCGGCTGACCTTTCAAAACGAGCATTTCTTGAACTTCGGCAAAGGTCAGATCGACGTATTTTGCAGGGGTCTCATCTTTTCCCTTCATTGGCCAATCAGCCCCGTCTAGATTTTGCGCCAAGCTGGTGATCTGGGTATCAATCATGATCGATCCCGCAAATGCCTTTCGGATTTCATCCCATTCTTTAGCGGTAGCTCGTGGAGCAGACATAGCAGTGGTTGATTTTAGGACGACGGATTTTGCTGAATGATCTCACTTCCAAGTTTACGGTAGTCGTTGACCACGTTGTCCGCACTTGGTCCGACGTCAGCCCCTTCCACGCTCACCAAGGCAACCGGCAACCCCAAAGCAACCGCCCGACGGACAATCATCGCGTCGCGAATCTGGGTGGTAAATATCTTGGCGGTAGGAGCGGCGCGCTTCGCCGCTTTGAATTGATTCAGCCGCAACTGCATGCGCATTTTAGGCACCTCAATGTCGACCCCGGTCTTGATCGAGTTAAAGATCACCCCTTGGACTTGCGCCGGAGTCCCCATTGCCGCTTTCCGAAAGCTGGCCGATGTCTGATGGAACTTATGCAGCTTCTCCACCAATAACGTAAATCCAATCAGGCTCAACGCATCGGGATTGGCCGGGACGTATATTTCGTTCGAGGTGAAGACACCGCATTGAGAGGCGCGCAGGATATTCGGCGGGCAATCAAAGAGGATGAAGTCGTAATTGCTCTCGATAGCAGCCACCTGCTCGTAAAATTGAAGATATGGCGGCCGTTTTGGATCCCCGGTGTACTCGCTTTCCAAATCAACCAGGTTGAAACTTGTCGGCACCAGATCCAAACCGGGCAACAACTTAATGCCCGTCTTGTCTTCGACCACATCCTTGATTATAATGTCTTTAACTTGGGCCCGACCAGGATCAAAGATTGAAAAAATTGCCCCGGTGCCGTCCGCGTTTACCTTGTTCCATCGCTCCAAACGCATCAACCAAATGCTGGCATTAGACTGGGTATCAAAATCGAACAAAAGAACCCGTTTACCCAGCTTAGCTAGGGCCGCGGCCGTATTGACTATCAGCGAGGTCTTTCCGACTCCACCCTTGTAGTTAATGAAGGAGATTTTGCGGGCCATTCTGGAATCCCTCTTACGACAACTGAGATTGCTCGCACGTCAAGATGCGATGCCGATCAAGTCGATGCTTATTAGACCAGCGGACATGTTTCGACCCGCTCCCTAACGCCCAGCGAGAAAACATTCATTTACTGGGTTATTATCAGTTCTCCACCGACTTCGCCGAGAAGGCGTCGCAGGTTATAGGGCACCCCTCAGGGATTGCGTAAAGTTTCCGAGGAGGCTCGGGCGACGGCCCCTCAAACCAAAGTCCCGTTTGAGAAAAACCTTAGCCTTGGAATCCTGAGAACTCCGCCGTCATGAACCCGCGGTGCCGCCTCGGCCAAGTCAGGGCGCCGTTGGCGATACAGGTTGGCGCCTGACCGAGATGCTCCGGCTAGCCAATCGCAGCCGAAAACAATCGGCGTGGTAAAAATCCGCGCTTTTTGCGCGGTCGCAAATTTTACTTTCACCATCCGCGAAGCAATGCTCCAAACCACGCTCTAAATTTGCATTAACAATGTAGCGTCAATCGGGAGGGTTTGAAAACCTCCTCCCGGCAAAAAACTACGCTTTCCGCCCTCACGATCTAACTCAGACAAACTGGAGCCCCTACGAGCCGGGGACTCCACTAAAAGTTGCGCCGCACTCGTCTCGAGCAAGACTCCCCTCTTTCCTAACCCCATGAAACGCCCATATCCGCTCCTAAAAATCTTCGCCGTCACCTTCCTCGCGTTGACAGCCCACGGCGCCCCCAACACCGGCACGCCCTTCTCCGGCGACGCCCCCGACAAGCATCACCCGTGGGCCGTCCACGACCGCAATCGTCCGCAACCGCCGCGTGTTGAACCCGGTACCTTCAGCACCGCCTCGCAGCCCGGTAAACCGCCCTCCGATGCCATCGTCCTCTTTGACGGCACCGCCGCCAGTCTTGCCAAGTGGGAATCAGATCCCAAGCCCGGCCAACCCGCCGCACCCACCAAATGGATCGTGAAAGACGGCGCCCTCGAGTGCGTGCCGAAATCCGGCTACATCCGCACTAAAGAAGAATTCGGCGACTGCCAGCTCCACATCGAGTGGGCCGCCCCCACCAAGGTCGAGGGCAACAGCCAAGGCCGCGGAAACAGCGGCGTATTCCTGATGGGACTCGCCGAGGTCCAAGTCCTCGACAATTACAACAACGCCACCTACGCCGACGGCTTCGCCGGCTCCATCTACGGCATCAATCCGCCCCTCGCCAACGCCCTCCGTGCGCCCGGTGAGTTTCAGGTCTACGACATCGTCTTCCGTCGCCCCATTCTCAAAGACGGCAAGGTCATCGACCCCGGCCATATCACCGTTTTCTGCAACGGAGTCCTTGTCCAAGATGCCACGCCACTCGAAGGCCCCGGCGGCCACATGAAGCGCTCTGTTCCCGTCGCGTTCCCCGCCAAGGGCCCGCTGAAACTGCAGGACCACGGCAATCCCGTCCGCTTCCGCAACATCTGGTATCGCCCCCTGCCCCCGCGCGCCATCGAAGGCGGCACCGATGGCGTCCTAACCGCCGAAGCCACCACCGCCAAGCGCGCCAACATCGCCGCCGATCTCCGCGCCGATGCGGCCAAGCTCACCGGCACCGCCCACATGCTCCGCCTCGCCGAAGCCCTCACCTACGAGAGAGACGCCGCCACCTCCGCCAAAGTCGACACCCTCGCAACCACCTACGTCGCCGAGGTCAAAGCCCTCAGCGGCGCCGCCCTCGAGGCCAAGAAAAACGAAGCTCAATCCGTCCGCCGTGCCTTGGTCTACCTCGGTAAACACGCCATCGTCCCCACCACCTACGCCCCCCGCGTAACTCTCGACCAAATCGCCAAAGCCAACGAGTGGGACCCTGCGAAAAAGTAGGATAAATTCCCACTCGTCCCCGGCCCGCGCTTCACCGCCCGGGCCTTTTTTGTGCCCCTCAAATCCAGCCACATCGTAGCCGTATCAGAAATTTTCCGTGTGTTCCGTGTGTTCGGTGGACTCCTTTCCGATCCCTCTGCAATTCCCTCTCCGAACTCCGTGTCTTTCGTATTCTTCGTAGTCTCCGTTCCTGTTCTCCTTCTTCGTCACGCCCACCACCTTTCGCCCCTAGCGCGTCGCCCACTACTCCCATGACACTCCGCGAACCCGAATCCATCGAACTATCCACGCCCACCGGCCCCATGCGGTCACACCTCTTCCGCCCGCAAGCCCCCGGCCGCTTTCCCGGCATTCTGCTCTACTCGGAAATCTTCCAAGTCACCGGCCCCATCCGCCGCACCGCCACGCTGCTCGCCGGCCACGGCTTCGTCGTCCTCGTGCCTGAGATCTACCACGAATACGAACCCGCCGGTACCGTGCTCGCCTACGACCAAGCCGGCGCCGACCGCGGCAACGCCCTGAAGACTGCCAAGCCCATCACCGCTTACGACACCGACGCCCGCGCCGTCCTCGATTTTCTTAAGACCCACGCCGCCTGCACCGGCGCCCTCGGCGTCATCGGCATCTGCATCGGCGGCCACCTCGCCTTCCGTGCCGCGATGAACCCCGACGTGCTCGCCGCCACCTGTTTCTACGCGACCGACATCCACCAAGGCACCCTCGGCGCCGGCATGAACGACGGCACGCTTGCCCGCATCCCGGAGATAAAGGCCGAGCTGCTCATGATCTGGGGCCGCCAAGACCCGCACGTCCCCGCCGAAGGCCGCGCCAAAGTTTACGCCGCCCTCGCCGCCGCCGGCGCGAATTTCACTTGGCACGAATTCAACGGCGCCCACGCCTTCCTCCGCGACGAAGGCCACCGCTACGACCCCGAACTCGCCCTCACCTGCTACCGCCTCGCGATCGACCTCTTCCGCCGCAAACTCGGCGAAGGCAACCGGACGGACGCCCCAGTAAACACCGGATCAACCGCGACGAAGCACTGAGGTGACATAAATTTTTGTACGTCGAACCACAAAAACCTCTTTCGATGAGGGTTATCGCAATTCACCCGGCAAAGCGCGGTGCAGCAGAATAACCTTGTTGGGCAGAAGATCAAAATGGCACGCGCTCCTTATCAAGTCTTGGCAATCCCCTACCGCTTTCAATCCGGCGAGCTTCTGGTGGCTGTCTTCAGACGGTCTAACGGGAATGTTTGGCAGTTCATAGCTGGTGGCGGGGAGGATCGCGAAGATCCATTGTCGGCAGCTAAGCGTGAGGCGTCTGAAGAGGCCGGCATCCGCGACGGCAGCTGGCTTGCGCTCGATTCCAAAGCCTCGATACCGCGATGCCATTTTAAAGGCTCGGAGCACTGGCATTCCGACATTTTTGTCATTCCTGAACACTCTTTTGCCGTAGCGGTCGAAGGCGATGTTTTGGCTATTTCATGGGAGCACGAACAATATCAGTGGGTGCCTGCGTTAGTTGCGCCTCGTATACTAGCTTTTGATTCAAACCGCGTCGCCCTATGGGAATTAACGGAGAGGCTGAAGAAATGAAACCGGAGCCTAACTCTCGAGTCGCAGAGGAATTCATGTCTGAAAGATTGCCGGCCGCCGGCCTCTCCGCGCCAGGCTGCGAACGAAGAATCCCCACCCAATCGCTCGCACGCCAAACTTGCCAGCCCGACGCGCTGATCTTTTGGTTCTGCCCATGAGCCAGCCGCCCCCCGACTCAGCCCCGACTCCCTCAGCGCCGAGCAACGCGGCGGTGAAACGCCTCAACCTACGGCGCCCCACCGCGCGGTTGGCGGACTGCGTGTGGTTGCCCCGGTTCATCGACAAGGCCCGCCACCATTTAGCCGGCACCCTCGATCCGGACTTCGTCCGCCCTTTTTGTCACCCGCTCGCCACCGACGGAGTTTTCCTCGGGCACTTTGAACTCTCGAAGGACGAGATCCTCGACGTGATCACCCGCTCCAACGGCGATGATGCGGTCGTGGCAGATTGGTTTCGTCAGCGGCGCCCCTACAGCGCGGAAAAGGTCGCGGCCTGGAACGAGCTCGCACCGAATATCGGCAAACCCGGTTTCCCCATGCACCGCGGATTCTCGTGGATGGTGCGGCAGCTCTACGGCGGCGTCCCGCCCGACCCCCGCATCAACAGCGCCTTCACCGCCATTGCCTTTGACGAAGGTTATCTGGACGAAATTAAAGCCGGCACGCCCTGAGCGCGGCGCCCGCCGCGCCGCCTCACCACTCCGCCCATTCCGCCGGCACCGCCGAGATCGGACGCAACTCGATCGCGCGGTAGAAAATCTCCGCGCCCTCCGATTGCAGAATCAGCGGACCCGACGTCACCGTCTGCGGCGTCGGCGTATCGAGGCGCACCGTGCGGTGCAGCCGCATCACCACTTTCCCGTTCACGATGTGAATGCTGTCTTCGCCGAAGCAGACCAACTCGATCGTGTTCCACTCACCCGTCGGTTTCTCGTTGTCGGGCTGCTTGACGCAGCGTCCCTCCGCGCCCGGAACTTGTGCAAAAACGTGCCAAGCCGCCTTAGGATCATAATCGAAAATCGCCCGCGCTCCGGCCTTGCCCGTCCCCGCGCGCAACGCCGACCGCACAAACACAAACGATCCCACCGCGTAGAGATCGCCCACGTCGCGCTCCTGAATCTGCAACTCCGTCGAGCGCGACCACGTGCGCCCCTCCGAGCCGGACTCCGCGTGCACGTGATACAACAAACCGCTGTCCCGGGGCGTCTCAGGTTTGTCGCGCGGCGCCCATTTCTTTTCGCCCCATTTGAACTGCAACCGCAGGTGATAATTTGAAAACGCCGCCTGCGTGCGCAGCTCGCCAAACACTTGCCCCGAGATCCGGATCGCCGGTTGCCCGTCCACGTCCACCACGGTGAACACGGCCAGCGGGTCGCGCCCGCCGCCGAGCACCTGCGTGAAATTGCCCTTCGCATCCCGCGCCTCGCCCGGCAGCACCGTGCTCGCGTGCGGCCGCGCGAGCCATGTCGACCAGCCGCTCAAATCGCGGCCGTTCCAAAGCGGTCGCCACGTTTCGGCGGAACGCCCGGATGAAACAAGGCTCAGAAACACAGCCACAATGACGAAGGGGTGACGCATGGTGACCAAGGTTGAAAACGAGCTCAGCCGAGCGCAAACCACGTTTTTCACGGCAACAGGCCGCGCCTCCCCACCGGCCATCAAACGGCGATCCTCGCCGGCGTCGCGAGAAGCACTTCCCTCATATGCTGCATCTGCACCGGCTTGCTCGTAAATCCGTCCATGCCGGCCTCGGCACAGTCCGCTTGGTCGGAGGCGGAAACGTTGGCGGTCATTGCCACAATCCGCGGACGCTTCCCGGCCGGCCAGCGCGCGCAGATCGTCCGCGCCGCCTCAAAGCCGTCCATTTCGGGCATCTGCAGATCCATGAAAACAATGTCGTAATCCCGGCGCTCGACGGCCGCGACCGCTTCGCGACCGTTTCCGGCGACATCCGCCGTGTAGCCAAGTTTCTTCAGCATCAATGTCGCCACGCGTTGGTTCACCGTATTGTCCTCGACCAAAAGCACCCGCAGCGAGTGGGCGCCGGCGATATTCTCGTCCAGCACGGCCGTCGGTTGCCCGCTCTTGACCGCTCCGGCGAAAGCTTGGCGCACCAGCCCGAGCAGAGACTGCGGCTTGATCGGTTTCGGACAACATCCCACCACGCCGATCGCCCCGACCGGCAGAGACTGACCCAGCCGGGTTAAGATGATCACCGGCAACTGCAGGGGCGAGCGCGTGGCGCGCAGGCGCGCGACCAGCTCCGTCCCCGGGAGATCCGGCATTTGCTGATCAACCACGGCGAGATCGAACGCCTCGCCGCGCTCGATCCACGCGAGCGCTTCTTGCGCCGAGGTGGTCGCCCGGGGAATCAATCCCCAGGTGACGGCCTGCAGGCATAGCACCCGGCATTGGGTGGGATTGTCATCCACGATCAGGACCCGCCGGCCGTGGAATCCGGTCACCGCCTCGTGCCCCATGCTCTCGCCTCCTTTGGAAGCGGGTGCGAGTTCGACCTCAAACTGAAACACGCTGCCTTTGCCTTCTTCGCTCTCGACCCAGATTTTTCCGCCCATGAGCTCGACTAGGCGTTTGCTGATCGCGAGCCCCAATCCGGTGCCGCCGAAATTTCGGGTCGTCGAGGCATCCACTTGGCTGAACGACTTGAACAACCGGTCGAGCCGATCGGGCGGCACGCCGATGCCCGAGTCATGCACCGCAACATGCAACCGCAGGCCGCCAACCAGGGCCGGGGCGATGCTCCGCACCGTGAGATAAATTTCGCCCTGAGCGGTGAACTTCACCGCGTTGCCGATCAGATTAAGGATGACTTGGCGCAGGCGCGTGACGTCGCCGACCGCGGCCGACGGCACGTCGTCGCCCATCCAATAGAGCAGATCCAATTTTTTTTCGGCCGCCCGCCCCGCGAGCACATCCAGCGCCGATTCAATGCAGTCACGCACCCCAAATGTCTGGCGCTCCAACTCCAATTTACCGGAGTCGATCTTCGAAAAATCCAAAACATCGTTCAGCAGTTCCAGCAACGAGTCGCCGCTGGATCGGATCGTCTCCGCCAGTTCCCGCTGCTCTTTGTCCAAGCCGGACGACAGCAGCAGGCTGCTCATCCCCAGCACGGCATTGAGCGGCGTACGGATTTCGTGGCTCATGTTGGCGAGGAATGCGGACTTTGCCACGCCCGCCGCGGCCGCCTCCCGCGCCAGCTCCTTGGCGCGGCCGAGCGCGTCGCCGAGGAGCCGGTTCAGCTGCTCGGATTCATTTTTGGCGCGCAACATCTCGTCCTGCGCATCCTGCTCGGCGGTGATGTCCCAATTCACTCCAACCATCCGGCGGGCTTCGCCTCCGGCTTCTCGCTCCACGTGACCGAACGCCCGTAGCGTGCGCACCTCGCCGGTCCCGCGCAGGATGCGGAACGTCGTCTCATAGTCCTTCTCGCCGCGAATCGCCGCCTCAAACAGCCGTTCAACCCGCCCGAGATCCGCCGGGTGAACCCGCCGCGCCCACGCCGCGTAGCTTCCGTCAAAACCGGCCGGATCCACCCCGTAGATTTGTTGCAGACGATCGTCCCAAATTTGGCGCCGGGTCCGGATATCGAAGTCCCATATGCCAATTTGCGCGGCGGCGCTCGCCAGCTGCAACCGCTCCGACAATGACTGGGCCCGCAGTTCGGCCAGCTTGCGCTCGGTAATGTCAACCGCGCGGCCGACCAGCCGCACGACCTTCCCGTGCACGCGGGTAAGCGGCGTGAGCCGGGTCAGCCACCAGACTCTCCGGCCTTCGAACGTCACCTGTTCTTCGAACTCGACCGAGTCGTCCGCCGCGAGGCACCGCTCCACGTTGGCCTGCAGCGCCGCCGCGTCTTCCGGCGAGATCGCCGGGGCCAACTCCCCCGGTCGCCGCCCGCACACCCGGGCCGCGCTCAAACCGCTCAGTCGCTCGAATCCCGGGTTGACCTCTCCGTAGCAAAAACCGCCCGTCGGAATCACCTCTAGGGTAAAAATCGCCAAGTCGGCACTCGCATAAATGCTCTGCAGAAACGCCCGGCTCTGCGCATGCGCCTGCTCGGCCTTCTTCGGCCCGGTCACATCTGTGATCAATCCATGCCACAAGACGGTGCCTTCATTGTCGCGCTCGGGCATCGCATTACCAAGCAACCACCGCTCCCGCCCGTCCGTCCCGAGGTAGCGATACTCACAGGTCCACGGCTCCAGCGAGCGCGCGGAATCGCGGATAGACGCCGCGACCCGCTCCGCATCGTCCGGGTGCACCCTTTCGAGCACTGCTTTGGCATCCTCCGCCACGTCGGCCGGGGTGACACCGAAGATCTCGCGGATACCCTCGCTCGCGTAGGGAAAACTCATTCGTCCGTCCGCGCTCAGTCTAAGTTGATAAACCAAGCCCGGCACCTGTGAGGCGATTTTTCGCAGCCGTTGGTCAAACTCCCTGCGGCGAGATTCCGCAATCCGTTCCGCGGTGATTTCGCTGGCGATCGCCAAGAATCCCGTGAGTTGGCCGGAGGCATCGCGCATTGCGCCCACCGCGAGCCGCACCGCCACGCGCTGGCCATCGGGCCGCACCAACAACCACTCCTGCTCGTCGGGCCGGCCCGTTTCCAAAGTCCTGAACACGATCGCGTCAAAGCCCGGCATCACCACGCGCCGCAGTTTGGCTGCGTATTCTGCCGACCGGGCCACCAACTCCGTCGGATCGATCAAACCGCTCAGTCCGCTCCGGCCGATGACCTCCGACGCACGGCGGCCGGTCAACTGTTCGGCCCCGGGGTTGAAAATCTCGATCGTCCCGCTCGCATCGGTGGCGATGATGCCATGAGCGGCATGGGTGAGCACCCCGGTGGACATGATTTCCATGCGGCGCCGCGCCGTCACGTCGGTCTGGATTGCGATCCAGTGCTGCAACCGGCCAGCCGGATCGCAGACCGGATCGATCTTCATCTGCACCCAATAAGGGCGGCCGTCCTTCCGGTAGTTGAGAAGCTCGATTTCAAACGTTTTGCCGCCCGCCAAGCCGGCGCGGAACTCGGTTATCGTGGCAGGGTTGGTCTCGGTTCCCTGCAGCAGGCGGCCTAGCTGACGTCCCTGCACCTCGGGAAGTTCGTATCCGGTCAGCCGCGTAAACGCCTCGTTCACCCAATCGATCCGACCCAAGGCGTCGGTGATGACCACCGAAGATGTCGTCTTCTCAGCCACCAAGGCCAAGGTGGCGAAACTCGGCCCAAAATGGGGGGCCGCTCGCTCCCTTCGCTTCTCCGACACGCGCAACCACGTCCACGTGCCGATCGTTGCGACCGCCGCCGCCAACCACCACAACGCGCCGGCTTGGGCGGAAGACGGGAACAGAAAATACCCCAGCACGCAGAGCAGAACCAACAGTCCCGGCACGACCACCCGTCGGAATCCCGACTGCGTGCTGGAGGTCTGCGCCGAAAACGATGCCATGGTATCGTAGGTATATCGGCCGATTCGGGCGCAACTTAAGCAACGCGCAAAAGAGATTGCCCGCCCGGTTGGGCACGACCGGCCGGGGCCCTTAACGGCCGTAGATTTGCCCAAAAAAATCCGCCACCGGTTCCCGAGCCGACCAAAGCGCCAGATCACAACCGCGGTTAACCGTTGAACCTAAAATCCTCGGTTAAGGATTTCAGGACGAAACCCGCAGTTCGGCCTCGATTTGGGCCAAGGCGTGGGACGGCACGAGCAAGACGAGACCGACGGCGAGGATGAACTTGGGTCGATTAGGCATGAATTTGACCGAGCTCGTGCAGACCACCGTGGCGGCGACCGGCTACCTTTAGCGCCAACCCCTTGCCGCCAAATTCCTTTCCGCATTCTCGGCCGAGACCAGCCCGAGGATCGGCGTTGCAATTGCGCCGGCCCCGCAAACTTTTGCCATCCCTTCCCGCATGACCCTTGAAACAAAAATCCGAGACCTGTCCGGCTGGCTGGGGCTAGGCGCCGCCGTGATCGGCTTCGTTTCATTGGTCGGCGTGATCGTCGGGATCCATCCGGTGGGTGACATCGGCAATGATGAGATCTCGTTGCCGTTTGCCGTCTGCTTGTTCGCCGTCGGCCTGGCGATGTGGGGTGTCGCACGCGGCGGCCGCAGCATCTTCGTCCGGGTTTGCGCGGGGCTAGCGTTTGGGCTGGCCGGCGTGATGGAGGTCCAATTCTTGGGCGGTTACCTTGACCTCGCTTCCGCCACCGTGTTTCCCCGCGGCGGAATCGTGCTGATGTTTGCGGCGATCGCGCTGTGGTGCGCCGAGGGAGATGCGGGGCGCGTGTACCGGCGAGTCGGCACGGTGTTCGCTGTTTTCGTTCTGACGGCGGCGGTCGCTTCGCTCTTTCTACTCTCGATCAACTTCGCGACCGACGGTCAATTTTCCTACCGAAGACAGCTCGGGCCGCGACTTGCCACCGGACTGCTTTTGATCGGGCTTGGTTTGCTTGTTTTCCGCAGCGGCGGCCGGCTGCTTGGCACTATCCTGGCTCCGACTCCCACCGGCAGCATTACCCGGCGCCTCTTCGTCGGTTTGATCGTGACGCCGCCGCTAATCTGGGGCGCATTCCTGATCTTGTTGGCCACCGGAACGGTCAGTGTCGTGGTCGCGGTGGGCCTCTTTACCGCTGCAACCACTATTGGTGGAATTATAGTCGCCGTGGTCTCGATCCGCGCGGCCAGCGATCTCGACGACAGTCGCGAGCAGGCTGAGTCCGCCCGCTTCCACCTGACCGCCCGGCTGCAGGACCAAGCGGTGCATTTGACCGAAACCGCGGCTCATCGCACCCGTGAGTTGCAGGAGGCCAACGCCAGTTTGCGGGCCGCCGCCGAAGCCAATGCCCGACTCGCGCTCGTGGCCAGCCACGCCACCAACGGCGTCGCCATCTGCGACGCGCAAGGCCGGATCGAATGGGTCAATGCCGCGTTTGAACGCATGACCGAATGCGCAGTGGCCGAGGCGCGCGAACAAAACCTCTCCGATTTTTTGGGCCGGGCGACCTCTGAGCAGACTCCGATCCTCACCTTGCGCCAAGCCCTCAACCAAGGCGAATCTTGCAATGTCGAACTGTCCAACGAAACCAGAACCGGGCAGTCCATTTGGATCATCGTCGATCTTCAACCCGTCCGGGATGCCCAAGGTCGGCTGATCAACTTTATCGCGGTCCAAACCGACATCACCGAACGCCGCCAAATTCAACTGCGGCTGGAGACCGCCAATCGCCGCATGGAACTGGCGAACGAGGCCGCCGAGCTCGGCGTCTGGGAAGGCCACTCCGCCAGCGACCGCTACGAATGGGATGATCGAATGCTCGAGATTTATGGGCTCACCCGGTCCACATTTGGAGGCACCTACGCCGATTGGGTCCGACGCCTACACCCGGACGATTCCGCCGAAGCCCGACGCTCGTTGGAGGGAATCCAGCGGGGGCTCAGCTCGTTCGAGCGGGTGTTCCGGATTGTCCGCGCCAACGATGGCGCGGTGCGCACGATCCGCTCCCGCGCCATCGCCCGTTATAATGCAAACGGCCTGTTTCTGGGCTGCACCGGAGCAGAACGCGACGTTACGGCTGAAATCGCCACCCTGCAAAAACAGCAGCAGCTCAATGACCGCCTCCAACTCGCGCTCGACTCGTCCGGTTTTGGCGTCTGGGAAGCCGACCTCGCCACCGGACGGATGACTTGGGACGACACCATGCTTCGAATCTACGGGGTCAGTCGGGAGAAATTCACCGGACAATGGTCCGAGTGGATGAAGCGCCTGCATCCCGACGATCTCGAGGAAGGCGCCCGCAACGGGCACTTACCTCCCGCCCATGCCGTCTCTCAAACCCGCCTATTCCGGATCATTCGAGACGACGGCGCCGAGCGTCATATCGAGTCGCACACGCTTCGAGCCCGCAACGGTGAAGGCACGATGATGCGGTTGTTCGGCCTGAACCGCGATGTGACCACCGAGCACGCCTCGCGCCTGCAACTCGCGGAACTCAACGAGCGCCTTCAGCTCGCCCTCGCCTCGTCGGGTTTCGGCGTCTGGGAACTCGACTTCGAAACGGGCCGGATGACATGGGATGACAAAATGCATGAAATCTACGGCACCAAACCCGAGAATTTCTCGGGCACCCGGAAAGATTTCATCGACCGCGTTCACCCCGAGGATCACGCCCAGGCGATGGGCCGCGAGGATGTATTCCAAGTCGATCGCCAGGCTTACAGCTGCACTTTCCGCATCATTCAGCCCGGCGGCGCCGTGCGTCTCCTCGAATCGCACACCCGCCATTTCCAAAATGTGAACGGCAAAGCCGTCAAATATGTCGGCATCAACCGCGATATCACCGAAGAACATGCCGCCAGCCGCCGCCTGCTTGAACTCAACGAACGGTTTCAACTCGCGCTGCGTTCATCGCGCTACGGCGTTTGGGAGATCGATCTGAGCACCGGCCGGCTCAACTGGGATGATCGGATGCTGGAGATTTACGGCCTTAGCCGCGAATCGTTCGACGGCCGGCGTGCGACCTGGATCAACTGTATCCATCCGGAAGACCGCAGCGTCGCGTTGCAGCGGGTCGACCCAAACGCCATCGACGCGGAGACGGGCCACCGAAACGAATACCGCATCGTTCGCCCCGACGGCACGGTGCGTCACATCGAGGCTCATGGACAACTGGAGAAGGATGCAGCAGGACGCCCGACCCGATTGGTCGGACTCAACCGCGACATCAGCCTCGAACGCAAAACCGAGGCAGCCCTGCATCTTGTCGAGGAGCGTTGGCAGCTCGCGCTCGAGGGCAACAACGACGGCGTCTGGGATTGGGATATCACCACCGGACACTTTTTCTACGACACCCGCTACTCGGTGATGCTCGGCTACGCGCTCGGAGAACTCCCCACCCATTATGCCGCGCACCACAAGCTCGTGCATCCGGATGATCGGGACGAATTCGAAGCCAGCAACCAAGCCCACCTCATGGGAGCGGTCTCCTATTTCCAACACGAACACCGCATCCAATCCAAGTCCGGCGACTGGATCTGGGTGCTGGATCGCGGCAAAGTCGTCAGTCGCTCAGCCGAAGGCCGGCCGCTGCGTATGGTCGGCACGCACACCGACATCACCGCCCGCAAGCAACTCGAACAACGCCTGCGCCAAGCCGAGGAGCTCTCCCTGCAAGTGAGTCGTTTGGCCCAAATCGGCGGGTGGGAACTCAAACTCGACAGCGGTCAAATCACCCTCAGCGAAGGTGCCCGCCCGTTGCACGAGCTGCCCGGTTCGCAGCAGCCCAATCTCGAGCAGTTCCTCAATTTCTTCGCCCCTGAGTCGCGGGCAGCATTGCGGGCGGCACTCTTTAGTCGCACGGCGGACTCACCGGCTTTTGATCTCGAACTGCCGTTTATCTCCGCAACGGACCGGGTCCTGCGGGTCCGCATGATCGGCCGGGCCGTCCTGCGCGAGGACCGACCGATCTTGGTCCGCGGCGCCATCCAAGACATCACCGCCCGCTACGACAGCGAGAACGCGCGCCGCGAACTTGAAGGCCGGCTCTTCCAAGCGCAAAAAATGGAGACGCTCGGCACCTTGGCCGGCGGCATTGCCCACGATTTCAACAATCTCCTCACCGGCATCATCGGTTACCACGAACTCGCCACCGACACGATTCCCGGAGACCACCCTGCCCGCGCTTGTCTGGACGAGGCCCGCGGAGCGAGCATGCGGGCCCGCGATTTGGTCGAGCAAATCCTCACCTTCAGCCGTCAATCCTCGGGCGAAGAACACGAGTCCGTCGATCTCACGCTCGTTTTGCGGGAGGCCGGCCGATTCCTCCGCGCGACGTTGGCGGCAAACATCGTCATCGAAACCGACATCCCGGAAGACGCCGGCCGGGTGCTCGCCAACACCACTCAGATTTACCAGGTCCTGCTCAACCTGGGTTCCAACGCCGCGCACGCGATGCGGTCCAACGGTGGCAAGCTGCGGATCAGCATGCACTCGACCGAGATCGGCCCCGAGCGAGCCCCTACCCTCGGCGGCGCAACTCCGGGCCGCTATCTACGGCTCGATGTCAGCGACACGGGCCACGGGATCGATGAAACCACCCTCCGCCGGATTTTCGATCCGTTCTTCACCACGAAAAACAGCCGCGAAGGCACCGGCCTCGGTCTGGCCGTGGTGCACGGGATCATACGGGCCCACCGCGGCGCGATCGATGTGGAGAGCACCGTTGGGATCGGAACGACCTTCCACATCTATCTGCCGGTCGCCGAAAAAGCATCCCAACCCTTCACCGACGAACCAGAACGCCCGCCCAACGGCAACGGACAGTCGATCTTTGTGGTCGACGACGAAGAATTGGTCGGACGCTTCGTCACGCTCGCCCTCGAAAGCATCGGCTATCGGGTGCGCACCTTCAACACCGGGGCCAAATGCTTGGCGGCGCTGCAAGAACCCGACGCTCGTCCCGATCTCTTGCTCACCGATCAATCTATGCCGGGTTTGCAAGGAACCGAGCTCGCCGCCACCATGCAGGAGAAGCTGCCCAATCTGCCCATCATCATCATGTCGGGCTATTTTTCAAAGGTGCCCAGACAATCGCTCGGAGCACTCCATCACGCCCAACTGCTCGCCAAACCGTTCACGACCGAGGAACTCGCTTGCGCTCTTAACCGCGCGTGGCGTCTGGCCGCGAGGACGCCGGACCGCTGATCAAACGCCCGGCGGTTTTGCGCGCGGCACCGGGCGCAGGGCTCGGGGACGCGGCGCCCCGAAGGCCAGCGCGACCCACGCCCGCAGCTTGGATCAATCACTGAGCAGGCGAAGCGATTTCTCAGCCGAGGGTGCGCCCTGAGCCGCACGCGCTTCCGCCGGTTGCGCCGACAAAGCGAGCCGCATCAACGCGACCGCAGCTTGGGCTCCGGCCAGATCGTCGATACTCTTGAGCGCTGCGGCGCGATTCTCGGTCTCAATGCGCCGCGCGGCGACCGCAGGCCGATTTTCGCCCGCTGCGGTCAGCTCGGTGGAGGACCGACGGGAAGCGCGGCTAGAATCGGGAGCGAAAGCGGCGGGAGCGCCGGGTAATGAAGAAGTGATAGTGTTCATGTGAAATAAAACAGGATTGATACGGTGGGAGTTGAAACGTCGACCGCGGATCAAGTGGCCAACGTTTTGGATTGATCCGATGGGGGCGCGCTGGCCGCCGCTTTCGGAACACGCGGGAGCTTGGGCAAGGCGACGGCGCGGACGGCGGCCGCCTGATTGCTGGCGACGATCGTAGTGAGCACTTCCTTGCGGAAAATGCTCACATCGCGCGGCGCCGCGATTCCGATCTTCACGGTGTCACCGTCGATCCGGCTGATCCGGATCTCGATGTTATCCCCGATGATGATCGATTCGTTTACTTTGCGGGATAGGACGAGCATGGCGGGCTCAGGCTGTGCGGGCGACCGGGAGGGCCTGCGAGTTTTCGACCAGGGCGTGGTGGGCGCTGTAGCGGGAGTAATTGGCGATGACGAGCTGGCGTCCCACGCGCGTGCGGCGGTTCACCACGATGGGACCGATGAGATTGGCCGTGGCCTCGACCGGATGGTGCCGCTTGAGCGTCACAATGTTGAGAATCATCACCTCAGCTTGGTCGCGAATCTCAAGCTGAGCCACGTCTTCATCGAAGATCTCGGGCTCGTAGCCGGGAACAATCCCGCCGGGTTCGATCACGATAAAGTGCAAAGCATCTGCCGGCTCGCCGAGTTTCATCCAAAGAAAAGGCAGATGATCGGGCAGGTAGAGGAGCTCGGCACGTTTGAACTGGCTGAAGCCAATGATGCCGTGGGGCAGAATGAGTTCGTTTGCCGGAGGGACATCGAAATCGGTGGGATAGAATTCGGGCAGGACTTTCATGGTTAGGATAAGGATTAACGGAGATAATCGAGGAGGGAAATTTGCATGATTTTGGCGCCCGATTGAAGGGCCGCTTCGTAGGCGTTGGTCGCACGGTTCAGCCTCACCAACGTCGACGGCAGATCGGCGTCGGTCTCGGCGGATACCAGATTCTCGAGCGTCAACGCCCGCGCCACGTGTTGGGACTTGGCGGCTTCGATCCGGGACTGCACGCCACCCTGCTCCGCGATGGCGGAGACCAGATCGTCTTCGTTGCCGAGAAGCCTCGTTTGAATCGTCGCGACGGAGCCGGGTGCGTTGGCTAGCAAGGCGTCGCGCAGGCCGACCAGATTGTTGATGAAATCGCGCAGACCGAGGTTGGTGGTTCCACCCACGCCGGGCGTCAGACTCGAGTTTTCGGAAACGGGAATCGCCGGGCGGTCGGAATTGCCCGCGTAAGCCACCGAGGTGATCCGGCCGCTTGCATTCCGTGTCGCCGTAAAAGGCGCAGCCTCAACGGCGGTGCCGGCGAAAAGGTAGTCGTTCCCCAGGCGCAAATTGACCGCTTGGAGCGATTGCTCGATCAGTTGGTCAACCTCGCTTGCATAGGCGGCGGAGGCCGAAGCCCCGTTTACGGCCGAGCCCAACACCGCAAGCTCGGTCGCGCGGTCGGAGACTTTTTTCACCGTCTGCAAACCGGCAAAGGACGCCTCGCTGATGGACAGCGAACGGGTAATATTGCGGGAAAATTGACCGATCTGCCGCTGCTCACTCTCCAGGTTAAGCACGCGGCCGATCGCCGCAGGATTGTCCTCGGCCTCAAAGATTTTTTGCCCGGTCGAGACCTGATTTTGCAGCTTGGCCTGGCGACCGCCGAGCGCTTGGACCTGATGAAGGATCTGATCGGAGACCGTGTTGGTGGAAACGCGCATGGGAAAAGAGGCGGCAACTACCGGCCGAGCTGGTTGACGACCCCGTTGAGGAGTTCGTCGATCACGTTAAAGACGCGGGACGAGGCCTGAAAGGCGCGTTGGAATTTCAGCAAATCCGCAAGTTCCTCGTCGAGCGAAACTCCGCCTAATGCCTCCCGCTGCGAGCGCACCAGTTTCTCGATATTGCCCTGATCTTCCAATCGGGCGTTGGCTCCGGCAAGGGCCTGCCCGAGGTCGCTGACGGATTGGGAGAAATAGGTGGTGAAAGACCCGTCGATCGAATCGCCCGAGGCCGTCGCAAACTTTTGGTTGGCCAGACGCGCAACGGCGGCCGCGATCGTGTTATCGCCGGCGAAGGCGGAAACACCCGGCTTAAGCGTCGCGGCGGCGATCCCGGTCGCCACCGAAAACGTGGCCGCGGTCACACCGGCAGGATCGAAGAAGTCGCCGGCTCCGCCGGTCGCGGGATTATAGGCACCGTTCACCGAAGTGACCATTTGCCGGGCCAAAAGATCGAGCTGGTCGCGGGCAATCTGCACCGCGCCGTCCCTCGCCGAGAGTGCTCCTTTGATCGAACCCGAAGACAATGCGAGCACGGCCGCGCCGCTACCACCGGTGAGGTTCGTGCCGTTGAAAGCGACGGCGCCTGTGACGGTGGCGAGATTGACCAGAGGCACGTCGGCCCCGGATCCATCTTTGACCACGACCTGAACCTGACCGCCCGTCTGATCGCGGATCTCAATCGGCAAAAAAGCGGCGAGCTGCTCGAGCTTGAGCTGCCGTTGATCACGGAGATCGACGGCGGAGTTGGGCCGGTTGACCTCAAAGCGTCCGATCTGGCCGTTCAGTTCGGCGATCGTTGTGAGCAGTCGGTTGGCGTCGTCGACGCCCGTCGCGATGGTCGTAGCCAAGTCCGTCTGCACTTGGGCAAGCCGTTGGTCCGTTTGTCGGAGCCTGTCGCCCAAAATCGACGCCTGTTGCACCAACACCTGGCGTTCACCGATGCCGGTCGGATTGGCAGCAAACCCTTGAAAGGCGTTGAAGAAACCGTCGATCGCACCGGCCACGCCGTTACCGGTGACGGTGGGATCCCCGGCGTTCTGGGTGCGGTCCACGCTTTGGCCGAGGGCCGCCTGGGCGCGCTGGTAACCGGATTGCTCGGCCTCGAATCCAGACTTGAGCGACGTCTCCCGAAGCACCTGACGGTCGAGCAGCGCGTCGCGCATCTGCTCAATCCCCAGGGCTTCAAGCCCGAGACTCTCGGCGCCCGTGGGCGTGAGCACGGTGCCCCGGTCGCCGTAGTTCACCCGTTGCCGGGCGTAACCGGGCGAGTCCACGTTGGCTAAATTTTTGCCTACCGTCTCGATCGCGCGGCTGTGCGCCCCGAGGGCTTTGACGGTGGAATTTAAGCTGGCGGAGAGGCCGGACATGGCAGCGTGGGTCGGAAAGAATTAAGAACTCCGTCAACCGGCGACCCGGAGGGTGGCGACGCCGCCGGAAGCCGCGATGGAGACGCGGCCACCGGGTGAATACGTTTTGGTAAACGTCTGCGGACGCAGCTGCGCGAGCATCTCCTGGTGAACTTCCACCACCCGCGAGAGCAACGTCTGGTTATGCCCGCTGGTGCGGCGCAGGCGATGAATGAGATGGTTTACCTCGTCGATTAACGCCTCGACCAAGGGCCGGGCCGCCAACGCGATGAAGGACAAGAGCGAGCGCAACGTGCTGTTGGCGGGACGGCCGTTGCTCATCGCAAACGACGCCACGACTTCCTCGCGATGCTCCCGGGTGGCGACGAGCGCCCTCGCTTGCGACTCGATGGCGAGGCTGAAGCTGAGCACCGCGTCCGCATCGCGGGCAAAGATGCTGCGCTGTTGCTGTTCGAAAAGGTGCAGGAGCCCGCCGTAGTCGGCGAGTTCAGCCCGAAGGGCCTCCGCGATGATTTCCCATTGTGACGTCATAGGGGGGAAGAATTCGCCGGCAACACCGCCGGCACGCCGCCACGGGGCGCGAGTTGTTTTTCGAGCATCCGGCCGATACCGAGGCCCGGACCGGCGGTGAGCTGAGTGGCCAAAGAATCGGTCATCATGTCGCCGTAAACGGAGCTGGCCGTGCTGTCGCCCGATCCGAGCATTTTCGTCATGGTCTTGCCGAGCAGTTGGCGGACCAGAATCGCCTCGAACTGCTGCGACACTTTTTTCCGGTCGGCGGCCGCCGCTTCGGCGGAACCCGGCTCGGGGCGGGCGGAGGAGCGCTGCGTCGGTTCCGCAACGGCCAACGGACGCATGGAGGTGAGAGCTTCGACATTCATCGGAATCAGTTAATCACGAGCTCAGCCTGCAGGGCTCCCGAGCGTTTGAGGGTTTGAAAGATCGCCATCATCTCACGGGTGGAGACACCAAGCGCGTTCAGGGCGGCGGCAAGGCGTTCGATGGTCGGTGGTTCGTTGACGACCGTGAAGCCGCCCTTCGCTTCAGTGACCGCGGTTTGCGTAGTGGGCACGGCGACCGTTTGTCCGTCGCTAAAGGCGTTGGGTTGGCTGACCCCGACATTGGACGTGACGGTAATCGTGAGCGAACCGTGGGCGATCGCGACTTGCGACAAGCGCACGCTCGACGTGGCGACGATGGTGCCGGTCCGCTCGTTGATGACGATGCGAGCCAGCGTGTCGGACGTGCTTTCGACTTGCCCGAGCTCGGCGATGAACGCGACGTCTCGGCCGCGGAAGTCGTCGGGCACGGTCACGGAAAGCGTGGCGGCATCGACCGGAATGGCCGTCGCAGGCCACTTGGTGTTGATCGCATCGGCGACCCGGGAAGCGGTCATGTAGTCGGGATTGTGAAGCAGAAGGCGCAGCGTATTGTCCCGCACGATCTGGGCGACGATCTCGCGTTCGACGATGGCCCCGTTGCTCACAATGCCGACCGTCGGATGATTTTTTTGCACCGAGGCGCCGCCCGGTCCACCCGCACCGCCGCTGATGCCGCCCGTGGCGACCGGACCTTGGGCGACCGCGTAAACCCGGCCGTCGGCCCCGAGCAACGGGCTTTGCAGCAAGATCGCGCCTTGGAGCGATTTCGCGTCACCCATCGAGGCGACGTTCACGTCGAGGCGGGAGCCGGCCTTCATAAAAGCGGTGATATCGGCCGTGATCATGACGGCAGCGACGTTCTTCGCCTTAATGTCGGTGGCGGGGACCGTGAGGCCGTAGCGCTGAAGAATATTGGCCACCGAACGAAGAGTTGTGGCGGCGTTGCTATCGCCGTCGCCCGCCAGACCGACCACGATGCCGTAGCCGACGAGTTGATTGTCACGACCGCCCTCGACGACCGAGAGGTCCTTGACGCGTGAAGCCCACGCGCCTGCGGGCGTGATCGCGAGCGCGAACGCCAATCGGAAAATGAAGGAGAACATCCGTGTCATGTCGGGTGATTGTCGCGCTTAAATCGGGCGGAGTTTCTCGTAGAGCTTGCTAAACCAGCCGCGCTTTTGCGCATCCGTAAGCTGGCCCTCGGTGTAGAACTCGAGCCGGGCCTCGGCGATATTGGACGAGGCGATGGTGTTGTCGGGCGCGATATCGTTGGCGCGCACGAGACCGTGCAGCACGACATATTGAGTCTCCCCGGAAAACGTCACCACGCGAAGTCCCTCGATCACAAGATTGCCATTGGGCAGGACATCCGAAACGAGCACCGCGGCACGGGCGGAGAGGCTCTGATTGTTGCTGATATCGCCGCCGCCGGAATTCGAGGCTTTGCCGGTCAGCGCGAGACTTGGCAGCACCCCCTTCTGTTTCAGGCTGACGTTGCCGGTGGGATAAATGAAATTGGAGACGGCGTCGGAGATGGAGGCATCACGGCTGGACTTCGTGCTCTGACTGTTCGATGCCGCCACGGATTCACTCACGACGATCGTGAGAATGTCGCCGACCGAGGCGGCCTTGCGGTCGGCAAACATGCTCGTCTGCGGCCCTTGGCCGGCGGAGGGCCAAAGAGATTGAGCTCGGCACCCGACGGCGAGAAACGCCGCGGTGAGGGCAAGTTTACAGGCGGACTTGGACACGGTTTTCATGGGTAACAACGGCGACAAAATCTTTGCGGGATTGCGGATTGCGGACGGTGACGATGTCTCCTTGGACGCCACTTTCGAGGGCGAGGCCTTTCATGGTGACCGAAAGGGCGCCTTCATTGACGGAGACCTCGACCAAATCGCCTTTGCGCACGAGTGGCCGGCGGGCGAGATCCCGCCAGACGAGCGGGCGGCCGGCCGAGATTCCGCGGGTAAAAATGAAACTCCGGTCGCCGGCCGACGTGGGCAGTGACTCGCGTTCGCGAAAGAGATCCACCCGGCGGGTATCAAGCGCGGCGGGATCAAAAATCGCACCAAGGGCGATCGGCTGGCGCGCAATCCACACCTCGCGAATATGGGCCGCACGGACGACGACCGACAAATCGGCGACGACCGCGCCGTCGCCGACGACCCGGATGCGCAGCAACATCGCGGAAGACGCGAGTGACGGATACTCCACAATCTCGACCGCCCAGTGCGAGGCGACCGCGGTAGGAGCCGCCCAAGTGCGCGGGAGTTCGAGCTGCAGTTCACCCTCGAGATTGAAGTGCGCACCGAGATCGCGGGCGAGATCGGCAATCAGTTGTTCGCGATTGAACGGAGCCGGCGCGGTCTCGGCCCTCGGCGCGAGGGACCCGGCGCCCGAGGCCGAAAGGGTGCCGGTGACGCCGAGCAGCAACAACACGACCAGAATGAAGAGTCGGATAATGGGAATCATGATCAGCGCTTCATGTTGGCGACGTTTTGCAGCATCTCGTCGGAGGTTTGGATCGACTTGGAATTTATCTCGTAGGCGCGCTGGGCGATGATCAGCGCAACCATCTCTTCGACGATGTTGACGTTGGACCCCTCGGTGAAGCCCTGCATGATGCTGCCGAAAGACTGCTCGGCGGGCTGGCCGGATTCGGGCGTGCCGCTGGCGGGAGTCTCTTCGTAGATGTTGCCTCCCATGCTGCGAAGTCCGGCCGGGTTGGCGAAGCGGGTGAGGGTAAGCCGGAAGCTGGTCGAGCCGTTCTCACTTTGCAGCGTGACGGTGCCGTTTTCGGCGATCGTGATGGCGTTGGTGCCGGTGGGAATCGCCTGAAATCCACTGAGGACCGGCATACCATCGGAGTTAACCACCGTGCCCTGCGCGTTGAGTTTGAACGAGCCGTCGCGGGTGTAGCCGACGGTGCCGTCGGGACGTTGCACCTCAAAAAAGCCGTCGCCTTGAATTGCGAGGTCGAGTTTCTCCCCGGTGCTCGTGAGTTGGCCTTGGGTAAAGACTTTGGACGTGGCCGAGACGCGCGCGCCGTTACCCACTTCGACTCCCGTCGGGGTAATGTTACCGCCGCCTGCATCGACGCCGGCAGCTTTCGACGGCTTCTGGTAGAGCAGATCCTGAAACTCGATCTTGGAACGCTTGAAACCGGGCGTGTTCACGTTCGCGAGATTGTTCGCGATCGTGTTAAGGTTGAGTTGTTGCGACTCCATGCCGGTCGCCGCTGAGTAAAGGGAAAGGTTCATGGGAAGTGCAGCTGGAGATCTAGGGCGGTGAAATACCGAGGACGGCGCGCCCACATGGCGCGCCCGGCCAAATCAGTTGTTAGTGCGGTGGTCTTATCTGGGGAATTCATGAGCGGCGGGCTTAGCCGAGGGCTTGAAGCGTCTTTTCCATCTGCTGGTCGACGGTGCCGATGATTTTCTGGTTCGCCTCGTAGGCCCGCGATATGAGAACGAGGTCCACCATTTCGCGGAGGGAGGAAGTATTGCTGCCCTCGATAAAGCCCTGAAGAAGCTCGGGCTTGTCCACGGCCTCGGGCTCAACGCCCTCCGGCGCGACGAAGAACCCGCCGGAGATCGGCCGCAGCTGGGCGTTGTCGGCAAACTTCTGGATCCCGATTCGGCCGACCGGAGTCGCGCCCTGCACGATCGTGCCATTGGGATTGATCGTGACGGGTCCACCGGCCGCCGTGAGCAGCATCGGGGTGCCGCTGGAGCTCATCAGCAGATCGCCGCCCGAGGTGACAATGGTCCGATCCGGCCGCATGCGGAACTCGCCGCTACGGGTGTAAACTTTGCTGCCGTCGGGACGTTGGATCGCAAAGAATCCATCGCCCTGAATCGAAACATCCAATTCGCGGCGGGTAGGCTGCATCTCACCGAAAACAAAACTGATCCCGGCATTGGTCTTCGGGAAGACAGAGGCCACCCCTGAGTCGCGGCCGATCTTACCCTTCGGATCAATCTGAAGCTCGCCGGCAAACTCGGCGCTGAAATTGATTGTGCGTTTGCGGTAACCGGAGTTCTGGCTCGAAGTGATGTTTTGAGAAACGGCGTCCTGCCAACGCTCCAGGGCGGAGAGTGAAGCTGCACTTTGGTAGAGGCCGATATTCATGGACAGGCCCACTAAAGCCAACCTCGTGCCGTTCTCTCACAACGTATCTTAAAACGCTCTGAATTATCTATTTAAAAATATTTAAATAACCAAATCAATCAACCGAACCGCCGAAAAAACAAACCGACTGCGGCCTCGGCAAGATTTGCCCACCCGAAAAAAACTGGGGAGGAAATCCAAAGGCTCACGCGAAGCGAGGCCCAGATTTAAGAGCGACGATAGCGCTCTTTTACCGAGCTCACCCGGCGAACGACAGCAACGCCCCTTTGGAAGTCAGGGCCCCGAGTTAATTTCCCGCCGGGTAAAGGCACTCGACTTCGATCCGCTCACCGCAACCGCAAGTAATGACGAGTCGTACGACTTTATCGCCTTCCTTTATCGTTTCGACCACCGGATCGTGCCCGTGTTTGTCCGACGGGGGGCGCACGGTTTGGCCGTAAGCCAGCCCGACGGGCGGTTGCATACCCGGCGGGAGACGCAACGGTTCGGCATCCAGTGCTTTCTTGCCAAAGAGGAAAGGTTTCATGGCTCGGGCGGCACGACGGCGTCGGCGGGTTCGGCCAGAATCGGCACTTTCTTGTCGATCATAACTTTGTCTTGGAGCCGGGCCTTTGCGTTCAGGGTCAGGCTAAGAGCGACGCGTTCGTTGGAATCGGATTCCGGCGGCTCGCCGGCGATGGGCTTGGTATCGGCGTAGCCCGTAATGCGTTCGATCAGGCCGGGGGCCACGGCGTAATGAACAAGCGAACGCCGCGCCGCATTGGCCCGGTCGGCGGAAAGTTCCCAATCTCCATAGTCGGGCGTGGGCGCGGGCGAATCGGCGGGGCGGCGGCGGGTGTGACCGTCGATCGTGACCCGGAATTGATGACGATCGATATTCCACGCGAGGTTTTGCATCACAAAGCGGCCTCGCTCCGTAAACTCCGCGGTCTCACCCACGAAGAGCGGTTTTTCGGCGCGGTTGAACAGCGTGATTCTCAGGCCGTCAGACGTGACCTGCACGTCGATCGTTTTATTGGCGAGGTCTTGGTCGAGGTTGAGCAAGCGATAGAAATCAGCGGCGACCGAGTTCAGAAACGTCATCTGGATGTGCTTGCTGCGACTGGTCTCTTTCTCGTCACCCTCGCCCTGCCCGCTCGTGGTTGTCGTCTTGTTTGAGTTGAACGGCATGACGCCCGAACTGGCGTCCATCGGCGAGCGAAACGGATTTTGGAAATACTGGGCCGTCGCGATCAGAATTTTCTGATCCTGCGAAGAAATCCACAGCACCATGAAGAGCGCCATCATCGCCGTGACGAAGTCGGCATAAGCGACTTTCCAGGCGCCGCCGTGGTGAGCGGCTGCTTTTTTACGGGCCATGGCGAGAGCGGCTACTTCGTGCCGAGGCTCTTGAGCGTGGCTTCCAGCTCGGCTCCGCCGGGTTGGACATGACTGGAGAGCGAGCGACGCGCGATTTCGACGGCGGTGAGCGGAGCCAATCCTTTCGCGAAGCCGGCAACCGCCTGCATGATGCAGATGAGAAACTCGGTATCGGCCGCGATATTGGATTTAATCCGGGCACCGAGCGGGCTGACGAAGCCGTAAGCGAAAAAAATACCCAAGAGCGTGCCCGTGAGCGCCGCCGCAACTTTGGCGCCGACCGCTTCGGGCCCCTCGGAGATCGCGGACATCGTGTTGATGATGCCGAGAACGGCCGCGACGATCCCGATTGCCGGCAACGAGTCGGAGATGAGCTGCAGGACGTGGAGCGGGTGTTCGGCCTCGGTCGCTTTCGAATCGAGCTCGGCAGTCATAAGCGATTCGAGTTGGTCGGGCTTGATCTTCCCATCGATGACGGGCTTGAGGCCGTTGACCATGAATTCGAGCCGCTCCTTGTTGTTCATCACGGAAGGATACTTCGTGAAAATAGAACTCTTCGTCGGATCCATGACGTGCTCTTCGAGCGCGATCAGGCCGTTGCGCCGGCCCACCATAAACACTTCGTAGAGCAACATCAGCAGTTCGTTGAACTCCTTCTTGCCCTCGACCTTGCCCTTCAAGGCCTGGACGGTTTTGTGCACCACCTCCATGAGGACATGGAACGGGCTGGCGATCACGATCATGCCGCCGGCGATCCCCAGAATCACCACAAACTCCGAGAGATGAAACAACAAGATGGGTTTCCCACCGGCCAACATGAAGCCGCCGATGGTCGAAGCGATGACGATAAGACTGCCAAGAATGATAAACATACGAAGTAGGAAGCGCCGCGCTGCGGCGCCGGATCAACGGTCACGAACGCGCTGCAAATAGGCGCGTAGGCCGAGAATAGTCTGGGCGTGTATCTGGCAGATCCGTGACTCCGTCAGACCGAAAACGGCGGCGATTTCGGCAAGGCGGAGATTTTCAAAATAATACATGGCGAGGATCTTCTTCGGTATATCGGGCAATTCGGCGATTCGTTGAGTGAGAAGTTTCAAAAGTTCGGCTTTCTCCAGATTATCGCGTCCGGTGACGTCGTTCTCGTCGGCGAGCAAATCGTGCAGCGACGCGCCCACCCCGTCCTGATTCTCCGCGCCTTGATCGATCGTGATGAACGTGACCGGTTTGGCCTCTTCGACCCATTTGGCGTATTCTTTCGCATCGAGCCCGAGCGCGGCGGAAACCTCCGTGTCGGTGGCGGCACGACCAAGCTGTTGCTCGACGTCGTTGATGGCGGTCTTGAGCTTGCGCGAACGGGCCCGGGCGCGGCGTGGGCACCAATCCATACGCCTGAGTTCATCCAAGATCGACCCGCGGATACGCATGGCTGCATAGCTCGCAAAGGTGCTGCCTTGCTCCGGGTCGAACTTCCGGACGGCGGCGATCAAACCGGTGATACCCACCGAATAAAGATCATCGGCGTCGACGTGCGCCGGGAGATTGAGTTTGACGCGGTCGACGACGTTTCGGACCAGCGGGAGATAGCGCACGATGAGTTCCTTCTCATCAATGGCACTCGGCGAAACACCCTGATACGCGCGCCAGGCGGTGGCGGGCGTGGCATCCATGCCAGGGGTCGGTGCGGGAGCAGTAGCGGTATTCATAGGAAAAATGGAGGGAGACTATTTTTGTTTTGGGGAGCGGGCGGCAGCCGCGGCGGCGGCTTCGGCGTCGGCCGCATCCCGACGGAGAACGAGGGTTTCACGGATGCCACCCACGAGGATGCTCCAGAACCAACGGAAAAGAATCGCACCAAGGAGGCAGCCGATTGCGGCATCGAGGAGGGTGCGTTGCGGTGAGTGATCGGAGCTGAGGCTCGTCAGACCGCCGGTAAGAAACCCGGCCACACCGCCGGAGAGGAAAATGAATTTCATGTTGGAAAATATCGGGTCAGGCGTCGGCCAAGGTGCGGCGGGCGAGCGCGCCGGGGACATCGTCCTCGAGTTCGCCGGTGAGCGACGGGCCGGTGGAGAGAAAGAGCGGCTCCAAGGCTTCGTCGAAAAGGTAGTCCCAGAGCTTGCCCCACTGCGGCACCTCATCGAGGTGGGTAAACACGAGGTGCGTCGCGCCCAGATCGCGGCCCGCCGCGTGGGCATCGCGCAGCGAAGGCCGGTCATAGGCGGCGTTGAGCACGAGCACTCGTTCCTCGATCCGTTCCCGGTCAAGCCACGCGGCCAGAGCCGCATTGTCGGCAGGGCGCCGCGAAGAAAACGCCGGCAAATCGAAGTAGACGAATCCACCGGGTACCGCCGCACCGGTTTCGCAGGGAAAATGAGCCAGCGGCACGCCGAGCGCTTCGCTGTAAACGGGCAAAGGGCCCAGCGGATTGGGCCGGTCAAACTCCACGGAGACGACATGCCCCCGCCGCGCCCGTCGAAACACCTCGGAGGAGATCCACTTGCAGAGCGAGGTCGTTCGACCGACGCCCGACGTGCCGATGAAAGCGGCACGGGACAGCGGGGCCCGCGTAGGCCGGGTGTCGGCTTGGGCCCGCAGGAGCCGCGACGTTTCGGCCAACGCCCGGTGCAGCGGCAACGCCGCCAACTCGGTCCACTGGGCGGCCGATTGCAGGCGGTTGAGCGCAGGCTCGGAGAGACCCGAGCGGCGCAAGAGCCCCGTAAGTCCGAGCGTCGCGGTCGGCGGAGGCAGCTGCCGGGCTGAACCGTCGAGGTCATGCGACGACGATGCGGGCAACGCAGGCGCGGCCGAAACGGCGTTGAGCACAACTTGCGGGGCTTCGAGTTGAGCGACGACCTCAAGGGCCGGCTGGCGGAGAAACCGCAGGAGTCCCCGCGGCTCGACCGGGCGCACCGATAGCACGCGGGCCGAGGGACCGAGCTTCTCGCGGATGACCGCAACCGCATGCTCGGCCGAGCGGACGGTGAAACGGTAGGTGCCCGGAGCGATGTTGGAAGGTAGCGCGGCCATAATGGATTAAGCGGCCGCTTTCAGCGGGGCCTCGGCGCGGGCGAGATGCGCCGGCAGGGTGACAATGCCCGCGTTTTCAATTTCGGTGGCCGCGGGCAGTTCTTGGTAAGCGAGCACGGCGAGACGCGGCAGAGAAGATTCGAGGAAACGCTTGAGCGGCAACCGGGCCTCGGTCGAAACCACCAAGACCGCCGGCTGGCTGACCGCCGTGAGCTCACCGGTGCGGCGGGTGACCTCTTCGAGGAGATGACGCGCGGTGGTCGGATCAAGAGCGAGACCGACCTCGGTGGGCGAACGATGGACCTTCGTCCCGAGCCATTGCTCGAAGCGCGGATCAAGCGTGACCGCCCGTACGATCCCCGGCCGGCATTCGTATTCCGGCACGAAGTAGAGGCCGAGGCGGCGACGCACGAGTTCGCTCAGATCGTCAGGATTCTTCGAGAGTGAGGCGAAATCGGCAATCCCTTCGAGAATGAGAGGCTGATTGAGAATCGGCACGTTCTCACGCAGCAAATTCTGGAAGACGCGCTGGATGATGCCGAGGGTCACAAGATCGGGCAGCAGCTCGGCGATGAGCGCGGGTTGCGTGCCCTTCAAGTGGTCCACGATGGACTGGACCTCTTGGCGGCCGAGCAGGTGATGGGCGTGAACCTTAAGGGTCTCGGACAAGTGCGTGATGAGCACCGATGCCGGATCGACCACGGTGAAGCCGTTGATTTCCGCCGTTTTCTTCTCGGTCTCGTCGATCCACGTGGCGTCGAGATTGAACACCGGCTCCCGCGTCGGCACGCCCTTCAGGCGGACCTTGCTGCCCGAGACGTTCATCGCCAACCAACGACCGGGCATGAGCTGCCCCTTGGCCACGAGGCGGCCACGCAGGAGGAACCGGTAGTCGTTGGCTTCGAGCTCCAGATTATCCCGCACCGAGACTGGCGGCACCACGATGCCCTTCTCGCGGGCAAGCGACTTGCGCACCCCGGTGACGCGGCCGAGCAGTTCACCACCGGATTTGGCGTCGGCGAGCGAAAGCAGGCCGTAACCGATTTCGATCGCGAAGACATCCTGTTCAATAAGTTTCCGGACATCCTCGTTGGCCCCGGAGGAGGAACCGCCGGCGTTGCCCGCCACGCCGGCCACCGGCGCGGACCCGGCGTTCTTGTCGCCGGCAGATTTACCGGCGGATTTTGCGGCGGCGAGATTCGCCTGTCCCAAATCGTGGCCGAGCGAAAGTCCGGTCTTGGCCTCGTCCTTTTCGATGATGACCCCGAGGTAATAGAAAACGGCCGCGAGCCCGAAAAACGGCACAATCGGCATCCCGGGAAGCAGCGCAAAAAGCACCATCATGCCGGCCAGAATTTTTAAGGCCCGGTGGTAGCGGAAGAGCTGGGTCGCCAACTGGGTGCCCAAGTTGTTGCCGTCCGAGGCGCGGGTGACCAACACACCGGCGCCGACCGACAGAATGAGCGCGGGAATCTGCGAAACCAGACCGTCGCCGATAGAAAGCAGCGTGAATTTCGCGAGAGACTCAGTGAGTGAGAGCCCCATCTGGAGCACGCCGATGGCAAACCCGCCCACAATGTTGATGAGTGTGATAAAGATACCGGCAACGGCATCACCGCGCACAAACTTGGAGGCGCCGTCCATCGCACCGTAAAAATCCGCGCCCTTCTGAATCTTTAGCCGCCGCGCGGTCGCGGTAGCCTCGTCGATGATCCCGGCGTTGAGCTCGGCATCGATGGCCATCTGTTTGCCCGGCAGTGCATCGAGGGTGAACCGCGCGCTGACCTCGGCGATGCGGCCCGCGCCCTTGGTGATGACGACGAAGTTGATGACGACGAGAATCAGGAACACCACCGCACCGACGATGTAGTTGCCCTGCACGACGAAGTTGCCGAACGAGTCGATAATCGCCCCGGCGTGGCCGTGGACCATAATCTGGCGCGTCGAGCTGATATTCAGAGCGAGCCTAAACAAAGTAAGCGCCAGCAGCAGGGTCGGAAACGCGGAAAACTCGGGCGGATCCTTCACGTAAATAATCGCCAGCAGGACGAGAATCGAGAGCCCCAGATTGAGGGCCAACATGAGATCCAGCACGATCGCCGGGATCGGCATGATCAGCAGCAGAATCGTCAGGAAAAGACCGCCGGTGAAGATGAGGTCGGCACGCTTCAGCAGCTGTGAGACGGGACCGAAACTGGGGGCGGCGGCGCTCATGCTCACGCGGTCGGCACCAGCCGACGGGCCTTCAGGCAATGGAAGTAGTAGCGGTGGGTGCGGTACACGACCGCGAGAATCTCAGCCACGGCCTGGAAAAGTTCGGCCGGGATGGGCTCGCCCACCTTGCCGGTCGCAAAGAGAAATCGCGCGACGGGCTTATTCTCGACGGTGGGCACGCCATGTTCGGCGGCGAGGGCCTTGATCCTTTGCGCAAAGCGGTTTTCGCCCTTGGCCAGGACCACGGGCGCCTGGTCGACGCCGCGTTCGTATTTGAGCGCGACAGCGTAGTGCGTCGGATTCGTCACGATCACGTCGGCCGTAGGCACGGCAGAAAGCATCTGCTTCTGCAGCAACCGGCGCCCCATACGGCGAAGCGCCGCCTTGGACTCGGCGTTACCCTCGGCGTTGCGATGCTCGTCTTTGACCTCCTGCACGGTCATCATGAGCTCCTTTGCCGTCTTGAACTTCTCGTAGCTGTAACTGATCGCCGCCACGATCCCGAGAGCGAGCAACAGCCGGGAGAAAAAGAGCACCGTCGCTTGATTGATGAATTCGCCCAGATAGGCCGCCTCGACGAGCGAGGTAAACATCGGGTCCACCATCAGACCGCGGGTGCCGAGATAGAGCGTGAAGGCAATCGCCACGAACTTCAGCAGATCGATCCCGAAACGGATCAGGGCGTCTTTGGAAAAAATCCGGGCAAAGCCGGCGATAGGATCCAGCCGGCTAAACTTCGGCATGAAGGCCTTACCCGAAATATGAAAGCCACTCTGCACTCCGCCGGCGAGAAGCGCGGCAATCACCACGGCAACCAACAACGGCCAGAGCGCCTTCCCCGTCGTCAACACCGCACCACCCAGCTGAAGACCGACGGTATCGATATTGACCGGGGTCGAGGCAAAGCGGGTAAAAATCGCCACCGCGTATTCGCCGATTTCCTTCGAGGCCGACGTTACCGTGAATCCCATCACGGCGAGCGCGGCAGCAAACGTAAACAACATCGCCAACTCGGCCGACTTCGCGAACTGGCCGTTGTCACGTGCCTCCTCCAGCTTTTTGCCGGTGGGCTGCTCGGTTTTTTGATCTTGGTCTGTGTCGGCCATGTTTGTGCCAACTTTAGCAACGCGGGTGCCAAGGCCGTTTATACTATTTTTATATACTGATTATCAATTACTTAAACTTTTCTCACCTATGTCCATCCGGGCGTTTTTGACCGCAGAATGCGCACAGATAGAATACGGGCAAGAATTGCCGGATCGCATTCAGGCCCACATCAAAACTGCCGTGAAACGGCGGGCGCCTACGAAGCGGTCAGGAGCTGCATCAGGCGCCCCGGCACCTGATTGAACTCGGTGTAAAGGTAGCGCCCGATCAAACCGCCCGCGCCAGCCAGAAGGCTGAGCCCGGCGATCACTTTCACCGACATGCTGAGGATGAAAACACTCATCTTGGGCACGGCCCGGCCCATCGCGGCAAACGCCAGCGTGACCAAAAAGTTCATCGCGATAAAGGGTGCCGCAATTCGCAGCCCCAGCTCAATGACGTGGGCCGTCGCTCGAATCACGGCATCAAAGGCGAGGGCGTTGATTGCGGGGCTGCCGGCTTGGGTGACCTTAAAGCTGAAAGCGAGGGTGCTCAGCAGGAGCTGATGGCCCCCAAACAGAAAGTAGAGCACAACCGCCAACGCGGAAAGCAGCGCGGCGATCGGTTCGGTCGCAGGCTCGGGCACGCCCATCCCGGGCGTCGCGGTGAGGCCGATCTCGATCGAGATGATGCGCCCCGCCATTTCAATCGCGCCGAAAGCGAGCCGGCCCACAAAGCCCAATGCCAGGCCCAGGAGCACTTCACCCGCGGTCGCCGTGATCAAACCCAACATCGTCGAGGGTAGCGTCGCTGTCGGCACGATCCCCGCAATGAGCGTCGCCAAGCAGACACAGATCGCGATCCGCACCGTGATCGGAATCGGCCGGCCGACCAACACGGGGAGCTGGAGGATCACCCCGAGCGAACGCATGAAGACCATCAACCACGTGAAAAAATACCCGAGCGTCATGGCCGAACGTTGGTCGCCTCCCCACCGCCTAGTGTCCCAACGTGCCCATCCGGCTGATCGTCGTGATGGTAAACTCGGAAAGCGACCGCAGGAGCCAGGGCGTGAGCAGAATCGCTAGCCCACTCAACGCGAGCAGCTTGGGCACAAACGTCAGAGTCGGCTCCTGAATGCTGGTCACCGACTGCGCCAAACTCGAAACCAAGCCCACGATCAAGGTGAGCCCGAGAAACGGCACCACGACATAAAGGGCAAACAGCACCGTGCCTTTGAAAAAATCGATCGCGACGTCGGGATTCATGGTCAGGCGAAACTTTGCACGAGCGACTTCACAACGAGGTGCCAGCCGTCCACGAGCACGAAGAGCAGCAGCTTTAGGGGGAGCGCGACCGTCGTGGGCGGCATCATCATCATGCCGAGAGCCATCAGCACCGACGACACCAGGAAATCAATCACGAGGAACGGCAAGAAGAGCAAAAATCCCATTTGGAACGCGGTCTGGAGTTCGCTGATAACAAACGCGGGGATCACCACCCGCAGCGGCAAATCCTTCACGGCGGTGGGCCCGAAACCGCCGAGCTCGAGGAAGTATTCCAGCTCACGCGTGCGGGTCTGCTTCAGCATAAAGTCTTTCAGCGGCACCGTCGCGCGGTCCAACGCCTCAACCGATGTAATCGTCCCGTCCATGTAAGGCGCCAATGCGTCCTTTTGCACCCGGTCAAAAACCGGGCCCATGATGAAAAACGTCAGGAAAAGCGAGAGACCGACGATGATCTGATTCGACGGTGCGCTCGGCGTACCGAGCGCCGTGCGGACGAACCCGAGCACAATCACGATGCGGGTAAAACAAGTCATCAGCAGCACGATCGACGGGGCCACCGAAAGCAGCGTCATCACGATGACGATCTGCAGCGCCACGCCGACTTGACCCGTCTGACCGGAACCACCTTCGAGGCCGATGTTCAGCCGAAACGGATCGGCGGGTTTGGGCGGAGTTCCGGTGGCCGGATCGGCGGATGCCGGGACGATCCCGGGCGGCGTTTGCGCCAGAATTGCCGACGGCGCCGCAAGCGAGAACCACACGGCGAGCCCGAGTAAAATCACACGAACCGTCTTCATCGCGTGGTCTTCCCCGTGCCCTCTTCAGCTTTTAGCGCCGATAAAAAGTCGACGCGGCCAGGCACCACGCCGAGCAGAAATTTTTGTCCTTCATAGGACGCCACAACCAAGAACTGCCGATTGCCGAGCGGCTTGGTTTCTTCGACTTTTAGGGAGGCCAACGACGTGCCTGTATTTGCTTTGGCCGCTCGGGAACGCAGCAGAAACCAAACGCCTCCGGCGGCGAGAATGAGTGCGCCGACCACCGTACTGAACCCAGCAGAGCTACCCGGTTCGGCGGCTGGGGCCGTCGAGGCGGTCGCCTTGGGGAAAATGACCGTGGACGCATCCGAGCCCACCGCGGTCGAAGCGATTCCGGCGAGCGGAAGCAGCAACACGAAAGCCAGAAATAAGCAGGGCCGGATCATGGCTTCACGCTGCCGACCAATTCGGTGATCTTGATGCCGAAGTTATCCTCGACGACGACAACTTCACCGTAGGCCACGAGCTTGTCGTTGACGTAGAGGCCAACGGGATCGCTGGCGTGTTGGGTCAGTTGCAGAATTGATCCCGGCGCAAGTTCGAGTACTTCGCGCATGGGCAACTGCACGGAGCCGAGCTGGACCGTGACCTTAACTTTTACGTCGAGAACAATATCAAGGGACTTTTCGTCCGTCAGATTTGGCATGGAAGGGATCCTCGTTGGGCAGCTTGCGGGTGAGTTGAATGGCGACGCGGTCGGAGTCATGACCGACGGTGCCGATAAATTTTGCGGTGCCGTTTAGCAGCACGCGGGTTTCTTGAAAGACGGTTCCGGGCATCTCGATCACATCGCCGACTCTCAGGGCGGTGATCTCCCGAAGGGACAGCTCCAGAGCGGCCCACTCGGCGCGGACTGGCATCGTGATCCGATCGTACGACGACTGCCACGAAGCGCGTTTCTCGACCGTCGCCACCGCGTTGTCCTTGTGCCGGCGAGCCTGGATTTTCTTCACCAACGGCTCGATCATGTAATAGGGCACGCCGATCTGGATTTGCTCCGCACAGTCGCCAAAACTCGCCTCCAAGGTGAGTGCGAGCACGATGGCGTCGCGCGGCGAAGTCTGGAGAAAACGGCCGTTGTTCTCGTGGCCAATAATGTTGGGCCGGAGTTCCTGTTCGTTCTTCCACTGACCGCACCATTCCTCGAGCAGAATCACGATCACATCCTCGATCAGCGCGATCTCGATTTCGGTAAGATAACGCTCGGCTTTGACCGAATGACCGCGGCCGCCGAGCAGGCGATCCGCGATCGTAAGCGCCAGCCGCGGGTTGAGATCCAAGATCCCGACCCCGGTCAACGGCTCAACTTTGAAGAGACTGAGGTGCGTGGGATTGGGCAGCGATTCGGTGAACTTCGAGTAGCTCACCGTCGTGAGTTTCGCCATCTTCAATCCCAGCTCCATGCGGAGATAAAGCGAGAGGCGGGCGGAGAGAAATCGGACAAAATCTTCGTGCAGCAGGCGCAGGCGGCGCAATTCCGCTTCAGAAAGAAAGACCGGATTCCGAAAGTCGTAAGGCTCGACCTTGGTCGTGTAGCCGGTAGGTCCACGGACTCCGTCCGCCCGAAGCAGGGCAGGTTTGGCCGCCGCGACCCCTGTCGTCTGCGCGAGCAACCGGTCGATCTCGGACTGATCGAGAAAGTCGCTGGCGGCGGGCGTTTCGGGTTGGTCGGCCATAAAAGCGGGGGGCGGGAAGTCGCAGTCGAAGTCCTCGTCGGTCCTTATTGGACCACGAAGTCTGAGAAATAGACTTGGTCGGCCACCTTCTTGCCGAGCGCTTGGTTGTAAGCGTTCACGAGTTTCTCGCGGATGATATTTTTGGAACCCGGTTCCTCGAGATCGGCCAGCGTGAGCGCGGACAAGACGTTTAGCGTCACATCGGTGAGCCTTGGCTTGTTGGCCTCGAACAGGGACTTCAGATCGCTACCCTTTGCAGCGGTGACGAGAAAACTGGTTTTGAGATATCGGGTGCCCATGGTACCGGCGAGATTAACAACGACGTTGCTGAACTCGTAATTCACCCCGCCAACGCTCTTGGGGTCTTTCCCGTCTTTACCTCCACTGCTTTCGCCGCCGGCGCCGGCTTGGTCGGCGGCAGCCGCTTTTGCTCGCTCTCCCTCGGCATTCGACGGGGCCGCGAGTTTTTTCTGCAGCCGGGGCACCAGCACAAACTCGACGGTCGCCCAGGTCGCCACCGGAGCGAGCAGCAGCGCGGCGATGACGGGAAGCCAAGACTTGATGCCGCCGGCAGGCGGCGGAGCCGCGGCGGGAGCAGGAGCCGCGGGCTCTGCAGATTCGGGTTTGGCAGACATGGTGGAGAACAGAGTTGCGGTGGCGGACGATTGAACCGGATAGCGTCAGCGGCTTACCGCTTCAGATTGACGATGTCTTCGAGCACCGTGTCCGAAACCGTGATCAGGCGTGAGCTCGCCTGAAAACTGCGCTGGGTATTGATGAGGGCGGAGAACTGCTCGGTCAGATCGACGTTCGAGAGTTCAAGCGTGCCCGCTTGGATGGAACCGAGGGAGCCCCCTTTTGGAGTGCCGATCGACGTCACGAGGGTGCCGGAGCGAGAGAAATCATAAAGGTTGTTACCGTTACGGCTCAGCTTGGTCTCGTCGTTTATGCGGAGCAGCCCGACTTTCTGGGTGCTGGTAAATGTGCCGTCGGCGGCAAAGGCCGTGACGGTGCCGTCGGTGCCGATGCTGACCGAAGTGGCGGTGGCATAAGTGGCGATCTTTATCGGGACGCCGGCGTCATCGAGCACGCGGTAGCCTTGGGCATTCACTAAGTTGCCGGTATTATCAAAGTTGAAGGCGCCGTCGCGGGTCACAAAGTTTGCGCCGATGGAATCTTGGACGACGAAGTAGCCGTTACCCGATACGCCCAAATCCGATCCCTTACCGGTGCTGGAAAGTGACCCTTGGGCGTAGTTTGTCGAAACGGCTGCGACCTGCACACCCGCGCCGATCTGGTCCGTGGTGCCGCCAGACCGCAGCGTAAATCTGAACATGTCGGAGAAACTTGCGGACGAGCTTTTGAAGCCCGAGGTGTTTACGTTGGAGATGTTGTTGCCGATGGTTTCGAGGCCTTTGCTGAACGATTTCAGCGCGCTGATGCCGGAGGTGAGTGTGCCGATGAGTGCCATAATGTTGGAGCGAGTTGATGGTTAAATCTAAGAATTTGAGGGAACGGGGCCCGCGACCGCGGGAACCGGTTTGGGGGCGACGCGGACGACGGATGAAACCGCATAAGTCTGGTCACCGACCACGAGTCGCGGCAGACCGCCCTCAAACTCGACGCCGGTAGCCTCGCCGACGACCGTTTTGCCATTGGCGACGTTCACGGTCACTTGGCGACCCAGATAGCTATTGGCCGTGGCCACGTCTTGCTTGCCGTTCATCGCGGTAATCTGCGAAAGCAGCGACGAGGTCTGTTCCAACGAGGTGAACTGCGCCATCTGCGCGATGAAGGCCGTATCCTCCATCGGTTTCATCGGATCTTGGGTTTGGTACTGCTTGGCCAGGAGCTTCAGAAAATCACTTTGACCGAGGTTGGAAGACTTTGCGGTTGTCGTCGTGGCGGAGCTTGCCGCAAACGCGGAGGGCTCGCGGGAGGTGGTGATGGAGGAGACTTGCATGAGAAAAAATCAGGCGAACGCGTGCAGGTGTTGGGTGGTAGGAGATTGGACCCGAAGCGCGGGCATCGCAGCCGCTGCATCGCCGCCATCGGCCGTCGCAGCTTCTGGGTCCCGAAGCGAACCGGGCAGGACAAATTCAGACTTAAAACGAGAAGGTTGCTCACGGCCTTGGCCCGGGTGCTCACTGGAGAATCCAGAGTTTTGATCGCCGAAGGAATGCTCGGACGATGCAAAGACCGGCGCCGCTAGGCGAAGGGATTGATCAACGGATTGGAGCGAAACGGCGCGCCATTCGTGGGAAAGGGCGGCCCGCAATTCGGGAGAATCGGTGCGAAACGTCGCGTGAACCTCGCCCGCCCGAACTTCGACGCGAATCATGAGTTCGCTGTCACCCACTGAAAGTTTAAGATTTGCGACCGATTGGGTCGAGGGCGTGAACCGCTCGGCCGTCGCCAAAACCGCATCTACGGCCCGGTGCGCCGAGGCCAATGTCTCCGCCGGCGTGGACGCTCGGTCAGCATTCGATTGATTTGAAATAACCGGCATGGCCGACGCGCCGACCGAACTTAGGCCCGGGCCGTGGTCCGACGACCATGGTTCGCCGGGGGCATCTGCGTTGGAATTTACAATCGAGGTCATTACGAGCGACGATTTAGCAACGCTCGTGCCAACCTCCCCGGCATCACTCTTAAACCCATCTATTACAGCAGTTTGCAATTTATTCAACCGCGTCTCAGCTCGCGGAATTTGCGAATCAACCCTGAGCATATCACTTCCGGCAAAAATTGCCCCCAACGGAATGCCCGCGTCATCACGCGCCTCTTGCCCGATCGGTAATCCTTCCGCCGTGCGCGGCTTGGCCGGGATTGTCGCCATCGCCGTAGCCGCTCCACTTGAATGGAACAGCAAGGCTCGCGCGGCGTTATTCGCTGAAGGCGCTACCCCGACATCCTCCGTGTTATCCGAGAAATCAGCCGAAGTCTGATCGCTGCCGGCGAGCATCTCACCCGCTAGACGGGAACTTGGCTGATACAGCTGGGCGCGGCCCGGTGACATCGCCGCCGTGCCCGCTGGCAACGCCACAACCGACGCTGAATCCCCCTCAAGGGACTGCTGCCGGACAGCCCCGGATGGCGCAGCGGTAGATAGCAACCAAGGCGGCTGGGCCAACGGCACCAGCGCCAGCATGGCCTCGGCGCTCAACCGATCATCCGTTGCAGACGAAGCTGAGCCGGATTTGGCCGTCTGCAAACGAGCACGGCCCTGATTCAAAAGCGGAGACGAATCGGCCACTTCTGAGGGCGTCAGACCTTCAGTTTGCAGCGCCGTGGTGGAAGATTCGGTCGAAAAAAAGCGGCGGCCCGATCCCTCTTGCGGAATGCCACGCGATCCAGCCAAGAGGTCGGAAACCAAGGAACCGTTGCCCGCGAGCGCCGCCGCGACGTTGGACTCTCCGTTAGTTGTGGCTTCGGTCGGAATCGCTGGGCCCGACACCGGCGCACTCCCGGCGGGAGGAAACGAGAGAAGGACCGCGGAACCCGTAAAGGCCCGTGCATCCGTGGCCACCTGCGGAGCAGTTATCTTTGATGCTCGGTCTAAACCCTCCGAATGGCCCATCGCCGATCCCTGAATGGGATTGGCCGCGGAATCCTCGGAAGGCAGCAATTCGGCGAAATCAAAAACAGGCGAGTCCTCGGCGCATCCCGGGGATTTCGGGGACCGGGCTCCGGCGATAGGGCCGGGAATTCCGAGCAGGCTTGAATCGGCAGAGGCTGAAGGTGTGGACGTGGAGAGTTGCATCGATCGGCACCCTCCTTGGTGTTTTGGTCCGCGCCGATCCTTGGCGCGGCGGATTGTTGAGAGAGAAAAATTTCTAGGACGCCGCGGGCTTAACGACAGATTTCATCTGACGCATCCGCTCGGAGAGAATCGCGACCCGCTTGGACATCGGCCCGTCGGGCCCGGCCGTGCGGCTCATTTCTTCGAAAATCGCACTGACGACGTCGACCTTCATGAGCGAAAAAATCTTTACCGCCGTGGCGTCGTCCAGTTCGCGCACAATCGCCACCACGGCCCGCGGCGTTAAGTTGGAGTAAGTCTGCGCTAGGGTGCGGATGTTCTTTGCGTCATCGGCGGAGATTTCGATGATTTTCTCGGTGATCCCGCGGCGCAGGGCTTCGATTTCGATCCTCACCTTGGCGAGTTCCCGTGCCTCGTTGGCCAGTTGAGCCGCGCGTTGGTCGAGCTGATCATGTTGCTGACGCAACCGGTCACGCTCGCCTTTGAGTTCAGAGGAAAGGTTCTCGATCTCGATGGTCCAAAAATCCCAGCCGCGCTCTTTCAGCTCGATCGGCGAGGCTTTCTTGTTTTTCGCCGCGGTGAGCATGGCCGCCTCGATCAAGGGTGCCGCGGCGCGCCAGAAGGCCATCACGCCGACGGTGACCGAGAGCATAATTGCCAGAGCGGCGACGACGGCAGGGTTTCGCAGTTTGGAACTCATGTTCGGAAGAGGGGTTCACGGGTCGAATGCCGGCGGGCGGCGAAGTCATCGAAGGATGCCTGCTCTTCCCGAGCGGATTCCAACCGATGGTTCAGGCGCGCTTTTTCCTCGAGGCGGCGCACCACCTCAACCTTTCGGTGGGCCTCCAGGTAGGCGGCCCGCGCGCGATCCATGGCGGAGCGGGCGGCAAACACGTTCCGCTCGGCAGCGCTCTCGGCCGCGACCTCTTTGCGGTAAGCGCCCAAATTCTCCGACGCGACCGCCGCGTTAAAGCGCTCCTGACGCCCCATGGACAACTCGCGCTCGAAGGCGGCAGAACGAGCCTTGGCGGCCGCGTGCGCCTCTTCGGAAATTACATAGGCCTGCACCGCCGCGCCGAAGACCTCGCGGGCTTTCAATTCCTGGTGCGAGCGAAGGAGGGCGACGGGCCGAAGCGAAAACCTAAATCGTTTCATGGAAGCAGGGTGTTGAGAGTTTGGAACGTTTGAGCGCGCGTCATATGTTCCGAAACTGACTGACGCAGAAATTTTTTCAGCGGCTCATGGAGCGAGATCGCTTGGTCGAGCGCCGGGTTGGTCCCCTTGGTGTAAGCACCGATCGATATCAGGTCCTCGTTCTTCCGATAGAGCGCGAGTTGCTCCCGCGCACGTCCGGCCAAAACAACCTCCGCCGGCGTGCACACATCCCGGGTAAGTCGGCTCACGCTTTCGAGCACGTCGATCGCAGGGTAATGGTTAAAATGGGCGAGCGCCCGTGAAAGCACGATATGCCCGTCAAGAATACCGCGCACGGCATCCGCAACCGGTTCGTTCATGTCATCGCCCTCCACCAAGACCGTGTAGAGCGCGGTGATCGCCCCTTGCTCCCCTGCTCCGGCCCGTTCGAGCAGGCGCGGTAACATCGCGAAGACCGAGGGCGTGTAGCCCCGGGTTGCCGGCGGCTCGCCGATCGCGAGACCGATCTCACGCTGCGCCATCGCGAAACGCGTGACCGAGTCCATCATCAGCAAAACATTTTTCCCGGCGTCGCGATAAGCCTCTGCGATCGAAGTCGCGGTGTAGGCGGCGCGGAGGCGCAGCGGCGCCGGAGTATCCGAGGTCGCCACCACCACGACCGAGCGCTTCATCCCCTCGGGACCAAGATCCTTCTCGATGAACTCGCGTACCTCGCGGCCACGTTCACCGACCAGCGCGACGACGACGACATCCGCTTCCGAGCCCCGGGCAATCATGCCCATCAGCGTGGACTTACCGACGCCGGAACCGGCAAACAGGCCAAGTCGCTGACCGCGGCCGAACGGGGTGAACGCATCCAGCGCGCGGATGCCCGTGACAAACGGAGCATGAATCCGTTGGCGCCGCAGCGGGTGCGGCGGCGTGCCGGACGACACCGCGCTCCGGTCAACCGGGACCAGACCCAAGCCATCATAGGGCCGGCCCAATGCGTCGAGAACCCGCCCGAGCAACTCGGGGCCGATTCGCGGCAACGCAGGTCGGTCGCACGCGGCCACTTCGCAGCCCACATGCAGGCCCGCCATATCGCCTAGAGGCATCAGCAAGACGCGATGTTCGCGAAAACCCACAACCTCCGCGCGCACACTAAACTCCACCCGCGGTGAACGCACCATACAGAGCTCGCCCAAACCTACATTGGGCCCGTCTGATTCAATGATCAGTCCGGCCACCGCCGTAACGGCACCGACGCGCTGCACCGGCGGCAAATGGCGAATCTGCGAGCGCAGCACATCAACGAGGGGGGCAACACTGGAGGTCATGGCGAAAATCAGGTCGGTTGCAGGCTTGCCGTGAGGGCGGCAATTTTTGTCCGGCGCCTGGCATCCGTGAGCCCAAAGCGGCTGCGCACCTGACAGTCGCCTGGTTCGAGCGATGGGTCGGTGCGAAGTTTAAGACCCGGGAAGCGGCCGAGCCATGCGGGCTGAAGTTTCTCGATAAAAGCGAGGTCGCGGGGCGAGAGCGTGAGCTCGAGGTTTTCCCGCTCCGGGAAGAGCTCGGCGAGCGACTCTTCGCAAAGTCGGGAGACGACCTCGGGCGAGGGCTCGTAACCGGCCAACAAACGCTTTGCGAGGTCGATGGCGAGTCCCGGCAACGCTTCGCGGAGTTGGGCCAGCAGAGCGGGCTCGATCGCGGTGAGTTGCTTGAACACTCCTTCACCCAGCGCCTCCACATCCGCACGGAACTCCACCATTTGCTGGTCGGCGGCAGCGCGGGCCGCATCGACTCCACGCCGGTAGCCCTCTTGGGCATGGGCCGCGAGCTCGGCCTCCGTGCAGAATCGACCGCCCGTGCCGGGGCGGACGGCGGCGGCTAACGGACGGTCAAAGGCGATGAGTTTGGCAAAAGCCACGGGTGCAGAGTTTTTTTGGATCGGGATTCTTAATCGAGGGCGGGCGATTTCCCTCAGTTGACGACGCTGTCGCCGTCGGTCTCGAGGGCGATCTGGCCTTCTTCTTCGAGGCGGCGGACCACCTGGATGATCGCTTCTTGGGCGGTCTCGATGTCCTTGAGTCGTACGGGGCCGAGCAATTGGACTTCGTCTTTGAGGCTCTCGGCGGCGCGCTTGGAAATGGCTCCGTAGATTTTGTCTCGAAGGGACTCGCTGGCGTTTTTCATCGAGACCGCGAGGTTGGCGGAATCGACTTCGCGCAGGACGCGCTGCAGATCCGCCGGCTGGAGGCGGAGAAGGTCCTCGAAGCTGAATAGCTTCTTGCGGATCGCGGAGCTGAGCGTCGCATTGCGCTCCTCCAGCCGGGCGAGAAGATTCTTGGAGGTTTCCTTGTCGAGTTGGTTGAGGAGATCGGCGACGGCGCGCACGCCACCGCTGGTGTGAAACGCCGGCCGGCCCTTTACGTCGAAATGCCGGCTCAGGTTGCGCACGATCTTGCTCACAAGATCCAGCGAGGTGGATTCGATGGTACCCAGCCGTTCGAGCACTTCCTCCCGCAGTTCCGGACTCAGCAGACTGAAAATCTCGGATGACTTCGCGCTATCGAGATATGAAATGAGAAACGCGATGGTCTGCGGCTGCTCCTGCTTGATCAGATTGAAGATCTGCCGGCCTTCCATCTCGCAAATGTCTTTGATGACCTCGACCGACGTGCCGACGGGCCCCACCCGACCGATGATCGCCGAGGCCTTGTAATCGCCTTTGGCGATCTCGAGCGTCCGCTGGGCGTAACCAAGTCCACCGAGCGGAGAACTCGCGCCGGAGGCGACGATCGACGTGAACTCTTCCATGGCAGCCTTCGCCGCGGCCGACGGGATGATCGAGAGGGTGGACATCTCGCGGCAGAAAAGTTCGATCTCGGCGTCGTCGAACTGCTGGAGCACGTTCGCCGCCGCTTCCGGGCCGATGACGACCAAGAAAACCGCGAGCTTCTGCTGACGGCTAAGTTTGTTGTAATCGAGTTCGGCAGCCATGGCGGTCAGCTCTTGCCGGCGGGCGCGTTGGTCGTGCCGGCGGAAACCCAATCACGCAAAGCGACGCCGACGTTGGCGGGTTTGGCGCGGATCAGTTCGTTGAGAAGCTCCGGCGTGACGCCACCGGTATTGGGAATGGCGCGGGAGGCGGAATCGGGCGAAAGCGCAAGCACCTCGGCGGGCACGGCCTGCGGTTTCTCCTTGGCCAACATCCGCAGGAAAATCAGCAGCACGATCACCGCCCCCACGACCGCCGCCCAACGACTGCCGGCTTCTAGCCAGCCTTGGATCCTACCTTCGCTCTGAATCGCCGCAATCTGCGCCGGGATCAGGTCGGAGGTTTGGAAAAGCGTCTCCTGCAAGGTGACGAGAGAATCGAGGGACTGTCCGGCGACGGGCTTTACCCCAAGCGCGTTGATCACGATCTGGCGAAGTGCGGCCAATTCCTCGGGCGAACGTTTTTGGGCGACCGGCGCTCCGACCGGAGCATCGGCGGCGGCACCGGGAGCCGGCGGCGGCGGCGCCATCCGCGGGGCGATGATGACCGCCGCGGAGAGAGAACGCACGGCGCCCGGACTGCGGGTCGTCGCCGTAGTCGTGCGATTAATCTCATAGTTGGTCGTGCGGTTCTTGCGGCTTTGGTCGTTGGTTGAAATTGGCTTGGCCGTTTCGGCGGCGCTCCCGACTTTTTCCGGGACGTTGGCGCTGACTCCGACCGCTCCACCCTGCGAGCTCGCCTCCGAGGAGCTCGTGGTATCCTCGGTAATCGTCTGCGTGCGGATGACCTGACCTTCCGGGTCAAACTTCTCGGCGGTGAGCGTCGTCGACTCGGTTTCGATGTCCGCGGAGACCCGCACCACGGCGTTGCCGGGCCCGATGACGGTCGCGAGCATGGTTTCGACCTTCCTTGAAAGGTAGTCTTCGACCTGCTGCTTGTGCCGCATCTGCGACGACGCCGTTCCGAGCATGGGATCTTGCTTCAATTCCTCGGACAGCACCCGCCCCCGGTTGTCGATCACGGCAACGTGGTCGACGCCCAAACCTTGGACCGAGTTGGCCACGAGATGTCGGATCGAATTGACCTGATCCGGCTCCAACCGGCCGCCGCCGACGTCAACAAAGACGGAGGCGGTGGGCTTGATCCCTTGCTCAGTCAGCAATAGCCGGTTCTCGGGCTGGACGATCATGACGCGGGCGGAGCGGATGCCCTGCACTTGCACGATCGTGCGACCGAGTTCGCCCTGCAGGGCGCGGATGTAGTTGGTGCGTTGCACGAAGTCCGAGAGGCCGAATTGGCCCTTGTCGAAGATCTCGAAGCCCACGCCCTCTCCGGAGGGAATACCCTTACCCGCGAGATCCATGCGAAGTTTGTAAACTTGATCGGCCGGCACCTGCACCGCGGTCCCGCCGGCGGTCACATGATGGGGAATGTTCTGAGCCTGAAGATAACTGATGACCGCCGCAGCGTCTTTGTCGCCCATCCGGGCATAGAGCAACTGATAGTCGGGTCGCTTAGACCACAACATGATCGCGATCAGTCCGCCAACGACGGCGAGAGCGGCGACGAAGAGCGAGACGCGTTGGTTGACGCCGAGTTGTTGCCAGGTGGCGAGGAGCGAGGAGGTAAAGTTTTTCATTGAACGAGACCGGAGAAACGAAATCGGAAAGAGAAAATAGGGACGAGAGCGGCCAGAGGATCAGAGCACGCCCGCTCACACCTGCATGCGGATGAGCTCCTGGTAGGATTCGACGAGCTTGTTGCGCACCTCGACCATCAGCGCGAAGGAGACCGACGCCTCTTGGCGCGCGATCACACTTTGGTGCAGTTGATCCGTCTCGCCCAAAAGCACCTTGCGGGTCATCGCCTGTGCGGCCTCTTGCTTCTCAGTGACGCTCGACACGAGTCCGTCGAGCACCTTGCCGAAACCGTCGCCATTCGCGATTCCGGTAGGGCCGGACGGAGCGATACCGACGGACGGCAAAGGAGCGTCGATTCGACTGAGCGACGAGGCGGCAAGCGGACTTATGGGGCCGAGGGGCGACATTTTGGTGGAAGAGGGGACGCGTTCGGGGCGGGGCGAGAGTTGATTACTTGCCGATCTCCAGCGCCTTCATGGCCATGCCCCGGGCGTTCTTCGCGACGGCGAGGTTGGCCTCGTAGGCGCGCGACGCGGTGATGAGATCGACCATCTCGTAGGAGAGATTCACGTTGGGCATGCTGACCAGGCCATCGGCGTTCGCGTCGGGATGCTGAGGATTGTAGACCTGCTGGCCCGCCGCCCGATCGGGCACAATCGAGCCAATCCGAACCGTGTGCCTCGCCGGACCGTCGATACCGGTCTGCCGCAACAAAGCGGACTCGAATGAAACCACCTGCCGTTGATACGGCCCGCCGTTGGCCGTGCGTGTCGTCTGCGCGTTTGCGATGTTTTGAGCCACAACATCGAGGCGGGTCTTTTGGGCGTTCAACGCGCCGGCTGTGATGTCGAGGCCTGAGATAAGATTCATGGCGGGTGACTAGAAAGTGAAGGTCGGTCGAAACTTAGCCGCGGCCCGTGATCGCCAGTCTGAGTTGCTTCAAATTGCCCGAAACCAGATCGCTGAGGTATTCAAACTCGACCGCGTTTCGGTTCATCGAGAGCAGTTCGCGCTCGATCTCCACGGTGTTACCGTCGGGCCGAAGGCTGCGGGCGCTGGCGTCCTCAGCCAGCTTTGGCTGAATCGACGACGAGGCGGCGCTGAGGTCTCCGGCCGCTATCCGAGCGCGGAGCTGTTGGGCGAAGTCGGGGGCGACATCAAGCCGCCGAAACCCCGGAGTCTCGGCATTGGCGATGTTCGTCGCGATCCCCTCGTGCCGCAGAGCCGCGGCATCAAGGAGTTTCCGCGCCAGTTGGTAGTTGGTGCTTTGGAATACGGGATCGATCATGCGCCTCACAAAGCAAAGCCGGTGCCATCGACTTTAATTGGAACGCAAACAATTCACTTTCAGTTAAATACAATTCACGAGTAACCCGTACAAGCAGCGACATCCTCATCAAGAATTCGGCGCAGGAAAATTTTGCCGCGTGGAATCACGGAGAGCTTTGCCGGTCGAGGGCCGCGCCCACTATTTCGCTCCGCCGCGCATTTGACCTACATTCTCGCCGCGCCGCGCCGATATACCCGCCACATACTTCATGGGGGACAGCGAATTTAGATTTATCCGTGGGCTCGTTCACGAGCGCAGCCGCATCAATTTGGGACCAGACAAGCGGGCGCTCGTCCTGAACCAACTTGGTCTACGCCTGCGGGCAAGCAACGCGACGAGACTCACCACGTCTTCCCGGCGGCTGCAATCATCGGGCGCCGACGATGAATTGGACCATCCGATCGATGTGATGCCGAAGAACCACACGTCCTTTTTTCGAGAACAGGCCCATTTTGATTTTCTCAAAGAGACCGCTCTGCCGGAGCTCACCGCCCGTAGGTCGAAGGAGCGTTGGCCAAAAATTCACGTCTGGAGCGCCGCCACCTCCTCCGGCGAGGAAGCTTACTCGATCGCGATCACACTCGCGATGTGTATTCCGAACACCCCTTGGTCGATCGAAGGCACCGATGAATCGCACCGCATCGTGGCCACCGCGCAGCGCGGGGTATATAGCGAAGATGCAGTCCGCAACCTGCCTGAAGCAGTGAAGCGCGCGCATTTTCAGCGCGGCTTCGGGCTCGAAAAGGGGCAACTGCGGGTGCGTCCGGAACTACGGAACGTCGTCAACTTCAGCCAACTGAACCTGCTCGAGCAAGAACCGGAGTTTCGCGAGCCGTTCCAAATAATCTTCTGCCGCAACGTCATGATCCACCTTGACCGGCCGACCCAGGAAAAACTGATTGCCCGCCTGACCCGCCGCCTCGTGCCGGGCGGCTACTTGCTCGTCGGTCACTCCGAAAACCTTTCCAACGTGAAGCACACGCTGCGTTCGTTGCGACCCGCCACCTACCAACGTCCGCTTTAGAACCTGCCTCGCCCATGATCTCCCGCCGCACTCGTGTGCTCGTCGTGGACGACTCCGCCGTCGTCCGAAAACTCGTGACCGTAGCCTTGAGCCACGATCCCGAAATCGAAGTGGTGGGCACCGCCATCAATTCCTCCGCAGTTCGCGGGACCGACGGCCCCCAAGTGTGGCCGCAACGGCCGGCAGAAAATCTGCTTTTCAAACCAGCGGCCAATTGCGGAGCCCCACATTTCGCCGTCGCCGGTGTGCGGCCCGGGATGGGCAAGGACCGCGCCGAAGGTCTCCTTCATTTCCGCGAAAAGGGCCCCACGACGTTTGCGCAGGACGAAGCCGACACGGTGGTCTATGAAATGCCCCGCACCGCTTGGCAAAACAGCGGAGCGCAGCGGCAACTTCCCCTTGGAGACATCGCTGCGGCCATCCTTGACCACCACCAGAACGCGGTCCCCACCCTTGCGGTGCCGCCCGCCCGAGGCCTGCTGACCTCCCACGCCCTATGAGCGCGAATCCACCGACGATTCTCGTCGTCGACGACGAGGCGATCGTACTCTCTGCACTCAAGGAAACCCTCGAGCGTGCCGGCTTCCACGTCGTGGCCTGCAACAGTCCGCTCAAGGCGCTTACGATTTTGGAGGAGCGCGACTTTGCGGTCATCATCTCCGACCAGCGGATGCCCGAGATGCTCGGACTCGATTTCTTGGTCCAAAGCCGTCAACTCCGGCCCAAGGCATCCCGCATTTTGATCACCGCCGTGCTGGCGCTGCCGACCATCGTCGACGCCATCAACCGCGGGGAAATCTTCAGGTTCGTCGCAAAGCCATGGTTGCGCGAAGAACTCATGGCGACGGTCCGTAACGCCGTCCAACGTCACGAACTCATCACCCAAAACGAGGCGCTCCAAAACGAAACGCTCTCGCTGAACGCACAGCTCGTCGCGGCCAACGCCGATCTCGAAGCCAAGGTCCGCGATCTCGAAGAACAACGCCACAGACTCGACGGATTAAACCAACAGCTCGCTGAGAAATTCAACAACTCGCTCGAGCTCTGCCGCCGCATCATCACGACCTACGACCCGGTTCTCGGCGGCCAGTCCAAGGCGCTTGTAGAGTTCGCCTCGCAGATGGCCCTGACCGACAGTTTCACTCCAGCCCAAAGTCGCGCCTTGGTCACGGCCGCCTGGCTCTGCGACCTCGGACTCATCGGGGTCCCGAGGGAGATGTTGCGGGCGTTTCGCAACCCGTCTGTCCAACTCGCCGAACGCGAGCGGGCAATGTTGCACGGGCACCCGGTGTTCAGCCAAACCCTAGCCGCCCAAGTCGAAAGCAGCGCCGAGATCGGCGAAATCATCCGCTCCCATCACGAGCGGTATGACGGCAAGGGCTACCCGGATGGACTGGCCGGCGAGGCGATTCCATGGCCGGCCCGTTGCCTCGCGGTCGCGGTGGGTTTCATTGAATCGGGCTTGGGGAAAACGGCCGCAATCGACGCGCTGCTTGCCCAATCCGGCCGCGCCTACGACCCGGATGCCGTCCGTCTTTTTTTAAAGATCAGCAATCTCGTAAAACTCCCGCGCCCCGTGCGCGAAGTCATGTTCAACGAACTTCAGGCCGGGATGGTGCTCGCAAACGGGATCTACAGCCCACTCGGACTCCTGCTGATCGGAGAAGGCCAGTCGCTGAATCTAGCCACGATCGCCAAGATCAAGAACCACCACCAAGTCACCCCCATCAGCCAGCGCCTGCTCGTGTATAGCTGAGGCCTACCACCGACCCCGGCGCCCACGCATCTCCCCGCTTCCCCAGTCTCTGCGCTCCACCCCGCTCGCCCAGACGGAGCTAATTTGATCTTGGCCGGCCCTCCGACCACTCATGACGTTTTTGCCAAGCGCCCGGCCGGCTCGTCGATTCCTTCGGTTCTCTTCACGCCGCGCATAATCGTCGGCGTCGGCGATCTCGCCGTCTCCAAGAACTACGACGTACCCCTCGGCACCGATGCGCTTAGCTCGTCCGTCGGATCGATCACCGTCGATCCGGTCAGCCGCACCGCCAGCTTGCCGCACCCGATACTGACCGACTCCAAAATCACTCCGGAAAAGGCGATTTCGCTATCCGCCATATTCTCCTGATGAGGGCGAAGCCTCGGGGTTGTTCGACTGTTGCTGCCGTGCGAGGAGCGCGGCCTCGAATTACCGCAAGTGGTTCACCAGCTCGCCGTAGAACCCGCCCACCAGCTCGCGATTCTCGTCCAAACGAAGATTCAGCAGCCCGTCGGCCGCAGCGGGGGCACAGGCGTTGAACCGCGGCGCTGCTCGGTTGAGGCGCAGGCATTCCTGCAACCACCAGCATCCGCTCCACCTCGACGCGGAGTCTTGCCAGCATCGCGTCGCCGCGGGGTTTGGCCGCATCACGCATCCGGTCCAACTCCGAAGGTAACGCGGCCGTCGGTTTACCAACGACCGGATTGTTGGCGGATTGTTGGCGCAGAGATCGCGTAGCTTTCCCAGCAGGTCGTAGAACGGGCCGAACCCGTCGTCACGTCCGGGCCGAGCAAACATGCCTCGCCGGCGGGATGGTCAATCAGCGCTTCGAGCGAGCGGTGGGGTTCGGGTGCAAGAGGCATGGCGTCGGTCAAAACGATAGCTTCGCTTTTTGCTTTTCGTCGCTTGGGGGAAAATTTGGACTTTTTCCGCTCCGCAGAATTTGGACGCCGAAAATTCCGGCGCGCGGAGATTTCTTCTATACTTCGCCGGCGTCGGGCCGAAATCCGCACCTATAAATCCTCACGCCCAACCGCTCCACCTAAAGATAAACACCGCCACCGCCGCAGCGCCCAACACCTCCCTTGCGGGAAACAATGCCTTACGGTTGTGCTGGAAAACGAAGCTGCGGCATCGCCGTGCCGAACGTCCGCGAGACCATCCGGATGAAGCAGATTACGCCGTTCCCCACTGCCCGCTTTCGTCAAAGGCGTGATCAACTTCCGCGGCCGCATGATCCCCGTGGTGGACCTGCACGTGAAGTTTGGTCTCGGGGCCAAATTACGGAGCGCACCTCAATCGTCGTCGGGCCAGAGGAACTCCCACCGACCAACGTTGTAGATGGCCCCATCGTGAACAGCGTCGAAGCAGCCAGGACTAAGGCCTCAAACGAAATCGAACCCTCACCCGACTTTGGCACCGAGATCGACACCTCTTCCCTGCTGGGATTGGCCAAGATTAAAGGTCAGCTGGAGCCCCTGCTCAACAGTGATCGCGCCGTCGCGCCCGAGACGGTCCAAGCACTCGCTGCAGCGATGTGAGCCTCACAATCACCTTGTGTCCCCCATTTTCCCGGGGCCGGAAAAATCCGTTGACAGTGCCACGAGCGTGAGCGTTCCTCTGCCTCCCATTCGTTGCAGGGTGGAGCAGCCTGGTAGCTCGTCAGGCTCATAACCTGAAGGTCGCTGGTTCAAATCCAGCCCCTGCACCCAATTTATAGCCCTCCCACTGCTCGGGAGGGCTTTTTTATGAGCTACTTACGCGATTTCCGATGCCCGACCGCGGAAGCGTGCAACGTCGGGCAACATCAGGCAACTGCGGGCAGCAAATCCCGTAGTTTCCCACGTAGTTTTCAGATTTTTTCAAAATGCGTGTGCTCCGCGCCAACACAGGCGTGTGCCGTTTGTTCTTGGGAACTGCCAAGAAAACAACCCAACCCTCGGCGGTGGTGAAACCCGACGAAGCGCAGGTTGAAGGTGGTCTCCTCCCTGCCGAGAAACTACGAGCGGTCGCAGAACGGCTGCGGAAGCTAAATGATCGAGTCCGATTTGAACTCCGCTTCATGTGACGCATTGAGTCACTAGGAGCGGGCGCCAGTAACACCGCCTGGCACGCGCCGCCCAGACCGCCTTCCTGCCTTTCGTCGCTTATGGCGCGCCCCACATCGCAGGCTTCGACGATTCCCACAGGTCTGAATTCTTGGGTGAGGGAGTCCGGTAGAAGTGACGAGCTGCCCGCGGGCAGACGAAACGAAAACACAGACTACTCCCGCGCCACCGGTCCAACGAATAAGGTCACTTCGAGGGGGCGGCAGGGCTGAGGCAGAAAATTATTCACGTAAACCAGATTCGCCCACAAATTTTCCGCGTTATGCCACACGGGCTTTCCGGGCACACGTGCAGAAAAAAGAGACCCAGCGCCATAGCCACGATATACACCGGTATCCGGCGGAGAGACCGGCGCACATAAAACCGCGCGACCTCCAGTCTGCCCGTCGGCTTGAATTCCCCGAAGAGGATCGAGCGCATCTGGAATCCGCCGATCACGAAGAAGAGATCTACGTCCAAGGTTCCATTTTTGATCCAACCGGTGGCCGGGCCGTTGAAAATAGCCATGACCTCCGCGGGAAAGTTGGCGCATTGGAAATGTACTAGGTGCAGCACCACCACCCACAGAATCGAAAGAGCGCGCACGCCGTCGATGACCGGCTCCTGATGCGCCGGGCGGTTGGTCAGGTGCTGCCAGTTTTTGCGAAGGTTGAAGGCTGAGGCGAATTCAGACGCGGCCGATTTGCCAACGTCGTTGGATTGCATGCGGGGCCGTGGATTCGACGTTTGGGGAAAACGTCAGACTCAAGGAAGCGGGACGCATCAGCGATGGCCGATCAGTGACCATGGCCGAGTTCAATGGTTCACGCTGGTGGACCAGGCGACGACGGCTCGCTGGGTCGAGAAATACAACGGCGAAGCGGCCAACACGGGCCTGATAACGGTGACCGACCGGCCGTGGCAGGCGATGGTCGCCGAGATGATGAACACCAACTACGGCACCGAATTCACTGCAGGAAGATCCTGGCGATGGCTTCGCCGATTCCCTGGCCTCCGGGTTGGGCCAAGTGAATGTTGTCGTTGAACCAGCCCAACTGTTTCATGGCCGCACTGTCGAGACCGGCCTCCAAATTCAGGTAGGGATACCGATTCGCCTCGTACCAGGCGATGCGATCCATGACCGTCTGCGCGTCGGGTGGGCTTTGGCCATCGCGCGGAGCCCAATTAATCATGAACAGCAACCGTGTCTGGGGAATCGCCTCGGTCACGCGCTTCACGAGCAACTCCGACTCGACATTGCGGCGCGGGTCGGCCGGGCTGACGCTCCCGCCGCTTTCGGGCTTGCTGAGGAAGATGATCGTCAGGTCGGGATTGATCTCGGCCAAGATTTTCTCCCAGCCCGGCTGACGCCAGATGAAGCTGTGCGCCCAGTAGCCGCCGCGGGAGATGTTGTAGACGACCACGCCCGGCGAGGATTTCTCGACGAGCACGCCGTGCAAGAAAAGGGAGCCGCCGTTGATCCCGCCGATGTTGAGTCGGTGGCGGCCTTCCCGTGCTTCAAAGCGTGTCAGACCGATGTCGAGCGGTTGGCCCGGCTCGGCGGGCGGCACCACCGTTTTTCGGCCGTCGAACGTCGCCGTAAAACCGGCCGCGCGGTTTTCGACCAGCTCGCCGTTGAAGCTTGAAAAGGTGCCGGTGCTGGTGACGACCGCGAACCGGCTGCCGACGGCCTCAAGAGAGTACTCGGCGTCCGTGGCATCCGTCATCAGGAACGACCCATTCCAGCCGAGGTAAGGCCAGATGTCGCCGCGGCGGCCCCAACTGTTACGCCAGGCGCCGTGCGCACCTTTGTAGCTGACAAAATCGCCCGGGCCGAAGAGCCACTCCGGGGCGAATCCTTGGCCGGGCGCGCCTCCAGCATGCGTGGCCCAGACCGTGCCAGGCCCGCCGTTACCGTAGGCGGCCTGCAGGCTGCGCCGAAAGTAATGCGACCAGTGGTAGCCGCCATCGCTGAGGCTGTCGCCGATGATCAGAATCCGCAGCTTGTCTTGGCCGCTCAACTTCCTGGCACGCTCCTTAAACCAGGCGCTCAATGCCTCGCCATTCTTGAAACATGCCTGGGGATGACCCGCCCGCCAAGCCGTTTTCGGCTCTGCCGCCGCACCGATTCCCATCCCAGCGATGGTCGCCAGACCAATTGATAAGAGCAGCCGTTTCATAGATCTCGTGTCTCTCCTTCTTTCGCTGTTTGCGCTTTGTCGGTCCTGCTTTCAGAGATTTTCATAGAGCTTCAGGTTTTGGGTGGACGCTCCGATGGCGAGGATGATGAGCGGAACATGTACAAAAAGGGCGGCACCACCGGAGCTGTAGCTGCCCGCTAAGAGGCCCCTAACCGATGTGCCGCCCAACCGAACTTACTGGAATTTAGAGTATCGACGGCGGCTAAAGCGAGCCCTTGATGCCGATGGCAAAATTGGCCGGTGACTTCGTTTGGTTGCGGAACTTCGCGTAGTCGGGAGTGAGGGGACCGTAGCGGCGATTGTAGAATCCGCGGCTGCCGATGTTCTTCGCCGAAAAGAACAGTTGCCAGCGTTTGGTAAGCACGAAGGCGCCGCTCGCGGTGTAGACCTGCGGGCCGTAGAACTCATTGTAGGTATCGGCGGGGACGCCGGCGCCGGTGACCAGGAAGTAGCGATGTCTCGCCACCGAGGTCACGTTGAGCGACAGGTTAAACCGACGTTTCGTAAGGATCAGCCCCATGGTGTAGGTCCGCGGCGTGAAGAATGCGGTCAACGCAGCGGACTTGAGACCGTCGAGTTGAAACTGCGTGAACGTGCCGTGGAACTGCAGGCCGCTAGCCCACTCGGGGAGAAAATTAAGATTTTGCTTATAACTCAGCTCCATGCCGCTCACTTTCGCCGCGCCGGAATTGAGCTGTGTCTGAATGAGATAGCCGTTGGTCGAATTGTAGATGGCGGTGTCGATGCCATACGGTTCCAGCAGAGCCGGGTCGGCGTCCGTGGTCACCGCGCCGAAGAAATCGTCGATGTCCTTGCGAAACACGCCTACGCTGGCGACGCCGGTGCGCGGGAAGTAATATTCGAGGGTCAGATCGAGATTATCGGCCTGCCAAGGCTTCAGCGTGGTGTTGTTGATGGTGATAATGCGGCTCGAGGATTCCGGGTCGGGCACATTCGCGCCCGGCAGGATCGCGGAAAGATCCGGACGAGAGATGGTGCGGGCGTAGCCGAAGCGCAGGATGAGATTTTCCCGCACGTCGAAGGTGCTATTGAGGCTCGGGTAGAAGTCGCCGTATTTGACAGTCGAAGACGCGCCGCGGCGCACATACGTGGCACGATCGATGAGAATCGGATCGGTGGTGCCCTTGGGCACACGCCGCGGATCCACGAGCGGACCGAAACCCTGGTCTTCGGTGTGCTCGTAGCGCACGCCGCCCACGAGCCGCCACCGGTTCTTGAAGAAGTCGGCGTCCATGCGGAGGTAGGCTGCGGAGACCGTCTCACGCATCCATTTGGAATTGTTCACCTCGTTGCGCCACGGTGTTCGGGCGTCGATTGTGAAGTATTCCGGACGCGTGCGGAAAAGAGAGGCCATCTTGACAGGACTTGGATACTGAAACAACCGCGGGAACCCGTAGGGCGAAACGCGGGTGGAGAACAATTCGTCGAGGAGAAATCCGGCGCTATCGTCGGCGGAGTTGGCGACGCGGTCCGCGCCGACGAAATTATAGGTGCGTCCCGGCCGCTCGACATCGCGAATGTTTTCACGGACTTCGGCTCCCACCTTCACCTTGAGCGGGATGATCGCATTCAGCTCACGCCCTAGGCTCGAGCGTGCCATGCGATATTGGTCGGTTGCTCTCCGCGGGTTATTCGAGGCGTTGATAATCTTGTAGTTGTTCAGGTTGTAAAAATCGACCGGCTTGCCAGCCGCGTCGAAGACCGACACGTCGGCACCGCGATGTGGCCACTGATCCTTTCTCCTGATATTGTCGAATCGGACGAGGGCGTCGGAGATTCGCATCGTCATCCCGCTCATCACGCCGCTCTTGTCGGCATCGGGAAACTCGTTCTTGTCGTGAGAAAACGAGGCGACCGTGTCGAATTTCCAAACGGGTCCGTTGTGGCGGTAGCTGAGATTGAAATTAAAGCCGGCGCCGTCGGCGGTGTCCACGTTGCCGCCCACCTCGACCGAGCCGTTGGCGGCGGCGCCGTAGGTGTGCGTTGGGGAATAGCTGGCGATAGTGGGACCCACGTTGAAGGTCACGGGGTGGAAGTCCGCGGTGAGGCGTTTCTGCGTGTAGGTGGCGCCTAAAGAGATCACGTCGTAAGGCGACAGTTTATAATCCAGCGTGATCGCGCCGCCTGTGCGTTTGGCGATGCGTGGGCTGTCGCGCGTCTGCCAAGTGCGGAGATAGGGCTTGTCGGGAGTCGCCGGCGTGAAGCCGCCGGGTATGCCGCCGTTGGGCACCCATTCGTACGTCTGCTGGTCCTGGCGCCACGGTGACTCAACGTAGGTGGCGGAGGCGGTGAATCCAAATTTGCTGTTCACCGGCACGATCCAAGCCACATCGACCGCGGGGGTAACTTTCGCCGACGGCTTGGCGAAAGGGCCGGGTGTTTTTCTGAGCGTGAAGGCATCGCCGGCGACCCAGTTGATGGAGCTGCGGTAGCTCAATTCCGGGCGGGCGCGTTCGAACGCGCTCCGACTCACGAAATTTATCGAGCCGCCGATCGCGTCGGCGGGGTTGTCGGGCGTCGGGACTTTCGTGACTTCGATGCGCGCCACGTTGTTGAGCATCAGGTGATCCATCGAAACACTGCGCGTATCACTGGAATTGGTCGCGGAGGCGACGCGGTTTCCGTCGATGCTGATCGGGGTCATGCTCTCGGGCATGCCGCGGATACGCTGTCCGTCGGCGCCCGGGATAAATTTCATGAACTCGACGATATCAAAGTCGCCGGGCGGGTTCTCGCCAAACTCCGCGGTCGAGACCACGTTCTTCAGGTTGGAGGCGAAGCGCTGCTCGTTGATCGCGATCGCGGCGCCGTTGGTTTCACGCCCGGACGATACCACGTATTTCTCGAGCTGCACGGCCGCGGCGCTGCCCTTTCCTTCGGCGCTGGAGAGATTGAAATTCTGCGGCGTGGCCTGGCCGGCCGTCACCGCAACGCGCTGCTCCAGCGACTCCATGCCCGTGTAAAGCACTCTGACGGTGAATTGGCCGGCGGGAAGGTTGACGAAGCGATATTGCCCGAAGCTATCCGTCATTTGTTGCGCGCCGGTTTCGAGCACGGTAACGCGGGCGTTGTTCAGATAGCGGTCGGTGACGGCGTTGAACACGCGGCCTTCGATGGTGCCGGTCGCACTGTTCTCCTGCGCGGAGGAGTGACACGGGGCGAGCAGCGCGCCCGCGAACAAAGCGGCGGCGCAGCGCAGGATCCGGCGCAGGCCGGTCGTTTTCGGGCGGGGCAGTGGGGTCGAGATCATGACGTGGGTGGGTGGAACTTTCTTGGTTGGGTTGAGTGGGCAGACAAAGCCTAGGAGAAAGATATCCAAAAAACGCCGACCCGTCATCCCCCGAAGATTCGTCACACCATCGGCTCTCCGCGAAACTGGCTTGGTTTAGCCCGAAGACCAATTTCGACCCAGTAGACCCCGGGATGCATTCGGACCCGCTTGGCGGAGACTAAAAGCGTGTGGCTGGAGATGGTCGCCCAGTGGGTCGATCCGGAATTACGTAAGCCCTATCACGAGCAACGCGGCGTGAAACAATTTCTCGCGCACCTGCCAACGGCCCAGGGGCAATCTCACGGGGCGGCCCGGTTACTTCTGGCGGAATAACTCGCTCTCGACGACGAGGATCACGAGGTCGCGCAGGCGGTAGCCGTTCTTGGCGGCGGTCTCGACGATCTTGCGAATGTGCGGCCGGTCAGCCACGTCGAGTTCGCGTCCGAGCGCATGAAGCAGAAGTTTCTCGACGAGGCAGCGGGCGAACTGCTCGCGACGGTTCAGCAGTTCGGTCTTTAAGCCGCTAACATCCTTGAACGTCGTCGCTCCGAACCGACCGCTGGCGTCCACGGGCAGAACCACCTTGTCGGCCATGTAATGACCGCGCCAGCGACCGATGGCGTCGAAGTGCTCCAAGGCGAATCCGGGGGGATCGATCTGTTTGTGGCAGGTCCGGCAGTTGGCAGCCTCGCGATGCTTCTGCAGTTGTTCGCGAATCGTTTTCGCGCCGCGGATATCGGGTTCGAGTCCGGGAATATTCGGCGGCGGTGGCGCCGGGGGCGCGCCAAGAATGTTCTCGAGCAGCCAGACGCCGCGGATGATCGGGGACGTGTCCACGCCATTGGCCGTGAGGGTCAGCACGCTCGCCTGTCCTAACAGACCGCCGCGCCGAGCGTCCGGCAGCTTCACTTGGGCAAAGGCCAGCGATGGGGCGTCGCCATCCGCATCTGGCACGACATCTTCGCGGCGCAAGCCTTCGACGGGCCTGCCTTGCGCCTCGGCCACGAGTTCAGGATCGATGCCATAGAGCTGAGCCAGTTCCTTGTTAATGAAGGCGTAATCAGAATCGAGGAAGCGCTCGATCGAGCCGTTGGTATTGAGCAGTTGGCGGAAAAACAATCGAGTCTCTGTCCGCATCGCAGGCTCCAGATCGTCGTCGTAGTATACAGGGAATTTACGCACATCCGGCGACATGGCCCCCAGCTTGCGCAGGGCCAGCCAGCCGTTGAGGAACTCGTCCACGAAGGCTCCTGAGCGCGGGTCTTGCAGCAGGCGCATGGCCTGCTGGCGCAACACCGCGGGCTGGCTCAGTTCGCCGCTGGTTGCCAGCTTCAACAGCGTCTCATCCGGCATGGACGACCATAAAAAGTAGGACAACCGCGAGGCGATTTCGTAACCCGTGAGGACGTCGTTTTTCTCCTCGCGATACAAGAACTCGGGCGAGCACAGGACGGCTTTGATGCCTTCTTGAATGGCTGCTTCGGGGGACAGACCGCCCTGCTCCGCGGTGCGCACGAGTTTCACGAGCGGAGCCACTTCGCCGCTGGCGGCCGGCCGGCGCCAAGCGCGCGTCGCAAAGCGCTCCAGCACCGCGCCCGCATCCGCGCTGCGATATGCCTCCGGGCCGAATATCACGCGATGACTTTTCGGCGGCCACGAGTCGTTGAGCGGCCCCTCGACTTCGATCTTGGAAACCCGAATGCGGGGCGACTCGAACCACATGTAAATATTGAAATCGCCACCGCCACCGGCCCTGTCTGTTTCATAATTCGCAAGCTGCTCCTTGCTCAACAGGCGCTCTTTGTTGGCTTTGAAAAAGTTTGAAATGCGGTAGTTGCTGTCGGTTGGTCCATTGGGGAAACCGAGACGCGGATATTCTCCGCGGTTCAGCCAGACCCGGCATTCCAGCCAAGTCGGTTGATCGTCGGGCAGGTCCCACGTCGCCAGTTCGCGCTGCCCGCTCTGATAATGGGTAGAGGCATATTCGAGCGCTTCCTTGTTATCCGGATCGATCCCCTCCAGCGTAGCCGTGGACAGGGAGAGTCGCAATGGTTCGGCCGAGTCCCATTGCGAAGGGAACTTGTGCGCGCGGAGATCCAGCGCGGGATCCTTGGGATCGAGTTCGGTATAGCGGAATTTTGCTTCGGCTCGAATCCGAATCCGATACCAGCCGCTTTCCGGCATCCCGGCGTTCAGTTCGTCAATCGGATGAAAGTAGTCCTTCGGCATGCCGCTCATGCGCTCATACAGCGTTTGGAACGGCTGCGGCTGTTTCAGCACCTTCTGGTAATAGGCCCGCTCCGCGCCTGTGAACCCGAACCTCGCGCGATTGAAAGGGGGCTGCAGATCCCAGCGCCGGGACTCCGGCTTGGGCTTGAAGTGGATCGCCTGCTCAACCGCTTGTTCCGCCGCCTCGAGATACTGCCGGAGCAGGAAGCTGGACGTGACCAGCTTTTCTCCGTTGCTGCTGAAGCCATGCACGCGGTTGTCGTCCGGAAACTCGCGGGTCGGATCGACGCTGTTAACGTTGAGCAGCATTAGGTCGCGGATGGTATTGCGATACTCCGTGCGATTCAGCCGGCGCAGCACGGCGAGCTCGCGCTCAGGAAGCGTGCGGACGTAGGCGACCAGCCTTCCTTCCAGTTCCAGAACGGCGGCAAGGCGATCCTCCGCTGACGGCTGCAACTCGTCAGCGGGTGGCATAGTGTGGCGCTCGGCTTGCTCAAGAATTCTGAGCCAATCCTTGCTGTTGGCAGCGGTGATGACGGTGCTCAATTTTTCCATCGAGAGGCCGCCCTTCTCCGTCGCATCGTCATGGCAGTCCATGCAGTAGTCCGAAACAAACGTCTTCAAGTCGCCAGCGTGGACGGCGGTCGGGAGCGCCAGCATCAGCAGAACGTAAAGCGGCTTCATGTCAGATCACGCCATCGATGGTGCCCTTGCTGTGGCCGAAGGCATCCGTCTCGATCCCGAAGCGCTGCGCCATGGTCAGGTAGAGATTGCACAGCGGCACTTTCTTGCCCTGCTCCGCAGGCATTCGCACATGCGTCTGATGCCGGTAACCGCCGCCCGCCACGATGATGGGCAGGTTCTTGTTGGTGTGCGCGCTCCCGTCGCTCATGCCGCTGCCGAAGAGAATCTGCGTGCTCTCAAGCAGACCCAGCTCCGTCAGCCGCGTGATGAAGCGGGCCAGGTGCTCTATCTGATAGCGTTCTACCTTGCGCATCCCCTCCATCAAGGTGGGGTCTTTTCCATGATGAGAATAGCCGTGGTAGCTTCCCGCTTTCAGCCCTACACCGGTGGCGTCAAAAGCGCCGGGCACTTCGATCGTGGCCACCCGCGTGGAGTCGGTTTGCAAAGCTAGCGTGAGTAGATCGAAAAGGATCGGCAGTTGCTGCGTCACCGTGCCGTTCTGCGGCTCCTTCATCTCCACCTTCGGGCGCGCACGCGAGACCCAGGCGCTCTCCTGTTGCAGCGTCTTCTCCACCTCGCGAATCGAGGTGAAATACTGATCCATCTTCTGCTGGTCGCCCTGGCTGAGCCGGCCATTCATGGCTCGCGCCTGCTCTTTCACCGCATCGAGAATCGACCCATGGCGTTGATACCGAACGGTGCGCTGGGCAGCCTGACCCTCCGGGTCATCCACGAAAAGCATCTGAAACACCCGGCTCACTTTCTGAATCGTAGGCACCATGACGCCCGAGCGCGTCCAGGAAAGTTCCACGCCGCCGCCGTTGTTGCTGCCGGCCGAGGTGTTCAGCACGGGAAGCCGGGTGAGCCCCGCGACCTGTTCCGCGCAGAATTGATCGAGCGTGATGTTGCCGTCCGGCATTCCGGCCGCCTCGTGCGAGCGCACGCCCGAGAGGAAGGCGTGGGTTCCCGCGTGTCCGCCATTCATTCCGTGGTCGAGGTTGGAGAGGACCGTGAACCGTCCCCGTAACGGCTCCAGCGGCTTGAGGTTCTCCGGCAGCGCCGCGTCGTGTCCGACCTCCGTGGGAAAGAACGCGTCGTGAATCATGCCGAACGGATTGGCGACGCAGACCAGTCGCCGCACTTTGGCGTCCTTCTCCGCGCCCAGCCCCATCGTTTCGAGAAAGGGCAGGGCGAGGCAGGCGCCCGCGCCGCGCAGAAAATGACGACGAGACAGGAGCCAGCGTTGCGTGATGATGTTGCTCATGGGAAGTGACGGGCGTGCGGTCGCCCGGCGCAGCAGGTTATTTTGCCTCGAAGGAAAAATCGTCGAACCACACGACACCGATCTCCTTTTTGTTGCCGTTCGCCTCGAGACTGAGGGATTCGATGGGTTGGTCCGATTCCAGCGTGAAAGTCAGAACCTCCTTTTGATCGAAAAGCGCCCGCACGTGTTTGCGGCGAACTTCCAACTGCAACTCGTGCCATACCTCGGGCACTACGTTCAGCCGCTCCGTCGCTTTCTCGAAGCGGGTGTTGTGGAAGCGGCCGGGATTCTTCACGGCGGCGCCGGCCTCCTTGGCTTCCGGCACGAGCCGTGGATCGTCGTCGCGCAACCGGTTCCCATTCCAAAGCTTCAGACCGGTGGCGGACACTTCCAGGGCGGTGACGTGATTATCCGTTTTCTCGGGCGGAAATTTTCCGGCTGATTTTCCGAAGACCCGGATGATGCCGACGCTTTGCGGCGCGATTTTGATCCGACAACGGAGGATCAGTTCGACGACGCCGAGGCGACCGCGGAAGGAGATGCCTGCAGGGTGCGATTCGTCGGGGAAATTTTGGGCGCGCAAGGCTCCCTCCACAATCTGCCACCACTCGGCGCGCGCATAGGTCACGCCTTCTCGCCAATGACCCGAAGTGCCCTGCGCCCATTGGCCATTGGCGAGCCTCCCGTAAGGGACCCAGTTCTTGGAGAATGCCACCATATCCGAAAAGTCATCGCTGAAACGTCGCAGGCCCACGCCCCCGGCATCTTGCTCCGCTGCGGTCCCTTTCGTAGCGGCGGACAGCGGGTCAAGGAATAGCACGAGGACAACAGCCGCCGGGCGAAAGCGATGAGAAACGGGTCGAGCGAGCAGGGGCATCTGATAGAAGTATGGCACTGAGAGTCGGCCTTACTGAAAAAAGCGAATCCTGCTACCCCCCGAATATTCGTCAGCCGCCCGGTGCGCCGAAAGATTGATTCAGGCTGCGGCGAGAACCAATTTCTGTGCATTAGCCCCCGGATGCACTTGGAACGGTACTTCGCGGCCACCCTGATTCTGGTGGCGATGAGCACGTCGCGCGCCGACACCGCGCGGTGGGAAACTGCCGCCCGATGGATCAGCCCCGAACTGAGACAAGTCGATTCCGATCGTCATGCATTGGAGAACGCGCTCGCGCGGCTGCCGCCCGCGCCGCCGCGTAATGTCACGGAGCGGCTCGGTTACCACAGCGGATATACTCGCGAACCGGATACAGTCGATTGGGTGGATTTTGATCTTGGCGATACCGAGACCATCGATGCGGTCGTCATCATCGCCGCCGCTTCGAATAGCGGCGGTTCGGCCGCAGCCGGTTACGGTTTCCCTCTACGCTTCCGCGTCGAGCTCTTGGAGGAGGCGGGCGCTGCGGAGGTCGGCGACGGGATTAAACTGGCGGACTTCGCCAACAAAGATTTTCCCAATCCCGGCGCGCTGCCCTTGTTCCTTCCGGCCCAAGGGAGAAAAGCCCGGATCGTGCGTATCACGGCCAACCGGCTGTTTCACGATGAATATGGTTACCTGTTCGCGTTGGGTGAGGTGATGATTCTGCAGGGCAAACACAACCTCGTCGCCGATCTGTCGGTGCGCGGCGCCCGAAAAATCGACGCCAGCCGCTCCGGGGGCGTGATGCCCGTCTGGGGGAAAATCAATCTGGGCGACGGGCATTCGGCGATCGGCCCGCCGGTGGGGGTGCAAGCAAGTCCCACGTTTGGGTATCAAGGCGATCCCCTAGCCGAGCCAAAGAGTTTCGAGATTCCGGATACAACGCTCTTCATGAGTAAATGGGTGCAGATCGATCTGGGTAAATCCATGCCGATTAAGCAGGTGTGTTTGTTTCCCGCGCATCCGCCGGAGTTCGTGCATCGGCAGGGCTACCTTTTTCCCCCGCGCTTCAGGATCGACGTTTCGGATTCCCCGGACTTCGAAGTGGCCGCGACGATCATCAGCTTTGAAAAATCCAGCTTTCCCAATCCTGGTAACAACGCGATCACGTTTACCGGCGGCAATCGCGCCGGGCGTTATGTCCGACTGACCGCGTTGGAGCTCAGCAACAGCTTGTCGTTCTTTCGGTTCGCGCTGGCGGAGATGCAGGTGTGGTCGAACGGCACAAACGTCGCGTTGGGCAAAAGCGTGACGGCATCGGATTCATTTGAGAAGGACGGCTGGTCCCGCGCCGCGCTGGTCGACGGGTTTAACAGCCAGGCCAACATCGTCGATTGGTCGCCGTGGCTGGCGGCGCTCTCGCAGCGGAGAGAGCTTTCCCAGCAACTCGCCGAGCTCGAGCAGCAAAGCGGCGTCGCGCTGAATAGATTGGTGGCGGCCGGAATGTGGAGTGCCGCCGGACTGGTGATCGTCGCCTTTTCGGGCTTGTTTTTTTTCTTGTGGAAGCAGCGCTGGCAGCGCCGGCGCGAGCTCGACGCGCTGCGTCTGCGCATTTCGCAGGATCTCCATGACGAGGTCGGCAGCAACCTCGGCACCATAGCGCTGATCAGCCACGGCCTCCTCACGGCGGCCAACGATCCGGCGCAAACGCGAAACAGCCTGGAGGAAATCCAGACGATCTCTCGCCAGACGGCGGACTCGATGCGCGATATCGCGCGGCTCATTCAATCGGACGCCTACGGTCAAGGTGACCTGAGCATGCACCTGCGGGAAATCGCGGCGCGCATGCTGCGCAACGTGCCGCACCAGCTGAACCTCGATGCATGCGATGTTCAGAAATACCTCCGCGTGGATCAGCAACGCGATCTCGTGCTGATGTTCACGGAAGCACTTAACAATATCGTGCGGCATGCGCATGCCACCCAGGTAAGCATCTCGCTCACGGGCGCGGGCGGCATCATGACTCTCACCGTGCAGGACAACGGCCGGGGCTTCCTGCCCGATATGGAGACGTCCAGCGGCATGGGCCTCGCCAACATTCGTCGGCGCGCGGAAAAATTCGGCGGCGAAATCCGCATCACTTCCCGGCCCGCGCAAGGCACGACCCTCGCCATCACTCTTCCCGCTTTATGAAAGACCCGTTCGCAGGCCCGTTGGATGTCTGGCTGATCGAAGATCACCAGGCGTATGGCGCGCACCTCATGATCGCCCTCAACCGGCTCGCCAACATCCGTTGCAGCGCACGGTTCACGAGTTGCGAGCAAGCCCTCGCCGCCCTTCGGGCCAAGTCGGCACCGCAGGTGATCCTGCTCGATATCGGCCTGCCCGGCATCAGCGGTATAGAGGGCCTGGGGCTTTTCCGCGTGCAGGCCCCCGCGTGCAGCCTGGTGATTTTGACCGTGTTCGAGGATGACGATAAAATCTTTCGCGCGATCTGCGCCGGGGCCATCGGCTATCTTCTGAAAACCGCTACGCCCGACGAAATCGCCTCGGCACTTCAAACTGCCGCCACGGGCGGCTCGACGATGACGCCCCGCATTGCGCGCCGCGTCATGGAGCGCGTGTCACAACTCAGCCCGCCGCAACACAACTACCACTTCACGCCGCGCGAGCAGGACATCCTGAAACTGCTCGTCCAAGGCTGCACCATCAAGGAATCGGCCGCCCAACTAGGAATCAGCTTTTATTCTGTCGATCGACACATTCGCAATGTATACGAAAAAATGCACGTGAACAGCCGCGGCAGCGCGGTCGCCAAGGCAATCAAAGAAGGCGTCGTTACCAGCCGGTGATGAGGCCGCTTTGCCTTGTCGTTACATAGGGAAGCTTAACGTGCTTCGCTTCTTCTTTCTCCCACCCATGCGCCTCCCCGCTCTCTTCGCCGCGTTCGTCTTTTCCCTGCCGACGCTTCTCACCGCCGCGGATCCCGCCACCCCGCCCGATGGCGCCGCCCTCTTCCAACTCAACTGCGCCGTCTGCCACAACGCCGCCGGCCAGGGCATCCCCGGCGTCTTTCCGCCCCTCGCGAAGGCCGACTACCTCATGGCCGACAAGGAGCGCAGCATCCGCATCGTCCTCCAGGGGCTTTCCGGTCCGATCAAGGTCAACGGCGTCGATTACAACAACGTCATGCCCGGTCAACTCAGCCTCAACGACGAACAGGTCGCCGCCATCCTTACCTATGTGCGCAATTCCTGGGGCAACCAAGGGGAACCCGTCACTCCCTCCGAGGTCGCCGCCGAGCGCGCCAAAGTCGCCGCCAAACCGGTTCGCGAAGACCCGTATGCCGAGCTCCCCGTCGCCCCCGTCGGCTTTGCGTTGCGCGAGATCGCCCGCCTCCCCGTCAACGGCCTCCGCCTCGCTACCCTCCCCGGCGCCGACTGGCTCATCATCCTCCACGGGCGCGGCGATCTCTACCGCGTCACGCTCTCGACCGGTGTCGTGACCAAGCTCCTCGCCTCCGAAGCCTACACCGAAATCGCCGCCGGCTCAATCGGCGCCCTCGGTCTCACCATCGATTCCGCTCGCCGGCTCTACGTCGTCACCAACCGCCAAGTCCCGGCCGAACCCTACCACCTCAACCGCGTCGTCATTTACCGCACCGCCCCGCTCGACGCCACCGCCGGCCCGATTCCTCTCCCCAAACCGTGGCTCCAAACCTCCTATCCGATGGGCAATAACTACTACAACCACGGCGTCGGCAACATCGCCCAAGGCCCCGACGGTTTTCTCTACATCACCTGCGGCTCCCGCACCGACGGCGGCGAGACCGACGGCGGTGTCGCCGGCAAATCCTCGATTTATTGGAAAGGCGGCGAAACCGACATCACCGCCGCCATCTGGCGCGTGGATCCCCGTTCGGAAAACCCGACCGTCGACGTCTTCGCCCGCGGCATCCGCAACGCCTGGAGTTTTGCGTGGAACGACCGCGGCGAACTCTTCAGCGCCAGCAACGGCCCCGATGCCCACGTCCCGGAAGAACTCGATTTCGTCGAGCGCGGCAAACACTACGGCTTTCCCTACCAATACGGCGAAGCGCCCGCCACCGACCGCCCCTACCCCTACACCCCACCCGCGCCTCCCGGTCTCGTGATCACCCCCGCGATCCGCAACTTCGGCCCCGCCGCCGGCGGTTCGCCCGAAAAACCCATCGCCTCGTTCGACGCGCACTCCTCGCCCGCCGGCATGATCTTCTGCGGCCCCGACTGGCCCGCCGCGCTGCGCGGGAAATTCATCATGGGCCGCTTCGGCAACTTTCTCGGCCAAGTCGACTACGGCTACGACCTCCTTGCCGTGGACCTCCGCCGCAACGCCGCCGGTGTTTTCGAAGCGCGCATGGAAACCTTTCTCTACCCGCTGTCCCGCCCCATCGACTTTCTTCAAGTCGGCCAGAAACTCTACATCCTCGACTACACCCGCCACCACGGCACGAAGAGCGGCCGCCCCTTCACCCCCGGCCGCATCCTCGAACTCAGCTGGTAGAAAAAGCAGTGTCTCCGACCCGCCTTGGATTGCAAAGAAGGAAGAGGGGCGTTGGGCGCGGCGAGGCGGCTCAGAGACCCGCCTCCACGGCGGACGTTAGCAGCATCGTCGTGGCCACGCGGTGGCAGCCGAAAAAAATCCCGTGGACGAATATTCGGCAGGCTTGCGAGTTGACGCGGCGATTCTCGGGACTGGAGTTTACGGTGGTGTCCTCGTTGTAAGTCCAATTCTTATGAGCCGTTTCGTCTCCATTGGTTTCGTCGCACTCGCCCTGCCACTTTCTGCGCAGGTGCAGCGGCCCGTTCCGCACGTCGAGTTCAACCGCGATATCCGCCCGATTCTCTCCGACAATTGTTTCACGTGCCACGGTCAGGATGAGGCGTCGCGCAAGGGCGGCCTGCGCCTCGATGACCGCGCGAACGCGCTCGCGGGCGGCAAGTCCGGGCTAGCCGCGATCGTCCCGGGCAAACCGGACGAGAGCGAGCTGCTGCTCCGTATCATGGCGCCGCACGACTCCGAAGATCTGATGCCGACGGCCGAGTCCAAGAAAGCACCGCTCACGCCGCCGCAGGTCGCGACGTTGCGCCAATGGATCGCCGAGGGCGCGGAGTATCAGGCGCATTGGGCGTTCATTCCGCCGTCGCGTCCTGCCTTGCCCGCCGGGGCCAACGAAAAAAATCCCATGGATGCCTTCGTCTCTGTCCGGCGCTCGGCGGCGGGCCTGAAGGCCGCGCCGGAAGCCGCCCCCGAGACGCTCGCGCGCCGCCTCTGGCTCGATCTGGTCGGCCTGCCACCATCGCCGCAGGAGTTGGATGAGTTTATCGCCGCTTACGCCAAGGACCGGGACACAGCCTACGCCGCCCTCGTCGAAACGCTCCTCGCCTCGCCGCGTTACGGCGAGAAATGGGCGCGTCACTGGCTTGATGCCGCGCGCTACGCCGACAGCGACGGCTACGAGAAAGACCTGCCCCGTCAGCAATGGGCGTGGCGCGACTGGGTGATCAAGTCACTCAACGCCGACCAGCCCTACGACCAGTTCATCGTAGACCAGATCGCGGGCGACCTCCTCGCGCCGGCCGAGCGCGATCCGCAGCGCGCGCAGGACCTGCGCGTGGCGACCGGCTATCTGCGTAACTCCATGGTTTCCGAGGAGGGTGCTATCATCAACGAGCAGTATCGCATGGAAGGCATGTTCGACCGGATGGATGCCATCGGCAAAGGTGTGGTCGGCGTCACCTTCCAATGTGCGCAGTGCCACACGCACAAGTTCGACCCAATCACCCATGAGGACTATTTCCGGGTCTTTGCGGCGTTGAACAACACCTACGAGGCGATCACGCGCATTTACGGCCCGGAGAAACTTGCGGCCATCGAGACCGTGCACCGCGGGATCGCGGCCGAAGAGGCCAAGCTCAAAAACGCGCAGCCCGACTGGCCAAAATTCTTCGCCGCGTGGTCCGAGGCGCAGGCCTCGATTCTCGCCGCCACGCCCTGGGAAACGCTCACGCCCGTCGAGCCGGTGTGGAGCGGAGGTCTGGCGCATCCCGAGGTGTTGCCGGACGGTTCGGTGCTCACGCTCGGTTTTCGTGCGAGCAACGGCGATCTCTCGTTCACTACGACGCCGAAGCTCGCGGCAGGCGTCACCGCCCTGCGCCTTGAGGCGCTCAACCACGGCGACCTGATCTTTGGCGGTCCCGGCCGCAGCGTGGACGGACTCTTTGCCCTCTCGGAATTACAAGTGGAGGTGTTGGGCGCGGACTACGTGAAGCCTGCCACCGAAAAAATCACCGAGACCCACGTGCGAAAGCTCGGACTCACGCAGGCTTCGGCGGACCTTGAGACGCCCTCGCGCCCGATCGATCCGCGCCTGCGCAAGAACGACGACGACAAACGCGTGGTCGGTCCCTCCGCCTACCTCGTGGACGGCGAGTTGGACACGGCGTGGAGCCCGGACCGAGGTATCGGCCGACGCAACGCCCCGAGCGAAGCCGTGGTGCAATTCAAAGAACCGCTCACGCTCGCTGCGGGCGAAAAGCTGCGGGTGACGTTGCGCTTCAAGCACAGCGGCAAAGACACTCACGGTCGCGACACGCAGCTTCTGGGTCGCTTCCGCGTCGCGCTCACGACGGTGCCCGAGGCGACGGCCGCGAAGATTCCCGCCGCAGCGCGTCTCGGCCTCGGGGTGCCCGCAGCCGCGCGCACCTCGGAGCAGCAGGCGGCGCTTTTTGCGGCGTGGCGGTCGAGCGTCGCCAGCTACGGTGAGACCAACGCGGCCATCGAGAAACTTTGGGCGCAATATCCGGTGGAGGATACCACGGTGCTCGTCCTCGGCGAACGCATCCCGGAGGACGCGCGCGGCACCTTCATTCTCGACCGCGGCGCGTGGGACAAACCCAAGACCCGCGTCACGCCGGGCACGCCGGCGTTCCTGCACGCCCGGCGCGAAACGCCGGCGAACGAGCCGGACCGGCTCGCCTTTGCGCACTGGCTAGTTGACCGCCGTTCGCCGACGGCGTCGCGCGTCGCCGTCAACCGCGTGTGGCAAGCGCTCTTTGGCGCCGGCCTCGTCGAGGCCTCCGAGGATTTCGGGGTGCGCGCCCCGGCGCCCGCGCTGCCCGAGGTGTTGGACTGGCTCGCGGTCGAATTCATGGACCGGGGCTGGAGCCAGAAGCAGCTGATCCGCACCCTCGTCACTTCGGCCACCTACCGGCAGTCATCGGTCATCACCCCGGAATTGCAGGAGCGCGACCCGAAGAACCGCCTGCTCGCGCGCGGTCCGCGTTTCCGCGCCGAAGCCGAGGTGATCCGCGACATCGCGCTGCGCACGTCCGGCCTGCTCACGGAAAAAATCGGCGGCCCGAGCGTGTTTCCGCCGGTGCCGGAGAGCCTGTTCGCTTCGAGTTTTATCTCGGTGGATTTCTGGAAGACGGCCACCGATGCCGAGCGCTACCGCCGGTCGCTTTATGTTTTCCGCCGACGCTCCATGCCCGATCCGGTGCTCTCCAGTTTTGATGCGCCGAACGGCGACAGCGCCTGTGCCTCGCGCCCGCGCTCCAACACCCCGCTGGCCGCGCTGGCCTCGCTCAACGAGATCGTCTTCGTCGAGGCGGCGCAGGCGCTCGCGCTCCGCATTCTCCGCGAAGGCGGCCCGAAGGAGGAAGCGCGGGCTTCTTACGGTTTCCGGCTTTGCACCGCGCGGGCCGCGCGGCCCGACGAAATTGCCGAGGTCCTCGCTGTCATGCGGACGCCGCGCCAGCGCGTGGCGGAGGGCTGGATCTCCGCTCGCGAACTCGCCTT
>JBIKWB010000054.1:0-17924 GCA_044356555.1 Opitutaceae bacterium | reverse complement strand
TGTAGAAGTTCTTGCCGCCCTTGGCGACCTGCTGACCGCGGCGGGCGTTGCGCTCGTGCTCGCCGGGGATGGTGTTCTTGAAGCTGGCCCCTTCGACGCGGGCCGAGAAGTAGGTGCTGAACGCATCTGAGAGCTTGAGCTCGCCGACGCTGAACAGCGCGAGTTGGTACAGGTCCGTCATGCCGCTCTGCGCCCAGTAGTTACGGGTGTCGCCGAAGGCCGGCCGCTGCGGGCCGGTCAGGACGATGGAATTGGCGGTGATCCGGGGGTTGCTAATGTCCCGGCGGGAAAAGGGTTCGGAGCTGAAGTCCTGGAGTTGCTTTGCCCAGCTGTAGCGGACCGATCCGCCGGAGGAGAGGCTCGTGAGCTTGCCGTTGAACTTCTGCTCCACGGTGATCTTGTCCTCGATGATAAACTGCTTCATGTTGAAGGCGTAGCCGTAGGAGGAGATCTTCTCGGTGTTGATGTAATCGATGATGAATTGATTCTTGAGCGTGAGCGACGAGGAGCGGGTGTTTACGAGGTCGGCGAAATAGAGGAAGTTCTGGGCATTCACGAAGTCGCCCGGGTCGGCGAGCACTTGGTTGCCCTCAATCTTCGTTGTCAGGGCCTTGCCGCCGGCATTGAAGAAGGCCGCAGTGTAGGCCCCAGTCGTCGGGTGGAGCAGCGCCCGCAACTGAGGCGAGAGCGTCGCGACATAGCTGGCCGGGGGGATGATCGCGCCGCCGCTGTTGTCGAACTGCGAGCCCCCGATGGTCGCGGCACTGGCGCCGAAACTGATGAACGGGACCGCCCCGGGCAAGACGTACCCGCCAGCCGCGGCGCTTGTGCGGTCCACCACCTCGCCCACGAGGTAGTTGCCGTTGTCGAGCAAGTCCTGCGTGACGCGATTCCAGCCGGCGTTCTCGTTGGAACGGTAGCTGTAATACTCCGCGCCGGTGAACAGGGAAACGTCCCGGGTGAGCCGGGCCTTGAGAGCACCGTAGATCGAAATGTAGTTGTTCTGGACGTTATTGTAGTAGGAGTCGGCGCTCTGGTTGGTCAGCGAGATGCGGTAGGCCATGGGCTTGCCGAAGGCGAGAACCGGGCCGCCGATGTCGAGCTGCGCGTTGAAGTAGTCGTAGGAGCCAACCGTGGTGCGGAGCGATCCCCGGAACTTGTCGTAGTAGGGCGACTTCGGGAGAAAGTTGATGTAACCGCCGCCGGGGGTCGGACCGAAGGTGCCGGGGGCGGGGCCGCGCACGATGTCCATGCCTTCGAGCGAGCCGAACGAGGTGGGCATTTCATTGCGTTGAAAGGCGCGCTGCATGCCGTTGAAGAACGTGCCGGCGAAGTCGCCGCGGATGAACGGGGTGCCGGGCACACCGTAGAAGTTGGGGCGTTCGCCGCCGGGAATCACCCGTGCGACGTCGTCGAAATTACGGACGCCCAATTTTTGCATCAACTCGGGCGTCAGCACAGTGACCGAGCGGGGGATATCGAGAACAGATTTCGCCGAGCCGAAGACGGAATCGCTGGCCCGAGAGGTGGGCAGCAGACCGCCGGCGGCCGCTGCGGCGGACTCGGTGACGATGAATTTTTCGAGTTCGGTGATGCCGCCGGAAGTGTCGGACGCTTTCGGGGCTGTCTGGGCAAACAGCCCACCAAGAAGTGGGCTGGCAAACGCAAGTAAGATGCCTGCGCGGGTCATTTTCGTGGTCATATAGTATCTGTTTGGGGGTTACGTATTGATCTGCAGACGGCACTTGTGTACCGACGGGAGGAAATGATGTCCTTGTGGCTTCCCATGCCGGCGCCGCGCCGAACAATCGGCGCCCTGAAGCGAAAGCGGGCGCGGATCATCGCGCGTACCTCATCGACCGAGCTCGGGCGCACCCCGAGACCGGCCCGCTTGCTATCCAACTGGCATCGCAGCACTGGGGAAAACCAGAAAAAGTCCCTCGCAAGCCGGGCCAGCGCGCTCTCCCTCCCGCGCAGAGAGTCGGTACCCAGCAGGGCACGCCACTCGGCCGTCAGGGCATCGGAAAGGTCGGTCATCGGGACGGTATTTCGAGGGAGCAAGGTTCGCGCTGAGGACATCTAACGGCTATTTAGCAGGTCTGATGCCAAATACAAAAACGTTTCCGTAAATGGGAAAACGCGCGAGGAGAGTGGCAGCATGGCGGCAAGCTAGGTTGGGGGTAGCGACGCGAAGGCAGTGGCAGACACCGAAATGAGCACTGTACAAAAACGTTTTTGTCAAGCAGACTTCTGTCATCATAATTCTGGCCACCATCCGCGGCGTGGCATTCGCGCTGCTTCCGATATCCCAAATATTCCGATGCTCATTGTACGCTGCGCCCGCGTCCCCGCTGCCCTACTCCCCGCCCGTCTCGCCGGCGCGCCGATCGACCCTATCGAGCCGACCATGCTGTGCGATCTGGCCGTTGAAGGGAGCAGGATCAAGGCTGTCGCTCCCGCCGGCGGTCTCGGACATCACTCCCCGGCCCGGGAGTTCGATGCCGGCGGTTCGTTGGTGTTTCCCGGCTTCATCGACGCCCACGTTCATCTCGACAAGACCCACACATGGCACCGGGCGCCCAACCGGTCCCGCACGTTTATCGGTGCCCTGCAAGCCCTGTCGGACGACAAGTCGCACTGGTCCGAAGCCGACCTGCAGCGCCGAGCCGGGTTCGCGCTGCGCTCGGCGTGGGCACACGGCACGCGAGTGATCCGGACGCACGTCGACACCAGCACGCAGTGGGGAGAGCGCAGCCACTCCGTGATGGCGGGGCTCCGCCGGGAGTGGGCCGGTCGCATCACTCTTCAGACGGTCCCGCTGTGCGGCGGCAACGACTACCTGACCGCCGATGGTGAAAAGATGGCGGATCTCGCTCTGCGCCACGGCGCGAGCGCGCTGGGCGGCTATTTCACGATGTCCGACGACCTGCCCGCTCAGCTGGACCGCATGCTGGCCATCGCGCAGGAGCGCGGCGTCGGGGTGGATCTGCACGTGGACGAGAGCGGCAACCCCAGGGCGGAATGCCTCCGGTTCGTGGCCGAGGCGGTCCTGAGGTCTAGCTTCAGCCTGCCCGTGGTTTGCGGCCATTGCTGCAGCCTCTCGGTTCAGGATCACGCCCGCGCCCAATCCACGATCGCGCTGATCCGGGCAGCGCGCATCGGCATCATCTCGCTGCCGGACTGCAACCTTTACCTGCAAGACCGCCGGTGCGCCGCCGCACAGTTTCCCCGCACTCCGCTTTGGCGCGGGATAACGCTGGTGCACGATCTCATGGATGCCGGGATCGCCGTGGCCTGCGCCAGCGACAATGTCCGCGACGCGTTTCACGCGTTCGGCGACTACAACCTGGCCGAGGTTTTCGCGCACAGCGTGCGCCTGGCGCATCTCGACGCACGACTGGAGGAATCCGTCCGCGTGGTCACCAGTACCGCGGCCGAACTCATTGGCGAGCCTGACCATGGGCGGATCGCGCCCGGCGCTTGGGCCCGTCTAGTGGTGTTTGAGGCCCACCGTTTCAGCGAGTTACTGAGTCGCCCGCGCTCACCCAGGCTCTGTATCGATGCCGAAGAGATTCACCATCCACACACCCCCGACTTCGCAGAGCTCAACGATCGGTAAGCCTTTTCTCCATGCTCATCCGCCTCTCCAAGATCTCCCTGGTAGCTTCCTCGGCCTTCTTTCTGCTCCTGGTTGTTTTCAACAACCTGACGGACTACGGTTCGAATTTCGAATTCGTGCGCCACGTGCTTTCGATGGACACGACCTTTCCGGGCAATCAGGGGATGTGGCGGGCGCTAAATTCACCGGTCATCCACCATGCTTTCTACGCATCCATCATTCTCTGGGAGTTGGTGGCCGGAGGCCTGTTGGCGGTGGCCGCTTGGCGCATGTGGAAAGAGCGCGCCGAATCGGGATACGCTTGGCGCAAGGCCACCTCCCTTGCCGTAGCAGGCCTGACGGTGAGCCTTCTCCAGTGGTTCATCGCCTTCATCACCGTGGGAGGCGAGTGGTTTCTGATGTGGCAGTCGAGTATCTGGAACGGGCAGACTGCGGCGGCCCGAATGTTCACCGTCTTCGCCCTGATTCTTATATTCCTGAACCAGCGCGACCACGACAACGTCTAGGGACGCGGCCCACTTTTCCGCCTGAGCACTTTTCACCATGCTTACGAAAACCATCATCCACCCGACCGGATTCGCCGCGCCACGCGGTGCCTACAGCCCTGGCATCCTGCTGGAAAATGCGGGCGCGAGGACGCTCTACGCGACCGGGCAACTCGCGGTTGATCCTTCCGGCAACGTCATCGCACCCGGCGATGCGACCGCGCAGAGCGAGTACGTCTTCAAACTGGTAGGGGAGATACTTCGGGCCGCAGGGATGACGTTTGAGCACGTCGTGCGCGCGCAGACCTACCTGACGAACATGGACGACTTCCCAAAGTTCTCCGCCGTACGGAACCGCTACCTCGGTGGATCCTTGGCCGCGAGCACCTTGATCGAGGTCAAGGGGCTCGCACGCCCCGGTTGCTGCGTCGAGATCGAGATCACCGCCGTCGCATGAGCAGGCCCATGCCCGTCACACCCCTCTGCATCGCGGATGACGCGACTTTTTGGCCCTGGCATCGCTGGCCCGAGTTTCACCGTTGGCCGGATCGCGAGCGTACCCTGGTCATACTACCCCTGGCCGGCAGCGCCGACTGGGGCCTCGGACATCCCATGGATTCCGAGGAGACGGTGCTGCTGAGTGTGCTGCGCGAAGCTTCCCAGCAGCGGCCATCGAATCTCCCGCTCCTAGTGCTGCCCCCGGTGCGTTTTGTACTCGGGCCGGATGCCGGTTGCGCATTCGCGGTGGATCCCCCCCTCGCCCACGGCCTGCTGGCAGAACTCCTCGCCTCGGTCTCAGCCTCCGGCTTCCGTAAGGTTGTCCTGTACAACTCCAGCCCCTGGAACGAGGAACTCATCGCCGCCGTCGCGCGCGATAACCGAATCGCGCTGGGACTGCAGATCTTTCGCGTCAGCCTCAGCGGTCTGGGACTGGACCTCCACCCGACGCGCAGCCAGTCCCGCGGGCAATTCCAGACCCTCGTCACCGCCCTGACGGGCCGAGAGCCGGAAGCGCTCCCGGTCGAGGTCACCGCTCCCGCCACGCGACCATGGGGTGACGAGCGGGTGCATCCCCTCCTGAATGCCCCGCTGCCGCTGGAGGCCGCGCGCGCCGCGGGGGCGTCGATTCTTTCCACTGCGGCCGGTCGATTGCTAGGGCTGCTGAGCGAGATCAACCTGTGTGCTCCACTGCCCAATGCAGGGAGAATCCTTCCCGCTCAACCCTGAAGGTACCGCCACCATGAACCCGGCTCCCGTCACGTCTTTTCCTTCTTACCGGTCCCGCTGCCTGACCGCGATGACGCCGCGCCAGATCGCGGGTCTTGCCGACAAGAAATGGGCGCCGGTGATCATCGTCACCGGCGCGATCGAGCAGCACGGCCCGCACCTCCCGGTGGCCGTGGACTCCTTCCTCGGCCAAGTTTGGCTCGAGGTTGCGCTACCCAAGTTGGCGAGCGACGTATCGTGCTACGTCGCGCCGCCCATCACGGTCGGCAAGAGCAACGAACACACTGGATTCCCCGGGACGCTCTCAATCTCAAAGGACACCTTGCGCGGACTCCTTCTGGCGCAGGCACGCCAGATTAGCGCCTGGGGATTCCGCCATATCGCCATCATCAACACCCATGGCGGAAACTCCGCCGTGATCACTTATACTCTCCGCGAAATCTCGGCCACGCTGGGGCTGCGTTGCGGAGTGCTGCTCTCGAAGGTCGATCATGGGCTGGGCGCCCAGGAAATGACCTACGGTTACCATGCCAACACGGTGGAAACCGCTCTGATGCGAGCCACCGCCGGATGCCACGTTGATATGTCATTGGCCGTGCGGGAGTATTGCGGTCAGGCCGACTCATCTGGAAACCTCCGCCCCGAGCGCGCCCCGGCCACGATAGGTTGGATCACATCCGACCTATCCCGATCCGGCGTGATGGGCGACGCCACAGCCGGCACGGTCGAACAAGGACACCGGTGGCGCGAGCAAATCGCGTCCGCCTACGCCGCAGCGATAACCGATCTCGCCCGCGCGGCCAAAGCCGACGTCGTGCCGGCGTGACAGGAGTGTAAGCTCCGCGGCTTCCCCACCACTAAGGCCGAGGGGCAAATGATTGGGACCCGGCGTTAGCCTGCATGCACCCTGCGGGCCGACTGCGTCGGGGCGAACCGCGACGAAGTCGCCTTTTCGCCCTTGTGGACGGCGAAACGCGGATGCGCCTTACTAAAAAATCTGTGATGCATCCGGGTTAGAGCGCCGCGGGATTCTGCTGGAAGTCGAGCGCCAAGGCGGCGCTCCATGAAAACTCATCGGTGCCAAGGCCGAGCGCGGAGGGCAGCGTGCCAGGCCGAGGATCAAAGTACTCCCAGCGGCCCGCGGCGCCAACGGCGCGCAGCGTGTCGGACCGCACTCGCTCGGCCAGATCGCCCAGACCAGCTTGGCGCAAACCGTGATGCAGCATCCAGTTCACATTCACCCACACGGGGCCACGCCAGTATCGAACGGGGTCGAAGGCGGGCTCGTCCGTCGCCACCGAGGGACAGAGGAGCCAATCGGTACTGGGAGCGAACGAGGAAGTAAGATGATGGGCCAGCTTCCGCCGTTGCGTGCCATCACAGACCCGGGCGAACAGCGGCATGAAACCGGAGGAGGTCTTGATCGCGATCCGACGGCCCGCGCGCAGGTCGTACGGGAAATAGAAGCCACGCTCAGCATCCCAAAACTTTTTGTTGATGGCAGCGGCCGTCCTTTCGCACCAACCCTCGATTTCAACAACGGTTTCCACATCGGCATCGACCTCGCGCGCCAGCGATAGCAGCGCCAGATTCGAACGTGCTAGGACCGAGTTAAAGAGCACATCCTGGATCAGGAACGGGGAACGTTCCGCGATCTCGTCGTCCCGGTAACCGCAATCCTTGAAGAGATCGACCAACGCCATGTAGCGCCGATAGTTCACGTCCGTTGGACGATGGGCGGCCGCGACGGCCTGGTTATCTCTCCGCAGGCTTGAGACGTCGCGGGCCCGCGATAAGTCAATCCCCTCCAGCGCCGCATCGTAAACGGGCGAGTTGTCGGTACCGGCCTCCCAATTGTGCTGAATATAAACCAGGCCTTCGCCGAATGGATCGCGGTTCCGGTAAAGGTGGCGATGTTGGGCCACCAGCGCCGGAAATATCTCGCGCCGGAACGCAGCCCATTCCGCCGTGCGGCCCAAAGGCAGCGACGAAATCCGCTCGACGATGAACGCGAAAACCGGGGGCTGGGTGATGCCCGACGTGCGAACTCCCTCCGGGCGCGAAGCGACCTTGTCCGTGCCCCAAGCGTCAGGCCCAGGAAAGTAGTTGTCGGCAGGCCGATGAAACACGATGTGCGGCACCATGCCGTTGCGCCACTGGCCGCGGAAAAGGCTGCGGAGTTCGGAGATGGCTCGTTCGGGCCGCACATGGGCTAAACCAAGCGCGATGAACCCGGCATCCCAATTCCATTGAAAAGGATAAAGATTCGGCGATGGCAGCGTGTAGCCGTCGCGCCAGTTGCGATCGAGTGTGGCGGTGGCAGCGGCAAGCATGGCGGGATTGGCAACGCGGACTACCGGACCGGGGCTGATTGGAGGAGACGGGGGCTCAAGTCGAACCATCTGCGATTCACCCTAGTGCAAGGGAAAAAACCCCGGCGCCTAACGCTTGCGCAGCGGGAACGGGCGCGCTCCGCCAACGGCCGAGACTGATTCGTCCGGGGATTCGAACCGACGGCGCCACGAGGGAGACGAAAGTTTACGGGGATACAGGAAAGGCACGGCAAAAACGTTTTGGGTAGTAGAGTGCTGACCGAGTCCGAGTGCTCTTTCATCGATGACCAATGAAAGATTGAAAGAAGAGGATTGATCAGTAAGATGAGGACAAAACAGAAACGTTTTTGTCAAGCCACGACCCCTCAGGAATTCAGGCGGCGGGCATCGTCGTCCTTTACCCGCGACAACTTTCCATTTATCCGGAAGTCCTTCCCACCCCATGTCGATCGTTCTCCTCGCCAAGAATCTAGGCCTCTCGATCTCGACGGTGTCGCGCGCCCTGAACGGCTACGATGACGTTTCCGCCGCCACGCGCGAGCGGGTCGCCCTCCGGGCCAAGGCCATCGGCTACCGCCCCAACCCCAGCGCACGCCGCCTCGGCGCAGGCAAGACATCGGCCATCGGGGTTATCCTGCCTGCGGCGAGCAGCACCGGGCAGGCGGTTGACTCGATGTACTCAAGTCTGCTGTGCGGAGTGGTGACCGAGATCGAGCCGGCAGGCTACCACCTGCTTGCCTCAATGCAGGCGAAGCACGACGCCGCCCGCGAGGCCGCGCTTTACGAGAATTTCATCAGGGGCGGCTGGGTCGATGCGCTGCTGATCGTGCGCACAAGGGTGCACGACGCGCGCCTGGAACTCTGCCGCGCAGCGAAAATACCTTTCGTAACCTACGGCCGGACCGAATCGGACGAACCTTACGCGTGGGTGGACACCGATAACGAAAAGGCTTTTCACTTGGCGACGACGCGGCTGCTTGACCTCGGACATCGACGGATAGCGCTGATCAACGGGCCCGACGAATACTATTTCGCCCAACTGCGCCGCCGCGGGTATCTCCGGGCGCTCGCGAGCCGCAAGCTGAAGCCGGATCCGGCGTGGATACTCCATGGCGACCTGACGGAGGGATCCGGACACGAACTCTGCCGCTCGCTGCTTATCCGGAGTCCCGCGCCCACCGCCTTCGTTTGCGCGACCGATTCCATGGCGATCGGTGCGATCGCGGCGTGCCGAGAAGCCAATCTTTCCATCGGGACCGACGTCTCCGTGATCGGCTACGGCAATTCCAGCCTCTCCGCATTCTGCGATCCTCCCCTCACTACCATGGAGCACCAGGTTTTCGAGAACGGCCGGTATGTCGGTCGAGCCCTGCTCCAATTGCTCCGAAAAGAGATCCAGCCGGAGGAGGTTCACTACCTTGAGCCCGTCGTTCTCGTGCCGCGCAAGTCCGACGGACCGGCACCCCAAGGCGGCTAGGAGCTGTTTTCTGCTAACGATCCGGAGTTTGAGCCAGACGGGGAGGCAAGCGAGCCATAGCATCGCAGCGAAGGTGGAATGGAGTTTCTCGTAGCGCGTGGCGATTCAGGGCGAGTGTCCGCCGCCTGCTTTGAGCAAGCGCTCGCGGTCGGTACGACATGGCCGCCGACCGGGCAAAACTCTGCGCTCGGGCGTCGGAGTTCCTCCTAAGGAATATCAGCAGCTATTGATCCGGGCCGTTCAGGGTGTCGGGCTCCAAACAGGAAGCGGCCCATCACTCCGGATTTTCGCCCGCGCGCCGCGCGGCGTCGGGGCGGCCGGGCACACGACGAAACCATCGGTTGATCGAAGCGGATTGAACGTCGCGCGAATCGTGGTTTCGCCTCGTCGCTTAATTCGCCAAACGGTGAGACGCACCGCCCGCCGTTTCGGGTTATCGCCTGCGCGAAATAGCTTCCAAAGCCCGTTTCGCCCGAAATTGCGCTCGACAGCCGGAAGGCGCGGATGGATGCCCATCAGCGCGCCGCACCCCATGCCCCCGACTGAACAAGCCCGCTGGTTCTCCGAAGAAGTCTATCCCCACGAACCCGCCTTGCGTGCCTATCTCCAAGCCCGTTTCCCCACTCTCGCCGATCACGACGATATCGTGCAGGAGACCTACACGCGCCTCCTCCGCGCGCAGGGCAACGGCGGCGTGCAATACCCGAAGGCCTTTCTCTTCACCGCGGCGCGCAATATCGCCTTCGACCTTTTCCGCCGCCGTGGCGCGAAACCGACCGAGGTCGTGACGGATTTGGTCGAACTCACGATTTTGGAGGACCGGCCCGGAGTGGGAGAACAAATCGACCAAGGCTACGAACTCGAAGTGCTCGCCGACGCCGTGCGCGCGCTACCCGACCGCTGCCGCCAAGTCATCATGCTCCGTTACCTCGACGGCCTCGCTTACAAAGAAATCGCCGAACAACTCGGCATTTCGCCGGAGACGGTAAAAGTCCACATGGCCAAAGGTATGAGACGCTGTGCTGCGTTTTTCGCCGATCGCGGTCTGCTCGAAACTGCTCCGTCCTCCGCCAAGGAGCCCGTCACATGATCGAAACGCCCGACCACGAAGATCCGATCGAGGAGGTCGCCGCCAACTGGTTGACCGCGCGCGCCGAGGGTTTCTCATCGGCGCAGAAACGCGATTTCGAGCGCTGGTGCCGCGCCGATCCCCGCCATGGCGCCGCCGTGGCCCGGCTCGAAGCCGCCTGTGCGTTGCTGGAAAAAATGCCTCTCGTCCGCGCGGAGCTGCTGCCGGTCGTCGAGTTCCCCACGCCACTTCGCGCGCCGCGCGCTCCCGCCCCTGCCAACCGGCGCATCGTCACCCCGCTACGCGTCGCCGTCGGCCTCGCCGCCGGCCTCGCGCTCGCGTTCGTCGGCGCCCGCTGGCTTGCGACGCCAAATCCCGCGGCCGACCAGATTTTCGCCACCTCCGCCGGAGGCTACGAACGCGTCGTTCTGGCCGACGGCTCCGTCCTCGAGCTCAACGCCGACACGCGGCTCCGCGTCTCCCTCGCCCCGCACGAGCGCCGCGTGGACCTCGCCGCCGGCGAGGCGCACTTCACCGTCGCACCCAATCCCGCGCGACCATTCACCGTCTCCGCCGGAGGCGTTGCCGTGCGCGCGGTGGGCACCGCGTTCAACGTCCGCCTGGCCACCACCGCCGTCGAGGTGCTCGTGACCGAAGGCAAAGTCTCCGTCGCCGAGGTGGAGCGCGCGGTCCCTCAAGCACTTGCTTCCTCTGCCGGACGGTCCCGCGACGAACGCAACGCACCCACCGGCGGGCCGACGAGCGGTAACCCGACGTTCCTGACGGCCAACGAGCGCACCGTTTTCACGCTGCCCTCCGCCCCGTCGAGGGCCGCGCCCACCGTGGAGAAAATCGCCGACGACGCCCTGCGCGAAGCCCTCTCCTGGCAGGAACGCAAACTCGTGTTTACCGAAACCCCGCTGCGCGACGTCGTTGCCCAGTTCAACCGCCGCAACCGTCTCCAACTTGTCATCGGTGATCCGTCGATCGCCGAGCGCCCCGTGGGCGGTACCTTCGCCGCCGACAACGTCGAAGGCTTTGTCCGCCTGCTTGAGGGCAGCGGCGCGATCACGGTCGAGCGCCGCGAAGAATTGACCGTCGTTTTGAGGGCGATGCGCTAGGGCGTTCGCCAGCTACGGCGAAAAATCATGCGAGCGTGGATAACCCGTTTCACCCGGTGCTGCGTCTCAGGAGCGTCCCCATTGTTCCTGTTGATGAAACCCCTGATTTCTACCGGCTCGGCGACGGCATTTGCCGTGTGTTCTCTGGCGTGCGCGATTGCGCCCGCGCAGGCCGCTGAGGCGGTGCGCAAGAGCTATGACATCGCAGGCGGCGATGCCGTGAACACCTTGAAGCGTTTTGCCGATGAATCGGGTCGGCAGGTGGTGTTTTTGGTCGATGCCGTCCGCGGCGTGACGACCAATCCCGTGCGGGGCGAGTACTCCGCGCGAGAGGCGCTTATACGCCTCGTTGCCGATACCGGACTGGCCTTTGCGGAAGACGCCAAGTCGGGGGCTTTGATGGTGAACCGGGCGGGGCACGAGGAGTCGCCCACCGCACCATCAAGTCAGGCCCCGACATCCAGAAAAGTTTCTCAAGAATCCCCTATGAAAAAACAAAATGTCTTCAGTGTGCTCGGAGCGTGGCTCGCTCTCGCCGTATCCTCGACCCAAGCCCAGGTGCCGGTCGCCCCGGAAAATACCGGCACTCTCCAGGGCCGCGTGCTCAACGAGCGCAATGCCCAGTATGTCGAGGGGGCCCGCATTTCGATCGAAGGCACCGGACTCGTGACGCTCACCGACGCCGAGGGCAATTTCCGCCTGTCGCAGGTGCCGGCGGGCGCGGTGAAAGTGCAGACGTTCTACACGGGCCTGCCCCGCGATGTGCGCTCCGCTCAAGTCGCGGCGGGCAAGGCCACCGAACTCACGATCGCGCTGGGCGTGCCACCCAAGAGCGACGGCGACGTCGTGCAGTTGGCCGAATTTCAGGTCTCTTCCTCGCGCGAGATGGACGCCTCGGCCTTGGCCATTAACGAGCAGCGCTTCGCGCCCAACATCAAGCAAGTCGTGTCGACCGAGCAGTTTGGCAACGTGGCCGAGGGCAACACCGCCGAATTCCTGAAATTCCTCCCCGGAATCACGATCAGCTACACCGGCGGCAACGCCCGGGGCATCTCGATCGACGGCGTCCCGTCGGACTATGTGCCGGTCACGATCGACAGCTTCAATCTCGCCTCCGCCGACGGTGGTAAAACCAACCGCACGGTCATGGCGGACATGGTTTCGATCAACAACCTCTCGCGGATCGAGGTGCTCAACACGCCCACCCCCGAGTCTCCGGCCTCCGCGCTGGCGGGCACGGTGAACATGGTGACGCGCAGTTCCTTCGAGCGCGCCAAACCCTTGTTCCAGTCCAACGTCTATCTCAGCATGCGCGACAACGCGAAGAGCTTTAAGAGAGCTCCGGGGGTCAATCCGGGCCCGACGCGCAACATTTATCCGGGATTTGATTTTTCCTACTCGGCGCCGGTGAACAAGAAATTCGGGTTTTCGATCTCGGCCGGCGACTCCACGAGCTATTCGGCACAGGATCGCGTGCAGGCCACCTGGCGCGGCACGGGCGTCGCCACCAGCGGCACGGCTTTCCCGGCGACGGCGTTTTCGCAGCCCTATCTGTCGTCCTTCCGGGTGGAGGATCAGCCCAAGATCACGGAGCGCAAATCCTTCGCCGCATCCTTTGACTTCAAATTGTCGCCCAATGACCGCATATCCGTGGGCTTCCTCTACTCCTCCTTCGACGTGCAGTTCGTGCTGCACTCGCTGACGTTCAACCCCGGCGCGGTTCAGCCCGGCGGTTTCTCGTCGACCTTCGTCCGCGGGAACACGGGGGCGGGCAACGTCTCGATGATCCACAACGAACGAAACCGTTTCAATCGCACCTACATGCCGAGCATCGTGTGGAGACATCAGGGACCCGATTGGAAGGCAGACCTCGGCTTCGGTTACTCGTCGGCGACGGACGACAACCATGACACCAACAAAGGATATTTCCGCGCGGTGAATGCTACCCGCAGCGGCCTGACCGTGTCGTTTGACGATGTCACCTACCTGCGTCCCGGCGCGATCACCGTAAAGAATGCGGCCGGTGCCGACGTGAATCCTTACCTCATCTCCAACTATGCCCTCACTTCGGCGGCGAGCCAGCAAAACGCCACCCGCGACACGCAGAAGACCGCCTACGGCAGTGTGAGCCGGAAGCTCCCGACGACGATTCCGGTGACGTTGAAAGCGGGATTCAACCTCCAGGAGGGCGTGCGCGACATCACCGACGACTCCGCGACCTACAACTATGTCGGGGCGGACGGCGTCGCCAGCACCACTCCGGTCACGGGCGACAATTTACTCGCGCCCTTTTTCGATCCCGTCTTTTCGCAGCGCGTGATGCCTTACGGGTTTCCCGCTTCCGAGGCCCCCAGCAATCGCAAGGTGTGGGAGCACTACAAGGCGCAGCCGGCCTACTTCACCTCCAACGCCAACACGATCGCGCGTAACCGCGCGGCGACATCGAAGTTTGCCCGGGAGCAGGTGATTGCCCCCTATCTGCGTTCGGATTTCGACTTCCTCAACCAACGCCTGAAGATCGTCACCGGCGTGCGCGGGGAAAGAACCAAGGTTCAAGCCCAAGGTCCGCTGACGGATCCCCGGAGAAACCCCAACGGGATCGAGCGCGGGTCCAAGACCGAAAAGACCTACGACAAACTTTTCCCGAGCCTCAACGCGAGCTACGCCGTTCGTGAAAACTTGATCGGTCGTTTGGCCCTCTATGAGTCCATCGGCCGGCCGGACTACAATCAATACGCCGGCGGCCTGACTTTGCCGGACACCAGCGCCGGCGACAGCCCGACGAACCGGATCGTCATCAACAACGTCGATATCAATCCATGGTCCGCCAAGTCGCTCGTCCTGCGTCTCGAACACTACTTCCAGGGCGTCGGCGTGGTGTCGGTGGCGGCCTTCCGTCGCGACGTGCGCAACTTCTTCGGCAGCACCGTGCAGGCGGCCACGCCTGAATTCCTCGCCACCTACGGTCTCGATCCCAACGCCTACGGCCGCTACGGAGTTTCGACCCAGTTCAATATTCCGGGCACGGTGCGCTTCGAGGGCGTGAGCTTCAACTACCGCCAGAGCCTCACCTTTCTCCCGTATTGGGCCCGCGGTTTCGAGGTCTTCGCCAATGGCACTTCCCAGCGCGCGGTGGGCGATACGGGCGGAAATTTCGCAGGCTACGTCCCACGCAGCGGCAGCGCCGGTATCAGCTTCACCCGCGAAAAATACAACCTGCGGGTGAACGCAAATCATCGCGGCCGCACGCGGCTCAACGCGGTGGCGCCCGGTGCCAGCATCGAGCCCGGCACGTTTAACTGGCAGCCGCCCTCCACGTTCGTCGACGTGATCGGCGAATACACCGTGCGCAAGAATCTCTCGGTCTATGCCAATCTGCGCAACGTCACCGACCAAGGGGCGACGACGGAAATTTACGGCCCCAGCACGCCGCGCCACGCCCGGTTCTTCCAGACCACCAAGTATGGCTCGCTGTGGACGTTTGGCGTCAACTGGTCGCATTGAGACCGGGTAGCCGATGAAAAAAGCAACGCGGTTGGCTCGGTTGCTCGCCGTCGCCCTGACGCTGGGGCTGTTGCCTCCCGCCGTGGCGGCGGAGGCGCACCAAGCCACCGGTTTCAAGGTCGTCAACGTGACGTCGGCCGCCGCCGACATCTGGACCCGCGTCACGTTGCGGCCGGCGGCGAATCCGGCCGACGGGCCGTTGCCGCGGGTCGAGGCCTTCGAGGTGAAGACCGGAAAGCCCGTGGCCCTGCGAGAGAATCGGGTGTTCCCGGATACCCGCATCACCGTGCACATGCCCACGGGGCTGGACCTCGGCGCCGCCGCCGGCGGGGCGCCCGCCGCCACGGGCCAGACCCGGGTGCGCTTTCGCGTCAAAGGGACGGCCGCGTGGTCCGAGACTCCATGGCAGCATGCGGGAATGGAAAGCGATGGCATCGTCGTGCATTCCCTGGCGTCGCTCGTCCCGGCTACCCATTATGATCTCGTGGTGCAGGCACGCCGGGATGCGGCTGACCGCCAGCCGGATGAGCAGGCGGGCGAATTCAAGAGCGCGCCGCGGCCGGACCAACGCCAGCCGGTGACGTTTTGCGTCATGACCTGCCAGAAATACGAGCGCTTGGACCATCCCGGCGGCCTGGCGATCTACCCGGCGATGGGCGCGTTGCGGCCGGACTTTTTTGTGAACACGGGAGATGTCGTCTACTACGATCAAGGGCCGGTCATCGCGCTTACGCCGGCCTTGGCCCGCTATCATTGGGCGCGGATGTTTGCCCTGCCGACGCTCCGGGATTTTCACCGGAATCACACCAGCTTCTTCATGAAGGATGATCACGACATCCTCGCGAATGACTGCGGGCCCGCCACGCGGAGCGGCGAGTTGACCTACGCAGACGGGGTGCGGTTGTTCCGCGAGCAGACGGCGTCGCCGGAGAAGGCGAATCGGACGTTTCGCTGGGGGCGGGATTTGCAGGTGTGGTTGATGGAGGGGCGGGATTATCGCACGCCGGATTGGACGGAGAAACGGACGCCGGCGCCGACCCTCTGGGGCCGCGAGCAGATCAAGTGGCTGGGCGAAACGCTGGCCGCCTCCACCGCCACCTTTCGCGTGATCCTCACCACCGTGCCCGTGGTGGGCCCGGACCGGAGCAACAAGGACGACAACTACGCCAACGCCGGCTTCGCGATGGAGGGGAACGAGATTCGCGAGTTGTTGGCCCGCTACCCCAATCTCACCGTGATCACCGGAGACCGGCATTGGCAGTATGTCTCGGTGGACCCCGCGACCTCCGTCAATGAGTGGAGCATCGGCCCATCGACCGCGGCCCATGCCGGCGGTTGGGAGGAGAAGACACCGCGGCCCGAGCACCGCTTCCTGCGCACCGGTCAGGGCGGTTTCTTATCCGGGGTCGTCACGCCCACGGCCACCGGAGCAAATTTTGAGCTTCGCCTGCACGACGTGGATGGACGGGTGGTCTACCGGGAGCAGAAGTAGGCCAAAGGAAGATTTGAACCAGATTGGCGGAGCGTGTGCATTTCCGCGATGGCCATTCCTCCTTTGGCAACCCCGTTGGCTCTGAAAGAACGCCTGAGCGCTGCCGCCGGAGCTCTGACGCGTCGGCAGTTCACGGCCTTGGCCCTCGGCGCCACGGCGCGGCTCATGGCGGGAGAACCGGCTTCCCCGCCAGCCCGCACCTGGCATCTCGGCCTCAATACTTATTGTCTCCGCTTCCAGCGTTGGAACGACCGCCAACTTTTTGATTACGGTGCGAAGCAAAAGGTCGACGCCCTTTTTCTCCAGGACTCGCTTGATGCAGGTGTGATGGATCCAACGCACTGGGCGCGAGTTCGCACGTGGTCGAAAGAGATGGACCTGCGCCTCGAGACCGGGGGTGGCATCCAATGCTGTCTCACTTTAAGTCCTTGAACATCAATTGATCGGACTGCGAGGGCGGTGGCCGGCTTGTATTCAAATCCGCAAATAGCTCGGCAATAGGTATTTTTGAAATCGCATGAAGCGACAGGACTTGGACAAAGGTCGTCAGATTTGTAGTGATGCCGAGCTGCTTGCGGGTGATCGCCATGGCGAGATAAGTGCAAAGCGAAGCCCACAACTGGAGTCGAACGGCGTTGGCTGTCGTGCCATAAAATATCCGGATACGCAGGCCGTGCTTGAGCCAGCGAAAGAACAGTTCGATTTGCCAGCGGTGACGATACAGCTCGGCGATGATAGCGGCGCTGACCGCCCATTGATTGGTCCAAAAAGCCAGACGGCGGGAGTGCTCGAAGTCGTAGAGACTGACGCGGCGCAAAAGTCCGGGCCAGTGCTTGGGTGCGTCAGTGCCGTTGAGTCGGATGGACTGGTCGGAGCGCAAGTTGGTGGTGCGGTCAACCCGGCGGGATGCGGCGACATAGTAACGCACGTCGGGACGATCTCTGATGACAAAGAAGGCCCCGGCCTCGGCGATGCGTCGCAAGCGACGAAAGTCGATGTAGCCGCGGTCCATGATGTAGAAGGCACCGGGCTCGATGGGCAACTCATCGAGCCAGCAGACATCGCCGTAAGTCGCTGGAGTGATGTTGAAAAATGCGGGGATCGGGCCGCGCAGATCAAGGGCGGTGTGGAGCTTTACCGCCGCGTCGGTGCCGGTCCAGTTGGCCCACGGGCAAAGTGCGAAACTCAAATCTATAATCGAGGAGTCCACGGCGATGACCGGCACGTCGAGATCGAGCGCATTGGGTTCGTCAAAATACAGCGCCCTGACTTTGGGCATGAGTTTACCGGCCAAATGCTCCCACGGCCGCCAGTCGCGTTGTTCATTGGCACGGGACAAGGCACTCCGAGTGATCCGGGACCGGAAGCCCATATGATAAGCCAATCCGACCTGCGCGCTCAAACACGCCTCAATATCCCGCAGGCTCTCGCGAAAAGTCATCTGCGCAAAACCCAGCGTCAAAAAGTGGTCCCACGGCGAAAGGGCGTCGCTGCGCGGAGCTGGCACCCCGCACGCTGCATATGCACGCTGAAACTCCCAGTGAGGAATACGCGCCATGACTTGGGTGAAGACGGTTTGCCCGGTGTTCATCAGGCG
>JBIKWB010000053.1:0-19233 GCA_044356555.1 Opitutaceae bacterium | reverse complement strand
GTTCCTCCGCGACGTGCTCGACCTTGGTTTGCCCACGGCCACCGAATTTCTCGACCCCATCACCCCGCAATACGTCGCCGACCTCGTGTGCTGGGGCGCCATCGGTGCGCGTACGACCGAGTCGCAAACGCACCGCCAAATGGCCTCGGGCCTCTCGATGCCGCTCGGTTTCAAGAACGGCACCGATGGTTCCCTCCAAGCCGCCGTAAACGCCATCAAAGCCGCCGGCCAACCCCAAACGTTTCTCGGCATCAATCTCGACGGTGCTGCCTCCGCCGTCGTCACGCGCGGAAATCCCAACTGCCATGTCGTCCTTCGCGGCGGTGCCGCCGGCCCCAACTATTCGCCGGATCACATTGCACAAACCGAGGCGCTTTTGGCCAAAGCCAACCTGCCGAAATCGATCCTCGTCGATTGCTCGCACGACAACTCGGCGAAAAAACCCGAGCTCCAGCCCGAGGTCATGCGCGCCCTCCTCACCCAGATCGCCGCCGGCAACCGCTCCATCATGGGCGCGATGATCGAGAGCAATCTTTCCGCCGGCAACCAGGCCTTCCCCGTGCCAAAAGAAACGCTCCGCTACGGTGTCAGCATCACCGACGGCTGCATCGACTGGACCACCACCGAGGCTCTCGTCCGCGAAATCCACACCGCCCTCGCGCCGCGCTTCGCCTGATCCGGGCTAGCCCGCCGCGTCGCCCCGGCCCAGCGCCACGCACTCGGCCAGCCACGCCTTGCGGCGCGCCGGCGTCGAATTTCGCACTTGGTGGAACTCCCGGACCGCCACCGGACTCACCCCGCAAAATTTCAGCGTCCCTCGCCGCAACGCGTGGGTTTGCGGCCGGCCGATAACCCAGCGATCCCAAAACGACGGCGCATCCATCGTGATCAGCAGCCTCGCCGTTCGCCCGGAAAGCAGCTTCTCCGGGAAGGGCGAATCCTTGCGGTAACGAAACGCGAAACCCGTTTGAAACGTCCGATCAATAAACCCCTTTAACAAAGCCGGCAAATTCGTCCACCACGTCGGATAGACGAAGACCAGATGATCGCTCCAGCGAATCGCCTCCTGCGCCGCGACCAAGTCCGGTTCCAACGCCTGGTCGGCGCGACGCAAGATCGGGTCGAAATTCAGGTCCTTCAGCCGGAGCAACCGCGTCTCGGCTCCCGCCCTATCCGCCCCCGCTTGATAACTCGTCGCCAACGCCTCCCCCAAACTTTCAGCAAACGGGTGCCCTACGATGATCAGAATATTTTTCATAAAGTCGGGTCGCTGATGATTTCCGCTACGGTTTCCGTTCCGTTGCGGTTCGGTATCCGGGCGTAGCGGCGTCGAGCCTCTGCTCCGCTTCGGCCCAGCTCATCGGCAACGCCGCCAGCGGCACTTCGACCGACGCGAAACGGATGTTCTGCGCCGTCTCGCCGCTGCGTCGCACCGCTTCCCGATGCGCCGGCGAGCGCACGAATGCGGCGAGCGACGCTTCGTCTTTCCACGCCGTCATCGTCCAGGCTTTGCTCCCAAAGATCTCGAACCGCACCCCATGGCCCAACAGCCCGGGCTGATCGGCCATCGTCGCGAGCACCGCCTTCGTGTCCTTGAAAAACTCGGCGCGCATTCCCGGCCGATGCTCCGTCGCGCTCACGACCACCAACACCGGCCGGTCGGGCGCCAGTCCGCCCTCGCGCGCCAGTGCCGTCTTTTTGAACGGCCCGCTGAACGCGAAGCCGGTCAACCAAGTCGAAAATGCGAGGAGCATCGTAGGAAAGAGGAGTTTCATTTGAGCGGGGGCGGCAGCAGCGAATAAAGTACCGGCGTCACCAACCGCGACAACAGCAGCGAGCTGATCAGCCCGCCGATGATCACCACCGCCAACGGCGAATAGAGTCCGCTGCCTTGCAAGGCGAGCGGCAGCAAAGCCCCCAGCGCCGTCATCGTCGTCAGGACCACCGGCAGAAAACGAATCTCACCCGCCTGCTCGATCGCCGCCCTCAGCTCGACGCCTTCCGTGCGCAACTGGTCGGTGAATTCCACGAGCAGAATCGAGTTCTTGATCTCGATGCCGATCAACGCGACGAACCCGATCGCCGCCATGAACGAGAGCGAGTAGCCCGTCAGCCAGAGTCCGAGAATCCCGCCGATGAATCCCAACGGAATCACCGAAGCCACGATCAGCGTCCCGCGGAAACTTCCGAATTCCAGCACCAGAATCGCCAAAATTCCAAACGCCGCGATCAGGATCGCCCCGCCGAGGCCGCCGAAACTTTCCTCCCGGCTCTCGACCTCGCCGCCAAAATTCCACCGCACCCCCGCCGGCCACGCGATCTTGTTCAACTCCGCTGCGGTCGCCCGCGTGAGCCGGTCCACGTTGTGGCCATCGCCCACAAACGCCGTCACCGTCGCGGAACGTTCGCGGTTGTAGCGTTGGATCACCGGCGGCGCCGATTCAAACGCCAGTTCCGCCACCTGCGCGATCGGCAGATATGCTCCGGTCGCCGCGCTCTGCACCTGGATCTTGGGCCAGTTGTCCAAGGTCGCCCGCTCCCCGCGCGGCAACGCGACTTGGATCGCATATTGATCCCCGTCGCTTTCGCGAAACTTGCCCACCTCGATGCCCGCAAACGCCAGCCGCACCGCCCGGTCGATCTCCGCCTCCGTCACCCCGAGCATCGCCGCTTTCGGTTTATCGACGACCACCCGCAAGTCCGTGCGGCGCACGCGCAGCTTGTTGTTCACCGAGCGCGTGCCCTCGACTTTCGACAGCACCTGCTCCACGTCGGCCGAGTAACGCGCCAACACGTCGAGATCGTCCGCAAAAATTCTCACCGCGATCGGCGCCTCGATCGGCGGGCCGTTCTCGAACTCCTTAACCACGATCCGCGCACCGGAGATCTCCGCGAATTCGCGCTGCAACGCCGCCAACACCGCCGGGCTCGCCTTCGGATCATACGTTTTCAACGCCGCGAAAATCTCCGCCACGTTCGCCTTCGTCGCCGCCGGCACTTCGTTGTAGTAGATCTGCGGATTGTTGTTTCCGACGGTCGTGAAAAAATTTTCCACCTGCGGATTTTTTGCGAGCCGTTCCTCGACGCGTCGCGCGATCGCATCCGTCGCGGTCAGGCTCGCGCCGTCCTCGGCTTCGATCTGCACCAAGAATTGCGGCACGCCGGCCTTCGGAAAGAGCGAGAATCCGATCTGCGGCACGAGCGCAAAACTCCCCGCCACCATCAGCGCCGACACCACCAACGCCGCGATCCGGTGCCGCATCACCCTGTGCAGAATCGGCCGGTAGGTGTTTGAGATTCCACGATGCAATCCGCGCAGCAACACGTTGCCTTCCGCGGTCTCTCGGCCCCGCAACACGAGGCTCGCCAGCAGCGGAATAATCGTCAGCGCCACGATCATCGAGGCCAGCACGGTGAAGACGACCGCGAGCGGCAGGCTGCGGATAAATTGTCCCGGTCCGCCCGGCAGCATGAGCAGCGGCAGAAAAGCGAACAACAACGTCGCCGTCGTGCCCACCACCGCCACCGCGATCTGCCGCGTGCCTTCGATCGCCGCTTCTACGGGCCCATGCCCGTTTCTCCGGAAACGCGTGATGTTTTCCACGACCACGATCGAGTCGTCCACCAGCAGCCCGAGCGCGATCACGCAGCCCACGATGCTCAGCTGATTCAGACTGTAACCGGCGTAGTGCAGCGCCGTCAGGCCCATGGCCAACGAGAGCGGAATCGAAACGAGCACGAGCAACGAAGCCCGGAAGCCCAGCGGCAGCACCGTCAAAAGCACCAGCGCAAACGCGATGAGAAAGTCGTGCTCCAGCCGCCCTAGCCTCGTCTCCACGTTGATCGACTGATCCCAACCGATCTCCAGCCGCACGTCGCCCGGCAACGTCGCCCGAAACCGCTCGATCTCTGCCCGCAACCCGTCGCTCACGACCAACAGATTTTGCGACTCGCGTGGCCGCGCTGTCACGAAAACCGCACGCTCTCCGTTGTAACGCCCGAAATCTTCCTTGTCCGCCGTCGTCCATTGCACGTCCGCGATATCGCCCAACCGCACGACCGCTTCGCCGCCGCGCGCGACGGGCGTGCGCCGCACTTCTTCGATATCGGCGTAGCTGCCGCTCGTCTTGAGATTGAAGCGCCGGTCGCCCAGCTCCACCGCGCCGCCGGGAATCACCGCGTTGTCGCTTTGGATCGCGCCGATGATCTGCCCGAGCGGCAGCTTGAGTTGCGCGATCTTGTCGAGGTCGAGCGACACCCGCACCTGTTTCTCCGGAAACGCGTGCTTCCTCGCCTGCCGCACGCCCGCCACCGCTTCAAACCGTTTTCGCAACGTCTCCGCCAGGTCCTGCAGCCGCGCGTAGCTCGCCTCCGGTGATACCAGTGCGACCTGCATCATTGCCACGTTCACTGTCTGGATTTTTCGCACGTCGATCTCCGAAACGCCGCTCGGCAACCGCCCGCGCTCCACATTCACCTGCCGCAAGATCTCGTCGTATTTCTTCTCGGGATCGGTGCCGTAGAAAAAATCCACCGTCACCGAAACGAAGCCGTCTTGGACCGAGCTGCGGATCTGGTCGATGTCGTCGAGTTCTTTGAACGCGTCCTCCAGCGGTTGTGCGACCAGTTGCTCGATATCCGTCGCATTCGCACCCGGGTATACCGCGACGACGATGAACGAGGGTGTTTTCAGGCTCGGATCTTCGAGCCGGGGAATCGTGAGAAACGAGGTCAACCCCAGCGCCGCCAAACAGGCGAACACCACGAGGGTAAACTGCGAGTGCTTGACCGCGTAATCGGTAAGTTTCATCGGCGCGGCCTCACTTCGATTCCACGACCGCTTGCCCGTCGTGCAGATACTCGCCGCCGCCGACCACGAGGCGCGCCGTGCGTGGCAACGCCGTGCGCAGATAAGCCCGTTCACCGCGCAGTTCTTCGAGCTCCACCACGAGGCGCTTTACCGTCGTGGCGCCGTCTTCGATCACAAAAATCCCCGCCGTTCTGCCCGCGCCCTCGATCAACGCCACCGCCGGCACCACCGGCCGCGCCGGCACTTTCCGCGGCGTCAGCGTGACCCCCACGACGAAGCCCGAGCGCACGCCCGCCGGAGCTTCCGCCGTCAGCCCGATCTCCACCGGCGTCGTGCGGGTCGCCACATCCGCGCTCTCGGAGACGTGGATCACCCGCCCCGCCGCCGCGAGCGCGTTCCCGTTGAGCGAAAGGGTCGCGGCATCGTTCACGCTCACGCGCGCCACGTCGCGCTCGGCCAAACCCGCGCGCACGATCCAGCCCTCGGCATTCGCCGCAAAGCCCACGATCGCTTTGCCCGGAGTCACGATCTCATCGGGCTCCGCCGCGCGCCGCAGAATCCGCCCGGCCGCCGGGGCCACGATCACGGCATAGCGGCGGTTAAACTCCGCGATGCGCAGTTGCGCCTCCGCCTGCTCGACCCCCGTGCGGGCATCCTGCAAATTCTCCACGGTCGCGACGGCGCCCGACTGGAGCTTTTCCGTGCGCGCCAAATCCCGCCGCGCCTTGTCCACCGCACTCCGGGCCGCCGACACCTGTGCGTCGATCTCGTCGAACCGCAGCCGCGCCAGCACCTGGCCTTTCGCGACCGAGTCTCCCGCCCGCACCGCGACTGCCTCGACGATCCCGCCGATCTTAAAAGCCAGCTCCGCTTCGGTGCGCCGCGCGAGCACGCCACTCACGTTGATCGGCGCGGCCTCGGTCGAAAACTCGATCGGAACGGTGCGCACGACGGCCGGTTTGGGCGTCGAAACGGCCGCCGTCGGAGCCTTGCTGCAACCCACCAGCGCAGTGAGCAAAACAAAGATGAACGGGAATTTTTTCATGGCAAAGGGGTGAGGGCGGCGGCGCGGTCCCACTCGGCCGCGGCGGTGAAGAGCCGCTGCCGCGTGATCTCCAGGTTGAGTTCGGCCCGCGTGAGTTCGTTGCGCGCATCGAGAAAGTTGAGCTGGTTGACGACGCCTTCGCGCTCCCGGCCGGCCACGATTTCAAACGCCCGCGCAAGCGCCCGTTGGCGGGCCTCCGCCGCCCGATAGCCGGTCGCGGCCGCGCGCAAGTTATCGGCCGCGCGGGCCAGTTGAAGAGCCAGTTGTCGACGAGTCTGCTCCAACTCAAGTTCCGCCCGCCGCCGGACCAAACGCGCCTGCGTCAACTGCCCGCGCTGTTGCCTTCCGTCCCAGAGGTTCACCTCCGCGACCACCGAACCTTGCACGAAGTTGGCCCCGCTCCCCGTGCGATATTCGGCGCCCTGCACGCCCCCTTCCACCGCGAGAGCCAACGTAGGGTAAAGGGTCGCCCGCACCGCATCCTCGCCCGCCACCGCCGCCGCGAGGGCATTTTGCCGGGCGACCCACTCCTCCCGCCGCTCTACTCCCGGCGCCGCCACGGTCGGCTCGCTCAGGAGACCGTTTGTGATCGCGGTCAATTCTTCCGGTGCCGGCGGGGTGATCGCCGCATCGAGCGCACGGTTAAGCAAAAAGTTAAAACCCCGGCGCGCCGCGTCGCGGTCCCGCTCCGCCTCGGTGCGTTGTTGGCGCACGCCCAAATCCTCGGCCTCGGCGCGCAAGACCCGGTCGTCCGTGATCTTCTCCGCCTCCCGCAAGAGCCGGTTGACCCGCACCGCCTCCGCTGTGAGCGCCCCGGCCGACTCAAAAATCCGCACCGCCGCCTCGGCCTGCAAATAACCGTAGTAGGCCGTCAGCACCGTCAGCCGCAGTTCCCGTTTGTAAGCGGCCAACATCGCCTCCCGCGCCGCCAAGTTCGCGCGGCTGGCCCGGGCACCGCGCGTGATCTCAGGCCGGTAGAGCGGCTGCGTCAGCCGCAGCTTCGTCTCCTGCTCGCGGTCGCGCAGCAACGGGATCGATTGGTTTGCAACCTGCGGGAACGCAGCGGGCTGGCCCTGCGTGCGCAAAAAATCGTTCAAGGTGCGGTAGGCGCCGTTCAGCAGGTCGCCCGTCGGCAAGTCGATGGTCCGGCCGCCGTCCGCCCGCGAATAACGCGCCATCAGATCCAACCGCGGTTGCAGCGCCCCGCGCACTCCGGCGAGCCGGCTTTGGGCCTGCTCCACATCCAGAGCCTGGCCCGCCAGGCCCAGATTGCTCGCCAGCGCCTCGGCCACATAGCCGGACGCCGCCGCCGGCACGCTCGCGGCGCGCCCCGGGGCCAAAACCACCCCCAACCCGACCGACAGAATTGCGCAGAAGCGTCGCATGCGGCCGACACCGTGGCTTTGGTTGACAAACTGTCAACAAATAATATTGTGACAACCGCGTTACCCGGCCGCCAGCGAACCCCGCAGCAACGCCAGGCCATGCTCCATCGTCTTCGCCGCCGAGAGCTGGAAATCCCGCTTCAGCATGGCCTCTTTTTGCGACGAAATCTGAATCAGACCGTGCGTAAACGCCCACACCGCGATCGCCGTGGGGCCGGGGTCGCCGATGCCCTTGCGGATCGAGCCGTCGGCCAGCCCCGCACCGAGCGCCTGCGCCACCAGCATCAGACAACTGCGACCGCGCTCGTCCGCACTCTTCACCGTGTCGCTCACCGTCGCCGGATCGGTCTCCTGGGCCTGCATCCGCGAGAGTATTTCAAAATGCAGCGGCTCCGCCTGCGAAAACGCCAGATAGGCCCGCCCGATCGCCATGATCTGCTCCAGCCCGGTATCATGCTTGGCCACCGCCGCCTCGAAGCGCCGCAGCATCTTGGTGAGCCCCCGGTCGCACACCGCATGGAAAAGGTCCTCCCGATCGGGAAAATAGAAATAAACCAGCGAGCGGCTCAGTCGCGAGCGCTTCGCGATCTCGCCGAAATTCGTGTCTTCCCAGCCGTGCTTTGCGATGACGTGCTCCGCCGCGTCGATGATCGCTTGCCGGCGTTGTTCTTTCTCCTCTTCCCGCCGGGTTTGGACCGGATTCACCAAAACTGCTTTTGTCTTCTTCACTCCCGCCCTTGGAAACCCGTCCTTGGAAAAAGGCCAGCAGCAAAGTTTCTGCGCCCCGTGATACCGCCTTACATCCGCGCGGTTTCTCAATTTCTTCCGTGTCTTCCGCCGCGCCGGTGGGCTAAAACGATCTCCCCATGAAAACTCCCATTCGCGTCGCTGTCACCGGAGCCGCCGGCCAAATCGGTTACTCCCTCCTTTTCCGCATCGCCTCCGGGGCGATGTTCGGTCCCGACCAGCCGGTCATTCTGCAATTGATCGAGGCCCCGATCGAGAAAGCCCTCAAGGCCCTCGAAGGCGTCGCGATGGAGCTCGATGACTGCGCCTTCCCGTTGCTCAAGGGCATTGTCCAGACTTCCGATCCCGCCGTCGGTTTCAAGGATGCCAACTGGTGCTTGCTCGTCGGCGCCAAACCCCGCGGCCCCGGCATGGAACGCGCCGATCTGCTCAAGGATAACGGCGCCATCTTCATCGGTCAGGGCAAGATCATCGACGCTGTCGCCGCCGACGATGCCCGCATCGCGGTCGTCGGAAATCCGGCAAACACCAACTGCATGATCGCCGCTTCCCAAGCGAAACGCCTCCCGGCCGAGCGCTTCACCGCGATGGTTCGTCTCGATCAAAACCGCGCGCAGACCCAACTGGCCAAGAAAGCCGGCGTCGATCTCACCGCCGTCAAAGACATCTTCATCTACGGCAATCACAGCCCGACCATGTTCCCGGCCTTCGCCCACGCCACGATCAACGGCGCGCCCGCCACCTCCGTCATCACCGACAGCGCGTGGCTCCAGGGCCCGTTCTGCGAGACCGTCGGCAAACGCGGCGCCGCCATCATCGCCGCCCGCGGCCTCTCCTCGGCCGCCTCCGCGGCCAACGCCCTCGTCGATCACGTGCGCTCGCTCGTCACCCCCGGCGCGATCCATTCCATCGCCGTCAAGAGCGAGGGCCGCTACGGCTTCGATGCCAACGTCTGGGCCGGCATGCCCGTACGCACCACGACTCCCGGCAGCTACGAGGTCATCGAGGGCTACGCCATGGATGATTTCGCAAAGTCCAAGATCGCTGCGACCAACAAGGAGCTCGCCGAAGAGCGCGCTTTCGTGGCGGCGATGATCAGCTGATCTCCCGGGAGCGGGGCCGCCCCCGGCCGCTTTTCGGAAAATAGGGCGCGGTCTCCGACCCGCCCTCCCGCGGTGAACCTATTTGGGTTCACCGCTTTTTTGCGCCCCATGCGCTACACTTCCGCCACATCAAACCGCTCGGACGGCGTGACGAACTCTGCCTGCGCCGCCACGAGCAGGATCTCGCGCGACCCCGCTGCCTGCGTGCGCTTGAGCAGGCCATACACGCTCGCCGCCGCCTCGGCCAACGCCGTGCCCGCCGACTTCGTCCGCAGGTAATGCACGAAAAAAAGCGCGGCGATCGCATCGCCCGCCCCGTTCACGCTCACCGCCAACCGCGGCGTGCGCACCCGCCAAAAACGGCCCGCTTCGCCGACCAGCAAATCAACCGCGCCCGCCGGCGTTTCCTTCGTCAACACCGAGGTCACCAACACCACCCGCGGCCCCAGCCCGTGCGCCGCGGTGATCGCCGTTTTTACCTGTTCGACGGTTTCACTCGTGCAGGCCGTCGCGGTCCCGCCTCCGGCCAAGTGGTCCAATTCAAAATGGTTCGGCGTGATGATGTCCGCCGCTCGCACCGCGTGGTCCTTCATGAACTCCGGAATCCCCGGGCGCACAAAAATCCCGCGCCCCACGTCGCCCAACACCGGATCGCAGCAATACAACGCCGCCGGATTCGCCGCCTTCACCCGCCGCACCGCGCCCAAGATCGCCTGACCGATCTCGGGCGAGCCCATGTAGCCCGACAGCACTCCGTCGCACGTGGGCAACACGCCGCGGTCAGAGATTCCGTCCATCAACTCGTCGATCGACGGGCCGTCATAAACCCGTCCTTTCCAGGAGCCGTAACCGGTATGGTTGGAAAATTGCACGGTATGGATCGGCCATACCTCCACGCCGAGCCGCTGCATCGGAAACACGGCCGCATCATTGCCGACATGTCCGAAAGCCACGTGCGATTGGATCGAAAGGATGTTCATGGTCGCGAATCAGGCGGGCGCGCCCGCCCCGTTCCAGCCGGCACGTGAAGTCATCGCCCGTTTCATGCTAGCTCACAGCATTCCCGCCAGTACCCGCGCCTTCGTCAGCGCAAACGCCCGCCGCAGCTCCGCAAAACCCGCCACCAATTCCCGCGGCGACCCATTTTTCGCGAAACGCATCTCCAGCGTCGCCCCGTCACACACCACCGCCGCATCCACCCCTTCCGCCCGCAACGTGCATTGCGCGCAATCCGACGGATACTCCACCGTCAGCCCCGCTCCCGCCGCCTCGTCCTTCGGATCAAGCCCTTCGACCGCGTCGATGACCGCCTCCACCCGCACGCCTTTCTTCAACGCAAAAACCACCGCCGAAAACTGCCCCGCAAACAACGCGTCAAACTCCGCCACCTCCACCAGCTCCGCGTTCCGCAGGCTGTGCAACGTCCGCGTGATCGCGTAGGTCCCCGGGTCCCCCGGCTCCAACGCGTAACCCAGCTCCAACACGAAATCCTTCGCCGTGAGCACCGCCGTCGGACTCGCCACTTCCAGGGTCAGCTGCGCCCGCTTGTAGCCCAGCGCGCCTTTGGCCGCTTGGAAGAACTTTTCCCCTTCCTCGGCCAGATCACCCACGCACAACTTGCCCAAAAACGCCGTCGTCGCGGCATTCACCGCATCCGGCACCGTGTGATGCGCTTTGCGAAACCCACCCAGCGTCTTCACGAGTCCGCTGCCGCGCCCCACCAAACTCACCCCGCTGATAAATGATCGCGGATCGTCCGCCGATTTTCCCATGGGCCCGATTCAGCCCGCCACCCCCGCCAGCGCCACGCCAAAATGACCGGGCGTCCCGGACCCGCCGGACCAGTCCCGCGGTCCCACCCGCGGGGCGTCGGGCCGTTTTTTGTTAACTTCCTTTTGTCACCCGGCCGGGTCCGCAGGACCACGCAGCGTCAGGACTCCGTACTCGAAGGCATCGCCGGAGCGAGCGGCGCGCTCCGGAGTTTATGCACGCGCTGTCAGGTGGCGGGTAAGCTTCTGGCCCAGTTCGGCAAAATCGATCGGTTTCGAGAGGTAGTCGGCGGCACCGGCTTCCAAGCACCGCTTCGTATCAGACTCGGCGGCGAAGGCGGTAAGAGAAATGATCGGAATGTCACGGGTCTTGGGATCTGCTTTGAGCCGGCGGATGGCTTCGAGGCCGTCGATGCCGGGCATTTTTACGTCCATCAAGATCAGATCCGGACGGTGCTGCTGCGCTTGGGCGATCGCGGCTTCGCCTGCCGTGGCTTGGATCACCCGGTAGCCTTCGCCTTCCAGATACACGCACAGGATCTCCAGATTTAACTCGAAATCATCCACCGCCAGAATGAGCGCCCCGGGCGGCACCGGCCGGGCGCCGGGCGACTCGAGATCGGCGGGAGGCGGAGCGGCGGGCGCAGGCGGGAGGGAGTCAGGGAGGGAGATCGGCAACCGAAAGGTAAAGGTGCTGCCGCGACCCGGCTCGCTCACCAGCGTCAAATCGCCGCCGTGCAGCTTTGCGAGCCGGCGGGCAATCGGCAGGCCGAGGCCCGTGCCACCGCTGTGGCCGACGTGTTCGCCCTGCTCGAAGTCCAAAAATATGCGCTCGTGATCGTCGGGGTGAATACCGATTCCGGTGTCGCTCACGTGCAGCTGCAATTCCGGCGGTTGCGTGGTCTCCTCGACCCGCAAGGTGACGGTTCCTCCGGCGGGGGTGAACTTCACCGCGTTGCTGAGGAGATTGATCACAATCTGCTTCAGGCGCAGCTCGTCCCCCACGATGAGCTCGGTCCGGTGGTGGAGCTCCACGGTGAGGTTTATCTTTTTTGCCTCGGCCGAAATCCCCATCAAACCGACCACACCTTCCACCAAACGCGTGACGTCCACCGGGCCTTTTTCCAGCGTCAACATCCCGGCTGATGCTTTGCTCACGTCCAACAGATCATTGATCAGGTCCAGCAGGTGCTGGCTGCTTGCCTCCACGGTGTGCAAGGGCGTCCGCAGGCCTTCCTCGACCCGGCCAAACCTCCCCGCCTGCAACAATTGCAGGTTTCCCATAATCACGTTCAGCGGCGTGCGGAGCTCGTGGCTGATGTTGGCGAGCAGATTGCTTTTCGCTTGGTTGGCTTGCTCTGCTTTCACCGTGGCCGCTTCCAGTCGATGCTGATAATCTTTCGTTGGCGTCAAATCGGTGACGACTCCGATGACGCGCTCGATCTCACCGTCAGGACCCAAAATGGGCCGCATCGACGTCGATACCCACACTTTACCACCCGCCTTGGTCGTGTGCAAAATCTCGAAAGTGACCGGCTCTTTCGCCCCGTACAAAGCCTGCCGCCGGAGATTAAAAGCGGCTTCGTCGCTGCCCGGTTCGACCAAAAGATCCATCACCCGCTTGCCGAAAACCTCATCGATCGTGTAGCCGTAAAACTCGGTGAAGCTTTGGTTGATCCATTCTAGCTTCAGATCGCCTCCGGTCAGGAACATGGGATTTTTTGCCTCCATCGCGATTTGGTCGAGCTTTTGCGCTTTGGCCCGCTGCTGCATGAGGGCCAGGTTGGCAAACCGCAGGTCCCGGGTCCGAGCCACGACCTCGCGCTCCACCCTGTGCGCGGTCGCGCGAAGATTGAGCACCAACGCACTCAGAAAAGCCCCCGCCAAGATGATCGTAAGGGGGCCGGCTATGTGCTGCAGTTGCGAGCGGGTGTCGTCTTCGAGCACGACCCCCCAAACCAACGTAAAGGTGCTGTTCAAGACGACCACGGAACTCGTGACGCCCGCAGTCTTCATCGATGAGGACCTGAGGTGTACCGTCCTCTCCTTGTCCACGACATGCGAAAAAATCAGGGCTTCGGGACTTATCTTCGTGCCGCTATAAATCGACAAATCCGTCGCCTGGGGGAGTTTTTCGAGGACATTTGATCGAAACCCAGACAGGTCAAAATCGGCCGTTAGCCAGCATACGAATGCCCGGCGGCGTTCTTCGACGGTCGTGGCCACCGGGAGGGTCTCATAAACCGGCCAGAGCAGCATCATCCTTGGCGTACGCTTCTGCTGCGTCCAGCGGCCAAGCACCGGCAGCGCTTCCACCAAAATGGGTTCCCCGGAATCCCGCGCCATGTCCGCCGCCGCGCGCTGCCGCTCGAAATCCGCCAGATCCAGCCCGGTCGGCCGATTGGCCGTCTTGGAATTCCACAGGGCCAGAATCTTGTGCTCGGCTACAAAGGCGGGCGCCATCTGCGCCGTCGGACTGCCCCCCACTTCCAACCGAATCCCCCGCGCCCCCTTCTGCGACCGGAATTCCACGAGCTTGCCCGGGGCCACCGGGTAAATGACCCCCATGCCGGCCAGGCCTGAGTATTTGCCCTCGATTTTCATCGAGTCGAAATAGTCTCTCCACTTGTCGGAACTCATCTGCGGATTCTCCCGCAACACGTAAGCGGTGGGCCGCAGCGCCTCCAGGAATTGATTCGCATGCGCGTCGGCCAAATTGGTCCCCACCGTGACCACCTGCTCCACCCGCAGCTTCTGCCGATCCTGTTCCTTCGATTCGATCTGCCCAAATAACCGTGCACCGATGAACGCCGCCGCAATGTAGATGTACAAAGGCAGGCCCCGAAGTTTTTGGGCCGAACTGGCTGCCACTACCAACCACGACAATCCAAGTCCCCCGATAAACACCGCCAGGACGAGGCGGTTCGTCTCGGCACCGGCAAAGACCAGCGAGACATCATGGCGCGCGACAATGAAGATCAGCGCCAGCACAGAAACGAAGACGGCCAGCGTGCCCATCCGGGTCCCGGACCAATACCCCGCGAAGATCGGGACCAGGAAGAAGAGAAATACGAAGCCTTTTCTCTCCGGCCACGTGACGATGACCAGTGCGGAGACGGCCGCCAGCAGCAAGATTCCCAACAGACCCAAGCAAGTCTTCCATGACGGCCACGCGGGGCGCCGGACCCATTCAAGGAAGATAATGAAAACCGGCCCCGCAATGATCACGCCCAAGGCATCGGCCAGAAACCACGTTAAACGTATTTCATCCGCAACGCTCTCCTGAACCGCATATGACCAGATAAGAACGTTGGCCGCGGTCAAAGCCGACAACAGCGCCACCGTCACGGCCGCAACCGAAAGCGCCAGGCCCTCGCGCAAGACGCCGAGCCATGGCCAAGAATTGCAGATCCGCCGATAAAGCCACGCCGCCAACCAGGCAGACGCAGTGTCACTCAACGCGACAACCAAAGCCGGCGCCGCATCCAGCCTTACCCAACCCCCGACCCCGAGGAAAGACCCGCAGGCCAACCCCAGCAGATCGGCGCGCCGGCCGCTCAGCGCGAGGGCGAGACCGAATCCGCTGGCGACCCAAAAAGGATACCCAGTTTGCCCCGTGAGCCCGGCCTGCGCTCCGAATACGGCGAGCACAAAGAACCCAAGGCAAGCGAATGCAAAGGGACCGATCTTCCGCAGAGCGGCACTGACTCCGGATGAGAGCGCGCGATAAGTTTGCATCACCGAATTTCACCATTGATCAACCGACAACGATTTCAAGAAAGCTAGCCGTTAATAAGGCTATATCATCAGAAAATTTACGTACTGCGATTTTTACTCACACGTCTGCACTAGGAAATCGGCGGGGCGGGTGACCCAAGAGCTGAAACGAGTCGGAGCTGAAAAGAAGGGCTGAACAAGGAGCCGGGCCGGGCTTCCCCGATTACTCGGACCCGAAGAAGAGGATGATGGATGGTTTTAGTTTGGACTCAAAAGCAACGGGGCTGAGGTGTCCGCGACTCGCGCGGTGCCGGCTGCGATTGCAAAACGGGCCGAGCCGAGAAGGCCGGTGGTCACACCTCCCCTTTTGTCACCCGCCTTTTGTCGCCCGGCTCCGGACGATTGGTCTCAAGGGCCCGGGGTGAGTTTCGGCCCGGACTTCACGCCAAAGAAGCAGCAACACCTCGAAGTAGCCGCGGATCCGAAGTTCACCCAGGGAGTGGTGGCCCAATCCGCGGGTGCGTCCGGGCGCTGGTCAGCCGAGGAGGAGGTGAGGCCTCGTATCGCTCCCGGCCACTTGACCGCCCCACGGGGGGTGCCGGCACCCCAGGGAAGAAGCCCCCGGGTTATCGCGGTTAAGCGGGCAGAATGCGCGGCCGGAATTTCAAGTTTTATGGCCCAAAAATCACGGCCGGCTTGGAGCGTCAGCAGACCGAATCAAGGCAGCTCGTAGATTTCAACCAGCGCTTCACCCACGCCGCCGTCGGCGCCGGAAACTTGGACTGTGTAGCCACCAGTACGCAGGCGCGTGGAGGCCGCTTAACGTCCGTAACGCAGAAGGTTTCGGCGCGATCGAGCGCGGCGCCGACGGGATCTCTCGATCAAATGCCCCGCAATGCAGCCAAGTACATAATCGGAGCGGGCGGCCGCAGCGTTGCGCTTTTGCACTGCGATGGAGTCGGGTCGTTCGCCGCCGCACGGTGTGCTGCTGTTGGGGCAATTATGGGGCATCCTGGCGACGGTCAGTTAGCGCCTCCGCTCCCTCCCGAACATCCCACGAAAATTTTGCCGCGTCGCGAACTAGTCGTAAGCGAATTCCGGACGCCGATCCGGCTGAGTCCACGATTGACGCGAGACGCTTCAATCGCACCGTCGAAAATCTTAGGAGTTCCAGTTTCCTACCATCGGCCGCTTACCCCAAGCTCTGCATTTGGCTGAAAAGATTCCTTAGGCCCCCACTCCGATTGCTTAGGTCGTCGCCCATTGGAATCTTCGGCTCTTCGCCCCTTTAAACCCCATGAAAATCCTGACCGTTACCCCTCTCATCTTAGCCACTTGCATCGTTTGGATCGCCAACGCGGAGACCGTCCGCGCGCAACCGACCGGCGTCGGCACCATTGAAGGCCGCGTGCTCAACGCCCGCAGCGGCGAATACGTTGAGAATGCCCGCCTCACCGTTGAGGGCACGCCGCTCGAGACTTTCTCGGATGCCACTGGCACCTACCGCTTAACCAACGTCCCGGCTGGCACCGCGCGCGTGACCGTGCTCTTCAGCGGCCTTCCGCCGCTGACCACCTCCGTCGCTGTCGCCGCGGGTGGCGTCGCGCCGCACGACATCTCGCTTGCCGGCGCGCGGCCCGGTGCGGATGGCGCCGTCGTGCAACTCGACGCGTTCCGCGTTGCCACCTCGCGCGAGATGGACGCCGCGGCGTTTGCGATTAACGAGCAGCGCTTTGCCTCGGCCATCAAGAATGTCGTCTCGACCGATGAATTCGGCAATGTCGCTGAGGGCAATGCGGCCGAGTTCATCAAGTTCATGCCCGGCGTGACCATCGACTACACCGGCGGCAATGCCCGCGATATCTCAATCAACGGCGTGCCCTCGGATTTCGTGCCGGTGACGGTGGACGGCTTTAGTGTGGCGACCGCCGCGACGGGCGGCACCTCGAGCCGCGCGGTACAGTCCGATATGATCTCGATCAACAACCTGTCACGTATCGAGGTGAGCTACTCGCCCACGCCGGAGTCGCAGGGTTCGGCGCTGGCTGGCTCGGTGAACATGGTGCCGCGGAGCGCGTTTGAGCGGTCGCGGCCGTCGTTCAATACGAGTGTCTATCTGCAGATGCGCGACAATGCCCGTGATTTCAACAAGGTCCCGGGTCCCAAGCCCAGCGCCACCCGCAACGTCCATCCCGGGTTCGATTTCGCGTATGTGGCCCCGGTGAACAAGCGCTTCGGCTACACCCTCTCGGGCGGCTACTCGACGAACTACTCGCCGCAGGACAACGCCCAGACAACTTGGCGCGGCGCCAACACCGCCACGACTGGCGCGGCATTCCCCGACACCACACCGGACAAACCCTACCTCTCCCAATACCTCATCCAGGACGCGCCCAAGGTCACCACCCGCCGGTCGCTCGGCGCCTCGGTGGACTACCGGTTGACGCCGAACGACCGCCTCACCTTTGGTTTTCAATATTCGTCGTTCGATGGGCAGTTCCTCGTCTCAAACGTGACCTTCAACACGGTGCGGGTGCTGCCGGGGGACTTCACCGCCTTCTCGACGCGCGGGGCGACCGGCGCGGGCACGCTGACCTCGGCCCACCAGGAGCGAAATCGTTTTAACCGCACCTACATGCCGACGCTGATCTGGCGGCACGAAGGACCAGTCTGGAAAGGCGACGTCGGCCTCGGCTACTCGCAGCAGAACGACCAGAACCGCGACATGGAGCAGGGTTACTTCCGCGTCGTGACCGCGCAGCGCACCGGCGTGACGATCGCGTTCGACGACATCTTCTACCTGCGGCCCAACCGCATCACTGTGACCGACGGCGCAACCGGAGCGCCGATCGACCCCTACAACCTCGGCACCTATGCCCTCACGTCCGGCACCCGCCAAGCCGACCGCACGCTCGACACGCAGCGCACGGCTTACGGCCATCTGCGCCGGGATTTCTTCACGGCGGTGCCGTTTACGCTGAAAGTGGGCTTCGATGTTCGTGAAGCGCAGCGCGACTACCGCGGGGGCACGATCACGCACAACTACGTCGGCCGCGACGGCCGCGCGAGCACCACGCCCGTCGGCAATGACGACACTGCGGTGCAATTCTTCGATCCGATCTATTCGCAGCGCACGCTGCCGTATGGCTTTCCGCAGCTGCAGACGATCAGCAACCGCACGTTCTACGAACACTTCACCGCCAATCCGGGGCAGTTTACGGTCAATGAAAACACGCGCTACCGGAATCTCGTCGGTGGCTCGCGCGTCTCACAGGAGCTCGTCTCGTCCCTCTATCTCCGCGGCGATGTCTCGCTCTTGGACCGGCGGCTCAAGCTTGTCGGCGGTCTCCGCGCTGAGCAGACCAACGTCAAGGCCGCCGGCCCGCGCAGCGATCCGTCGCTGAACTTCCGGCGCGATGCGAGCGGCCAGATCCTGCGCAACCCGGACGGCACACCTGCCCTGATCGTGCCGACCACCGATGCGCTCGGCGTCTCGCGGCTGACCTACCTCGACCGCGGCACGCGCACCGAGAAGGAATACCTGCGGCTCTTCCCGAGCTTGAACGCGAGCTACACGTTCTCCGAGGACTGGGTGGCTCGCGCCGCCTATTTTCAATCGGTTGGCCGGCCCAACTTCTCCTTCTATACGGGCGGCGTCACGCTGCCAGACACCTCGCTACCGGCCGGGAATAACAACCGGATCGTCGTCAACAATGCCGCGATCAAGGCATGGCAGGCCGAGACGTTCTCCGTGCGGCTCGAGCGCTATTTCCAAGGCGTCGGGCAGATTTCGGTCGGCGCCTTTCGACGGCAGATCGACGATTTCTTCGGTGCAACCGTCTTCAACGCGACGCCGGAGTTTCTCAATCTCTACGACCTCGATGTCGCGACCTACGATCCTTTCGACGTGCAGACCCAGCACAACCTGCGGGGCACGGTGCGGATGCAGGGGATCGACCTCAGCTACAAGCAGGCGCTCACGTTCCTGCCGAACTGGGCGCGCGGAGTGCAGGTGTTTGCGAACGGCAGCTCGCAGCGCCTGCTTGGCGACGAGACCGCGTCGCTCGCGGGCTTTATCTCGCGGAGTGCGAGCTGGGGCGTGAGCCTCACGCGCCCGAAATGGAACGCGCGGGTGAACTGGAACTACCGCGGCCGGCAGCGCAATGCGGCCGTCACTGGGCAGGGGATCGAGTCGGGCACGTTCAACTACTCGGCCAAGCGGCTCTACATCGACGTGCTCGGGGAGTACTATTTCTGGAAACGCGTGGGCGTGTTCGTGAACCTACGGAACGTCGGCAACGCGACGGAAGACACCGAAATCCTCGGCCCCAACACGCCCGAGCACGCGCAATTCCGCCAGCGCATCGACTACGCCTCGCTCTGGACGATTGGCATCAAGGGCACGTGGTGAGGGAGTATCAACGGCTCGGTTTTGGCGGCGGACCCTTCTGCCCCTAACCCGAGTTCCGCAGTTGGAGCAGGGAGTGAAAATAGTTTCAGAGGAGAGTGGTTTTTCCAGCGGGGCGGTTTATACCAAATTCCCATAGCTTTTAGACTATACAAAACGTGAAATTCGGTTCAGGCTTCGAGCATGGCACGCAAACTTGAGAATCTGGGACCGGAGCTGGTGGCGCAAATCGAGGGTGCTTGGGCCCGC
>JBIKWB010000004.1:0-207743 GCA_044356555.1 Opitutaceae bacterium | reverse complement strand
TCGCGCGCCGGCTCATCGAGCGGGGCGTGCGTTTCGTGCAGCTTTTCCACGAGGCGTGGGACCAGCACGGCAACCTCTCGAGGGATTTGCAGAAGAACTGCCGCGACACCGACCGCGCCAGCGCCGCGCTCGTGCAGGATCTCAAGCAGCGCGGACTGTTGGAAGACACGCTCGTGATTTGGGGCGGAGAATTTGGCCGCACGCCGATGGTGCAGGGCGGCAACGACGGCCGCGATCATCACAACCGCGGTTTCACCATGTGGCTCGCCGGCGGCGGCGTGAAGGCCGGCCACGTCCACGGCGCGACCGATGACCTCGGCTTCAACGTCGCGCGCGATCCGGTCCACGTGCACGATCTTCACGCCACGATTCTCCATCAACTCGGCTTCGATCACACCAAGCTCACCTATCGCTTCCAAGGCCGCGATTTCCGCCTCACCGACGTCCACGGCAAAGTCGTGAAGGGGATTTTGGCGTAGGGGGGGGGTATTTGAAAAGTAGGGTCTTCGACCCGCCCTGGATCTTGATCGGCGCGATACCAACGTCCTTTAGTTTCTAGACGTTTGTCATTGCGAGGTGCGCGAAGCGCGCCGTGGCAATCCAGCTGGATTGCTTCGTCGCTGCGCTTCTCGCAATGACGGTCGGTTTGGCTGGAGGCGTTGGAATGAGGAGGCGTGGGGGGCGGGTCAAAGACCCCGCCCTACGGCGGAACTCAACTTGCTGCCGGTGGCGGCGGCACGACGCCGAAGTCCAACTTCATCTTCGCGCCGCTTTCATCGAGGATGATTTTTGCCGTGTAGGGCTTGCCCGATTTCGCGGAGACGAGCGCGGAAACGTCGATGGGCGCGTTGTCTTTCCAGCCCTGCAAAATCGGGACGTAGTCGGCGGCGGAGAACGTTTTCCCGAATGCGGTTTTCCAGAGTTTCAATCCGGGCCAGCCGGGCGCTTCGAAAAACGTGCCGCCGTCGAGCAGGAGTTTTCCCGACTTCGGGCATTTGACGCCTTTCACCTTCGTGGGCTCGGGCAGGTGGATGACGAGTTTCTTGAGCGCGGCGTCGAGGACGAGGTCGGCTTCGTAGGCGCGGTTGCCGGTGGCGGATTTCAGGTTGGCGGCGTGAAACGGTTTGCCGGCGAGGTGGCTGGTGAGGAGGGCGACGAACTCGGCCGCGTCCCAAGGGCGGCCGAAGGCGGATTTCCAGAGGCGGAGGCCGGGGAAACCGGGCGCCTCGAAGAACGGGCCGCGGTCGAGCAGGGCTTCGTTGGACTTGGGGCAGATTGCGCCCTCGACGGGCGTGCCGGCGGTGACGGGGACGACGGGGTCATTGAGGCCGGCGCGGGTGCTGCCGGAGATGAACGCCGCTTTCATGCTCACGACGCTGGCGAGCAGCGCGTCGAGGAACTCGGGGCGCGTCATGGGCGTGGTGTTGCGCTCCATTTTTTTGAGGATGAGTTCCCATTCGCCGGTGAGCTTCGCGGAGAGGAGACTCGGGGCGCGCGGGGTGAGTTCGCGGCAGAGCAGGCGGCCGTTTTCGGTGGAGAGGAGGCGGGATTTCTCGCGGATGACGAAGCCGCGCAGGAGGATTTTCTCGATGATGTTGGCGCGGGTCGCGGCGGTGCCGATGCCTTTGTCTTTCATGACCTCGATCATCGCCTCGCGCTGCTCCTCGGGTGTGTTTTCGTCGAAGGTCTCGCCGGCATATTTCATGGCGTCGAGGAGCGTGGCGTCGGTGAAATGCTCGGGCGGCTTGGTGGTGAGCTCCTTCAGCGTCGCCGCGTCGAGGACCTGCGTTTCGGTGATGGGCGGGAGGTCGCGGGCGGGGCGTTCCTCGCGTTTCACCCAGCGGTTGAAGCCGGGAAACTCGATCTGCTCGCGCGAGGCGCGGAAGACGGCGGGCGCGTAGGGGCCGGTGCCGCCTTCCTGCGTGTAGCGGCGGGTGACGCCGCGGTATTTCGCGGCCTCGTCGAGGGCCATGAGCGTGGTCTGGACGACGGTGAGAAAAGCGAAGAGGTCGTTCCCCGTGAGGGTGGAGATGCCGTTGACCTCCCCGGTGGGCACGAGGCCGTAGTGACCCTCGACCTGCTTGTCGTCGAAGGCGCGGGCGGCGAAGGCGATTTTTTTCGGCATCAGCTCCTGCTGCGAAAGATGCAGCGCGGGCCGCATGGCGCGGAGGTGCGCGTGGACGTCGACGAGGGAGGCGTAGAGTTTCTCCTTCATGTCCTCGCGGAGAAAGCGGCAGTCGGTGCGCGGGTAGCTGATGAGCTTGGCGTCGTAGAGTTTTTGGAGGATCGCGAGTGTGTCGGTGGCGGTGCTGCCGAACTTTTTCGACATCAGCTTCTGCATTTCCTGGAGGTCGAAGGGCAGGGGCGGTTTCTCCGTGCGCGTGGCTTTCTTCTCGGTCGCGCGGTAGGTCGCCGGGGCCATCGCGGCGGCGGTGAAGGCCTCGCCCTTGGCTTTTTCCCAGAAAACTTTTTTGTCGCGCTCGCTGCTCACGCTGGGGGCGCCGAGCAGTTTGATGCGGTCGGGCGAGGCGGCGTAGGCGTCGAGCTCGGCCTTGGCCTCGATGCCGGCGAACGAGCCGTGGGCTTCCCAGAATTTTTGCGGCACGAAATTTGCGATCAACTGGTCGCGGGCGACGATGAGGGCGAGGGTGGGCGTCTGCACGCGGCCGACGGACCAGACCTTCCAGTCGCCGCGCCCGCGCGGGAGAGTTTTCGTCGCGAGCACGGTGACGTTCATGCCCACGAGCCAATCGGCCTGGTCGCGGGTGAAGCCGGCCTGCGCGAGACCGTCGTAGGTCTTGAGCGGCTGGCGGGTGGCGAAGGCTTCCTGCAGGCCGGAGACCGTCATCGTCTGCGCCCACATGCGCGAGTAGGCGGTGCCGGCGGGGGCTTTTACGCCGCGCAGGGCCTTGCGGAAGATGACCTCGCCTTCGCGCTCGGCGTCGCAGCCGTTGACGATTTCGCAGCCGGCGTGGGCGGCGGCTTCCTGGCGGAGAATCGCGAGCAGGCTGTCGGCATCGGCGCGCGGCTCCTCGACGAAATCCCAGAGCTTGGCCGGCACGATGGGCAGATCGTGGACGTTCCAAGCGCCGAATTTCGGGTCGTAGGTCTCGGGCTTGGCCAATTCGAAGAGATGCCCGCGCGCGGAGACGACGGTGAGCTCGGCGCCGTCGGCCATGCGGCCCCGGTGCGGCCCCTGCCCGGTAAAATGCCCGCCGGTGAGCGCCGCCGCGAAGTCGCGCCCTGCGGCGGGTTTTTCGGCGACGAGGAGGATGCGGGGCATTTGGTAAACGTATCAGGGCCGGAGAAACGGCGACAATCTTCGCTTCGGGGAATTTCGAGAGCGGGTGAAGTGGATGTGGCCCTGTTGGTTTGAAGTAAATTTACGCTGGTCAATTTATACGCCTTAGGCGTATAGTAATGAAATGGAGTTCAAGCGCCTCACAACCTTTGAGCGGTCCGCCTCGGGCCTCTTAAATGAGACTGACGTGATGGAGCTGGAACTCGCCCTCGTGTTCGCGCCGGAGTCGGGTGACATAATTCCCGGGGGCAAGGGTCTGCGTAAAATTCGCCGGGCGATGGCAGGTCGCGGGAAGAGCGGCGGTGCGCGGGTCATCTACTACTATGTTTCCAAGGCGGCCACGATCTACCTCGTGTTTGCCTACGCCAAGAATCGCCAATCCGATCTCACCAAAAACCAACTCGCGGCCCTCGCGAGATTCGTCGCCACCCAAATTCCATGAAAGCCAAAGAATTCAAGAAACTGCTCGAAGGTGTCCGTGAACTCGGCTCCGCCCTGCGGGGTGAAAAAGGCGTGGTTGCCCGCGTCGATCACATCGAACCGGACAGCGTCGTCGCCATCCGGGCCAAGTTGGGACTTAGCCAATCCGAGTTTGCCCGGGTGTTTGGCATCAGCTTGGACACGCTGCAAAACTGGGAGCAGGGGCGGCGCAAGCCGTCGGGCGCGGCGCGGGTGCTATTGAAGGTCGCCGAGCGTCATCCCGAGGCGATTTTGGAGGCGGTGGCGTAGAGGCTCAGGGACTGGAGGCGGGCGGGGAACGGCAACGACCCGAGAGCTGGATATTTGGAAATAACCTGACTAAAGTAAGCAGTTTTTAACCTGCTAATCGACCTAAAAGTCAGGTTATAACTTGCAAAATAACGAAAAAAGCAGTTTATAGACTGCATGAATAGCGGGATTCGAGACATCGTGCTTAAGGGGCTCGATCAACAGGTGGACGCGTTAAAGAACGCGCGGGCGGCGGCGCGTCGACCGGTGCGCGGTTGGCTGCGGGCGGTGCGGGAGAGCGCGGGCGCGACTCAGGCTGGCCTGGCGGCCAAGCTCGGCATGACCCGGCAATCCTATGCCCAACTGGAAACGGCGGAAGCGCGCGGGGCGATTAGTCTGAAGTCGCTGCAACGGGCGGCCGAGGCGATGGAGTGTGAGCTCGTATACTTTGTGGTGCCGCGGGCGGGGGTGGCTGAGTCGTTTGCCGAGCTGGCAGCGCGGCATGATCCCGCGCGGGCGCATTTGGCGGCGACGGAGCATTCGATGGCGTTGGAAGGTCAGGCGGTGGGGGATCTGAAACCGGTGCGACCTGCGCCTCCGACCGCGTGAGTCCGGGGGACGATCTCGACCTGTTTCCCGTCGAGGACGGGGCCACGCCGCTCACATCGGAGGAGCAGTTGGAATTGATTCCCAGCTTGGCGATACGGGCTCAGCTCAACCAAGTCGAACGGCTGGGGATCAACACCGCGCGAGTTTGGGCGATGCGACCGCGGGCGCTCGCGCGCACGGATCTGCTGAGCGACGCTTTTGGGCGGGAGTTGCACCGCCGGATGTTTCGCGGCGTGTGGCGCTGGGCCGGACGCTACCGCACGACGGAGAAAAATCTCGGCTGGGCCGTGCCCCGCATCACTGAGGGTGTGCGCAACGCTTTCGACGACGCGCGGACCCAACTGCAGTATGCGAGCTACCCGCTGCACGAGGTGGCGGTGCGCCTGCACCATCAGTTGGTGGTCATCCATCCGTGGCCCAACGGCAACGGGCGTCACGCGCGGCTCGTCGCCGACATTGTGGTCGCGGCTGGCCGTGGTGCGCCGCTGACTTGGGGTGCGGGCTCGAATCTGGTCGCGGTCGGAGAAATCCGCGCCCGCTACCTCGCCGCCGTGCGGGCGGCCGATGGGCAGGATTTCGGGCCGATGCTGGAGTTTGCGCGAAGTTAGATGTGCCCCGCCTATAGTTTTAGCATAGGACGGGCGAAGCTGCGGCGGCTGGCTCCTCGGCATAACAGAAAAACAGTTCTCTCGGCGGTCACAAGTCGGAGGAATCTGCTGCACGATGAGCCGACCGGAAATTCACTCCAACAAGGGTGGGCATCGACCCCAGAGAATCGGGCCGCTTCGGCAAAATGCCTGCCGTCATCCCGAGTGCATTGATGTAAGCGGACGATGTCGCTCGGTCGGGTTTTTCCGGACGAATGTATCCCGAATCACCACTGCGAAGGGGGGGGGCGGGCCGCCTCGATTGTCGTGGTGGGTAACACAATCGATGCCCGCCACCCGCACATTGCAGTTTTACTCCGGACCGCGCCGGCGGTAGGAAACCCCTCCGATGTCCGATCCCGACCCACGACTTCGCGAGTTTACGTCGCTCTACCGCGCGACCCTCGCGCCGTTGCGGCGTTACTTGGCCCGGCTGCTGGGCAACCGTTCCGATGCACAGGACGTGGCGCACGACGCCTATGCGCGCGTCTACCGCACGATGGAGAAAGAAGCGGTCGGTCGGCCGGAAGGTTTGCTCTTCACGACCGCCCGCCGCCTTGCCATCAACCAGCTCAAGCGCCGCGAAATCGCCCCGGTGCAGTCGGCTGATAGCAACATCATTGAGCTTTCGCCCGCGCAGGCGCCCGGCGTTGAGCGCGTCGTGATGGCGCGGCAGGAATGGGCGGCGACAGAGTTGGCCATCTCGCGTTTGCCGCCGGGTTGCCGGGCGGTGCTCATACTATGCACGCTCCGTGGCTGCACGCATCCGGAGGCCGCAGCCCGGCTCGGAATCTCCCGCAAGACCGTCGAAAAACAACACTCCCGCGCGCTCCGGCTCCTGCGCGCGTCGTTGCAATCGAACGATGAACCATCCGCCGCCGACGACGTGCGCGGCGCCGCCGGACAGTGATCGCCATGACCGTATCCCCGAACAACAATCGCGAAGAGACTGAAAAACAAGCGGCCCAGTGGACGGCCCGCCTTGAAACCGGTCCGTTGACGTCCCACGAGCAGAGTGAGCTTGCCGCCTGGTTGGACGCGAATCCGGACCATCGCTGGCTGCTTTCCCGTTACCGCGAGCTTTGCGCGCTACTCCGCACCCAACTCCCCGTGCTCACCGATGCAGGCGAGGCGGATGCGCTCATCGACGGAGTCGCCGCCCGCCATCGCCGCTGGCGCTGGGCCGGCCGCGCGCTCGCGGCCGCCGCCTCGTTGGCCGTTGCGGGACTCGTCTGGTCGATGTGGCCGCAAAATGCCGGAACGGGTTTCGGCGAGCGACGCGCCCTCGCGCTCGCCGACGGCTCCCGGGTCGAACTCAACGCGCAGACCGAACTCGTCATCACCCTCGGCCGCCACGAACGACGCGTCACGCTGGGGCGCGGCGAAGCGTTTTTCCGTGTGGCGCATGATCCCGCGCGACCTTTCTTCGTCGCGACCCCGGGGGGGGGCGTGCGCGTGACCGGCACCGTGTTCAACGTCCGCTCGACCGCGGCCGGTCGCGCCGAAGTCACGGTGCTCGAGGGCACCGTGCGGGTGCAGTCGGCCGCCGCCGCCGGGGAGGCTCAAGTGCCCGTCCCGCTCGGCGCGGGCGAGCAGGCCGTGCTCGGTGCTTCCGGCGTGGCGGTGCGCACGCTTTCGCCCGAGTCCGCGCAGAACGTCACCGCGTGGCGCGTGGGCCAGGCGGCTTTCGAGTCCGAGCCGCTGGCTGATGCGCTTGGCCGATTTGCCGCCTACCATGTGAAGCCCGTAACCGTGGCGGCCGATGCCGCCGCCCTGCGCGTGGGTGGCCGCTACAGCCTCGACGACCTCGAAGGCTTTCTCGCGGCCGTGGAGCAGGCGCTGCCGGTGGGCGTGGTTCACGGTGCCGACGGTTCGGTGCGAGTCGTCGCCCGCCCGCCCGCCCGGCGTTGAAAAATTTTTCCCTTCAACGGGGGGAGGCGCGCGTCTCGTTTGTCGTAGTGCATTGAGAGTCGCGTTCCCAACATCCTGCTCCGCCAACACCCCATGCTTCTGAAACGAACCCGCCTAGTTCTCGTCTTCGCACTCGCGAATCTGGCCGTTGCGGGCCTTGCGGCGCCTGTGAAATTCGAAATCAGGGCCCAGCCGGGATCGTCGGCGTTGATGGCTTTCTCCGCGCAGGCCGCCGTGGAGGTGGTTTTCTCCGCTGAAGATCTGAAGGAAGTCCGGGCCAACGAAGTCATCGGCCAATTCGAGCCGGAGGACGCGATCGCGCGTTTGCTGCGAGGCACGGGATTCGGGGCCCGCCGCAATAGCGGTGGCAAGTTTGTGGTCACCGCGGTGCGTGGCGCCGCCGCACCTGCGGTCCGAGCCGCAGGATCGGTGCGTGGCTCGTTGGGTTGGGGTGACGGCCGCCCGGCGGCCGGCGTGACCGTGGCCGTGAGTGAGACTGGCCAGACGGTGAGAACGGACAAGTATGGCGAGTATTACTTTTCCCCCCTGAAGGCTGGCACCCACCTATTGATTGCCACGGCCGACGGCTACCAGCCCCTCCACATCGCAAACGTGGTGGTGGGCGCGGGCGAGGATCTCGCACTCACCGGCCAAACAATGCGCAAGGCCCTCGATGTCACCAAGCTCGAGCCCTACCTCGTGCGAGCCGGTGCAGCGACGGTGCTCGATCCCTACGAGGTCGGTAGCAACCGGGTGCAACCGTTCCAGAGTGCGAACGTGGACCTGCCCCGCACGATGGATGACGCGCAGCCGTATCTTATCTTTGAACGCCGGGCCATCGAACAATCGGGTGCTACCAGCGTGGAGAATTTCCTTCGCCAGCGGCTGCCGATGGATGCGACCGAGGCACCGAACAATTTCTCCGCCAACAACGGGAATTTTAGTTCCTTCAACCTCCGCGGCCTCGGCACCGACCACACCTTGGTTCTAATCGACGGGCGCCGACCCGCCGACTACAACCTGCTCGCCACCGGCAACCAGTCCGACATCAACGGCGTGCCCCTCGCTGCAATTGATCGCATCGAAGTGCTGCCTTCGGCCGCCTCCGGTATCTACGGCGCGAGCGCGGTCGGCGGGGTCATCAACGTCGTGCTCCGCCGCAATTATGTCGGCGTCCAGGTGAGCACGTCCTTCAACAACACGTTTTCAAGCGATGCGCCGATCCGCAGCGTGAACTTTGCCGGCGGAATGTCGCTGGAAGGCGGCAAGACGCAGGTGATGGTGACGGGCAGCTACTCCGACACCAAGGCGCTGTTGGTTCAGGACCGCAGCTTCGTGCAGGACGGCCTCGCGTCGATCCGGCAGAATTCACCGACTTTCTTTCTCCCACCCAATTCGCAGCCCTTGGGCGCGACGCCGAACATCCGCAGCAACACCAACACACCGCTGTTTGGCCCCGGCACCGCCACCTACACCTCGGTGCCGGCCGGTTTTGCCGGAGGTAATCTGGCCGTCACGCGGGCTGCGCTGCAAAGCAGGGCCGGCACCTACAACTACGATCTCGCCCCCACCCACCAGAACGGAGCCGCCCGCTACATGATCGGGTCGCCGGGCACCGTCACGGCCCAGCAGGTGAAGCTATCCCGGCAGTTCTACCCGTGGCTCGAGGCGTTCGTCGAATACCGCCGCAGCACCAATATCAACCAAAACTCCGAGCAGATGCCGTTTTCCGCCACGGCCAATTTTTCGGTCGCCGCCGCCGCGCCGACCAATCCTTTCGGCCAGGTTGTGCGCCTTTCCATCCCCACGGATCCCGCGGACGCCATCGGGGAGTTCGCGCTGCAGCTGGTCAATCTCCGCGCTCTTGCCGGCGTGATTGTCAGCCTCCCGCATGAATGGCGGCTGCACGCCGACCTCACTTGGAACCGCGCCCGGACGACTCAATCACAGGTCGCGCTCAACACGACGCCGATGAACAACGATTTCAACAGCGGGGTTTTGAATCCCTTTCGCGACACGGTCGCCTATCCGTTGAACCTGACTCCTTACCTTGGGCGGCTCAATCTGAGTTCGAAGAATACCCTCGAAGAATACGCCCTCAGATCAGCCGGCCCGCTCTGGTCTCTGCCTGCCGGCCCGATCAAACTCGCCGCGACGTTCAGCTACCGGAAGGAAGTGATCCCCACCTATCGATCGGACACCGTTTACAACACCCCGCCCAACTCCTTCTTCGTCATCCCCGCCCGAAGCCGCGGCACGGACGCCTTATATGCCGAAGTGTGGGTGCCGGTGCTGGGCGCCAAGAAGAACTGGCCGCTGCTGCGCCAGCTCGACTTTCAAGTGGCGGGTCGCGACGAGCGGTTTAAGGTCACCACCGCCACCGCGCTCGTATCTTCGGCGACGGCTAACATTGTCCGTAACAAGACCCGCTACAACGCCACCACGCCGACCTACGGCCTGCGTTACCGGCCGTTTCAAGATCTGCTGTTGCGCGCATCCTACAGCGAAGCCTTTCGCCCGCCGACCTACAACCAGTCGGTGGCCACGCCAAACATATCCTCGACCCGCGTGACCGATCCCAAGCGCGGCAATGCCTCCACCACCGTCAACTTCACCTCGGGCACCAACCCCGACATCAAGCCCGAATGGGGTGAGGACATAAGCGTGGGCTTGGTTTGGGAGCCGAAGAAACTCACGGGGCTGCGCGTCTCGGTGGGCTTTTCGCAGATCAAGAAGATCGACAACATCGCGACGCTGAGCGTGCAGAACGTGGTCAACTTCGAAGACTTTCTGCCCGACCGCGTTGAGCGCGACACACCGGCAACGGGCGATCCGTATCCCGTCGGTTCCATCACGTCGGTCGATGCGCGCAGTATGAACCTCAACCAAGCGCTGACCGAGAGCTACGACGCCTCGGTCAACTACAGCCGGCGCACGGCCCGATTCGGGGTGTGGAATTTTTGGAGCACAGCCACTTGGTGGATGCACTACCGGGTGCAGGCCACCGTCAACGCCCCGCTGACCGAATTTATCGGCACTCCGGGCTACGTGAAATTTAAGGCCGGGGCCGGGTTGAGCTGCGACTACAACCAGTGGACGTTCGGCTGGTCGGCGCGGTTTGTGGATTCCTCGCTGCAGCGCCTCGCCAGCGTGGCCCCTCAGGGTTCCGACCGCATTCCGAGCCAGCATTACCACGACGTGTTCGTCGCGCGACGCTTCCCTCAAGCCACGGCGGGCGACGCCTCGTGGTTTCGGCGCGCTCTCAGCCGCACCGAGCTGCAAATCGGCGTGCAGAACGTTCTGAACAAAACCCCTCCCTTCGACGCCTTCCGCACCCCCTACTATATCAGCTCTTATGGCGACGCGCGGCTCGCGACCTACACGCTCACCGTGCGCAAGAACTTCTGAGCCCAACCCTGTTCCCGACCCGCCGGCCGGCGCAAATTCGCGGCCTCCACCGTTCAACTTACCTCCGAATGTATCCTCCAAACTCCATGTTCACCTGTGCCGCGACCATCCGTCGCCTGTTTCTTGTTCTCGCGCTGTTCGTCGCGCCGCTGCTCGCGGTCACGCCGCGCTTCGCGCATGAGGCGAGCGATCTCAAACCCGACCCGGCCGCGAAGTTCGGCGTGCTGGAGAACGGGCTGCGCTACGTCATCTACCCAAACCGCGAGCCCAAGGGCCGGGCTTCGCTGCGCCTGCTCGTGCTCGCCGGTTCGCTGCATGAGGAGGAAAACCAGCGCGGTGTCGCGCATTTCCTCGAACACATGGCGTTCAACGGCGGCGAGAACTTTGCTCCCGGCACGCTGGTCGAGTTTTTCCAACGCATGGGTATGAGTTTCGGCGGCGATACCAACGCCTCCACGGGTTTGGACCGCACGCAGTATATGCTGGAGCTGCCCGATACGAAGGAGGCCACGTTGGCCGAAGGCCTGCGCGTCTTGGCCGACGATGCGGGCGGACTGCTCCTCAGGACAGAGGAAATCGACAAGGAACGCGGTGTCATCCTCAGCGAGAAACGGTCGCGCGACACGATCGCCTACCGCACGCAGCTCGCCCAACTCCAGTTCGTCTTGGGCACGACGCGTCTGCCCTCCCGCATGCCGATCGGGTTGCAAGAAGTCATCGAGCGGGCGCCGCGCGAACGTTTCGTGGAATTCTGGAACACGTGGTATCGCCCGGAAAAGATGGTCGTCGTCGTCGTGGGCGACGTCGAGGCACCGGCGGTGGAGCGCCAGATCGTGGCGACGTTTGCGGCCCTCAAACCCCGCGCCCCGGCGAAACCCGAGCCGTCGCTCGGCACCATCGCAACGTTCGACGGCGTGCGCGCGGGCTACCACCCGGAACCGGAAGCACCGTCCACCCGGGTGTCGCTGAAGTGCATCACCGCCTACAAGCCTGCACCGGACACGGCCGCCAACCGCATTCGAAAACTGCCCACCGCGCTGGCGTTCGCCATCCTCAACCGGCGATTCTCCGAACTCGCGAAGAAGGAAGCGGCGCCCTTCGTGCAGGCCGCCGCCTCGGTCAGCGAGAGCTTCAAGTTCGTTCGCGACGCCTCCGTTGAGCTGACGTGCAAGGCCGATCGTTGGCAGGCGGCCCTGGCGTTGGGCGAACAGGAACTCCGGCGCGCGCTGGAGCATGGTTTCCAGCCCGATGAGCTCAAGGAAGTGGTCGTGAGCTATGTCAGCGGGCTTGAGCAGGCCGTGAAGTCGGCCTCGACGCGCCGCTCCGGCACCGTCGCGGGCGTCCTGCTCGCCAGTCTCGTGGCCGAGGAGGTGTTCACCTCGTCCGCCGACCGGCTCGCGCTGCTGAAACCGGCGCTGGAAAAGGTGACCTTGGACGAATGCGCCGCAGCCCTTCGGGAGGCTTTCTCCGGCAACGGCCTCTACGTCATGGTCACCGGCAACGCGAAGATCTCCGGCGATGCCGTCGCCGCGATCGACGCGGCCTACGAGGAATCACGGGTCGTGGCGGTGCTGCCAAAAGCCGCCGAAGAGGCCCGGGCTTGGGCCTACACGGATTTTGGCCCGCCGGGCAAAGTCATGAAACGCGAGCACGTGGCGGATCTCGATCTCACTCTCGTGACGTTCGCCAACGGGGTGCGGCTGAATCTCAAGTGGACCGACTTCGACGCCGGTCGCATCATGGTCAGCGCTCGCGTGGGCAATGGATCCATGACCGAGCCGGCCGACCAGCGCGGTTTGGCGCAGATCGGCAGCGGCGTTTTCAACGGCGGCGGCTTGGGCAAGCACAGCATGGACGACCTTCGGCGCATCCTCGCGGGTCGCAATGCCGGGGCCTCGTTGCAGACAACGCCCGATGCTTTCGTTCTGGCTTATCCGACCGTTTCAGCCGCGCGCGGCGGCCGCGGAACCGGCCCTGCCGGGACCACCCGGGAGGATTTGTTGCTCACGTTGCAGTTGTTCGCCGCCCGTCTCACCGATCCCGGCTACCGGGCCGAAGGTTTTCGTCAAAATCAGCAATCGCTGGACATGATTTACGGCACCGTCGCAAATACTCCGACTGGACCGATCGCGACTGAGGTGGCCAACCTCATCGCCAATGGCGATCCCCGCTTTGGGCTGCCGCCGAAGCCTCTCATCATGGCGCGCACGCTCAACGAGGTCCGCGCCTGGCTCACGCCCCAGCTCACCCGTGGGTCGATCGAAGTCGCCATCGTCGGCGATCTCGACGTTGACGCCACCGTCGATGCCGTCGCCAAGACTCTCGGCGCGCTCCCGCCGCGCGAATCGAAGCCTGCGCTCGCGGAACTCCTCAAAGTGTCCTTCCCGGCGCAGCCGTTCACGAAGAACTACACGATTTCATCGAAAATTCCGAAAGGCCTCGTCGCCCTTTACTGGCCGACCAATGACGGCTTCGACGCCCAACGCGCCCGCCGACTCACGCTGCTGGCGGGCATCTACAGCGACCGTCTGCGCGTGAAACTCCGCGAGGACATGGGCGGCACCTACAGCCCGCGCGCCCAGAGCATGGCCAGCGAAACCTATCCCGGCTACGGTTACCTCGTGACCTCGATCGACATCGACCCTTCGGCAGCGGACAAGATCGCGGAGGCCGCGATCGCCCTCGCCGACGATTTGGCGGTGAACGGCGTCACAGCGGAGGAACTCAACCGCGCCCGCCAGCCGGCGCTCACCGCGGCGAGGGAATCCTCGCGCAATAACGCCTACTGGCTCACCAACGTGCTCTCCCAGGCCCAAAAGAAGCCCGAGATGCTCGACCGGGCGCGCACGCGGATCACCGACCTCGAAGGCATCACCACCGATGAATTGAGCGCGCTGGCCAAAAGCTACCTTGGCCGCGACCGCGTGTCGCGCGCGACGGTGCTACCCGGGAAGTGAGCCAACCTTTACCCGATCACTCGCCTATGAAAACCATCCTTCTTTTTCGCGCGGCGCTCTTCGTGGTCGCCGCCTCGGCCGCGCCGTGCCCGCTCGGCGTGGCCGCGACCACCGCTACCCCGGCGCTCTCGGCCGCCGACGCCGACTGGAAGGCATTTCTGGACGCGGTAGCGGCGCGACCGCCGGAAAACTTTATCGCCCTCTCCGCCCTCGAACGCGCGCAGGTCGTCGAGCAACTTTATGCCCTCACCCATTCGCGGGGGGTGGATTTCATGGAAAAATATCCGTCCGATCCGCGCCGCTGGAACGTGGTGATGCGGCTTAGTCCGACTCAACCGCGATTCGTGAAAGCGTGGGAGACAGACGATCGAGGCGCACCTAAGCCCGTCATCGACGAGGCTGCCGCCGCGGCGTGGAAGGCCCGTTTCGACGAATTGAAGGCCGCCATGCCCACGGCCGCCGATCTGCCTTCCGATGTGCGCGACCAACTCCTGGCGCTGGACGCCATGAAGCCGCTCAACGCCGCGACGGCCGCGCTTCGCAACGGGCAAAAGCTGGATCTCGCCTATCTCCGCGGAAAAGTGGTCGGCTTCGCGGCGAAAAACCCCGCCGCGGCGGGCGGCGTCGCGTTGCTCTACACCTACATGAATTTGGTCGAAAAGTCGGAGCCGGGACGCGTCGAAGAGGAGTGGGTGTTCTTCACCGGCAGCCCCAACAAGGCGATGGCCGATATGGCGACGGGCAAGTCCGGCGCTGCCGCGCTGCTTAAGCGGCCGCTCCAGATGGCTTTCACGGCCGTGGACGGTCGGGAGGTCGACCTTGCGAAACTCCGCGGCAAGGTCGTGCTGGTGGACTTCTGGGCGACGTGGTGCGGCCCGTGCATCGCCGAACTGCCCAACGTGAAGAAGGTCTACGCGGCCTATCACGAAAAGGGCTTTGAAATCGTCGGCATCAGCTTGGAAAACGGCCGGCTCCTGCCCGCCGACACGCCGGAGCAAACCGCAGCGAAACTGGCCAAGGCGAAGAAAATCCTCACCGACTTCACCGCCGCCAACGAGATGCCCTGGCCGCAGCAGTTTGACGGCAAGCATTGGAAAAACGAAATCTCCACGCGCTACGGCATCGCCTCAATCCCCGCGATGTTTCTGCTCGATCAGGAAGGCAAGGTCGTCTCAACCAACGCTCGCGGTCAGGCACTCGAAGCCGACGTGAAGCGGCTGCTGAAGTTGTGACCCAATGTGATGGCTGACGTTCGGCAGGCGCCGAGACTGTGGCGGCTGCCGAACGGTGTTTGATTAGCGCAAAGTTCAGGCCATTAGGTTCCGACGTTTCGTAGGAGCCCAGATCCTGCTCATGAAGCAGGTAATACCAACCTCCCTTGATAAACAGACTGTCATTGCGAGAAGCGTAGCGACGAAGCAATCCAGCTGGATTCCGCCGCGCGCAACAGGTCGCCATTTTGAAGACGGCCTCAACCCTGCTCGTAGGCCGTCAGGATCTCGTGATCTGGGAGAAACCGCCGCAGCGGTTCAGTTGTGCCCTGATCGAAGAGAATCTTCATCGCCGCCCGCTTCAGGCCTCGGCGAGGCTGCGTTGGGCGTGATCCAGCACGGCTTCGACCTGCTCGCGACCGACGCCGGGAAACCACTGGAGGAATTCCTCCACGGTGGCGCCGCTTTCCAAATTCTCGAACAGCGCCTTTACGGGAACGCGCGTGTCTTTGAACAGCCAGACACCGCTGACTTTCCCGGGAATCTGCTCCACGGCAGAGCATTGGGACCAGTTGAGCATGTCGAAAATGTGTCGAGCTCAGCCTTGAAGCGCAAGCCGGGCTTCAAGCCCGGCGCGGCGAAGGCGGTTCAGGAGCCGGCGTTCGTGGGCGGGCTTGAGCTCGTGGCCCCAGATGCGGAGGACGGTCCAGCCGCGGGCGCGGAGGGTGCGGGTGACGAGGCGGTCGCGGGTGCGGTTGGCGGCGATCTTATTTCGCCAGAAGGCGGCGTTGGTCTTGGGCGAGGTGGCGTGGAGCGGGCAACCGTGCCAGAAGCAGCCGTCGACGAAGACGGCGAGCTTCTGCGCGTGGAAGACGAAGTCGGGTTTTACGCGGAATTTCTTCAACTTTAGACCTTCAACTTTCCACTGGAGCGAAGCTCCGCGCCGCCAGCCGGAGATGCCGTGGGCGCGAAAGATTGCGATGAGCCGCAGTTCGGTGGCCGCGTTGCCGCGCGAGCGGATGGCCGACATGACGGCGGAGCGCTTTCGTTTGGTGAAGATGTCGGCCATGAGCGGGGCGAACCGGTTTGGGCCCGCGCGTGGGTTTGACCCTTACTAGCGTAGATGTTTCGCGGCGATCGCTGCTGTGCGTTCGTCTATAAGCGTGGCAGGATCGATTTTGAAGGACCCCTGCCATTTGGTGAGAAAGCGCTCGCCGGCATCGGTCGAGGTCAGGCTTTTGGAGTGATTTTCCCCTACGCGGGAAAGCGGGACCTTATGACGACGCGCAGTGAGTTTACTGCGCGTTACGGCTACCTTGCCCATAGCTGGAGTAAGTTTGGGCGTCATGCTCGGAAAGAGGATCCTAAGTAGGCGGAGTCAAGCGGTAGACCGGGGTTTCCGGTATGCGCGGGCATGCGGGCACGGCGGCCACCGCCGTTACCGGTAGATTTCGCGCCGGTGGCCGACGGCGAGCAGGTGGATCGCGTTTTGTGCGGGATCGAAGGTGTAGATAATCCGGTAGTCTCCTACGCGAAGGCGATAGCGGCTGCCACCGGTCATCCGGTAGTGGGGAAAGGTGGCCAGCCGGCGGCCCATGTCGTCGATTTCGGTCTCGATCCGGTTACGAACCGCCTCGGGCAGTTTCAGGAAGACATCGTCAAACGCCGAGTAGTAAACCTGCAGGGCGCGGCTCATGCGCGGCCCTAGGTGCGAACTCTTGGTCGAGAGCCTTGGGCCATTTCGCGTTCCGAGCTTTCGATGGCCGCCTTGAATTCCGGAGTGAGCTCCAGCTGGTCTTCGAGTTGTTGATCGAGCCACTCGCGCACCTGCCGCATCTCGTCGGGCGAGAGGCGGCTGAGGGCTGACTCGATTTCCTGCACGGTGCTCATAAAGTGAATGCTAGTTGGGATGGCCTGAGGTTCAACCGGGATTTTTGGCGGCGTGTCGTGGTAAGGATCTTCGGAATCACGGCGCGTCGCGGTTTTGTCGCGGCATATTTGTGCAAACGGACAATGAATCGAACGTCATTACCGGCGCGAAGCGGCGACGGCGGTGCGGAATTCCGACTCGCTCATGCCCGCGGCGGGATCGGCATCCAGATCGGCGTCGCGGCGCAGGGCTTCGGCCACACCGTCGTCCGTGTCGTTGAGCACGGGGGGCAAGTTCGCGAGGAGTTTGGACGCGAGAGCGGCCCGCTGAAACTCCGGCGATTGCCCGGCCTTTTGCTCGAGTTCTTGGATGACCGTCATGCTAGGAAACCTAGGCCGGAGGAGTCGGGAATCAACTACGGCAGCAATCGCGGGGTAGAAGGCGGGCGCGGGGCAATGGTGCGCGGTCGCGCACAATTCGGCGGGCGGGGCCGGGAGCAGGGTGAGAGCCGGCGGCTGCGGCCTACCGGAGCTTGATCTGGAAGGCGAAGAGCGGGTCGAGGAAGTCGGGGCCGGCGGGGTTTCACGGACGGCAGAAACGCGCGGACCGGCCTAGGGGTTGGCCCGTTTCTGAAGAGCCTCGGCATCGACGCGGTCCTTGCCGCGGCCGGTGGAGGTCTTGTTCTTGAGCAGATCGACCAAGGCAATGAAGGGCACGACGAGTCCGTTCACCTCCACTTGAATCCGGCGAACGTAGGCATCGGCAAACGCAACTCCGGTGATGCTCGTCAGCACTTCCAGCCGGACAGGCTCGTGGCCGATGCGAACCACGTTGTCGGGGATCATGAAAAGCTCGGGCTTCAGATCGGAGCGGTTGAAACCAAACTCGGCATAGACTTCGACGAGCTTAGCCGCGTTTTCCGGGGAAGCTTCGACGAATACGTCCAGATCACCGGTGTAGCGGGGATACCCGTAATAGGCCACCGCGTAGCCGCCGACCACGAGGTAGCGGACGTTACGCTCGTTGAGTAACCTCAAGAAATCCGCGAAGTCGTTGTGCAGCGTAGGCATCGGGATTGTAGGATTCGCGGAGGAGTTCGAGTGCGGCCAGACGTTGTTCGGCAGGCTGCGCGAGCCAGTAGTCCACCTGGCTGTCGTCGTCCTGCAACTGGCCGACTGAAAAAGCGGAACGATCGAGGGAAAACGTCGTTGGGGAAGGCGCGGGCACGAACGGACCGTAGGCGGGCGCGGAGGCGCGGCAAGGTCTGTTTGGCGGGTGTCCACCAGTCACGCGGCGGAGCGCGGAGGCCGGGGCGGGCTGGGTGCGACGGGGACAGTCGCGGGGCGAAAGGCGGGCGCGGGGCGATTGTGCGCGGTCGCGCACACTTCGGCGGGCGGGGCTGGGCGTTGGGTGGGAGCCGGCGGCGGCGGCCTACCGGAGCAGATTCTGAAAGGGTCGGTGCGGGGCGATTTATTCGTCGGGGATCGCCGGGCCACGATACGGCGTCTTTCAGCGGGGAACGTGGGCGCTTTGGTTCTGTTCTGACCGGAAGCAGATTCGAAAAGGTCGTCCGCCGGATATTTAACTTGAAGGTGGCCCCCGGTAATACCATGGTAATGCCCGGTTTTACCGGGTAAACGCCCGGTCATGACGGGTTGTATGAACAAACTGGCTCTTCTCTTTCATTCAGAAATCCGCGCCGAAATGTTGCGGCTGCTGTTCGGCGCCCAGCAGAAGGAAATGTATCGCGCCGAGATCATCGGGCATACGCCTTTTGCCCAAGCCTCGGTGGAGGAGGAGCTGCAGAAGTTGGTCAACCTGGAGTTGATCACGACGATCAAGGACGGGAATCGCCGCTACTATGCGGCCAATCGCGCGCATCCGCTCTACCCCGAATTGCACGCCATCGTCCTCAAAACCTCCGGCCTCAAGGACGTCTTGGTGGAGGCGCTCTCCGGGAAGAAAGTCGTTTTCGCCTTTGTTTTCGGATCGGTGGCCGCCGACCGCGAGCGGGCGGAGAGCGACGTGGACCTGATGGTGATCGGCGACGCCACCCACCGCCAGACGGCCTCCGGGTTACGCCGGGCGGGCGAGGCGTTGGGGCGGGAGATCAATCCCCACTTTTTCACGAGCGACAATTTTTTCGCCCGGCTCGCGCAGCGGGATCATTTTTTGCGTGACGTGGCGTCGAAACCGAAGCTCTTCATCGCGGGAGACGACCATGAGTTTGCCGATCTGGTTAAACGCCGGCTGGCTGCAACGCCATCAGACGAGTCCTGAAGAAATTCGGGACCTTTGGATGATCGCGGCGCGTGACCTCCAAGACGCGGCCTCCGGCGGCATCTCGCACGACTGGCAATACGGCATCGCCTACAACGCCGCGCTGAAGCTCTGCACGATTTTGCTCTACGCCGAAGGCTTCAAGCCGGCCAAGGGAACGCTCGCGCACTTTCGCGTGCTGTCGGCGTTGCCGCACATTCTCGGAGCGCATCGCCAAGGCGACGCGGACTACCTCGACGGCTGCCGCCAGAAACGAAACACAGTCGAATACGACTACGTGGGCGGTGCGTCCAAAGCGGAAGCTGCGGAGCTGATCGCCTTCGGGCACGAGCTGCGCACCGAGGTCTTGAATTGGTTGAAGGCGAAACATCGCGGGCTCGCGCCGGAGTGAACGGTGCGGGTGCGACGGGGACAGTCGCGGGGCAAAACTCGGGCGGGGGGCGATGGTGCGCGGTCGCGCACACTTCGGCGGGCGGGGCTGGGAGCAGGGTGAGGGCCGGCGGCTGCGGCCTACCGGAGCTTGATCTGGAAGGCGAGGAGCGGATCGGGGAAGTCGGCGCGGATGAGGCGCCGCGGCTAACCGCGATGCAGTTCGGGCGGGGGTTCTCGGACGACAGAAAAATGCGGACCGGCCCAGAGCGGCGCGGACGTCAGTCCCTAAACATGCCGGCGATTCGCACCTCGGCCACGGCGTGATCGATCCAATAGGTCACGGCATACGGTCCGAAGAAACGGGTAAAGAGCTCACGTCCACTTTGGTCGCGTTCCGAAAAGTCGGGGTGTGCATAGGGTTGCCGGCAATCTCCTCGATGGCCAACCGGAGCAGCCGTCGCTCGCGGCCTGACGATGCGAACACGGTTTGCGCAGCCGTCCGCTCGATGGCGTAGGTGTAGTTCACCGGGCCGGACGGTCGAGTTCGTCGAGTGTCCGTTCGAATTCGGTGCGGCCCAGCCAGTCGGTGCTCTGCTGCGCGGCCTGCAACTGCGCCTGGCGCCGCGGGTCCTTGCGCAAGGCGAGGGAACGGAGGTGCCGGGCGAGATCGGTCAATTCGTCAAACGACAACGCGTCGGCCTGCGATTTGATTTCGGCAACACTCATGCGCTGAAGGTAGCGCTTCGGCCCGGAGATTCAACCGACGATTTGGCCGCAGCGGTGATCGGTCACTGACACGTCTCATTCGACACCCGGTAGCCCGATTGGGCGAGATCGGGGGGGCGGGTCCAGAGGTCAACGGCCCGATCGTCGAACGGCTTGAACTGATCGGAAAAAAAGGGGAGAGGCGCCGGCAGAGGCCGGGGCCGGTGCGGGTGCGACGGGGACAGTCGCGGGGCAAAAGACGGGCGCGGGGCAATGGTGCGCGGTCGCGCACAACTCGGCGGGCGGGGGTGGGAGCAGGGTGAGGGCCGGCGGCTGCGGCCTACCGGAGGTTGAGCTGGGAGGCGGGGGCTGGTCGCGGAACTCGGCGCGGATGAAGTGGGTGACGGGGCGATCGCGGGCGCGGTTGGCGGCGATCTTCTTTCGCGAGAAGGCGGAGTTGGTCTTGGGCCGGATGGCGTGGAGCGTGCGACCATGCCAGAAGCAGCCGTCAAAGCTAAACTAGCCGTGGCTTGCTTCCAATAAATGGCTTCCGCAGAACGCTTCGCGTGGCGAACACTGACCGTACAACTGTTAAGTCGAGAGCTTGGTATGGTGCGTCTATTGAGGAGTTTCGGGCCGCTTCTTCCCTAGAGATCTTTGGTTTACTGGCTCAAAACCCCGAGTTCGATTTGGAGACGACGCAGAGAGAGGCATGGGGCGAAGAGATCGCCTTTCTTCAGAAGAATTTGGCCGGATTGTCGGGCACGCTTTACCTGGAGTTCAATATTCCACGCATGGGCAGCCGAGTGGATGTTGTGCTGCTCATTGGACCGGTTGTCTTCGTCGTGGAGTTTAAAGTGGGCGAAACGGAGTTTGATCGGGCTGCACTCGACCAAGTCTGGGACTATGCGCTCGATTTAAAGAATTTCCACGAGGCTAGCCATCAGGTGTCCTTAGTGCCCGTTCTGATCGCGACTGAGGCCACGGAATCTCCGGCGGTTAATTTGAGCGCTGATCAAGATCAGGTTTATCGCCCAATCTGCATGCATCCGGCAGGATTTCGAGACGCACTGCTGTCGATTTTGAGCCAGATTTCAGGAGAAAGAATAAATCAAAGCCAATGGGAGCAGGCTCCCTACAAACCGACGCCAACGATTATTGAAGCTGCACGGGCTTTGTATGCGCACCACGGCGTGCAAGCGATCAAGGCTTTCGATGCGGGAAAGCAAAACCTTGGAGTTACCTCCCGCCGTATCGAAGAGTTGATTGAAGAGGCGAAGGCGAAAAACCGTAAGATTATCTGCTTTCTGACGGGCGTCCCTGGTGCGGGTAAAACTTTGGTAGGACTCAACGTCGCAACTCAGCATGCGAGGGAGAATAATCCCACTCCTGCCGTGTTATTGTCAGGCAACGGGCCTCTTGTCGCCGTCCTGCGTGCGGCTTTGTCGCGTGATGAAAGGGCTCGCGTTAAGAAGAAGGGGCAGAAGTTGAAGAAGGGAAGCGATCCCGTGAAGCAGTTCATCCAAAACGTGCATCACTTCCGGGATGAGGCACTCAAAAGCGACGCGCCGCCTGCCGACCACGTGGTTGTCTTTGATGAAGCTCAGCGTGCTTGGGATGCGGCAATGACGACCGATTTCATGAAGCGAAAGAAGAAGGTCGCCAATTTTACGGATTCGGAGCCCCAATTTTTGATCCGCTACGTGGATCGGCACAAGGATTGGGCGGTGATTCTCTGCTTGGTCGGTGGCGGGCAGGAAATCAATCGAGGTGAGTCGGGCATCGGCGCGTGGTTGGAGGCGGTCAAGACCACTTTTCCTCATTGGGAAATGCACGTCTCGTCTCGCTTGTCCGACAGCGAATATGCAGCGGTCGAAACGGTTCATTCGGCCGCAAATTCCGGCGGTGTCCGATTCGAGGATAGCCTCCATCTGTCCGTTTCGATGCGCTCGTTCCGAGCGGAGCATGTCTCTTCTTTTGTGAAAGCCCTTCTCGACTGCGAGCGAGAGGATGCGCGTCGGATGCTAGTTCAACTGAGGCGATATCCGATCGTCCTCACGCGAAACCTAAATCGGGCAAAGGAATGGGTTCGATCACAGGCTCGCGGAAATGAACGGTATGGCTTGGTCGCCTCATCGAAGGCTCAGCGCCTGAAACCTCACGCCATCGATGTGCGGGTCAACACCGACCCGGTCCACTGGTTTCTGGGCGAGAAGGAAGACACTCGTTCCAGCTATTATCTCGAAGACGCAGCGACAGAGTTTCAGGTGCAAGGCTTGGAAGTCGATTGGGCTGTCGTCACATGGGACGGCGACCTGCGGTCTACGCAGGACGGCTGGAGCTTTCACAATTTTCGCGGCACCAAGTGGCAAAACGTGAACAAGGCGGACAAGCGGACCTACTTGAAGAATGCCTATCGAGTTCTGCTGACGCGCGCGCGACAGGGAATGGTCATCTTTGTGCCGAGCGGTGCGTCGATCGATCCCACGCGATCGGCTGAGTTCTATGATCCGACGTTTGAGTATCTTGTGGGACTTGGGTTGCCGGTCTTGCCGTGACGTAGATTTGAAGGACTGGCGTGGCTGCCATTTCAATATTCCGACTCGTTAGGTTTCTTGGATGCCGAACCGCCTGCCGTCCTCGGTTTCGATGGTTCCGTCGGGCCAGACTTCGACGGGGAGGATGAAATCGCCGGTGGTGCTGGCGTCGCCGAAGTTGCGTTCGCCGGCGAGGAATTGGCGGAGTTGCTCCAATAGCATCTCAGCTATCTCGATTTGGGCTTCGCGTTCGGTGGCGTAGGTGACGATGACGCCGTGTTCATCTCGCCATGTGGGCATCATACCTTGGCAAAGCGTATCTTCGAAAATCGCGAAGGCCGAACGGGTTGTTTTTCGTCTGCAATACACGGTGAGCTTGTTTCGCCTATAGTAGCGAGAATCCGCGCAAAGCTCCACGGACTATAAGTCACATCTTCGGGGAAATTTCCCGGCGGTTTGTGTTTTCCGGACCGGGGTGCAGCGTGGCGTTCGTGCGCGGCGCAAATGCGCGGCGGCGGTCATTTTTTCCAACAAAACTTCTTCTTTATGGATTATCGCAATCTCGGTCGGTCGGGGCTCAAGGTGCCGGTGCTCAGCTTCGGCACGGGCACGTTTGGCGGGGGCGGGGATTTTTTCAAAGCGTGGGGCTCGGCCGAGGTCGCCGAGGCGACGCGGCTCGTGGATGTCTGTCTCGAGGCGGGGCTCACGCTGTTTGACTCGGCGGATGTCTACTCGGGCGGGCGCGCGGAGGAAATCCTCGGGGCGGCGATCAAGGGGCGGCGCGACCAGGTGCTGATTTCCACGAAGGCGACGTTTCGCTGCGGCCCGGGGCCCAACGATGTGGGCTCGGCGCGGGCGCATCTGATCCCCGCGGTGGAGGCGGCGCTGCGGCGGCTGGGGACGGACTATATCGACTTGTTCCAGTTGCACGGCTTCGACGCGTTGACGCCGGTCGAGGAGGCGTTGGGCGTGCTCGACGAGCTCGTGCGCGCGGGGAAGATCCGCTACATCGGCTGCTCGAATTTCTCGGGCTGGCACCTCATGAAATCGTTGGCCGCTTCGGAGCGGCACGGGTGGTCGCGGTATGTGGCGCACCAGGCCTATTACTCGCTCGTGGGGCGGGACTACGAGGGTGAGCTGATGCCGCTGGCGCTCGACCAGGGCGTGGGCGCGGTGGTGTGGAGTCCGCTGGGCTGGGGGCGGCTCACGGGGAAGTTGCGGCGCGGTCAGCCGAAGCCCGAGCAGAGCCGGCTCAACAGTGCGTTGGTGGTCCAGAAAGGACCGCAGGTGGCGGACGAACTTTTGTTCAAAGTCGTCGATGCGCTGGAGGCGGTCGCGGCCGAGACCGGCAAGACGGTGCCGCAGGTGGCGCTGAACTGGGTGCTGCGGCGGCCGAGCGTGGCGACGGTGATCGTCGGCGCGCGCAACGAGGCGCAGCTGCGGGAGAATCTGGGCGCGGTGGGCTGGGCGCTGACGCCGGCGCAGGTGGCGGCGCTGGATGCGGCGAGCGCGGTGCCGCTCGTTTATCCGTATTGGCACCAGCGGGGCTTTGAAGAGCGGAACCCGAAGCCGGTGTGACTAGGTGGCGCCGGCGCCGGGGGCGGCGAGGGAGGAGAGGGCCCACGGAATACACGGAAGACACGGAAAGTCAGAGAGCCGGAACCGGAGAAGTTGCCCGCGAATCACGCGAAGAGGACGCGAATGTCGGAAAGGGGATTCGGAAGAGTGGCCCACGGAATACACGGATAACACGGAAGGGGGGACGGGAGCCGGAGAAGTTGCCCGCGAATGGCGCGAAGGGACGCGAACGGGGGAGAGGGGATTCGCAAGAGTGGCCCACGGAACACACGGAATACACGGAAACGGGGAGGGCGGAGGGAGGGAGCCGGGGGAGTCGCCCGCGAATTACGCGAAGGGGCGCGAATGGGGGAAAGAGGACTCAGAAGAGTGGCCCACGGAACACACGGAATACACGGAAAGGGAGAGGGCGGAGGGAGGGATCCGGAGGCGGAGGGGGGAAAGTTGGCGTGAATCTATCTGCGGGCGTGGGAGCGGCCACTTGCCAACCGGCGGGATTTAAATTGAAAGGGAGCCATGAGTTCGTCGCTGCCATCTCCTCTTTCGCTCGCGCGTCTGCGGGAAGCGGTGCGACCGGTTTGCGAGCGCCACCCGGTTTCGCGGTTAGAGGTCTTTGGCTCGCGGGCCGATGGGACGGCTCAGGCCAACAGCGACGTAGATCTGTTGGTGGAGTTTTCGCCGGATTCGAATCCGGGGCTGTTCGAGATGGGAGCGCTGCAGGATGCACTGGAACAGCAGCTCGGGTGTCGGGTGGATTTGTTGAGTCGGCGCGCGGTCGAAAAGAGCAAAAACCTGTTTCGGCGCCGGGCGATTTTGGCCGGGCCGGTCGCACTTTATGCTCGATGAACGTCAGGCAGGGTTGCTGACCGACGTGCTCAATTCGGCACGCTTGATCCGGAGCTATCTCGCCGGAGTCAGTCGAGAATCGTTTTTCGGCGATGCTGAAAAACAGGACGCCGTCTTGCGTCGGTTTGAAATCATCGGTGAGGCGGCGAGTCGGCTGGCTCCCGACACGCAGGCGCAGTTTCCGTCGCTGCCTTTTCGCGCCATGCGCGGGATGAGAAACATCATCGCGCACGATTACGGTGAAGTGGACCTGGAGCTGGTTTGGAAAACCGCGACGGCAGATTTGCCGGTCTTGATCGAAACGCTGGAGCGGGATTTTGAGACCAGCGGGCCGGAAGAAGTGTGACGGAACCTGACCGTGCGGGGGGGCGATTAAGGGGCGGTTAACTGCGCCGCTGGAGAGCAGGTAAATCGGTCGCTGCTTTAGGAACGGATGGGTCGAGAACGAAGAACGAAAACGAAGGGGGATCGGAGAGGGGCCCACGGGCTACACGGACGACACGGAATGGGGGACGTTTTTTTCCACGAAAGAAACGAAACACACGGAAGGCGGAGGACGGGAGCCGGAGAAGTTGCCCGCGAATTGCGCGAAGGGACGCGAATGGGGAAAGGGGGTGCGCGAGGTGGGTGCGGCGTTGCGTGAGCGGCGCGGGACTTGCAGGGTGGCGGCTATGAAACGGGTATTTTTGCGCGGGTGCGGTGTCTTGGCGGGTGGGCTGGCGCTGGTCGCGGGTGTGATCGCGGCGGAGTCGCAGGTCGTGGTGGCGAACGACGTCGGCGGGGCGTGGGTGGTGCCCGAGGCGAAGTGGGATGGCCGCGTGGTGCTGCTCTTGCACAGATTTGCCGACGACCGGGACGGGGCGGGCGATCTGACGAAGCGGCTGGCGGGCGGACTGGCCGAGCGCGGGATCGCGAGCTTGCGGATCAATTTTCGTGGCGAGGGCGACAAGTTGCGGACCCAAATCGAGTCCACGTTGGCTACGCGCGTGGCGGACACGGAGGCGGCGCGGGCGTGGCTCGTGCAGCAGCCGGGCGTGAAGGCGGAACGCATCGGAGCGGTGGGCTGGAGCCTGGGCGCGACGACGGCGATCGTGGTGGGCGCGAAGCAGCCGGCGTGGTGGCGGACGATGGCGGTGTGGTCGAGTCCGAGCGGCGATCAGTTTGCGCAGTTGGCGAGCAGTGCGACGGCGCAGAAGGCGTTGCGCGAGGGCGTGGCGACGGAGGTCGTGCCGGGGTGGAAGACGATCACGACGAAACGGGAATTCTACGAGAGCTTCCGCGGGGTCGATCTGGACGGGGAGCTGGCGAAATATCCGGGAGCGTTTTTCTCGGTGCGGGGCTCGGGTGACTATCTGCCGCAGCACGAGGCGGAGTTTATGAAGATTGCGAAGGGGAAGCCGGCGGAGGCCGTGGTGATCGGCGGCGCGGATCATGTTTTTAATATATTTCAACCGGAGCTCGGGCACGCGCGGCGAGTGGTCGAGGTGACGGTGGCCTGGCTGGAGCGGACCCTGTGACCGCCAACGTTCCTTAACTTCTAGACGCTTGTCATTGCAGGTGCGCGAAGCGCGCCGTGGCAATCCCTGGCGGAGAAGTCGGCGCGGGAGTGACGTGGGGCGGGGAGGGTGCCCACGGAATTCACGGAGGACAGGGAAGGTCGGAGAGCCGGAACCGGAGAAGTTGCCCGCGAGTTGCGCGAAGGGACGCGAATGGCGGAGAGGGGATTCGGAAGAGTGGCCCACGGAACACACGGAATACACGGAAAGGGGGGCGGGATCCGGAGGCGTTGCCCGCGGATCACGCGGAGGGGCGCGAATGGGGGAAAGAGGGCGCGCGAGGGGGGTGCGGTGAACGTTATCGGCGAGTCCGGATCAGATCGCGAATGAGGCGTGGATGGCGTCGGGCGTCGATCACGGCGGCGATGACGGAGCGCTCTGATTCGACGAAATAGTAGATGGCCAGATAGCTCTTGGGCACGAGGGCGCGGCGGTAGTCGTCGAATTTTATTGGAAAGGATTCGGCGTTTAGCCCGATGCGGTCGGTGGTCGCGAAGTAGCGGTCCAACAGCTGGTCGCCGCCGCCCGAGCTCCGGGCGGAAAAGTAGTCATACGCTGCCTGAATATCCTCGCTGACGACCGCGAGCGCGACGACCGGCAACTTTTTCACTTCTGTCGGCGAATGGAGCGTTTCAGCTCCGCCATCGTCAGGGTTGTTGCTTCGCCACGGTTATAGGCGGCGCGGCGATCCCGGAGCAGGGTTCGGTGACTGGCCGGGACGGGCAGTGAGTCCGAGACGGCTGAGTCCCACAACTCGGCGGCAATCTTCAGACGAGCGGGCCGCGAGAGCCGTTGGAGGTCGGGAAAATTCGCGAGCGTCATGGCGAAACCGTGGTTGGGGGCGGAATTGAAGGCAAGTTGAAGGTACGGAGTTGAGGGTTCGGAGGACGAAAGGGCCCACGGGCTACACGGAATGGGGGACTGAAACCGGAGAAGTTGCCCGCGAATGGCGCGAACGGACGCGAATAACTGAGAGGGGATTCGGAAGAGTGGCCCACGGGCTACACGGAATACACGGAAAGGGAGACGAGAGGCGGGAGCCGCGGAAACGGAAAATGGGGCGGAGTTTATTTAACCGCGAAACACCCGAACGACACGAAAAGGGAGGCGGAGGAGGGAGGGGACGACGGGAAAACGAAATGGGGGCTCAGGGGGTGCGGCGGGTGAGGCTCACGTGTTGGATCTTCGGCGTAGCTTCGGGGGTGAGCGTGAAGAAGACGTCGATGAGACCGGTTTCGCCGGTGAGGGTGAAGGTGCCGCGCAGGGCGTTTTCGGGGATCATCGGGCCGGTGGCGGTGAGGCGGCCGGCGGCGGCGAGGGTCGTGCGGGTGTGGGCGATCCAGGACTCGCGGGAGCGGTCGAGGTAAAAGTTTTCGGCGAGCACGGCGGCGCCCAGCGCGGGGTCCCAGCCGGAGTCGAGGAGGGCGATGAGGGCGCGTTGGCGGGTGGCGAGGATGGGGTCGACGGGGAGCTCCCGGGCGGGGAGCGCGGCTTTTTCGAGGAGGAGGGCGGCGGCTTTGGCGTTGGCGGTGGCCATGGGCGCGTAGGTGCGGTTGGCGAAGGCAATGACCGCGAGACCGAGCGCGGGATAAAAGCGGAAGTTGCTGCCGTAGCCGGGGAGGCCGCCGCTGTGCCCGAGGTTGATGAGACCGGCGGTGTCGCGGTTCCAGCGGAGGCCGTGGGCGTAGGCGGTGGCGTTGGCGCGGGGCGAGCCGGAGGCGGGGCGCGCATCGGCCACGGTGGCGAAAGCGGCGGGTTGGTGGAACTCGCGGAGGGTGGCGCGGCGGACGGGGCCGGGGTCGGCGTCGTCGCGCGGCGGGTAGGCCGAGAGGTGAAAGGCGGTGTAGCGGGTGAAGTCGGCGAGAGTCGTGATGAGGCCGCCCATCGCGCCGTAAACGCCGTCGCGCAGGAGCGGCTCGGGTTGCCAGGCGTTGTCCTCCCAGCGGTAGCCGAGGGCGAGCTTGCCGGGGGGCACGGCGGGATAATCCCAGACGGTGTCGTTCATCCCGAGCGGCGCGAGGAGCTCGCGGGTGATGTAGGCTTGATAGGGTTCGCCGGCGACGCGGTCGATGACGGCACCGAGAAGCGCGTAGCCGAGGTTGCTGTACTCGTAGGCGGTACCGGGCGGGGTGGAAAACGAGAGGCCGCCGCGCAGGAAATCGGTGAAGGCCGCCGGGGTGATCGCGAGCTGCTGGTCGCCCCACGGGTCGTCTTGCGGGAGGCCGGCGGTCATGGTGAGGAGTTGCAACAGCGTGATCGGGGCCGAGTCGGTCGTGGGCAACGTGATGCCGCGGAACTCGGGGAGATATTGGGTGAGCGGGTCGTTGAGGGTGAGGCGGCCGGCGTCGCGGAGGTGGTAGATCGCGAGGGCGGTGAAGCTTTTTGTCATCGAGGCGATGCGGAAACGCGTCTCGGTGGTGACGGGAGTTTTTTGGGCGACGTCGGCGAGGCCAAGCGCGGCGGAGTGGACGAGGCGACCGTCGAGCATGATGCCGTAGACGAGGCCGGGGAGGTTTTGCTCGGCGGCGGTGGCGGCGAAGAGGCGGTCAACCTCGGGGAGGACGGCGGCGAGGCGGGGGTCGGGGGTCGCGGCACGGGCGGGGAGGAACGCGAGGGCGACGGCGAGGCCGGCGGCGAGCAGCAGGAGCGGAGCGCGGAAGAGCATGGCAAAAAGGGAGTGGCGGTGGCGGCGGTAGGCAAAGACGAACGGCGCGGATTTCGGAGTGGCGTCGGCGTCTGGAACGGGGCTGAACTGCGGGAAACTTTCTTTAACGAACATGCGCTCAATTTTTGTCGGACTGGTTTTGTTTTCCGGAATCGCGGCGGCGCAGGACTACGATCTGGTGATCCGCGGCGGGCGCATCGTCGACGGTACGGGGCGCGCGGCGTATGCCGGCGATGTGGCGCTGAAGGACGGAAAAATTGCCGCGGTCGGCGTGGTTGCGGGCAAGGGCCGCGAGGAGATCGCCGCGGGCGGGCGGGTGGTGGCGCCGGGATTCATCGACGTGCACACGCACGCGGACGACATCGCGGACCTGCCGGTGGCGGAGAATTTTCTGCGGATGGGCGTGACGACGTTGATCGCGGGCAACTGCGGGAGCTCGACGACGGACGTAGGTTTTTGGTTTTCGAATATGCAGCGGGTCGGCGTGGCGGTGAACATGGCGACGCTGATCGGGCAGGGCAGCGTGCGCGCGCAGGTGATGGGCGGGAGTTTCATGCGGCCGGCGACCGACGACGAGCGGGCGAAAATGCGCGCGCTGGTCGATCGCGGGATGGCCGAGGGTGCGGTGGGGCTGAGCACGGGGCTGATCTATCTGCCGGGCACGTTTACCCCGACGGTGGAGCTGGTGGAGCTGGCCAAGGTGGTGGCCGGGCGCGGCGGGATTTACGCGAGCCACATGCGCTATGAAAACGCGCGGATCACGGAGGCGCTGGACGAAGTGTTGACGGTAGCGCGCGGGGCGGGAATCCGCGCGCAAGTGTCGCACATCAAGCTGTCGAGCCCGGCGGCGTGGGGGCGGGCGGCGGAGATCGCGGCGTATCTCGCGAAGGCGCGGGCCGCCGGGATTGACATCGCGCAGGACCAGTATGCCTACACGGCGTCGTCGACGAATATCTCGGCGTTGGTGGAGGATAAAGTGCGCGAAGGCGGGACGGCGGCGTTTGTGAAACGCATGGCCGATCCGGCGGTGAAGGCGGCGACGGTTGAGGAGATGAAGACCTCGCTGCGCAATGGCCGGCGGCCGGACTACGCCTACGCGGTGATCGCGAATTTCCGGCCGAACCCGACGCTCAACGGCAAGACCGTGCCGGAGGCGGCGAAGATCGTGCGCGGGAGCGACACGCTCGACGATCAGATCGAGCTCGTGCTGGACCTCGTGGCGCAAGGCGGGGCGCAGGCGGTGTTTCACGGGATGAATGAGGACGACCTCCGGGCGTTTATGGCGTTGCCCTTGACGATGATCGCCTCGGATTCGGGCGTGCGGAAATTTGCCGAAGGCGTGCCGCATCCGCGGGGCTACGGGAACAACGCGCGCGTGCTGGGGCGTTACGTGCGGGAGCTGAAACTGCTCACGTTGGAGGAGGCGGTGCGAAAGATGACGAAGCTGCCGGCGGAGACGTTTCGGTTGGGCGAGCGCGGGGAGTTGCGGGTGGGATTTGCCGGGGACGTGGTGATTGTTGATCCGCAGACGGTGGGCGATCCGGCGAACTTTGCGGAGCCGCACGCGTATGCGGTGGGCTTTTCCGATGTGGTGGTGAACGGCGTGCCGGTGATCCGCGAGGGGAAGTTGACGACGGCGCGCCCGGGTCGGCCGGTGAAGTTGGTGGGGAAGTGAGGGGAAGGGTTGAGAGGTGAGAGCTGAGGGCTGGGAGTTGAGCCGGAACGATGCGGTGGGAGAGCCGCGAACGAACCCGAATGAACGCAAATTGCAGAGGAAGGCAGGCGGGTTGTTCCGCTTGAATTTTGGTCCCCAGCAGGGTGAGTTCCTATCCCAACGCCTGATTATATTTAGACCGCCGAGCCGAAGGGGTCTGGGCGTTTTTTGTTAGTGCTTGGTTGAGGTGATCGGCGAGAACGGGCGGGGTAAACAGCATGATGCGAAGAATGCGAATCGACTTTCCAGCAAGATCCCATCTTTAATCCCATGATCGGCCTATCAGTTGTGACTCGGGGCTGCGGCTCCAAGGTGCGATTATCTCCAACACGCAAAACGTGACACAAGCTAACAAAAAACGGCCAGACCCCTTTTTGCCCCCCTTGTCGGGACCTTATGCCGAGAGGGCAACGACTCAATGGGGGCTTGGTGGCATGGTCCTATATGGTTTTAACAACGGTGTCCGAAAAGTTTTCATAAGTAGCGCAGGAGACGTGCTTGGAAAAGGGGCAGAGCGAGCGGCCAAGGGGTTTTGTAGCGCAGGCAATGACGGACCAGCCGGATGAACTGGCAGGTCAAGGCGTGGGCGTGGCGGATGATTTCTTGAGCGGGGACCCGTTGTGACGGCGGTTGCGAGTCCACCCGTGCGGCCGCGCGGTCGAGGATTTTTTGCTCGGGGCAGCCGATGCCTTCGAGCCGGGACAGCAGCACGGTGAGCAGATTGTGCAGGAGCGCCATGAAGTGGGCTTGCATCACCGCAGAGGTGTCGCCGACGCCCCAAGCTTTGCGGGCCTTCAGCTTGTTTTTGAAGACGTCGTAGACCTTTTCGATCTTCCAACGCAAAAAGTAGAGCAGAGCGACCAGCCCGGGCCGGATCGCGGCCGGGCAGGTCGTGACGAACACAAACGCTTCGCCGCTGGCCGGATCAACATAACGGATCCTTCGCAGCATAAAGCTGCTGTAACCGGCCAGCTCGTCGGCCTGCACCCCGAGGTTGACCGGATCGTGGCGATCAAACCCGTTCGGACCGTAAATCGTCGGCTTGATGTTGTCCTTTTCCCGGGTGATGACCATCGCCTGCTTGCCGATCTTCTGCAGCACCCAGTATTGGCCGTCGATGTAGGCCGGATCGGCGACGACGATCGGCATCCCCGCGCGGGGTTCACCGACCAGCCAACGCTGCCAGTGCTCCTTGAACACCGGCCACTCGTGCCGGCGCTGCCCGTCGCCCTGAAAGCGAGCGAGCGGCCGGAGCAGCCCGGTGTGCAGGCACAGCCCGTAAGTCAGGCCGGAGGCGACCGCTTCGCCTTTGCCGTCGCGGGGCGCGTGACAGGCGTGCTCGATTTGGTGCCCGTCCACGGCCCAGACCGGCAGATCCTTTAGTTCGGCAAAAGCGGCCAGCCAATCCCGGCCGGCCAGTTCGCGTTCAAACCTCCGGTAGCTGGTCGTGGCGACTTCCGTCACCAAAGCCAGTCGCCGCGCGGATTGAAACGCGTCGAACCAGGTGCTCCGGGCCAGCACGGGGTCCGGACCCGCCTCGGGCCGATCCGCCAGCGCCTGCAAAAAGGCCCGGCCGGATTCATCACCTTCCAACGCTCGGGTGATGCCCAAGCGGATAAACCGCTCGTCGGTAAGCCCGCCGGTCTGATCGCGGCGTTGGCGGATATAGTGCCGGAGCAGATCGTCCGCCGGCTGCATAAAGTAATCGTCTACCCGAGGTTCCGACGGGAGTTTCATCGGGAAAATATCCGATAAATCTCCGGATTTATCAATCAATTAAACCATTATTGAATAGACGCTTGCAGGCGATTTAAGACCCGGAATCGACCGCGAGACGGAAACAATAAACCCGGTCAGATCGCCCCGCCAAAGCCTCGCAACCGCCCGCCAAGGCCATGCTATAAGTCCGCCGCGCGGCCCGCAAATTTTTATCCGCAGCCGCTTTCGGCCCCTTTTTTCGGCCCCCTCGTTTTCATTCTCCGTCCCGTCGGCCGGCTCTCCCGCTTCACTATAGCCTCATCGGCGCACACGGGAATCTATCACTCTGCTTCACTTTCCCGGACACCGATGGGTTTTAAGGGGGGTGTCTCATGGTAAATAAAATCCATCAATGGCGAACAAAGAAAGGGGCTTTGTTTCTAATAGTTTTGTTCTCTGCTTTTCTTGCCTTTTATTACTATCAAGTATCGAGCATAACGTCTGGATTTAGATTGGATTTAGCGGTCGCGGAGTTGAGGAAAGTTGATCGAATCATCGTAGATTTCTCGCAGGTATCCTCGGCGGATCTTGAGTTTCAAGGTGGGCAGATAATGAGTGGCGTTCGAAGAATAAGATATAGGATAGTAAAATCAGACTCCCGCTTTAAGACCGCCGTGAATTATGTTGTGACATTTCAACAGGACGATTCCGGCTTCGTTAGAATCGTTGAAATTGAACAGACGGCCGCGTTTGAGAAAAATCGCACCGTGTATAGCGCTCTATAGTCCGGGGCCGAGCCAAAGTGACGGGCGCCGAGCCAAAGGGGGCGCCGAGCCAAAGGGGTCTGCGCCGAGCCAAAGGGGCGCTGAGCCGAAGTGGTCTGGCCGTTTTTTGTTACTTATTGGTTGAGTTGATCGGCGAGAACGGGCGGGGTAAAGAGCATGATGCGAAGAATGCGGATCGACTTTCCAGCAAGATCCCACCTTTAATCTCATGATAGGCCGATCAGTTGTGACTCAGGGCTGCGGCTCTAAGGTGCGATTATCACCAACACGCAAAACGTGACACAAGCTAACAAAAAACGGCCAGACCCCATTTGCCACCCCGTCCGAAGTGCATGGTTGTTATACGAGGTATTGTGAAAATTAAATTATGTCTAAAGAGGCGACTATATGTTGTTCTATAATTTTTGTTTCCGTATTATATTCTTTTTTCCTTAGTCGTGCATGGAGAAATGGGCGACTTTGGTCAGGCTCTCTGCATCGACGAGATCAAGATCCTGTATCCTTTTATATTGCTTTTTCGACACATGTGTTTGTTACTATAGTTGCACTTGGAACATCCCTTTGGGCTTTGTGTATTCGTGGGGGCTAAAAACGGAGGGATAAGCAAAACGGGTCAGGCTTTAATTTTTGGGGCAATGGCGAAGATTAAAATTATATCGGCGGTAAAGCGGATAACTGGGAACAGCACTATGAAATTTTCTCGAAGCTTCCTCCGCGTGCTTTGCGTCATCTTGGCCGGATGGCCGACAGCGTATGCGTTGCAATGGACTACCGTCGAGGCCGTCCTGCGCCCGCAGGCGGATGGAGCGATGCCGGTGGCGAGCTACGGGTTTCGGAATGACACCGCCGCGCCGGTGACGATCACGCAGGCGGTGGCGACCTGCGATTGCACGCTGATCGACCTCGCCAAAAAGACCTACGCCCCCGGAGAGAGCGGGGTGCTGGTCGTGCGGTTCGATCCGACCGGGCGGAGCGGGACAGTGAGTCGGACGATCAATGTCGTGACGGATGAACCCGGCGCGCCCTCACAACTGCTCAAGCTCACGGCGGAATTGCCCGAGGTGCTCAGCTTCACGCCGCGCGATCTGAGCTGGGAGGCGGGCGAGAAGCCCGAAGCGAAGTCCGTGGATGTGCTCGTGAACGTGCCGGGTGGCGTGGAGTTGGCGGCGGCCTGGGCGAACCAGCCGGATTTTAAGGTGGAGCTGGTGACGGTGACCCCGCGCATGCACTACCGTGTAAAAGTGACGCCGCCGGCGGGCGCCAAACCGCAGCAGGCGGTGATTCTCCTCCGCGCCGCCGGGTCGGTGACGGCGGGGACGGGGCTCACGTTCTACGCGCGGGTGAAGTGATGGGAAGGGGCGGTGGCGGGAGGGCAGACGGCGAGAGGGCGCGAGGGCGCGTTAGGGCTTGCCGCTAGAGAGGTCGAAAAACATTTTTCGCCAAAATGATGCCCGGTCCGACCCTCCGCGACCTCGCCGCTTGGCTCCCCAGCTCGCTCCTGACTGTGACGTGCGCCCTGCGTGACTTCATGAAATCACGGGGCTGCGCGGGGGTGTCGGCGGCCGCCGTCGCTTCCTCCCGGCGGGGTCGCCAGGCCGCAATCTTGGCCGGGGCGCTCGTCCCGGCATTGGCCGTAGCTGCGCCTGATTTCGTGCGCGACGTGCGCCCGATTTTTGAGGCGCATTGCATCAAATGCCACGGCCCCGAAAAACAAAAGAGCGGCTACCGCCTCGATGTGAAGGCCATCGCCTTGAACGGCGGCGACAGCGGTACGCCGAATATCGTGCCGGGACTCGGCGCCACGAGCCCGTTGATGAAGTTTATCGCCGGCGAAGTTGAGGATATGCGAATGCCGCCCAAGGGCGAAGCACTCGCGCCGGCGGAAATCGCCACCCTCAAGGCGTGGATCGACTCGGGTGCGGCTTGGCCCGACTCCGCGAGCGCCGCCGTGGCCGACCCCCTTGATTGGTGGTCGCTCAAACCCCTCGCAGCCGTCACGCCGCCGGCGGGTGCCCAAAATCCGGTTGATGCCTTCGTCCGGGCGAAACTCACCGCTCAAGGTCTCAGTCCGGCGCCCGCCGCCGACGCCCGCACGTTGATCCGCCGGCTCTATTTCGATCTCACCGGTCTGCCTCCGACGCCGGAGCAGACCGAGGCCTTCGTCGCCGATACCGCCCCGGATGCCTACGAGCGGCTGGTGGAGGCCCTGCTCGCCTCGCCGCGTTACGGCGAGCGCTGGGCCCGGCACTGGCTCGACGTCGTCCACTACGGCGACACGCACGGCTACGACAAAGACAAGCTCCGCCCCCACGCCTGGCCCTACCGTGACTACGTCGTGCGCGCGTTTAACTCTGGCAAACCCTACGCGCGCTTCTTGCAGGAACAAATCGCCGGCGACGTGCTCTTTCCCGGCACCGCCGACGGCATCGAGGCCCTCGGATTCATTTCCGCCGGTCCTTGGGATTTTATCGGCCACGCGGAAGTGCCGGAGTCCAAGACCGACGGGAAAGTTGCCCGTCACCTCGATCGCGACGACATGGTCGCGAACACCATCGGCACCTTTTCCAGCCTCACCGTCCACTGCGCCCAGTGCCACGCCCACAAATTCGATCCCATCCCGCAGGAAGATTACTACAGCCTGCAGGCGGTGTTCTCCGCCCTCGACCGGACGGACCGCGAATACTACCGCGACGACGCCCGCAACGCCCGCTTTCAGGACCTCCGCCGCCGGCAGCGCGAAACCGCCGCCGCCCTCGCCGCGCTCGATGCCCCGCTGCGCACGCAAGCCGGCGAAGCCTACGCCGACATCACCCGCCGGCTCGAACTGCCGCCGCAAATCGACCCCGCCAAACCCGGTCAGCCCAGCCCGAGCCACGGCTACCATAGCGCGCTGTCGCCGATTCCCGATGCGACGAAATGGGTGCAGGTCGACCTCGGTGAATCCATCGAGATCGGCCGCGCGACGCTGGTCCCCGCGCACGATACGTTCAACGACATCGGCGCGGGCTTCGGTTTTCCCGTGCGTTTCAAAGTCGAGGCCAGCGACGATCCGGAGTTTCGGGCGGGCGTAAAACTCCTCTGGCAGCGTTACGACCAGACGTTCATGGCCGATTTCCCCAATCCCGGCCGCGACGTTTTCAACACCGGCGGAGGCGCCGGCGACGGGATCATCGGCCGCTACGTCCGCGTCACCGTGACCAAGCTCGCGCCGCGTAAAGACGACTACATGTTCGCCCTCGCCGAGCTGCGCGTCACCGACCGCGCGGGAAAAAACGTCGCCCTCGGCCGGCCGGTCACCGCCCTCGATTCCGTCGAGGTCGCGCCGCGCTGGCAAAAATCCAACCTGACCGACGGCGTGTCGCCCTCGGTCCTCTCTGCGGACGAAAAAAAAGAACTCGAGCGCGCCCGCGATGCGCTGCTGCTCGGCTTCGCGGACGAGCCGACGAAATCCCGCCGCGCCGCGCTCCTCGCCGAAGCCTCGCGGGTCGCCGAAGAACTGAAAGCGTTTCCGAAACCCGACCTCGTTTACGCGGGCGCAGTCCACACGGGCAGCAGTAACTTCATCGGAACCGGGCCCACGGGCGGACGTCCGCGCCCGATTCACGTGCTGGCCCGCGGCCAAGTCACCACGCCCGGCAAACCCGTCGGCCCCGGCGCCCTGTCCGCGCTGCAGTTTGCGCCCGCACGCTTCGCGCTCCCGCCCGACGCCGGCGAAGGCGAACGCCGGGCCGCGCTCGCCCGCTGGCTCACCGACCCGAACAATCCGCTCACGTGGCGCAGCATCGTGAACCGCGTCTGGCATTATCATTTCGGCCGCGGCCTCGTCGATACGCCCAACGATTTCGGCCGCAACGGCGCCACGCCCACCCATCCCGAACTGCTCGATTGGCTCGCGGCGGATTTCCGCGACGGCGGCGGTTCGCTGAAGGCCCTGCACCGCCGCATTGTTTCAAGCGCCACGTACCGTCAGGCCGTCACCACGAATGCCGCGGCGGAAACCATCGATTCCGGCAACACCCTCCTCTGGCGCCAAAACCGCCGCAAACTCGAGGCCGAGGCGTTGCGCGACGCTGTCCTCGCCGCCAGCGGCAAACTCGATCTCACGATGGGCGGACCGGGCTGGCAGGACTTCGTGATCGAGCGGCCCGAGCATTCGCCGCATTTCCGCTACGACCTCGCCGATCCGGAGGATGCGAAAACGTGGCGCCGCTCCATCTACCGCTTCGTCGTGCGGTCCCAGACCCAACCCTGGATGACGTCGATGGATTGCGCCGATCCATCGATGCGGGTCGATAAGCGCAATGAAAGCCTCTCCCCGCTGCAGGCGCTCGCGATGCTCAACAACGGCTTCATCGTCACGCAGGCGCGGCACCTCGCCGCGCGCGCGCAGGCCGAGCGGCCCGCGGATTTCCCCGCGCAGATCGCGCGGGCCCACGCGCTGGCGCTCGGCCGGCCGCCGGACGCGGAGACCGGCGCCCGCCTCGTCGCCTTTGCCGAAGCCGAAGGCCTGCCCGCTCTCTGCCGGCTCCTGCTCAACTTGAACGAATTCACGTTTATCGACTGACGATGGCCCACGATTCTCCCTTTCACCGCCCTGCGGCGTCCCGCCCGATTTCCCGCCGCGATTTCCTTTGGCAAAGCGGCGGCGGTCTCGGCGGCCTCGCGCTCGCGGCCATGCTCGGCCAAGACCGCGCCCTCGCCGCCGATGCGCCGGGCCCGGCGTCGCGGCCCCTGCATCATCCGGCGAAAGCGAAACGCGTCGTGCAGTTCTTCATGGCCGGCGCGGCCAGCCACATCGATCTCTTCGATTACAAGCCCGAGCTGATCAAACGCCACGGGCAGCCGAGCGATTTCGGGGAGCCCGTCGAAGCCTTCCAAAACGGCCTCGGACCGTGGTTGCGCCCCGTCTGGGATTTCCGACCCTACGGCCAGTCCGGAAAAATGCTCAGCGAGGTCGTGGCCCCGCTCGGAGGCGTGGTCGATGATCTCGCGTTCGTCCACAACATGGTCGGCAAATCCGGGGTGCACAGCGCCGCGACGCTGCTGCAGTCGACCGGGTTTCAGTTGCCGGGCTTTCCCGGTGCCGGCTGCTGGGCCAGCTACGGCCTCGGCTCGCTCAATGAAAATCTCCCGACGTTTGTCGTGCTGCCCGATCACCGCGGGTTCGCGTCCAACGGCGTGAAGAACTGGGATGCGGCTTTTCTCCCCTCGCAGCACAGCGGCACGATCATTTTTCCGGGGGCCGAGGCTCCGGTCGCCGATCTGTTTCCCCACGCGTCCGGGAAGTTTATCACGCCCAACGGCGAGACGGCGGGGCACCGGCTGATGGCCGATCTCAACCGGCAGCACGCCGCCACGCGCGAAGGCGACCAGCGGCTCGACGCCCGCATCCGCAGCTACGAGCTCGCGGCGCGCATGCAGCTCGCCGCGCCCGAGGCACTCAATCTGAAGGCGGAGCCCGCGCATGTCCTGAAACTCTACGGCCTCGACGGTGGACCGAAGACGTGGCCGAAGGAAATCAGCGCCGACGAAGAGGCGTTTCATTTCTCGCAAAAGTGTCTGGCCGCGCGCCGGCTGCTCGAACGCGGCGTGCGGTTCGTCCAGATCTGGAGCGGCAACGACAACAGCTTCCCGCGCCGCAATTGGGATTCGCACGAGGACGTGCAGCGCGATCACGGTCCGCTCGCGCTCGGCATGGCCCGGGGCGCCGCCGCGTTCATTCAAGACCTCAAGCAACGGGGCCTGCTCGAGGACACGTTGATTTTATGGACGACCGAGTTTGGCCGGATGCCTTCGTCCCAGGGTGGCAAAGGCCGCGACCACAATCCGTTCGTGTTTACGAATTGGCTCTGCGGCGGCGGCATCAAGGGCGGCATGACGCACGGCGAGAGCGACCTCTGGGGCTACAAGCCCCTCGACCGCTCAAACCCGACCACGGTTTACGATATCCACGCCACGATTCTCCACCAACTCGGGCTCGACCACACGCGGCTCACCTTCCGGCACAACGGCATCGATCGACGCCTCACCGATGTCCATGGCCACGTGATCGAGCCACTGATCGCCTGATCGCCCCGTCGCCTTAAGGGACGTGGGTATCCGTGCGCGCAGCACGGATCGGGAATGGCGCGGCAAGGTGCGCGACGGGCCAGTCAGCGGGGGGGGCGCGGGTGATTTTCGCTGGGTAAACCGGAAAAAGACCGTGGGGGCGTTCGGAGCTCAAGTCGGAAGGCAAACGAGCCGATAGCTGCGACATACGTATGAATATGAGTGCTCTCGTCTTGCATTGGCGCAGTTGGTGGGCGCGGCTGCTGGCTAAGGCAAGGCCGACGGTGACGCCGCCTTCGGCCGTGGAGGCGGTGCCGCGTCCTGCTCCGGCTCCAGCCCCGGCGCCGGCCCCAGCAACGGCAACGGAGCAAGCTGCGGCCGCGGTGGGGGAGGACGTGCCCGCGGGCCGCGCGGGGTCGGAGATGGCGCCGCTGCTGGAAACCGTGGGGTTGCCGGCGTTGCAGCCGGCGACGGCGGAGCTAAGCAACAAGCCGAAGCTGACCCGGGAGGCGACGTTGGCGGCATTGCGCGATTTGCGGCAAATCCCGGCGCTGCAGTCGTTGGCGCAGGGATTCAAGCAGGCGACGAATCGGCCGGATGTGTCGGTCCCCGAGGTGGTGGCGGCGATCAACAAAGACGGCGCGCTCTGCGTGCGGGTGTTGCGGATGGCGAATTCCGCCCTGGTCGGTTCGGACCGGCGCATCGAAGATCTTGAGACGGCGGTGCAGATGCTCGGCGTTGTGCGCGTGCGCAAAACGGCGCAGGCGCTCTTCACGTTGAACAATGCCGACAAAGTCGCGGAAGGCTTCGACTGGCGGCACCTGTGGGTGCATGCGTTGGCGACGGCGGCCATCGCGGAGGAACTGGAGCGGCGCCTGCGGTCGGCGGGCGACTCGCAGATCCACTTGGCGGCGCTGTTGCACGACGTGGGCAAGATCGTGCTCTCGACCATCGCGGCCCAGTCCTACCGCGATGTGCTCGTGCGGGCTTGGGGCGAGGGCGGCCGGCTGGAGATCCTGGAGCGCGAGACGCTCGGGGTGGACCACCGGGAAGCCGGTGTGATGTTTGCCACGCACAACGGTCTGCCCGCGATGGTGGTGCAGGCGATCGCGCACCACCATGATCCGGCGGGAGCGGCGACGCATCGGCTGGAGGTGGCCCTGATCGCGCTGGCGAATCATCTCAGCAAGGCGCACGGCCTCGGGTTCAGCGGGGCGCGGCTGGATGAGAGCGACGGGGATTTTGCGACGCACCCGGCGTGGCGGGTGGTCGAGGAAGAATGCGGCGGCGGACTGGACCCCGAAGCCATCGAAGCGGACCTCGGGCCGTTTCTGAGCGGGCTACGGGCGGAGTTGCGCGGTCTGCGGCAGGGGAACTGAGCCGGGGGAAAGGTTGAGGGCTGAGAGCGCCGGGGCGGAGGGCGCGGAGCGGAGCCGCAGGGTAGCTTGACGGGGGAGATCGCCCGCGAGCGGGCTCCTACATCGGCCGGCCGGTCAGTGCGCGCAGCACGGATCGGGATTGGCGCGGTAGCGGGCGACGACGGGCCAGTCGGCGGGAGCGAGGTCGAAGGATGAGAGTTCGCGGGGCGTGACCCAGCGGAGGGCGAGGTGCTCGAGGGCGGCCGGTGCGGGGCTGCCGGGCGCGAGGTGGCAGACGAAGGGAAACATCTCGATGATGACCCGGGTGTAATCGTGGAGAAACGGCTCGAGGGTGCGGGTGATCGTGACGGTGCAGCCGAGTTCTTCGGTGAGTTCGCGGTGGAGCGCGGCGGCGGGGGTTTCGCCGGGATCGACTTTGCCGCCGGGAAACTCCCAGAGCAGGCCGAGGTGTTTGTGCGCGGGGCGTTGAGCGATGAGGATGCGGCCGGCGGTGTCTTCGAGCACGGCGCAGACGACGGGAACCGGCGCGCGGTCGGCGGGTGAAACGGGTTCGGACGAGGAAGAGGATGAGGAGATGGTGCCCACGGAACACACGGAATACACGGAAGGTGGATCGGAAAAGGGCAAAGCGGCCGGAGGGTGAACCACGAAACACACGAAAGTCGGAGGCGGAAAGCTGCCCGCGAATGACGCGAATTTGCGCGAATGGGGGAACAGGGTTGAAGTGGCGTGCAACTTTTTGCGGGGCGACGGGTTGTTGAGGCATGAAAACATTTCTAAAGGTCGTCTTGATTCTGATCGCGGCGGTGATCGTGGTGAAGCTGCTGCCAGCGCTGTTATTGGTCGGCGGTTTGAGTCTCGGGGGGCTGATGCTCTTGGGCTTGGGCCTGCTGGCGGTGGGCGGGCTGTTGTGCGCGGTCGGTCTTTCGATCGGGGCGGCGGTGGTGATAGTCGGATCGGTGGTGGCCCTCGTGCTTTCGCCGGTCTGGATCCCGGTGCTGATCATCGTCGGCGTGGTGGCGCTGGTGCGCCGGGGCGCACGGCGCAGGGCGACGGCTTAAGGGCCGAGCGCGCGGGCGAAAGGCCTTCCGCGCGCGAGCGCGCGCTTCTGCCCAGGTTCAGCCAGATTTTTCGGCTCGGGCCACGGCAGGCCCTCGCTGTGGCAGTTTTTCCCGCGACGGTGGGATGATGGGAAGGTTTGCCAAACGACGGATGAACGGGATTTTCGGGTCACCCATGAAAAAAATCCCCGGCCTCTTGGTTGCGTTGTTCCTGTTGGTAGCCCCGGTGTTCGCGGCCGAAACCCGGCCGAACATTCTCTGGTTCATCGTCGACGACATGTCGGCGAATTTTTCGAGCTACGGTGAAAAACTGATCGAGACGCCGCACGTGGACCGGCTCGCGCGCGAAGGCACGCGCTTCAGCCGCGCCTACACCACCGCGCCGGTGTGTTCGCCGTGTCGCTCGGCTCTGATCACGGGGATGTATCAGACGACGATCGGAGCGCACCAGCATCGGAGCGGGCGCGGCACCGAGAAGATCGTGCTGCCCGAAGGCGTCGTGCCGGTACCGGCGATTTTCCAGCAGGCCGGGTATTTCACCTGCATCGGCGACGGGCTGGAGGACGCGGCGCGCGCGGCCAAAGGCAAGAACGCAAAGAAAACCGGCGGAGAAGGCGGCGGTGAGCGCGGCAAGACCGATTACAATTTCGAATGGGATCCGAAGATTTACCAGAGCCACGACTGGGCCGGGCGAAAAGCAGGCCAGCCGTTTTTCATGCAGGTGCAGTTGGCGGGCGGCAAACTCCGCGGCGGCAACGATACCACGGCCCAAGCGTTCGCGGCCCGCACAAAAGCGGCGTTGGGTGCGGCGACCGATCCGGAGAAAGTGACGTTGCCGCCGTATTACCCGCGCGACCCGGTGCTGCTGCGCGATTGGGCGGCCTATCTTGATTCGGTGCGCATGACGGACCGGCACGTAGGCGACGTGATCGCCCGGTTGGAGCGCGAAGGGATTCTGGACCAGACGCTCGTGATCTTTACGACCGACCACGGGATCAGCCACGCGCGCGGGAAGCAGTTTCTTTACGACGAAGGGACGCACGTGCCGTTCGTGGTGCGCGGGCCGGGGATCGCCAAAGGCCGGGTGCGCGACGACTTCGTGGAATTGATCGACCTCGCGCCGATCTCGCTCGCGGCGGCCGGTCTGCCGGTGCCGGCGGTGATGCAGGGGAGGAACGTTTTTGCGACGGGTTACCAAGCGCGGGCGGAGGCGTTTGCGGCGCGCGACCGTTGCGATGAAACCGTCGAGCGGATGCGCAGTGTGCGGGACGGAACATTGCTCTACATCCGGAATTACTATCCGGCGCGGCCGGCCTTGCAGCCGAACGCCTATAAAGACGGCAAGTCGATCGTGCAGACACTCCGTGCCCTCCACGCCGCCAAGGCGCTCGATCCGCTCGCCGAGAAATTACTCTTCAGTCCGACGCGTCCGGCCGAGGAGCTCTACGCGTGGACGACCGACCGTTGGCAGGTGAACAATCTGGCGGGTGACCCAGCGCACCGGGCGGCGTTGGAAAAACTGCGCGCGCGACTCGATCGCTGGATGGTTGAGACCAAGGACCAAGGGGCGGAGTCCGACGCGATGTATGACAGCGACATGAAAGTCTATGTCGGCGACGGAAACCGAAAAGGAAAGGCGTCGGGATCGACGGTGACGGAGCAAAATATCGCGCAGATGAAAGCGTGGGCGCGGGAAGGAAAGTGAGCGCGGCAGGCGGGGAAGGAGAGCCGGTTGCAGGAGGGTGAGAGCGGGCTGCCGCGCGTGGCGAAGATCGAGAAATTGGAAGGCGACTGGGTGGAGAGCGGAACGTTGCGGGCGGTGATCGATCCGCCCGTGTTGGTGCCGGTGTAGGGCGGTGGGCCGACTCGGGTGAAGGGTTTGGGGCGAAGAGGGGCTCGCCAACGGGCGGGGGTTGTGGCTTCGATCTGGTTCTCGGGTGCGGCAAGAACCGCCCGACTGAAAAATTAACCGTTGTTCGTTTTCTCCATGTTTCAACTCACAGGCAAAAACGCGCTCGTCACCGGCGCTGCATCCGGAATCGGTCGGGCCATCGCGGAGACGTTTGCGCGGCAGGGCGCGACCGTGTGGGTGGTGGACCGCGATGAAGCGAACGGGGTCGAGGTCGTCGCGGCGATTCGCGCAACGGGAGGGGTGGCGGAATTTGCCGCGCTCGATGTGAGCGACGAGGCGGCGGCGGTGGCGCTCGCGGCGCGGTTGCCGGCGCTCGATGTACTGGTGAACAACGCCGGGATCGGCCACGTGGGCGATCTGTTGCGCACGGCGGCGGCGGACCTCGACCGCTTGCACGCGGTCAACGTGCGCGGTCCGTTTAATCTCTGTCGGGCGTTTGTGCCGGCGATGTTGGAGCGGCAGCGCGGGAGCGTGATCAATCTGGCCTCCGTGGGCGGCGTGGTGGCCGTGCGCGAGCGGCTGGCTTACACGACGAGCAAACACGCGGTGGTGGGGCTGACGAAGGCGCTCGCGCTGGATCACTCACACACCGGAGTGCGGTTCAACTCGATCTGTCCGGGTCGTACGGAGACGCCGTGGCTGCACCGGCGCTTGGCCGAATACCCGGACGACGCGGCGCGCGCCGACTACGTGCGTGCGGCCAACGCGACGCAGCTCAACGGCCGGATGGTGCGCACCGACGAGGTCGCGGCGGCGGCGCTCTACCTCGCGGCCGATGAGTCGGCGATGGTCACCGGCAGCAACTTCATGATCGACGGCGGCTGGTCGGCGGGGAAGTGAGGGCGGCGTACGGGTGGGGCGGGACGGCTTTATCGATAATGCGATCACTCCCCGCAGCCGCGACCACGCCGGCCGCATCGTGCGCCTGCGCCCGCCGGGTCTCTGAGATTCTCGTTTTCGGGCGGAGGGTCGGAATACGAGCTGAGGCCGGTAACGAGGTGCCGCTCAGCTTGGCGCGTGGGCTTGGAACTCGCCGTGCGATCGAAGCGGCGATCGGCAAAAGGCTGAGGCGCTGGTCGCCGACCGCACGGCGAGCGGCGGGGCGTGGCTCGACCACGTGCGCGGAGGGTGCCCGCGCGCCTCGTTGCTCTGCGGGGCAAAAACTGAGCTGCGCCCCGACCGGGCTCAGCGACTGCGCCGCTTGAAGGTCGTCTTAAAATAAATCACCGAATCTGCGTCCTTGATCTCGATGGTCGCCGGATCGTTGGTGATGAGCAGCGTGCGGCCGTTGACGATGCCGCCTTTGGCCGTGCGGGTTGTCTCTTGGAGAATGGCCCGCTGCGGGCCGTATTTCGCAACGCGGATGTTTCCGCTGGTCTCGATGATCAACCTCCGGTCGCCTTCGGCGGCGCCGGTTTCATATTCTCCGGCAGCTTTGGCCAATAGCTCCGTCGTTTCAAAATCAGGGATTGATTGCGAGGCCTCCACGGGGGACTTCACGGCTCGGAAGAACACGAGCCAAACCGTCGTCGCGTTAGCCGCCGCGATCAGCACGCCGAGCCCGGCGATCTTCGCCCAACGCGGGAAAGCACCCTCTTTTTCCGGCTCCCGGCCCGCCCCCGGGCCGAGCTGCGCGCGGCTTTCGGTCTCGAGCGGAGAATTGCTGGCGGTGCCAGAAGGCGGCGTGCTGCCTCGTAGATCACCGGCACCCGACAAAGCCGAAGAATTGCCGCCTTGCGGGCTGACCGCAGCCGGAACCGGATCCTGCGCCACTCCGGTGATCGTGTTGAGAACCAGACCGACGGAATGCTCTTCGCCCCGAAGCTTATTTTCCCAGCCCATCAGGCACAGCTGTCGATGCCGCGTGCGCACCACAAACGCGCTGCGCTCCGTCTTGATCCGGATCTCCGGCACGGCCGGCTCGTAAATTGTCAGGCGGGAGGCCGCCGTGCTGAGCGCCTGCAAGAGCGCGCGCAATTGCTCCAGCGACACCCCCTGCAGTTGCTCGTGCGTGTAGTTGACCCCCACCGTCTTCCCATCGGTCGAGAGGTTGTTAAGAATCAGGCTGTACGTCGGTGTGGCCATCAGGGCTCCAGAATCAGCACCGGGCTGTTGCCAAACCCCAAGACGAAGTTGCCCGTGCTGAGATTACCGTCGTCCAGCGCCCGGTCCATTTCCTCAAACATATCCAGATCGATCATCAACGGCGCCGCCACCGTATCTGAAATCCCGATCGCGGCCCGAACCATCGAGCCGTTGTGAATCTGATTATAGTCCCAATCAAATTTTCCGCCGATCGCCGTCACCCGGCTCCAATTGGCTCCCCGCATTTGGTTGTTGTTGATCTCGGTGGGCAAGATGCCCGCCGGCGTCTCGGGCGGCCACGAGCCCACTTCATGCGCATGGGAAAGATAGACCGACGAGTAGACGCGGAAATCGTTCACCAACGCCGAGGCCCGGGCCTTGCGTTGAATCGCGTGGTAAGACGGCGCGATCACCGTGACCAACATGCTGATAATCGTCAGCACCACCATGAGCTCCACCATGCCCACGGCCCGTCCCGCACGGGGAATCCGTTGGCGACCAAGCCAGCGGCGGGTGGTGGGAAGCGGCGAATTCATTTATCCCGAACCTGTTGAGCCAGCGCGCTGAAGCAAGTGGGGAATCAGCTCCCCGACTCGTGTGGCGGCACCCCGTCAGCGGCTTGCCACGACTTGCGAATAAGCCCCGCCAACCCGCGGATAAACCCTCGTCGCGGCAAAAATCGCCTCCGCTGCGCACCCGCCGGAGTTTTGTTACTTTTGCCCTATGGTCTGGGCACGACATCGGCTCTAAACTTATCCTTCCCAAAACTTCGGACCTGACGTTGTCTTACCGATCCGTTGTTTTCCTTTGATCGACCTACACTCATGAAACCTAACCGACTCCTCCTCGGGCTGCTCACCACCGGCCTCGCGTTCGCCCCCGCCAGCATCACCGCCCAAACGACTCCGGCGGCCGCCCCGGCCAAAAAAGCGGAGCCGATCCCGACGACGGTCCCTGTTCCCGCGGCGGCGCCAAAACCGGCCGACCCAGTGGAAGCCGCCAAGCTTAACGCCGCCCTGCGCCTCGATGCCGTCGAAGTCCTCGGCTCCCGCATTCGCCGCACTGACCTCGAAGGTCCGTCGCCCGTCAGCTCGTTTGATCAAGAATACCTCCGCTCCTCCGGCGCGATGACCCTGTCGGATTTCCTCAATCAAATCCCCCAGAGTTACGCCGGTATCGCCTCGGGCCGGGGCAGTTCGCCCGACGAGTTTAACCCAGATTTCGCCCAACGCACCGAGACCACCAGTCCCGCTTTTAACTTCGTGGTGGGCGCAGCTGACGCTCCGCCCGCCCAAACCGGCGTGTCCGGTGCCAATCTCCGCGGTCTTGGTTCAGGCTCGACCCTCGTCCTGGTCGATGGTCGTCGCACCGCTCAATCCGGTAACGGCAACCGCTCAACCGACACGCGCCAAGGCTTCGTCGATCTCAACACGATTCCCATCGGCATGATCGAGCGTATCGAAGTCATCACCGATGGCGCTTCCGCGATCTACGGCGCCGATGCCGTCGGCGGCGTGATCAATATCATCCTGAAGAAAAACTACTCCGGCACCGAACTTTCCTCGGGCTATAAAGCGACCGAGCACGGCGGCGGACGCGAACGCAGCGCCTCCATCGTTTCCGGATTCTCCTACGGAAAGCTCAGCGGCACGGTCACCCTCAACTATTTCGACCGTCAAAATCTCAAAGCTTCCGATCGCTCTTACTCCAAAGAGCAAAACCAGTCCAACCGCGTCTCCGGCACGCTGAACGCCACCGGCGCCCCGCGCTTCGGCATCGATTACCGTTTCAACTGGGGTTACCCGGCTGTGATCCAAGCCGCCGGCGGCACCGTGGCCGGTAACTTCAACGCCATTCCCGGGGTGCGGGTCGTGCTGGTGCCACCCGGCGCCACTGCCACTCCCTCGATCAGCCAATTCATTCCCTCCCAAACGGTCATTGCGCCGGCTACCGTCGTAAACGCTTCGGGCCAACGCCGGATGAACACCGCGTCCTTCCTCGATCTCGTTCCCGAGTCCGAGCGCAGCGGCGCCAGCGGCAACCTGAACTACCGTTTCAACGACCTCGTTTCGCTCTACGCCAACTATCGTACGTCCCGCTCCGCCAGTAAGTTCAACTCGCAACCGACCACTTCGATCACCGGCGGTTTCGGCGCGGCTGTCACCCTGCCGGCCGCGTTTAATCCTTTCAATCAAAACGTCACGGTCGCCATGGTCCTCCCGGAATGGGGTTCGACTTCGCAGACGATGCTCACCCGCGACCAAGCCGCGACCATCGGCGTCGAAGGTAAGTGGGCCGCGACTTGGCGCTGGGACTTGGGCGCATCCTGGCAACGCCAGACCGCGCTTCAGACCAACCGTATCTTCAACGGCGCGGGCCTTGCCGGTCTCTTGACCAATCCCGATGTCAACTTGCGCTTTAATCCGTTCATCGACGCCGGCGCCCCCGGCGCGCCGTCGCAGGCCGCCAAACTTGAGACCCTCTCGCTTTATCCAAAGATCGACTCGGCCTCGAAGAACACGGGCCTCGATTTTACGGCCGACGGCGACGTCTTCGACCTTCCGGGCGGCACCGCCAAACTTGCTGCCGGCGGCTCGACCAATCGGTCGAACGTCACGACAACCTCGACCAATTTCTCGGCGGTCGTAGTCCCCGTCACCACGATTACCACCTTGCTGGGAGCCCAGACCAGCAACGCGGTTTTCGCCGAGGCGTTCCTGCCTGCTTTCGGTAAACGCAATTCCCTGCCGATGCTCCGCCGACTCGACTTCCAAGTCGCTGGTCGCCGCGAGACCATCCGCGAATTTTCCAAAGCCGTGCCAAAAGTCGGCTTCTCGTGGAGCCCCGTGCAGCCCGTGTTGATCCGTGCGAGCTGGAGCGAAGGTTTCCGCGCTCCTGGTGTCACCGAATACCTGATCCCACCGACGACCGTGACGTCGACCCTGACCGATCCGCGCCGCACGCCCGCGACTACCCCAGGTATCGTCGAGAATCGGGGCTCCAACCGTGTGGCTAGCCCGGAGCTATCCGAAACTTCATTCGCGGGTCTGATCTACGAGCCCACGTTCGCCAAAGGCCTCACGCTTCAGGTCAACTTCTACGATACGATCCAAAAGGACGTCTTCCAGCTTATCACCGCTCAAACCATCATTAACAACGAAGCGCTTTTCCCCGACCGCGTGGTGCGGGCCGCGACCACCCCGTCTGATGTCGCTCTCAATCAACCCGGCCAGATTACCGGGGTGAACCGCGTCTTCGTGAACTTTGGGCGGATTAGCAGCCGCAGCATGGACTACGTCCTCGAATACGTCGCGCCTTGGGAGCAGTTCGGTCGTTGGCGCATGAATTTTTCCGCCAGTCGCAACCTGAGTTTCACCCGCAAGGTTGCGCCCGGCCAGGCCGAGGTTGTCCTCGATGGCGATACCTCGTCGCCGCCCAAATGGAAATACAACGCGTCGGTCTTTTGGCGCAAAGGCTCGTGGAACGCGTCCGCGTTTCTTTGGCACCTCGACGGGTTTAACTCCAACAATGCCGGCAGCATCAACGTCGCGAACAGCGCCGCCGTCACCTATTTCCCCACGCCGGCCGTCTCCAAAATCGACCTGCGCGGCGGCTACGATTTCAAGAACGGCCTGTGGCGCAGCTACGGCAAGGGCGTTCGCGTCAGCGTCGGCATCAGCAATATCTTGGACAAGCAGCCGCCCTATTCCGCCACGCTCTGGGGCTTCAACGCCGGGCTCCATCGGGAACTCATCTTGGGCCGCACGTACGAACTGTCCTTCAGCATCCCGATCAAATAAATTGTTCGTTCCGCCCTCCGCATAATCGCCACGAGGCCTGCCCCTCCCGGGCAGGCCTCGATTTTTTTCCTTCATGAAAACCCCGCTCAGCCGCTCTCTTCTAGCTCAAGTTGGCCTCGCCGCCTTCGCTCTCCTCTCCCCCGCCATGGCCGCGGAGTCCAAAACCGCCATGGTTGGCGCGGGCTCGCCTGCGCCGGGCGGCGGCAGCGGCTTCACCCCCGACAAGTTCGGCAAGGTCGCACGCAATGCCCTGATGCCGGACTTCACCGTCACCGGCACCGACGGCAAGCCGGTCAAGCTCTCCTCGTTCCGCGGGAAACCCCTGCTCGTCCAGTTCTGCACCAGCGAAGGACCGCAGGCCTGGGTCGGCCAGATCGCCGCCACCTACAAGAATCAGGGGCTCGTCGCTCTCGTCGTGTTCTCTGGTACCGAGAAGGACACCTTCGACCAGTGGGTCGCAGCCAACCCCAACCCCGGATTCACCGCCGCGTGGGACCCGGCCGGCAAGGCCTCGGCGGAAAACGTCACCAACACCGTGTTGGGGGTGGGCACGCAGCCCGCAACGGCCGTGATCAAGCCCGACGGCAAACTCTGGAGCGGTTTCATCGGGGTGGGCGAGAAGGTCGTGGCGATGACCTACTCGTCGCTCCTGCGGGCCGGTATCGAGATCACGGAGGCGCACGGGGACGCTCTCATCGCCGCGGGCGGAGGATTTCGGGCCGGCAGCATGGGTAGCGGTGGCGGCGCAAGCGCGGCGGCGGCCATTCAGCCATCGCCAAGCGCGGCAGCGGGCGCGGCGGCGGTGGCCCCTAGGGCAACCTTGCTGGCGGCGGGCGCCATTGCGCCGGACTTTGTGATGCGCGACTTGAACGACAAGGAAGTCCGACTGTCGGATTTTAAGGGCAAGGTCGTCATCCTCGACTTCTGGGCCACGTGGTGCGGACCGTGCATCGCCTCCTTCCCGCACACGCAGAAGCTGGCGGAGAAATACAAAAATCAGGACGTAGTCGTGCTCGCCTCGGGCACGAGCGATACGATCGCGGCGTTCAAAAAATGGATCCCGGTCAACCAGCCGAAGTATGCCGATATGGTCTTCGTTTTCGATTCCAACGAGCGCGGTTCAGCGACGTTTGAGTCGCGCGCCTCTTCGAAGCTCTACGGCGTAACCGGGATTCCCACGCAGTTCGTCATCGGTCGCGACGGCAAGATCGTCGCCAGCATCGTCGGCAACGGCGGTGACACCAACACCCGCACCGAGGGCGCCCTCGCCCTCGCCGGCGTGAAGGTCGACGAAGCCATCGCCACCGCCGGCAAAGCTGCGCTCATTAAGTCCGCGGCGGATGAAGCCGCAGCGGCCAAGGCGGCGGCTTCCGCGCCTCCGCGGGCACCCTTCATGGAAAATTACGCCAAGCTGGTTGCCGGCCAGCCCGTGCCGAACGTCACGTTGCAAAACGTGGACGGCCAGTCGGTGAATCTGTCCGAGATCATCAAGGGCAAGACCGCCATCTTCTCGATCAGCTCCGGCGGCGGCCTGCAGGCCGACGGCTTGGCGTTCTACGATAATCTGTCGCGCAAGTATGCCGGCCAAGGCGTCGTGGTCGTTGCGCTCTCCGCCTACAGCACGCGCGAGGACTTTGAACAGTGGCGGGAGAAGAACGCCGGCAAATTCAGTTTTCCCGTTTACTTCGATCCCGCCGGCCGCGGCCCACAACCCGCGAAAGATTTCAACGGGATGACTCCGGAGGAAAAGAAGGCGTTCGGAACCCTTCAACGTGAGCACATGAAGAAGGTCGCGCCGCTGGTCTTCACCGGCGGAGCCATGGCGCCCGTCCCCCACGCCTACGTCATCGACACCCAAGGCGATATGGTCGGCATCGTCGTCGGTGGCGGTGCCCATGTCGCTGAAGGCGTCGGCAATCTCCTCCTGCGCGCCGGCGTCAAACTCGCGACCGACGATATGCCGAAAAAAATCTGGACCGCCGCGGAGACCAAACCGCCGGTTCCAGAAGCGAAAGTAGAAATGCTCAAGGTCGGTGCGGCCGCGCCCGATTTCCCCGCGACCGATCTCAACGGCAAAGCCGTGAAACTCTCCGACTTCCGCGGGAAAGTCGTCATCCTCGATTTCTGGGCCACGTGGTGCGGACCTTGCATCGCCTCGATGCCGCACACCAACGAAGTCGCCGCGCGCTACAAAGACCAAGGAGTCGTCGTCCTCGCTTCGTGCACAAGTGACCCCCGCGCCGCCTTCGAAGCCTGGGTAAAGAAAAACCAAGCCACCTACCCCGAGATATTGTTTTCCCACGACCCGCAGGAACGCGGCGCCGATCGCGCCTCGCGCAAACTCTACGGCGTCGGCGGCATTCCGCAGCAATTCATTATCGGGCGCGACGGCAAGATCGCCGCCCTCTGCACCGGCTACCTTAAAGGTGAAGTCCTCCTCGAAGCCGCCCTCGCCCAAGCCGGCGTCAAGGTCGCTCCCGAGATCCTGGCCAAAGCCAAACTCGATCAAGCCAACCGCGACGCGATGCGCTGATCGGCACCGCGCCAACCGCGTTTGCCGCGTCTCCTAAACTCCTCCACCGTCCCAAGTCGCCCGCGCCCGCTCGCGCGGGTTACTTTTTTTTAAAATCAACTCCCCATGAAAACCGGTCTTCTTCGCTCTCTCTTCGCTCCGGCGACCGCCCTCTTCGCCGCCGCGGTCCTCACCACCGCCCACGCCGCGACCCCGGTCGCCGCGCCGGCGACCCTGCGCGTCGGGGCCATCGCCCCCGACTTCGTCATGAAAAACCTCGCGGGTGCCGACGTCCGCCTCAGCGACTACAAAGATAAGGTCGTTGTCCTCGATTTCTGGGCCACGTGGTGCGGACCGTGCATCGCCTCCTTCCCCCATACCCAAACCCTCGCCGCCAAATACAAGGACCAGGGCGTCGTCGTCCTCGCCTCCGGCACCAGCGATACCATCGCCAAATTCCGCGAGTGGATTCCCGCCAACCAGCCGAAATACCCCGACCTCGTCTTCACGTGGGACCCCAATGAGCGCGACTCCGCCACCTTCGCCGAGCGCGCGTCCAGCAAGCTCTACGGCGTCACCGGCATCCCCACCCAGTTTGTCATCGGCCGCGACGGCAAGATCGCCGGCGTGATCGTCGGCAATGGCGGCGCCACCGATCCGCGCACCGAGGCCGCCCTCGCCACCGCCGGCATCAAGGTCGATCCGAGCATCGTCGCCGCCGCCGACGCCAAGGCCAAAGCCTCGGCCGCCGCCGCCGCCGAGAAAGCCAAAAACCCACCGCCCCCCTTCCGCGAGAGCTACGGCAAACTCAAGGCCGGCGACGCCATCCCCGATTTCGACGTCATCACCTCCGACGGTAAACCCGGCAAGTTCTCCGACTTCGCCAAAGGTAAGACGGTCATCCTCGATTTCTGGGCCACCTGGTGCGGGCCCTGCCTGCAAGCCATGCCGCACTACCAAGAAATTTCCCGCCGCTACGCCGATAAAAACGTGATTGTCCTCGGCGTGTGCTCGTTCGACACCCGCGAGGCCTACGACAAGTGGGTCACGGCCAACCGCGAGAAATACACCTTCCCCACCGTCTTCGATCCCATTGGCAAACCCGCCAGCGGCGACAGAGCGGCCTCGGCCAAGACGGTCATGGTGCAACTCACCCAAGGCGTCATGTCGCCGTTGCCCACGACCCTCGTGATCAATTCCGCGGGCAAATTCGTCGGCATGTACGCCGGCTACAGCCCCGCCACCGAACAAGCCCTCGCCAACCTGCTCATGATCGCCGGCGTCGAAATCGCCCCCGCCGACCAACCGAAACGTTTCTATCCCGCCGGCTCGACCGTAAAGCCCGTCGCTCCGAAAAGCTGATCGCCCCGGCGTGAAATTAGGTCGCTTGGCCCATCGCCAAGACCTCCGCTTTCCGTTACCGTGCTTTCTTCCGTCGTCCATGGTCACTCAAGCCCGCTCCCGCCCGCCGGTCCTTTCCCTCATCGGCAACACCGCGCTCATCCCGCTGCACTTCGCCGAGGTTGACCGCACCCTTTACGCCAAGGCCGAGTTCCTCAATCCCTCCGGATCCATCAAGGACCGGCTCGCCCTCTGCATCGTCGAAGATGCCGAGTCTCGCGGGCTCCTGCACGCCGACTCCGTCATCCTCGAATGCACCAGCGGCAACACCGGGATTTCTCTCGCCATGGTCGGTGCCGCCAAGGGCTACCAGGTCCACATCCTCATGAGCGAGTCGGCCAGCATCGAGCGCCGCCATCTCATCCGCCAGTTCGGCGGCGAGGTTCAACTCTTCAAAGCCACCAACGGCTACGCCACCGGCATCGACCTCTCCCTCGAGATGGCGGCCCGCGACGCCAATATTTTTCTCCCGCGCCAGTTTGAGAATCCCATCAACGCCCAGGACCACGAGCACTTCACCGGCCGCGAGATTCTCTCCCAGATGCACGGCCTCGTGGACGCTTTCGTCGCCGGCTACGGCACCGGCGGCACGCTTACCGGTTGCGGCCGCGCCCTCCGCGCCGCCAACCCCAAGGTCCGCATCCTCGCCATGGAACCCGCCGAGGCCGCCATGCTCTCCGGCGAGATGCCGTGCTGCCATTCCATCGAAGGCGTCGCCGGCGGTTACGTGCCGCCGCTCCTGAGCGGGGCGCAACTCGACGGCGCGATCAAAGTCTCCAGCGCTGACGCCATCGCGATGACCCGCCGCCTCAGCCGCGAATTCGGGCTGCTCGTCGGCACCTCCAGCGGCGCCAACGTCATCGCCGCCCTCCGCACCGCCGTCGAGATGGGCCCCGAATCCCGCGTCGTCACCATCCTCTGCGACCGCGCAGAACGTTACTACTCCACGAAGCTCTTCGCCAACTGAGCCTACCGTCTGCCCGCGTAACCGCCACGTTACCTTCGCCCGCTCGCCCCGTCCTGCCTTCCGCCTCTTCATCGCCCGAGCCACCTCCCGCCAACGCTGCGGGAACAATTCTGCCGGTTTGCGCCTCCGACTCTCCTCCTTCAACTTCCCACCCATGCGCCTTTCCCGCCTCTTTCTCCTGCCCGCGCTTCTCCTCAGCTTGTCGGCACTCCTGCCCGCGACCGCCCTTGCTCAGGTTAAGGCCTCCCTCGTCGCCGCCGAGACCGCCATCGTCCCGGGCAAACCTGTGCAGGTTGCCCTCCGTCTCGTCCATCAACCCCATTGGCACACCTATTGGATCAATCCCGGCACCGGCCTCGTCACGGAGATCAAGTGGTCGCTCCCGCCCGGCTGGACTGCCAGTGCGATCCAGTGGCCCGCCCCCTATGTCATCAAAGACAAAACCGGCGCCATCACCGGCAATGGCTTCGAAAACGACACGTTCCTGCCCGTCACGCTCACCCCGCCCGCCGACCTCGCCCCCGGTACCAAGGTCACCCTTAAGGCCTCCGCTGAGTGGCTCATGTGCGAAGACGTCTGCATGCCCGGCAACGCCGACGTCACGCTCACCCTTCCCGTCGCCGCCACCGCCGCGCCCGACGCCGCGCTCGGCTCCCGCCTTTCCGCTGTCGTCGCCGGCCTCCCCCGCGCCGATGCCGCTTGGAAAGTCTCCGCCACCCGCGACGCCAAAGCTATCACCCTCAAGGTCGCTCCCGTCGGCCCGACCGCCGCCAAGACCGCCGCCCCCGCCGATCTCCGCTTTTTCGCCGACGACAATCTCGTCGCCTACGAACTCCCGCAAACGATCACCCCCGATGGCGCCGGCGGCTACGTGCTCACGCTCTCCATTTCCCCCGAAGCCCCGAAAGACGCCACGAAACTCGCCGGCGTGCTCACCAACGAAAAAGGCTGGCTCGCCGACGGCTCCCTCCGCGGCCTCCGCATCGACCTCCCCTTCGCCGCCGCGCCCACCGTGTCAGCAACGGCCCCGGCCGCCTCCGGCTCTCAGCCCTCCGCTCTCAGCTCTCCGTCTTCTGTTCCCGCCCCCGCCGCCCCTGTTTCTCTCATCAGCACCCTGTTCCTCGCCCTCGTCGGCGGCCTGATCTTGAACCTGATGCCCTGCGTCTTCCCCGTGCTGGGCATAAAAATCCTCGGATTCGTCAACCAAGCCGGGCAGGACAAAAAGAAGGTCATCCTTCACGGCCTCGTCTTCGCCCTCGGCGTGCTCCTTTCGTTCTGGTCTCTCGCCGCCGTCCTCGCGGTGCTCCGCGCTGGTGGCGATCAGCTCGGTTGGGGGTTTCAACTTCAGTCGCCCCTCTTCGTCTTCGGCCTCGCCGCCGTGATGCTCATCTTCGCGATGAACATGAGCGGCGTCTTCGAGTTCGGCCTCAGCGCCACCGGCGTCGGCTCCGATCTCCAAAGCAAATCCGGTTTCGCCGGCTCGTTCTTCACCGGTGTGCTCGCCACCGTCGTCGCCACCCCGTGCTCCGCGCCGTTTCTCGCCCCCGCGCTCGGTGCCGCGCTCACGCTCAGCACGCCTGCATCGTTCGCCGTCTTTACCGCCATCGCGATCGGTCTCGCCGGTCCATATCTGCTGCTCTCGATCTTCCCCGCCGCCGTGAAAGTCCTGCCCCGTCCCGGCGCGTGGATGGAAACGTTCAAACAGTTCATGGCCTTCCCGCTCTACGCCACCGTCGCCTACCTCGCCTGGGTGCTCGCCGGCCAGACCACCGAGAACGGCTCGCTCATGGCCCTCTTCGGTCTCGTCCTCATCGCCCTCGGCGTGTGGTTTTACGGCCGCTACAACCAGCCAGGTACGAAGCCCGGCAAGGTCCGCTTCGGTACGGTCACCGGTGCTCTCGTCCTCGCCCTCGGCGTCTGGACCGGCTGGCCCGAAAACACCGAGGCGAAAACCGCCGCCGCCCAGGCCGCGGGCGCGCCCGAAGTCGTCTGGGAAAAATGGAGCCCCGCCGCCGTGGAGAAACTCCGCGCCGAAGGCCGCATGATCTACGTCGATTTCACCGCCCGCTGGTGCGCGACCTGCCAGACCAACAAGAAAATCGTCTTCGCCTCCGACGAAGTCCTCCGCCAGTTCGCCGCCAAAAAAATCGTCACCCTCCGCGCCGACTGGACCAACAAAGACCCCGCCATCACCGCCGAGCTGGCAAAATATCAACGCAGCGCCGTCCCGTTTAACGTCCTCTGGCAACCCGGCAAACCCGAGCCGCTCCTTCTCCCCGAGCTGCTCACGCCCGGCATCGTCCTCGACACGATCAAGGGCTAACTGGAGGCGCGACGTGGTGAATTCCACCTAAGTTTTTAACTTTTCCACATAGTTTTTAAGTTTTCACCTAAGTTTTTAAAAATGAGGGGTGTCGATTTCGCCTGACCCAAGTTTTTAAGCGGTTCCCGCCGAGGGGGTATCCCTGATACCCGCAGAGCCAGATCGGGCCGTAAATGCCAAAGGCCGGGCTTTTCGATTTTCAGTCGGTCGCACCCATTCCCATAGGTCCTGGCTGTCGGCGCGATATCGCACCGAAGTAGCCTTGGCCCGATTGGAATTCGACAAGGAGTGGATCGTATACGTCCGTGCGCTGTCTAACTGGGAGGTCACCCGCACTCCCACCGTAGTGGACGACGAGTTGCTAGACACGATGTACCGTCTCACAGGCGGCATCCCCGGATACGCCATCAACCTTTGGACAAAGGCTCAGTCCATACTGGTCGGAAACTCGAACTACCCGGACGAACGCATTACGCCAAAAGTGTTGGAATATACAATGTGTCGGCACTTCGCTTCGATCCAGCAGCTGGTTGCGCGGAGCGCGCACGCGCCGGCGCGGCACTTTGCCATCGCGTACAAACCGACTGATCCGGCGGCTTCACCAATTGTTCCGTCTACAGTCGGTGCACCGGATCAGGCCAACTCTGTTGCCGTCCCCCCGCCGCCGCCGCGGGAGACGCCACCGCCCGATGGTAACGCGCTGCCGGGCTATTCGCTCTAACCCTGCCTAGATCACTCGTGACAAGGTTAGCCTACGTTCCTCCAGCGCCCGACGGGGCGACGCTTTATGCGATTCTCGCAGCTGCGGGGCGCCTGTCCCCCGGGCCGCGTCTTATCACTCGGCTCTTAGGTCGGCGTGCTGTTTCCGCACGACCGCTGTGGCCTCGCGGTCTTGTGGCATTGGCTGAAGCGTTGCCGCCTCCTCTCGGGATGACGTCGCTGCGACTCCTGCAGCGTCACACATTAGCGCCCGCCTACCTTCCGTTCATGACGGAGGCTCGCAGAACCGCCTTAACCAACGGTATCCTTCGACTGGACGCGGGCGAGCCCTCGAGGCTCGCCGGTGCAACCGCGGGAACCATGCCGCTCGCCGCGTCGTTGCGGGCGTGTCCCGAATGCCTGAGGCAGGGATTCCATTGGTGGCAATGTTATCACCAGTTGCCGGGCGTGGTGGTTTGCGCAGAGCACCCAAGTGTCGCGCTGCACGATACGAGCGTGCCGCGTTCGCAGCGAGAAGATCGTCCGAACCATATCGATCTGCGTGACGCCCGCGTGCTCAAGCCATGCATCGCAAAGCTGTCACCATTGGGGCTACACTACGCGACGGAAGTCGCGACCGCATTGCGCACGCTACTATGCACGACGGTGCCTCACCCGGGTCCCGAGCAATTCCGGGAATGGCTGCGTGATCAACTGCGCGCACGAGGCTTCGCACGGCCGTTCGGGAAGGTTGATCTCCAGCGCAGCGTCGCGGCTCTAGGCCGTTGGCTGAATTCAGACTTTGCAACCGCCGTCGGCCTTCCGGTGCCGACTCGCGCCGACGACGACAATTGGTTCGTGGCTATCCTAACGACGCGCCGGTCCGCTATTCATCCGACCCTTGCGGTCGTGTGCTCCCTATTTGTCGAAACCGAAATCAAGTCGGCGCTTTTGGCGGCGGACAGCTTAAGGCCACAGCCAAGGCCGCCAACCCGGCCGGTGAGGCGGGGAATCTCGGCTGCACACGCAAGGTTCGAAAATAATAAGGTTCGGCTGCGTAGCCTCTGGGGTCAGTCGCACCTCAGCATTTCCGCAATAGGTCGCCGACTAGAAGTTCACGAAAATACGGTTAGTCGGTGGGCTCGCGCCCTCGGACTCAAATTTCCGCGGCGCGGGCCGGGAGGAATGGCTCACGGTCTGGCGCCACGCCGTAAATCGCCCCCTTTCGATATTCGGGTTAGCGACCACCGACGTCGTTGGCGAACGGTGATTCGTAGTTTGCCACGCAATGCCGCGGGCGTAACCCAGCTTTCTCAAAAACAATGGGGTCAGTTGTAAAACTGGCTACAACTCGCAGAGCGTCTTTTGGAAGTCGCGATCCAAAGAAATCTGTCAGGGTCGGATGATCAAATCACGGCGGAGTTGCTTGGTAAGTTTCGCCACCATGATCACCTGCTCGGGCTGTGTGGCGATATTGCGGGTCTCTCTTGGATCGGTTTCGTGATCGTAGAGCTCGACGGCGAGGGGCTCATCATCCGGTGCGCGACGATCTACCCAAAGTGTGCAGCGATAGCGATCCGTGCGGATGCTGTAGCCTTTGACGTGGTCCTCGAAAGTTTTGCGGTCGTAACGGGTGCCGTGCTCCCGGGCGAGTTCCGCCTCGGCGTCAGCAATGAGCGGACCGAAGAACGTCTCCCGCATGGCTGCCGAGAGCGGTTTCGCCGCCCACTCGCGGAGGGCGGGCGCCGGAAATTCGCTGAAGGCGAAATTTTTCCCGGTGATCGTCGGGTTTTGCAATATGGGTACCAGGTTTTGGCCTTCGAGTGCCGCGGGCGCGGGCAAGGAGGCCAAGGCCGCGAGCGTGGGATAAAGGTCGATCGACTCAACGATGGCCGGGGCGGCGCGGGTGTTGCCCGCCATGCCGGGGGCGCGGATGATCAGGGGAATGCGGGTTCCGATCTCGTAGTTCGTCGCCTTGCCCCAGATGCCATGGTCGCCGAGGTGCCAGCCATGGTCTCCCCACAGCACCACGATGGTGTTATCGCTCAAACCGAGAGCGTCGAGTTCCGCCAAGATACGGCCGACCTGCGCGTCGATAAAGCTGACGCAGGCGGCGTAGGCGTGAATAAGCTGGCGCGAAGCCGCTGCATCAACCGGTCCGACGGTTGGCACACCTGTGCGGGTCCGCAGCTCGAACGAACTATGTCGCGCGATGGACGCAGCGCCCTTCGGCGGTTCGGGGGCGGCGCTGAGCGGCAGCGTTGCTGGATCGTACAGGTCGAAATACTTCTTGGGCGCAACGAAAGGCAGGTGCGGTCTGATGAAGCCCACGCCAAGAAAGAAAGGCCCGCCTTTGAGCTCCCGGAGGGCATCGACCGCGACATCCGCGGTCTGACCGTCGACGTAGGCGTGGTCGGGTCGGTCGGCCGCTTCCCACGCGGGGCCGCTGGCCAACCCGACCTGGACCGAGCCATATTTAGCGAGGGCGTCGTCGCGGCGTTGTTTCACGATGGCTTGGCTGGCGGGCAGTTGATAGGAGGCGCCAGCCGCTCCGCCGGCGGCAACGCGTTTGCGCGTCCAAGAGTTGACGTCGTCGGTTTGCTTGCCGTGAAAGACCTTGCCGACATAGCTCGTGTGGTAGCCGTGCTGCTTGAAGAGCTGTGGCAACGTCACAACCTCGGGCACGGTGTCGCGGAAAAACGTGTCGATATGCTCTATCTTCAGTGTGCCCGGCCGGAGGCCAGTGAGCATCGAAGCACGCGATGGCCCGCAGATGGCGTATTGCACGTAGGCGCGGTCGAAGCGCACGCCGGTCGCGGCGAGACGGTCGATGTGCGGGCTCTTAATGTAACCTGCGCCATAGGTGCCGAGTTCGGGCCGCAAATCGTCGACGGCGATGAAGAGAACGTTCGGCCGTTCGGCGGCGGAGACCGCAGCGGCGGCAGCAAAGACGAGAGCGAGAAGGTGGCGAGGGTTTCTCATGCGAGCATGGGCTTTAAAACATGGCCGTGCACGCTCGTGAGGCGGCGCTCGATGCCGTTATTGTAGTAGGTGAGGCGCTCGTGATCCAGACCGAGCAGGTGGAGGATCGTGGCGTTGAAATCGTAGAGCGTCGCGGCGTCCTGCGCGGCCTTGAAACCGAAATTGTCGCTCGCGCCGTAGCTCGTGCCTGCTTTCACGCCAGCGCCCATGAGAAAACACGTGAAGGCATCGGGGTTGTGGTCGCGGCCCGTGCCGTTCGCTTGGAGAAACGGCATGCGGCCGAATTCCGTGCACCAGACGACGAGCGTGTCTTCGAGCAGGCCGCGCTGTTTCATATCGGCAAGAAGCGCCGCGGTGGGCTGGTCGAAAATTTCCGCCTGCATGGCGTGGGTGCGCTCGATATCGGCGTGCGAGTCCCAGTTGCTGATGCCGTTGGCCTGGGCATCGGAGCCGTTGAACAGCTGCACCACGCGCACGCCGCGCTCCAGTAAACGGCGGGCGAGGATGCAGTTTTTCGCGTAGTCCTTCTTCAAATCCGTGCCGGTGCCGGTGCCGTAGAGTTTGTGGACGTGCTCGGGCTCGGACTTCAGATCGGTCACGTCGGGAATCGACAGCTGCATGCGACCGGCGAGCTCGTAGCTGGCGATGCGCGCGGCGAGGTCAGTGTCCCCGGGGAATTTCCGCGCGTGCTCGGCATTGAAGGCGTCGAGCAAATCCCTCGCGCGCCGGTCCGCGGCCGGGGAGATGCGGTCGGGCCGGCCGAGATTCGCGAGCGGCCGCGCGGCACCGAAGTCGGTGCCCTGAAACGCCGCCGGCAGGAAGCCCGAGCCCCAGTTATTTTTTCCCGAGCGGGGCTTGCCGCGCGGGTCATTGATCGCGACGAATGCGGGGAGCTGCTGGTTGGCCGTGCCGAGCGCGTAGGTCACCCATGCGCCGAGTGAGGGAAAGCCTTCGAGCGTGAAGCCGGTGTTGAGAAAGTTTTCCCCCTGGGGGTGGGCGCTCGTCATACTCGTGAGCGAGTGGACGAAGCACATGTCGTCCGCGAGTTCGGCGAGGTTGGGCAGCAGCTCCGAAACCATCTTACCGCTTTGGCCACGGGGTTTGAAGGCCCAGCGCGGCTTGGCGATGTTGCCGGTCGGGCCCTCGAAGGTGATCGCCGGAATCCCGGGCGGCTTCTGGCCGTCGTATTTGATGAGGTCGGGCTTGTAGTCGAACGTGTCGACGTGGCTCACCGCGCCGACGCAGAAGATGACGAGCACCTGCTTGGCCTTCGGCTCGAAATGCGGCGGGCGGGGCGCGTAGGGCTGGTCGGGGTCTATTTTCGGGCGAACCGCTCCGACGGCGGGCGCGGCGAGCAGGTTGTCACCGGCGAGCAACCGCAGGAGCGCCACGCTGCCGGCGAGGCCGCCGGCCGTGCGGAGAAAATCGCGGCGGTCCAGCAGGCGCGGACCGAACTGGGAAGGAGAGAGCGCGGGACCGTGGACGTGGTTTTTCATTCGATGAACGCGAATTCGTTGGCGTTAAGCAGCACGCGGCAGAGCGCGGGTAGACCGTCGGCCGCAGTCAGGGCGGTGGCGCCGGAAAATTCAGCGACGGTGGGGGCACGACCAAACACGAGGGCAAAGATCCGCGCGATTTGCGCGCTGGGCTCGGCGCCGGCTTCGCGCTGTACGCGCTCCGCGAGTTTTTCCGCCTGCGTGAGGATGAAGTCCCCGTTGAAGAGATTGAAAGCCTGCAACGGCGTGGTGGAAGAGGTGCGCTTCGGCGTAACCTGTCCGCAGTCGGGGCGGTCAAACGCGGTGAACATGCGGTCGTCGATACCGCGCATGTTTTCCTGATAGATCATGCGGCGCCACGTGACCGGGCCAGAGTTGTTGACCACCTGCCAGCCTTCGTAGCGTTTCTTGTCGGCGTGGATTCTGAAACCCGGCCCGCCCATCGCCGGATCGAGCGTGCCCGCGACCGCGAGCGCCGCGTCGCGCAGCACCTCGGCTTCGACGCGTCGGGGAGGGAAACGCCAGAGCAGGCGCGCGTCGGCGTCGATCTGCGCGGCGGTCGCGTCGGGCGCGCTCGACTGGCGAAAAGCCGCAGAGGTCACGAGCAAGCGAATCGTCTGCTTCGCCGACCAGCCGCCGGAGACAAATTGTGACGCGAGCCATTCGAGCAATTCCGGATGGCTCGGGGACGCGCCGGCTTGGCCGAAATCGCCCGGTGTATCGACGATGCCGTGACCGAAGACGTGCAGCCAAAGCCGGTTCGCAAGCACGCGAGGCGTAAGCGGGTTCCGCTCCGGGTCCGTCAGCCACGCGGCGAACGCGAGGCGCCGTTCCTGATCGGGGGAGTCCGAGGTGAGCTTGAGGTCGGCTTGGAGCGCGGTGAGAGCGTTCGGAACCACCTCGTCACGCGGCGCCATCGGATCGCCGCGCCCTAGGAGGTGGGTTTTCACCGGCGGGATGAAGTAGCCGGCGAAGACCGGCTCCGGCAGCGCGGCGGTGTAGTCCTTCAGCAGACCGTGAAGCCGCGTCAGAAGCGTGCGCGTCACGCCCGGCTCCGGCGTGGCCGGGGCTTTCGCCGAAAGATCCACGTTAGCGACTTCGCGCCACTCGCCATGATCGCCTCGGACTTCGACGCGGTATCTGCGCGGACCGGACGCCGCGGCTCTGCCGGGCTCGATGAGATAGTCGGTGTGGGCCAGCGCTTCGCGGTCGGAGCTAAGCACGATGCGGTCGATCACCGATTCCGCAGACAGCTCAATTTCAAACCATGGGGGCGGGGCGGCAAGGTCGGCTTTCTCGCGGGCTTCCCGCGTGCGCCACGCGAACGTCTGGCCGAACTTGCCGTCGATCACATTGGCGACCTCGCGCATGAGCACCTCCGCCGGCTTGAACGAGCGGGCCTTGGCGCCCTTCGCCGCAAGAGCGAGATTCGTTTCGCCGGTGGCGGTGCCGAAAATCTCAAACTCCTCGACCACCGCGGAGGCTGAGTGCGGGAACGTTACCCGCACCGCGCGGGCGCGCACGGGCGCGAAGCGCGTCTGGAGGTGGTCGGGCCACTCCTCCGTCCACGACGAGGTCACCGCGAGCAGTTCGGAGCGCACGGCGTCGAGCTGTTGCCGCAGGCCGTCAGCCCGGGCCAAGCGGGCGGTGGCATCGGGCATATTACGCCACGGGCGGTGGCCGTATTCGAGGCCTTGGAACACAGCGGCGAGCGCGTAGTAATCCTTCTGCGGAATCGGGTCGAACTTGTGGTTGTGGCAGCGGGCGCACGCCATCGTGACCCCTAGGAGGGAGGCGCTCACGGACTGGATCGTTTCGTCGAGCCGGTCGGCGCGCGCCTGCCGGATCGCCGACTCTTCGCGACCGACGGTGGCGGAATGGACGAAGCCGCCCGCTACGAGAAACCCGGTCGCCTCGTCGACGCCGAGCGCATCGCCTGCGATCTGCTCACGGATGAAGCGGTCGAAGGGCAGGTCCGCGTTGAAGGCGCGGATCACGTAGTCGCGATAAGGCCAGGCGTTCTTGCGGTAGAGGTTGGACTCGGAGCCATTGGTTTCGGACCAGCGGACGACATCCAGCCAGAATTGCGCCCAGCGCTCGCCGAAGCGCGGCGAGGCCAGCAGCTGGTCCACGCGTTTTTCATAGGCGTGCGGATCGGGGTCGCGGTTGAACGCCTCGATCTCCTCCGGCGTCGGCGGAAGTCCCGTCAACGTGATGGCGGCGCGACGCAGCAGCGTGCGGCGGTCGGCCGCGGGAGAAGCGACTAAATGTTTCTCAGCGCGCTTGGCCGCGAGAAACGAGTCGACCGGATTGCCGTTCTTGAAATCCGACGCCGGCACTTCAGGCCGTCGGATCGGCTGCAGCGACCATAAGTCGGTATTTTCCTCGACCGATGCGCTCGCTTGTTCGGGCCAGTGCGCGCCCTGGTCGATCCACGCGCGGAGGAGGCCGATCTGCGCGGCCGTGAGCGGGTCGCCTTTACCGGCCGGCGGCATCTGCATCTCTTCATCCAAACCGGCGACATACTGGATGAGCGGTGAGTCGGCACTCTTGCCGGGTACGACGCTCGGTAGGCCACCAGCCCCGCCGGCGAAGACGATCGACCTCACGTCCACCCGGAAATCGCTCCGCTGCTTTTTCGGCCCGTGGCACTCTAGGCAGCTCGCCGTGAGGATCGGCCGTACGTCACGCTCGAAGTCTACAGCGTGTGCGGCGGCGGACGGAAGCGCTGCGGCGGCCAAGAGGCTGGTCGGCGACAGCAGAGCCCCAGTCGAAGCAAAAATTAAATGGTGAGCGGCAACTCGGAACATGATGATAACTATAACCGGTAAACAAGTGAGCTGCTATTCCCGCAATCACGGGGGCGGTCGCGGCAGACGGCTACACGAGCCGCTCCTTTAGTGCTTTGGCGACGGCGCCAGAGCGGGTATTCACATGGAGCTTTTCGTAGAGGCTCTTGTTGTAGCTGTCGATGGTGTGGACGCTGAGCGACAGCTTGTTCGCGACTTCCTTATTTGTGAGACCCTTCACATAAAGTTCGAGCACTTCGCGCTCCCGCGGGCCGAGACCGTAGTCGTTTCGGGCGGGAGCGAGTTTCGAAAACATGTCGAGGACCCGGCGGGCCACGCGGGGCGTCATGGGGGAGCCCCCGCGGCGTACTTCGGCGACGGCTTCGGTGATTTCCAGCATCGAGGCGGATTTCAGCAAATAGCCGGAGGCACCGGCGCAGACGGCGCGGAAAATCTTCTCATCGTCCTCGAAGACGGTGAGGACGAGAATCTGCGTGGCCGGCGCATGGGCCTTCAGCCGGCGGATGCACTCAATACCGTCGATGCCCGGCAGGCCCACGTCCACCAGCACGGTTCCGGGCGCTGGGCCAGTTATGAGTTTTTCGAGCGCGGCTTCGGCGCTGCTAAAGCCTTCGACGGCGACGATGCCGGGCAGGGCTTCGACGATCCGGCCGACGGTGCGCCGGAAGAGCGCATTGTCCTCGATCAACCAGACGCGGAAAGGAGGGGTGGAGGTCATGCGGATCAGGCGCGTAACGCGGATGGATCGAGCAAAAGCGTTAGCGTGGTGCCACGGCCGGGTGCGCTCTTCAGGGACAGCTCGCCGCTGAGTGCGGCGGCGCGGTGCCGGAGATTCGCAAGGCCGTGGCCTTCCACGACGGCGCGCGGCTCGAAGCCCGTGCCGTCGTCGACGATTCGCAGGCGCAGCTGGGCACCGTCGCGCAAGAAATCGATCGTCACGCGCCGGGCGGCGGCGTGCTTGCGGATGTTGTGCAGTGCCTCCTTGAACACTAACAGCAGATGCCGCTGGGCCGTGAGGGACGGCAATTCAAGTGCGACGCCGACCTCGAAGGTCCAGTCGAGTCCCGCCAACATGCGTGCGGCGATCTCGCGCAGCTTGGCGACGAAATCATCGCCCGTAGCGGCGGGGCGCTGGATCAGTTCCACGATGTCGCGCATCGAGTCGGCCGTTTGCCGCGCCACGCGGCGAATCTCCTCCAGGTCGCCGGGCGCGGGGCCGCCGGCGCGGTCGAGGCCCAGTTCGCTGAGGAGCGCGATGCTGCCGAGGTTGCTGCCGATCTCATCGTGTAAATCGGAGGCGATGCGCTGGCGGAGACGCTCAAGCGCACGTTCGCGGGCGCGGCGCACGCGCGACAGCAGCGCGAGCACACCGGCGAGGACGACGGCGCCCGTCAGCCACAGCGCATCGGCCAGACGTTCGCCGGCCGTCTCGCGGATACGGAAGATTTCCTGCTCCGCCCTCGTCAGTTCGGCGAGCGCCTCGCGGCGGCGCGAGAGTCCGCGCAACCACTCCGGCCACTCGACGAGCCGCTGCTCACTGGCGAAATCATCGGTGAGAAATTGCGGAAGCCAAGTGCGGTTGGCCCCGGATTCATACGTGTCCAGAAACGACACCGGCCGGTCGAGCGCGACGTTGCGGTCGCCCGCGTAGACCTGCAGCTCGGCCAGCGCGAAGGTGAAGTTCTCCGCGCGTTCCCAGAGCTTCGTGGCCGTGACGCGCACATAGCGCGCCCGCACTCCGAGAGCCGGCACCACCACCGGATTGCTCGCGGGATTGGGAAAATCGGTGCCCGTGAAGTTAGCGAGCATCGCCGGCCGGGAAAAATCCGCTTCGTCCGCCGCCTCGACTTTGAAGCGCACCGGAAATCCAAATCCGGGCCGGCCTGGAAAAATCCGCCCTGAAGCGCCGATGAGCCGCACCTCGTTGATCGCCGTCGGCTCACCGAGGTCCACCTGCACCCATTTTATCGCGTCGGCAGATTCGACGATCGCCGAGTGGTAGCCGCGGCTGGGGCTGCGCGCCGCGCCGAGCGGTGCGCCGAGGAGACTCTGGCCGTCGGTGAGGTTCGCCTTCCCCCAAATGGCGAGACTCTCGAACTGCTCGCTCGCCGTCACGCGGGCGCCGGCGGCAAGGTTGCGGTTGCCGCGCATCGCCATGATTTCGCCGAGGGCGAAAACGAAGAACTGGCCGTCAGCGGTCCACGGCTCAGTCATGGTTACACGCACCCGCCGCCCGCGTGCCCCTTTGGCAGCGATCCAGACCGGTAGACCGCCGGGATTCGGCAGCGCCTGCGCCGCGTAATTTACGAGGGTGGACTCGGTTTTCACTCCGAGCACGTCGACACGAAAACGCAGCGGAAAACCGTAGCCGGGACCGGGGAAATCGCGATGAGGCGCATCGACCGGCACGAGCACGACCGCGTCCAGCTCCGCTTCTTCGGGCAGCTCCACTTCGATCCAAACCGGAAAATTGATCGGCGCACGGCCGGTGCGATAGGCTTGGAAGCCCATGCGGCCGCTCTGCTGGTTGCGCGGCGTCTCCGGCAGTGCAGTGATCTCCGCGCGCAAGCGCTCCCGCTGGACAAGGGCGCCACGGTAGTCGGCGCTCACCGCCCGCAGCAGGGGATCGTGCCACGGGCGCTCCTCGGCCGCGGCGGACGCGAGGGCGAGCAGTGCGACGAGCGCGGGCACCGGCCGCCGGGCAGAGGCCCACCGGCGCCGCAATCGCGGCGCCCCGACGACGGCTTCGACGCGGACCCGAGGTGGCATCGTCGCAACTTCGGCGCGCATCGGCGCGCCGGCGAACTCAAAATGTGCCGCGGACGCCGAACGTCCACTGCGCGCCGTATTCCGAGCGGGTGCGGAACTGCGCGTGGTCGGGCGTGCGCGGTCCGGCGATCTCCATGTCGATCGGCGCGTCGGTGATGTTCGAGAGATTCATGAAGGCCGAGATCCGCTGGTGGAAGCGATACTCGGCGCTGAGATCGACGATCATGCGTTTCGAGTTCCACGTGTAGGTGCTGGGATCAATGCTCCGGCCGGCGGCGACGATGCCCGCGCGGGCGCGGCCGGAGTAGTTCCAGTTCATGCGGAGGTTATAGCGCGGGCGGTTGAGACTCACGCCCCAGTTGTAAGTGCGCGGGATGTAGCCGGCAAAGTTGCCGGCTTCGTCGCCAGTCATGCGTTGGGCACTGGCGTTGGCGAAGACCTGCACGCCGCGCGCCCAATTCGGCAGGAACGTCAGCGCCTGCTTGTAATTCACGTCGACGCCGCTCATGCGCACGGGCGTTGCCAGATTGAACTGCGTCGCGGCGTCATAGCCGGCGTAGAGCGCGGGATCGAGACCGTAGAACTCGAGAAAATCGTTCGTCGGGCGGAAAACCGTGCTGCCGAAAAAATCCTCGATGCGCCGGGAGTAGCCGCTGACCGAGATCAGGCCGACCTGCTGAAAGTAGTATTCAAGGGAGGCTTTGAACGTTTGCGCGGACCACGCCTTTACGCGGGGATTGTTGACGGCGATCCGGTTGTTGGCGGCGTTCGGCAGGCTGAGGTCGGGCAGCGTGATGCCGCCGGCAAGCTGGTCGAAATTGGGCCGGCCGATCGATTGGAAGTAACCGCCGCGCAGGATCAGGTTTTCGCGCAGATTGTAGGTAGCGTTTAGGCTGGGGAAGAGCCGCAGGTATTCCTTATCGATGCGCAGACCGCGGTCGATGCTAGTGCGCTGGGCCGCAGCGAGGGCATTGGTCTCAATCGGCAGGGGGCGGCCGTTGGCGCCAAGAATAAAACGGCCGGCAGCGTCGCGCTGGAAGTTACGCGTCGAGTCGGTGAGCGGGCCGTGGCCTTCGCCGTTCGTCTGCTCCACGCGGAGGCCGCCGACGAGTTTAAGGCGGTTTTGAAAAAACTGCATGTCGCCGCGCACGTAGGCGGAGGAGACGACCTCGCTGGCCCATTTGGAATTGGCCACGGCGCCGGTGTAGTTGGTCGCGGCGTTCGTCGTGAAATACGCGGGGTTTGAGCGGTAGAGCGAGAAGAGCCGCTGGTTGCTCACCCAGTCGGTGCGGGGAAAGCCGAACGGCGGGATACGCTGCGAGAAGCTGTCGTCGCGCGCGACGGCGGCGTTGTCGTCGGCATTATTGGGCGTGCCGTTGGCGCCCACAAAGGTGTAAGTCGGGCTCGGGGAACGGTTGTCGAGAATCTCCTCGCGCACGTCGAGACCTACCTTCACCGCAATCGGGAACGTTTGGAAAAATTCCCGCCGGGCGTTCACGAACGCCGTGCGCTTGAGCGAGACAATGCGTAGGTCGACGTTGTTGGCGGTGGTTAGGGTGTAGTTCGCGAGGTTGGTGTAGTCGACTGGGGCGCCGGTGGCGGTGTCGGTGACCGTGACGCCGCGGGGGCGCAGGTAAAAAATGTCGTCGAAGGCGATCGTGACGCCCGTCCGCTGGGCGTTGGCCTGGCTAAAATTGCCGATGTCGGTGTTCTGATTGTAGCGGCCCGAGCGCGAAACGCCGGCGGTCGCTTCCAGTTTCCACACCGGGCCGTCGTGCCGGTAGGCGAGCGAGGGCGTGACCATTCGGCCGCCGACCTTGTTGGAAAGGTTCTGCAGTTGCACGTTGCCGGTGCCGCGCGTGGAGGTGGGCGTGAAGTTGCCCGGCGCGACGGCGGTAATAGTGAAATTGGCGGTGCGCTGAAACGCCTGGGCGTCGGAGTAGCCGTAGAGAAAAGAGAACGAGAGCCGGTCATACCGGCTCAGACGGTAATCGACCGTGCCGCCGAACGTGATGCGCTTTGAGAGCACCGGCCGGTCCCGATAAATATAGCCGGTGAGGTAGGGCCGGTCAGCGGTGGTGTCGGGCAGTGTGGTGCCGTTGGTTGCCTGAGCGGCACCGGCCCACGTATTTTGCATAAAGGCCCCGTGGGTGTATAGGGCCGAGGCGCTGCCGGAAACCGTGAAGCCGAAACGGTCGTTGATCGGCACGATGGCGGAGAAATCGGAACCCGGATGAACCTTGCGGGCCGGCTCACGCAGCGGGCCGGGGCTGCGGTGAAAATCGCGCGCGTTGTCGCGCATCATCATCGTGACATTGTAATTCACCACCGGCTTCGAGCGCTCGAAGGCGCTGAGCGGAACCATATTCACGGCGCCGGCGAGCGCGGCTCCGCTGATCTCGGGCGTCGGTGTATAGGCAATCTCGATACGGGAAAAATTGTTGATCGAGGATTGCTGGAGGCCGGTGTTGCGCTGCACGCCTGACGAGGCATCGGCAAACGCGATGCCGCCGACGGTGATGGGCACATTGCGGGGCGGCACACCGTTGAGGGAAACCTGGTAGGCGTCGCCGAAGCCGCCGCGGGTGATGTTGATGCCTGGGACGGATTTCAGCACCTCGCCGACGCCGCCGTCGGCCACGGGCCCGAATTCGTTCGCGGCGACGACGTTCATCGAATTGGCGGCAAAGCGCTGCGTGTTGATCGCAATCGCGGCGCCATCCATCTCCTTCGAAGTCGCTACGGTGAAGGCCTCCAGCTTGATCCGCCCATCGCTGGCGAGCGCGCGATCGCCAAGATAGGAGAGCTCAAAATTTTGCCGCGCGACACCGCCAGCGGCGACTATAAGCGTTTTTGATAACGGTGGCACGCCGGTGCGAAACGCAGTGAGCTTGACCTCGCCGGCTTGCACGTTGGTGAGGCGGAACTCGCCCGACGAATCCGTAAACGCCTCGATCGCGGTGCCCGCAACTGTGATGCGAACAAATTCCAGATACTCACCCGTGCCGGGATTGAAGACCCGACCCTCGATCATGCCAACACCAACAGCCGGACTAACGTTGGGCGCAGCCTCGGCGGCCGCCAGCGGTGTGCCAGCCACCAAGCAAGGCAGGATGAGGGTCGCCCACGCGGAGCAGAGGCGGAAGTTGCGGCGAGGGGTAGGCATGGGCGGGAAAAGGGTGCGATCGGATTTGAACAAACTCAGCGCTTGTCGGCGCGGAGGGGATTTGGGGGCAGAGGCCTGTGGGTTCCTTTGATCGCTGGGGTCGATCAACTGTACCTAGTTGCAAAAATAGTGCCCGGTTCGTGTCTCGGCTGCAATTCCCGCGAATCGGGGTATGGAAAACCACACGTTGCAATCGGGCCAAGACTGCCGGGATCGAACGTCACCTTCTGCATTGCTCCGGCTAAGTGGAACTCGGGCAAAATTCGATAGCTCCAGCGCTTCATTGGGCTCATTTTGTATTCTTTCGGGGCTTTCTGAGCTTTGCTGTGTCTGGTTTCGGTGGAGTGCCTTCCACTACTATCCTAAAACCCGAACGTAAACGAGGCCGCCGACAGCCGTAATGCCTGTCCGAATCTTTGGTCGGTGCAGATCAGCACTCGGTGCGATGGAGTCATCCGTAACCGACGCCTCTGTTTCTTACTTGGTTCGGAATTTGCCGCTGTCACGGCTAGTTACAGACAATTCATTAAAAACTTTCTGAAATGAAATCACACCCGGCAGGGGCCCACCAGACCGCAAAATTCGGTTTAAATACTCCCGAAACGGAGTTAAAAACTTAGGTGGAATTCACCAGACGCCCCGCGCCGCACCGAAGATCGGTCACGGAGCGCTCAGCTCGACGCCCTCAGGGTAGAGTCGAGGAAAGAGGTAACCAACCGATGCGCTGGGGAAGTTGATCGCAAGAGGCGCCAGCGACGACTCCGAGATGATCAACCCCTGCTTGATGAAATCGGCGACGTAACGCCGCGCCGTTCTCTCCGGCATGTTCAAAAGTCGCGGCGCTTCGCCGCGCGGCACCGCACCACGCATAAACGTCTCGCGCAGGAGCAGACCAAGGCCCGCCGGGGCATCGTTCATTGCGGTCCGGTGGGCGGCGTAGCGCAGGATGCGATCCTGCATCGCGTCCAGATCAAGCAGCGCCCCCATGAACTCCACCTGATCCAGAGCCGTGCCGAGGAAGAAACGGCAGAACCCGACCAACTCGCGGTTCGAGAGATTGCCCCGGCCGTCCCTGTCGCCCTGCCGGGAAAAGTCGGCCCGCGCCAGCAGCGCACGGTAGTCGCCGACGCGACGCGCCAAGCCCCGAGAAATCCCCCAAAGGCCGCCTGTTTCGATGCCCGCTTTCGCGAGATAAGCGTGTGTGAAGAGGCGGACGACGCGCCCATTCCCGTCTTGAAACGGATGAATCCACGCGAACCGGTGGTGGGAGGCCGCCGCCGCGATGATGCGCTCAAGCGGATCAAGTTTGCCGGGATCATACGCGGCTGCAAAACGCTCCATGAAACGGGGTAGCGCCGTGAACGCCGGTGCGACATGTTCTCCCACCGCTACCTGACCCTGCCGATATTCGCCCGGCACGATGGGTTTGCCCGACGACTCGACGACCCGAAATTCCTCCGGCATCCGCAGGTAGAATTCGCGGTGTAGCATTTGAATGAAGTTATCCGCGCAGACCGGTTCCTCCACCTGCGAAAGCCGGCCCAGCATGAGGGTCTCGACCTCGATGTGCGCGGCACTCTCCAACTGCAGCGCGCGTTTGGCCGGCTCGCTGGAATAGTCCTTTTTGAGCGCGCGCTCGATCTCGACCGGATGGGTGTGATGCCCCTCGATCAGGTTCGAATAGTAGCTGTTCATGTGCCGCACCAGTTCCGCCACCCGCTTCCGCGTGAGGGGATGCAGAGCCCCGGCCAGCTTGGCGGACGCGACCAACAAACGAGCGGCAGACTCCCGCAATTCCCCCGAGGGATCGGTCGGCATAAGCGGCTCCATCGCAGCTTCGTTGGTGTAGAAAAGAGTCTCTTCAGGCATAGTAGTTGGCCGCATTAACGGCCGATCCAATGGCCGATCAAAAAAGATATAAATCAATAAAAATTAGCAGTCTATAACGAAACTAAGTCAGCAGCACCGGACTTATTAGCCGATTTTTGGCCGGCTTAATGGCCGGGTAGAATAAACCCACTTACTTCATCTTGAATTCTTAGCGGGAAAGAAAGGCTCTAAATACGCGTAGGGCGAGCCGACCACGTCTTGGGGGCGCATGGAACCCATGGTAGTGATGGTAGAGATGCTGAGCGCACCGTTGATCTTCTTCGCGAACCCACTGCCATGAACTACGCGAAAGACCGAGCCATCATATTCGATCAATATCTGCTGCTCCTTGATGCCAAAATCCCTGTTCTCTTTTCTTACCTCCATCTCAGATTCCCGGGCGATTTGCTTTCCCCTGCTGCCCCCAATCTCCGTCGCCAAGCGATCGGCAAACTGGAGAAGAAGCGGTAGCCCTCTTTTGTGATATTCAGGGATTGTGATGAGCACCGACCCGGGTTCGACCTCTTCTGATTGGGCCAATGAAAGCTCCAGAGTCTCCCGCTCTCTCTGCAAATCCTGGAAATGTGCGTCCCAAACATGCGCTTCCGCGTTTGTTAGCTTCGAAGGGAGTGTCTCGATCAGAGCTTTCACAAAAGGACTGATCTCTTTCGTCGAGATGATGGTTTTAACAGCTGCGAGTCCATCCACCTCTGTCTCAGGCCCCAAGCGCCCCTGCTCGGCGGGCAATTCCTTTTTCTTTGCCAAGGCAACTTGCTTAGGGAACCCGCGCCTCGATCCACTTCCATCCGCCACTTCTTTTTGCTGAGAAACTAGCCCCACCACACTACCCAGCACTAAGACCGCCGCGACCGAGCCAATTTTAAAGGTGGTTGTGCTCATGAAAAACACCACGCCTCCGACAGCGGTAGCGGTTACTCCGGATCCAATCGTCGTCACCAAACCCACCGGTGCCGTCACGCCGGCATGACCTAGCGCGGTGCTCAACACCGCTGCCGTCGAACCCAGTCCGCGCCGTGTCAGCACCGCGTTGAGTTGGGCGAGCGCACGATCCACGCGCTTTTGCGCGGCATTTTCGCTCAACCCCAGTTGCAGGCCAATCATGGCGAACGGTTGCTGGCCAAAAAACCTCATGAGCACCGATTGCCGGGCTTCGTCATCGAGCTCCTCCAACGCCTCGTCGATGACCGGACGAATCTGCTCCCAGTGCGGTTCAGGTGGGTTATCGGAGATTTTCATGACTTCGGCCTCTTGCTCACGGACTAAGCGGCGTTGTTCGCCACGCAGGGCGTTCACTGCCGTGAAGCGCACGCTCGCATATAACCAACCCGCAAGACACGGATGCTCTGCCAGCACCCGCGCCTTTCTTGCGACATCGATAAACACCTGCTGGGCGACGTCCTCGGCCCGGTGTTGGTCTCCGTCCACGCGACGCACGGCGGCGCTATACACGAGATCGACATTGCGCCGCACCAATTCCGCAAAAGCACTTTGATCACCGTGGTTGGCAAATCGGGAGAGAAGTTGGGCGTCGGTCATGACAGGTTTACTCCATAACAGCCGCCGCTCGCGAAATCCGCCAACAAACCTTTAAGTTTTCGCCCATGATCATGCGACCGCCGTGGAGAAACTCCGCGCCGAAGGCCGCATGATCTACGTCGACTTCACCGCCCGTTGGTGCGCGACCTGCCAGACCAACAAGAAAATCGTCTTCGCCTCCGATACCGTCCTGCGCGAATTCGCCGCCAAAAAGATCGTCCCCCTCCGCGCCGACTGGACGAACAAAGACCCCGTCATCACCGCCGAACTCGCGAAGTATCAACGCAGCGCCGTTCCGTTTAACGTCCTCTGGCTCCCCGGCAAACCCGAGCCACACCTCCTCCCGGAACTGCTCACCCCGGCATCGTCCTCGATGCGATCAAGGGCTGACTGGAGACGCGACGCCCCCGTCGCGTCCCGCGCCTGCTCATTGAGCCCCCGCGCCCACGACCGGACCGCTCTTCGCCACGGCGTTCGCCCGTGCAAGGCCCCGCACCGTGCGCCCTTCGACCCACGAACTTTCGATCAACAACCGCTGCGGCACCGTCGGCACGCCGCGCTCGTTGCGCTGGATCATGCCCGAGAGATAATCGATCGCCGCCGCACCCACCTCCCGCGGATTCTCATAGACTCCGGCCCGCTCACCGCCGGGCTCCGTGCAGGTGAGATAGACCGCGCCGGTCTCCCGCCCCCCCGCCCGCTCCCACCGGCGCAACGCGGCCTGCACCTCGGGAAATTTTGTCACCACCACGTCCGGTTTCACGCGGCGCAACCACGCGGTGAATCCCGCCTCGTCCCACTCGTCCTGAAACAACGGCTCCAACCGGTCCCGCGCCGCCAGCGTCTGCTGCTCGACCCGGAAACCGGCGCTCCAGTTTTGGTCCACCCGTTCGTCGCTCGCCTTCAGCATCACCAGCCCGGGCCGCCGGTATCCGCGCCGCGCCAGTTCCTGCATGGCCAGCCGGGCCGCCCGGTATTGGTGCGGGCACACCAGATGGAGGCGGGGCGAGATCAAAGAAAATCCGATGCTCACCGCCGAGAACTGCGCCCAATCCAGCTCGATCTGCGTGCCCGGCGCCGGCTGCGGCGCGAAGAGCAGCCCCGTGATCTTCCGCGCCCGCAGAATCTGCGTCGCCCGCATCGGCGTCATCCCGCGCTCGCGCAACCAGAACTCTTCCAACTTGTAGCCCAATCCGGTCGCGCGCTCGCTGGCGCTCAAAAAGTAATCCTCAAAAATCGGCGCCGCCCTCCAGCCGGTCTGGGTCGGATAATTGGTCACCCACGCCAGCGTCGCCTGATACGCCACCGGCCGCAGCCCGTTGCGGTAGTTCGCCAGCGAGGTCAGCATCGGGTCGGGCACATAACCCAGCTCCCGCGCGACCGCCTGCACCCGTTCACACGTCGCCCGCGGCAGCCGGGGATGGTTCCTCAGCGCGAGCGACACCGTTGAAAAATGACAGCCCGCGGCCTCGGCGATATCTCGGAGGTTGATGCGGCGATGGGGGGCGGTGGGCACGGTGGTCCCGACGAAAACTCGCGGCCGCCCCGCAGGCAATCGCTTTGGTCAACAGATTGACCGTCGCCGCGTTTTACCGCCGTTTCCGGCGCCGTTGTCCTCGGCCGGTCCTCAACCCCGGTCAAACCCGACCCCTTCCCCATGAACTCATCCCTCCCTTCCGCTCCGCGCACCCTCCCGGCTCCCTTGCGCCTGCTCGGCTGTCTCGGCGCGCTCGCGCTCGCCTGCGCCACCGTGTTCGCCCAATCCGTCGGCTCCGTCTCCGGCATCGTGACCAACCCGCAGGGCGCGTTGGTTCAGGGCGCCGAAATCCGCGTCGCCGGCTCCGACCTCACCGCGACCACCGATCGCTCCGGCCGCTACCGGCTCGATAACGTTCCCGCCGGCCCGCAACGCGTCACCGCCAGCTTCCTCGGTCTGCCCGATGTGGCGTCGCCCCTTACCGTCGCCGCCGGTCGCGACACCGCCCTCGACCTCGCGTTCAAACCCGACGGCACGATCGTCATGCAGACCTTCGTCGTCGAATCGATCGCCGAGGGCCAAGCCCGCGCCGTCAACCGCCAGCGCGCCTCCGATACGTTGCAAAACATCATCGCCTCCGACGCCCTCGGCCGCCTGCCCGACGCCTCCGTCGGCGAGGCCCTCGCCCGTCTCCCCGGCATCTCCGTGCAGGTGGACCGCGGCGAGCCCGATAAAATCGCCGTCCGCGGCCTCGCGCCGAAATACAATTCCGTCGCCCTGAACGGAGAGCGCATTCCCGCCGTCTTCGACTCGACCGAGGTTTACGACAACCGCTCCGCCTCCCTCAACACCGTCCCCACCGACATGATCTCCAGCATCGAGGTCACCAAGGCCCTCACGCCCGACCTCGAGGCCGATTCCCTCGGCGGCGCCGTGAATCTCATCAGCAAGAGCCCCCTCGATCTCCGGCGCCGCGTCATCTCCGGCAAAGCCGAGCTCGGCTACAACGACGTCACCAAGAAAGAACAATACTCCGGCAACTTCACGTTCGGCGACCGCTTCGCCGACGGAAAAATCGGCCTGCTCCTCACCGGCGCCTACCAGTTCAACAACCGCGGCATCGAGGGCATCAATCTCGTCTACCTCAACCCCACCACCGTCGCCGGCACCGTCTACGACAGCGTGCTGAGCGAGTTCGACATCCGCTTCCGCCACCTCGACCGCGTCCGCCAAGGAGCCAGTGGCCAGCTCGATTTCCAGACCGGCCCCGACTCGCGTCATTGGGTCCGCGGTTTCTTCAACCGCTTCGAAGACCGCGAGCAACGCCGCCGTCTCATCGTCCGCCTCGGCAATGGCGGCACCATTCTTCCCGGCACCACGAACACCGTCGGCAACATCGACGGCGGCCGCGTCCTCCGCCGCGACCGCACCGGCCGGAAACAGACCGACCTCGCCAGCCTCGCCGCCGGCGGCGTCTGGGACAAATCCGCCTACAAGCTCGACTACTCCATCAGCTACGCCCTTTCGGCCTTCAAAGTCCGCCGCACCGAGGCCCAGCTCGAATACCGCATGGCCGACTACCGCAACGCCAACAACGTCCTCCTCAGCGCCGACGGCATCCCCGACTTCACCTACAACCGCACCGACTTCGATTATCCCACCCTCGTCGATCCCCTCGGCCACATCACCAACTACGCCCGCCAGGAAATCGGCAACCGCGGCGGTTACAACGTCCGCGACGACGACAACACCGAGGAAGACCTCACCGCCAACGCCAACCTTTCGATCCCCGCCACCCTCGCCGGCCACAGCGGCACGTGGAAGTTCGGCGTGAAACACCGCACCAAGGACAAAGACGTGCGCCCCCAAAGCTTTTCCTACACCCGCACCGGCCCCGTCGAACTCTACCTGAGCGACTACCTCGACCGCGCCATCTCGATGCCGATCCTCGACGGCCGCTACCGTATCGGGCCCTCCAGCGAAATGGTCGCCCTCCGCGATCACTTTTACGCCAACCCCGCCCTCTTCGCCGTCAATCAAGCCGCCGCCATCACCGACAATCTCGCCGGCACTTACCTCGCCACCGAAGACATCTCCGCCGCCTACGCCATGGGCACCTTCAACGTCGGCAAACTCCGCCTCGTCGGCGGCGTCCGCTACGAGCAGACCAAAATCGATTACACCGCCAACGTCCTTTCCTTCGGGCCTACCGGCGCCTACCTCGGCGCCACCCGCGTCAGCTCCGGCTCCGACTACGGCAACGCGTTCCCTTCCCTCGTCGCCACCTATCGCTTCACCGACCGCAAGCTCCTCCGCGCCGCCGTCACCCGCACCATCGCCCGTCCCGACTACGGCGACCTAAGCCCCCGCCGCTCCATCAACGACGACGTCGACCGCATCACCGAGGGCAACCCCGCCCTCCAGCCCCTCCTCTCCACCAACTTCGACGTCTCCTTCGAGTGGTATCTCAAATCCGCCGGCAGCTTCACCGTCGGCGCGTTCTACAAGGACATCACCGATTTCTCCTTCACTTCCAACACCCTCATCCCGACCGGCACCTACGCCGGCTGGCGGCTTACCCGCCCTGAAAACGGCCCCTCCGGCAAACTCCACGGCGTCGAGCTCGGCTGGACCCAGGCCTTCAAGTTCCTGCCCGCGCCTTTCGACAGCTTCGGTGTCCAGGCCAACTACACGTGGGTCGACGGCGAAGCTGAAATCCCCGGCCGCGGCACACTCGACCGCCTGCCCGAGCAAGTGGACCAGGTTTCCAACCTCCAGCTCTACTACGAGAAATTCCCTTTCTCCGCGCGTCTCGCCTACAACTTCAACGGGAAATACATCCGCACCGTCGGCGTCAACGCGCTCAACGACGAATGGTTCGACGCGATCAACACCGTCGACGCCTCCTTCAGCTATGCGCTGCGCAAGGGCTGGAACCTTTACGTCGAAGGCAAAAACATCACCGACGAAGTCACCCGCCGCATCTACCTCGGCCGCACGGATCGCCCGCTCGAGCACGAGTTCCCTGGCTGGAGCGCCGTCGCCGGCGTGAAGTTCGAGTTCTAAAGTGGCACGGGCGTCCCGCCCGTGCTTAGGTCCGCTCGCCCCATGACCACCACCCGCCGCCATTTCCTCGGCAGCGCCGCCGCCCTCACGGCCGCCGCGCTCGCTCCACGTCTCGGAGCGGCCGCTCCCGTCCGCGACGCCCTCGCCGATACCTACGCACGCCTCGATGCCGCCGCCGCGAAACCCGTCCTCGAGGTCGCCCATCTCCGCGAACCGCTCCTCATCGCCTCGATCGAGTTCCTCCGCCAGGGTGAATTCTACCTCGTGCGCGTCCGCGCGAAAAACGGCGCGGTGGGCGTCGCCGTTTCCAACGAGCGCGACATGGGCTACCTCGTGCCCGCCGCCCAACAGCTCATGGTCCCGCCCCTGCTCGGGAAGGACGCCCGCGATTGGGAAAATCTCATCGAGGAAGTCTATCTCCACGCCTCCAACTACAAACGCCAGGGCCTGCTCTTCTGGCTGCCGTTTGCCTCGATCGAGTTCGCCGTCCTCGATCTCCTTGCGCGGGTCGACGCCCGCTCCGTCACCACCCTCCTCGGCGGCACGCCGGGGAACTTCATCGATCTCTACTACGCGCACGACGACCGCCACCGACCCGCCGCCGAGAGCGTCGAGCGGATGCTCCGCGCCCGCGAGCGCTACCGCACCCGCGCCGCCAAATTCAAGGTCGGCGGCCGCATGAGAAAAAACGAAGAACTCGTCGAGGGCCGCAGCGAGGCGCTGATCGCCCTCGCCCGCGAGAAATTCGGGCCCGACTTCACCCTCTACGCCGATGCCAACGGCTCCTACGACGTGGCCAACGGCACCCGCATCGGCCATCTCTGTGCCGCGCACAAGATCGCGATCTTCGAAGAACCCGTGCCGCACGACATGTATGAAGAGACGCAGCGCGTCGCCGACGCCGTGAGCGTGCCCATCGCCGGCGGCGAGCAGGAGAGCAGCCACAATCGCTTCCGCTGGATGATCGCGCACCGCGCCGTCGATGTCGTGCAACCCGATCTGTTCTACTACGGCGGCTTCGTGCGCTCGATCCGCGTCGCGCGCATGGCCCACGCCGTGGGGCTGAAGTGCGACACGCACATTTCCGGCAACGGACTCGGCTTCCTCTACATGGCGCACTTCGTCGCGAGCATCCCCAACGCCGGCGCGTTTCAGGAATACAAGAGCTTCGACGGCAAAATCCCGCTGGAAGCCCCCGCCCAGGCGTTGCGCCCCGTCGACGGCCGCCTTCTCTGCCCCACCGGCCCCGGCTTCGGCATCGAGCTGGATCCGGTCTGGCTCGCCGCCGCGAAGGTGGTTTAAGCGCGATCGCTGTAATTGAACCACGGATGAGCACGGATATACACGGATTCCCGGAGCGCATCCGACCGCCTGCACATGATCTCGCGTCGGCCACAGATCGCCGATCGCATCGTTCTCCACCGGCACCCCGATTCCTCCTCCGTATCCGTGTCCATCCGTGTCCATCCGCGGTTACCCTTTTCAGTGGTCCCGGCTAAGCCCCGTCTTCACTCCTTCGATACTCCCTCTCCAAAAATGAACTCCCGCCGCCAGTTTCTCAAAAACTCCGCCCTCCTCGGCGCCACCGCCTTCGCCTCCCCCGCGTTCTCCGCCACGCCCGCCGCGCCGGCTCCCGTGCCCAAGCCCGCCGGACGCTCCCCGCTCTCCGACGTCAAGATCACCGCGACCCGTTGCCATCCGATCAACAAGATCGCCCTCGTCGAACTCAGCACCGACGCCGGCGTCACCGGCTGGGGCGAGTGCGCCTGGGACGGCCAAGGCCTCATGAAACACTTCGTCGAGGACGTTCTCCGCAAGGAGTGCATCGGCAAAAGCATTCACGACGTCCGCAAGCTCTGGGATTGGATGTTTTATGAGAACCACGACCTCGGCCCCGGCGGTGCCCTGCCCAATGCCATCGCGGGTATCGATATCGCCCTTTGGGATGTGAAGGGCCGCCTCCTCGGACTGCCCGTTTACCAACTCCTCGGCGGTTCCTATCGCGACAAAATTCAAGCCTACGGTTCCGTGCCCGTGCGCCGCGGCCGCGTCAGCATCGACGACTGCGTGAAGCAGTGCCTGAAGTTCGTGGAACAGGGCTACTCCTGCGTGAAGGTCCGGATGCAAATCCGCGAACACCACCTCAACCCCGAACCCGATCCCACCTTCGGTTACATCGCCGCCGTCCGCAAGGCCATCGGCGACAAGATCGAGCTCATGGTCGACGCCAACAACGGCTACTCCGCCTCCCGCGCGATCCTCACCGCCCGCAAGCTCCACGAGAACTGGGGCGTCACCTACTTCGAAGACCCCGTCTCCGACCAAAATCACCTCGAGATGGCCCAGGTCACCGCCGCCCTCGACGACGTCGAAATCGTCGCCGGCGAAAAATGTTACACCCGCTGGCAGATCAAGGACCTCATTACTCAGGGCAACGTCGACATCATCAACCCCGATGTCGTCAAAGTCGGCGGCCTCACCGAGCTCGATCGCATCCATCACCTCGCGACGTGTTACCAAAAACCGATCCAGCTCCACAACACGCGCCCCACCATCTCGACCGCCGCCTCGCTGCACGCGATGGCAACGTTCAGTCAGGTCGCGCGCTACCTTGAATTCCCGATCATGGACGCCACACTGGAGGCTCAGGCGAAATTCTTCCACAACGACATCCGCCCTCGCGACGGCTGGCTGCACGTCCCCCAAGGCCCCGGCCTCGGACTTGAGCCGAACCTCGAGGTCATCCGCGCCGCCATCGCGAAATCGTAGTTCGACACCCGCAGAGGCCCCGGCCTCAACTCACTGAGCCGAGCCAGCCCGCCCGGCACCCGTCGTTTTTTTAACCCCACCCATGAATATCTTGATCCGTCCGTCTTGCCGCAGGTTCGCCTCGCTCGCCCTCGCGGCGCTCGCCCTCTTTCGCCCCGCCGTCGCGTTCGCCAATGGCGCCATTTCCGGTGCGCTCTCGCGCGCCAACCAGGGCACGCCTTTGCAGGGCGCGTCCGTCAAACTCACCCCGGGCGACCGCACCACCGTCACCGACCGCAGCGGCACATTCTCCTTCGAGCAGGTGCCCGCCGGCGGCTACAACCTCGAACTGAGCTTCCTCGGGCTGGAGCCAAAAACCGTCCCCGTGCGGGTCGTCGATGGTCAGATCGTCCGAGCCGACGCCCAACTCGGCGGCGATGCGATCATGATGCAGGAATTCACCGTCGAGTCCGTCCGCGAGGGCCAGTCGCGCGCCATCAACCAACAGCGCACCTCGACCCGCATCTCCAACATCATCTCCTCCGACGCCATCGGCAATCTTCCCGACCGCACGGTTGGCGAGGCCCTCGCCCGCCTGCCCGGCGTCAACGTCGTCGACGACCAGTTTGCCAACATCCGCGGCACTCCGGCCGAGTTCAACGCGGTCACCCTCGACGGCGACCGCCTCTCGACCGCCGGCCCCAGCGTGGACTCCACTTCCGTCAACACCGATACCCGCGCCGTCGATCTCTCCCTCATCCCCGCCGAGATGGTCGGCGGCATCGAGGTCATTAAAACCCTCACCCCCGACATGGACGCCGATGCCTTTGGCGGCACGATCAACCTCGTTTCGCGCAGCGCCTTCGACCTCAAGGAGCGCAGCATCAACGGCAAATTCGAATTCCTCCAAAACTCATTCCGCAAGCAGCCCGGCTACGCCGGCACCCTCACCTTCATGGACGTGCTCGACAAGGAGCGCACCCTCGGCCTGAGCGCCACACTCACTTGGCGCCGCGAGGATCGGATGACCAATTCCTACGAGCTTTCTTACTACGATGCGGGCGCCATTCCCGCCGGCACCGCCGGCAGCGGGACGCTCGGCGCCATCGCCGCCGTCGGCGACCAGGGCCTCGAGGCTTACGACACCCGCCTGAATTTCTCCGACACCACCAAGCTCGGTGCGACCGTGAATCTGGACTGGAAATTGTCCGACGCCACCGAGCTGCACTTCCGCACGTTTTACGAAAACACCGAGAACGAGGGCGGCCGTTTCCGCAACCGCATCCGCGCGCTCTCACGTTGGGACGCCACGTCGACCGCGCTGCTGCAAACCGGCCGTCAGGCGCGTCTCCAGAATTACATGGAAGAAGGCGTCCGCGAGTCGGACCTCCTTCGTCTCGGCGTCGACGGCAAGACCCGCCTCACCGGCGGCGGCACCCTCACTTACGGCGTCCGTTACGGCGACTCCAGCGCCTCCATTGAGCGCGACCGCTACATCTTCGACTTTCCCAGCAACACCGAGCGCCGCGCCTACTCCTGGTCCGTCGATCGCCGCAACGCCCAGCTTCCCGTCGTTGCAATCACCCATATCGCCACCGGCCAAAATGGGCTCTTCGGCCCGCTCACCGACCGCAAGCTCAGCAACGTCCGCTTCCAAACCGGCGCCGAAGACGAGACCGACCTCACCGCCAATCTCGACTACGCGTTCACGCTGCCCGTCGCCGGCCGCTCCATTGACTGGAAGGCGGGCACCAAGCTCCGCACCAAGGACCGCAAATCCCGCCCGCGGATCTTCGATGCTTCCGCGCCCACCGTGAATCAACCCACGTTTGCGCAATTCCCGGTCTTCACCGAGCCCCGCAATCTCCTCGGCGGTTCCCAAGCCACCATGGGACCGATCGTCTCGCTCGACAGCGTCCTCAACCTCTACCGCGCCAATACCGCCGCGTTCACCCCGCTCGGCGGCGACGAGATCACCCGCCTTGAGGCCCGCAAATACGATGTCGAGGAAGACGTGCTCTCCGCTTACGGCATGGGCACGACCAAATTCGGCCGGCTCGAGGCGATCGCCGGCGTGCGCTGGGAAAACACCAAAACCGGATACCACTGGCTCGCCGATCCCGCCGGCGCCTCCCGCGGCTCCCGGAGCTACGACACGTTCCACCCGAGCCTCCTGCTCAACTACCGCTTTGACCGCAACCTCGTCGCCCGCCTCGCCTACACGCGCACCTTGGCCCGTCCTTCCTACGGCGACCTCGTGCCCTACCGCTCGATTGCCGACACCGCCGATGAATCTGGCACCGGCGGCCTCGATCCCGGCGACTTTCCCGAGACGCAAAAAATCTTCCTCGGCAACGCCAACCTCAAGGCCCAGCAGTCCGAGAATTTCGACCTCTCCGTGGAATACTATCTCGCCCGGAGCGGCGTGATCTCGGCGGCCTTGTTCAGAAAAAACCTCAAAGACGTGGTATTCCGCAGCCAGTTCAAACTGCCCGGCCAGCCCAACACCATTTACTTTCAAGAGCGCAACGGCACCACCGGCAAAGCCACCGGCCTAGAGCTCTCCTGGCAGCAGTCGCTCTCGTTTCTCCCGAAGCCGTTCGACGGTTTCGGTCTGAACCTTAACGCCACCTTCATCGAAGGTTCCTCCGTGCTCGAAGAACTCGTCCCCGGGACGACCGGCACCTACCGGTCCTTCAAAGTCGGCTTCCTCCCCGAGCAACCCGAGAAAGTTTACAACGCCCAACTCTACTGGGAAAACTTCGGCTTCACCGCCCGCGTCGCGGTCAATCTGATCGACGAGTTTGTGCGGACCTCGGGCGGACTCACCTCATTCTCGATCAACAACCAAGCGACCCGCTGGGACGCCTCGTTGAGCTATAAGGTGACCAAACGCTTCTCCATTTACGTCGAGGGCCGCAATCTCACCGAAGAAGTCAGCTCGTGGTATGCCACGACGCCGAACCGTCCCGAAGACTACACGTTTACCGGCGCAGTCTACACCGGCGGCATCAAGTTCCGCTTCTGATCGAAGCGTAGGAGCTCGCTTGCGAGCGATTCATCTCATGTCCGCCCGAGCCACCTGCTTCCCATCGCCCGCGAGCGGGCTCCTGCAACTGGCTGCGCTGGCCTTCCTCGCGCTGCCCCTCCCCGCCGCGCCGCTCACCGCTCCGATCTACTTCGACGTTACCCCCGCCGCGATCACGGCCCGCGGCGAATCCGCCGTCCTCACCCCCGCGGATCACTACGACCCCGCCCGCGGCTACGGTTGGTCGCAGGCGCCTTCGTCCGCTTTCCCCGGCGACGCCTCGTGGACCGGCGTGCGCTCGCCCGCCCTTTGCGACGGGGTGAGCGGCGAGCGCTTCGCCCTTCGGCTCGATCTCGCGCCCGGGCGTTGGACCGCCCTCGTGTTTCTCGACGACGGCTACCGCGACGCCCACACCGTTAAGATCTCCATCAACGGCCGTCCCCACCCGCACAACCCGCGCGAGTTCGGCCTCGAGGAAGAGCCCAGTGCGCCGCCGATCAACCGCTACCGCGTCGCCGCGCTCGCGTTCGAAGCGACCGGCGGCACCGCCACGATCGAGTTCGCGCACCCCGCACCGCACGGGGCGCGTCTGCTCGCGCTGCATCTGCTGCCGACCCCCGACGCCCCTTCCGATCGCGCGAAATGGTTTCTCCGCCAGTTCGCCGAAGCGGGGCAACACGGCTCGCGGGCCTCGCTCGAGATTTTGCAGGTCGAACTCGGCAGCCAGGCAAACTCACCGGAGTTTCGCGACTTCGCGTCCTATTGGTCGGCGCACGTCGCGCTCTTGGCCGAGGCCGAGCGCTGGCACCGCGCGGGCGGCTGGGACTGGTTCAGCCTCCAGACGCGCAGCAGCATGTTTACCCGCTACAAGATCGCGCTCAGCCTGCTCGACCCGTTGGTTGAGCACCCCGATGCGGCGTTCCCTTTCCGCGACCGGGCGCAATGGCTCCGAACGCGGCTCCTTTATTGGATCTGGGTCGAGCAACACCTCGCCCCCGACGAGGCTGCCTTCAACCGCGACATCGCCGAGATTCGCCGCCGCCAGCCGCAGGACGAACTCGTCGCGATGTATGCCGGCGAAAAAATCCCCGACCGCACCGATGCCGCGCGCTTCACCCCGCTCGCCGGCGCACCCGTCTGGTCCGCCGCGCAGTTTGAGGCGTTGCAACGGCTCCGCGCCGTCGCGCACTACTGGATCGACGAGCGCCAGGCGCCCAACGGCGAGCTCGGCGGGAAGCCCGATGACGACGTCGAAGCATTGCGCTGGTGGCCGCCGCTGATGTTTTCCGGCGACCGGAAAGTCACCGCCGCCTTTGGCCGGATGGCCGAGGGCCTGTGGTTCAGCCGCCACATCCAACGCGGCTTCTCGCGCGAGCCGCGCGACGTCGAGCATTCCGCGGAATTCGTCTCCGACACGATGCCGCTCATGGCCTTTTTTCGCCGCGACGAAGAATGGATCGGCCGCCTCGCCTGGTCCCACGGTCACATGCGCGACCTCTGGACCGGCCGCAACGCCGCCGGCGGTCTTCAGTTCAAGTCCGCCTGGATCGGAGCGACCTCGATCCTCTCCGATCCGCCGCGCAACCGCGACCTCGCGATGAATACCCGCGCAGCCAAAGCCGTGCGCTACTACGCCGCGCTCCGCCCCGACCCCGCCGTCGACGCGCTCCTGCTCGATTGGAGCCGCACCTGGGCCGCCGCCGCCGCCCGCACCGACAAGGGCAAGCCGCCCGGTGTATTTCCCGCTTCGCTCCGCTGGCCCGACGCCGCTTTCAACGGCGACGAACCCACGTGGCAGCGCGCAAACATGTTTTGGCGCTACTTCGACTGGCGCGGCGACGGCATGCTTTACGACCAGCTCCTCCACACATGGACCCGCTCCGGCGACGACACGTTGCTCGAGCCCATGCGTGCCACCCTCCGGCTGCTTCAATCCTACCCCGACCCCGTCGCACGCGCCGCCGCGCCCGAAGGCTCCGCCGGCTGGGCTGCCGAGCTGCTGTTTAAACGCGCCGATTTTTGGAGCGTCGTTGCGCAGTGGCGCCTCGAGACCGGCGATGCCTCCTTCGACCCCTTCCTCCGCCAACACGGCCCGCCCTACTTGCGCTACCGCCTCACCGGTGAAACCGAGCCGCTGGCCGCCGGCATCACCCGCGGAATGCTCGAGCATCTCCGTTTCAACACCCCGCTGCGAACGACCGAAGTCCTCTTTACCGATCGCATCCATGTCGCCCGCGACCTCGGCAACTACGACCCCACCGACCTCATCGTCGCGATGCTCACCGGCAACCACGCCCCGGAAAACATGTCGCCTTACTACCACGTCGCATGGGACGAAACGCCGCCGAGCTTTACCGCCCTCGTGGCCGCCGCCGGCCCGCGCGAGTTCACCGCCGAGATTTTTCTCCACCAAGCCGAAGCCGCCGGAGTTTCCGCCCGACTCTTCCGCCTTGAGCCCGGTCGTTACCGGCTCCGCCTAAAGTCCGGCGATCGCACCCTGCTTGACCGCGAGGAAGAGATCACCGCCAGCCCGCACGTGCTGCGCCTCGAAGTCCCCGGCGGCACCGCGGTGCGGCTGGAGCTGACCTCAGGTCGGTAGCTTGTCCCGCGCCCCTGGAGACGCGACGCCCCCGTCGCGTTCCACGCCAAGCTGCCGCCCTGCGCTCAAATTGACAGGCTTTAGCAAAGTTTGCAGGGTGCAGCCATGAACATTTCGCTCACTCCGGAGTTGGAAAAGTTGGTCCAAGCCAAAGTGGAATCGGGCCTTTATAACAATGCCAGCGAGGTCATCCGTGAGGCGCTACGGGACTCGTTGCGACGCGAGAGCGGTAACGACTGGCTCCAAGCCCAAGCCGCCATCGGCTACGCCCAACTCGAGGCGGGCGAAAGCATCCCCGTGAAATCAAAAAGGGACTTTGTCGCTCTCGTGCGCGGGGGAAAATGAAGCTCGAACTCACCCCGGCCGCATTGGCCGATCTCCGCGCCATCCGCGCTTACACGCTGGAGCGCTGGGGTCCCACGCAGGAAATGGCCTACTTGGATCAGATGTGGGAAAAGTTCGAAGCCCTCGTCGCCGATTCCGCCCCGTATCGTTTTCGCCCCGAACTTTTTCCCGGCTGCCAAGTCGCCGCAGAGGGGAAGCACGTGATTCTGTTTCGGGTGAACAAATCGACTCTCCAAATTGTGCGCGTGCTCCACAGCGCGATGGATTTCAAGCGGCACCTCCCCAAGTCACCCTAACCGCGTGGAGTTCGCGCCGCCCCTGCCACTTGCTTAAATTGCCCTAACCTGGAGACGCGACGCCCCCGTCGCGTTCAACGTCAAGCCGGGCGACGGATCACCGCTCACCCCGGGTGTGATTAATTCTGTGCAGGGATCGCGAGGGGACAGAAGTAGCCGACGACGTAAGGAGGCGGGCGTGGTGGCTGTGGCACAGCACAGCGCGGACGGCCTCGTTACCTCGTCCGCTACCCGGCAATCGGGGGCAGTGAGACACGCGGCACAGGTTTGATCACACCCGCCCGCCCCCCGCGCCGCCCTCACTTCCCCGCTGACCAGCCGCCGTCGATCATGAAGTTGCTGCCGGTCACCATCGCGGACTCGTCCGCCGCAAGGTAGAGCGCCGCCGCCGCGATCTCGTCGGTCCGCACCATCCGGCTGTTGAGCTGAGTCGCCGCCGTGAAACCGATCGCCGCCGCGACGCGCCACGTCACGCCAAGTCCCGGGAAATCTCCCACAGGCCGCCTGTATCGATGCCCGCTTTCGCGAGATAAGCCTGCGTAAAGAGACGGACCACACGCCCGTTCCTATCTCGAAAACGATGAACGCATGCGAACCGGTGATGAGACCCAGCCGCCGCGAAATTGAGCTGCGCCCCTCGTCGACGGGTGGAGTTGGAAGCGCAGCCCGTGATGGAAGCGGCTTACAATTTCAACTCCGCCGCGTAGCCGGTCAGTTCCATGTAGGCGGAGCCGACCTCGCGGCCCGTCGCGTCGAACACGCGGCACGCGCCTTCCCAATACGCGATGCCGCCCACGCTGCCCGCGAGTTCCTGCGCGCGCGCGAGCGGTTCCAGCGTGTAGCGCACCGCCGCGCCGGTGGCCGGATCGGTCGTCGCGAGGGCGATGCGCACGGGATACACCGCTCCCGTCTCGGGACTCTTCCAGGTGTCGAGCACCTCCCATTTGAAACTCCGCTTCTCGGGCTTTCCGGCGGCGTCCACCCACGTGAGGCTGGAAGCGGGATCGGTGCCGCCGCCGCGCGTGCGGAGTTGATACACCATGAGCTCGCGGCCGTCGGTGAACTGGATGCTCACCCAGTCCCAGCCGACTTGGTTGGTGTCGAGCTGGCTGCTGCTGATCTCGTGATCCATCCACGCTTCGCCGCGCACGCTGAGTTTCTCCGTGCCGAGCGTAAGTTCGCCCTCGGCGCGGAGCCGGGAAAACGTGAGGTAGTAACTCGCGGCGGTCGGCGCGGCACCTTTGCGCGAGACGCTGTTTTCACCGAAGACGACGAGCGGTTTGGCGGGCACGAGCGTGAGGGCGAGCGCGGCTTCGGCCTGGATGCCGCCGCGCAGTTCGATGCGTTCGGCGCCGGCGATCGCGGCGGGATCGATGAGTCGCAGGGACCAAGGACCTTGCCGCACGTCGAGCGTTTCGGTGGATGCGGCGGCGTCCCAGCCGGAGCGATCGAGCCGTTCCTGGTGGAGGAATTTCCCCGTGGCCGCGTCGAGGAGCGCCATGTGCGCGAGTTGCAGCTGCGTCGATTTGTCGGGTGCAGCCTGGCGGAAAAACGTCGCCTGAAAGCCGAAGCGGCGGGCGCTTTTGCCCTCGGCCGCCTCGGTGTAAAGGTGCCCGGTGAGATACCACCACTCGAGTTTGAATTCGGGATGCGAGCCGTGGTCGCGGGGAAACGAAAACACTTTTCCGGGCTGCGGCACGGCGAAGCCCTCGGCGGTCGTGAGCGGGATTTGGGCGGAGAGCGGAGTGAACAGGACGAGCGCTAGAAATGTGAGCAGGAGGTAGGGACCGCTCTCCGCGCGGTCCGGGCCGGGGCGTGCGCGATGACGTGGACGGACGCCTCGGAGAGGCGTCCCTACCTCGGAGATTTTTGCGGTGGTTAGCATTGATGTCATTCCTCCCGGTCCGCCGGCAGATCGGCGCCCCAGCGGCCGACGAGATAACTGACCGCGACGCCGGTGCCGACGACGGCCACGGCGAGCGCGGCGAGTTGGCCCCACGGCAGCGCGAAGCCGAGCGTCCAGCCGAAGGATTGCTTGTTGATCACGTAAATCAGGAGCCAGCCGAGGGCGACGCTCAGCGTGAGTCCGCCCGCCACGGCCGCTCCGGCGACCACGCCGCCCTCGAGCGCGGCGGCGCCGGCGAGTTCGCGACGGGTGAAGCCCAAGGCGCGCAAGGTCGTGAGTTCCTCGCGCCGGTCGAGCAGCACGCTCGTGAGCGTGAGGGCGAGGCCGACGACGGCCACGAGCACGGCGATCACTTCGAGCGCATAGGTAATCGCAAAGGTCTGACGGAAAATCCGGAGCACCTCGCCGCGGAGCTTGGCGTTGGTGAAGATGGCGAGGCCGGGATAGTCTTTACGTAGTTCCTCGCGCAGCAGATCGGCGTTGCTGCCGGGCTTGAGCCACAAGCTCACGTTGGTCACGCGGTCGTCGCCGAGCCATTTCGTGAGATGGGCGCGGTCGACCATGATCGAACCACGCTCGTTGCCGTAGTCGGCGTAGATGCCGGCGATGGTGAGCGTCTGCAGGCCGGCGGGCGTGGGCACGCGCAGGACGTCGCCGGCTTTTTTGCGGAAACGTTCGGAGAACGCCTCGCTCACGAGCGCGAGGCCGGCGTTGCGCGCGGTTTCCCAAAGGGCGGGATCGTCGGGGGCCTTGATCCACGGCATGTCGCTGCGCGCGCGCATCAGGGCGAGATCGGTGCCGGTGAGGAGCGTTGGAATACCGTCGAGCGAAATGCGCGCGGCCGTGAGTCGTGCGGCCGCCTCCACGGCGGGGTGCGCCGCCAGACGGTCGGCCGCTGCGGCGGAAATGAAGTTGGCGGTCGATGCGCCCTGCGCGCCGGCGCTCGCGATGTAGAGATCGGCCTGCAACGAACGCTCGATCCAGCCGCGCACGGTGAGCTCAAAACTCGCGACGAGGATCGCCATGCCGGCCGCCATGCCGACGGCGCAATGCAGCGCGGCGACCGACAGCCGGTGCCGGCCCGACGGCCGGCGCAGGTGACTGAGCGCGACGCGCCCCGGCGCCCACCCGGTGCCGAGGGCACGGGCGGCGCGCGCCAGCAGCGGCAGCAACCAACCGCACATCAGGCCGCCGCCGAAAATCCAAAAGAACGCCGCCGCATAGCCGGCGAGCGGGAAACGCCCCGCGCCGTCGAGCCGAAGCGGAGGCAGTTGGGCGAACGCGACGCCGAGCAACACGCAGACGGCGCCGAGGGCGAAGCTGCGTTGCCAACGGCCGCCGGCCGCCGGGGCGGCGCCGCGCGGGAGCACCTGCGCGGGCGGGGTGCGGGCCGCAAGCCGGGCGGGCCACCAGCCGGCGATCAGGCTGGCGCCCAAGCCGACGACGAGGCCGAGGGCGATCTCGCCGGGATCGAGCGAAGCGGCGTCGACCGTGCTGCTGTAGTAGAGCGCGTTGACGGTCTGGCCCACGGCGCGCACCGCTACTTGTGCGCCGGCCCACCCGAGGCCGACGCCGAGCGCGCCGCCGACGAGGCCGAGCACGGCGGCCTCGGTGAGCCAAGCGGTTTGGATCGCGCGTTCCTCGACGCCGAGGGAGCGGAGGATGGCGATCTCGGTGCGCCGCCGCACCACGGCGCCGTCGAGCGCCTGAAAGATGAGGTAGAGCCCGACGAGCAGGGCGATGAGCGAGAGAATCGTGAGATTGAGGCGGAAGGCGCGGGTCATCGTTTCGGCGGACTCGCGTTGCGCGCCGGGAGTGGTGACGAGCCAGCGCTCTCCGCCGAGGGTTTCGAGGATCGACTTGAGTTCGTCGCGGCGCTCGGCGGCGCGGGGGCCGGGCTCGATCAGGAACTCGACGCGGTCCACGCGGCCGACTTTGCCCGTGAGCGTTTGCAGATGCGGCAAGTCGAGAATGAGCAAGGTGGGCGGGACGCGCGGGGCCTCTCTCGCGGTCGGGATGACGCCGGCGACCGTGAGGGTGCGCACGCGTTCGTCGAGGACGAGGTCGAGGGACTTGGGCACGGCGGGCGCGAAGGCCGCGCTGACCCAGACTTGCGGGCCGGCGTTGTAGGCGCGCCAAAACGCATCGGCGCCGTCATCGCCGTTTTGCGAGGCGCGGCCCCCGGTGCCGAGGTCTTGGCCGGAGGTTTGGTTTTGGCTCTGATTGAAATAGCCGCGGTCGACTTTGCTCTGGCTGGCGAGATTGGCGAGGGACAGGAGATCGACCCCGAGCAACGTGTAACTGGTGCGGCCGAAGCCGGCGGCCTCGTCGGGGCGTGGGGCTTGGGCGGCAGTGGCTTCGACTACCGGGATGATCTGCACGGGCCGCACGCCGAGCGCGGTGCGCAGTTCGCGGAGGACGGATTCGGGCAACGTGCCGGTGGGAGCCTGGACGATGAAGTCGCTCTGGCCGGTGAGCGTGTCGGTAAAATGGGTGAAACTCGAAACGGCGGCGCGGTTGGCGAGGCGGATCGAGACGAACACCGCGACGCCGAGGGCGAGGATGCCGACGAGGAGCGCCGTCGCGCGGGGGGCGAGGCGGGCGTGCCGCAGCGAGAAGCGCCGCAGCAGAAGACTGAGCACGGGCAGGTTCATCCGCCGGAGACGATGCGGCCGTCGCGCAGGTTGATCCGCCGGTGGCAGATGGCGGCGGCGTCCTCGCTGTGGGTGACGAGCACGAGCGCGGTGCCGGTCTCGTCGCTGAGCTCGCGGAGGAGCGCGAGAATGTTGGCCCCGTTGGCGGAATCGAGGTTGCCCGTCGGTTCGTCGGCCAAAATCAGGCCGGGGCGGTGAACGAGGGCGCGGGCGATGGCGACGCGCTGTTGTTCGCCGCCGGAGAGCTGGCCCGGGAGGGCGGCGGCACGGGGCGTGAGGCCGACGCGGTCGAGGGCCTGGGCCACGCGCGCAGTGCGCTCGGGGGCGGAGACGTTGATGAGTTGGAGCGGGAGCTCGATGTTTTCGGCGGCGGTGAGCGTGGGGAGCAGGTGGAAGAATTGGAAAATCGTGCCGATCTCCGAGCGGCGGAGCCGGGCGAGGGCGACGGAGTCGAGGGTGTGGACGGGCGTGCCGCGTACGCTGATAGAGCCGGCGTCCGGTCGGTCCACGCCGCCGAGGCAGTTGAGAAGGGTGGTTTTTCCGCTGCCGGAAGGACCGGTAAGAGCGACCCGTTCGCCGGGACCGACGGTGAAGGAAACGCCGTCAAGCACGCGGCGCGCGCCGTAGTTTTTTACGACCGCAGCGACGTTGAGGACGGATTGGGCGAAACGGTCGGGAGCCATGGAGCGCGGACGCTAACCACGGCGCGGCGAAAGGCGAGGGGCGCGGAGCGAATATGGTTTTGTCAGCGCGTGGGCAGAGTGATTGCTAATGCCCTCCCTATGAAAATCGTTCCCCGTCATGTCCTTTGTCTGTGCCTGTGCTGGATGGCCTTGCTCGTGGAAGGCCGGGCCCAACCGGCGGGCACCGGCGCGATCAAGGGCCTGCTGCTGGACGCGGAATCGCGCGCGCCGCTGGCAGGCGCGCGGGTCGCGCTGGTCGGGCGCGCGGGCTGGGTTGTAACGGAAGCGGACGGGAGTTTCGTGCTGTCCGGCGTGCCGGCGGGCGCGCAGGCGATCACGGCGACGATCGGCGGACTGCGGCCGGTGCGTGTGACCGATGTGGAGGTGGCGGCGGGCGCGACCACGGCGCTGAAACCGATCGGGCTGGTCGCGGCTCCGCGTGGGGGAACGGGCGAAAGCCAAGTCGCGGCGGAAAGAGAAAAGGACCTCGTGACCCTCGACCGCTACGTGGTGGACGGGGCGAAGCCCAAGGCCTTCTCGGCGGCGAGCACCGACCTGCTGCGGTCGCGCGACGACGCGTTTGAATTCAAGACCTTTACCGCGCGCGATCTGGAGCTCTCGGGGGCGACGAATTTGGAGGAGTTTCTGCGTAACCGGCTCACGCAGAATACCACGGCGGCGGCCTCGGAGCTGGTTTCCGATCCGGAGTTTCCGGATGGCCGGCCCGACACGTTTTCTCTCCGCGGTTGGAACGACGACGACACGGTGATCCTCGTCAACGGCCGCCGGGCGCCGCCCAGGATTTCGGGTTCCCCGATCGGGAATGGCAACGGCACAGCACAGGCGACGGTCAACGATGTGCCCATCGGCTCCATCGAACGCATCGAGGTATTGCCCGCTGCCGGCGGCGCGATCTACGGCTCCGGCGCCACCGCCGGCGTGATCAACATCATCACGAAGCGCGACTACCGCGGCGGCCAAATCACCGCGCGCTACGAGCAGCCCGGCCGTGGCTCCGGGCACAAGGAGCAGTATTCGTTTTTCGCGAGCGAGCCGATCCGCGACTGGCTCTCGGTGCGGGTCACGGCCCAGACGACCAAGTCCGTTCCAATGCACGAAGCCGAGCGCGGGGAATATCAGGAGCGCAACCTCGCCACGATTGCGGCGCGCGATCCGGCCCAGATCACGCGTTCAACCAACATCACGCCGCAGACGGTGACGCCGAACATCGTGGTCGGTGGCGTCGTCTCGGCTGCTTCGGGCCTCTTCGGTGCGGGCACGGCGGTGACGACTTCGGTGCCGGCCGGCTACCGCGGTGGCCAGGGGATCACGCCGTTTCTCGCGCGGCAGGGCGTGATCAACACGGCCGTGCCCGGACCGGCCGACGGTGTGGACGGCAATAACATCGGCATTTTTTCCGACACGACGACGATTGGCGCCGGCGTGAAGATCGACCTGCCCCGCCGCTGGGACCTGGAGGCGGACTACCAATACTATTTCGCAAAAGGCCTCGGCGCGCGCGCCGACCCCGGCGAGATCAACGTCGCGGCGGCATCGCCGGTGAACCCCTTTGGCCAACTGGTGACGGTGCGGCTCTACGATCCGAAGATCGCCGCGCTCAACCAGCGCCGGCGCAGCACGCAGGAGCGGCACCAGTTCAACGTGACGCTGCGCGGCGAGCCGATCGCTGGCTGGCGCGTGTTGCTGGATGCGAACTACAGCCAGTCGGACTCCAACAGCCGCGGGCGAAACTTCACGCGGCCGATCGACGGAGCGACGACCGCGGCGGCGTTTACGGCCGCGATGGCGGCGGGGCGTTACAATCCGTTCGTCGATCCGCGGGCCGTCGATCACGGCGTCGCGGCGTTCTACGATGAGTATGTCGCCACGGTCTCCCGCACTAATGCCGCGCAGCGCATCACCTCGGCGCGCGCGCGGGTCTCCGGCTCGGCTTGGCGGTTGCCGGCGGGCGAGCTCACCGTCACGGGCGGCGGAGATTTTTCGCGCTACGACCGCTTCCGTTCGTCGCGTCTGTCGCGCACGATCAACAGCAAGACCGGCGCTACGATCGCGACCGGCCTGAACGAGACCGACGAGGTGCAGGGCACCCAGTTTTTCGACCGCATTTACATCGACGATTCGTATGCGGCCTACGCCGAGGCGAACGTGCCGGTTTTCGGATTGAAGCAGCAGATTCCGCTCGTCCGCCGGCTGGAGCTCCAGCTCTCCGGGCGTATGGATCAACGCCGCCGCGAGGAGGCGCGGCTCGTGAAAATGAATCCCGCCAACGGGCTCCATGTGCTCGCGCTGCGTTGGGACGTGACGCGTGACGTGGCGTTGACTCTTTCCCGGAGCGACGGCGTGAAAAATCCGTCGTCGGCACAAACGGCGCCGGCCGGTCCGGGCGAGTTTTTGACCAATTCCTCGATCACCGATTTGCGGCGCGGCGGAGAACGCTACTCGACGCCCGTCGTCGCCGGCGGCAACCCCGACCTCGATCCCGAGCGGAATACTTCGGAGCGCGCGGGCATCGTGGTGACGCCGCGCTGGGTGCGCGGGCTGCGGCTATCGGCGACGTGGACCGATGCGAAGCGCCGCAACGCGATCACGGGTCTTTCCGCGCAGACCCTCGTCAATGAGGAAGCCGATTTCCCGGCGCGCATCACGCGTGAGGCGGCCGTCGGCGGCACGCCGGGCCGGATCACCCTGATCAATCGCTCCCCGGTGAATCTGAACTTTGTCCGCTCGCGTGAGATCGACTACGGCGTCGAGCAGAGTTTCGACGCAGTGTTGGGCGGGCGGGCGTTTGTCGGCGTGAATGCGACGCGGCATAAGAGTTTTCTCCGGCGCACTACGACCACGGGCGTTGTCACCGAGACGATCGGCAATCTGAACACCGGCAGCAATCCCGGCCCGGCGGAGTGGAGCGCCAACGGCAACGTGCGCTGGGAGGGCCGGCGCTGGTCCTTCGCGTGGAACGCGACCTACCTCGACGACCAGTTGCTGCTGCTCTCGGCGACGTCGGACCGCACCGTGCTCGGACGCGACCGGATCGAGTGGACGACGCTGCATGATGTCGTGATCGAGTATCGGCTCGACCCGGGCGCGGCGACGGGTTGGCGGCGGTTTTTGGCCGACAGCGCGGTGTCGCTGGGAGCCAACAATGTTTTCGACCGCGAGGGACGTTATCTGCCGTCGTCGACGGGCCGCGCCACGGCGCCGAGCGACAGTGTTTTAGGCCGCTCGCTGTGGGTACGGTTGCGGAAATCGTTTTGAGGCGTCGCCGAAAGGTGGAGCCCGTTGTGCCCAACAGGCGCGTAGAGAAGGCCAAGTTTGAGGTAGGGTAGGGTCTCTGACCCGCCCTCTGCGGCAAGGGAAGCGCGGGCGCGGCGGTGCGCGGCTTGGGTGTGGGGCTTGGGCGTGGGGCTTGGCCGCGCGGCTTGGGCGTGGCGCGGGAGGGCGGGTCGGAGACCCTACTTTTGCGCGCTTACTGCGGGAGGGCGGGGACGCGGACGCGGGCGTTGCTTTCGGTGAGCGATTCCAGGAATTCGCGGAGGTCGGCGAGGTCGTGCGCGTTCAGGCCGAGGGGCTTGAGTAGCGGTGATTTTTTGGGGAAGAGCGGATCGTCCTTTTCCGATGCGCGGGGGCGAAGCGTGATCATGCCGGCGTTGTAGAGGCGGAGCGTCTCGTCGAGATCAAAGGCGCCGTTGTGCATGTAGGGCGCAGAACGGAGCACGTTGCGGAGCGTGGGCGTTTTGAAGGCACCGACGTCTTCGGGCTTGTTAGTCACGAGGTAGCGGCCGAGGTCGGAGTCGGAGCGACCGTAGCGGCTGAGGCCGAGGTTGTGAAAGCGGTTGTCGGTGAAGTTCGGGCCAAGGTGGCAATTCACGCAGCGGCCCTCGGTGCGGAAGAGGTGGAGACCGCGCAGGGCGGAATCGGAGAGGGCTTTGCTGCCGCCTTTGGCGAAGCCGTCGAACTTGTTGGCGCGGGTGACGATGCTGCGCTCAAAGGCGGCGATGGCCTGCGCGAGGCGCGCGAAGGTGATGGCTTCGTCGCCAAAGGCGGCGCGAAACGGTTCGCGGTAGCCGGGGATGGCGGCGAGGCGAGCGATGATGACGGCGGGCTCGGAGCGCATCTCGTCGACGTTGAGGAGCACGGCCTCGACCTGGGCCTCGAGCGAGTCGGCGCGGCCGTCCCAGAAGTAGCTGGTTTGGTGGCCGACGTTGGTGAGGGTGGGGGCGTTGCGTTTGAGTTCCGTGCGGCTGTGGCCGAAGGAGACGGTGCGGCCGTCGCCCCAGGCGAGATCGGGATCGTGGCAGGAGGCGCAGGCGATCTGGCCGCTGCCAGAGATACGCGGATCAAAGAAGAGCGTTTTGCCGAGCGCGACTTTGGCGGGGGTGGTGGGATTGTCGGCGGGCGAGGGGGTCGGGCCTAGAGGGCCGAGTTCGACGAAAGCGACCCCTGGATCGACGTGGGGCTTGGGCCAATCGGCGGCGGGACGCGCGTAGAGGACGCGGAGTTCGGCGGCAAATTTTTGGTACTCTTCGGCGGTGAGTTGCGGGCGGGCTTTGCGGGCGGGGGCGGCGGCGGGCGAGGTGGCGGCGGGATTGGTTTGGGCGTGGACGGGCAGGAGGAGCGGCGAGGTCGCGAGGATGAGGAGGGTGAGCAGGGGAAGTTTCACGGGCACGATGCGGCGATGCTTGTGGGGGCCAGCGCGGTTTGGCGAACGGAATTCTGGCGGTTCGGGCGCGAAAGAAACGGAAGGCGCGGGAGGCGTGGAGATGAAGACCGCGGGGAAGCGAAATGCGCGGGTTTGATTGACGATGGAACCCACGAAAGCCGGGGGGAGGGCGTCACGCTCCGGTCTGGATGGCGACCGCGACGAGGCGGGTCGCCTCGCCGGCGAGGCCAAAATAAAAGATCCTGCTTGGGCGGCGGGGTCGCTTCGGGAATAAATTTGCGCCCCCGGCGGGCGGCGGTGGACTTTGGCCGGGTGCTGATTTTGAACACCCTCGCGCCCGTCTTTCTTCTGATCGCCCTCGGGGCCGGTTTGCAGGCGAGCCGGTTTTTGTCGCCGGGATTTTTGCGCGAGGCCAACCGGGTGGTCTATTGGGTTGGGTTGCCGGCTTTGCTCTTTTCGCAGTTGGCGCGGTTGGGCCGCGGGGTGGGTGACGCGACGCCGATGCTGGGCGTGATGCTCGCGGCGACGGTGGCGGTGGCTCTGATAAGTTATCCGGTCGCGGCTTGGATGGGGGTGCGGCCGGGGGCGAAGGGGACGTTTGCGCAAGCGGTGTTGCGGGGGAATTTGGCGTTCGTGGGGTTGCCGATCATTTACGAGCTGCCGGATGTGACGTTGGCGGGCGGGCTGTCGCTGCGGGCGGCGGCGGTGCTTACGGTCGCGCCGATGATGGTGTTCTTTAACATCACGAGCGTGATGGCGCTCCTGGCGAGCCGGCACAAGGTGGGCTGGGCGATGGCGTGGCCGTTGGTAAAGCAATTGGCGTCGACGCCGCCGTTGGTTGCTTCGCTGGCGGGCCTCGGTTGGGCGTGGGCGGGCTGGACGTTGCCAACGATGCTGGATCAGGCGCTCGGCTCGTTGGGCGAAATGGCTTTGCCTCTGGGATTGCTCGGCGTGGGCGGGTCGTTGGTGACCGTGAATTTGGGCGGGAAGTGGGCGACGCCGTTGGCGGCAGCGTTGCTGAAAACATTGGCAGCGCCGGCGTTGGGTTGGCTCGTGGGCCGATGGGTGGGGTTGGGCCCGGTGGAGTTGAAGACGGTCATGATCTTCCTCGCGGCGCCGACGGCGGTGGTGTCGTTTACGGTGGCCTCGGAGTTAAAAGGCGATGAGCCGTTGGCGGCGGGCGCGATCGTGGTAAGCACGCTGACTTCGATGGTAACGCTGGCGATAATCGTCGGAGTGTTTTGAAACGGGGCTGCCGGTTGGAGCGCGCTTGGGCGCGATGGGATACCGCGCTGGGAGACGCTCTGGGAAATCGCCCACAAGCGGGCTCCGACAGATCGGGCTGGAGACGGTGTGACGCGTTAAGACCGGCGCATCCTGAACTTTAAACCGACCCCGTGACCCCGTCTACAACGAGGGCGGCGCATCAACGCTCGGGAACCTCGAGAATCGTGCCGACCTCCAGCGGACGGCCGAGACTGAGCTGGGCATTGTTGGCGGCGTAGATCACGCGCCAACGTTCGGGCCGGCCGTAGTATTTTTTCGCGATCGTTTGGAGCGTTTCGCCTGGCGCGACAAGGTGGGTGCGGGGGCCGGTCGCAGCGGGAGCGGGTTGGTTGGCGGCGGCGGCGACGCGTTCGCGGTTGGTGGCGAGGCGGGCGGTGGGCGGGCTCTCGCTGTCTGGCAGGCCGGGGGCGCTTAGGGTGGCGACGCCGGTGGCGGTTTGGGTGCGCGCGTCGCCCAGGCTCGTGGCGGTGGCGGTGCTGGCGGCGAGGACGGTGGAGAGTTGTGCGCGGGCCGCCTCAGCTTCCCGGGTGGCCTGAGTTTGGGCATTTTTTTGGGCGAGGAGCTCGGTGTTGAGCTGGGCGAGGGCGGAGCGGGCGCGGTCGTTTTCGGCCGTGAGATTGCGCACTTGGGCGGTGAGGATGTTGGACTCGGTGCGGACTCTCTGGACCTCAGCGCGGAGCCCGGTCGTTTCTTCAATCAACGTGGTGTAGGCGCGGAGTGACTCGGCGAGTTTCTCCTGCGTGGCGGCGAGGCGGGTGCTGAGATCGGCGTTGGCCGCCGAGTCGGCGGAGGTGATGTTCAGGTTGCTGGCCGGAGCGGCGGCGAGGCGGGCGCGTTCGGCGTCGAGCTTGGCGTAGCTGGCGCGCAGCGCCGCGAGTTCGCGGGTAGTTTCGGTGAGACGGGCGGTGAGAGCGTCGTTACCCGCCCCGAGCTTGCCGCTTTCCAAGGTGGATCGCAGGACGGCCGTTTCACGTCGGGCGAGGGCCAGCTCTTCCTTGAGAATCTTTTTTTCGACCTGGAGCTCCGCGTTTTCGCGGGCCACGGCGGTTTGATCGGCGGGGAGCGGGGCCTTGCCGAAATGCAGGTAGTTACAGCCGCTGAGCAGGGCGAAAAGCGGGATCAGGAGAAGACGATAAGCACGCATGACGTGGAGGGTTTGAGGCGGAACGGGTATAAGTAGGAATAGGAACGGTTTAGGGAATTACAAGCACGCGGCTGACGAGCAGGGCTTTGTCGGTAAGGAGTTGGGCGCGGTTGGCGGCCAAAATCTCGGGCCAACGGGCCGTATCGTTGTAATAACGGAGGGCGATTTTCTCGAGGGTTTCACCGGCGGCGACGCGGTGTTGGCGGGCCGGGGCGGCGGGGTTTGCCACCGGCGCGGTCGGGCTTGGCACTTGCGGCGGGGCGGCGGCACGCGTCGGGGCGGAAACGGGTCGGGCGGCGGGCTGGGCGTCACGCTCGGCGGCGACGGCCTTGAGGCGGTCGTTTTCGGTCGCGAGGGTCGTGTAGCTGCGCAGAGCGATGTTCAGCTTGTTGCTGACGTCGTCGAGCTGGCGGCGCAATTGGACGGGATCGTCGCCGGTCGGCGCAGGTGCGGCGGTGGCGGTGACGAGCTGTGACTTGAGGTCGGCGATTTCGGAAGTGAGGGCCGGAACTTGGCTGCGAGCGGCGGCGAGCTGAGATGTGAGTGCCGAGACCTCGGTGGCGCTGGCTTTCAGGGCGTCGTTTTCTTGTTGGAGCAAGGCGTAGCTGCGGAGCGCCGTCTCAAGCTTGGCGGCATCGACGGTTTTGGTCGCGGCCGAGCGGAGGGCATCATTTTCCTTTTGCAAGGCGGTGAACGAACGGAGAGCGGCGTCGAGTTTGAGGCGGGTGTCGTCGAGTTGGGCGGTGATTTCCGGGCTGACGGGGGGTGAAGCCGGCGGAAGGGCGGCGAGTTTCTCGCGGGCGGTTTCAAGGTCGGTACGGCTGGAGGCAAGTTGGGATTTGAGGGCGGCCAGCTCGGTCCTGAGGGAGGTAAGCTGAGAGGCGGAATCGGCGGCGGCTTCGGCTTTGGCGGTGGTGACCGCGGCGAGCTGGGATTGAGCCTTCGAAAGCTGGTCCTTGAGGGCGGTGAGATCGGCGGCGGCTGAGGCGGATGCGGCCAGTTTTTCCTTGGAAGAGGCGAGTTCCGCCTGGGCGTCGGCAAGCCGGGTGTTGAGCGTCGATTGGTCGGCGGCGGCGGATTTCTCGGCGGCTGCGAGTTTTTCGATGGCGGTGTTTCGATCTGCCTGAAGGGATGCGATCTGTGCGCGGGCGGCGGACAACTGCGCGTTCATGGCGGCGCGTTCGTCGGCGAAGGATTTTTCGACCGCCGAGATTTTTTCGGTGAGGGCAGCGGCACGGGATTCGGCGGCGGCGCGGACGTTCTTTTCCTGGGTTAGGCCGGCAACGGCCGACTGCGCGGCGGAGAGTTGCGTGGTGAGTGCGGCGACTTGATCGGCGAGAGGTTGAGCGCGGGCCGCTTGGAGTTCGGCGGCGGCGAGTTTTTGCTTCAGGGCGGATTGCTCCGCGTTGAGGGCGGTTATCCGGGAGCGATCGGTGGTGGATTGGGTGGTGAGCGCGGTAATTTGGGCGGCGGTGGATTGCTCCAAGGCGGCGAGTTTTTCCCGGTTGGCGGCGAGCTCGGCGGCGGTGTTTGCGCCGATCGCCAGCGCATCACGAAGTTTCTGGATCTCGGCTTGGGCGGTGGCGAGTCGCTCTTGCAGCGCGCTTTGGGCGGAGGAAAGGGCGGCTTTTTCAGCGGTGACGGATGCGAATTGGCGGTTGGAGGCGGCGAGTTGAGTGGCGGCGGTTTTTTCGGCCTCGGCGAGGCGGTTGGTCTGGTCGGTTTTCGCGGTCAAGAGCTGGATTTGCAGCGCGGCGACCTCCGCGGTGGTGGTGGAGCCGGCGTCGAGTTGTTTGCGGGCGGCTGCGAGATCGGAGCGGAGGGCGGCAGTCTCGGTATCGAGTTCGAAAACCCGGTTGGTGAGGGAGGTCTTTTCGGTGACCAGCGACGATTGCTGGCTGCGCGCGGTCGAGAGTTGGGACTGGGCGTCGGAGAGCTGGGCCTGCGTGGCAGCGAGTTGCGAAGTGAGGGCGGAAAGTTCGGTTGACGGCGATTTCTCGGTCGCAGCCAGGCGGGCCGAGAGCGTGGATTTTTCCGTCTCGAGGGCGGTGATTTGGGCGGTGAGTTCGGCGGCGCGGGCGGATGCGGTTTCGGCGGCGGCGCGTGCTTGGGCGGCGGCGGCGCGGGCGGATTCGGCCTCGGCCGTGAGCTTGGCCAGGCGGGCGCTGAGAGTGGAAGCTTGGGAGGCGGCGAAACGGGCGCTGGAAAGATCGCGACGCAAGATCGTGAGTTCGGAGGCTTGGGCGGCCTTCTCGGCGGTGAGGGTCGCGAGTTGGGCGGAGAGGGTGGCGAGCTGAGCGGATTGCTCGGGCGATTCGGGGGCGGCAACGGCGACCTCGTTGGGTGCGGGCAGTTGCTCGCGGGGTGAGTCGGGTTCGGTCTTGGCGGCTTCGGCCGGGGCGGGCGAAGCGGGACGCGGGGCGGGTCGGCGGACGGGTGGGCGGGTGGCGAGCTGCCGAAGGCCCTCGCTCATTTGCTCGGGCGTAAGCTCACGGAGCAAGGCTTCGAGTTCGCGGCCCTTGGCGCCGGAGTCCGCGGCGAGATTGAGCCAAACGAAAGCCTCGGGGAGATTGACGGGAATGCCGCGCCCCTGCGCGTAGGCGAGGCCGAGATTGTATTGGGCGATGGCGTTGCCGGATTCGGCCTTTTGGCGGAGGGACGCCAGGGCGGGCGGCAGGGTGGAGTCTTCGGCGGAACGGACGGCGAACGATAAGGCGAGAGTGACAGCAAAAAAGCGGAACGCGGTGCGGACGAATGGTCGCATTATGCGCGGGAGATTGGTCGCCGGCAGAAGGGAGACAATGCGCAAACGCAAAAAATTGGTGTTAAGGGCGAGCGCCGGAAATTTTCCCGGCGAAAACCGGGGCCCGCGGGGCGGGCAGTCAATGAGATGATTTCTCGCCGACCGGGGCGGTGGCCGGCGCGGGCGGAGCGGGAGAGGTCGGAGACGAGCGAAACGGTTGGGCGAGTTGGCCGAGGTAGGAGTCGGGCATGGGCTCGTCGATGCCGTAGCGGTTGGGGTAGCGCGCGGGGAGGTGGAGCGTGCCGAAGAGCCAATCAAAGCCGGGGAGAAGGCCGGAGAAGTTTTTGTTGGTGGTGGCGGCGTCCTCGTTGGCGTGATGCCAGTGATGGAAGGCGGGGGTGGCGATGAGGCGCTCGAGCGGACCGAAGCGGAAGCGGACGTTGGCGTGGATGAAAATCGCGAGCAGACCGTCGATCGCGATGAGGAAACCGAAGGTCTCTTTGGTGAAGCCGAGGAGATAGACGGGGATGATGCCGCAGATGCGGATAAAAGTCTGGTCGACGGGATGGAGGCGGCTGGCGGCGGCCCAGTCGAGGTGCTCGCTGGAGTGGTGGACGGCGTGGAAGCGCCAGAGAAACGGCACGGTGTGGGCCCAGCGGTGGCCCCAATAGGTGCCGAGTTCGAAGATAAAAATCGCGATCAGGAACTGCGACCAACGCGGGAGCGCGAGCAGGCTTTGCTGGAGCGGCGGGTAAACGAGAAAGCCGAGGGCCTGGATGAGGCCGAAGACGACGAAAAGCGTCAGGAGTTTGCGGATGCCGCCGGTGACGAAGAAGTGGATGAGATCGGCGCGGAGTCCGGGGCGTTGCCAGAATTGGCGCCGGACGATCGGGAAGAGCGTCTCCAGCGGCACGAAGAGCGCGAAGAGGATCACGAAGCCGAGGGCGAGGCGGGCGGGGTTCCAGAGTTCGTTCACGGGGGCGGAGACGGGATGGGCGTGGGGCGGGTTACGCGGGTGGGGCGCCTTGACGCGCCCGCATTGCGAAGGGTCAATCCTCCGGGGCGATCAGCTTGAGCTTCGGAAAGTAAGTGCGGTAGCGGGCCGCATCGCGGGTCACAAGAGTCAGTCCGGCGGTCTCGGCATGCGCTCCGATGTAGAAGTCGGGCAGAGGGGAGGTCCTTGCACCGCCTCGCCGGCGATATTCAACGAAGGCGTGGCCGGCTCGAAAGCCGGCCTCGAACGAAAGCGGCAGACGCTTGAAGCGCGAAGGTTGGAGCCAGTGATCGAGTTCGGCGCTTGAATCGAAGCCTGCGGCCAATTCGGCGTAGATAATCGGGTTAATCGGAATGGGGCCGACTGCCGCCGCTTCGCGGAAACGCGCGGAAGACCAAGCGAGCCATTTGGGATCGGCAGTAAGGATATCCAGCAGGACGTTGGTATCGAGCATCCGGCTCATCGAGCCTCACCCCGGGTGAGCTTCATGATTTCCGCGGTGGTAAATCGGCCTTTGGCGGCGCCGGTGGCCTGTTTCAGCCAAGCGTCGATGGGATTGCGCGAGGTTTTGGCGGGGCGCAGCAGGACTTTGCCGCCCTCGGAGACAAACTCGACCGTGGTGCCGGGCTTGAGGCCGTGGCGGTTGCGGATGCGCTGCGGGATGGTGACCTGTCCTTTGCTCGTGATGACCATGCGTGTGGTAATACCAAGGGCGGTATTACTGGCAAGGAGAAGGTAGTTCGGGCGCCGCCTGGCCGCTGCTTTGGGCAAGGAGCCGGACGATACAAGCGGTGAGGTCGCGGAGGGTAAGAATTTGGGCGAAATCGGCTTCCGGCAGTTTGATCGAGAATTCTTTTTCGACGGAGAAGATGAATTCCAAGGTGGCCATCGAATCGAGGGCGTCCATGCGGAGATCTTCGATGAGGCGGTCGTCGGGATGGAGGCGGGCGAGGTCGAAAGGGAGGTGCGGGGTGAGGAGTTCGCGTAGGCGACGGGCGACGGCGGCTTGGTCGGCGGGGAAGTAGGTTGCGGCAAAGACGGCAGGATCGAGGGCAGGATTTTTCGCCATGTGGTTGGCTGCGCGTTTCCGGGCACGGGCGTCGCGGCGATGCACGGAGCGCCATGATAAGGCGAGGCCGACGACAAGGGTAAACGCAGCGAGAACCTTGGCCGAGAAGGCAACGTGATCGAAAAATGCAGACGAGAGATTCACTGCGCCCAGTCCTTCGCGCGGGCGACGGCGCGGTGCCAGGTGGTTTGGAGTTTTTTCATCGCGGCGCGGTTGGGGGCGGGGCGGAAGCGGCGATCCTCGGTCCATTGGGCGGCGATCTCGGCGCGGTTTTTCCAAAAACCCACGGCGAGGCCGGCGAGGTAGGCAGCGCCGAGGGCGGTCGTCTCCGTGACGCGTGGGCGGACTACGGGGACGCGGAGGAGATCGGCTTGGAATTGCATGAGCGCGGCGTTGACGGTGGCGCCGCCGTCCACGCGGAGTTCACGGAGTTTGATTTTCGAATCGGCCTGCATGGCGGCGAGCAGGTCGGCGCTTTGGTAGGCGATGCTTTCGAGGGCGGCACGCGCGACGTGGGCGGCGGTCGTGCCGCGGGTGAGGCCGACGATGGCGCCGCGGGCGGAGGCGTCCCAATGCGGCGCGCCGAGGCCGGTGAAGGCGGGGACGAAGAAGACGCCGCCGTTATCCGGGACGCGCGTGGCGAGGGGCTCGATGTCGGCGGATGCGGCGACAAGACCAAGACCGTCGCGGAGCCATTGCACGACGGCGCCGCCGATGAAGACGCCACCTTCGAGTGCGTATTCGAGCGGGGCGGACGGGCCGAGCCGCCACGCAATGGTGGAGAGCAGTTGGTGTTTAGAAACGACGGGTTTTTGACCGGTGTGCAGCAGGAGGAAACAACCGATGCCGTAGGTGTTCTTGGCGAGACCGGGGCGAAAGCACGCTTGGCCGAAGAGGGCGGCTTGTTGGTCGCCGGCGATGCCCGCGATGGGTACGCCGTCGAGCGCGGGGATCGTCTCGACGTGGCCGTAAACTTCGCTGCTGGAGCGGACGACGGGAAGGACCTCGCGGGGAATGCGGAGAAGTTTCAGGAGGTCGGGGTCCCAATCGCCGGTGCGGAGATTGAGCAGGAGGGTGCGCGAGGCGTTGGAGACATCGGTAGCGTGAACTTTGCCGCCGGTGAGTTGCCAGAGCAGCCAGGTATCGACGGTGCCGAAGGCGAGTTCGCCGCGGGCGGCGCGGCGGCGGGCGCCGGGGATGTGGTCGAGCAGCCAGGCGAGTTTCGTGCCCGAGAAATAGGGGTCGAGAAGGAGGCCGGTTTTCTCGCGGAAGAGCGGTTCGAGTCCGCGTTTTTTTAATTTTACGCAGAGGGCGGCGGTGCGGCGGTCCTGCCAGACGATCGCGCGGTGAAGCGGGCGACCGGTGGCGCGTTCCCAGAGCAGCGTGGTCTCGCGCTGGTTGGTGAGGCCGAGCGCGGCGAGGTTGGCGCCGGTGAGATTGGCCTCGGCGACGGCGGCGACGGCGGTGCGGCGGGTGGTTTCCCAAAGATCGGCGGGGTCGTGCTCGACCCAGCCGGGTTTAGGAAAGTATTGGGGGAATTCTTGTTGGGCCTTGGCGACGACGCGGCCGCGGTGATCGAAGACGAGGGCGCGCGAGGAGGTGGTGCCTTGGTCGAGGGCGAGGATGAATTTTTGGCTCATGGAGCGGGTGTGGGGGCGGGGCCGAAGGTCACGGCGGCGGCAGCCTCGTTCATTTTTTCAACGATCGCTCGATGATGGCTTTTTCCTCGGCGGAGTCTTTCACGACCGGTTTGCCGGTGGAGGAGTCGATGGTTTTCTCGTTTTCAATCGGCGTGAACGATTTCGGGGCCGAAGGACCGGCGTGGAGGGCGGTTCGGAGAACCCGCCCTACTTTTAGAGTTTTTTGTCTTTCGCCGGGGGCTTCACGTAGGTGTCGAGCCAATGCTCCATTTCCCAGAGCATGTGGAGGACGTTTTCGCGGGCGCGGTAGCCGTGCGACTCGTGGGGGAGAAACGTGAGGCGGGTGGTGGCGCCGTGGCCTTTGAGGGCGTTGTAGAACCGCTCGCTCTGGATCGGAAAGGTGCCGGCGTTGTTGTCGGCTTCGCCGTGGATGAGGAGGAGCGGGTCTTTGACTTTGTCGGCGTGGTTGAAGGGCGACATCGCGGCGTAGACCTGGGGCGCCTGCCAGATGGTGCGCTCTTCGGATTGGAAGCCGAAGGGCGTGAGCGTGCGGTTGTAGGCGCCGCTGCGGGCGAGGCCGGCGCGGAAGAGATCGGAGTGCGCGAGGAGATTGGCGGTCATGAAGGCGCCGTAGCTGTGGCCGCCGACGGCGACGCGATTGCGGTCGGTGATGCCGCGGCGCACGAGTTCGTCGATGGCGGCCTTGGCGCTGGCGACGAGTTGCGGGACGTAGGTGTCGTTGGGCTCGGTCTTGCCTTCGCCGATGATCGGCATGGTCGGGTCGGCGAGCACGGCGTAGCCGGCGAGGAGGAACGGCAGCGGCCCGAGCGGGCTCACGCGGATGAAGCGGTAGGGCGAGTCCTTGATCTGGCCGGCGGCATCGGCGCTTTTGAATTCCTGCGGGTAGGCCCAGAGCAGCGTGGGCAGCGGGCCGTCGGTGGATTTGTAGCCGGGGGGCAGATACAGGGTGCCGGAGAGGGCGATGCCGTCGGGGCGTTTGTATTGGATGAGGTCTTTGCGGACGGACGCGAAGGCGGGATAGGGATTCGGGAACGAGGTGACGGGCGTGAGGTGGCCGGTGGTGAGATCGCGGATGAAATAGTTGGGCGCGTCGGTGACGGATTCGCGTGAGGTGAGCGCGCGTTTGAGGGTGGCATCGGAGAAGGTGATGAAGCTCTCGAAGGCGGGCGCAGCGGAGCGCCAGAGGCGGCGCGTGGTCTTGGTCGCGAGCGTGAACTCGTCGAGGAACGGTTGGTTGCCCTCGGGCGACGCGCCCTCGCCGTCGAGGTAGATTTTGGTGCGGTCGGGGCTGAGGAGGAGCGTCAGGCGGCCGAATTGGTTGCGCGCGAGGACGGGGGAGCCGGGGTTTTTGTAGCGGTCTTCGGAGGAGCGCTCAAAGAGGAGGGTGGGCGCGGAACCGGGCGTGCCGGGGGCGACGAGCCAAGTGCGGACCGTGCGGGTCTTCCACCAGGATTCGTTGATGATGGCGTGTTGGTCGTCGCCCCAGGTGACCGGGCCGGCGACGCGGAGAGCGAAGCGGTGTTGGGTGACGGGCTTTTGGGTGAAGGGCGCGGCGAGGGTGAACCAGGCGTCGCGCAGCTCGGCGGATTTGCCGGCGTCGCCGCCGTCGAGGGCTTCGAGCCAACTCAGCGTGGCGGGGGCATCGGCGCGCCACGTGACGCTGCGCGGGCCGGTGCGGACGGAACCGGTGGGAATCGGGATGCTCTCGGCGAGCGGGAGATCGGCGAGCGTGTGAACGGTTTTGCCCGAGCGATCAACGACGGTGATCGCGGTGGGGAAGCGGCCGGCGGGGACGAGATAAGAATAGGGCCGGTGGAGGGTGTGGAGGAGGACGTAGCGGCCGTCGGGCGACGGGGCGACGAGGGCGAAGCTGCCGCGCTGGTTGAGCGGCGTGACCGTGCCGTCGAGGGTCACAAGGGCGAGCTCGGAGGTGGTGTAGTGATCGAAGAGGGCTTCGTCGTGGGCGTTGGCGAGCAGGTCTTGGTAAGTGCGCGACGGGCGTTTACCCCCGAGATTCTCCTGGATGACGGGGCCGGCGGGGACGCGGGGCTCGGGCGGGGGCGCGCCGCGATCAGCGGGGATGAAGGGCACGATGAGCGTGGCGGCATCGAGCCAGCCGGGCGTTTCGGTGGTGAGGTTGAGCGGGCGGGCGGTCAGGCGGCGGGCGGTGGCGGTCGCGGTGTCGGCGGCCCAGAGCTCGATGGACGTTTCGAGGGTAACGGTGAAGGCGAGGTGCCGGTTGTCGCGGGACCAGCTCACGTGGTTGAGGCGGGCGCCGGCGGGGAGGCCGGTGATGCGGCGTTCGGCGCCGCCGGCGAGGGAGTTGAGGACGAGGCCGGTGGTGTAGGGCTCGCGGCTGGGGCCGTTGGTGGTGGGGTTGAGGCGGAGGCCGGCGAGGCGGAGCTCGGGTTGGGCGAGCTCGGTGAGCGGCGGGAGGGCGGAGCGCTCGAGGAGGAGGAGCATGGATTTGTCGGGACTGAGGCTCACGGTGGGCGTGAGCGGAGCATCGACGAGGGCGGCGAGGGCGGCGGAGGGGAGTTTGAAGCCGGATTCGGTTTGCGCGGGCAAAACGGGGGCGAGGGTGGCGGCGAGCAGGAGGGTGGGGAGGGTCGGCAGGAAGGAGCGGCGCATGGGTTGAGCAAGAGCAGACGGCGGGCCGCTGACAATAGGTGAGAAGCGGGTTGCGCGCGGCAGGGTGGGGCGAAACAGTCCGCGACCTTTGCCATGATCCGGTTCAAATCCATTTTCGACGAAGCCCGGCCCACGTTGACGTTGGCCGTGCCGATCATCGTCGGGCATGTGAGCCAGATGCTGATGGGGATCACGGACAGCGTGATGATCGGACAGACGGGCACGGTGCCGCTGGCGGCGTCGTCGTTTGGCGGCAACGTGTTTGGGGTATTTTATATCGTGGGCATCGGGCTGATGTTGCCGGTGGCGGTGTTTGTGGCGCGCGCGCGCGGGGCCGGCCGGCCGCGGGAGTGTGGCGAGTACCTGCGGCATGGGCTGGCGTTGGCGTTGGCGTTTGGCGTGATCGAGACGGCCTTGATGGTGGCGCTGGCGACGCAGATGCAGTGGTTTCAACAGCCGCCGGAAGTGTTGGCGGCGGTGAATCCGTTTTTCCTGCTGATCGGGCTGTCGATCACGCCGGTGCTGATCTACCTCGCGTTTCGGCAATTCGCCGAGGCGATGGGGCGGCCGTGGGCACCGATGTTCATCATGCTCGCGGGGGTGGGGCTGAACGTGTTTTTGAACTGGGTTTTTATCTGGGGAAAACTGGGCGCGCCGGCGATGGGTCTGGCGGGGGCGGGCGTCTCGACGTTGATCTCGCGGGCGATCGGAGCGTGGGTGATTTTTGAGTGGCTGCGGCGTGATCCGGCGATGCGGGTGGCATGGCCGAAGCGCTGGTGGGCGCCGTTGTCGGGGGCGCGGATCAAGGAAATGCTTACGCTCGGCCTGCCGACCTCGGGGATCTTGTTGTTTGAGAGCGGGGCGTTTACGGCGGCGGCGATCATGATGGGTTGGCTGGGCGCGGTGCCGCTGGCGGCGCACCAGATCGCGCTCTCATGCGCGGGGACAACGTTTATGGTGTCGCTCGGGCTTTCGATGGCCGCGGGCATGCGGGTGAGTGCGGCGGTGGGCGCGGGGGAGACGGCGCGGTTGCGGCCGATCGGTTACAGTGCGCTCGGGCTGGGCGTGGTGATTTCGGTGTTTTTCATGATGGTCTATTTGGCGGCGGGGCAACTGGTCGCGAGCTGGTTTGTGGACGACGTGGCGGTGGTGGCGTTGGCCGCGCAATTGCTCGTGGTGGCGGCGCTGTTCCAAGTGGCGGACGGGGCGCAGGTGATCGGTGCGGCGCTGCTGCGCGGGCTCACGGATGTGAAGCTGCCCGCGGTGATCACGTTTGTGGCGTATTGGCTGGTGGCGATTCCGGGCGGGTACGTGTTCGGAGTGCGCGGGACGTTTGGCGCCGTGGGAATCTGGACGGCATTGGCGGTGGGCTTGGGGCTCGCCGCGGTGTTTTTGGCCTGGCGATTCGCGCGGCTGACCCGGGTGCGGCACAGCTGACGTCAAAGCACGACGGTAAGGCCGGGCGCCTCCCGGCCAACCCGACCCAGGCGGAGTTTGAAGCGGTCTCCGCCGGGGAACTTGCCATCCATGAGACGACAAACGGGGTCGGGCGTTTTTCGCCCGATCAACCCGTACTTGAACGGCCGAGCCGGCCGCCGGTTACAGCTTGTCCACGATGCGGTCGGCGAGGCCGTAGGCGATGGCCTCTTGAGCGTTCAGGTAGAAATCGCGGTCGGTGTCGCGGTTGATCGTCGCGATGGGCTGACCGGAGGCGTCGGCCAAAATCTGGTTCAGCTCGATGCGGATTTTTTCCATCTCTTTCGCCTGGATGTTGATATCGGTCGCCGGGCCGACCATGCGGCCGGAGATGAGCGGCTGGTGGATGAGCACGCGGGCGTGCGGGTAGAGCAGGCGACGGCCTTTGGGCACGCCGGAGAGCAAGATCGAGCCCATCGACGCGGCCATGCCGGTCACCACGATCGTGATGGGCGAAGTGATCAGCTTCATGGTGTCGTAAACGGCCATGCCGGCCGTGATGGAGCCGCCGGGCGTATTGATGTAGAAAGTGATGTCTTTGCCGGGGGCGACGGCTTCGAGGTAAAGCAGGCGTTCGGTGATGTCTTTGGCCGATTCGTCGGTCACGGCGCCCCAGAGGAAAATCTTCCGCTGCTCGAGGAATTTTTTCTGGATCAACATGGCGACGGGGGCCGCGTTCTTCTTGGCCGCGGCTTCTTCTTTGGCGTCGTCTTCGTCCTCATCGTCGTCGAGGCGGGGCGTGGGTTCGGCGAGGTTTGGCTGCAGGTTGGAGAAATGCATATGGGTGGGAAAGTGAGAACGAGGTCGGTTTTGGCAAGAGCCGGTGCGGTCTTAAGCGGCGGAGGGCTTCAGTAGCGGATTTTATCGGTCTTGTTGGCCCATTCCTGAAAGGCGATCTGGGCCTCGTCGCGCAGAAACAGCTCCATCTTCACGGTGCGCGCCTCGGGAGCGAGCGGCACTTGTTGGTAGATAAATTCGTCGTCGAAGCCGATCGCGGCGGCGTCGGCGCGGGTATTGCCATAATAAACTTGGGGAATCCGCGCCCAATAAATCGCCGACAGACACATCGGGCAGGGCTCGCAACTGGTGTAGAGTTCGCAGTCCGTAAGCTGAAACGTCTGCAAGGCCGTGCAGGCGTCGCGGATCGCTACCACCTCGGCGTGGGCGGTGGGATCGTTGGTCGAAGTGACGCGGTTGCTGCCGCGCCCGACGATTTCGCCCCGGCGCACGACGACGCAGCCAAACGGTCCGCCGCGCCCCGAGCGCATGCCTTGTTCGGCGAGTTGCACGGCCTCGCGCATGTAGGTGGCATTGCTCATGCTAAAAGAGCGTCGGAGATTATTTTCTGTGTCCGGTTGGGCTTCATCGGGCGAGCACTCTCAGTAAGGGCCTGACACGAAACAATCCGGAACTCATCTTCGCCGCTCCTCTCTCTGATGCTCTCTCTTGCCTCGCTCAACGCCCTCGATCGGCCGGCCTTCACCGCCGCGCTCGGGCACCTTTTCGAACACTCGCCGTGGATCGAGGAGGAGACGTGGCCGCGCCGGCCGTTTCTCGATGCGACGCACCTGCACGCCGAATTGTGCGCCACGATGCGCGCCGCCGGGCCTGCGCGCCAGCTTGAGCTCATCCGCGCGCACCCCGATCTCGCCGGCCGTCTCGCCCGGCAAAACGCGCTCACCGCCGAGTCCACCCGCGAGCAGGCCAGCGCCGGCCTCGACCGTCTGACCGAGGCCGAGCTCGCCGAATTTCAGCGGCTCAACACCGCGTATCTCGCGCGCTTCGGGTTCCCGTTTATCATCTGTGCCCGCCTCAACGCCAAGTCGGCCATCCTCGCCGCGATGCAGGCCCGCCTGCCGAATCCGCCCGATCTCGAATTTGTCACCGCGCTGGGTGAAATTGAAAAAATCGCCCGGCTCCGCCTCAACGATCTTTTGGAGAAACCTATCTGATGCCCGGAAAACTCAGCACCCACGTCCTCGATCTCACCACCGGTCGCCCGGCCCCCGGCCTGCGAATCGAGCTGCACCGCCACGTCCCGGGGGCGGCACCGCAACTCGTGAAGACGGTCGTCACGAACGCCGACGGGCGCACCGATGCGCCGCTGCTCAACGGCGACGAAATCACCGGCGGTAGTTACGAGCTGATTTTTGACGTGGCGGCGTATTTCACGGCGCGCGGTATCGCCTCGCCGTTTCTCGACCGCGTTCCGATCCGCTTCGCTATCGCCGACGCGGGCGCCGGTTACCACGTGCCCTTGCTCGTGACGCCTTGGGCCTACAGCACCTATCGCGGCAGTTGATGGAAACCGGCGCGCAACTCCTCGGCCGTTATCTCGACGAACTCGCGCGGGTCACCGACGAGCCGGGCAAGCTCACGCGCACGTTTCTATCGCCGGCGATGCGCCTCGCCAATGCGCTCGTCGCCGAGTGGATGAGCGCCGCGGGTCTCGTCCCGCGCGAAGATACGGCGGGCAATCTGATCGGCCGGCTTGAGTCGCCCGCCGGTCCCCGCGCCCGCACGCTCTTGCTCGGCTCGCACCTCGACACCGTCCGCGATGCGGGCCGCTTCGACGGCGCGCTCGGGGTGCTCTTGCCGATCGTTGCACTCGCCGAGCTCCGTCGGCGGAAAATCGCGCTTCCCTTCGCGGTCGAGGTCCTCGGTTTTTCGGAGGAGGAAGGCGTGCGCTTCGCCAGCGCGTATCTCGGGAGCAAGGCCTACATCGGCCGACTTCGCGCGGCCGATCTCAAGCTGGTCGATGCCGACGGCCTCTCGATCCGCGCTGCGCTTGAGGCGCACCATGGCGCGCCCTTCACCCCGCCCAAGGCCGCGCACCGCCCGGGCGGACTGCTCGGCTACGTCGAGGTCCACATCGAGCAAGGTCCGGTGCTTGAGGCCGAGAAACTCGCCGTCGGCGTCGTCACCGCCATCGCCGGGCAGACACGCGCGAAGATCGTTTTCAAGGGCCGCGCCGGCCACGCGGGCACGACGCCGATGAATCTGCGCCGCGACGCGCTGGCCGGCGCGGCTGAATTCACGCTCGCGGCCGAAGCGCTCGCCCTCCGCACACCGGGTCTGGTTGCCACGGTGGGCACGATCTCGGTCGCTCCCGGTGCGGCCAACGTCATCCCCGCCGAGGCGACGTTTTCCCTCGATCTGCGCCATCCGCGTGATGCCGTTCGCCGTGCAGCATTGCGCCAGCTCGCCGCCGCCGCCGCCCGGATCACGCGCCGAAGAAACCTATCGTTCACTTGGACGCCCACGCAGGACAATGCGGCGGTCACGTGTTCGGCCGCGCTCACCGCGTTGCTCACGGCGAGCGTGCGGGCGGTGCAGGGCCGCAGCCTCGGGTTGCCCAGCGGCGCGGGCCACGACGCCGTCGTGATGTCGGCGCTGACGCCGGTCGCGATGCTCTTCGTGCGCAGCCGCGCGGGCCTGAGCCATCATCCCGACGAATTCAGCTCGCCGGCGGACATCGCGGTCGCACTCGACGCGTTGATCGACTTTCTCGCCCGCCTCGCTCGGACTCATTCCTCATGAAACGCACCACGCTCGTCGCCAAGAATTCCAAGATCGCCCCGGAGCCCGAGCGCCTCGATCTCATCGTGCGCGGCGGGAAACTCGTCACGCCGGAAGGCGTGAAGTGGGCCGACCTCGGAGTGCGTTTGGGCAAAATCGTCCAGATTGAGCCCGAGATCAAAGACCCGACGCACGAGACGATCGAAGCGGACGGAGCCTATATTTTCCCCGGCATGATCGATTCACACGTCCACTTTAACGAGCCGGGCCGCGCCGAATGGGAAGGGTTGGGCTCGGGTTCGGCGGCGCTCGCCGCCGGTGGGGGTACCTGTTTTTTTGACATGCCGCTCAACTCGGAACCGCCCGTGCTCGACGCCGCCAGCCTGCGGGCGAAACGCGCGCTCGCCGAGCAGCAGTCGTGCGTTGATTTCGCGCTCTGGGGCGGATTGGTGCCCGGCAACTTGGACAAGCTCGCCGGGCTGCGCGATGCCGGAGCGATCGGGCTGAAGGCGTTCATGTGCAACAGCGGCATCGCCAGCTTTGGCGCGAGCGACGCCAAGGTCCTCCGCGAGGGCATGAAACGCGCGGCGAAGCTGGGGATGCTCGTCGCGGTCCATGCGGAGGACAACGACCTCGCGGCCAAATTTACCGCCATCGAAAAAGCCCAAGGCCGCACCGATGCCAAGGCGTGGCTCGCGTCGCGTCCGGTCGAGGTCGAGCTCGCGGCGATCCGGATGGCGATCGAGTTCGCCGGGGAGACCGGGTGCTCGTTGCACGTCGTGCACGTGAGCAGTCCGGAGGGGATCGCGCTCATCACCGAGGCCCGGTCGCAGCGCGTCGATGTGACCGCCGAGACCTGCCCGCACTATCTTTTGCTCAACGACAAAGACGTCGCGAAAATCGGCGCCGCCGGCAAATGCGCGCCGCCGATCCGCGACGAGAAGCGCCGCCTCGCGCTGTGGAGCGAGTTGCGCGCCGGTCGTATCCACACGGTGGGCTCCGACCATTCGCCGGCACCGCCCGAGATGAAGACCTCGAAAAACTTTTTCGAAATCTGGGGCGGAATCGGCGGCGTGCAGCACGGGGCGCAGCTGCTCTTCAACGAGTGTGCGGACACGCTGGAGGCCGACCTCCCCTTGCTCGCCGCGGTGCTTTCCCGCAATGTTGCCCGCCGCTTCCGGATCGAAGAGCGCAAGGGTTCGCTCGCGCTCGGGCGCGACGCCGATTTCTCGATCATCACGATGGGCGCGGCCCACAAGATCGCGGCCGAGGATCTTTGGACGCGGCACCGCTTCAGCGCCTATGTGGGCCGGAAGAACCGCACCCACGTGTCGCACACCTTCGTCCGTGGGCAGGCGGCGTGGCGAGACCAACGCCTGGCCTTGCCCTCGCCGCGCGCGGAGTTCCTGCGGCCCGTCGGTCCCCTCTGAGAATTGTCCCAAGCCGCTTGCCTGCCCCGGCGTTTCTCGCCCCATTTTATGTCCATGTCCGAACTTTTTGGCCACACTCGCGCTCGCGTCGCCGCCCGGCACGCGTTGCTCACGCCCAACAACCACGTCGCCAGTTCGCTCCCCGGTTTCACCGATGCGACGGCCGTCGTGCTGATCAGTCCCGTGATGGGCGCGCGGTTCGCCCAGACGCAGATCACGTTTCAAAAAGGCGGCGCGGCCAACGTGCCGGCCAACGACATCGAGACCTTTGGCTATTTTATGAGCGGCGGCGGCACGCTCGGGGTCGGCACACACCGGCAGCGTTGTGAGGAAGGCGGATTCTTCTTCGCGCCGGCGGGCCAGCCTTGGACGCTCACCGCACCGAAGCCCGGCACGCAACTCACGTTGTTTCAGAAAAAATTCCAACCGTTGCCGGGGGCGGCGGCTCCGCGGGTGATCATCAGCGAGTCCGCGAAAGTCAAAGGCGTGCCGTTCCTCGGTGATCCGGCGGCGAACCTCCAGGTGCTGCTCCCCGATGAACCCGGCTACGATCTGGCGGTGAATATTTTCGCGTATCAACCCGGCGGACACCTACCGTTTGTCGAGGCGCACATCATGGAGCACGGCCTGCTGATGCTCGAAGGAGCCGGCGTCTATCGCCTCGAGGATTCGTGGTATCCGGTGCAGGCGGGTGACGTGATCTGGATGGGCTCGTATTGCCCGCAGTGGTTCGTCGCGATGGGCAAAACGCCCGCGCGCTACCTCTATTACAAAGACGTCAACCGCCCCGCGCTATGAGCCACGCCGCACCCGCGCCGAAGATCGCCGTCGATTCCGCCGCCTTGGCGCGGCGGTTGCAGGAACTCGCGCTCATCTCCGAGGCGCCCGCGCCCGTGGTGACGCGCGTGCTGTTCTCCGAGGCCGACCAACGCGGCCGCGATTACGTGCGCCGCTCGGCGCGCGAGGCGGGCCTGACGCTGCGGGAGGATGCCGTGGGCAACATTTTCGCGCGTTGGGCAGGCAGTGAGCCGACGCTGCCGGCCGTCGGCACGGGCTCGCACACCGATGCGATTCCCAACGCGGGACTGTATGACGGCGTCGTGGGCGTGCTCGGAGGATTTGAGGCGTTGCACGCGCTGAAGCGCGCGGGATTCAAGCCGCGGCGCTCGATCGAGGTCGTGATGTTTACGGCGGAGGAGCCGACCCGGTTCGGCCTCGGGTGCCTCGGCTCGCGGTTGCTGGCGGGCGCGCTCCCGCTGGAGAAAGCCCGGGCGTTGCGCGACCGCGAGGGTCGCTCGCTCGAGGAATTGCGCACGGCGGCCGGCTGCGTCGGGGCGCTGGAATCGGTGAAGCTCGCGGAGGGTTTTTATCACGCGTTTGTGGAGCTGCACATCGAGCAGGGCCCGCTGCTGGAGAAAGAGGGCATTCCCATCGGCATCGTCGAACATATCGCCGGCCCGAGCAGCTACCGCGTCTCGCTGGTTGGCGAGGGCGGACATGCGGGCGCGGTGCTGATGCCGGGGCGGCGCGACGCGGGACTGGCGGCGGCGGAGATCGCGCTCGCGGTCGAGCGCGCGGCGACGACGAGCGGCAGCCCCGACACGGTCGGGACGACGGGCGTATTTCGCATCGAGCCCGGCGCGGTCAACAGCGTGCCCTACCGCGCCTATTTGGAAATCGACCTGCGCGACACGCGGCTCGATACGCGGGAAAAGGCGCTCGGCGAAATCCGCCGGGCGGCCGCTGAAATCTGCGCGCGGCGCTCGGTGCAGTTGGAATTTTCCGAGATCAACGCCGATCCGCCCGCGCCTGGTGACGCCCACACGATCGCGATCGCGGAGCAGGTGTGCGCGGAGCTCGGCCTGAAGTGCCGGCGCATGGTGAGCCGCGCGTATCACGACTCGCTCTTCATGGCGCGCGTGAGCCCCACGACCATGATCTTCATCCCTTGCCGCAACGGGTGGAGCCACCGGCCCGAGGAGTATTCCTCGCCGGAGCACATCGCGGCGGGCGTCGAAGTCCTCGCGCGCACGCTGGCGCGGCTGGCGGAGTGAGCCCGGTCATGGCGTTTGATTTCACACTCAACGGGAAGATCACGAAGGTCGACGGCCTCGCGCCCACGACGACGCTGCTCGATTACCTGCGCACGCACGGCTGCACCGGCAGCAAGCAAGGTTGCGCCGAGGGCGATTGCGGTGCGTGCACGGTGGCGCTGGTGGACCGCGACGCGCACGGCCAGCCGACCTACCGCGCGATCAACAGCTGCATCGCGCTGCTCCCGATGTTTGCCGGGCGGGAGGTCATCACGGTCGACGGACTGGCCGACGGCGCGAAACTTCATCCCGCACAGAGCACGATGGTGGAGAACTACGGTTCGCAGTGCGGCTATTGCACGCCGGGGATCGTCGTGTCGCTGTTTGAGGCGCACAACCGCACCGACTGTCGGACACCGGCCAAGCTGAGCGACCAGCTCTGCGGCAACCTGTGCCGTTGCACCGGTTACCGTCCTATCCGCGATGCGGCCCTCGCGACGGTCGCGGAGCCGGCGACGGACAAGTTTAAGGCGAGGCTGGGGCAGCCGCTCGCGCCCCTCGGCGGCGTGGACTACGCGGCGGCGGGCGAACGGTTTTTCCGGCCGACCTCGCTCGCGGCTTTGTTTGCCCTGAAGGCGGCGCATCCGGCCGCGCTGCTCGTGGCGGGCGCGACGGAGATCGGCGTCGAACTGAACAAGAAGGCCAAGGCGTTCCCGCTGCTGATCTCGACCGAAGCGGTGCCGGAGCTGACGCAAATCGTCGAAACCCCGACCGCGTGGCGGGTGGGTGCGGGTGCGACGTTGACGAATGTCGAGCAGGCGATGGGCGCGGAATATCCGTCGCTGCAAAAAATGTTGGCGGTCTACGCCTCGCGGCAGATTCGGAGTCGGGCGACGCTCGGCGGCAATCTCGCGACGGCCTCGCCCATCGGCGACAGCGCGCCGTTGCTGCTCACGCTGGATGCGACGTTGTTGCTCTCCTCGGCGAACGGCGACCGCACGGTGGCGTTGAAGGATTTTTTCACGGGCTATCGGAAAACGGTGCTGCAACCCGGTGAGATTATCCGGGAAATCATCGTGCCGCGCGGCGATGGCGCGGTGCGGGCGGATTATTTCAAAGTCTCCAAACGGCGCGAGATGGACATCAGCATCGTCGCGGCGGCGTTTCGCGTGGAGTGCGATGTGGCCGGGGTGGTGACGAAAGCGCGGCTGGCTTTTGGCGGTGTGGCGGCGACGCCGGTGCGGGCGCTCAAGGCGGAGTCGGCGCTGGTGGGCCGGACGCTCGCGGCGGCGGCGGGCGACGTGGCGGCGGTGCTGCGCGAGGAGTTTTCGCCGATCGATGATGTGCGCGGTGGCGCGGAGTATCGGCGCGGACTCATCGCGAGCCTATGGGAGAAGTTTGCCAGCGGAGAACGGAGCTTGGCGCAGGACGGCGCGTTGGACTTTGCGGCCGGCGCGCCGGTGCCGCCGGCGGATGCGTCGCGGTCGCTGCGGCACGGGAGCGCGATCGGCCATGTGACGGGGCGGGCGCTTTACGTGGACGACACGGCGCAGCGACGGGCGATGCTCGAAGTGTGGCCGGTGATGGCGCCGCACGCGCGGGCGAGAATCACGCGCCGCGACGCGACGAAGGCGCGGGCCTTTCCCGGGGTTGCGGCGGTGCTGCTGGCGGAAGACATTCCCGGTGAGAACAACGTGGGTCCGGTGCGGCACGATGAGCCGATGTTGGCGACGGATGAAATCCGTTATCACGGGCAAGTCGTCGCGGTGGTGATCGGTGACTCGGTGCGGGCGTGTCGCGCGGCGGCGGCGTTGGTGGAAGTGGATTATGTGCCGCTCCCGGCGTTGCTCGGCGTGCCGGCGGCGATCGCGGCGGGGAGCTTTCATTCGGAGCCGCACGTCCTCGCGCGCGGCGACGTGACGTCGGCGCTGGCGGCGGCGCCGCACCGGCTCGAGGGCGAGTTCGAATTCGGCGGGCAGGAGCATTTTTATCTGGAGACGCAGGCGGCGTGGGCCGAGGCGGGCGAGGACGGGACCATGCTGGTGCATTCCTCGACGCAACATCCGTCGGAGATCCAAACGATCGTCGCCGAGATGCTGCATGTTTCCCGCAACAAGGTCACGGTGCAGTCGCCGCGGATGGGCGGCGGTTTCGGGGGCAAGGAAACGCAGGGCAACGCCCCGGCGGCGATCGTGGCGCTCGCGGCGCTGAAGACGGGACGGCCCGTGCGCTGGCAGTTGGACCGCGATGTGGACATGGCGTTGACGGGAAAGCGGCATCCGTTTTGGGCCAAGTTTTCGGTCGGCTACGACGGCGAAGGACGGCTGCTCGCGTCGCAGGTGGACCTCGTGTCGGACGGCGGTTGGTCGATGGATCTTTCCCAGGCGATCTGCGACCGCGCGCTGTTTCACTTGGACAACGCCTACTACATCCCGGCGGTAAAGTTCACCGGGCGGATCGCGAATACGAACGTGACGTCGCACACGGCGTTTCGCGGATTTGGCGGGCCGCAAGGCATGTTGGTCGTGGAAGAAATCGTGGCGCGGATCGCGGGCCGGCTCGGGCTGCGGCCGGAAGTGGTGCGGGCGCGGAATTTCTACCACGGCGCCGGCGAGACCAACACGACGCACTACCGCGAGGACCTGGGCATCAACCGAATCCAGGAAGTATGGTCGCGGGTCATGACGGAGGCGCGCTTCGAGGAACGACGACGGGAGATCGCGGCGTGGAATGCGACGAGCGGGCGGGTGAAGCGCGGGCTGGCGGTGACGCCGGTGAAGTTCGGAATTTCGTTTACGCTGACGCACTACAATCAGGCCGGGGCGCTGGTGCACATTTATCCGGACGGCTCGGTGCAGGTGAACCACGGCGGCACGGAGATGGGGCAAGGGCTCAACGTGAAGATGCTCGGTGTGGCGATGCGCGAGCTCGGGTTGCCGGCGGCGAAAATCCGGTTGATGGCGACGAGCACGGACAAAGTGCCGAACACGTCGCCGACGGCGGCGTCGAGCGGCGCGGACTTGAACGGCGCGGCGGTGCGGAACGCATGCGAGATCCTGCGCGAGCGGTTGCGGCCGGTGGCGGCGGAGCTGCTCGGCGCGAGCGAGGCCGAGGCGGCGAAGTTAGAATTCGCCGACGACGCGGTGAGTGTGGCCGGCCAGCCGACGCGGCGGGTGCCGTTCGCGGATGTGTGCAAGAAGGCTTACCTGAGCCGGGTGGGGCTCTCGACGACCGGGTTTTACAAGACGCCGGGGATTCACTGGGACTGGTCGAAGTCGGCGGGACGGCCGTTTCATTACTATTCGTTTGGCGCGTCGGTGTCGGAGGTGGAAGTGGACGGTTTTACGGGGATGCACCGCGTGCGGCGGGTGGACATCGTGCACGACGTGGGCGACTCGCTGAACCCGGGGATCGACCGCGGGCAGATCGAAGGGGGCTTTGTGCAAGGCATGGGCTGGCTGACGCGCGAGGAGCTCAAGTGGGATGCGAAAGGCCGGCTGCTCACGCACAGCGCGAGCACCTATCAGATCCCGGCGATCAGCGACGCGCCGGTGGAGTTGAACGTAACGCTGCTCCCGATGGCGGCGCAGCCGGACACGATCCACGGCAGCAAGGCCGTGGGCGAGCCGCCGCTGATGTTGGCGTTCAGTGTGCGCGAAGCGATCCGCGACGCGGTGGCGAATTTCGGGACGGCGGGCGGTGAGGTGTTGCTCGCATCGCCCGCGACGGGCGAAGCGATTTTCGCGGCGGTGCGGAAGCGGTTGCAGGCGTAGCTGGGGAATCTCCGCAGGGGGCTGGTGCGGGAGGACTTCATGCGCGCTCCAAAGGTGCGGCGCGCTGCAGTCGGCGGGATTTCGCCCGACGCTTTCGCCCGGGCGAGTGGCGGCGGCGGGGGAGTGAGGAGCCGGGGCGCTACTTCTTCGCGGCGAGGGCGGCCTCGATCATTTGGCAGGACGTCTTGATGATCTCGAGGCGGGCGTGGCGTTTGTTGTTGGCCGGGATCAGGTGCCAGGGCGCGAAGCGGGTTTGCGTGAGGGCGATCATGTCGCCCACGGCGGTTTCGTAGGCGGCCCACTTGCGGCGGTTGCGCCAGTCCTCGTCGTTGATTTTGTGCCGCTTGTAATCGGTATCCTCGCGATTCCGGAAGCGGCGCAGTTGCTCCTCTTTGCTGATGTGGAGCCAGAACTTGATCACGATCACGCCGTGCTCGACGAGCTCGCGTTCGAATTCGTTCATCTCGGCATAGGCGCGGCGCCACTCGACGTCGCGGGCGAAGCCTTCGAGGCGTTCCACGAGCACCCGGCCATACCAGGAACGATCGTAGATCGTGGCCATACCGGCGCGGGGGACGTGCCGCCAGAAACGCCAGAGGTAGTGGTGGGCTTTCTCTTCGTCGGTGGGTTTGGAAATCGGGATGACGCGGGAGTCGCGGGCGTCGATGGCGTCGGTGAGGCGGCGGATGGCCCCGCCCTTGCCGGCGGCGTCCCAGCCCTCGAAGACCCAAACGATCGAGCGGCGGGCCTGGTTGGCGGTGCGGACGATGCGGTTGAGTTTGCCGAGCCATTTGTCGCGTTTCTCCTCGTAGCCGCCGGAGCCGACGTGCTGGTCGAGCGGGAGGGCCAACAAGCGGCGGAGGCCGGCGGCGCGCAGCGGGGCGGTGCGGCGGGGCTTGGCGATGGGCGCGACGGTTTTGTGCGTGCGGTAGTGCGCGCGGAAACGGGTGAGGATTTTGTCGGCGACCTCCAGATTGCGCGCGCGGGGATCGGAGGCGTTGATGACGTGCCAAGGTGCGCCGGGGCGCTGGGTGGCGCGGCGCATGGTGTCGGCGAGGCGGGAGAGGCGGTCGTAGTCGCGGTGGCTCTTCCAGTCCTCGGCGGTGATGCGCCAGGCGGTGCGCTCGTCGTCTTCGAGTTCGTGGAGGCGGGCGCGTTGGTCGTCCTTGGTGAGGTGAAGCCAGATTTTGACGATGAGAACGCCGTCGGCGGTGAGTTGGTCCTCGAAGCGCGCGATGCGGCGCAGGGCGGTGTCGAATTCGGCGAGGTCGCGCGGGTTACGGGGATCTTCGCGGAGGGCCTCGGTGTGCCAGCCGCCGGCGTAGATGGCCATGCGTCCATGGGGCGGAAGGCAGCGCCAGAAACGCCACATGGCGGGGCGTTCGCGTTCTTCGTCGGTGGGCTCTTTAAAGGCAAAGGTCTCGACGCCGCGCGGGTCGAGCCAGGCGTTGAGGACGTTGACGACGTCGCCCTTGCCGGCGGCGCCGACGCCGGCAACGACCACGAGGACGGGGAACGGCGCATTCTTCAACTGTACCTGCATGTGGACGAGGTCGGCGCGCACATCGGCGACGCGGTCGTCGTAGGCTTTTTTGGAAAGACGCGGTGCGGGGTCGGCTTTGGCCATGCGCGGAAAGAAGTGGCGGCGGGCGCGGGGCTTGTCGAGCCGGGGGCGCGGCGCACGCAAATCCTGCGCGGAATTGTAACGAAACGGTGTGACGCCTCGGTCTCCGGTGCGGTCATGCTCCCGTGTCAGCCGCCGGGCAGGCGGACGGCGGGCATCGCGCCGGGGGGGATTGCGGGGGTGGTCGCGCCCGAAGGGGCGGCGGGGCGGGGCTTGAGCGAATCGAGCCAGTAGCCGCCGTTTTGTTTATAGGCTTCCAAGCCGCGCGGCGTCAGGGTCGTGGTCAGCTTCGCGGTGGCTTCCTGTTGGAGCGCGGTGAGCTGGGCGGTGCGGTCGGCGACGGAGAGGGCGCGGTTGGTCTGGATCGCGCGGGCGCGAGCTTGGACGTCTTGCTGGAGCGACACGACCTGCTGGGTCGTGGCGGGCGGGAGTTCGAGGCGCGCGACGAGACTGCTGACCTGCCGGGACTGCGGGTCGGTGGCGAGTTTGTAGTCGGCGAAGCGCTCGGGCGTGAGGACGGCCTTGGCCTGCGCGAGCATATCGGCCTGACGGTTTTGATAGTCGCCGGGATTGCGCGCGCCGCCGAAGGAGCCGGCGGTGCCGTATTTTTCGTCGATGGCGGCTGCGGCTTTGTAGAGCGCGCGGAATTCGGCCTCGGTGGTGTTAAAGCTGCCGAGCTGGCCGCGAAGCTGGTTGGCGGTATTGCTGGAGCGGAGTTGGAATTCTTCGAACTCCTGCGGCGTGAGGGTCTTCGCGATATCCGCGAGTTTTTCCTTTTCGAGGTAGGCGAGTTTCTCGCGGTCCTCCGGGAGCATGACGCCGTTGGCCTTTTGCATGATCTCCTGCTGGAGTTCGCCGTAGTCGGTATTGATGCTTTGTAGCTGAGTCAGTTTCTCGGGGGCGAGGTTGCCGAACTGGCGGCGTTGCCAAGCGTTGATCTCGTCGTTGCCGGGGGCGCTGTCGCCGAGGAGGGACTTCATGAGTGCCATCTGCTCTTTGCCGAGATCGCGCAGGGCGGTCATGGTCTTGGGGTCTATCATGCCGGAGCGTTGGTTCTTCCAAAACGGCTGCTCGGCTTGGTTGCCGAGAAGTTCTTTCCGCCGGGCGGAGAACTGCTCGTTGACCTGCGCGGCGACGATGGCGCGGATCATCGACGGGGGAAAGCCGGCGGCGCGTAGGCGCTCGGGCAAGGTCTTGAGGTCACCGGCTTGGAGCTCGCTCCACGATTTGGCGAGCTGTGCGGTTTGGACGGCGGCGTCCGACGCGGCGGACGGGACGGGCGCCGCAGAGCCCGACGAACCGGCGGATTTTTCTGGGAGCGCGGCAACCGCGGCGGAGCCGGCCGACGTCGCACCCGAGGATTGTTTGAAGTAGAGGGTGACGACGGCGGCGTTGACCGCGAGGGAGGCGACGAGGAGGACGACGGGGAGTTTCATGGACAACAGGGGTTTGCGGAACGCTGGCGGAGAGAGATGGAGAGTAAAGCGGTGAAGCGTGATGCGGTGGCGATTACGACGCGTCGAGGAGGCTTTCGCCGAATAGATCTCTGACGTGGGCTGGGGTTAATCGGGTGATGCGGAGCCGATGCCGAGCGGCCCGCCCGTAGTGGGCAAGGTAACGAGGCCGCCCGTGCCGGGCAATTGCCCGCCGTGCCAGCTTCGTCAGGTCCGGCTGCCCTGGGTGCTCGCGCGGATTCATGCGTGCCCGCCTATTCGCTTGGCGGGGTCCGGGGTGTGGGGCACGGTCGCGGACTTTTCGCCGCGCCATGTCGTCCTCAAATGCTCCCCACCCGCAACGCACGCAGGCGCTGCTCATGCTGCTCGTGGCGAATCTTTGCTGGGGGCTGAGCTTTCCGTTGATCAAGTCGATCTTGCTCCTGCACGAGCGGATCATCCCGGAGGCGGGCACGTGGTTTTCGGCGATTTACACGGTGGCACCGCGTTTCCTGTTGGCGTTGCTCGTCTTGATGGCGTTGAAGCCGCTCGCGTGGCGTGGGGTAACGCGCGGTGAGCTGAAGCAAGGGATCGTGATCGGGCTCTTCGCGTCGGCGGGGATGCTGCTGCAAAATGACGCGCTGCAATTCACCTCGGCGTCGACCTCGGCCTTTCTCACACAGTTTTACGCGATCCTGATTCCGATCTATGTGGCGGTGCAGGCGAGGCGGAACCCCGGCGGTCGCGTGTGGCTGAGTTGCGCGCTCGTGCTCGCGGGCGTGGCGATCCTCGGGCGTTTCGACTGGCGGGAACTGCATCTCGGGCGGGGCGAATGGGAGACGTTGCTGGCCTCGGTGTTTTTCATGGGACAAATCCTTTGGCTGGAAAAAAAGGAATTTGCGGCGAACCGCGCGTTTGAACTCACGCTGGTGATGTTCGCCACGGAGGCGCTGGTGTTTGCCGTGCTGGCGGGAGCGACGGCGCCGAGTGTGGCGGCGATGGTGGTGCCGTGGACCTCGCCGGTGTGGCTGGGTTTTACGGTCACGCTCACGGTGGTGTGTACGCTCGGGGCGTTCGGGCTGATGAACGCGTGGCAGCCAAAAATCACGGCGACCGAGGCGGGGCTGATCTACTGCGTGGAGCCGATCTTCGGCTCGCTGGCGGCGCTGTTTTTGCCGGCGGTTTTTTCCGTGTGGGCGATGATCAACTACGCCAACGAAACCGCGACGTGGACATTGCTCGTGGGTGGCGGACTGATCACGGCGGCGAATATTTTGATCCAGCTGAAGCCGGCGGGGAAGACCTGAGCGGACGGCCGTCGCCGTCGAATCACGGCTTTGGCGGTGTGGGGGTCGGCGTTGGCGGCGGCGTAGGTGGAGGCGGTGGGTTGCCGACGGAGATTACTTGGAACGTGCCGGAGGTCTCGATGGCGGGGCCGCCGCCGAGGTTCAAACCGCCGGGCCCGGGTGAGCCGCCGAAGGTTTCGGATGAGCCGCTCACAATGTTGACGATCTGCCGCACGCCGGGTGCGCCGCCGGGGCCGGGCGTGCCGGCGGGCATGATCGGATAGACGCTGGGTTGCGCGCCGCCGAGGGCGAGGCCGCCGGGATTGTTGGCCGTGGGCGTGGTCGAGAAGGCGAGGCCGCCTTGCAACATCCCGATCCACGAGGCGCGCGGGGCAAAGGCGTCGGCGACTTCGGCGCCGAGCGTCGAAGTGAGTTCGGTGCGGGCGCGGGTGCCGAGTTCCTGGAGCTGCGTGCGGCGTTGGGCGGCGGTGAGGGCAAGGTCGGCGTTGATGCGTTGGGATTCGGCGGCGTAGGTCTCGCGCGCGGTGGCGACGCGCTCGGTGGTCGTGGCGGGGAGGCCGACGCGGGTGGCCAAGGAATCGAGGGCGCGGAGTTCGGGGTCGGCGCTGCGGCGCAATGCGGCATAAGCGTCGTCGCCGACGGCGGTGCGGATATCGGCCTGCAGTTGTTTTTGTGCGTCGCTGCGGGCGCGCAGGGTCTCGGGGGAGATGCGACCGCTGAGGGATTCGGCGGGGAATTTCTCGTCGTAGGCTTTTTGGAGGGCGAAGAGTTTCTTGAAGTCGGCTTCGGTGGCGATCGCGTCGCCGTAGCGGGCGCGGATCGCGGCGGCGCTGGGGGAAGTGCGGAGTTCGTAGTCGGCGAGTTCGGCGGGCGTGAGCAGGGCGGCGATATCGCGGTCGCGCTCGGCGCGGAGGAGGCGGAGTTTTTCTTTGTCGGAGGCGAGTTGGATGCCGCCGGCGGAGAACTTGGCCATCATCTCGTCGTAGTCCTGGCCGATGCGGCGGAGGGCGGCGCGTTTTTCGGCCGGGAGAAATGCGAGCTGGGCGCGATCGGTGCCGCCGAGTCCGAGATCATCGCCGAAGGCGGCGATCATGGCGTCGGAGAGGGCGTGGCGGGCGAGGAGTTCGGCTTCGCGGTTGCGGGTCGCGGCCCCGGTGCGCCACCAGCGACCGTCGTCGGGGGCGGCGGAGGTGCGGGCGGCCTTGAGCGCCTGTTGGTAGCGGGCGAAGGCGCGGCCGAGCAGGACGTCGCGGGCGAGATCGGCGGGAAGGCCGGCGGCTTGCAACGCGGCGAGGTCGCCGGAGGCGAGGGCGGCGCGGAGTCCGGCGGAGACGGCGTCGGCCTCGCGGTTGGCGGCGGAGTTTGCCGGGGTAGCGAGAGGTTGAACGGGCGGCGGTGCGGTGGGCGCGGATCGGGTCGCGACGAATACGAGGAGCGCGGCGTTGGCGACAAGCGAGGCGGCGAGGAGGAGCGTCGTGGGTTTCATGCGGTAGAGGAGGAGGTCGGACCTGAGCTCAAGCGCTGCCTGAGCCCGGATTTGTCTGAATTGGGGGAATCGTTCGTCGCGCCGGGTCGAAATAACCGCAGCGGAGAAACATGCTCACGGCGCGCGCGGTGGCGGAGTGAAAGAGGATGCCGGTGTGGGAGGCCGGAACGGTGTGATGGGCGCGTTCGCCGGCGAGGTGCGAGTTGGCGACGCTGACGGGGCCGTCGTTGGGCTTGGGCACCCAGACGGAAGCCAACGGGTTCACCGAGCGGTTCCCCGTGATGATGCCGAGTTCGGCGGCGGCGGGCCACGGGCCGAGGGCTTTCGGGAGGTGTTCCGGCGCGGTGCCGAGTCGCGCCAGATTCGGGCCGAGCACGGTCCGGAACAGCCAGACGCGGCCGAGACGGTCGGCGGCTTCACTGCCGGCGTTGGGCGGGGCCAGCATGACGACCCGCCCGAGATTGGCCGGAAAGGACGAGCCCGCGCGGCGCTGTTCGGCGAGCCAGGTGCGCAACAGGATCCCACCCATCGAGTGCGTGACGAAGTGGAGGCGCGGTGACGCGGCGGGGACGTGCGCGGCGAGTTGGGCGGGCAGCCAGTCGCGGGCGAGCGTTTCGAGCGGCACCGTGCGCGACGGGTAGGAAAGGTTGACGACGTGAAAACCATCGCGGGTCAGAGCGGAGCCGAGTCGCGCCATCGTCCAGCCGTTGACGCCGATCCCGTGGAGCAAAACAACGGTTTCTTTTTCGGCGAAAGCGACGGCGGGCATGAGGGCGAAAATGAAGGCGAGGAAACGGGTAAACACCCAGGCCGAGACCGCGCGGGCGTCAGGAAGTAACGCCGCCGCCGCGGGCACGGAGGGCCAACACGCCGCGCAGCGTGATGGCGGCGAGCACAATGGCGCCGCCCGCGAGCGCTTGCAGGCTGGGGCGTTCGCCAAGGGCGAGTAGCACCCAGAACGGATTGAGCAACGGTTCGATCACCGGAATCAGCACGGCTTCGAGGGCGGTGACGTGGCGGATGGCGCGCGCATAGAGCCAGTAGGAAACGCCGAGTTGCACCGCGCCGAGCAGGAGCAGCGCGCCCCAGCCGGTGGGCGACAAGGCGGGCGCCCCGATGATCCACGGCAGGCCGATGACGAATGCGAGGAGGTTGCCCAGAATGATCGATTCGACCGGCGAGCCGTCCTTCTGGTGGCGCAACGCAATGGTCATGCCGGCAAAACATACGCCGCTGAGAATCCCGAGGGCGTTGCCGAGGTGGCCGGTAAGCGCGAGGTTGTCGGCGAAGAACAGGCCCATCCCGCCGAGCACGGCGACAATGGTGAACCAGTCGGCCCGGGTGGCGCGCTCGCCGAGTAGCCACGCGCCGAAAAGGGCGATCCACACGGGCGCGGTGTATTGGAGCAAAATGGCGTTGGCGGCGGTGGTGAGCTTGGTCGCCATGCAGAACGTGACGGTGCAGCCGGCGTAGGCCAAAGCGCCCAGCACCTGCGGCCGGGAAAAATGAAACTTCAGCCCGCGGCTGACGGCGACGAGGAAGAGCGCCGCGATCAGACCGCGGCCGCCGGCGACGGCGAGGGGCGGCCACGCGACGGCCTTGATCAACAGGCCGCCGAGACTCCAGCAAAACGCGGCGGCGATCAGCAGGCCTACGGCGCGGCGGTGGTCGGTTGAAGGCATCGGGCCTCAGGTTGTGGGGCGGAGCGGGGAAGGGCGCACGTTGAAAAAAGCGGGTCACGACAATCCCCTTGGCACGCCGCGTGGCGCATGTTGTCTGGCGAAGGTGTCCGTTTCCCTGATCATCTCTGTCGTCCCTCCGCTACGTTCCGAGCCGGTGCGATACGTCCGGAGGCTGCGGCCAAGTTGCCCCCATGCTTGAGACGCTGCTCGAGCATTTCCAAGGCACGCCGCTTTCGCTGTGGGGTCTCTTTTTCCTGTTGTTGCTGTGCGGGCTCGGGCTGCCGTTGCCGGAGGATATCGTGCTCATCGCGGCGGGCATGTTGGGGGTGATCGACGGGCATTCGTGGATCAAGATAAGCGTCTTCATGTATGCGGGGGTGTTGGCCGGGGATAGCATCATCTTCGGCGCGGGCCGGCGGTTTGGGGTGGGATTGCTCAAGGCCGCTTGGTTTCAGCGTTATTTTCCACCGGCCAAGCAGGCGCGAGTGGTGGAATTCTACGCCAAGCATGGGGCCAAGGGACTTTTCATCGGCCGTTTCCTGCCGGGCCTGCGGGCGCCGATTTTCTTCAGCGCGGGCTCGCTCAACGTTTCCTACCTGAAGTTTCTGTTTTACGACGGCTTGGCGGCGATCATCAGCGTGCCGGTGTTCGTGTGGCTGGGGCATTGGCTGTGGCTGAAGTTTGCCGACGATTTTGCCGCCATGGAGCACACGCTCGCGCGCACGCACACCTACACGCTCTGGGGCACGGTCGCGATCGTGGTGCTATTGGTCGCCGGCGCCTGGCTGTGGAAACGCCGGGACGGCGGGACGCGCTGAAAGGCGGTTGGCGGGCGGGTCGTAAATCGCCGGGTTTTCGGCAAAGAACGTGCTCTGTCCGGCTCGGTGATGCCCCCTTTCCTTGACCCAAAACTTCGGACCGGCCCGGTCGGAACCGCATTCGTGATTCGGACCCGCCCGACGTGGCGCGATGACAAAGTTTCCTTTGGACTAGCGCGCGGATATTCTTTCCTTTGGGCGGTGTTCTTCCGTTCGAGTCGTTGATTTTTGTCCTACCTCACCATGAAAACTCGTCCCGTTTCTGTTCCGCTCGCATTCGCGATCGCCCTGGCCGTGAGCGCCGGGGTCTCGTTCGCCCAGACTCCGGTCACCGTCCCCAATCCGGCGGCGGCCAAGCCGGCCGAGAAGAAAGAGGGCGCCGTGTCCATCGACGCCGTCGAAGTCACGGGCTCCCGCATCCGCGGGCTTCTCGGCGAGGCGGACTTCAGCCCCGTCATCAGCTTCAGCCGGCAAGAGATCGAGCAGACCGGTCTCACCAACATGGGCGAGATTTCCCGTCTCATTCCGCAGGCGTTTTCCCAAGGCTCCTATGACGGTATCGGCTTCGGCGGTCAGGCGCAGGGGCAGTCCACAGTTTCCGACGGGTCGACCGCCAGCGTGCTCACCCAACGCACCAACGTGAATCTTCGCGGACTCGGGGCCGCGAGCACGCTCATCCTCGTCAATGGCCGTCGAGTCGCCCGCTCCGGCAACATCCGTGGCAGCGACGGCTACGATCTCACCGGCATTCCGGTGGCATCGATTGAGCGGGTCGAAATCCTCACCGACGGCGCTTCGGCCATTTATGGCTCCGATGCGCTCGCCGGCGTGATCAACATCATCCTCCGCAGAAACTACTCCGGCACCGAGGCGGCTTTGTCCTACGAAAACACCTTCGATTCCGACACGGCGGTCAGCAATCTCGCGCTGACCCACGGCATCACCCGCGGCCCGCTCTCCCTGACGATTACCGCGACCTATCAGAAGCGAAACGCCTTTGCCGCGGTTGACCGCCCCTATGCGGCGACGGACGATTGGCGCACGCTCGGCGGCACCGCGACGTTTTCGAGTTACGGCGCCGGCGGTTTCGCGACGGGTGCGGGCGTGGTGCAGGCGGTCACGGGCAACTTGCCGGGGCTCTCCAGTCCCAGCCAATATGCCGTCATTCCCACCGGTGCGACCGGCTCGGCGACGTTGCCCGCTTCCGCTTACACGCCCACGACGGTCTCCGCCGAAACCGGGGACCGCGCGAAATACGTGAATCTCATTTCGCCCCAGTTCACCCGCACCATTGGGTTTCGCGGCACCTACGATTTGCGGCCGAACGTCCAACTCTACCTCAACGGCGGCTACAACGAGACGCGCACGCACATCGAGGGAATGCCGGTCAATTACCGCAACTCGATTGTCGTACCGGCTAATTATCCGGGTAACCCGTTCGGCGTCCAAGTGCGGCTCAACAAAACCTTTTGGGAGCTGCCGCAGAATCTCCAAGGCGAGAAGTTCACGACCAACTCCAACCTGAATTTCAACGCCGGCGTAGCGGGGAAGTATTGGGCCGATTGGCGCTATGATTTGAGCCTGAATTGGAACCGCTCGGGCCTGCGCAACGAGAACGCCTTCGATCCGGTGCTGAATACGGCCGTCTCCGATCCGTTGATCGCGGCGCAGCGACTCGTCCTCTTTTACGACAGCCGCACGAGTCAACCCAACGACCTCAACACGTTGCGCTCGATGCTGCGCCCCGGCAATGCCAGCGACCGCACCGACGTCGCGGTTTGGTCCGCGACCACGGACGGGGCGTTGCCGTGGTTTGAACTGCCGGCGGGCCCGATCCGCATCGCCGCCGGGGCGGAACGCACCACGGAAAACATCAAGACATCCCAATCCATTCCCGATCTCCCGACCATCAATTTGAGTTTGTTAGGTGCGTTCGAGCGCACGCTGGACGCCGGTTATGCCGAGACGCGGATTCCGGTGGTGGCTCCGGCCCACCGGTTGCCCTTGCTGCACCGGTTGGATCTGACCGCAGCGATCCGCTACGATCATTACTCGGATGCCGGCGGCGATTACAGCCCGCGCTACGGGGCGCAACTCCGCCCCGTCAAATGGTTGCTGTTTCGAGCCACCCGCAATCACTCCTTCCGCGCTCCTGGCATTCAGGCCCTTTACCGTCCCGTTACCTCCAGCACCAACTCCAACCCGGCTGGATTCATCGACCGTCAGCGCAACGAATTGGTGACGGGCACCATCGCCACCCGCATCGGTGGCAATCTGGATCTCAAACCCGAGCGGGCGATTTCCGACAGCTTGGGCGTCGTCTTTGAATTTCCTTTTGCCGCCCTCAAGGGCCTCTCGATCTCGGTCGATGCCGGAAAATTGAATTACAAAGATCAGATCGCGTCGCTTTCCACCTTGCAGGAGTGGGCGGATCTTTTCCCGGAACGCCTGATCCGTGAGACAACCGGTACCCAACCCGGTCGCGTGACTGGGATTGATACCCGCTCCACCAACATCTCGCGCCTCGAGGTCGAGACCTTTGACTATCAGCTCAATTACCAGCGTGCTACGCGCCGGCTGGGCAATTTTGTCGCCCGCCTCTCGGCCACCGAATACCGGCTTTGGAATGCCTACCGGATTCCTGGGGCGCCGCCGGCTCCTTCCCTGCATATTCGGCCGACGCGGATTACATGGCAGACATACTGGAACAAGGGTGCTTATGGCGCAGGCGTCAGCGGGTTCTACCAGGAGAATTCTTGGACCAGCGCCGCGCGCACTTTCACGCTGTTTAGCAGCGTGATCGAATGGAACGCCCAGTTCTCGTATGATTTCGGCTGGCGTACGGCCCAGCGGCTTGAGGCCTTGGGCAAGTCCTCGCGTCCTTGGCGGGAACGCCTGCTCGAAAACACCAAGCTCGCCGTCACCGTGAACAACGTCTTCGACCGCGAGCCCCCGCACCGGCAGGGCAACGCCGGCTTCGGCGTCACCGACCCACGGCAGGCGCGCTACTCGCTCACCCTGCGCAAACAATTCTAAGCGACGCCCACTGTCCCGATGATCCCTTCATCTTACCGTGCTTTGGGTTTCGTCGGGCTCGCGGCCGTTGCCGGCTGGATGCTGCCGCCGCTCGCCGCTGCCGCCGAGTTTCGGGGGAAGTTGAATCCCGCTGTCGAACCGGGCACGCGGGCGCTGTCGCCGGTCGTGCCCGCTCCGGCCGAGACGGTCGCCGCGCTGCCGACGGCGCCGGGTCCGGATGATCGCGTTTGGGCGTTGAGCCGTCCGCTCACGATCAAGGGCAAGACCTTCCTCATGGCCGTGTATGCCGGGAGCGGTGGCGACAAAACCCTCTGGCTCGACCGCGACGGCGACGGCAAGTTCGGTGCCGGGGAACGCTGGCCGTTCGCCGCCGATTCGAAGTCGGTGAGTCTCACGCTCCCTTGGGACAACGGCATCTACCGCGAGTTTCCGATCCGCTTTGAGTGGTCGGCGGAACCGATGCGCCGCGGACCCGCCGCTGCGGCCGCGCCGGCAGCACCGCCGGCGACCGCGACGACGGTCACGTCGCTCGTTTACAACTTCAACATCCTCTTCGCCGGCTCTGTCGACGTGGAAGGCCGGACCATGCGCGTGATGTTTGCGCCCAAACCGGCAGACAGCGTGGTGGATCCCGCCAACCAGCGCGGGTCGATGGATGCGAATTTCAATGGCGAGTTTGAGCCTGCGATCGGCGAAGCGGTAAACGCCGCGGGCAAGATTCCGGTCTTTCGCTCCGGCTCGCGCTACCTCGCGGTGAAGTCGGTGGACATGAAGACCGGCGAAATCGTGGTCGAGGAACGCCCGGCGGCCGATTACACGCGCTTCGATGCCGCCCCCGGTCAGGAGTTTCCCGACTTCGCCTTCACCGACTTCAACGGCGGCCGGCACAAACTCTCCGATTTTCGCGGCAAGGTTGTCCTGCTAGATTTTTGGGGCACATGGTGCGGCCCGTGCATCGAGGAAATGAAACACCTGGATCCGCTCTACGCCCAATATGGACCGAAGGGATTTGAGGTCATCGGTATGAACATGGAGCGCACTGCGGGCCGGTTGACCTCTGCCGAATACGTCACCGTCACCGAAAAAGCCCGCGCCTTCATCGCCAAAGCCGGGCACAAATGGGTGCAAGCCACGCAGGAGAGCATCGAGCGCGTCGCGATCGATGTGGTGCACGTGAACGCCTACCCGACCTGCATTTTGATCGGCGCCGACGGCAAAGTGCTCTCGCGCGAAGCGCGCGGCCAAGTCCTCACCGATCTACTCGCGAAGCATCTGCCCTGAGCCGGTTCGCGGACAACCACCCGCCATGCCGCCCTTCGCTCAAATCTTCCCCCTTCGCCTCGGTATCGTCTTCGGTTGGGCCGTCGCCACCGCGTTCGGGCAGGCTCCGGGCGCCGCGACGGGCGACGATCCGCGTTGGAGCGAACTCGGGCAGCGTGCGTCGGCTCCGGCGTCACCGGGGACCGGCCGGGAAGCCCAGTGGCGGGAAACGGCCGCCCTTGCTTGGGCGTTGTATGAATCGCATCCGACGGACCCGCGACGTTGGACCGCTTGGGATGCGCTCCTGCGCTCGGTTCCGCGGTTCGCCGACGATGTCGCCGCGAAAAAACTTTGGGACGAACGCACGGCGGCATTGGAAACTGCGGTCGAGGCCTCATCGGATGCGCCGGAATCGCTGCGCGAGCTCTTTGCCGGACGCAAAGTCAGCGCGCTCGTGTTACCGTTTACCAACGGCACCTTGCCGGCCGATTGGGCGGAGCGTCTCGTGCCGCCCATCGAGGCGCTGGCCGCGCGTTTTCCCGGAGGCTCGGGTGCGTTTGTCTATTTTGCCCGGCTGGTCTCGGCGGTCGAGGCCCAGGCGCCCGCCGCCCTGCCGGCGCTCGTCGCCCGGTTGGAGGCCAGTCCCAATGCCCGTGTGCGGGAACTTGGCGAGAAACGCCGCCGCGTGCTGCTCGCGCTTAAGCGCCCGCTCGAGCTGAAGTTTACCGCTCTCGACGGCCGCGAAGTCGATACCGCGCAGTGGCGAGGCAAGGTCGTCATTGTGGATTTCTGGGCCACGTGGTGTGTGCCCTGCATCCAGGCGATCCCGAAACTCAAGGCCCTGTATGCGCGCTATCACGACCAAGGTCTCGAGATCGTAAACATCTCCGTCGACAACGCCAACGCGCGCCCCGCGTTGGAGAAGCTCGTCGCCAAACTCGAAATCCCATGGCCGCAGTTTTTCGACGGCAAGGCCCACGCCACCGAGTATGCGGTGCGCTACGGAGTGCAGCCCATCCCGCACGTGCTCCTCGCGGGGCCGGACGGCATGATCGTCGCGGTGAACCCCACGCCCGAAAAGCTCGAGGCCGAAATCAAACGCCTGCTCAAGCTCTGAACCCAGTTTTTACCCTGCCATGAAAGTCGCCCTTACGCTGCTTTTGCTCGTTGCCACAGGAACGTCGGCTTTCGCCGCGGAGACAGCCCCGGCATCGCCCGCCGCCGACGAAGCCTATCAGCGTTTCCGCGCCGTGCGTTATGCCCAGGTGCCGCGGCTGGCGGATGTGCAGGAGACGTCGCGGCTGCAGATGAAACAACACGACGAGTCGAGCCGGCTGGCGGAAAAGTTCTATGAGCAGTTTCCGGCCGATGCGCGCAAATGGGAAATCATCGGCGTTGCGGTGAATTCGCCCCGGCAGTTTTCCGGCCCGGACGCCGCCGCCGAGCAGGCGGCGTGGGAACAGAAACGCAACGAATGGCGCCGGATGCTTCTGGCCGATGCCGGGGTGCCGGCGAACATCTGGACCACCGTCGCGGAGTGGACGATCGGCGACATGGCCGGATCGCGCGGCCGGCCGGTCCGGGATCTCGCGTGGGCCGGCGAGGTGGTGTCGCAGATGGCCGCGCGCGTCCCGGCTTCCGAGCGGCGCAAGTTCGCCGAGCAGGCCTATCTCGACTCGCTCCAAAAAAAGGATCCCGCCGCCGCGGAGCGATTCCTGCGCACGCGCGTCGGGTCGGCGGAGACCAACGCCGCCGTGAAGGAGATGGCGGCCGGCCGTCTCCGGATCGTCGAGGCGATGTCCGCTCCGCTCGACCTCAAGTTCACCGCCGCCGACGGCCGAGAAGTCGATCTCGCGAAACTCCGCGGCAAGGTGGTCCTCGTGGATTTTTGGGCCACGTGGTGCGTCCCGTGCCTCAAAGAAATGCCCTACGTCCGCGCCGCCTATAAAAAATTTCACGACCGGGGTTTCGAGGTCGTCGGCATCTCGTTCGACAAGGCCCCCGGCGCCCAGCCGCGCGGGATGGAGCGCACCGCCGCCCAGGTCGACCAATTCGCCCGGGAAAACGACATGCCTTGGCCGCATCACTACGACGGCAACTACTGGAATAACGAGTTTGGCCGCCGCTTCGCCATCACATCGATTCCTGCGACCTTTCTGCTCGGCAAAGACGGCCGGATCGCCACGACCGAGGCGCACGGCGAAAAGCTCGCGGTCGAGATCGAACGTCTGCTCGGCCAATAACCCTGTCTCCCCATGAAACTCACTCTCGCTCTCTGCTTTGCTTTGGGACTCCCGCTGACCGCGGTCAGCCAACCGGCGGCCCAACCCGCCGCTGAATCGGAATTGTCCGCCGCTCTGGCCGCCGTCGAAGCCGCACCCGAATCGTTGGCAGCCCACGATGCGCTCCTGCGCGTCCACCAGGCCGCCGTGCGCAAGGACTACAAAAACGGTGAAGCCCTCGCCGCGCCGCTGGAAAAGAGCTATCGCGCGTGGCTCGCCCGTGCGCCCGGTTCGCTCGGGCTGAATTACGGTCTCGGGTCGTTGCTCTACAGCCACGAAGATCCCCGTGCGAAACCGTTTCTGCTCAAGGTCGTCGAACTCGACCCGAAGCAGGCCAAAGTTTTCCAAATGCTTGCGATCGACGCCGAGCGGTGGGGCGATGAGGCGGGCGGATCGGAGTTTATGCGCCGGGCCGCCGCCGCCGATCCCGCCAGCCCCGACTATGCGTTTTACTACGCGAGCGGCCTCGGCCGCGTGAATCCGGCCAAGTGGGAGGAAGCCAGCCTCGACGTCGCCCGGCGCTTCCCGACGCACGAACGCGGAGCGCAGGCGCTCTATTGGCTGGGGGCCCGGGCCAAGACCGAAGCCAAGCGGCTCCAGTATTGGGAACAGCTCCTCGCCCAGTTTCCGCCCGCGAAATTCAATTGGTCGGCGAGCGCGATGACCGGCCTGTTCGACGCCTATCTGCGCTCCGAGCCCGCCCGCGCGATTCTCTTGGCTCGCGACTTGGCGCAGGCCGGGATGCGCGACCCGAAGCAGTGGGCCGACCGCGCGGCATTCGCCGAAAATTATCAATCGGCCCGTGCGTTGCTTGGGGCCGGCAAGGCGGCCGAAGCCGTCGCGTTGCTCGACAAACTTCCGGCCGACCGGCGCTCCTCCAACGCCCGCATGATCACCTTGCTGCGCGCCGAGATTTCCGCCGCCGGCGGCGATCCCCAAGCCGCCTACGACGCGCTGGTTAAACGGCAGGCCGTTACGCCGGAAGATGAGACCCGAGCCGCGATGGCGGTTTACGGCGGCAAACTCGGCAAGTCGTCCGCGCAAATCGAAGCCGACGTGTGGGCCCTTCGCGACGCGGCCGCCAAACCTGCGCCGGCTTTCGATCTCGGCCTCTACACGTCCGAGGCGAAGCTCTCGCTCGCTTCCCTGCGCGGCAAAGTGGTGTTCGTCACTTTTTGGTTTCCTGGCTGCGGACCCTGTCGGGGCGAGTTTCCCTACTTTGAGGAGGTCGTCGGTCGCTTCCGCGGACGGGATGTCGTGTATCTCGGCATCAACGGCATTCCGAAACAGGACGACTACGTGCTGCCCTTCATGGCGGGCACGAAGTATTCGTTCACGCCGTTGCGTGGGACGGAGGCGGTCACCGGACCCGACGGCTACGCGGTGCGCGGCTACCCGGCGAACTTCCTGATCGATCGCGACGGGCGAGTGGTTTACCGCGACTTCCGGGCCCACGACGAAGAGAGCAATCTCGTCCTCCAGCGCATGATCGAATCGCTGCTGGATCGCCCGGCGTCGGCCTCGCTCTGATCGGGCGGCCGCGCGATATTCGTCTCGCGCCCCGCCGCCGCGCGGCAAAGAACCTGCTCACTCCGCAAAATGGCCGTGTTGCCCCCGTCCGAAGATTTCTCCGCTTGGTATGCCGCCGAGGTCCAGCCTCATGCGGCTGAAGTGCGCGCGTGGTTGCACGGGAAATATCCGGTCCTCAGCGACCCCGATGATCTGGTGCAGGAGGCCTTGGCCCGGGTCTGGAAGGAGCGGCAGGCCCGCCCGGTGCCCAATCCCAAGGCCTTGCTCTTCACCACGGCGTGCCATCTCGCCCTCGACCAACTCCGCCGCCGTCAAATCGTGCGCATCGACGCTCTAGCGGAATTTGCCGACTTGCCCGTCTTAGAGGAAAGCCCCTCCGCCGCCGATACCACCGCCCGCAACCAGGAACTCGATCTCTTGACCCAAGCTCTCCAGTCGCTGCCCGAACGTTGCCGCCAGGTGCTCACCTTGCGCAAAATCTACGGGCTCTCCCAGCGCGAGATCGCGGCCCAGCTCGGGATATCCGAGCACACCGTCGAAGCGCAGGTGGGCAACGGTATGCGCCGCTGCACCGAGTTTCTCGCCCGCTACGGGTTGCCTTAAACCATGGCCGTGCCCGAAAAATCCCCGGCTCCCGACGCCATCGAGTCGGCCGCGACGGCTTGGCTCGCCCGCCGTGATCGCACGCTCACGGCCGTCGAACAGGATGCTTACCTAGAGTGGCTGCGCGCCGATCCGCGTCACGCCGCCGCCATCGCTAGGCAGGAAAAAGTTTGGGGCATGCTCGACCAACTCAGCGAATGGCGTCCGGCCCACAGCCCGCGGCCCAATCCCGATCTGCTCGCGCCGCATACCCGCAACAAAATTTATTGGCTCTCCGCGACGGCGCTCGCGGCGGTCGCGGCCGTCGTGCTGGCCGTCGCCGTTTTTCAGCAAGCGCCGTCCGAGCCCGAGCCGCGCCGCGCGATCATCCATCCCGGGCCCGAGCGGCAGACGCTGGCTGATGGCTCGTTGGTGGAGCTCAATGCCGGCGCGCACATCGAGGTCCAGTTCACGGCCGACGAGCGCCGCGTGCGGTTGGTGCGCGGCGAGGCGCATTTCGCCGTCGCGAAGCATTCCGCCCGGCCGTTCGTCGTCGATGCGGGCGCGGTGGCGGTGCGGGCGGTCGGCACCGCATTCAGTGTCTCGCTGCAGTCCGCCGAAGTTTCGGTGCTCGTCACCGAGGGCAAGGTGGGCGTGCTGGCGCCCCCGCCGCCCGTCGGGGCGCAACGTCCGCCGTCCGCCGCTGCGTCGCCGACCTTTTTGACGGCCGGGCAACAGGCGATCGTGGCGCTCCATCCGCCCGCGCCGACGGCCGAGCCCGCCGCGACCGTGAGGATCAACGACGTCACCCCGGCGCAAATCGAGCGTGCCCTTGCTTGGCAGGGGCTGCGGCTGGAGTTCCAGGAAATGCCGCTCGGCGACGTGGTGGCCGAGTTTAACCGCTATAATCGCCGCAAGCTTTCGGTGCGTGACCGCGCCACGGCTGCAATCGTAGTCGGTGGCAATTTTCGTGCCGACAATTCCGACGCATTTGTCCGGCTCCTTGAGTCCAGTTTCGGCGTCACGGCGCGGTCCGAAGGCGACGAGATCGTGCTTGGGCTCGAGCGATAGGGCGGATTAAGAATCCGGTTTTTTCCGGGGCAGAATTTCCCAAATTGACTCTAAAGGAAACACCCGAAAGGTTCGTCAGACCGGTTGAACGCTCGATGACTACGATGCTTTCCCTGTTTTCGACGTGCTCCTTACGGCGACGTTCTCGTTCATCCTGCGCTTGGTTGGGCCTCGCGTTTTTTGCTTCGGTGATGACGGCCGCCGAAACACCCAGAAAAATCTTTACCCTCGAGGCCGGCGACGCAGTGGGGACACTCAAGGCGTTCTCCGAACAATCGGGCGAGCAAATCGTTTATCCGGTGGAGCAGGTTCGGGGCGTGTCGACCAACCGGGTGCGGGGTGAACTTACTCCGGCGGCTGCCCTCGACCTGATGCTGGCCAACACCGGGCTCGTCGCCAAACAGGATGCTGCCACCGGCGACTTCGCCGTGAGCCGCTCGGCCCCTTTGCCCGGCCCAAAAGAGACGGCGCGCGCTGACTCCACGCCGACGACGCGCGCCGAGAGTCAGCAGGCGATCGAGCTGGACCGGTTCGAGGTCACCGGCTCGCGCCTGAAGCAGACTGAAGTTGAGGGATTTTCGCCGGTCATCGCTTTTGAAGCGGCCTTTATCGAGCGATCCGGATTCGGGACGCTATTGGAGTTTCTGCAAACTCTGCCCCAAAATTACACCGGGGCCGCCACCGGCCGGCTCGGCGTGCCCAACGATGCGAATCCCACTCTATTCACCCGCAGTGCCGGCCAGTCGGGCGTCGGGCTGCGCGGGCTTGGTTCCAACTCAACCTTGGTCTTGATCGACGGCCGGCGCGCGCCGCTTTCCGGCAAGGCCAACCCGAGCACCACGCCGCCGCAGAGCTTCTTTGACGTGAACACCATTCCCTTTGGCATGGTCGAGCGCATCGAGGTGCTGACCGACGGGGCGTCGGCAATCTACGGCACCGATGCGATCGGCGGCGTCATCAACATCATTTTGAAGAAGAACTACAATCGCGTTGAGGCGAAAGCGCGTTTCGCCGGCACGACCCATGGGGGCGGATTTGAGCGGGGGGCGACCCTCACGAGCGGTTACAATCGCGGCCGGATCAAGGCCACGCTCGTGATCGACTTCTTCGAACGCGAGGCGCTCCTGGCCAACCAGCGGTGGTTCTCGCGTGACGGCGATCTCCGGCCCCGCGGCGGCATCGATCAGCGCAGCACCATCGGCTATCCGCTGACGATTTTTGCTCTGCCCGGGCAGACGCTTGGCGGTTTGACCAATCCCAACGGCACGCCGGCTACCCAAGCGGTGGGTCCGGTCGGGAAAGATGGACGAAGCCTCACGGTCGCAGACTTCGCGGCAGGTGCGGGGCAGCGCGCATTTTATAACTCCGCCGCCCTCTACGCGTTGATTCCGCCCACCGAGCGGCAAGGCCTGACTGCGACCGCCGAGTATCAACTCTACAAGCCGTTGCGCCTGTTTACCGAGCTCGCCTTCACCCACACCAGAACTGAGTCGCTCGGCAACCCCCTCAGCAGCAGCAATCCGTCCGGCTCGGCCGCGGCGCCGCGGATTCCCGCGACCAACCCGTTTAACCCGTTTCGCCAGATTGTGGGTTTCAGCATTTCCCACGAAGAGTTGGGTCAGCGGGTGGCGTTGGCCGATACGAACTCCTGGCGCGGGGTGGTGGGGTTGCGGGCCGATCTGCCGAACGACTGGACCGCAGAGGGCTCGCTCATGTATTACGGCCAGAAACTGCTCAGCTCGCTGCCGGCGGTTGACAATGCCGCCCTCACGGCGGCCCTCAACCAGACCGACCCGAGCAAGGCGCTTAACCTCTTCGGTGATTTTTACGCCAACGGCCCGACCAATCCGGCCGGGATCTACGATGCGATTGTCCGCACCAATACCATCAGGGCCGATTCCGGGATCTACACCGCGGATGCCTTCGCGCGCGGCAGCATTTGGACTCTCCCCGGCGGCCCGGTTCAGGTGGCGGTCGGCGGTTCGTTCGAGCAACAGGACCGTCTGCGGGTCACCACCGCGCCCTCCGCGCTCGATCCCCTTCGGAGTCGCGAAGTGCGGGACAGCACCGCCGGCTATTTCGAGACATCCGTGCCGGTGTTCGGCAAGAAGAACGCCCGGCCCAAACTTCTGCTCCGCGCGCTTGAACTCCAAGTCGCCGTCCGCCGCGAAAGCATCGAAGGTGCGGGCGGCACGACCAATCCGAAATATGCGTTCCGCTGGCAGCCCTGGTCGGCGCTTTTGGTCCGGGCTTCCTACGGCACCGGATTTCGTGCCCCGGCCCTCTCCGAGTTCGAGCGCCCCAATGTCGACTCCAACCCGACCGTCACCGACCGGCGCCGCGCCAATGAACGCTATCCGGTGCAGGTGGTGACCGGCGCGTTTCCCAACCTCGAACCCGAGACATCGAAGACGTGGAATTATGGGTTCGTTCTCAACGTGCCCAAGGTGAAGGGGCTCAGCTTCGGGACGGACTTTTACTGGAAAGAGCAAAGGAACCTGACCGCCAATCTCAGCACCCAGACCCTGCTCGACTACGAGAGCCTCTTCTCGGAACGCATCATCCGGTTGCCGGCGACCCCGACCGATACGGCGGCGGGCTTCCCCGGGCGTATTACCGATGTCGATGCCCGTTTCTCCAATTTCGGCCGCGTGCTCGTGCAAGGCTACGACGTCAACGCCACGCTGCAGCAGAGTTCCGAGGCCTGGGGGCGGTTCACCTTTCGGTTGGCCGCGACCTGCGCGAAGAGCTACAAGATCGCGTTCAATCCCGGAGATCCGCTGACGGAGCGCCGGGGGTCTTTTGGGTTCCCTCAAAAGTGGAACGGGAACGGGAGTGTGTTTTGGGACCGCGGCCGCTTCGGCGTGTCGCTTTTCTGCTATTATCAGGGTCCGGCGGTCACCAACGCCGGCGCGCGCACGCTCGGTAGCTTCACGGTGTGGAATCTCGGCGGCAGCTTTGAACTTAACCCGCGGGTGCGGTTTCAGGCCGGCATAGGCAATCTCTTTGATCGCGCCCCGCCGTTTGCCGATCTCTCTTTCGGCTACGACGCCGGTTATCACAGTCCAAAGCAACGCGCCTACAATGCCAGCGTCACCTATCGGCTCTGAGTTTGAATCGAACCGAGATATGCGCACGCCGCGTCCGAATTTTTGCCCCAAAACCGTCCTGAAATCCGAGGGTTCTTTTCCTATGAAACGCCAACTCCTGCTTCCGGTTGTTCTCGCGGTGTTAGGTTGCACCGCTTCCGCCGCAGACCGCGTGGGCCTTCCGCTTTCGGCCGAACTCGCGCTTGATGTCGGGATTCTTGCCGATGGCGGTGAGCTTTGGGGTCAACTTCAGCCCGCCCACAACTCCGTCCGGCTTTCGCCCGAACGGCCGGCCGGGATCACGCGGGAACCGACGTATTTCGGTTCGCCCCGTTACGGCTCGATCCGTCTGGGCAACAGTCCGCGCAACACTTTTTCCATCGTGGTCGTGCAAGAGCCCGCCGGCGATTTTAAGCAACGCCGCCTCTACCTTGACGCGAACCAGAATGGCGACCTCACCGACGACGGTGATGGCCGCTGGCAGAACCTTTTTGCCGAAGAAAATGGCTATGCGGCATCGCGCAGCTTTGTGACCCTGCCCGTCTCTTGGGTCGGCCCGGCGAACGAGACCACGACCGCGGGCTACGGCTTGGCGTTCTTTTATAACGCGCCGCCCGCCGACCGGCAGGCGTATGCCCTCACCTACACCCGCACGAGTGCGCGGGTGGGGCGACTGCCGCTCGGTGGCGGCGCGGTGCGCACGGTTCTCATCGACAACGACAACGATGCGCTTTTCGACAAGGCGCTTGACGATCAGGGCCGCGCGATCCGGGGCCGCGCGACCGCGCGACCGCTCAGCCTTTTCGTCGATCTCAACGGCGACGGCACTTTTGGTCGCGGTGAACGTTTTGACGCGCGATCACCCTTGGCGCTCGATGGCGTCACCTACGAAGTTGCCGCGACGGCCGACGGGGCTCGGCTTGCACTTACCCCGACCGAGCGCGTGGCGCAGCAAGTTCGGGCTGCGGCCCCGCCCAGGCCGGCCGCCCCGCCTCGTCCCGTGCTCGCGGCGGGCGAACTGGCGCCGGACTTTACGGCCCTCACTGCTGACAACCGCCCGGTGAAGCTTTCCGATTTTCGCGGCCGGATCGTGCTGATCGACTTCTGGGCGACATGGTGCGGCCCGTGCAAAGCGGCCATGCCGCACCTGGAGGAACTCCATCAGCAGTTTCAAGACAAAGGCCTGGTGGTGCTCGGGGTCTGCGTCTGGGACAGCCGGGCGAAATTCGATGAGTGGAAACTCTTTCCCGAAGTTACCACGACCTACCTGAAGGTGTTCGATCCGGCGGCCCGCGATAACGCGAAGAGTATCGCGGCACCTTATAAAGTTTCCGGCATTCCCAGTTTCTTCCTCGTCGGCCGCGATGGCAAAATCCTGCACAGTGCGGTCGGTAATTCCGACGAAGTGAAAACCGCCCTTGCCGCCGCCCTGGCCGCTGCCGGCGTGACGAATTGAATCCGCTTTTTCCCATGAATACTCCCATCGTTAGACTCTGCCGCGTGCTCCTGTTGCTCGCATTTGCCTCTGCCGCCGTCACCTCCGCGCGTGCCCAGGAAATCTCCGTCGCCCTGAAGCTCGACCCCAACATCCTGACCAGCGATGGCTCGCTCTGGGGTCAGCTGATCTTCTTTAACGACGACATCGCCCTTTCGAAACAGCGCCCCGCCGCCGTAAAGAAGGAACCCGCCTACAACGGCACGCCCGAATACGGGCAGATCAAACTCGGCAACGGCCCGAAGAGCGTGACGCTGGTGGTGTTCGACCGGCCCAATCCGCCCGTCGATTGGAATCTTTGCCGGGTCTACGTCGATGTGAACCAAAACGGCGATCTCACCGATGATGGCGATGGCAAGTGGCCGACGGTGCAGACCCGCGGTGAGGGCGCCCGGCTTGGCACCCTCTTTCCCTTGCTCCGCGCTTCGTGGGGAACTCCGGATCAGGAAACCGGATCCGCCGGTTATTCCGTCATGCTCGTGTCGGTCAGTATGCCCAACAAAGGGCAGATCCTGAGCTACCGTCGCACCTCGGCCCGCACCGGCAGCCTGCCCGTGGCCGGGCGGGATGTGCGGGCCGTTCTCATCGAAAATGACAACGACGCGCTCTTCAACAAGCGGATGGACGACGACAATCGTCTTACCGGTCCCGGTCGCGCCGAACGCCCGATGTGGCTGCTGCTGGATCTCGATGGTGACGGCCTGTTCAGCAAAACCGAAACAATCGATGCGCGTCGGCCGTTTGCCCTCGGAGGCAAAACCTACGAGGCTCGCGCGGCGATGGACGGTTCGCAGCTCACGCTGGTGCCGACCACCCGCGCCGCGCAAAAGGCGGGCGTGCCGACGCCCCGTCCGTTCGTGGGCCTCGCACCCGGTTCGATCGCACCCGATTTTACCGCGCTCCGCGCCGACGGCACCTCGATGAAGCTTTCCGACCTGCGCGGGCAGATTGTGGTGCTCGATTTCTGGGCCACTTGGTGCGGCCCGTGTGTCCGCTCTATGCCGACGCTCGACAAGCTCCACACGACCCTGAAGGACCAGGGCATGACCGTGCTCGGCCTGTGTGTGATGGATGACCGCGCCGCGTTCGATCAATGGCTGCTGACACCCAAGGTGAAGACCGGTTATCCAAAGGTGTTTGATCCCAACGGGGTAAAGGCGACTCGGGACAACGCCGAGCAGCGGGCCAAAGGGCTTGGGGTGCCCTACAAGGTCAACGGCATCCCGACGATGTATGTAATCGACCGCGAAGGCAAAATCGTCGACGGCATCTTGGGTTTTGGCGGCGAAGAAGACGATCGGCTTGCCAAGCTGCTCAAGAAGGCCGGATTGAAGCTGTAGAGCCCGTCGGGGCGCCTCCGTTTCGATTGGAAGGCAGGGACACTGAACTTCCCTTCGCGCACCCAGCGTGCCGGTTCTTTGTGCCGGCGCCGCCCTGTGATTTGATCCCGCTCACGGACGCGACGGCGGCCAAGCGCCTGCTTCGTCCCGCCCGTGCCCGCATTCCTCGGCCATTCCGCCTAGTTCTCCGCCGAGGTGCCGCCGACGCGCCGGCGGTGCGGATCAACGACGTCACCCCCGCCCAAGTGGAGCGTGCGCTCGCTTGGCACGGTTTGCGGCTCGAATTCCTGGAAATGCCGCTCCGTGATGTCGTCGCCGAGTTCAATCGCTACAACCGCCGCAAGCTTTCGGTGCGTGACCGCGCCACGGCTGCAATCGTGGTCGGTGGCAATTTTCGTGCCGACAATTCCGACGCATTTGTCCGGCTCCTTGAGTCCAGCTTCGGCGTCACGGCGCGGTCCGAAGGCGACGAGATCGTGCTTGGGCTCGCGCGCTAACGCGGGTTGACCGTTCGTTTTTCACCTTATCCGATTCATGAATTTTCCGTAGCGGAAACCACCGCGCGGTTCGTCAAAGCACCTGAACATCCCTCATCATTATGATTCCAATGCGTTCGTATTTTTCGCCGAGCCGTTTCTATCGCGTCCAACGCCTATGGTTGGGGCTCGTCGTTTCAACGCTGGTGCTGACCGCCGCGGAAGCGCCGAAGAAAGTCTTCAATCTCGAAGCCGGCGACGCGGTGGTGACGCTCAACGCTTTCTCCGCGCAATCCGGCGAGCAGATCGTCTTTCCGGTGGAGCAAGTGCGAGGCGTGGCGACTCGCAGCGTGCGCGGGGAGTTTTCCCCGGCGGCAGCGCTCGAGCAAATGCTGGCCGACTCCGGTTTGATCGCGGTGCGGGATGCCCGGACCGGCGCTCTCGCCGTGCGTCGCGCCATGCCGCAGCCCACAAACGAGACGACGCGCGCTGAGCCCACGCCGACGACGCGCGCCGAGGACCAGCGGGCGCTGGCGATGACGAAGTTTGAAGTTACCGACAAACGAATCGACGGCCTCATCAACAAGGGCCTGCTCGCGACCGACGAAAATGCCGCGCTCCACTACAGTGTGATCACCCGCCTCGACATCGAGCGGATGGGCGCCACCAACATCGAGGAGGTTTTCCGCAATACCCCCGAAATCACCGCCTACAGCACGCCCAACCAGGAGGCCTCGGTCGTGCAGATCGTCGGGCCGGGCAGTCTTGCCTCCAATCTGAGGATGCGTGGCTTCGATGCGCTCCAAACCACCGTCCTGATCAACGGGCGCCGCATCGCCCGCGCGTCGTTTCCCAATCTCGTCGGCAGCGCCAGCGGCGATCTTTCCCGGATCCCGGTCGGCGCCATTGAGCGCATTGAAATTTTGCCTTCGTCGGGTTCGGCGATGTACGGCGGCGGCGCCATCGGCGGCGTGGTCAATGTCATCCTGCGCAAAGACTATCGCGGTCGGGAACTGGCGGTCTCGTTCGGCACCAGCACCGGAGGCGGCTCGACGGAATATAGCGCGAGTTACATGCACGGCTTTTCCCTCAATGGCGGCCGCACGACCGGGACGCTCTCGCTGACCTACCGGGACCGCGGGGCCCTCGCGTTTTCCCAGCGCACCGCCATGCTGGACCGGGCGTTGCGACGGTTAACGACGGAAGCCGCGATCGGCACGTTCACCCAGATGCCGGGCGTGATCCGTCTTAGTGCCGCCACCGGTGAGCTGGGCATTCCGGGTGCCGCCGGCGTGCGCTTCGCCACGCTCCCCGCCGGGCTCACCGATGCTCAAGCCAACGCCCTCACGCCGGCATCCTTCGCCGCCACTGCCGGCAAATTCACGCCCAGCTATGATCGTTTCCAGGACAACTTTATCTACACGCCGTCCAAGTCCGCCTCGGTCTCCTCCACCGTCGAACACGCCCTCATCCGCGACCGGCTGACGCTCTATTCGGAACTTTCGTTTACCCGCAACGACCAGAACATCCGCAACCCGAAGTTCTTCGGCGCCGGCACCAGTTACGGGATGTCCGCCACGCATCCGTTCAACCCGTTCCGCACCGGCGTCACCCCGGGCTTTGTGGGCCGGGCCGTCATCCTGAACGTCCTGCCCGTTGATGCCCGCGAAAACACCACCGATATGCGTCGTGATGCCTACCGTGGCGTCCTCGGGCTGCGCGGTAAACTCGGCGAAAAATGGGAGTGGTCGCTCGACGGCACCTCCGAAGTCACGGTCATCCGGGGCGACACCCAGATCGGCGCCGACAATATCGTCTTGGCGTCCTATTTCTCCCCAACCACCAACCCCGCGACCTTTGCCCAGCGCTGGAGCCTCTACAACTTACTCGTCGATCATAACGTTTACCCGGTGCCCGAGAGCTTCAACAACGACTACCTTAACGTCGTCGGCCGTCAGCGTTATTGGCAATACGCCTCCAATCTCATCGCCCGCGCCACCGGCGATCTCTACGATTGGCGCGCCGGCACGATCAAGGGCTCGCTCGGGACCGAGGCCTACTGGTGGCAATACGAGGGTAAGCGCCCTTACGACGTCACGCCGGCTCTCGCCACGCTGATGGGTGGCCGGAACAATCTCGCGAACGATATCCTTTTTACCAAGCAGGGTCGCCGGACCGACTCCGTGTTTGGCGAGCTGATCGTGCCTCTGATTGGCAAAAAGTGGCGCCCGGTGCCGGTGGAATCGCTCGAACTTAACTTTAGCGGGCGCTACGAGGAGACCAACGATTCCACGGCCGCCACGACCGGCGCCGTCGCGGTGAAACTCGCACTCACCCGCGACGTCACCCTGCGCGCCTCGCGCACCGAGGGATTTTTCCCGCCCGAGCAGAGCAGCATCAGCTTGGCCGACTACCGCTTCGCCACCAGTATCACCAACAACTTCACCTTCGTGGACCCGCGACGCGGTCGGCTCGCTCAAGTCAACGTGCCGCTGACCAACGCCGCCGGCCCCAATCCCGACCTCAAGTCGGAGACCTCCATTTCGGACAACTTTGGGCTGATCTTCACTCCGCGCTTTGCCAAGGGACTGCGCCTCTCCCTCGATTTTTGGAAGACCAGCAAGATCGACGCGATCCGCACCCCCACGCTCCAACAGTTGCTCGATAACGAAGCCTTCTACCCGGAACGCGTGGCCCGCGGCCCGAAACTCGCCACCGATCCCGCGGACTGGGCGGGTGTCGTCACCGGCGTCGATACGCGTGCGATCAACTTCTCCAGCATCGAGACCGACGGCATCGACGCGCAGGTCTCCTATGCGATACCCACCGACCATCTGGGGGAGTTTACCTTCCGCGCCCGGCAGACGTTCACCAACCATTTCTACACGACGATCACGCCCGCCACCGCGCCCGTCGACTCGGTCGAGACCCGCGACGGCGCGCTCAAATGGAAGGGCAACGCTTCCATCTTCTGGAACCGCGACGAATGGACTTCCGGAATTTCCGCGCGCTACACGCACTCCTACAAGACGGAGACGACCATTGCCTCCTTGCAATTCCCCGGCGGCACCGGCGTGGATGGCGACCGCATCGCGAGCGATCTCGTGTGGGATTATCAGATCGGCTACAAAGTCGCTTACCGTGCCGATGCACGCGGGTGGCGCGGCTGGGTCAGCGGCACGCAATGGACGGTCAATGTGCTCAACGTCTTCGACCGCATGCCGCCGTGGTTCTCGACCGGCTTCTACAGCCGGTTCTCCGACCCGCGGATGCGCTACGTCTCGTTCCAGGTGAAGAAATCGTTCTGAGGCCGTCCCGATGAAAACGCTGTTTCCCGCGTTGGTCCTCGCCCTCGTGCCGCTCATGGCCACCGCGGCCGTCCCCGTCTCCGCCACGCTCGTGATGGACAACGACGCCCTGACGATCACGGGTGAACTTTCCGGCCGCGTGATGCCCCGCAGCGGCCTCACGCTTCCGCTCACGACCACCAGGCCCGCCGGGATCGTGAAAGAACCTGCCTACCGCGGCACGCCCTACTATGGCGTGATCAAACTCGGCGACGGCCCCCGCGCCGAGACGCGTTTCGTGGCGGATCGCACACCGGATGACCGCCGCTACGAAAACCGGGTCTACTTTGACCGGAATCACAACGGCGACTTAACCGACGACGGCGACGGCGAGTTGCAAAGCGTGGGAAAGAATATGCCCGGCGCCCGCGTGGGCCCGCATTTCGCCACCCTGCCGGCGTCGTGGGGGAGTGAAGGAAAAGAGACCTCGGCGGGCGAATACGGCGTTATGTTTCTCATCGGCGCCGATAAGACCGGCGCCGACAAGACCGCCGGCGAGGAGTCGGCGATGACGCGCACCGCCGCCGCCCGCACTGGCTACATCGAAATCGACGGCAAACCGCGACGCGTCGCGCTCGTCGAAACCTCGTCTGACGGGATTTTTGATATCGCTCTGGCCAAGGAATCAACCGCGGCCAACTTCTCGATTCGCGGCTTGAAAACGATGATGCTGCTCGTCGATGCCGACGGTGACGGCGAGTTCAATGCCCGCGAGGTTTTCGATGCCCGGTTGCCGTTTCAGGTCGGCGCCACGACTTATCTGGCCAGTGCGACGCGCGATGGCGCCCGGCTGACCTTCACTCCGACGACCCAAATTGCCCAAGTCGTGAAGGTGCGTGAACGTGCGCCCGCACCGAAGGATAACGGACTGTTGCCCGCCGGTACCGCTGCTCCCGACTTCACCACCACCCGCCTCGATGGTCAGCCCGTGAAGCTTTCCGATTATCGCGGCAAAGTGGTCGTGCTCGATTTCTGGGCGACGTGGTGCATCCCGTGCATCCGGTCGATGCCGCATGTGCAGAAGACCGTGGGAAAAGCGAAGAGCGCGGACGTCGTCTGGCTGGGCGTGTGCGTGTGGGACGATCGCAAGGCATTCGAAAAATGGGTGCCGGCCAACGACGCAAAATATAACTTCACCAAAGTGTTTGATCCGGCCGGCAAGGATCGCGGCACCAGTATCGCCTCCGTTCTTTACCGGGTGAAAGGCATCCCGACCGTTTACGTGATCGATCGCGATGGGCGGATCATCGACGGGATAGTGGGGTTTCTCGGCGATGATGATGACCGCATCGACGTCGCATTGCGCAAGGCCGGCGTCCTGCAGTAAAGGGCGCAATGAAAGGGCCGCTCCGGCGGTGACCCTCGGCGGTTACGGGGAGACGACGCCAGTTTCGCCTCGCGCTCGGGCGGCGCGCGGCAAAGAACCTGCTCCGTCCCGCCCGTGCCCGCGTCACCCGATCACTCCACCTGGTTCGTCGCCCAAGTGCAGCCGCATGCGCCGGCTCTACGCAGCTATTTGCTCGCGCGCTATCCGACGCTGCCGGATGTCGACAACCTCGTGCAGGAATGTCTCGTGCGCGTCCTGCGCGCCCGGGAGACCGCCCCGGTCGAGTCGCCCAAAGGCCTGCTTTTCGCCATCGCCCGCAACCTCGCCCTCGACGCCGTGCGCCGCCAAAAGGTGATCGCGTTTGAACCGATGACGGAGAATCCCGACTCGTCCGTCTTCAGGGATAACACCGATGTCGTCGAAACCGTCAGCAAACGGCAGGAGTTCGCACTCTTGACCAAGGCCATCCAAACGCTCCCCGAGCGCTGCCGGCAGGTGTTTACGCTGCGCACGGCCTACGGACTCTCGCAAAAGGAGATCGCCGCCAAACTCGGCATTTCCGAAAACACCGTCGAGAAACAGATGGGCAAGGGCATCCGGGTCTGCACCGAATTTTTCGCCGCCCGCGGCCTGCCTTGAATCTCCCGCGCGCCATGTCCAACCCCGCCGCCACCTCCGCTGAAACCATCGCCGCCACCGCGGCCGACTGGCTCGCCCGGCGCGACCGCGGGCTGATGGCGGCTGAGCAGGACACCTACCTCACCTGGCTCCGGTCCGATCCGCGTCATGCCGAGGCCGTCGCCCGCCACGCCGCCGTGCTGGAGCGCATGATGGGCCTGGGCGCCTGGCAACCCGAGCTCAGCGCCGACCCGAATCCCGATCTCTTCGCCCCGCCCGCCCGCCGCCCGTGGCGCGGGCTCGCGCCGGTGCTGGCCCTTGCGGCCGCCCTCGTGGTCGGCTTCCTCATCTGGTCGCCGGAATTGGACGCGCCGACCGCGCCCGCGAAAACTTATCTCCGCGTCAACGAGCGCCAGGCCCTCACCGACGGCTCGGTGGTGGAGCTCAAAGACGGCAGCCGCCTCGACGGGCAGTTCACTCCCGGCGAGCGGCGCGTGCGCCTGACCGGTGAAGCCCACTTCACCGTCGCCAAGAATCCCGACCGCCCGTTCATCGTCGAAGCCCTAGGCGTCGAAGTCCGCGCTGTCGGCACGGCGTTTAACGTCCGCGTCGATGCCGCTTCCGTCGAAGTGCTCGTCACCGAGGGCAAGGTCCGCGTCGACGAGCCCGCGCGCCTCGCCGCGATGTCCGCGCCGACCCCAACCGCTCCCGCGCCCGCCGAGCCCGAAGTTTTCCTCACCGCCGGGCAACAGGTGGTCGTGCCGCTCGCGGCGTCCGCCCCTGCGCCGGTCGTCGCCACCGTTTCAAAGGCCCAGATCCGCACCGCGCTGGAGTGGCAGACACCCCGCCTGCAATTTTTCGAGACGCCGCTGGCGGAGGCCGTCACAGAGTTCAACCGGCACAACCCGAACCCGCTCGTCCTCGCCGACTCCAGCCTTGGCGCGGTGCCCATCGGCGGAACTTTCCGCGTGGATAACGTCGAGGGCTTTGTGCGCCTGCTCGAACTCACCGTCGACGTCCGCAGCGAGCCGCGGGCCGACGGCGCCGTGGTGCTGAAGCGCGCGCGGTGAGTGACCGACGGGTAGGGCCGCGACCTCCGGGCGCGGCCATTCACTACGACTGCCCGTCGCGCCCGGAGGTCGCGACGCTACCTTGGCAAAGTCGCCGTCTCATCCTTCGTCGAGTTCGTGCTCCGAAAAATAATGTCACTGTAACGTTACGGGAGATTCCCACTCGTTCGTCTGCAAGGATAGACCGGATGCCCGGCTAACACCTATGAACCTACCTGCCTTCCCCTGTCGTGCGTTTTTTGCGGCGCTTCGTGTGCTCACGGTCAGCGCCTTGGTATCCCTCGCGGCTCACGCTGCCGAGGAGGCCAAGCGTTCTTACAACGTGCCCGCCGGTGACGCCGCCGTGGCCCTGCGCCAATTCTCTGAGACCTCCGGTCGGGAAGTGCTCTTCGCCGCCGAGACCGTGCGCGGGGTGCGCACGCCTGCGCTGCGCGGGGATTTTACGTCGCCGCAGGCGTTGGCCGCACTTCTCGGCGGCACGGGCCTCGTGGCGACGCCCGACGCGAAGTCCGGCGCGTTTGCCGTGCGGAAAGAGACCGCCGCAGAAGCAAAAAACGCTTCGGGCCGTCCCGCTGACGCGGCGACGGCACCGGTGGTGATCCGCGACGGCGCCGTGCAGTTGGAGAGATTTGAAATCACCGACCAGCGGACCACCGGTCTGGTGAACCTGGGCGTCATCCGTCGGGAAGAGAAACAGGCGCTGGCGTTCACCGTTTTGGATCGCGCCGAGATCGAGGCCACCGGCGCCACCGACATCAACGAAGTGTTGCGCACCTTGCCGCAGGTCGCCGCTTTCGAGAGCGAATCCCAAAGTCTTTTGGCGCTCCGTGGTTTTGCGACGTTCGGGGCCGGCGTCACTCCGGCCACGAAAGTCGATCTGCGCGGTTTCACGAGCGCCGGCACGACCATTTTGGTCAACGGTCGGCGTCTGCCGTTGGTGCGCGAGGGCCAGAATGGCGGCCCCGACTTGGGCCGCATTCCGCTCTCGGCCATCGACCGGATCGAGGTCCTGCCGAGTTCGGCCGGCGGAATGTTTGGCACCAACAGCATGGGCGGGGTGATCAATGTCATCTTGCGCAAGGATTTCAAAGGTCGGGAACTGACGCTTTCGTATGGTCAGGCCACGGCGGGGGGGTCCAATGAAACCGGCATAACCTACACCGAGGGCCGTTCGCTCTTTTCCGGCAAAGCCAACCTGACGTGGACCCTGGATCTGCGCCAACGCGAGCCGATGTATTATCGGGACCGTCCGCTTTACCGCAGTTTTCTCGAACGCAATCCGGCGCCCAACGCCGGCGGCACCATCCAGAGCTGGGATCTTTCCGGCGGCCTCTTCAATTTTTCGTCCGTGCCCGGCGTGATCGTCGCCCGGAACAACACGACGTTTGCCATCGAACCGCTCAATATTCCCGGCGCGACGGGCACCGTGAACTACGCCACCGTCCCTTCGAATCAGGACGGGACCAATTTGACGCCCGCCTCCTTCCTGGCCGGGGCCAACCAAATCAAACCGTATGATCCTTACGGCGATTTCGTGATGTTTAACCCGTCCAAGAGCACCAACTTCAACGCCACCTTAAACCAGGAGCTGATCAAGAACCGGCTCAGTTGGTATGCCGAACTCGGCTTTGGCTATACGGACGTGAAGAGCAACACGCCGCCGACTCCACGCTCCCTCAGCCTGACGGCGACCGATCCGCGCAACCCCTTCCGCACCGGGGTCGTTCCCGGTTATCCGGGGCAACGCGTCCAGTTTTACTATTATCCCACGGATCTGCCCGGCACGTTTCAGCATACGCGCAACATCACGCTGCGGTCGGTCGTGGGCTTCAACGGCAAGTTCTCCCTGCTCGGCCACGATTGGAGATGGGCGCTCGACGGCTCCTCGGACTACAACGCCCGGAAGGCGTTCGGTTACACGCCCGACCAGTTGCTCAATTCCTTCGTGAACGCCGGCGTCACCAACCCGCGGGCGCTCGGTTTCTACCAGTTCTTCGCCGACCACGAACGCTTTCCCAACGCGAACGCGGCGGCTAAGTTGACCAACACGAGTTTTCGCCAGAACGATGACTACGTGTGGCTCGGTTCCGGCGTGGCGCGGCTCAACGGCGCGATCTGGGAGCTGCCGGCCGGTCCGGTTCAGGTCTCGTTGCTGGGGGAGTATTACTCCCAGTCCTATGAAAACGTTTTCAAGAACCGGATCGAAGCGTCGGTCGCGAACGAATACAACCTCACCTTCGGCACGACGCCCGGAGTCAACTTCGCCACGTCGTTCTCCAATACGGCAACGACCCGCGCGACCGTCAACGGAGGGGCCGAACTCGTGGTGCCCGTGTTGGGCCGGGGCAAAACGCTGCTGGGCATCCATGCGTTCGATCTGCTGGCGTCGACGAGCCGCACCGCGATTACCGACAGTCTGCCGTTCAGCGCCCATAATCTCGGCCTGCGGTTCGCGCCGATCCCCGATGTGTCGCTCCGGGTTTCCTTCGGCTCGGGCACTTACCCGCCGCAGGAATTCATGACGGTCGACAGCACGTTTACCGACATCGTCGGTGTGACCACGCCCGATCCCCGGCGCGGCAACACGGCGATCGGCAGTTACCAGAGCGTGGCCGGCGGCAACCCCGACCTCGTCCCGGAGCAAACCCGCACTTGGAATTTCGGCCTCGTGCTCGAGCCGCGGTTCTTGAAGGGCTTCAGCGCCACCTTCGACTACGGCTTCATCGAGAAAGAGGACGGCATCACCACCATGCCGCTGACGACCCTCTTGGCCAACGAGCAGTTTTTCCCCGGCCGGGTCCGGCGCGCGGCGCCGACGGCGGCTGAAACCGCGCTCGGGTGGGCGGGACAGATCGTCTCGGCCGACGTTCGCCGGTTTAACGCCGGCATGATCTGGACCCAATACTTGGACACCAGCGTGCGCTACAATTTGTCCACAAGGACCGCCGGCTCGTTTAACTTCATCTTGCGCGCGACGAACACCCGCGAGTTCAAGTCCCGGCTGCGTTTCAACACCCCGATCATCGATACGTTGGATCAGATTCAAGCTCCGCTGAAATTCCGGGGCTCGGGTTCGATCGGTTGGCGCAAGGGCGACTGGTCGGTCACGCCTTCCTGGAGCTTTATCGAATCTTACCGCGACTCGCTCAACGTCCCGATCGACAGTTCGTTCACGACCAACCTGCAGGTGGTCTATAATCTCCCGTCCTCTCCCGACGGCGGCTCCGTGCGGCGGCTGTTTGAAGACACGCAGTGGACCGTCGGGGTAAACAACCTCTTCGACCGTGAGCCGCCCTATGTTTATAATCCCGGCGGCCAGAACTTCCGCAGCTATTACAGCACCTTCGATGATCCGCGCGGCCGCTACGTCTACCTGCGGATCAAGAAAACCTTCTGATCCTGAAGAAACAATCCGATGCGTCCTTCCCCTCGCGCCTGGCTCCGGCTCTGCCTCCCTTTGATCGTCGGCGCCCTCGTGGCCGGCGCCGCCGTCGCGGCCGAGTTTCGCGGCCGGCTCGATCCGATTCCCGCCGGCGGCACACGTTCGGGGGCACGCCTGGTAGAAGCGCCCGCCGATCTTCTCGCTCGCCTGCCCGAGCCTCCGCCCGCGGGGGCTCAGGCGTGGACGCTCGGGCGGCCGTTTGAAATCAAGGGCACGGTCTACGCTCTGCTGATCGTGGAAGCGGTCGGGGCTCGCGCCGTCTGGATCGACCGCAACCGCGACGGTCGTTTCGACAAGGACGAGTCTTGGGCGCTCGACGCCGCCACGGCCAAAGCCGGGTTCACGTTGCCTTGGGACAACGGGATCTATCGCGAATTTCCGTTTGAGGTTTCGGTTTCGCAAAGCCGCGCTGCCGCCGGGGAGGCCAAGGCCGGGCCGGTCGCTCCGATGATCGTTTACAATTTCAACGTCGTCTTCGGCGCCGAGGTCGCTGTCGAAGGCCGGCCCTTGCGCATCACGTTTGCTCCGCGACCCGCCGAAAACGCCATCAACCTGGCAACGGCCCGCATCTCGATGGACACGAATTTCAACGGCAAGATGGAGCCCGACCTCGGCGAGGTCGTGAATCCATCCGGGAAGAGCCCGGTGTTTCGCGCCGACTCCCGTTACCTCGCCGTCAAGTCGGTCGACATGGCGACGGGCGTGGTGGTGGTCGAGGAACGACCGGCCTCGGACTACACGCGGTTTGCGGCCCTGCCCGGCCAACTGATGCCGGACTTTGCCTTCACCACGTTTGACGGGGCCAACCATCGGCTCGCCGACTTTCGGGGCAAATATGTGCTGCTCGATTTTTGGGGCACCTGGTGCGGGCCGTGCATCGTCGAGATGAAACACCTCGATCCGCTCTATGAGAAGTATCGGGGGCGCGGTTTCGAGGTGATCGGGATGAACATGGAAAAGACCTCCGGCGGCCTGACGCCCGAAGGTTACGCCGCCGACGAAATCAAGGTCCGCGCCTTCCTCGCAAAAGCCGGGCACCAATGGTTGCAGGCGACCCAGCGGAGTATCGAGCGCGTGGCGATCGACGTGATCAGCGTGAACGCCTATCCGACCTGCATCTTGATCGGGCCGGACGGTAAAGTGATCTCCCGCGAAGCCCGCGGCGAGACGTTGGAGCAGCTCTTGGCCAAGTATATGCCTTGAGCGGATTCCGGGCGTCCCGCCGGCGCCTTTGAGAATGCAGACTCTGCGTCGCCCGATGGGTCGGCCGGCGGCGGCGATGTGTGAAAACAGGCTCGCCGGACGGTGGATTTGGCGCAGACGCTACTCTGTCGATTGTTTCGTTTCCGCCGACCTTGAGCCTGCCCCCCATCACCTCCGCTCCCGAATCTGCTGCCGGTCTGGCCGATGCCGGAGCGCGCTGGTTTGACGCCGAGGTGCGACCGCACGAAGACGCCCTCCGCGCCCACCTCCGGCGGAAATACCCGACGCTCGCCGACGTGGACGACGTCGTGCAGGAGACCTTTCTCAAGACCTTCCTTGCCTGGCAAAATGGCCGGCTTACCTCTGCGCGCGGGTTTTTGTTTACCGTGGCCGGGAACGTGACGGTGAGTCTTTTCCGCCGGCGGAAATATATTTCCGGCATACCTGTAAGCGAACTGCCCGAGCTGTGCGTTGTGGAGGAAGATGCCAATGTCCTCGAAACCGTCTGCACGCGCGACGAACTCGCGCTGGTCGCCGCCGCCCTGGCCGATCTGCCGGAGCGCTGCCGCGAGGTCGCCGTCCGCCGGTTGCTGCGCGGCTGCGACGATGCGGCCATCGCGGAAGAACTCGGCATCTCCGAGCAGACCGTCCGCGTGCAAGTGGCCCGCGCCATGAAAAAGTGCAGCCGCTACTTTCACGAACGGGGTATCACGGAGCGAAATTTCCATGAGTGCCGCGGCTGATTCGCCCCGCCCAGCCGACCCTGCGCCGGTCGCGACCGGCGCGCCGGAAGACCTCGCCGCCGCCTGGCTGGCGCGTCGCGAGGCCGGGCTTTCGGCGGACGAGCAGGCCGAGTTTAGCCAATGGCTCTTGGCCGACCCGCGGCACGCCGAAGCCGCGGCGCGCCTCGCGGATACTTGGCGTCGCCTGCAACAACCGCGTCTGACCGGGCAGGCTGAAGCCGTGGAGCTGGCGGTCGCCTCCCAGGTCCGCGCCCACACTCGCCGACGTCGTGCGCTCGCCGCCCTTGCCTTCGCCGGGTTGGCCGCGGCCGCGGCGCTGGTTTTCGCGTTCGTGCAGATGGGTCCCACGCCCGCGACTCCGCCGGTGGCGGCGATGGAAATCCGGCCCGACCGTCGCACGCTCGCCGACGGCTCCGTGGTTGAGTTCAACGCCGGGGCCGAGATTGCGGTCGATTACTCGTCCGCGCGGCGCGACGTCCGTTTGATCCGCGGCGAAGCGCATTTCGCCGTCACCAAAGATCCTTCGCGCCCCTTCGTGGTCACCGCAGGCAACGTGGCCATCCGCGCCGTCGGCACGGCCTTTTCTGTGCGGGTTGCACCCGAAGCGGTCGGCGTGATCGTGACGGAGGGTCAGGTTGCGGTTGAGCGCATGTCGCCGGCCCCGGCTTTGGCCGTCGACCGGCCGGAGGAGCCGACGTATCTGGCCGCGGGCAGCCGTCTTATGGTCGTGGCCGAAACCGAGCCGACGGCCCGGCTGGAGCCCAGTGCCGTATCGCCGGCCGAGATGGATGCGGCGCTCGATTGGCGGACCCGCCGCGTGGAATTTACCGGGATGCGCCTCGCCGAAGTCGTTGCGCTGTTCAACCGCCAGAATGCGGTGCAACTCGCGCTCGCCGACGCGGCCTTGGGCGAGATTCCCATCAGCGGTATTTTCCGGTCCGACGATCCCGAGGGATTCTCCCGCATCGTCGAGACGAGTGCGGGTTTGCGGGCGAGTCCGGCCCGAGCCGGAGCCATCGTGCTGCGCCGGGCGAATAAAGAATGAAGCCTTGATCCGCGCCGCCGGTGATTTTTAGGAAAATTTTCAGCGATGCCGTAAACAAGAAACGCGGGTCGGGCGTTTAGGGTTGGGGTCCGCCGCAGTGGCGGAGAGCCCGATTATTCCAATCCTATGCATTCCCGTTCACTTCCGGTCGCTCACCTAAGGCGTATTCGCTGCGTTGCCGCAGCCTTGGTTTTTGCGTTGGGGTCACCCGGCTTCATCGCGCCCGCCGTCCAGGCCGCCGAGGTCGCGGCGGGGGCCAAAAAGCCGTTTGATGTGGCCGCCGGTCCGGCGGAAAAGACGCTGAAGCAATTTTCCGAGCAGTCCGGCCGCGGCGTTATCTTTGTCACCACGGCGGTGAAGGACGTGCAGACCAACGGGGTGCGCGGCGAACTGGCGGTGGCCGAGGCGATCAACCAACTCGTGGCCGGCACGCCGCTCGTGGCCACGCTGGACGGCAAAACCGGGTCGATCGCGATCAGCCGCGCGACACCTCCGCCCATCCCAAAAGAGACGGCGCGCGCTGAGCCTTCGCCGACGACGCGCGCCGAGAATCAAGCGGCGCTCGCGATGGACCAGGTCGAGGTCACGGGCTCCCGCCTGCGTTCGATCCTCGGCGAACAGGGGGCCAACCCGGTGATCACGTTCGACCGCGACTTCATCGAGGGTTCGGGCATCACGTCGCTGGCGGATTTGAGAAACTATATCCCGCAGTTGTCCATCGGCAGCTCGGCGGCGGGTGACGGGAACTCCGGCGGGTCCAGCCCTGAAGGGCGGCTGCTTTTCAACGCCCGCGGGATCACCGGCAACAACACCTTGGTCCTCGTGGATGGTCGGCGCCTGCCCCGGACCGGACAGCGGGGCGTGACCGAAGCCTACGAGGCCACGGGCATCCCGTTGTCGGCCATCGAGCGGGTCGAGGTGCTGCTCGACGGCGGCAGCGCCGTCTATGGGGCCGATGCGGTGGCGGGTGTCGTTAACATCATCACCCGGAAGAATTACACAGGTGTCGAACTGGAGACCGTTTACGACAACACCTTCGACAAAGACGCGGCCAATCTCCGTTGGTCGCTCACCGCGTCATTCCAAAAAGGCCGGTTCTCCGCGAGAGTCTTCGGCTCCTACGAGGAGCAGAAGGACTTGGCGCGGCTTGACCGCTATTGGCTGCGATCGGACGACCGGCGCTACATCGGCGGGACGGACGGACGCTCCGTGATTCCGGTGGGCGGCCGGATCCTGAATGCCGCCAATACGAACTCCAACGCGCCCACCGTGCCGTTGCCCGGCACCAACGGGGCCCTCGTTCTCCGCATCCCGGCAAATTCTGACGGTCGCAACGTGACGGTCGCCGATTATGTCGGCGCCGGTGCCCCGACCGATGCCGACCGCTACGACAGCGCGCCTTACACCAACGCGACCAACCGGTTCCGCCGCTCGGCGATCACGACCGACCTCAACTACGCCTGGAGGCCTTGGCTGAAGGCCAATCTCAACGTCGGTTGGCGGCAGAACAATTCGTTTGGCAAGAGCGGGCCGGTTTCGATCAGCACATCGACGAACACGGTGAACCCGGCGGTTTCCACCACCATTCCCGCCGGTTATCCGGGCAATCCTTTCGGGGTGCCGATCACGCTCCAAAAATTCTTCTGGGACCTGGGCGTCCTCGACCGTCGTTACGGCATGGAGACGTGGAATGTTTACAGCGGGGTCTCGGGCGCTTTGCCGCGGGAATGGCGTTATGAGGCCGGCGTGAACTTCACGCAGAGCAACCCCACCACCGAAGACCAGGTGTTCCAGTTCGACTCCACCAAGCTGAGTGCGGCGATCCGGAGTGCGACGCCGCCGGTGCTGTTGCACGACAGCCTTCGCCGGGTGGGCAATCCCGCCGGCACGATCGAAAATCTCTTTGTCACCGGGGCCAACGGCGAGCTGCCGAAGACTTGGACCTACGACCTCAAGGCCGACGGACCGGTGTTCGCGTTGCCCGGCGGCAACATCACCGCGGCAGCCGGCACCGAGATGCGCGAGGAATACATCGCGTTTAACCGCCAGTTTTTCGCGGCGGGCACCGAATCCGCCCAACCGAAGGAGAAGCGGGTGGTCACCGCCGGATTTCTGGAGACGCAGGTGCCGGTCTTCACGCCGCAGAAAAACTCCGTCCCGTTGATCCACCAGTTTTCCCTCAACGCGGCCGTGCGCGGCGATTCTTATAACGATTTCGGCGGTTCCACCCGGCTGCGTTTCGGAGCGGTCTATCGCCCACTCAAGTGGTTCATGCTCCGGGCGACCCACGGCGAAGCCTTCAAAGTTCCGTTGTTGGTCGACCTCACCCGACCGATCGGACGGCAGTCGCAGACCTTTACGCCGACGGGCACGTTCAGCCTCACGGATACATTCAGAAACAACGAACCCGTGCTGGGTCCGGTGATCAACCAGACCGGCGGCAGTCCGAATCTCCGGCCCGAGCAATCCACCAACGACAATGTCGGCATCGTCCTTGAATCGCCGTTCGCGCTCTTCAAGGGATTTTCGTTCTCCGTGAGCCGCAATACCATCGTGATCGAAGACCGGGTGGGCGGGCTTCCGTATCAGGAGCGCTTGGCGTTCTTCCCCGAGATGTTTGTACGTGGGCCGTCGCTCGGCGACGGGCTGCCGGGCAAGATCATCGAGGTCGACAACCGCTCGGTGAACATCGCGAGTTTCAAAAACGAGGCGTGGGACTATCAGGTGCGCTACAGCCGGGTGACGGCCAACTGGGGATCCTTCGATCTCTTGGCCAACGCGACCGAGACCACGAAGCTTGAAGTGCGGGCCCGCCCGGGCGTGGCGCCGTCCGCCACGCAAACGGCCCTGCTCCGGCCTGCCCGCGGCTCGGCCAACCTCAATTGGAACCACCGTGGCCTCTCCGTCGGCGTTTCGGCCATCTATCAGGAAGGATTCCCCCAGAGCACCGTGACCTCGGCACTCATGCCCTCGACCATTCTGTGGAACGGCCAGCTCGGCTATGACTTTGATCGCGGCTCGCTGGCGAGCCGGGTGCCCTTTGCCGGCCGTTATCTGGGAGGCACCCGCGTGAGTCTCGGCTTCGTTAACATCTTCAACAACGAGCCGTGGATCTCCGCGACGGGTGCGACGAGCTCGGTGATCGATCCGCGCCTCCGTCGTTACTCGATCACGCTCCGCAAGAGTTTTGGCGCCAAACCCGGGGTCCGTTTGCCCGGCCGGCGCTGAGGCCCGAGGCTCCTGAATCTCCGCCTTCTTAATTCCATGAAAAAAACTCTTTTCTCGGTCCTCGTCGTTTTGGCCCTTGCTGGCGCGGCGTTGGCCCAAGGCCGGTCCACGTTGCTCGGGGTCAAGTCGGTGCCGATTTCGCCGGCCGCCGCCGCGATGTTGGCCGAACTGGACACCGCGTGGCTGCTGCTGGGGCCCCAGTCGCCCGAGTATTTTGCGAGCAAGACCCGAACCCAACTGGCGCAAATCCGCAACGACGCCGAGCAGTCGGTCATCCGAATCGCGGAGAATTTTTACCGCAGTCACCCGGCCGATCCGATGCGGTGGGAGGGCGTGCTGAAGATGACCATGCTCCGGCCGGGATTTGTCACGGGGTTCAAGCCGGGCTTCGATGAACTGCCCAGAAACGGCAACCCGAACGCTTATTACATCGTTGATGAGGCGGCCAAAGCGGCGTGGGAGAAAACTGTCGCCGGTTATGACGCCGCGCTGCGCGCGGGGAAGGATGTGCCTTGGGAAGTGATGGAATACCGCCTCTTCCTCGACCTCGCTCGCCCGATTTCTGTCGCGACCAAAGAAGGTCCGGCGGCGCTGGGCCCGATGGAAAAGAAGATCGATGAGATCGCGGCGCGTTTTCCCGATGGCGCGGTGGCGCTCCGCCTCTACTCCTCGCTCTACGCGACCAAGGTCCGGGCGGGCGGCGACGCGGCCGAGGAACTCTGGGGCCGGCTTTCGGTGAACCCGAATTTGGCGGTTGCGGCCCGCGCGCGGGCGGAACTCACCAAGATCGACGCCGAACGCAAACCGCTCGAAATGACGTTTACCGCGGTTGATGGCCGGAAGGTCGACCTGAAAGACTACCGCGGCAAAGTTGTCCTGATCGACTTTTGGGCGACCTGGTGCGGACCCTGCATCGCGGAATTGCCGAATATCAAAAAAGTTTACGCCGACTATCACGCCAAAGGCTTCGAGATCGTCGGGATTTCTCTAGAAAACGCCAAACTCGCTCCGGGCGACACACCGGAACAAGGCGCCGCCAAACTTGCGGCGGCGAAGAAGGTTCTGAATGATTTTACGGCGAAAGAAGAGATGCCGTGGCCGCAGTTCTTTGACGGCAACCATTGGAAAAATCCCTACGCGAAACAGTATGCGATCAATGGAATCCCGGCGATGTTCCTCCTCGATCAAAGCGGCAAAATCGTGACCACGACGGCCCGGGGCGAGAAGCTCGAGGCCGAGGTGAAGCGCCTGCTGAAACTTTGATGACGCTCCGCCTCGAAGAGGCACCCTCGGCTACCGCGAGTTGGGCAGACTACAGCGCCCGCGCGGGCTTGCCGGCGCCGTGGACTCAAGTGCTCTCGCCGGCGGAGCAAGGCGTGGCCGCGCACCTCGCCGAGGCCTAAACAACCGCGAAATCGCGGCGGCCCTCGGAGAATCGCCTGCGACGGTGAAGAACCAAGTGTCCACGATTCTCCGGAAGCTCCGCGCCCCCGCGCGGCTGCGGTTGCTGGCGCTGTTGCAGCAGTCATGCGACATCTAGCCGGACCGAAGTCATCGGCGGGAGCAGGTTCCCGGACCGACACCGGTAGCTCGTAAAAGTAGGTCAGTGACTCTCTTTGGGCGGTTCGGCGGAAGGATCGCGCGCTCGCAGCTCCCAGCGCCGGCCAACGTTCGGTTCGATTGCAGCCCGAGGGCGGGGCATTTTTTCGGCCTGGCGCTCGGGCTCGCTTCGCGTCGGCAATTCCCTCCAAATCCGCGGGTGCAACAGCGCCTCGGCTATATTTCCCTGCTTGTCCGCGATTACGACGAGGCGATCGCCTACTACACAAACGTGATGGGCTTTCGCCTGGTTGAGGATACTCCGCTCGCCCCGGGCAAGCGTTGGGTTCTCGTGGTGCCGCCGGGACCGGACGCCTCGGCGGTGGGTGCCTGCCTCTTGCTGGCCCGGGCGAAGAACGACGCCGAGCTTGCCGCGGTCGGCTGGCAGGCCGGCGGACGGGTCTTTTTGTTTTTGCACACCGATGATTTTGCCCGGGATCACGCCGCGTTTCTTCGGCGAGGAGTCGAGTTTCTCGAGGAACCCCGCGACGAGAACTACGGAACGGTGGCGGTTTTTCGTGATCTCTATGGCAACAAATGGGATTTGCTCCAGCTCCGCCCGCCGCCTGCCGGGATTCGCGCGGGATCTTGATCGTCGGCTGGTCCGGCTTATTACTTTAAGCCTATGGCCTCCGCCGAAACCCGATGCTAGCGTTTTCCTTTAGTCCTGTTCTCCCCGATCAACGTCTGTCTGGTCTCATCCAATTTTTATGAAATTCGCCCGCCTTCTCACCCTGCTCGCCGCTGCGTTCGTCGTCACCGCCTTGCCCGCGCAGGAAACTGTGCCGGTGGTCGCCGGAGCGTCCACGTCCGGCGTTAAAGGCCCGGTGCCCGGTGCGATGGCCCCGGAGTTTTCCGTGCTCAACGCCAAGGGCGAAACCGTGCGTCTCGCCGATTTCCGCGGCAAAATCGTCCTCCTCGATGTCTCGGCCACGTGGTGCGGACCGTGCCAGGCGGCGATGCCCAATCTCGACCGCATTGCGCGCAAATACGCCGATCAAGGCGTGGTGTTGCTTGGCGTCACCTCGAGCGATACGCGGGAGAACTACGATGGCTGGATCGCGCGCAACGCCGCGCGCTACGCATTTGCCATGACCTTCGATCCGGCGGGCAAAGACGGCTGGAAAAACTCGGTCTTCAATCTCAGCTACGGTGTGACCGGGTTTCCCACGATGTTCATCATCGGCCGAGACGGAAAGTTGATCGAGACGAAGACCGGTGGCGGTCCCGGCGATGATTTCCGGATCGATTACGCCCTCGCCCGCGCCGGTGTGAAGGTTGACCTCGCTTCGATGCCGCCCGAGCCGAAACCGAATCTGGCCGAGCCCAAGTCCATCCCGATGGTGGGCAAAACCCCCGCGATGCCCGCGGCCAAAGCCGCCGGTGCTCCCGCCCCGAGCTTCGTGCCGGCAAAGTTCGGCAGTGTGCTCGCCGGTCAAATGGTCACCGACTTCACCGTCACCGCGGCGGACGGTAAGCCGCTCAAGCTTTCCAGTTTCCGCGGCAAGCCGTTGTTGCTCCATTTCAGCACCAGCAACGGCCCGCAGCCGTGGCTCGCCGAGACCGCCGCCGCTTATCGCGCGCAGGGACTCGCGGTCCTCAACATCTTCGCCGCCACCGAGCGCGAAGCCTTCGACGCTTGGCGCGCCAAGAATGCCGAGCCCGGTTTCGCCGTCGCGTGGGACCCCGCCGGCAAGGCGTGGGCCGAGGGCGTGACCAACACGGCGTTCGGCGTCGGCATGTTTCCCATTTCGGTGGTGATCGATTCCACCGGCAAGCTCGTCAGCGGCAGCATCGGCATGGGGGCACGCGCTGTGACCTTGGCCAAAGCGATGCTCGCGAAGTCGAAGGAAGTGAAACTCACCGCCGACGACGCCGCCGTCGTGCTCGACGCGATGCTCGCCGCCGATTCCGCCCGGGCCGCGATGCCCGCCGCCACCCTCCAGCCGATGCCCGGCGCTCCCGCCGGAGGCGGCATGATGCCCGCCGCGGCCCGGCTGCCGACCCTCGCCGCCGGCGCGGTCGCACCCGATTTCGTGATGAACAACGTCGCGGGTAAAGAAGTCCGCCTCTCCGATTACAAGGGCAAGATTGTCATCCTCGACTTCTGGGCCACCTGGTGCGGGCCTTGCCTCGAGTCGTTTCCGCATACGCAAGGGGTCGCGGCGAAGTATAAAGACCAAGACGTCGTCGTGCTCGCTTCCGGCACGAGCGACACGATCGCGAAATTCAAGGAATGGATCCCCGCCAATCAGTCGAAGTATCCCGATATGGTTTTCACGTGGGACCCGAACGAGCGCGGCTCCGCGACATTTGACGACCGCGCTTCGTCGAAACTTTACCGGGTCGTGGGTATCCCCACGCAGTTTGTGATCGGCCGTGACGGCAAGATCGCCGCGACCATCGTCGGTTACAGCAAAGGCGATGTCCGCTCCGAGGGCGCACTGGCCCAGCTCGGGGTCAAAGTGGATCCCGTCATCGCTGCCGAAGGTGAGAAGCAACTCGCCAAAGCCGCCGCCGACGAACGCGCCCGCGCTGCCGCCGCGAAGGAGGCCGATAAAAATCCCGCGCCGCAGTTCCGCGAGGTTTACGGCAAGCTCAAGGCCGGCGAGCCTGTGCCTGATTTCACGGCGCAGCGGAGCGACGGCACGGCGGTAAAATTCTCGGAGTTCACCAAAGGCAAAACTGTCGTCCTGAGTTTTTGGTCCGCGGGCAACGGCTTGCCCGAAGCCGGGCAGGCGTTCAACGACGCCTGGGCCAAGAAATACGCCGCGCAAGGCGTGGTCTTCGTCGGCGTCGGCGCCTACGGCAAGCGCGAGGCTTTTGACCAATGGTATGCCATCAACGGGCCGAAGATTTCGTTCCCGGTGTGGTTTGATCCCGCCGGCGCTCTCGATCGGCCGGCCAAGGCTCCCGACCAATTGAGCGACGACGAGAAAGCAGCTTTGAAGGCCGCCTCGAGCGCCTACTACGCCAAGGTGATTCCGATGGCGTTCACCGGTGGCGTGATGGCACCCGTGCCCAATAACTATGTCATCGATGCGAAGGGAAATTTCCTCGGCTTCTTCCTCGGCGCCGGCACCCAGTCGGCCGAATCCCTTGGCAATCTCCTGCTCCGCGCCGGCGTGAAACTCGCCCCCGAGGACATGCCAAAGAAAGTGTTCACCGCCGCCGAGACGAAGGCCGCGCCGCCCGAGGCCAAGGTCGAAATGCTGAAGGTCGGTGCGGTTGCCCCGGACTTCACGACCACCGATCTCGCCGGCAAACCGGTCAAGATCTCCGATTTCAAGGGCAAGGTCGTGGTCCTCGATTTCTGGGCCCCATGGTGCGGTCCGTGCATCGCCTCGATGCCTCACACCCAACAGGTCGCCGCCACTTACAAGGACCAAGGCGTGGTGGTGCTTGGTTCCTGCACGAGCGACAGCCGGGCGAATTTCGAGAAGTGGGTGAAAGCCAACGCGGAGAAATATCCCGACTTTATCTTCTCCCATGATGCGGCTGAGCGCACCCCCGACCGCGCCTCGCGCAAGCTCTACGGCGTCTCCGGTATTCCGACCCAGTTCATCATCGATCGTGAAGGCAGGGTCGCCGCGATTACCATCGGCTACATGGCAGGCGAAGTCCTGCTCGACGCCGCCCTCGCCAAAGCGGGCATCAAGGTGGACGCCGCGATCTTGGCCAAAGCGGTCGAAGACCAGAAAAAGCGCGATTCGCGCTAAGTGGGATTGGTCCGCGCCCGTCGAACGGGTCGACTGTATCTTCATTGATCTCGGATGGTGGGCCCGACCTTGTGTCGGGCCGTTCAGCTGCAGCCGGAACGGCCTCACGCAAGGTGAGGCCCTACCCGAAGCACCTTCTAGCGCGCCCCCTCGCGCAACGTCCCGTTTTTCTCCGTGCGCCCGGGCAGGAAACGGGTTTGGCTCGCGGGTGCATTGCCTGTCACCCAGAAAGCCGCCACCATCGATGTCCGTGACCGCGCCCTGAGGATCGATGATCCGGCGTTGCAACGCTCGGTGATCGGTCTCGAGACCGCCGCCAACGTCACGGAGTTTTGGACGGCGTTGCGCGGCTTCATCGGCGCAGCGTTGCCCGACCATCACTCGGCGACGCTCTTTCTTGATGCGCAGGAGAAGATTCCCGGTGCGCTCACGCTCCACTCGCAGCCTTCGCTGCGGCCCGTCGCCTGGTGGCGGGCCCGCGCCAAGCTCACGCCCACCCACGCCTACCTCAACGATCACCCCGGCATTAAACTCTACAACTTGGAGCAGATGCTGCCAGCCGATCTGCGCGCGCGGCGGCGCACGGACTTTTACCGCCATGTGCTCCGCCCCGAAGGTTTTGACAAACTCGTCGGCCTGACGACTTGGGAACGCGGTGAGCGCAAAAGTATACTGGTGCTGCGCCGGGCGTTTGCCCACGCCGAGTTCACCCGCGGTGAGATGAACCTGCTGCTCGATCTGCACCCGATTTTTGACCGCAATCTCCGTCGGATTGAGCAGCAGGAAGAAGAGCGCGTCTGCCGCAGCACGCTCCAGCAGTTTATCAATCTCCTGCCCCAAGGCGTCCTCTTGGTGAACGCGAAACGCGAACTCGTCTTTGCCAACCCCGAAGCCTTCGAGACCTGCGCGAGGTGGAACCTCGGTCCGGTGGTTGCGCGCCGCATGAACAGTCGCGCGGTCTTTGCGATCCCGCCGGTTTTTCTGGAGACCTACGAAGAACTGCTCGCGGAGCACTACGCGCAGGCGCTCACCCCGGGCGGAGCGCAGGGCGGGCTGAGGCGGAAGCTCGCGCACCCGGATCAACCCGGCTTGCGCGCCGATCTCAGCCTTGTGGCGATGGACGACCCGTTGCTCACGCGTCCGTATCTGTTCGCCCAGTTGATCAACCACACGGCGTTGGGCGCCCCCAGCGCCGAGGCGCAGGAGCGGCAGCTGACGGTGTTGGGCCAGCTCACCCCGCGCGAACGCGAGGTGGCGCTGCTGGTGCGGGAAGGCCTGAGCAACGAGGAGATTGCGGGCCGTCTGCACAAAGGCGTGGGCACGATCAAAAACCAGTTGCAGTCGATCTTCGTGAAACTCGCGGTCAACAGCCGCGCGAAACTCGTCGCACGGTTGGGGTGACGTTTCCGTTTTAGCGCGGGGTCGCCGAACCCGGCTGCCGTGGGGGACTTCAGGCTGAAGCGCGGAGAATCTCCGGTTGTTTTTCGGCGATTTGAAGCAGGCGCAATGCGGGGCCGGAAGGCTGGCGGCGATTCTTTTCCCAGCTTCGAACCGTGTCCGCCGTCACGTTCAAATAGGCGGCAAAAACGGGAGTGCTGGCTTTCAGGCTACGCCGAAGACGCGCGATACTCGCGGGGGACATCTTCCGGGCCGGCTGCGGCACTCGGGTGGTCTTGAGGGTGAGCTGGCCGCGCGTGTGCGCCAATGCTTCGCGCATGCTTTCGATCAGTTCGGCCTGTTTGAGCGGTTTGGTCTTTTTCATGGTTGGAAGGGATGGTTCTTAATCTCGTGCGCGAGTTGGCGCATCGACTTCTTTCCGTCGGCGCTAAGATTGGCCGCGTCATTTTTGGTGAAGAGATAGAGAAGATAGATCACGTCACGATGGCGGAGATAAAGGTAGATCACTCTGGCGCCGCCGCTTTTCCCCCGGCCTTTGGCGGCGATGCGAACTTTGCGCACGCCCCCGCATCCTGCCATTAGATCGCCTTTTTCGGGCGACTCGGCCAGTTCGCGTTGAAATTTGGCGTAGTCGTCGTCACTGACCAATTCCGTGATCAAGCGCGTGAATGCGGTTGTTTCGACCAAAGTCATGAGCGGTCAAAGGTGTGACTGCGTCATACCCAGTCAAATCTTGATTCGGCCGTAGTGGCGGGCGAATTCCGCGCTCGCCGTCGCAGTTGCTTTTTCCGCGCCGCTTGCGCCACGCTTCGCCCATGAACTTGCCGCGTCGTTTTGTCCTGCTCGCCTTGGTTGTTCTCCAACTCGCCGGGATCGCGCGCGCGACGATCGGGGCCGCGCTCCAGAGTCAGCTCGGCAACCCCAGCGGCGCCACCGCCGTCGCGACCGCGACCACCAACTACCTCATCGCGCGGCCCCAGTATTCGCTCTCCTACAACAACACCACGCGCGAGCCCAACTGGGTCAGTTGGAACCTTACCACCGCCGACCTCGGCTCCTCTGGCCGCTCCGATAATTTTTTCCAAGACACCACGCTGCCCGCCGGATTTTACCAGGTGCTCACCACCGACTACTCGGGCTCGGGCTTTGACCGCGGCCACATGTGTCCCTCGGGCGATCGCACCGTCACGGTCGCCGACAACGAGGCCACGTTTTTCATGACCAACATGATTCCGCAGGCCCCCGACAACAATCAGGGCGTGTGGGCAAATTTTGAAAGTGAATGCCGCACGCTCGCCGCCGCCGGCAACGAGGTGCTCATCATTACCGGACCGAGTGGTTTCTCCGGCGCTACCATCGCCAGCGGCGTCGCGGTCGCCGGATACACCTGGAAGATTGCGGTGGTCGTTCCCGCCGGCGCCGGCACCGCCCTTAGCCGCATCACCACCACCACGCGCGTGATCGCCATCAAGATTCCCAATATCGCCGGCGTCCGGAGTAATCCGTGGCAGAACTACATCACCACGGCGGCGCAGATCCAGGCCGACACCGGCTACACGTTTTTCAGTGAACTGCCCGATAACGTCGCCGCCGCGCTCCGAGCGAGGGCCGATGGTGCCCCGGCGGCCGGTTCGCCCACGATCACGACGCAGCCGGTCGGGCAGACGGCCGCCGTGGGCGGCAGCGCCTCGTTCTCCGTCGTCGCCGCGGGTGCGTCGACCCTCACGTATCAATGGTCGCGCGAGGAAATTGAAATTCCGGGCGCCACCGCCGCCACCCTGACCCTCTCCAACCTCACGGCGACGGCCCTCGGCAACTACACGGTCGTCGTGCGAAACCCGGTCGGCTCCGTCACGAGCGCGGCCGTGCCGCTCGTGCTCACGGGCTTGCCGCCGGTCGTCGTGACCGCCCCGCCCGCGCGCACGGTCGCGGCCGGCGCGACCGCTACCTTGGCCGTCGTCGCGAGCGGTTCGCCGACGCTCGTTTACCAATGGCGCCGGGCCGGTCTCGCGATCACCGGCAACACGAGCGCGGCCACCGCCTCACTCGTTCTCCCCAACGCCCAGGCCGCCGATGCCGCGCTCTACGATGTCGTGATCACGAATTCCGTGGGCTCGGTCACCAGCGCCGCCGCCCTGCTGTCGGTTACGCCGGCGGCGCCCAGCATCGCGGTCGCGCCCGTCGCGCAGACCGTTGCACCCGGTGCAACGGCTACGCTCACCGTCGTCGCCAGCGGCACGGCGCCCTTCGTTTATCAATGGCGCCGGGGCGGCGTCGCGATCGCCGGCAACGCCAGCGCGACCACGGCCACGCTGGCTATTCCGGCTGCGACGTCGGCCGACGCCGGCAGCTACGATGTGGTTATCACCAACGCCCTCGGCGCCGTCACCAGCGCGCCGTTTGCGCTCACCGTCGCGGTCGCTCCGCCGCCGGTCGTGGCGTGGGATTTCTCGGTGGCGGAGCCCGTCCGCGGGCTGCCGGCCGATGTCACCGGCGGCACGGTCGTGCAACGCAACAACAACGGCACCACGCTCACGCTCACCACGGTTTCCGTTTCGAGCGGCTATGCGGGCGCGACCGGCACCTCCAATGCCGGCGCGGCCGCGCGCGTCGGCCCGCTCAATCTCGCCGAGGGCGGCTCGGCGTTTTTTGAATTTACCCTGACCCCCGTCGCCGGCCGTCAGCTCGTGGTGAGTGGGATGAGTTTCGGGGCCCGCAGCACGGGTACCGGCCCGCAGGCCTATGCGGTGTTCGCGATCAACGGCACGGCGGCACCGGTGCTCGTCGCCGCCGGTCCGCTCGCCAACAACAGCGCGTGGACGCTGATCACACCGGCGCTGTTCCCCGTCGTAAGCGCCGCGGCCACACCGGTGACGTTCCGTCTTTACGGCTACGGCGGCGCGGGCAACGCCGGCACGAGCACCGCCAACTGGCGCATCGACGATCTCGCGGTCACGCTCACGACGGGGGTCGGTCTCACCGTGCCGAACTCCGCTGATTCGCGACTCGCCAGCCTCGCATCGCGCACGCGCACGGCCAACGGCGACCAGACCGCCATCGCCGGTTTCTCGATCGCCGGTACGGCCGCAAAGCCGGTGCTGATCCGCGCTGCCGGGCCCACGTTGGGCGCGCTCGGCGTGAGCGGCGCGCTCGCCGCACCCCGGCTCGAACTTTATAGTGGCTCCACGGAAATCGGGACCAATGCCGGGTGGAGTACGGCGATCAACGCAGCGGCGATTTCGTCGGCCGCGGCCCGTTCCGGAGCGTTCGCGTTTGCGGCTGGCAGTGCGGATTCCGCCATCCTTACGACGCTCGCCCCCGGCGGTTACACGGTGCTCATGAGCGCGGGCACCGGCGCGGCCGGCGTCGGGCTCTTGGAAGTTTACGATCTGGCGGCACCGGCGCCCGGCGCGAATTTGCCGAGTCTCGCGACCCGGGCGATTGCCGGTCCGGGAGCAGACGCGCTGATCTTGGGCCTGACGATTGCCGGTCCCGCGCCCAAGCGCGTGTTGATCCGCGGCGCCGGTCCGGCGCTCGCGCAGTTCAGCCTCGGTGGCCTGCTCGCGCGGCCGCAGCTCACGCTGTTCTCCGGGCTCACCCCGGTGTTGCAAAACACGGGCTGGAGTACGTCGCCCGATGCGGCGACGTTGGCCGCGGCGGCCGCGCAGGCGGGTGCGTTTGCCTTTGCTCCCGGCAGCGCGGATACCGCGATGATCGTGACGCTCGCACCCGGCGCCTACACCGCGCAGGTCTCGGGCATCGGCGATACCACGGGCCTCGCGCTGGTTGAGGTTTACGAATTGCCGTGAAATCACGCTGGGTTTTCGCCGGGTTTCTGGGCATCGCCCTGATCGTCGGTCTCGGGGTGTGGCTGCTGCGACCGCAGGCAGCGCCGCTCGAGAACGAACCCGCGGCGGTGCAGCCGGTCGCCGGAGCAGCCGTGCCTGCGACGGAGGAGTGGCGCGAGCGCCCGCCCGGACCGGAGCGCGATGCCTCGCTGTTTGTAATGCTCGATGCGCTGCATCGGCGCGATCCCGAGGCCGCGCTGGCGCAGGCCCGCGATCGGGTGGGCACGCGTGAACAGGCGGCGGTTTACGGGCTGTTTTTTGACACCTTTGCGCGGGAGAATCCGACGCTCGCGGTGGCGCGACTGGCGGCGGTCCCGCCGGGTCCCGGCAGAGAGAACGCCCTGCGCGCGCTCGCCTCCGTCTGGGTGCGGGCCGATGCTCCGTCCGCGCTGGCGTGGGCGCAGAATCTCTCCGCCGATGATCGGGCGCCGGCCATGGAAAGCGCATTGTTCGAACTCGCCCGGCGCGATCCCTTGCAGGTGATCGAGCTCGCGCCGCAGTCGCTCTCGGGTCCCGCGCTGGAGCGAACGCTTTTTCACGCGCTGCAACTTATGACCGCCGCCGATCCGGTGGCCGCCGCGGGGCTGGTGCGGCTCCTGCCCGCCGGGGAAACTCAGACGCGCGCGGCCCTCGACGTGGCCCGCGGTCTCGCGGTGAAAGATCCGGCCGCGGCCCTCGCCTTCGTCGGGCAACTCCCGGTCGGTCCGGCTCAAACCTTGGCTCTAAACAATGCGCTCACCAGCTGGGCGGCCACGGCGCCGGCCGCCGCCGGCCAGTATGTCGCCGGGCTTCCGGCCGGTGCGTCGCAAGACGCGGCCGCCGCGCACCTCGCGGCGCTGCTCGCGAGTGATCCCGTGAACGCGTTGGCGTGGGCGAACTCGCTCGGCGCCGCGAGTGCGCGCGATGCGGCGTTGATCCGGATCGCTTCGACCTGGGCGCAGGCCGACGCGCCGGCCGCATCGCGTTGGGCGAGTGCGCAATCGCCGGGACCAGCGACGACGACCGCACTCGGCGGCGCGTTGTCCTACTGGTTACTGGTCGACGGGCCTGCCGTGCGGAATTTTGTGAGCGAGCTGCCGGCCTCGAGCCAACCCGCCGCGGCCGCGTCGGTCGCGCCGCAACTCGCCCAGCGCGATCCCGCGGCCACGATCGCTTGGGCGCAGACGCTCGTGGCGCCGGCTGCCCGCGAGGCCGCCGTGATGGCGGCGTATGCGCGCTGGCTGGACAACGCGCCCGCCGCCGCCCGCGCGTGGTTGGCCACGGCGACGATCGCGCCGGAATTGCGCGCGCGGTTGGGCGAAGCGAGATCGCCGAACCGATAGGGCTCGGTCGGCGGAATGCTGGTTTACGGCGATTTTTTCGCCGCTTCGATTTCGGTGCGGAGAGAGCGTGCGCGACTCTCGGCGCGCGCGACGGCATCAGGCCGCAATTCCGCCTTCAGCAAGTTGGCGCGGCGCGTGGCTTCCTGGTGGCCGAGATTTGCCGCGACCATGAACCAAGCGAGTGCCTCGACCGGATCTTTTTGCACGCCGTCGCCCCGGGCATACATCAGGCCGAGCAAGTCTTGGGCGTTCGTCAGACCCTGTTTGGCGGCGCGTTGGCACCAGAGGGCGGCTTGCGGCAGATCGGGCCGGGCGCCGTCGCCATTTAGCAAAAACAGCGAGAGATTAAATTGCGCATCGGCGAGACCCAGTTCCGCCGCCCGACGAAACCAACCGGCGGCTTGGACCGGGTCGCGGCTGAGGCCGAGCTCGCCGTTGACGAGATGGAGACCGAGGCGATTTTGGGCATCCGGGTTCTGGTAGTGAGCCTTGATCCGAGTGACCGCGATTTCCGACTCGGCCCGGACGATTTCTTGGCGCTCGTTCAGGTAGATCATCGGGAGGTAATCACCTTCATACTCTCTGCGCCAAAAATTTCCCGTGGTCCGATAAGTTTCCAAATCGGTGAAGCGATACCGGTAGGTCGCCATGCGGATCATCTGCGGCGGCCGGTCGGGAAACGGGTTCTCTTGGAAAAGCCGGACGATCTCGGGGTTCTGGGCGAGCAGGTGGCCGGCGACGATGGCGTAGATCGAGTGGGGCTCGGGGCGAGTCGCGAGCACGATTTGAAGCGTGCCTTCAAAGCGGGGAAAGTGCGGGGCGATAAAGCCGCTCATCCGATCCGATTGTTGGGGATAGTGAAAAAAATCGTAGGCTCGCCAAGTCTGCCCGCCGTCGTTGGAGCCGGTAAACTCTGTCACGCGATGCACGGGATCGATGTGGGCATAGAGTTTGAACGCATTGCTGCTGCCATGGGTGAGAAGAACGGGCGGGACGCTTTCTTTGTCCCAATAAACCGCGATGGAGAGCGCGAAGTGCGCCCAAAGGCCGGTGGCGACCGCGACTTTCTTCCAACCGATACCGGTGGCGGCGGGGGTGGGTGCGGCTGGAGCAGGTAGTGACCAAGCGGGAAGACGCCGGCGAAGAAATCCGGTGGTCCGGGCCAGCATGTGATCGTCGAGTAACAGCAGGCCGAGTCCGATCGCCGCGGTGTTGAGCCAGCCGTAGTTGCAGTTGAGTTGGATGCCGGCCTGAAGCGCGGTCCAACTCACGAGCGCGATCCAGCGGCCCCGGCGTCCGCCAAAGACTGCGAGCAACGGTGCCACGATTTCCGCGGCAAACGTGAGCACCCATTCGACGACGTGCCAGGCGTGGGGCAGGTGATGGTTGAAATAGCCGACGATGGTGGGGCTTGGGGCCGATTCGTAGAGCACGTCCATGGCCGTGAAGTTCAGCCAGTGCGGATCGCCGTAGATGAGTTTGGCGAGCCCGGGCCCGAACATGACCCTGAGCAACAGCCAGCGCATCATGAACAAGGCGAGGGGCGACGGCGGTGAGGCTCCACCCAAGCCGGGGCGAAGACCGGCGGGCGCAAAAGGAATGCACAACAACGCGACCTCGAGCATCAGCCAGTCCAACTGCGGCTCGGAAAAAATCACCCACACGCGGGCGAATGAGAGCAGCGCCAGCCAACAGACGAAAAGGGCGAGTCGCGGACAGAAATTCAGCACGAGCGCCACGGCGGCCAGCAATCCGCCCCACTCGACGGCTGCGATCATGGCCGGATCGGCATTGATCCAAAACAGACTGGGTCGATGGAGCAGGGTATCGAGCACGCCGGTATGGTCGGCGCGGGCTTGTTCCAGGAGCCGGGGCAGAGGCAGTAATCCGTTTGGCCCAATCAGCGCGCCGCTCTCCGCGATGATCCCGGAAAAAATGACGACGAAAACGATCCCCACCGCCCGCAACATCGCCCAGCGCGGCCAGAGGGTGCTGGCGCCCGGCGCAAGACCTGAAAAATCCCTGGCGGCGTGCCATGCTGCCGATAACGGCCCGAGCGATTTCCCGGAGTTGCTCATGCGAACCGGGAGGCGAAGCAGGGAGGGGACAAGATCATGTGGGGGCGTCGCTCGACGGAGCCCAATCTACGATCCAAGAAAAATTCGCGTCAATGGTTCGGACGGGAGGTTCGGAAAATCTGGGCACAAAAAAGCGGAGCCCGGTGAAGGGCTCCGCCGATAGATGAAGTGACTCTTGAAGGGACCTGAAACCTTAGAACGACAGGGTGGTCCGGAAGATGAAGTTGCGCGCGGGTGAGAGCGCGAACGAGCCTTCGGAGTATTTCTTGTCGGTGAGGTTGTAGATACCGAGGGTGCTGTTGAACTTATAGCCGAACAGTTCCCAAGGCATGCCGACCGTCGCATCGAACACGAGGTAGTCACCGGCTTGATAGCCGCCGTTGAACGGATTCCAGTCCACCGAACGGGAAACCACCGTCTCGGAAGAGTAGCGAATACCGAGACCGGCGTTGAGACCGCGGGCCATGCCGTTCACGACGCCATCAACAAACGTGTATTTGTTGAAGATGTTGAAGCGGAACTCTGGGACGTTCTCGAGACGGGCGTTGTAGTAGATGTCGGAGGCAACCTTGGCGGCCGGGGTGCCGGCATTGTAAGCCGCCGTGCCGGGTGCGGCGCGGGTCTTGTCATACACCGTCTTGGCGGACCACAGCCAGGAGCCGTTGATGACGGCTTGGTAGTTGCGCACCGGAGTCCAGATGACTTCGGCTTCGGTGCCCTCGACCTGATTCATGAGATCGGTCGTGCGCCAACGCAGAAGACGGGTATTGCGGTAAGGCGAGCCGACCGGGAAGAGGGTCGTGCTGAAGTTGAGCGGCTCTTCGAGATTCGACTGTTTGGCGCCGTCGTCCAACATTTGGTTTTCACGTTCGCCGCGGAAGAAGGAGACGGTGCCGACAATGCGACCGTCTTGTCTCGAATACTTGGCGCCGAATTCCCAATTCATGCCCTGTTCGTTCTGGATGAGGTTATAGACGCCCCGTCCGGAGAGGACTTGTTGGAACTGAGCGAGGGACGTAATGGTTTGGCCCAGATATTGAAACGAGGAACCAGGGGTGCCGCCGGCACCGAACGCACGGGCTTCGTTGTACCAAAGCACTTCATCGCCCACGAACAGACCGCCGACGCGGCCGGAGTTGAACTTGAAGGTCTTGGAGTTCGAAGCGTAGAGGCTGAGCTCAGGAGTGAGCGCGAAGGACAGACCGCCCATCCACGAATTCCCCTTTTGGTCCTGCGGCAGGCCGCGTTGGTAGCTGATGGAATGACCCCATTCGTTCTCAGGATAGAGGTCGGGGCGGAGGTGCATGTCCGGGAAGTAAACATACCACGGATAATTGTTCGATTGGAACTGACCGCGGGCCCATTGCTTTTCCTCGCGATAGCCGGCGAGCAACGTCAGCCGATCTTTAAACATCGAGGCCTGGTAGTTGATGTAGGCCGACATCTGCTTGGTTTTGTAACCGTCGAGGGCGTTGCGGTCCTCTTGGTGATACGCCGTGATGTCGGGATAGATTTCCGCGCCAGGATCGAAGTTGGAGAAGATTTGGCGAACGGGTTTGATCGATCCGTCGCGTTGACGGATGACTTGGTTAACCGGAACGGCACCTGCGTTGTAGATCGTGCGATTCGTGCCGGCATAATCCGGGTTGGACGTCGGGTTGGTCGCGCCCGGGAGGAAGGCCCATTGCGCGTCGGTGAACGTCTGTCCACCGAGGAACTGTTGGTAGGGGCTGATCTTTTGAACGCCGAGCAGGAACTTGCTCTTCACGCCCAAGAAATCGAACTTCACCACGGAGTCGACGTTGTGCGTCTGACCGTAGCGATAATAGCCGGAAAGATTACCGGGGGCGACATTCCAGTTGGTGCCGTTGGCGTAGGGCGTGGTGATTGCGCCGCCTTGGCCGACGGTGTAATTCTCGGACTTCTCTTGGAAGAAGTTGTAGCGAACATCGAGCCAGCTGAATGGGCTGAGATCGGCGGTCACCGAGAAGTTCTCGATCGCGTTGTTGAAGACAGCACCGCGGCTGGTGTAATTGAAGGCCTCGTCATGATAACGTTTGCCGTTCTTGTCGGTGATGTAGGCACCGCGCTCGACGCTGGTGTAGGCTGGCAAGCTCCAATCGCTGTTCGCGATACGCTTGTTGTTGATGTAGTTGGCGTAGGCGAGCGTTGGGGTCGTGGTGTTCTGAACGACGTTGGCCGCCAGAAGATTGCCTGCATTGGCCACGATCGTGTTGGACAGGGTCGCGGTTGAAGAGTTGTAACGTCCGGTGCGGGCGGCCTCATTCCAGCCGGCGAAATCGCTCCAGATCCAGTCGTAATCATTCAGCATGAAGCGCTCGCGGGTGAATTCGCCTTCAGCGGTGATCTTGACCTTGCCGCTCTCGAATGGGACGAGGGCGATCGAGGGATTTACGCTGTAATTGCGGCGGAATTCAAAGCGACGTTCGCCTTGGGTGTCTTCCCACACGCCGAGCACGCGCAGGGCGAGCTTGTCGCTGGCGGCCACGTTTTGATCGAGCACGACTTTCTGACCCGAGTTGTCGTTGAGGGTCATCGTGATGGAGCCCTGCGTACGATTGAACTGGGGCAGCTTGCTGATGTAGTTGATAACGCCACCGGGGTAACCTTGGCCGAAGAAGACGGCGGCCGGTCCCTTGATGACCTCAACGCGCTCGACGGTGTCGAGGTTGTAGGAGGTGTAGCGGAAGATGCCGTTACGCATGAGGCTGTTCACCACGAAACCGCGCATCGTGAAGGTGCCTTGCGGGGTCGCAGAGTTAGCCGGAATACGCATCGCGAAGCGGGTATCACCGGACGCGGCCGCCGTGTAGCGGAACAAGTCGGTGAGGGACTGGGCGTTGGTATCGTTAAGGAATTCGCGCGAGATAACCGAGACGTTCAATGGGATCTTTTGGATCTCCATGCCGATCTTCGTGGCGGTCGCGGCGTTGGTCTTGAGGTAGCCGTAGTCCTTGTCGGTTTTAACCTCGAACGCGCTCAGAACTTGCACGCCTTCGTCGGTCTTCAAGGGTGTCCGAGCGGCCGGGGCGACCGGGCCGGTCGATGACACGGCGGCGGGAGCTGCCGGCGCGGCGGCTGGCGCGCCCTCGAGGGCGGCAAGGCGTTTGCGCAGGGCAGAGTTTTCTTCCTGCAGTTTCTTCAAGGCGTCGCTGTCGGCGGCGTAGCCCATGGGGGCGGACATCGCCATCAACGCGGCTAAACAGGAAGCCAAGTATTTCTTGGTCCTGGGCGATCCGGTGCTGGTATCTGGTTTCATCGTTATATGTGGGGGTTGGTTATTTTCCGGTCCTCGGCGCGGTTTGAACCGCACCGACTACCGGCAAAAAATGGGAATGATCGATTTAGGCAATCATTTGGTTGGCCTGGCTGGCTGGGAGGACGAGGGTGGGGGCGACGCAGACTCCGATACGACCCAAGGTTTTTGGGTTGTCGATGCGCCAGACCAAGTGATCGACAACTTTACGCACCAAGGTGGTAAGATTGATGTCGAGCGCCGGGGGCAGGTGGTCCAGATTGTGGTAAATGACTGGATTCAGGTTGCCCAAAATCGCCTCAAAATCCCGGTCAGGTTTAAGGCCGGCGAGGCGCATCGAACGGAAGAGCGACCCGCAAAAGTGATCGACCGGCACGTAAATTCCCGTCGGGCGCGGTGAAAGTTGGCAGAACCGCTTGGCTAGCGCGTCGCTTTCGTCGTGCACGGGCACGATCTCGAGGAAATTCACGGGTTTGGATTTTCCCAAGATGCTGTGGACCGTGAGGCCGAGAGTCTTTGCTTGGTCGACGAACGCGGTTACGCGTTGGCTGACGGCGCTATAGCCGGGATCGGCCGCGATCACGGCGACTGATTTATGGGCGTGTTGATGAAGATAGTTGGCGGCCATGCGGCCGTTGGCGTCGTTGTCCGGCTCGACGTAATCTCCGGGGAATGACAACGAGCGCCGGGTCATGAACCAGACGTGCGGGAGGTCGCCGAGCTTGGCCATGCAGGCGGCGGACGGCTCCATCCCTTGGATGATCACGCCGTCGACCTGGCGCTCAGCGAGCGCGCGGGGCAAATCGTCCGGCGTATCGGTGAAGAGCACACTGATCTCAAGCCGCTGACGGTCGTTGGAGTGCTGGGTCTGGAGCAGTTGATCTTGGAACCAATTGAAACTGGAATTTTTCTTCGCGCCCACGAACCAGACCGCGATGTTCTTTGGGGTCGCCAAGCGGGACTTGGGCCCCCGGCGGCGATGAAGCGGCGTCGGCACGTAATCGGCGGCGGACATGACGGAGCGGACGCGTTCCAACCGATCGGCCGCGACGAGGTGCGGTTGATTGATGACGCGGGAGACAGTGGCGGGTGACACTTTCGCCTTCCGTGCAATGTCGGCAATGAGCAGAGGGGGCATGCAGATTATCTGAAAATTTCAGAATGATTGGACTGAATGGCCAAGGGAGGGTCAAGGGTTTTTGTCACGAAGCGGTGACGGCACCCAGACGCGAAAAAGCCGGGAGGAGGTCCTACAAAGAAGGCGTGCGCTTCAGCGCGCGGCTCCAAGCTTTGGTGAAAGCGCCGCGGGCCGCGACGGCGTCGGGCCACGGGTGCGGATTGGTGCTCACGTGGTAGCCGTGGGTGCAGCCCAATTCGGGGCAGGTCCAAAGGGTGTTGCCGGGCCGGGGGCCGCGTAGCCAAAGGGCGAAGAGGTCTTCGACAAACCTGAGGTAGTCCTCAAATTCCGGGGTGAACTTTCCCCGGCCGTTGGTCACGGGGACCTGACAATGTTGGCTGTTAAAAGGCCGGAGGTGGAACATCTGGGAGTGCTGAATCGACTCCGGCCAAGCCAGCAGGCGCGCCGAGTAGTCCTTTGGCATGACATGTTTCGAAACCGCGAAGTGGGAGTGATCCCAAGTGACGGGCATAATCTGGCGCGTGGCCCGACGGTAAAGCCGGGCGATCTCGGTGAATTTCTCCGGCGTTTCGGTGGAGGTATCGCGGTGAACTTCGATGTGCACGCCCAGGCCGAGTGATCGGGAGAGCTTGATCAACTTCACGGCCATCGCCGCGGCTTTCGCGGGCGGCGTATCATGGTTGAGCAACTGGATGTTAATGAAGTGAACGCCGAGGTCTCGTTGGGCCTCGAGTCGGGGCCGCGCAACGGCAAGATCGCTGCAATCAAAGCCGCTCATGAGCACGAGCCCGCGGCGCTCGGCCCCGGCCTTGAGTTCGGGGGAGACGTAAGCGCAAACCCCGTCAAAGCCTGCCTCTTTGATCGCATCCAGTTTTTGGTCCAAGGCCCATTCCCTGCGCTTTGAGGGCCAATCGTGCATCGACCACGGGGAGGCGCATTGAACGAGACGCGGAGCAGGCGGGGTAATATGTGACTTGTTCATGAAATTTCACAGAAAATACTGATTGAAATCTGAAAATTGACGAGAAGATTCTGGTTTCGGTCTAGCGCCGCTGCGACTGCTCTCGTGGATCCATCGCCTCTCCGGGGGTAGAGGCCAACTCGAGCCCGAGGCGGCTCTTGATCAACCCACTGAACCATTGAATTCCCCAAAAAAACCCTTTGTCGATTCTGCCGTTTGGATTTGGTCCGCCGAGGGCTCTCACGGAGTGCCGGCGCGTGATGCCTCCTCGCCGTCGCACTACCAGGTCCGGATGTTTCGGCGCAGTTTCGAGGTCGCGGATCCTGCCGCGGTAGCTCTGGAAGTCTCGGTTTCGGGCGACAGTCGCTATCTGTTTTTCTGCAACGGGGTCCTGATCGGGCGCGGCCCGGCGAAGGGCGACGTGAACCATCATTTTTTCGAGACCTTCGATCTCACCCCCCAGCTTCGTACCGGTCGCAACGTCCTCGCTGCGCTCGTACTCGACATGTCGCACGTCGCGCATCGGCCGGCCTTGCTCGGGGCCCCATGCTCGGTGATGACTTATACGGGCGGTTTCGTTTTGGAAGGAGCGGTGCGGAATCGAGCCGGAGCGGAGGTGGTGGATCTGCGCACCGATGCGAATTGGCGGGTGGCCGTGGATACGGCGCACCGGTTCCAAAATGAGAACACGACCTTCGAGGGGTATCTCGGCTATTTTGAGCATCGGGTATCGTCGTTGATCCCGCCGGGTTGGAATCTCCCCGATCATGACGACTCGGCGTGGGCGCCCGCCCACGTGTTGTTTAAGGCCGAATTGCTCGCGAATCGCCGTGATCCCACCAGTCCCTACGGCCTGATCCCTCGGATGATTCCGCCGCTAGCCGAGGAAGCGATCGAGCGGTTTTCAGATGTGTTTGTACCCGGGGGCCAAGATGCTCCCGCCGGTTGGGCCGGTGTGATCGCAGGTGATTCTACGGTGACGATCGCGGCCGGCACGGAAGTCGAGGTGATCCTCGATCATGCGAAACTGACCTCGGCTTTTCCCCAGTTGGCGGTGGCGGGTGGCGCGGGCGCGACGGTGCGGTTGATCTACGCCGAAGCGCTGCGTCTGCCTTGGGAGACGCCCGGTGCGCTTTTGCTGGGACGCAAGCAGTCGCTCGCCAATCTCGCCTCGCATTTCGCCGATGAGAATACCGGCTGGACCTTCGACCGACGCGGGAAAATTACCGGTTGGTGCGACGTGTGGGAACCCGCCGGCCACGGAACGGCCACGGCGCCCGAGGTGTTTGAACCGCTGCATTGGCGGGCTTACCGCTACGTCGGATTGCGGATCAAGGTCGGCTCGGTGCCCCTCGTGATTCACGGGGTCACCCAGCGTTTCACGGTCTATCCTTATAACGTCGCGGCCACCTTCGTTTCTTCCGATGCGCGCCTTGATCGCGTGTGGACGGCGAGCATCGAGACCATGCGGCTCTGCTCGCACGAGACGTTCGAGGACTGCCCGCATTACGAGCAGATGCAGTATGCGGGCGACACGATGATCACGTCGAAGATCGCGATGCTCGCGACCGCGGATTATCGGTTGAGCCGACAGGCGCTTTATCACTTCGACTGGTCGCGGCTCTCCGACGGGCTCACCCAAAGTCGCTATCCGTCGCGGCTCGTGCAGATCATTCCGACGTGGTCGCTGCATTGGATCACGAACATCCGCGATTACTTTCTTTGCTCCGGCGACGCCGCCACGGTGCTTGATTTGCTGCCCGGAGTGCGGGCCGTGCTGGATTGGTATCGGCGGCATACCGATGCGACGGGCTTGCCCGCCAAACTTCCGTTTTGGAACATCACCGATTGGTGCCCGTGGTGGCCCCGTGGCGTCGTGCCCGGTGCCGATTCCGGTCCGACCACGATTCTCAGCGCGCAATACATCCAAGGGCTCGCCGACGTCGCCGAACTTCTCCGTCAACTTGGAGACGCCCCGCGTCACGCCGCCGAGATCGACGCCCTCGAGTCTGAGGCCGCGCGGCTGCGGATCGCGTTGCACGCGCTCACGTGGAGCGAAAGCGAAGGACTTTACTTTGATCGTCCCGGTGGCCCCGAAGTCTCCCAATGCGGCAACGCGTGGGCGATCATCGCCGGAGTCGCCGGACCCCGTGAAACGGCGCGCATTTTCCAGCGTTTCCCGCTCGATGCCAAACTCGCGCCCGGCTCGTTCTTCTGCTGGCATTTTATCTTCACTGCACTCGTGCGCGCGGGGCTTTACGACCGGATGCCGACGTATCTCGGTCCTTGGCACGAGTCGCTGGATTACGGCCTCACGACCTTCGTCGAGGAGAACTCCTACTGGCGCTCGCTCTGCCACGCGTGGTCCGCGCATCCCGCGCTCGAGTTTATGCAACGCATCGTCGGCGTCGTGCCAACGGCGCCCGGATTCGCCAGCGTGACCATCGCACCGCACCGCTGCGGGCTGACCCACGCGACCGGCCGGGTGTGCACGCCGCGGGGACCGATCGACGTGGCGTGGCGCGTGGTCGAAGGCGCGTTCGCCCTTGAGATCACCGCTCCGGTCGGGCTCGACGTCATGGTGGTCGCACCCGATGGCGCGTCGACGGTGCGTCGGTTCCCGGGCGGCGCGTTCGCTGAGAAATTCCCGCTCTTGCCCGACCGCGCATGATGCTCCGCCTTGAACATGCCGCCGGTTCCGCCGTCACCGTTTTCGCGGGCGAGGCCGTTTTGCTCCGCTATGTTTACGCGCCGACGACTCCGGCCAACGAATCGCCGCGGCCCTACGCGCATCCGGTCAACACGTTGGCGGGCGACACCCTCACCAATTTCCGGCCCAACGACCATCCGTGGCATCACGCGCTGAGTTTCACGTTGAACCAAGTCTCGGGCGCGAACTTTTGGGGCGGCCCGACCTGCCGCCGCGACGAGGGCTACAAATGGCGCGACGATCACGGCTCGCAGCATCACGTCGCCTGGACCGCGCTTGAGGCGGCCGGGGAGACCGCGGCGCTCAGTCATTCGCTGGATTGGAAACGGCTCGGCGAAACGCTATTTCGCGAGGAGCGCGCGTTGCAGATCGCCGTCGCGGCTGATCCCGCCGCGGCGACGTGGTCGCTGCGTTGGCGCAGTCACTTGTTCAACGTCAGCGGCCGCGCCCTCACGCTCGGCAACCCGCACTCCCATGGCGGGATGGTCGGCTCGCACTATAACGGGCTGCAGTTTCGCGGGGCGCGCGAGTTGCTGGACGATCACCTCGATCCCACGATCAAACTGGTCGCCGAGGGCGGGCTGGAAGGCGTGACGGCGGTGCATGGGGCCTCGGCCCGCTGGATGGAATGGCACGGCCAGCTCGACGGCAGCTTGCGCCGCGTGCGCATTCGTTTCGAGAACAACGCGGGTCCGTTGACGTGGTTTGTGCGGCGTAATTATCCGTTGGCGGCTTTCCCGTTGCAGGCCGAGTCCGATCTCGTGCTCGCGCCCGGGGCCGAACTGCTCGCCGATCACACCCTGACTTTTCAATCGCCTGCATGAGCCTCGACCGCCGCCAATTTCTCCAAGGCATGGGCGGCGGTGTGGCGGGCGCGTTGATCGCCGGATCCACCGCCCGGGCGGCGACCGCCGGCCCGGCGACGTTGCCCGCTTTTTCCACGTCGACCTCGGCCGACTTCTGGCGGGCCGTGCGCGCGCACTTTCCGCTGCAGGACGATCCGGTTTACCTCAACTGCGGTGGCCTCGGACCGGCTTCACAGCGCGTGCTCGACGCGGTGTTTTCGACGATGCTCGCTCTCCAGCAGCATTCTGAGACCGGTCACAACCTGATCCAGCCGGCGCGGGAGATCGTCGCACCGTTTGTCGGAGCCGAGCCCCGCGAGCTCTGCTTCACGCGCAACGCCACCGAGGGTAACGCCCTCATCGCGGCCGGTCTCCGTCTGCGCGCCGGCGACGAGGTCATCTTTGAGTCGCACGCGCATCCGGGCGGTTCGTTCCCGTGGTTCAACCAAACCAAGGAACGCGGCGTGACGGTGAAGCTCTTCGAGCCCAGCCCCGTTTCCGCCGAGGAGAATCTCGCGCGCATCCGGGCGCTCGTGACGCCGCGGACGAAGGTCATTCAGGTAAGCCACATCACCTGCACCGACGGCCTCGTGTTGCCCGTGCGGGCGATCGCTGAATTCGCCGCCGCGCGCGGCATCTGGTTTCACGTCGATGGGGCGCAGGCGGTCGGCATGGTTCCGGTAAACCTCGGTGCGCTCGGCTGCGACTCTTACGCCTTTTGCGGACACAAATGGCTGGGCGGGCCCCATGAATCGGGCGCGGTGTTCATCCGCCACGCGCGCCTCGATGCGGTGGCGGTCACGGGCATCGGCTCGCATTCTGGCGAACTGCCGTTTTTGCCGGGCGAGATCCGCTACGTCGATGGTGCGGCCCGGCACGAATACGGTACCCGCAATGCCGGACTGATCGTCGCCCTCGCCGAGGCCGTGCGGTTGCAAAAGGAGATCGGCGTCGAGCGCATCGCCGCTTACGGCCGCGATCTGGCGACCTATCTTCACGCCGAGTTTTCAAAAATTTCCGGGCTCGTCGTGCTGACGTCGGCTCGTCCCGAGCTGCGGGCGTCGATGGTCACGATCAGCCATCCCCGGGCCTCGGCCGGGGATTTTTTCACCTATCTCTTGAAGACACACGGGCTGCGTTGCCGGCCGGTGACCGAGCAGAAGCTCAACGCCGTGCGGGTCTCGACACACGTCTTCAACTCGCCGGCCGAGTGCGAGCGGGTCGTCGTCGGCGTCCGAGCAGCGATGCGCGATCTCTGATCGCCATCACCATGAACCGTCGTCGTTTCCCGCTCACCGCGCCATCACGGCGTCGCGATTTCCGCAATCAACTCGATCTCGACCGGAGCGCCTGCCGGGAGGGCGTTGACGCCGACCGCGGCGCGGGCGTGCCGGCCTTTTTCGCCGAAGACGGCGACCAACAAATCCGAAGCGCCGTTGATCACCTTGGGCTGCGCGGTGAAGTCGTCGGTGCAGTTCACAAAGCCCGTGAGCTTCACGATGCGTTTCACTTTCGCGAGATCACCGACCTCGGCCTTGAGCGCCGCGATCAGTTGCAACGCGCAGGTGCGGGCGGCGTCGGCGCCTTGGGCCTCGGTGAAGTCGCGGCCAACCTTGCCGGCGAGAAATTTGCCGTCAGCACCGCGGGCGATCTGGCCGGCGAGAAACACGAGGTTTCCGCTGCGCACCGCCGGCACGTAGTTGGCGATCACGGGCGGGACGGAGGGCAGGGTAAGGCCGAGCGCCGCGAGCTTGGCTTCGGGCGATGGGTGCGTCTCGGCGGCGCCGGCAGTCAGCGACCAGGCGGCTCCGATGCAGAACAGGCGAAGGGCGAGGGAAGGAATCATGCGTCGAATGTGCTAATCCGCGGCGGGCAGGCGAGCCGACTCTCTTTATGCAGACCTTGAAATCGAAGTTATTTTTCGCGGCGTTGCTCGCGGCCCTCGGCGGCCACGCGCTGCTCGGGGCGGCCGCGCCGAAACACGATTTGTATCTGAGCGTGTTGCTCAGCGGTCCGGGCCAGATCATGGGCGGCCGCACGCCGGCGCTGAGCGGCGTCTATCGTTCGACGGACCGGCTCAAGGTTGAGCACGTGGGCTTCGGTCACATCCGGATGTTTCAAGTGATCGGCGACCCGCACTCGGCCGACGGGCTTTACCTCGCCGCGCTCAATGGCGTCGTGCATTCGAAGGATCGCGGCAAGACATGGCGCATTCTCACGGGCTGGGATATGACCGAGCCCAAGGGCCTCGCCATCGACCCCAACGCGACCGACCACATTTACGCGGGCTTGCCCGACGGCATCGCGGTTTCACGGGACCGCGGCGCGACTTGGGCGCGGATGAACGACGGCATCCGCCGCAGCTACACCCAGACGATTACGATTGATCGCACGCAGGCCGGTCGCGTGCTCGCGGGCACCGAGCTCGGCATCTATCTCACCGAGGATGGCGCGCGCACCTGGCGGCTCGTGCAGCCCACCACCGAGACGACTTACGATCTGCGCCAATCGCCGCACGATCCCAAAATATTCTTCGCCGTCACGACCTCGAGCGGCGCGCTTTGGTCGGAAGATCGCGGGCTTACGTGGCAGCCCATCGCCGGCGTGCCGAAGAAACACACCTTGCACAACGGCGTCTTCGACCCTTCGGATGCGCGGCGACTCGTGCTGTGCGGCTGGGACGCCGGCCTGCTGGTTTCCGAAGACAGCGGGCGCACGTGGCTTGATCGCACCGCGGGTCTGCCCAACCGCCAGATTTGGAGCGTCGCCGTGGACCCCGATCAGCCGGGCCGGCTCTATGCCTCGCCTTTTCAACAACCGGTTTACGTCTCGGAAGATTTTGGCCTTACATGGAAGCCGGCGTTTTTTGAGAAAGCCACTGCGTTCAATCTCACGTTTGTGCCGCGCCCATGAAGACTCTCTACTGCCTCGCTCTCGCCGTCGTTTTCAGCGTGCCGCTCGCCCGGGCTCAGCCGTCATTCAAGGGGCCGATGCCCGATGCCACGGTGATCGTCGATGCCTCGCTGCGTCGCGCGGCCTATCTCTCACGCATCGACGAAGCGCTCATCTGGCGCGCGGCGCTGGCCAAGCCCGGCGAACCCAAAACCTTCGGGTTGGGGGAAATCGTGTCCAAACTCGCACGGCGCGAGGACGCCGCCGCGTGCTCGGAGCGCCTGATCGAGCTGATGAAAGCTCCCACGGGTGACATGTTTTGGATGTTTCCGGTAACGGCGATTTACTATCTCGGCCGAGACCAACTCACCCCCGAGGCCAAGGCTGCCGTGCGGGAGGCTTGGCGCGCGTATATGCCGCTGCGGGGCGACACGGAGAATCATTGGGCGATGTATTACTCGTCGCTCTATCTGATGGCGCAGCAGTGGCCCGACGAACCTGGCGAACGCTGGTTCAACGGCAAAAGTTCGAAGGAGAATTTCGAAGAATCGCGCGATTACCTGCTCCATTGGATGGAGCTCACGACCACGATCGGTCAGGGCGAATACGACTGCACGCACTACATCGGCGAGTATGCGATCCCGATGCTCTACCTCGCGACTTGGGCCCGGGACCCGGCGATGCGGCAACGCGGGCGGATGATGCTCGATTACATTTTCGCCGATTACGCCGTAGAGACGCTCAACGGGATATATGTCGGCGCGCATGCTCGCACCGATGACACGACGTTGCTTGAGAAATGGAACGGACTGTCGTCGCTCTTCGGTTGGTTGTTGCTCGGCAATTGTCCGCCGACGATCTCCTACGGCGGCTGGGGTATCTATTTCGTGGCGGCCGCGAAGAATTACGAATTGCCCGAGGTGATCTACCGCATCGGCACCGATCGCGCTGGGACTTATACGCACTACGAGCGCAAGCGCACCCGGCACCGCTGGCGCAACAGCGACGTGCGTAACGCGCCAGTATACAAGACCGCTTACATTACAAAAGACTACGCCGTCGGATCCGATCAGGGCGGTCTCCTTCAGCCGATCCAGCAGCACTCTTGGGATGTGACGTGGGCGGTGCCCGACCCGCGCGGCGTGCATAACACGATTTTCTCCAACCAACCGCACTTCAGCGCGCACGAGCTGATGATGTATTTCACCGAGAAACCTGATTTCATGCCGGCTGCCGTCACGTCGCAGGGCAAACCCACCTACATCGCCGAGTCGAAGTTGCTCGGCGGGTCGCCCTACGAGCAGATCTTCCAAAGCGATGACACGGTGATCTCGCTGTGCCACGTTCCGGCGGGCAGGAATTTCGAGCAGGTTAACGGCTTTTTTTCCAAAGATCTCGCGCGCTTGGAAGAGGACGCGTCGGGTTGGATCTTCACCCAAGGCGGCAACGCTTACATCGCCTACCGGCCGCTCGCGCCTTACGAATGGAAGCCACTCGAGGTCGGCGGCAAACGCCTGCGTTCGCCGCACGGTAAAAATGGTACGATCGTCCAGGCTGCGTCCGTTGCAGAGTTCAAGAGCTGGGACGATTTCAAAGCCGCGATCCGCGCGCTGCCGCTGGAAATCCGGCTCGAGCCGACGCCATGCGTGGCGTTCACGACCCTGCGCGGGAAGAAGCTCGTCTGTACCTACGGTGCGGCCCCGGTCGTCGACGGCGCGACGTTCGATTACTCCGGTTGGAAGCTCTTTTCCGGGCCTTACCTGAATGCCGAGGTCGGGTCGGGCAAACTCACGATCACACACGGCGCACTCGAGCGCGTGCTGGACTTCAACACCGTCACGATCACGGATCGGGTGAAACCATGATGCCATTGTCCGCATGAACATCCGTCATTATTTGCTTCTGGGCGCGCTCGGCTGCGCGCTGCCGGGGCTTTTCGCGGCGGCAGCGCCGGAGTATGAGTTCTTCATCGCGGCGAACATCAACCGCAACTACGTCATCGGCTCAAAAATCGTCACGACCAACGGCGTTTTTCGGCGCGACGACGCCGGTGCTTGGCAGCATGTCGGCTATAACGACACCGGCATCAGCGCCTTCGCCTTCGATCCCCGCGACCGCAACGTCATTTACACCACCACGATCAACGGCCTGTGGCGCAGTCTCGACGGCGGCAAACTCTGGCGCATCTGCAACGATTCCGAGATGACCGAAGGCCTCGACGTGGCCGTCGATCCCAACGCGCCCGATCACGTCTATCTCGCTTTGCCCGACGGCATCGCGTTCTCCTCCGACCGAGCCCAACACCTCGAACGCCGGGAACACGGCCTGCCGACGCGGGGCAAGTTCACGCGGGCGCTGGCGATCGACCGCACCCGCGCGGGGCGCGTTCTGGCCGGTTGCGAGATCGGGATCTACCTGACGGACGATGCGGGCAAAAACTGGCGCCAAGTTCTGCCGACGAAAGATACGGTCGCCGACATCCAGCAATCTCCGCATGATCCGCGTTTCTGGTTCGCCGTAACGCAAAGTGCGGGCGCTTGGCGCTCGGCCGACGGCGGCGTCACCTGGACCCACGTGCCCGCCGCACCGGGTGACCGACCGCTCTACAACGTCACCTTCGACGTCACCAATCCCAACCGTCTCGCCATCGGCAGTTGGGGCCGGGGCGTGTGGACGAGTGAAGACGGGGGTCTGACCTGGACCGATCGCAACGCCGGGTTGCCCGCTGGGGCCCGGGTTTGGCGGGTCGGCGTCGATCCGGAGGGTCGGCTGTTCGCGAGCGTGGTCGAGGAGACGCTGTTTCAGTCGGCGGATTTCGGGCGGACGTGGCGCCCCGATGCCCTGGCCGGTTCGGCGGTGAAGAAGTTCCTCTTGCTGCCCAAGGCCACAAAGTAATCCCGCCGCTTTTTTCCGATGAAATGCCCGCTTTGCCTTCTCCCGTTGCTCGCCTTGGTGGGGCTTCGTCTTGCCGCCCAACCCTCGTTTGAAGGACCGGCTCCATCGACGGTGCCGGAGATCGATGAGGATCGGCGTCGTGCGGCTTACGTCTGCCGGGTGGACGAAATGCTCGGCTGGGCCGCGGCGGGAGGCAAGGCACAGACGGCCGATCCGGCGAGGCTTGATCTGGCCATGATCGCGGCGAAAATCGTGCGTGGGGAGGATCTGCCCGGCTGCTCCCAGCGCGTGATCGATCTGATGCGGGAGCCCGGCACCGGGCCTTTCTGGATGTTTCCGACCGTGTGCATCGCCTACCTCGGTCGCGACCGCTTGTCCCCGGAGGCGTTGGCCTCGATCCGCACCGCATGGAAAACGACCCGCCAACTACGTGGCGACACTGAGAACCACTTCATGATGTATTACGCATCGCTCTACCTCATGGCCGAACTTTACCCGGATGAACCGGCCGAGACGTGGTATTCCGGCCGCTCCTCGGCCGAAAATCTCGCCGAGGCCCGTGCATTTCTCCTCAAGTGGTTCGATACGACCACGACGGTCGGGCAGGGTGAGTTCAACACCTCGCATTATATCGGCGAGTATGCGATCCCGCTGAGTTTTCTCGCCAACTGGTCGAAAGATCCCGCGATGCGCCAACGCGCGAGCATGATGCTCGACTGGCTCTTCGCCGAACTTGCGACCTCTTCGCTCAACGGCGTACTCCGCGGTCCGCACTCGCGCACCGATGAAGGTGCGGTGGTCGAGCGGTGGCAGGCCATGACGTCTTTCTTCAGCTGGCTTTTGTTTGGCAACACGCCGCCCACGGCCGGCTACAGCGGCTGGGGCCTTTATTTCGCCCCGCTCGCCAAAAGCTACCAGTTGCCCGAGGTGATCTATCGCATCGCCACCGACCGAGGTGGCGACTTCATCCAGCGCGACCGCGCCCGCGTGCGCCGGTTTTGGCGTTACAGCGATGAGCTTTCACCGCCCGTTTATAAGACCAATTACCTACGGCACGACTACGGCGTCGGCTCGACGACGGGCGGCCTCATCGACCCGATCCAGTCCCACGTCTGGGACGTCACATGGGCCGAGCCCGACCCGAGGGGGAAACACCCCACGATGTTTTCGATGCACCCGCATTCGTCGTCCCGGTCATTGCAGTCGTCTTTCACCGCCTACCCCGAGCCTTGGATCAAAGGGGTTACGTTTGAGGGCAAGCCGTCCTACGATTCGCCCGACAAGCTCATGGGCAGCTCGCCCTACGAGCAGGTGTTTCAGGACCTCGACACGGTGATCGCGCTTTACGCGATCGCGCCGGGCGAACGGTTTCCCCACATCAACGGCTTCTTTTCCAAGGACCTCATCAACGTCACGGAGGACGACTCCGGTTGGATCTTTGCGCAAGGCGGCCGCGCTTACCTCGCCTATCGGCCGCTCGCGGGTTACCACTGGATTCCCTACTTTCATTACAAATCCGGTTGGGCCAAAGAACGGCTCGACCTTGGCGGCCGGGTGCTCACCAGCCCGCACCTCAACAACGGAACGATTGTGCAGGCGGCGGGGGTGGGTGAGTTCGCGGATTTCGCGGCTTTCCAACGGGCGATCCGCGCGTTGCCGCTCGCGTTCAAGCTCGAGCCGTTGCCCGCCGTGGAGATGACCACGCTGCGCGGGAATAAAATTTCCTTCACCTTCGGGACCGTGCCGCAGGTGAACGGCCGTGCGGTCGACTACCGGGCCTGGAAACTTTTCGAAGGCCCGCACCTCAACGCCGAGGTGGGCGGCCGGAAGCTCACGATCACCCACGGCCGGCTTGAGCGCGTGCTCGATTTCAACACCCTGTCCGTCACCAACCGCGTAAAATGAACCTCATTGTTCGAACCCTCTGCCTGCTCCCGCTGATTTTAACCGCGGAGCTTCCGGCCCAGCCTGCGCTCCCTCCGGTCGTCACCACGCTGCTCGCCGATCGCTCGGGCTACGACTTGCTCGGGCGATTGTCGGACGACTTTGGCGGACGAGTCACCGGGAGTCCGGCCAACCGTGCGGCGATGGATGCGCTCGTCGCCGAACTGCGCGCGCTCGGGCTCAAGCCCGAGGAGCAGAAATTTACGATGCCCGGGTGGGCGCGCGGCGATGACGAGGTCACGCTGCTCGCGCCGCTGCCCGAGGCCCGTCGGTTGCGGGTGGCGGCACTTTCATACACGCAGGCGCACGCGCCGTTTGAGGCCGAGGTCGTCGACATCGGGCAAGGCCGCGACGCCGATTTTGCGAAGGCGGATGTGCGCGGCAAGGTCGGCCTGCTGGCGGCCAACACGACGGTTCCGCGCGGACTCTACGAGAAGGCCGCGAGCGAACGCGGGATGCGCGGCGTGCTTTTTATCAATCGCGAAGGGGGCGGTCAGTTGCTCGCCCGCACCGGTTCATTCGGCGGCGAACCGTTGAAAATTCCGGTCTACAGCATCGCCCAGGAAGAGGGTCGGTGGATCAGCCGGCTGTTGGCGCGGGGGAAAACCGTGCGCGTGCGGATGCACACGCGTTCGCGTTGCATGCCGGTTGAAACGTCGAACCTGATCGTGCGTTTCCCCGGCCGCACCGCGGAGAAGATCGTGATCGGCGCGCATTTTGATTCTTGGGATCTCGGCCAAGGCGCGACCGACAACGGCCTCGGCGTCGCCCAGGTCTTCGGGCTCGCCAAATACCTCGCGGCGCACCCGGGAGACCGGCTGCGTCCGATCGAACTCGTCTGGTTCAACGGCGAGGAGCAAGGGCTCTGGGGTTCCCGGCATGCCGCCGAAGTGGCGCGGAAGGAGCCGATCGCGGCGATGGTGAATCTCGATATGGTCGGGTATCCGTTGTCGGTGAATGCCTGCGGCGACGACCGGCTCGTGCCGATGCTCACGCGGTTTGCGGCGACCCTGCCGGTTGAGCGCTTGCGCGAGGGCGTTAAAAACATCGCATGGCTCGCGAGTGACCACACGCCTTACCAACTCGACGGGGTAAACGTCATCACGTTTGGCGCCCACATCGACCGGGAGATCGTGCGCTACTATCACGATTTTGCCGACACCTTCGACAAGATCGACGCGAAGATGATCACCGAGTCGTCGGCGACGATCGGGGCACTCGCTTTGTTCCTCGCCGATGCGCCCGAACTCACCGCGCAGCGCCGCACGGCCGAGGAAGTCGCCGCGACGGTGAAGACGTTTGACCTGACGCCCCGGCTGACCGCGATGGGGCTTTGGCCGCGCGAGGCGGGGCGATAATTTTTTCATCCTATGATCACAAACCGTCGCGATTTTCTAAAAACCATCGGTTGGGTTGCCACCGCCGCCGGCGCACCCCGGCTCTGGGCGGCGACCGGACCCTTCCCGGCGGCGCCCAACCTGCACCGCTCGCCGCTGGTCTCGGCCATGGTGAGCGGCGGGACGATCACGAAAGACGGCAAACTGCTGCCCGCGGTCAGTGCCGCGCACCGGCTGCACTACGGGGCGCGAAAGAAGATTCTGCTGATTTTGCATGCGTCGGTGCCGGCGGACTGGGATAGCGTCGAGCAAAGGATGCGGCCGTTGTTCGAGGCCGATGGCTACGCCGTCGAGTCGCTGCACCGTTGGAAAGGCCGCGAGGCCCTGAAAAAGATTGAGGACGCGGAGGCGTTTTTTGTCGGCGGCGGGGAGACCTTCCTGCTGTTGCGCACCTTGTATGAAACGGGCCAGCTCGGCGCTTTGCGCGAACGGGTGTTGGCGGGAGGGGTGTTCAACGGTTCGAGTGCCGGCTGCAATATCGCGGGCACCGTGATCGGGGCGACCAACGATTTCCCGGTGGTTGACGTTCCCAGCCGAGCGGCGCTGGGACTGTTTCCGTGTGTGTTTAATCCGCACCATCCCAAAGTCGGCGAGCCCGAGTATGCCGCGCGGGCGAACAAGATCCGCGGTTATCGCCGGGTGAATCCGGGCGAAACCGTGTTGGGCATCGGCAACGGTGCGGTCGCGCGCCTGCACGCCGGCAAAGTCACGGTCGAGGCGGGCCCCATCTTCATTTACGACGATGCCGGCGCCCGCGAGTTGCCCGTGGGTGAAGTGCCCGAGCTGACAAAGCTTCTGGCATCCGCGTCGGTCGCGAGCCCGGCCGGTTTGTCATCCAAATAGAGGATAATCTCCGCGGAGGCGCGGAATTGGGGGCGCCGACGAGTTGGAACAATTGGCTGAAACCTTGCGAAAAGCAGGGTGTCTGCCATCTTCTGCTTATTCTTTTCCCGACATGAAAACGCTCCTCTCTTTCAGTTTGGCTCTGGCTGCACTCGTGCCGTCTTACGCGCAAAGTATCCGGCGTGAAGCGGTCAACGGCGTGGCCATCGGCGCGGTCGCAGGTGCGGTGATCGGTAACAACAGCGGCAGCTTGGGGCATAACGCGTGGCGCGGTGCGGCCTATGGTGCCGGAGCCGGACTATTGGTCGGAAGCGCGATCGGGCACGCCAATCGGCGCGCCGAAGCTCACCGTCCGACGGTCTACCACCGCGGCGATCATCGCCCCTCGGTATTTTACTCTGATTTCCATCGGCCTTACTACGGTTACGGCTACGTTTCGAGACCAAGCTTTTATCGGCCTTACGTTTACCGCTCGGAGCCGGTTTATTATTACGATGCCTCCGACACCTACGTGGCCGCCCGGCCGAATTATGCCGGCAGCGGTCTTTTCCTCGGCGCGCTCGCCGGTGCGATCATCGGTAACAACAGCGGCAGTCTTGGCCACAACGCCTGGCGGGGTGCCGCCTACGGCGCCGGGGCCGGGCTCTTGATCGGTTCGATCGCCGAGAGCCGCGCCCGCCGCGCTGAATCCGCCGAGGCCGCCGCCGCGACGTTGGCCAACGCTGCGGCTGCGCCCGCTGCGCCCGCGACCTCGGTTGGGCAGCAGGCGACGACCATCATCAACAACAACTATTACAACAGCCCCGCGCCCACGACCCCGATGAGCGCGGCGAACTCAATGTTTGGCCGGAACTGATCGCGCCGGTCCGTTTCCCTCTCTGTCTGTTTCCCTCTCTGTCTGTTTCCATCACTACCAGCTCCATGAAAAATTTCTTTCGCATTCTCGCTCTTGCCGCCGTGGCGGCGCCGGCCGTGTTTCTCACCGGCTGCGCCACCGGGGTTCAAAATCCTTCGGGCGTTCCCGTCACCGAGATGAAGGCCGATGAGCGCGGCTTCGTCGCCGGCACGGGCGTCGAGTCGCAGGATCTTGTGGCCGTCACGGACAAAATGGCCCGCGGCGTCCTCGGCATTCCCGAGATCGCGTCCGCCAAAGTCGCGCCGCGCATCGTGCTCGATCCTGTGGTGAACGAGACCCGTTTTCCGATCAACAAAGACATTTTTCTTACCCGGATCCGCAGCCAACTGAACGAAAAGTCCATGGGCAAAGTGCGGTTCCTCGACCGCGAGATGATGAAGACGCTTGAGCGCGAGCGGGACCTGAAACGTAGCGGCCAAGTCACGGCCAGTTCCGATCCCAACGTCGTCGAGTTCCGCGGGGCCGATTATTTTCTCACCGGCAAACTCCAAGGCCTGACGACCAAGAGTTCGCAGGGCACGAGCGACTACATTCTCTACAGCTTCCGGCTCACCGACGCCCGCACGAGCGAGATTGTTTGGGAGAGTTCATCCGAGATCAAGAAACAGGGCCTTGAGGACGCCGCTTACCGCTGAGGCGCCGGTCCGGTCCTGATCGGTGTTTTTCCAATGGGCGGGTGCCGGCCTTGCGCCGCGCCCGCCTTTTTCATCCGCTTTCCTCCCGATGCTCCTTCGAGTTCAGCTTCTCTGCCGTCGCTTCACGGCCACCATGGCCGTCGTGGTGCTCGTCGCGTTCACGGGCTGCGCCACGGTACCCGACCGGCCGCAGGTCATCGTCACGGGCGATGCGGTCGTTGATGGCAATGCGCAGCGAGCGGCTGCGCCCGTCAAGGACCGCGCGCTTTGGGATTTTCGGGTCGCGGCCAGCGCGCTGCGGGCCGCTAATCCGGCCGAGGCGAAGCTCCGCCTCGACGACGCACTGCCCCTGATCGGCGGGATTCTGGCCAACGACGCCGATGCGAAGCGCGCCCGCGGTCTGTTCTCCACCGAGAGCACCAAGACGTTCATCGGCGAGCCCTACGAGCGCGTCATGGCCTACTACTATCGGGGCCTCCTTTATTGGCGCGATGGCCAGCTCGACAATGCCCGCGCCTGTTACCGCTCGGGTCAGCTCATCGACAGCGATGCCGAGGCGGTGGACAACAAAAGTGATTACGTGCTGCTCGACTACCTCGATGGATTCGCCTCGGCGAAACTTGGCGGTGACGGCTCCGATGCGTTCGCGCGCGCGCAGGCCAACGCCAAAGGCAAGAACCTGCCGCCCTATGATCCGGCGGCCAACGTCCTGATCTTCGCCGAATACGGCCGTGGTCCGCGCAAATACAGCGGCGGCGAATACGGCGAACAGCTTAAGTTCTTCACCAAGGATTCCGCCGCGCACTCGGCCACGTTGGTGGTCAACGGCGAGACCGTGGTCCTGCCGGCTTACGACGATCTCAATTTTCAGGCGACGACCCGGGGCGGGCGCGTGATGGACCACATCCTTGGCGGCAAAGCCGTCTTCAAGCGCAACACCGATGTCGTGGGTAATGTCGCCCTCATCGGGGCCGCCATCGCGGCGGACAACGCTTACGGACGCCGCCGCCGGCCCGACGGCACGATCGAGACCTACGGCAATCGCGATGCGCAGACGGCCGCTGTCGCGCTCGGGGCCATCGGCCTGCTCAGCAAGCTCGCTTCGGCCGCCACGACGCCCCAGGCCGATATCCGCATGTGGGATAACTTGCCGCAGCGGCTCAGTTTTGCCGCCCTGCGTCTCGGGCCGGGCGAGTATCCTGCCACCCTCGAATTCCAAGATGCCGCCGGCAGCACCCTGCCCGGGCTCACGCAAACCCTGAAGATTCAAGTCGAACCGGCGGATCGCGACACCGTGATATTTCTGAGCGAACTTAAGCGCTGATCGCGAGTCACACTTTACCACCACCACACCACGAATCCCGTTATGAAGATGAAATTTGTCACCCAGATCCTCGCCGCCGCCGGCCTCGCTTTCTTGGCCGGATGTGCCACTCCGCCCGGTCCGTTCACGCCGCAGGACACCACGCGCTACACCTTGGAAAACACCGAGAGCTTTGTGCTCCTCGACAAGCCCACGCAGGTTTCGATAACCTGCACCGGCTTGCAGGAACGCACGCTCGCCGACGGCCGGCTCGAAGTCGTCGCCAACGTGAAAAACCGCGAAGCCCGTCGCCTTCAGGTGCAGATCAACGCCGTTTTTAAGGACGAAAAAGGTTTCTCCACCGGCGATGAAACGCCGTTCCAGACGCTCATCCTCGCCGAGAATTCCACCGAGGCCGTTCGCTTCACCGCGATCAACACCCTTGCGAAAAAATACACGATCCGCGTCCGTCAGGCGCGCTAAGTCCCGCGTCATTCTCCGCTGAAGAAATATAGAACTGTAGAACGCGGATCGAAATGCAGAACCGACCGGTAGTCGGTTTTCCGCCGCCCGACCACCGGTCGGGCCTACCCCGCAAACCACCCAAACCGTTTCCCCCTCCGCCATGAAACCCATTTTCTACCCGTTTGTTCTCTCCACGCTCACCGTCGTCGCGCTCGCCCAGTCGCAACCCGCGCCTGAGCCGCCGGTGCCTGTCACGAAAGCCTGGCCCGCAACACCCGCAGAACCGGTCGCGCCGGCTGACCAGCGTCTCTACGGCCCGACGTCCGCGACGTTGATCGCGCCGGCCGTCGCGCAGGCGGTGCTGGAGAAATTCCGTGCCGCCTACGGTGCGACCCAAGCCCCCCGCATCGTGATTTACGTCAACCGGTCCCTGGTTGATCCGGCGGGCCTCAAGCTCACGGGCCGCACGGAAAAATTTTCCGAGAAGACGACCGATGGAAAGCCGGCCCAAACCAAGACGAGCGGCACGAATACTTACGCGGTGAAGGACGCTCCGGTCGCCACGCTCGCCGACCAGCAGACCGTGCGCGACATCGAGCGAATTCTTGGCCGCGCGTTTCGCAACGGCGGGGCCACGTTGGCCGACCAGCGGACCGCTGGCGTGATGTTGAGTGCGCAGCCCGCTTCTCGTCTGCTCGGCGATCAGGCCGCGAAAGAACGAGACGCCCTCGCGCAATCGGCCGACATCGCCGTCGAGGTGTTGATCTCCTCCCGCAACCTTCCGGTCGTGGAAGTCTCCGGCGACAGCACGGTGGCGGTGCCCGACATTCAGATGACGGCGATCCGCCTGAAAGACGCTACGATTCTTGGCCAAGCCTCGGCCAGCGACGTGCTCGGCCAATCGGCCGCCCGCGCCGCCAAGCAGTTCGGCGTCTCGGAGATCACAGAAGCGACCGCGCTTGCTTTGATGGAAGATATGCTGAACGGCGCGAAGTGAGCGGCGCTCCGGCAGATCGAGCCGGCCGGCCATCGGCCCCGCGCCGTTTTTGTCGCGGCAAAGTTTAAACCTTCGGCCGTGTTTCCTTTGGTTATCATCCGAGGATGACAGAGCCGCGATGGGCACCGGGGTTTTTGAGCGTCGGCGTGTTCGCCCCATGAGGACGGGGTGGCTTGATCACGGTTGACGGAACGGCGGGGCTGCCGGTCGCGCCGGGTCGGGATAGCGTTCCAGCAACGCGTAGGTGACCTCGAGCGGGACCGGGAGGATCGGAAGGAAGGTCGAGATGCGTTTGGCGGAGGATTCGTTGTTGAAGAACTCTTCAACGAGGTTGAGCCGGAGGAAGGAGACGGACGCCCGGTCCTTGAGGTGTAGTATCAAGGCTCGGAGCCGGGCGCGGTCCTGGTGCACGCCGGCAACGCAGAGAATCGAGAAGTGGGTGCCGGCGTTTTCGGTGGTGAGCGGAAGATTGGCTCGTTCGAATTTTTCGTGGAGCAGACTGAAAAGAGCCGGGTCGGGGTGGCGAATGAGGTGCGCGGCGAGAACTTTGGTGACCGAAGGAGTAAGGGGGCGAGTGAGGAGGTCTTTGAACTCAAAGGTGAGTCGTGCCTGCGACTGGCTGCGGGCGTAGGCGGCGAGGCGGAGGGCGAGAGTGGTATCGTCGTCGAGGCGACCGACCTGGCGACCGAGTTGGTCGAGGGCGTTGAAGTGGTCGCCGACGCCACTTAGCGCATCGATTTGGTAAAAACGGGCGAAGGCGGGAGCATCAAGCGGCCAAGGTGTGCGCAAGGATTGGCGATAGGCCGTGGTATCGGGGCTGCGGGCGAGCAACTCGGTGGCGATGAGCTGACGCCATGGCGTGATGGCAGGAGATTGCTGGTCGAGCAGGGCAGTGAGGGGAGTGATGTCGCCGGTTTGACGGGTGGCGAACAACAGAGCCCGCATCCACGGACTCGCATGGGTGGGGTCGGCAATTACTTCGCGGGCCGCAAGCTCGGCGACTTTGGTGAAATCTCCGCGGGCGAGCAGTGCCCGGAACCAGTCCTGCGCCGTGGCGGCGCGTTGCCGGGGGTGTTCATGGTAGAGGCGGGTATAGACCGCGTCGGAAATGACGGTGTGGGTCGTCTGGTAGTTGCGGGCGAGGGCGAGTCCGGCGAGGTAGTTCGATGGGTCGAACGTGTAGGCGGTGTCGAAGTAGAGCAGTCCCTCCCTCAAGCGCCCGGCCGTGAACGCCGCGTTGCCCTGCTCGAAAAAATAGGCGCTGCGAACCTGGGGCACGCGATACCACAGGCCGGGCCACGCCAGGTGCAGAAGATTGACCGGATACCCCACGCCGCGGAGAAAGACGAAGATTCCGAGAGCTCCGGCGAGGTAGATGGCGATCAGGATGGTGCCGTAGTAGCGGGCGGTGCGGCCCCAAAATGGGCGGACATCGGCGGCGTGGGCGGAGCAGCGAAGGCCCCGGGGGGTGGAGACCAGTAGGGGGCAAACCCGGGCGAAGCGGATGGGTTTTGCCCATTGGATACACGCATCGCATTGGGTTTCGAGCGCGCGGCCCGAGTCGCTGGAGTTTTGACAAGGATGGCGCCCGCGCGCCCCTTGGAGGCGGAAGAGGGACTTGCGGGCGTTCCAGTAAAACAAGCCCCAAGCGAGACGGAAAAAATCGGCAAGCCAGCCAATCACCCGGAAAACGATGAGAGCCGCGCCGCTTGGATCAAAACGAGATCACTGGAGGGCGGCATGTTTGGCGCGGAAACGGCGCCAGGCGAAGAGCGCGAGGCACCCGCTGAAGAAGAGAGCGCCATAGGTGGAGGGCTCGGGAATCGGGCGGATTTCGTTGTCGTAGTATTGGCCGCCTTGGTTGCTGACCCACGAGGTGTGGGAAGCGGGTGCGATGCCCGAGAAAGTGATCTGATTCTCGGGGTTGGTATTGGGGGGAGTCGGGGTGCCATTCAAGGTGGCCGAAGGGCCGGCGGTCTGGGCGAAGCCGCTGGTGGCATACCAAATGTCGTCGGTGCCGCCGGCGCCGTTATTGACCCAGTTGATGACGCTCACTTGGACGCCGGCGGAAATAAACAGGTTGGCCGAGGACAGAATGGTCGAGGTGCCGGAGCCGAAATCGATCGTCATATTCTGCGTGATAAAGATGTTGCCGAACGTGACGTTGGCACTGTTGGCGAGCGCCAGCGTGCCGCCGCTAAGAATGAGATTGCCGTCAAAATTAAACGAGGTGGCGAACGTGAGAGTCCCGGCGCCGGCTTTCTCGAATGTGCCGCCGGACGCGGCGATTTCATCGATCGTGCCGAACATCGTCGCATTGGTGTCGTAGGTGGCGAAGACCTTGCCGGAAGAGCCGATCTTGAGCACGGTGCCGAGAGCGGAGTCGATGGCTTTGGTGTTGAGCGTCGAGAGGGTGCCGGTGTCGAGGCCGACGGTAAGGGTGCCGCCGTCAAGATGGGTGAGGCCAACCGTGCCGGTGATACCGGTTGATCGGCCAAAGGTCAGATCGCCGGAACCGGCCTTGGTGAGTTGACCGGTGCCGTTGGACATGGCTCCGGAAATGACGACATTGCCGTTCTGGGCGGTGGTGCCGACGGTGAGATCTTGGCCGGCACCGGTCGTGCCGCCAGACAGGGTGAGCGTGGTGGCGGAGTTGGCGGTGACGAGCGAGGAGCCGGCGAGCGTCACTTGCCCGGTGTAGTTGTTGGCGCCGAGAACATTTCTGATCGCGCCGGTGCCGCCGATGCCTGTCCCGGTGATGGTGGTGGCGTCGCCACCGAGAAGATTGCCGTTGGCGGTGCTGTCGAGGTGGAGGGCGGCGAGAGAGGCAACCGTCGTGGTGCCGAGACCGCCGAGGCCCGCACTGTTTTGCAGGCTAAGAACGCCTTCTTGAATGAGGGTCGTGCCGCCGTAAGTGTTGGTGCCGGAAAGGATGAGGGTGCCGGTGCCGTTTTTGGTGATGCCGCCGGTGCCGATGCCAACGGTGCCGGAAATGGTGGTGTTGCCGGAGCCGCGGACATCGAGGGTCGAGTTGGACGAAGAGTTCATCGTGCCGGTCAAGGTGAGCAAGTTGCCGGACTCAGATTGGATGCGGGCGTTAGTGGTGAGAAAGGTGCTGCCGGCCCACGTGTTATTGCCGGCTAAATTTTGGAGGGCTCCGTTGCCGAGGTAACCGGTTCCGTTGAGATAGAGTTGTTCGCCGGCGTTGGTGGTGAAATTGCCGTTGGCGACGTTGCTCAGTTGGAGTGTGCCGCCGGAGTTGACGGTGGTGGCGGTAGCGGGATTGTTGCCGGCTTGGCCGAGAGCGTTGCCGTGTTGGATATTGAGAATGCCGTTGTTGATCGTGGTGGTGCCCTCGTAGCCGCCGGAATTGTTGTTGATGATGCTCATCGTGCCGATGCCGGTTTTGGTGATGGAACCATTGTTCACGACGGCGTTGAGGGTGAGATCCGACGTATTGCCGACCCCTCCGACGATGTTGAACGTGCGATTGGCATTTGGGACGGGGTTGGGGCCTTGTTGAATGGTGAGGCTGAGCGTGCTGGTGCCGGTGCCGGTGATGGTGGCGGTGTTACCGGCGGAGGCGTTGACCGTGAGGGTGTCGTTGAGGTAGAGGCCGCCGGCAGAACCAAGATCAATCGCACCGCCATTGAAGGTGACGCCGGTGAAGGTCTGGGTGGCGTTGAGGTTTACCTGCCCGTCTCGATAGAGCGTGAGCGACGAGTTGTAGTTGATAAGTCCCTGGCTGGCGGTGCCTGCGCCGGTGATGTAGCGGGCGGTGTTGGCGGCTCCGGAGCCGTCGCCCACGATGAGGGCTCCATTGATTCCGAAGTAGCCGGGGTTGACCGTGTCACCGGGATAGGTGTTGGAGGTCGTGGACATGCTGAGCGTGCCGTTCTTGACCGTGGTCGAGCCGGTGTAGGTGTTGACGTTGGCGGTGAAGCGCGCGACGTCGGCCGGATTGGTCATGTTGATGACGACGTTGCCGGCGCCGGTCATGCGGGCATTGACGTAGATGGCGCGGTTGTCGACGGCGGTGGTGGTGCCAGTAAGCGTGAGGGTATTGCCGCCGAGAGCGAAGGTGGTGAGATCCTCAAAACCGGGGGTGAAAGGGGTGTTGCCGCGAGGGTCGTTGATCGCCCGATTCCAAGCGGGACTGGTCGAGCCGAGGGCGAGGAAATTGGCGCCTGAGGTTGAGACGGTCGCATCGGCCGTGAGCGCAAGATTGCCGGACCAACGATTGATCGCATTCGCGCCGACGAGGGCACCGGCACCGGCGACACCCGTGCCGGCGAGAGAGAGCGTGCCGTTGTTGGCGGCCGTCACGCCGCCGTCGAGCCGAAGGGTTGCTCCGGATGAAACGACGGTGCCGACGGTCCCTGTACCTATGGCACTGCCGTTTTGAAGCGCGAGGGTGCCGGCGGTAACGGCTGCGCCGCCCGTGAAACTGTTGGTGCCCGAAAGGGTAGTGGTGCCGGAGCCGGCTTGAGTGAGAGCGCCGGTGCCGCTGATGGCGTTGGCGACGGTCTGGCTGTTTGTGCGATTGAACGTTAAGGCAGAGTTGTTGGTCACGCTGCCGGAGCCGAGGGTGCCGGTGGTGCCGGCGTTGCCGACTTGAAGCGTGCCGGCGCTGATGGTCGTGGTGCCGGCGTAAGAGTTGGCGCCGGCGAGGACGGTGGTGCCGGAGCCTTGCTTGGTAAAAGAGGCAGTGCCGGTGCCCGTGATAGCGCCGGCGTAAGTGGTGTTGGCCGCATCGCCGGCAGTGAGGTTCCCGTTGTTGCCGAGCGTTATTGAGGCACCGGTGTTGGACGAAGCAATGGAACCGACCCGTTCGGTGAAGCCCGCGAGATTGAATGCCGGCGTGCCGGCGGCGTTGAGCGTAACTGCGGAGGTGTCGGCAATCTGATTATTGGCGGCGAGCGTGAGGGTGTCGGTGCCGGTGCCATCTCCAATTGTGATGTTACCCGCGATCGCATTAACACCGGCTGTTTTCTGTAGCCTGAGCCCCCCGGAATTGATCGTTGTCACGCCCGAGTAGGTGTTGGCCGTGGCGCCGGAAAGGATGGTGGTGCCGACTCCGCCAACAGTGAGGGACCCAGTGCCCGAGACGGCGCCGCTCAAAGTGATCGTGCGTGCAGCGCTCACGGTCGGACTCGTCGAAAGGGTAAAACCGGCGGTATTGATGGTGCCGCTCACGGCTAGGTTGCCCGTGGATGTGGTGGACCACGTTTGATGGGTGCCTAGGGCGATCGCGCTGCTGAGGGTTTGCAGCGAGTTATCTGCATTCACGATTCCACTGCCGTTGATCGTGAGCGTCGATCCGCCGCTACTTCCGATGTTGAACGCACCAGCCGTGTTGGTGAAGTTGATGCCCGCGACCGTCCAATTGGCGTTTACGGTATTGGTGAGCCTGACCCCGCCGGCGAAGTTCAACACGGCGAGGCTCGGGTTGGCTGCGACAATGTTGTTGTTCCAGTTGTTGGCCGTGCTCCAGTTGTTATCCCCGCCACCCCCAGTCCAAATAGTTTGGGCTGAAATTGGAATGAGCGACCCCGTCAAGGCAGTGAAAACGATGCGGTGCATCGAATTTGCAACTGAGATAAATCGGCTGGCTTTTGTAAGCGATTCCAAGGCGATTGCCCCGCCAGTTTTAACTCGGCTTTCGAGATTTGGGCGCGGACCGAAAATTCGCTGAATTCGGCTTAAACTGGAGGGTAAAACGGCCACGTTGCGATGCGGGTTTGTCACAGGTATGTTTCGCGTCTTATCAACGAGGGTCAACCCTTTCGGTAGGGTATTAGCCCTAGATACGTAGAAATACACGACCGTTCATTTTGGATTCGACATATAGGGTCTATGCCCTAGGCCAGATGCAAGTTCATGACATTTTGGCTTTCAAACCTATGAAATTCGCATTCCCAACCCTAGCAATCGGCTTTCTGTTGCGGCGCAGTGTGGCGGTGTTGTCGCTTGGTCTGCTTGTTGCCGAAGTAATGCCGGTGGCCCGAGCGCAGGACGCAGAACCGACTCCAGTCGTCGCCTACACGCCCGATCTTACTCAAATTCAGGGGCTTTTGCCGGTTACTCGCTCGTTCACGGTGAGTGTCACGGCTCCGTCGAACTTGGTGTCTGGGGTGAGTTTGCCGATCGGGATCGTTGCCACGCCTAACGGAATTCCAGTTGGTGTCCCTGAAGCCACGGCGCTGAGTTACCTCTCGTATTCGACGGTTGGCACCGGCGCTCCGCTCACCGGGCTGACCTTTAACGCACCCAACCAAGTTGTTTCGTTTGTCGTGACGCTCGCGGTTCCGGCGAATGCACTCCCCGGGTCTTACGGTTATAAAATTACCACGTCTGGCTGGACGGTGGTACCGGGTATCGGGCTCCTTAACGTGGGCACCTTCATCCAAGCTTCGGTCACGGCGGCGCCGGCGTTCACGCCGCCCGTCGTTTCGATCGTCGCCCCGGTTGATGGCAGTGTCACGCGGGTAGCAGCCACGGCATTTCCGGTCTCGCTGAGTTTCAGTTTTACGGCGGTTTCGACAGGCTCCGAGTCGAGCCCGATCTCGGAGGTCACGGCCTCGCTTGGCGGACTGCAGTTGGCCCTGAGTTCAAGCGGCCTCAACACCAAGAGCGTTAGCAGCAATTCAACCTTGGTCGTGGCCGCACCGGGTCAATACACCGTCACCGCGACGGCGAGGAACTTGGGTGGGTCCGCCTCGGATGTGAATTCATTTACGGTCGAGGTGACGGCACCACCTCCAACGGTGGTAATCAACTCCCCGACACCAAACAGTGTCTACGATTACCGCGTCGGTAGTGCGGCGACGGTCGTCCCGTTTTCGTTTACGGCGAACAGCAGCCTAGGTGGCGTTCGTACGCTGACGGCCAAGGTCGATAATGCTACGGTGGTCTTCACCCCGACCGGGCTTGGGACGCTCCAAGCGACCGGCCGCATCAATCTCCCCTACACGACCTCGGGTACGCACACGGTTAGCGTCACCGCGACCGATGATAATGGCACTGCGGTCGCAGACTCCAATTTCTCGATCAACGTGATCGCCCCTGCGCCGACCATTACGATCAGTCAGCCGACGGCCGGAGCGGTGTTCAATGCCCCGGCGGGTTCGACGAGGGTGAACGTGCCCTATACCTTCACGACCACGTCGAGAAACGGGTTCGTGGTAAACAGCGTCAGTGCCTCACTTGATGGCAACCCGGTCGTTGTCGGTTCCACCGCCGGATTGGGCACCGCTACTGCGGTCAGCACCGGTACGTTGACGAATGTCTCGGCCGGTTCACACACCCTGGTTGTCACCGGAGTGAGTGCAGGCGTCACGGTATCGACTTCGACCACCTTCGTTGTCAGAGCCGTGCAACCGCCTCCTACGGTCGTCATCAATACGCCTCCGGTTGGCTCTACGTTCACGCGAGTCTCGGGCGGTGCAGCGCTCAAAATCCCACTATCTTTCACCGGCACGAGCACGCCGACGACCGGTGTGATCACACAACTGAGAGCGACGCTTAACGGCAAGGCATTGGCGGTCTCGTCCTCAACCTGCGGCCAGCGGGTAGCCACTGGCACCGCGACCATGACGGTTTCAAGCGCGGGCACCTACACCATTGGCGTTACGGCGGTCGATGCCTTCGGCACGGCTAGTGCAACCCGCACCTTCTCCGTCGTGGTAGTGCAGCCGCGCAATGTCTACGGCTCGATCTTCTTTGATACGGATGCGGACGGTCACTTTGACAACGAAGACTTCGATCTCAGCGGCATCCGTGTCCGCCTGTTGAACAGTGCGGGCCAAGTCATCGCTTCCGGTGTGACTAATTGCAGCGGCTACTATTTCTTCTGCGGATTGGCCCCGGGCACCTATTTGGTCGATTCCGACGCTTACGCCGGTTTGAAGCCGACGACCGCGAGCGAGCGGACCATCACCATCACGAATGCAAACATCTGCGTGCCGCGGATGGGCTACACGCTTGATTTTGTCGCGATTCGCACGATGGCAGCCACCGGTTTCACGACCAGTTACTGGAAAAACAACCTCGATGCGGCGATCCAACAGCCCACTTCGGGTACCGAAGTGAGCAAAGCGACCCTCATCAACTATACGTACAGGATATCCTGCTTTGCGCTTTCTACCTACGATGGCATGAGCTTGAAGTCTGCCTCTTCCACCATGGGCTATTCGGGTTCTTCGCCCTCTTTGTTGCTTTCGAAAGAGTTGATCGCATCCGAATACAATTACCAAAATAGGGCTTATTTGGGCGGAAATCGCGGGCTGACGATGCTTTTCCTTTGGTGGGGAGAGTATGTGGTGGCTAATCCGGGCAAGTATTCGAGCAGCTACCTTATCTGGGCGAAAGACTGGTTTGGAGCCTACAACAACAGTCGCGGCGGAGTAGTTTCCGGTCCGTTGCCATAAGCTGTCTTGGACCGCTAAATCGAAACCCGGACTCAGCCGGACTCTTTCAGATAACGCAGTAGTCGCCAAAAGGCGCACCGTTTGGCGTCGTTGATGGTGTGAAACATAAAACGAGCAGGGCCGTCGACCCGACGGCGAACCAAACGGTGCGGCTGGATTTG
>JBIKWB010000025.1:0-77004 GCA_044356555.1 Opitutaceae bacterium | reverse complement strand
CGGTCGGCCGCGTCACGCGCGTCATCACGCGCGAGAAAATGTCGGTGGTCGGCAATGTCTTCCGCTCCGGCAGCAAGTTTGTCGTCGCCCCCGACGATCCTCGTTTCATCCAGCAGGTGCTGCTCACGCCTTCGTCGGTCGAGGTGACCGCCGGCGACAAGGTCGTGGTCAAACTCGATGACTGGACCGACCGCCGCAAACCGCTCACCGGTGTCGCCACGGCCCGCCTCGGCAAGACCCACGAGCCGCGGGCGGAGCTCCTCGGCATTTACGAGAAGTTCAACCTCGCCACCAGTTTTCCGGCCGATGTCGAGCGCGAGGCATCCCTCCTGCCCGATCGCGTCCCGACCAAAGACACGGCCGGCCGCCTCGACTACCGCGAGTTGCCGGTTTTCACCATCGACCCCGACGACGCCAAAGACTTCGACGATGCGCTCTCTTACGAGCTCACGCCCGCCGGCGAGACCAAGGTCGGCATCCACATCGCCGACGTGTCCAGCTACGTCCGCCCTGGGACCGCGCTCGACCGCGAGGCTCAGGCTCGCGGCAATTCCACCTACCTCGTCGGCACGGTTATTCCGATGCTGCCCGAAAAGCTTTCCAACGGCCTTTGCTCTCTCGTCGAGGCTCAGGACCGCCTCTGCAAAGCGGTCTTCCTCACGTTTTCGAAGTCTGGAAAAATCACCGCCACCGCCTACGCAAACACCGTCATTCGTTCCCGCAAACGGCTCACCTACAAACAGGCCTACGCCTTCCTCTTTACCGACGACCTCGAGAAAATCCGCGCGCTGCCTCTGCCAGCCAAACACCAGACCGGCTCCACCGGCCGCGCCTTGCGTGAGTTGACCGACGCCGAGCTCACAGACCTGCAGACGTGGATTCGTGCCCTCTGGAAAATCGCGAGTCAGCTCCGCAGCGACCGTATGGCCCACGGCAGCCTCGATCTCGACATGCCCGAGACCAAAATCTTCGTGGACAAGGACGGCTACGCCGATCGCCTCGAAAAAATCGAGCACGACGAAAGTCACCAGCTCATCGAAGAGTTCATGCTCGCCGCCAACGAGGCCGTGGCCCGCCTGACGCGCCTGCAGAAATTCCCCTCGCTCTACCGCGTTCACGACGATCCCGACGCCGAACGGCTCGGCGAATTCCGTGAACTCCTCGGCTCGTTCAAAATCATCGTGGGCGACCTTTCGCACCGCAAAGAAGTCACCAAGCTCCTGAAGATTTTGGCCGAGCATCCCCAAGGCTACACCCTTAGGACCCAACTCCTGCGCAGCCTGCAAAAAGCCGTTTACCGCCACACGGCCGACGGGCACTACGGGCTCAACAAAAAGGATTACAGCCACTTCACCTCGCCCATCCGCCGCTACGCCGACCTCATCGTCCACCGCGTGCTGCAACATTATCTGGTGAAGCACGAGGGCTACGCGCCTCAAGGACCCGATGCCATGCACAGCGCCGCCGGGATGCAGGCCCTCGGTGAACAGATCAGTGCCACCGAACAAAACTCGCAACAGGCCGAGCGCGAAAGCGTGAAGATAAAGATCCTTGAGTTCTTCGAGCGCGAACAGGACCGCACGCCCCGCACCCGCTTCGCCGCCGTCATCACCGACGTCCGCCGCAACGGCTTTTTCGTCGAACTGCTTGAGTCCATGACCTTCGGATTCATCTCTGCCGATGCCCTCGGCGAGGATTTTTATTCCTTCGACGAATCGACCCACACGCTCAGCGGCCGGCGCTCGAAGAAGCGCTACACGCTCAACGCCCGGCTCGATGTCGTGGTGGCCAAAGTAGACCGCTTTAAACGCCTGATCGACTTCAGCCCCGCCGATTGAGGTCGAGCCGGTTGTTCCCCCGCGGGCTCTTCGACCGCGCCAAGAGAACTTGCGACACCGGATTTTAACCGCGCGCCGCTTGCCTCCTCCCGTTTCCACCATCCGATTGCCCACGCCGCACCATGACTCCCGTCGAATTCACCACCGCCTTCCGAGCTGTTTACGATCGTGCCTCCGCCCGTTATGCCCACGGCGGTGCGTCCGCCGCCAACCTGCTGAACGAGGCCGACATCGACTTCTTGGCCAGCCAAGGCATCACCGCACAGCACGTTTTCGACTACGTTGAAGACCTTGCGAACTACGGTGCGCCGGACTTCGCCACCGCCCACGCGATCGAGCTCGTGCGCCGGGACTATTTTCTCAACACACAAAACGGCTGCCCCTCCACCGTCGTCTTGGACCCTGCGAGCCTCCCGGCGAAGACCGCCACCTTGCTCGGGATGACTTGGCTGCCCCGACTCATCCCGAAGGCCCGCGCCAAGCTGCGCGGCGAGCTCCCGGCGTCGATGATGTTCTGCTGCGGCGGAGACCGGGATTTTTTCAAGAAACACGCGATCACCGCTGCGGAGTTTCTCTCCATCGTGGGGACGCACGAAACCGACGACAGTGCCGTCGCGACCGAAATCGTGCGTCGCTCCGGCAAAACGTAATGGGCCCCGCGGGGCCGAGTGGCGGTCAGACTTCCTCGAGCGCCGTGGTCGCGTCGCCGAACTTCGGCAACCGCACATCCATTTTGTCCATCATTGAAAGGTAGAGGCGGCACATTTGGCGGTCAGGTTTGCCGGTGTAGTCGAGGATCCGTCCGCCTTTGATGCGCCCGCCACCCCCGCCCAACAGCACCACGGGCAACTGCCGGGCCTCATGATTGCCGGTCAGCATGGAGGAGCAGAAAAGCAGCATGGAGTTGTCGAGCAGGGTGCGCGGACCCTCGTTAATCGCGTCCAGCTTCCGCGCGATGTAGGCCACCTGCTCGGTGAAAAATTGGTTAACCTTTAGCCAGTCGGCCGAGTCGGAGTGGGACAAAAGGTGGTGGATCATGTAGTCCACCCCGAGATTGGGAAAGCGCAGCGACGAGTGATCGTTGTTCAGCTTGAGCGATGTAATTCGCGTCGCGTCGGTTTGGAAACCAAGCACGAGAAGGTCCGCCATCAGGCGCATGTGTTCGCCGATATCCTGCGGTATCCCGTCGGCCGGACGCGGCATATCGGGCTTTTCGAGCGTGGGTCGCCAACCTTGGAGCTCGCCCTTCTTGCCCGCGTTATCGATGCGTCTCTCGACGTCGCGCACCGAGTGCAGGTATTCGTCGAGCTTGTGTTGATCCGAACGGCTGAGCCGTCGGCGCAGTCCGCCCGCATCGTCCAGGACCGCATCGAGCACACTTTGGTCGCCCCGCTGGACTTCGTCCTTAAAAAGGCGGTCAAAGGCGAGAGCCGGATAAATTTCCAGCGGCGTCGGGGTGGTCGGAGAGCTCCACGAAATGTGCGAGCTGTAGAGCATCGAGTAATTCTTGTGCACCGACGGATTGGATTTCTCGCAGCCGAGCACGAGACTCGGCACCTTCGTCGACTGGCCGTAGCGCTGCGCCAGCAGTTGGTCGATACTCGTGCCCGAACGAATCTCGCCGCCGGCAGCCAACGGCGCGCCCGAGAGCAGATTCCCCGTCTGTGAACTGTGGATGTTACCCTTCAGAGCCTGCTCGTTGTAAAGGCCCCGCACGAAGAGCATCTTCTTCCGGTGGGCCGCAAGCGGAGCCAACACCTGGCCCAACTCCATTTGCTCACCCGTGCCCTTCGCCCACCACTCCTTGCTGTGAAACCCGTTGCCGGAAAACAGCACCGCCAGCCGCACGGGCGCCTCGCTCGACGGACTCCGACCACGCGGCTCGTCGCCCCAGACATTGAACGACTCCATCCAAGGCAGCGCCATCGTGACGCCGACGCCGCGCAAAAAGGTTCGCCGTGACAGGTGGTGGGTTTTCATCGGTTTGAATCGTTGGGGTTACTCTTCGAAATTTGTCTCACGGCCGCGGATCTCCCGGAATTGCCGGCTCCGGACGATCGCATCGATGGCCTCGTTGATCCGATAACCGCCGCCCTCCAACCGCGCCTTTATCTCGTCCAACAGCGGTTCGTCGGAAAGCAACACCGCCCGGCCCAAAGCGTAGCCGAGCAATTTGCGATTGAACTGCTTCAGGAACGCGTCGCGGCGGGTCGTCAGCAAATAATCCCGTAAGCCGGTGATGCCTTCGATTTCCGTACCATCGGCCACGTTCGCCTTGGCGTCGATCGGACGCCCGCCCAGATCGACGTCCCGCCGACGGCCGATGGCGTCGAATTGCTCCAAAGAAAACCCATAAGCATCGATGCGCGAATGGCAGCTCGCGCAGCGGGGATCGGAGGTATGCTTCTCGGTCAACTGACGCACGGTGAGCGTCTCCGTCGCCTCATCTTGGGGTAACAACGGCACATCCTTCGGGGGTCGCGGCAGCTTGTCGCCCAGCAAGGCTTCCGCCACCCAGTTGCCACGTAGAATCGGACTCGTGCGCGACGCACCGGACTGTTTCGACAACGTGGTCGCCTGGCCCAAAATACCGCCGCGTGAAAACGCTTTCATTCCGTCAACGCGTCGCCACGCCTCACCGGTTATGTTCGGGATCCCGTAATGTACCGCCAACGCTTCATTTAAAAAGGTATGATCCGCGTCCAAAATAGAGAGCACGGACCGGTTGCCCTGAAAAAGATCGGCGAAGAAGCGAATCGACTCTTCATACATTTCACCGCGCAACCCGGCGAAAGTCGGGAAATGCCGCTCGCTCTTTTCATCGAGGGTATCGAAGTCGCGAATGTGCAGCCATTGGCAGGCAAACTCGATGGCCATCCGCCGCGCTCGGTCGTCCGACGTGAGTCGACGGGCGTGCGCGGCGAGCACATCGGGATCTCGCAACCGGCCCGCGGCAGCGGCCGTCATGAGCGGGGCGTCGGGCGTGGAAGAGGTGAGAAAGTAGCTGAGCCTCGTGGCGAGCTCCCAGTCGTTGAGCGGCACCTGCGCCAGTGCCGGACCGGGCGTTTCGCTCCGATACAAAAAATGCGGCGAGATGAAGACTCGCGCCAAAACAAGCCGTAGAGCTTCTTCATGGGGCAGTTCTTTTCCGCGCAGCGCTTGGTAAAGGTGACGAAAACCCTCGCCCTCGGACGCAGTCAGCGGTCGACGGTAGGCGCGCGCGGCGAACCCCAAGAGCGCGTCCAAGTGCCGAGGCTCGCTGGCAACCAACTGCCGCCGAAACTCCGCCGCCCGTTCTTCAATCGGCTTTCGCAGCGGCTCAAACGCCCTGGGATCGCCGTCTTGCGTTGCATACTGCCACAGTTGCTCAAACGCATCGACGAGCGTCAGCGCGTCTTGGCTCACGAAACGCAACTGCGCCCAAAGCCGGTCGAGGCGCTCGCGCCGAGTATCGTCGAGCATCAGGCGCACCAAGGGTTCATCCTCCCGGTGAAAGAGGGTGAGGGTCACCGCCTCGTCCACCGGCACGATTTTTTGATAACAAAGCGCGGCGGGAAAAAATTGGCGGAACGCATCGAAGCCCGCCTCGTAACGCGCCCTCGCGCGGCTGTCAGCCTGCACGATGATCGGGGCCGAGTGCGCCAGTTTGCGATTGTCGGCCGGCCAAGCCCCCAAGTCACCCTTCTCCACAAAGGTCGTCGCCCATCGGCGGTTTAAGGACTCGGGTTTTGCCGTGAGCACCCGCATCTGCACGCTGGCATCAGTCCCCGCCGACGGGTCCAACGTGCCGTTCGTCACAAACTCAGCGCCAGCCGCAAGTTCCCCCGGCAACCGGATTTCGATCACCGATGGCGCGCGCGTCGCCAGACTCCCTGCGTCCACCGCCGCCCCACCTTCGACTGACCGACCAAAGCTCGCCTCATCCAGTCCCCACGATGTGTCCCACCCACCCTTGCCCGGCGAGTTGGCTTTAACCTTCGGCGAAAACAGCGGACCGCCAAACGCCGAGAGCTCCCGATAAAGTTTTGCCTGTGGATTCTCCACCGTCTTCGGGGCTTTGGGATCACGCGCCGTCAAGCTGACCGGCGCGGGCACATCCCAGGCCGGCGGTGGTCCGGTCAGCAAGGATTGTAGTTCGCGCGCCAACCGGTTCTTGACCGTAGAATCCGCCGCGACCTGCCACTGGGCCAACAGCGACTGCGCGGGGATCGTCCTTTCACCGGCATTCACCGCCACTTCCGGCTGGGTATAGAAACACCAAACGGCCGAACGGCCGAAACGATCCGCCCGCGGATTTCCGGCCCCGATGTCCCCTGCAACCTCGCTCGCGAAGTCCCAAACTCGGCCCAAGCCCCCCATGCTGGTGAGCTTGAAATTGACCGTGGTCAAATCGCAGCCCGCCTCGCCGCGACTTCCGATCATTAACGAAACCAAATCTCCCGGACGCAGCGCCACATTCTCCAGTGGTTCGATTTTCGCGACACTGCGGCCGTAAGTGAGGGTGCCGGTTCCTAGCACGTTTCTCGTTAAGCCGCGGCGCAACTCGATCGTCCACCTGACACCATTACCGCAACCGGTGTGCGCCTGGGCGACTTCGGCCTCGATCCGAAAACGGTCGGCCTCAGGGCTACGCCAACCGATCACGACCTGTTGAGTTGCCGAGGGCAGCACCGCAATACCGCGCGGTTCGATGACCCCGGGAATTCGCACGGTTTGAGCCGAGGGATTTGCGAGAATTGCCGGGGCGTCACTCTCTCCCCACCCCCGAACGACGGGCTGGCCGCTGTGGCCCGAAATTGGTTTCTTGATCACGTCCGCATCGGCGACTGCCGCCGGTACACCAACGCCCAAATAGTCGAACCAAGCGTGCACCGCCTCATCGCTCACGCCGTAGTCGACCGCGAGCTGTGCGCGGTCGCTCCGGCCGGTCGCTTCCGCCTGCGCGGCGGCCGCAAGCGCACCCGCCGCTTGGGCAAAAACCACCGAGCGCCGACGCTTGAATTCATGGCCAACTTCACGCACGTCGCGCAGCAGCAGGTCGGGCCGTCCGGGCGCAACGATCCGCGGCCGATTCCACACCACGGTATCGTCTTGGCTTCCGTCGCCCGCATCCGTGGCGGCCAAATAAATCGTGACCTCACCCTCGGCGTTGGCTGGGGGTAAGGGGAGCCGGAGCTCTTGATTCGCCGTGAGCGGGTTGACGGCCTCCATCCAAGTTCGCGGTCCGCCAAGCTTGCCGATGTGACCCACGGTATTGAATCGCCAGAGCGTTTTTTGCCACGCCGCGATCGCCGCAACCACGGCGGCGGGATCATCAGCATCCGTCGCGCGCCAAAGTCCGCGAATCTCATCAAGCGACGACGACGGCTCGGAGCTTTCCAGCATCGCCCAAAGCGCGCCGAAATAACGAGGGCTCAGCCCGCGTTCGCCCGCCACGCCGGCGACGTTCTTTGCTCCCGACCGCAGCGCTGTCCGCTCCGCCAGTGCCGCCGCAACGTAACGGTCAACCGGGAGGCGTCCGCCGGTGTTCGTTTCGGTCAGAATGCCCTGCAAGTTTACTTTCGATCCGCCGTGGCCGTCGGTATACTCCGCGTAAAGCGCGCGGATCTGCGTGAGGATTTCCTCCGTCCAATCCCGTCGGCTCAACCCGGAAAAAAACTCAAATCCATCGGGCAAAAGCACCGCATGGCCCGAGATGGCCTTACCCGCATCAAGGTATTTGGTGACGAGCGAGGGTGACATCACCAGTGCCTGCCCCGTGTTCATGAAACCTTCGCCCGCCGCTCCATCGATGGGAAATTCTTTGGCGGGGTCGAGCGAGGCGACTCCCGTGAGGTCGCGGACGGTGTAAGTGTATTCGGCGTTGGACAACCGCCGCAGAACCACGGGGCCCGGATCGCCCGCCCGCTCGCGCGCCCAAGCTCCCAAGGTGCGATCAATCCAGCCCGAGAGTCGGGCGATTTCTTCCACGCTCGGCTGCGGCTCGTCCGCCGGCGGCATCTCTCGGTGCTCCAACTGCTCCGTTATCTTTTTCCAAATCAGCGGGTGCCGCCTGATGTCCCCCATCGAAACAAAGCGCTCCAAGTCCAACTCACCCTTTTGCTTCGAGGTCGAGTGACAGGTAACGCAATAGGTTTTTAGCAGCGGACGGACCGTCTTTTCAAAATCCAGCTCCAGCATCGCCATCGCGTTGTCGGGCGCTCGCCCGCAACTCAGTGCAGGAAAAGAGGCACCCAGGAAAAGGCCGACAACAAAACGCGAGAGCATTGGCTTCGATCGCTTCATGTAGTGCACCGACCGCCCGTTATTGGGTAACAACCCTTGTCCCGAATCGATCAGAAAAACACCCCGAGGCCACCAAACACGCTTCGCGCCGCACCGGGGTAGGGTCATGCGAGAGAAAAAACCAATCGCTCCGGCCGAATGTCAATCGTCGGCGCCACGTATTCTCGGCCACCCAAATGCAGCGACGGGGCTGCAAAGGTTCATGCGTTAACCGACGCCCTCACCTCTCCCCCCACTCGCAATAAAGGCCCGTCGCTTGCGCACCGCGAACATTTCGTCACCGTAGTTTTTTTAGTGACGTTCAGCCCGTCGTTCCGTCTTTCTCGCCATCGTAAGAGTCGACTTTCTCCCCCTGCCTCCCATGCCAAAATACACACTCCAAGTTAACGGCCAGTCCCGCTCGGTGGACGCGGCCGCCGACACCCCGCTGCTCTGGGTGTTGCGCGATCATCTCGAACTCGTCGGCACGAAATTTGGTTGCGGCATCGGCCAGTGCGGCGCCTGCACCATTCACGTCAACGGGGTTCCTTCCCGGTCCTGCATGTTGCCCGTCTCAACGGTCGGTCGCATGAAGATCACCACGATCGAAGGCCTCGCCGCCGACGCCACCAAGCTGCACCCGGTGCAGCAGGCGTGGTCAGAGCTCGATGTCGCCCAATGCGGTTACTGTCAGGCCGGTCAAATCATGACCGCAGCCGCACTGCTGAAGGACAACCCCAAGCCGACGGACGAAGACATCGACGGCGCCATGGCGGGCAATCTGTGCCGCTGCGGCACCTACATGCGCATTCGCGCCGGCATCAAACTCGCCGCCACTCTCACTCCCGCCACCGGAGGTGCCCAATGAACACTCCCCTTCTCTCCCGCCCCGTTGGTCGCCGCGATTTTCTGAAATTCACCGGCCTTGCCGGCGGCGGCTTCGCCCTCGCGTTTTATATTCGCTCCGGCGGCGACGCTGCTGCCGCCTCGGCCGCTTCAGCCACAGCCGATTTCACGCCGAACGCCTTTGTCCGTATCACGACGGCCGGCAAAGTGACCATCGTCTCGAAACAACCCGAGATGGGCCAAGGTGTGAAGACCTCGCTCCCGATGATCATCGCGGAACAGCTCGAAGTGCCGTTTAAGGACATCGCCATCGAACAAGCTGATTTCGACCTGAAGAAGTACGGCAATCAAGGTGCGGGAGGCAGCAATTCAACGCCGAACAACTACGACAATTTTCACCTCGTCGGAGCCACCGTGCGAACCATGTTGGTCGAAGCCGCCGCCCAAACGTGGGGCGTCCCCGCCTCCGAGTGCCGGGCGGAGAAAGCCACCGTCGTCCACACGTCCGGCAAGAAACTCACCTACGGTCAGCTCGCGACCAAGGCAGCGACGTTGCCCGTGCCGGAAAAATCCGCCGTGACGCTTAAGCAACCCAAGGACTTTAAACTCCTCGGCACCCGCGTTGCCCAATACGACACACCCGCGATCGTTACCGGAAAACCGCTATTCGGCATCGACGTCAAACTGCCGGGGATGCTCTACGCTGTTTACGAAAAATGCCCGGCGTTCGGCGGCAAAGTCGTCAGCGCCAACCTTGACCAAATCAAGACCCTCCCCGGCGTGAAGGATGCCTTCATTCTCGCGGGTAACGACAAGGTGAAGGAGCTCGTCCCCGGGGTCGCGATCATCGCCGACTCAACCTGGGCCGCGATGTCCGCCCGGAAACAACTCAAGGTTGTATGGGACGAAGGCAAAGTCGCCACCGAGAGCTGGGATGGCTTCGTCGCTCAGGCGAAGGAGAAAGCCGCCCAACCGGGCGCACGCGTGGTCCGCAAAGACGGCGATCCCGATGCAGCCCTCGCGGGCGCCGCGAAAGTTGTCGAAGCCAACTACGTCTACCCGTTCATTTCGCACGCCAACCTCGAGCCGCAGAACACCACGGCGCACTGGAAAGACGGCGTGATGGAAATCTGGTCTCCCACGCAAATCCCGAGCATCGGCACCGGTATGGTGAACCGCGTGCTCGGTATCCCGCCCGAAAAAATCATCCTGCACCTTAATCGGGCCGGCGGTGGTTTTGGCCGCCGTATCGGCGCCGACTATCTCATCGAGGCCGCCGCGATTGCCCAAAAGGTGAACGCGCCCGTCAAACTCACTTGGTCGCGCGAGGACGACATGAAGCACGACCAGTATCGTCCGGGCGGCCTCCACTTCTTGAAGGGAGGTATCGACGCCAAAGGAAAAGTCGTCGCTTGGAAGAATCACTTCTTCACGTTCGGCGAAGGCGGTAGCCCCGGCAGCGGTGGCTCGCTCAATGCCGATGAGTTTCCGGGCCGGTGGATCGCCAACTATCAGGCAGATCAATCCATGTTTGATACAGGTTGGCCGATGGGCCCGTGGCGCGCTCCCGGCAGCTGCGTTTTCTCTTGGGTCTTTCATAGCTTCATCGACGAGCTCGCCCACGCCGGCGGGCGCGATCCGCTCGAACTCCGCCTCGAAATCCTCGGCGATAAAGACGAAATGCCGGCAAGCACACCGCCCGGCGGCGGCAAAGCCAAAGGAGGCGGCGCGCCCTACAACGTCGCCAGAATGCGCAACGTCCTGAAGTTCGCAGCCGAGAAGGCGGGCTGGGGCCAAAAGAAGTTCGCCAAAGGTTCGGGCGCGGGAATCGCGTTCCACTTCAGTCACCGCGGCTACTTCGCCCAGGTCGCCGAAGTCACCGTCACCAAAGACGGCGAACTCAAAGTGGATCGCTTCGTCACCGGCGCCGACATCGGTGCCCAAGTCGTCAACCTCAGTGGCGCCGAAAATCAAGTCGAGGGCTCCGTGCTCGACGGTCTCTGTGCTTTGAAGAGCCAAGAGATCAATATCGAGCGTGGACGCGTAGTGCAGGGTAATTTCAACGATTACCCGCTCATGCGAATCACCGAGGCACCGGCCAAAGTAGAGACCTACTTCCTCTCGACCGACTACCCGACCACCGGCATCGGTGAACCGGCTTTGCCACCAGTTGCGCCGGCCATCTGCAACGCAATCTTCGCCGCCACGGGCAAACGCATCCGCCAAATGCCCCTGTCCCGCGTCGATCTGCGCTGGAGCTGACGCCCGTCCCGTTTCGCCAAATTCAGCCCCCATTTCGACCAACGTCGAAGTGGGGGTTTTCTTTTCTGCAAACTGGCTGCCCGACTAGGGATCGAACCTAGACTAAGCGAGTCAGAGTCGCTTGTGCTACCATTACACCATCAGGCAGTAAAATTTTGGTTCTCTGATGAAATCCGTCGGCCGTGTCTCTCGGGATGGAGCCGGCGATGGGATTCGAACCCGCAACCGCCTGTTTACAAAACAGGTGCTCTACCATTGAGCTACGCCGGCCAGAATCCCCCGAAAACTTGCCGAAAAGAAGTGGAAAAAACAAAAGTGGTGGCTCCCTGGGGACTTGAACCCCAAACCAATTGATTAAGAGTCAACTGCTCTACCATTGAGCTAGGAAGCCAACAAATGAAGGGTGGAAAAGTCACGCTGCACCCTCTGATGTCAACTGCGATTTCAGCTGCGGCCCACACCGCTCGCGCCTCACCTTTTCCTCCGCCCCCCAGCCCAAAAATGCGCAGGTTTGGAGTTCCCGGCGTTCAAAATGGCCGCTGAAAGGATTTGGGGTCTTCGCCAGCCCGAAGCGAGATCGAGGCCCCTTCCCGACCCAGTTCAAGGCACTCGAAGAGATTTCGGACGCACTGGCCCAGCCGGTCATGCCCGACCCCAGCGGCTTCGATTTCATCAACCAACTTTCGCCCTAACGCAGCCGCCTCTTGGCGCACCCGAGCCGCGATCAACGCCGGCGGATTATCCTCCAGATTGAGATAGGGCACCAGTATGCCCTCAAGTTTTGTGGCCACCGCCAACACCCCGTCTAATGAGACGTGCTTCGTCCGAGGGAGTTCGGAAATCAACAGCAAGATACGCCGCGCGACCCTGCCGGCGTGAGGCAGATTCAAAGCAACTTGGAAAAACGGCGTACTTTCAGGCATGGCGATAGGATCGAACAAATGGGCCGAACATGGCTCCAAAACTCAAAGCCACTCACGCCGGTCCGCAAGTTCCACCTGCACGATCACCCAATCTCGAACTCGACCACGACCGGCCGATGGTCCGAGAGCATGGCCCTCACTACTTCACAACTCACCAATCGGCATCCCGTTGGCAGAAAAACGAAGTCCAGCGCCCGCCGAGGCAAAGGAGACGGAAACGTCGGCCCGCTGAGCGGATGCAGCGCGTAGTCCCCGTAGTCGGCCAAGTGGCTCAACAGCGATGCGGTCGCGTCGTCTCCCGTGCTGGGCGTGTTGAAATCGCCGCAGATGATTGGCCCCACCGCCCACCCCCTCGCCCGGAGCCGATGCTGATCCCGCAGCCAAGCGAGCAAGCGGTCGATCTGCCTGAGCCGTTGCGCCCGTGAACCGAAATGCAGGTGCAAATTCACCACCGGGACGCACAGCCCAGCCACGTCCAATTCGGTAAACAGAAACCCTTTTTCCCCCACCGAACTGCGCCCAAACACCACCGTCTCCGCGTGTTTGATCTCGTGCCGCGACAGTAGCGCATTGCCGTAACTCAGATTGAAAAGTCCTTTGCGCCGGTTGTTGATGCCAAACACCGAGTGCAGGAAACCACCGTGCACCCGTAAGTAGTCGAGATGGTCAAAACTGCCCGACCACCGCGAACACTCATCCACCTCCTGCAAAGCGACCACGTCCGGAGCCAACCGCCCCAAAAGAGCCGATATCTTCCGCAAATTGAGCCGCAGCTTCCGCGCCGAGGTAAATCCTTGGATGGGAGTCAGACCGCGCCCGTGGGCGATATTGAAGGTTACGAGTCTCAGGCGCCGCATCGAATTCCCACATTAAAGCCCGCCTCACCTGCCGGCAAGTCCCCCGGGTTCCGTTCTCAGCTTCCCGTTTCCAAGATCGCCCGCCGAAGTTTTGACTCGTTGCCCTCGTTCACGGCGTCTCCGTCTTCTTCGTCGAGCATTCCGGCCCACTCTCGCTACTCGGTGAACTCTTCAATCGCTCTGGGGCGGCCAACGGGATTCGAACCCGCGACCCCAAGAATCACAATCTTTATGTATCTGTTTCGTATCCATTCATAAGGCTTGCGTAAACCACGTTAAATACCATTGTTTATGAGTATTTAACACCAATGAACGCGAAATCATATGAAGCCGAAAAAACAGTTAAGAACGAAATAAAGGGGACACTAAAGGGACATTCTGCGCTGGTGTCCCCTTTTCCCACGCCCATCGATTACGCTCCCAAGACCAACCGTGCCGCCAAGTCATCCGTCGATTACTGGAAGGATCGCGTGCGCCACCGCACGCTCAAGGACGGCTCGATTACCCCGGAACTGTATCTCCGCATAAAGCAGGGTGGCAGGGATGCGTGGTTCAATCTCGACACCGCCAACCGTGTTGAGGCCGCGCGCAAAGCCCGCGACCTCTGGATGAAAGTCCGGAGCAACGGGCTTACCGAAGTGCTGGCGGAGAATCGTCCCGATGTCCGCCCAGCGCGCTCCGCCACTGTCGGCGAGTTGCTCAGCGCAGCCAAGTCAGTCTCAACGGTGCGCCCCACCACGCTAGCGCAATACGAGATCAGCCTACGCCGACTCGTGGCTGGCGTGCTCGGTATCACTCCGACGGGGTCCGTTTTCTACCACGGGAGCGACGAATCGAAAGCTTGGCGCGAGAAGATCGAACGCGTCTCCCTCGACGTATTGACCGACGCGAAGGTCGAAGCATGGCGCAAGGCCTACATCGATAGCGCTCCGAACGAGATCACTCGCACCTCCCGCAAAAACACCTCATCCGGCGTCATTCGAAATGCTCGTTCGCTGCTGGGCCCCAACTTCGTGAAGGCCATCGGTGAGTCGATCCGCTTCCCCTCTCCCCTTCCCCTTGTCGGTCTTTCCATCGGCTCCTCGACCCGGCGATTCAATACCGCGGTGGACCCCCGCAAACTCTACGCAACCGCACGCTCCCAACTATCGGGCGACGTGCTTGCCGCGTTTCTTTTGTGTCTCATTGGCGGGCTCCGTCGCGGCGAAGCTGACATGTTACCTTGGTCCAACGTCGATCTCGACAACGGCATCGTTCACGTTCGCACGACCAAGTGGTTCAGGCCGAAAACCGATGAATCGGAGCGCTCCACGCCGATTACTACCGAAGTCACGGATTGGCTGCGGCACCACCAAGCCGACGCGCCGGAAACTGAGTTCGTCCTTGCGGGGCTTAGTCCGGACAAAAAACGAGGCGCTAAAGAGTATCGTTGCTTCTGCTGGAAAAAGCTTGGCGCGTGGCTCCGAATCCAGGGCTTCACGTCGCCCAATCCGATCCACGAACTGCGCAAGCTTTCCGGCTCATTCGTCAACCAAGCCGGTGGCCTCGAAGCAGCGCGGCGTCACCTCGGCCACAAAAACGTCGCAACGACATCAGCGAGCTACGTCCAAGCGCGGACCGTGAAGGTCGATCTTTCATGATGAAAACCAAAAATAAGATACCTTTGGTTACTGAGGCCGAGCGGTTGATTGCTGCGCGGAAGCTCGTAAAGCAGGCGGCTCCCGACTGGCAGGCGAAATATGGTGAGTTCCAAAAAGCCGATCCTCTGGCCGCAAGAATCGACATCGTGTCCGGAGAAATCATGGCGCGCTTAACGCTGTTGAAAACCGCCGCACTAGGTGGAGATGAGCGTTCGTATTTGGCCTTGGCGGCGTTCGCCCAGATGGCGTGCACGATTCTTGAGCACGCATCGTTGCTGCATGGAGACGCGCAACAAGCGCTCGCCAAGAGGAGCGAAGGATGGCCCGTCCTGCTTTCCCATCATCGTCTGAAGCGAAACAAGACCGTCCTTGAAGTTGAAGGACTGCCGCTCGCCCAAGACATCGCGCGTGTCATGCCGGCTCCACCGACGCCCCCGAAAGGGAATGGCCCCCTGAAGCATGGCAGGCGCAAGAAAACCTACGATCTTGGCACGCCGGCAAACCACACAATCGATTTCGAGTTTCGGCGTCTCAGACTGGAAAACCCCGAAAAATACAATCTAGCAAGGGACGTGGTTACTCAGGAAATGTTGGATGAATGGTGTGAGACGATTTTTCAGAGAGTCTGCCAGCGAAAGGACTATCTGGAGAATCCGCATTTACGAGAGCTGGGATTGGCGAACGCACGGTCAAAACAGACGGATAGGGACAAGAAAAAATGGCGAGAGACAGACACCTTCAGATCCAATCTGAAGGATGGGATTCGGGCGCGCCTCAAAGAGAGTTTTAAAGGCCAATTCTCTATCGCGGAATAGTCGTCTTCGCATGGGGGGGTTATATCTTCGGATGAAGTGAAGTGTAGGTATCGGTTATCTTGAGGACGTAATGAAAAACACGTCCCTCGATAGCCTACACCACTCCGCGCCTGATCGCCTTGTCGATCACCGGCGCGTTAACGAACTGCTTGGTCTCAAGTGCAAGACCTCGCACACCGCCCGCGCCTACGCCGACCGAGGCCTCATCAGGGCGGTGCGGATCAATGCCCGTGTCGTCCGGTTCTCAGAGAGCTCGATTTTCGCGCTGCTTGGAGGAAATGAGCGAGGCGCTGCATGACGCGGCCCTCTGCCCCACTACGCCCGATCTCTGCCTTCCAACCGGTCACCCGCCATGAGCTCGACCACCCGTGATGCATCCGACGACTCCGGGGCTAACCGCGTCCATGACCGGCCAGGAATCTGGCCGACACTGTTCGCTCCGCTGCCTATGGAGGAGTCAGACCGGGCGCTGGAGGCCGCCGGGACCAACGGCGTGGCGATTTACGCCGCGTTGCATAAGCTCCGGTTTCTCGCGCCTCGGGAACATCGTTCGTCGTTCTATTGCAGTGAGGCTCAGATCGCCCGCCACAGCGGTCTATCACCGCGGCGCCTGCGCGACCCCTTGCGAGCTCTCGAAGGCGCCGGCTTAGTCAGAATCAACCGACCAGTCGGAGCGGCGAGGCTGTCCCACGAAGCGTCGAAGATCACGCTGCTGCCGATCGTCGTTACTGGGAATAAGGTAGGCGACCGACGGGACAAATCGTCCGGTTCCACCAAGACGTCCTGTCCTGCTTCGAGCGGACCGGAGCTAACCACCAAAATGTCCGTCATCAGAGAGTCCCCCCTTCGGGGGGACGACTCATCCGCTCCCGCTTGCGGGCTGCCTAGTGGCAGTCCTCGCGGTCGCGATGGGTCTTCAAATTCAACAATCCAAACCCAACCATGGTAATGAAAAACAAAACACAAAACACAGAAGTCCTGCAAATCATGAAATCCCTAGCGGCAAGCTATCGTTCCGAGAACTACGGCGATGTCGTCGAGACATACTTCGCCCGAATTCAGACCATCAGCAGCGCCCCTTCCGAAAGCATCAAGAAGGCGGCCAGGAAAATCAAAGATATGGGTTCCAAACGGCTCACTGAGGAATTCCTCAGTCGGCACATCCCGGCAGACTACCAGAACCGCGAGTCCGCCGAGCATCCGTTGCCACGGGCGCTTGACCATATCTTGAATTTTTCGATGCCCGACCCGCGGGACGAAGACGGCAAACCGAAAAAAGCATTTCGCGGTGGCGTCATCTTACACGGGGGCAAGCAAGAAGGCACGACGAACGCAGCCTTTACGCTGTTGTCGCAGTGGATTCGGGCCTGCCATGGAACTCGGTTTCAGCATCACAGCGCCTACGAGCTAACACGGACGCTCAAATTTGCCTTCTGCGACGCAATACTCGCCAGATATCTCGAAGTCGAAACCGAGGTCCTCTTCATTGACGACTTAGCTGCAACACGTCTTTGCAAGAAATCGGCCACGATTCTGTTCGAGTTCGTAACGGAAATTGTGCGCCGACAGAAGGTCCTTGTGGTAACCGTCGACCTCGCTGGCGACGACCTCGCCCGCTACTGGTCCGCCCTCGACCCGAGCATCTTTAGCCTTTGCCGAGACATCGTCGACCGCCTTCGGGACTACTCGGTCGTCATCGACTTCAAGTCCGAAGGCAAAGCAGCCTGATAGGGCTGACCAAGCGAGCCCATCTACCGTAGGGTCAAAACTTGCTACCTGACCTCGTAAACTTCAACTATCGCAACTCCGGTCGTATTGCCTACCCCCGACACTTGCGCAGTGTAGTTGCCGGGCTCTAAATTGAGCACCAAGGCAGAGTCTTTACTGAGTGCCTGAAAAGGAAATGCCCCCACCGAACTGCTCGTGACAGCCGTAGATGGTGACCAGTTATCATTCTCCGCAATCAATCGGCCGGAGCTGTCGTAAACCTCTAGCTTTGGATCAGCGAGAGTGCCACCGACTCCGAGAGCACCAAGCGACGGACCAGCTGCTCGGATGAGCACGGTTTTTGCCCCGGATGAAACCACAAAACCAGCAAACATCGCGTTCGCTCCAGTGCCCACCAATCCCCTTGTGGCGATATTCGCGATGCGGTAGCTGACGTCTTTTCGGGTAACGCCAAAGCTGAGGACACCGTAGCCTGCCGACGTCACGTTCCCCGAAAATCCACCGCCCTCAACTGAGTTAGAAAATGCCCCAGTCATTGTAGCTCCGCTTGCGGTTGTCATTGTCAGTCTGCCTTGTCCGTCGATCACGCCCACGGCGCCATCCTCTCCGGCCGGGGAGACAAGATAGAAGAAGGCCCTTCCATCAGCTGAGATCACGAAGAAACATGCTGCTTCAACTCCGAACCTGTCGCGAAGCGTGCCGAGATAATAGCCTCCATAGATCGAATTTCCTGCGGCGATAGTGCCGGAGAAGGTCTGGTTGCGCTGTGGCACTGTCCCGCTCACCGAGCCTTGACTCGTAATGCGACCCGAAACGGTCGTTCCATCTTTGTTAAGCGCGAAAGAACCGGCCTCGTTCACGGTGAAATTGGAAAACAAACCAACACCACGAGAGACGCGCCCGACGATAAAGATGGAGGCGTCACTGTTCTTGGAAACTACAAGTGCGAACTCGTCTCCGTTTGAGAAAGTCCCTCGGTAGATTCCCTTAAAGCTAATTCCGGAAGCCTGGGCTGAAACGTGGGTGAATGCGGTGAGAAATGCCGCGATCAGCATTACGAGGGCGTTCTTTTTCATTGTACCACAACGCAATCGCACAGTTTAGACTACCGCAAGAGTGGTGACGGCCCGATGTAGAGGGGTTTATAGCTCGAGTTCTGGCTCGCGTGTTCCCTCAGACCGCCCGCAGCTCAGGAATCTTTTTGCTTTCATTGTGAGAGCGCGGATGCCGGTTGATCACGCTGATTTGCGAGGCCGGCCGCGGCGGCCGGTGGTGGTGGCGGAGGGGACGGAGACTTTGCCGTTGTTCGGAGTGCCGGTGAGTTCGGCGACGAGGGCGGAGAGGAGGTTCGCGGCGGTGGCGCGGGAGGCGGCGAGCTGCGTTTCCAACGCGTCCACCAAGGCCATCAGTTGCTTCATTTCTGCCATGATCCGGCGTTTTTCGGCGAGGGGTTCGTTAAGGTAACGATATGCAACTCGGCATATTTAAACGCTGGGCACTAGGGCACCAGAGCACGGCAATAGTCGATGGAGACGCAACCGCTCACTCCCATTGAAGCGGAGGACAGTGCACTAGCGGTCAGTCGAGCGAAACCTTGAAAATCTACCCCGCCCATTACCATGTTCGCTCCCATCTGATTTACCGAGCCCAGTAACTGTTCAGCCGGATTTGCGAACGGATTGAGAATAAATGTTGCGATGCCAATCACCTTGGCGTCTTCCGGGCGGTCCCCGAGTGGGACAACCGGCCCACCGGAGTTGCCCTTATTCATCGTAAGGTCGAGCCAGGCCACAGCTCTTCGATCTCCGGCATATAGATAATTATTGGTTTCCCATTTCGCAGAAAGAATTCCAGTTGCGGCGACAGCCTGTCCGATACCAAGCGGAAAGCCGCATGATAGGACCGAGTCACCTTCACTTGCATCGGAGAAGGAACCGAGGCGCAGAAAAGGACGGTCCTGTCCTCCGATGTTGAGAAGGAAAAAATCACGGGCGACTGCTGTTTGGAATCCCACGCCCTGAAGCGATGGATGGGGCGTAGCCCGGATCTTTTCCCCAGTGCTCAGCTGAACCTCGATATTCCCTTGAATCTCAATTCTAACTCTACCCGGATCTGCCGGCGTCGGATCGGGTGAGAATCGCTGCACGACATGAAAACACGTCGCGACTAAGCCAGTCGGGCTGATAATGAACCCAGAACCCGACGGCTGCCCGTTTACTAGTATTCGGACACTCGCCAGTTTTACGTGTTGAAGGTGCGCTCGCATATTGTTTGGGGTGGTTAAAGCGACAATTCTGTCGCTTGAGTTACGGCTAAGTCCCGCGTTGTCAGAGATGCAACCGGAGAGTGCGGCGATTGCCGCAAGAAGGGCGACAAATGAGATTCTGTTGAGTTGGAAGGACACGTCAGTTCGTTGCGGAGAGTTCAGCTACGAGGGCGGCGAGGAGGTTCGCGGCGGTGGCGCGGGAGGCGGCGAGTTGTTGCTCCAACGCGTCCACCAAGTCCATCAGTTGCTCCACTTTGGCCACGATTCGGCGTTGTTCGGCGAGGGGCGGGAGTGGAAACGGCACTTTGAGAATGCGCTTGGGCGACGTGTGCCTCACCTTCATCCCCGTGCAGGTTCGAGCCAATTCACTCCTGAAGAACTCGCAGTTGAAGAACCAAAACACGTAGTCGGGCGCGATTTCATCCGAGGAGAACTCCAATTTTCCGAGCCGTTGATTGTGCAGGTATGTCTTCCCATCATCTGGGATAAACGCCGGACTTCCAAGCAACCCGGCCGCCTGCTCAGTCATCGGAATGATGAGGTCTCCCGCAGTGAAGACGAATGACGGAGGAACCTCGCCGTTGAAGTATTTGGAGTTCGCACCCCGATCACGAAAGCCGCCTGACTCGTAGAAATTGCCCGGAGTTGTCAGCACAAACGGAGTTGGCTCGGAGGTGAACGATTCACTGCTGAAGGCGTAACCATGCTTGATGTTCGCGATGGCTCCCAAACGACCCCACGTCCAACACGAAGGTAAAGACCAAGGCTGTTCTGTTTCATCGACTGGCGCGTCCGCTCCGTCGGGACGTTCGGCTTCAGTGCGTCTGACAATCTCCTCCGCCGGTTCGTCGTTGGGGTCTTGGGGGACGAGTTTGCCTTGGACGGCGAGGGTGAGGATGGATTTGCGGAGGTCGGCGGGGGGAATCGAGTAGGAAGTATGAAAGAGTAAGTTTAAGTTGGCCGGGGTGGGCGCGTCGGCAAAGCGGGACAGCGACGCGCGGGCGAGCGCGGCGTGCCGCGTCTCCCGTTCCTGCTGCTGCAAAGCCAGCCGATCACACAACGCCATCAACTCATCCACCTTCGCCACGATCCGCTTCTGCTCGGCGAGGGGTGGGAGTGGCACCGCGAGCGACCGCATGTGGTCGCTACTCATCGAAGAAACAGCGACGCGACTTGAAACCTTCTCTAGAGCGCCGCGGATGAAGTCGGACCGAATAAGCAGGTCGGTATAGTCTCGCGCGACCGGCGGGATCTCCATCACTTTTGCAATCGCCACATTGAATGCGCCTTCAACCGTTCTACAGGTGTTTCCGATGTTGCCATAAGCGGCCATCACGATCTCGCCCTTCTTCACGAGTTTGAGGTGCCTCGATTCTGGAACATAAACCGCGTAATCGTCGGTGCGAAAATCGCGTTGTTGGATGAAGCGGACATATCCAGGGGCAGGTTTGTCCTTAAACAAACTCTTGGGCGGATTGTGCCCGCGGAATGACGATGAGATTTCACCGAACCTGACCCACGCCCAACCAGCGGGGCATTCAAACGGAACGTCATCGATCGTCAGTGGCGGCAACGCCTCAATCCGTCGGATGGTGCCTTCTTTGACGAGAGCGTCACGGGACTGCCGAACCTGAACCAATAGGTCTTCGGCAGGTTGCTCGGTGGAATTCTGCCGAACGAGATTCCCAGTGACTGCCAAGTGCAGCACCAATTCGCGCATCTTTGCCACCGCATCGGGCGCGGCGGCGAACTGGTCGAACTTCTCGAAAAAGGTTTCCAGCTTCATTCAGCAGTCCCGGCGGTGGCGGTGAGGGCGTGGTAGAGTTCCTGTTTCAGCGCGGCGCGCGTGGCGGCGATCTGGGCGAGGAGCTTTTCGTATTCCGGCAGGAGGTGGTCCACGTCGCCGGGGCCTTCGTCGGTGCTGTGCGGGTTCTTGAGGTCGAGGTTGAAATTGCCGGCCTTGATCTGGTCTATCGAGACGCGCCAGGCCTGCTCGTTTTCCACGCGGGATTTAAAGCCGTCGGCCTCGTCACCCCACCACGCGCGCTCGCCCTCGAACTCCTCGATGCGGATGGGTTTGCCTTTGTTGTAGCTCTTGGCGCCGGGCGGATAGGGGTGCTCGTAATACCAGACGTGGGTGGTGGGCGCGCCTTTGGTGAAGAAGAGGAGGTTGGTGCGGATGCCGGTGTAGGGATTGAAGACGCCGTTGGGCAGGCGGACGATGGTGTGGAGATTACACTCGGCGAGGAGGGCTTCCTTGATGCGGGTCTTGACGCCTTCGCCGAAAAGGGTGCCGTCGGGCAGCACGAGTCCAGCGCGGCCGCCGGGCTTGAGGATCTTCATGAGGAGCACGAGGAAGAGGTCGGCCGTTTCCCGGGTGCGGAACTCGGCGGGGTAGTTGGACTCGATGCCATCCTCCTCCATGCCGCCGAAGGGGGGATTGGTGACGATGACGTCCACGCGCTCCGTCGGGCCCCAGTCGCGTAGCGGTCGGGCGAGGGTGTTGTCGTGGCGGACGTTGGAGGGAACGTCGATGCCGTGCAGAAGGAGATTCGTCATGCACAGGACGTGCGGGAGGTGCTTCTTCTCGATGCCGGCGAAGCAGTCCTGGATGATGCGCTCGTGGGCCTCGGTCTTGACCTGCTTGCGTAGGTGCTCGATGGCGCAGACGAGAAAGCCGCCGGTGCCGCAGGCGGGGTCGAGGATGGTCTCGCCGAGGCGGGGATTGACCTGCTCGACGATGAACTGGGTGACGGCGCGCGGGGTGTAAAACTCGCCGGCGTTGCCCGCGGACTGGAGGTCCTTGAGGAGCTTTTCGTAGATGTCACCGAACATGTGGCGGTCATCGGAGGCGTTGAAGTCGATGCCGTTGATCTTGTTGATGACCTGGCGCATCAACGTGCCGTTCTTCATGTAGTTGTTGGCCCCGTCGAAGGCGGCCTTGATGAGGACAACGATCTCCCCGCTGCCCGAAATGTTTTTCAGTTTCGGGAGCAGCGTATTGTTCGTGAACTCAAGTAGCGCATCGCCCGTGATGCCCTCGGCATCGATGGCCCACGTGCGCCAGCGGAGTTCTTTTGTGAGGGGGGATTTGTAGCCGTCGTCGAAGAGTTCGAGCTGCGTCTCGCGGTCGTCGAAGATTTTCAGGAAAAACATCCAGCCGAGCTGGGCGAGGCGCTGGGCGTCGCCGTCCACGCCCGCGTCTTTGCGCATGATGTCCTGAATGGTTTTGATGAGGTTGGAGACGTTGGGCATCGGTCTGAGTTGAGAGTCGAGAGCTGAGGGTTGAGAGAAGGAAAGAACGTGGGATTGGCCGCTAGACGGATGCGGCAATAAAGCGCCCGTCCAAATTAGGAAGCTCGCCGGCGACAATCTGAATCACAGCTTGCGTGTTGGCTTCCTGATAGGAGCGGACGCACCAGTCGTAAATTCTCTGTGCGAGATCGTTCGGATCTTCGAGCTCCTCGTCGTCCTCAAGGGAGATATTCGGCCCCTGTGCGGTGTGGAGATAACACCAGCTGTCCGGACGCGTTTTCAACTTTCTCCTTTGAAATGGAGCGGAGCCGGAACGCTCCCAAAGGGGCGCAATCCATTCCGCCGGCGCTTTCCCGACAATCATAGACAGATAAGGACGTTTCCCGCTGAGATTCATCTCAAAGAGCACTGTCCGATTTGTTCCCGCCCAGCCCGCACCGTGGGAATTGCCGGGATGATTCCATGCGACGGGGATAAAGCGAATGGTCGTTTTGGTGCATGGCTCCATGACGATCCCAAGATGGGCGGCATTTTCTTCGAGCAACTTCCTAATTCTGTCAGACGCTTTGCGGAGGTTATCGGGGCGGTGCTCAAAGAGCACGTCCAGCGCCCGACGATGTTGCTGGTAGATACGCAGCGCGGTTCGGGCGATTTCGGATTCATCCATAAATTTTTCCTCCAATAGCCGGAGATAATTTTCGAGCAGGACCTTCGGCTCGCTGCCAATCGCATGACTCCGGCTCGCCAAGCATTCTTTGAGAACCTGATGCACCTGCGTGTAGGAGGCGGGCAGGTAGGTTTTATCCTCTGGTGCTTCTTTACTCTTGGTGAGAAAGAGAAAGAGCCTCCGCGCAGCGTCCGGAAATGACCTCTCCACGACACTCCGGTAGCGCGCCAATTGATTGGAGTGCTGCACGGAGTTGATCTTGTTCTCGATGCTTACAATCCACTGCTTTCCACAGGAAAAATTGAGAATCAGCAGAACGTCGATGTTCTGCCATTCGCGCCGGACCTCCACGTCGACCAGCTGCCATGCGTCGATATCTACGGGGGTGATAACGGCGGCAGTGTGGCCGGACGATTCATGGATCACTCGCATCAGCCATTTCTGGAGAAAAGACGAGTCCAGGCCGTGCGATTCGCCAGGATCCAAGATCCAAGCGAGCACGTTGGAGTGGCGGATTTCCCCGTGCTCAAAAGCGAGCACCCGGAATAAATTGAAGCCTCCTAGCAGGGCTTCAAGTTTTCCGAAATCCGGGCAATTGACGATGAGCTCATTGAGCGCAGCGTAATCGCCATCGATGGTGGAGGGACCGGGCATTAGGCGGCCTTGGTGTAGAGAGCTGCCTCAAGCTCGCTAACCGCAGCGAGGTAGGCCGATTTGCCGCCGAAAACTCCGATGATCTCAATCGGTGTGCCGAGCGAGCTGAGCGGATCAACTTTGAGGATTTCCAAGGACTCCACGCTCTTCAGCCCGCTATCGGCGTATTTCTGGAGCAGGGCATCGAGCACGGCGCGGGACTTGGCCCCATATTTGGCGAAGACGTTGCGCTTCTTCACGCTTTCGGCGCGCTCCTTGCGCGTGAGCGGCGGAGCATCGAAAGCGACGTGGCAGATGAGATCGAAGGCATCGTAGTCGCGGCCCACTTGTTCGGCGAGCTCGTCGAGGAAGATGCCCTTGGCCGATAGTTCATCCAAGATGGCCTGCTTCTTTTCGGCGTCGTTCCACACCGTCAGGAATTCGTCGAGCGAGGCGTAAGACTGGCGCACCGTCTTACGCGAATAGTCCTTCAAGGACTCAGTGATGAGCTTGCCGCTGGCGTCGAGATACTGAACGCGCTCGGTGGCGACGCGGACCAAGACGTTGTCGACGTAATACTTGGTCGCGGGTGAACCGGGGGGTGTCTCTTCAAGGAGTGGCGGATCGACCAGGACATTATCGGGAGGATAGTCTTGGCCGGGATCGATGATGTCGTCGGGAGGCACTGGCGGCTCATCGGGGCGTGGCTCGTAGATCTGGACCGGATCTCCGTCGAAATCCGGGTCGGCAAAGAGCGCGGTCGCCTGCCGGAAATCCATGATCGTGAAATAGAATTTGTTGTAGTCCTCGTTGATGCGCGTGCCGCGGCCGATGATCTGTTTGAACTCCGTCATCGAGGCGATGCGGCGGTCGAGCACGATGAGATGGCAGGTCTGCGCATCGACGCCGGTGCTCATGAGCCGGGACGTGCAGGCGATCACGGGATACGTGGACTCGGGGTCGATGAAGTTGTCGAGCTGGGCCTTGCCCTCGTCGTTGTCGCCGGTGATGCGCATGACGTATTTGGCGTTGGCGGCGGCGAGGTCGGGGTTGGCGTTGACCATCGCTTGCCGCATGCGCTCGGCGTGATCGATGTTTTCGCAGAAGATGATGGTCTTCGCGAAACGGTTGGTGGCCTTCAGGAACTCGGTGACCTTGGCGGCGACGAGAGTGGTGCGCTTTTCGAGGATGAGATTCCGGTCGTAGTCGGTGGCATTGTATTCGCGGTCCTCGATGAGCTGGCCGTGTTTGTCGGTCTGACCAGCCTCGGGACGCCAGCCGTCGAGGTCGCGGTCGAAACCGATGCGGACGACTTTGTAGGGGGCGAGGAAGCCGTCGGAGATGCCTTGGCGGAGCGAGTAGGTGTAGATCGGGTCGCCGAAGTATTCGATGTTGGAGATTTCCTTGGTCTCCTTCGGCGTGGCGGTGAGGCCGATCTGCGTGGCGGAGGAAAAATATTCGAGGACCTTGCGCCACGCGGCGTCATCGGCGGCGCTGCCGCGGTGACACTCATCGACGACGATCAGGTCGAAGAAATCGGGCGAGAACTGGGTGTAGATGTTTTGCTCCGCCTCGGTGCCGGTGACGGCTTGATAGAGGCAGAGGTAAATCTCGAAGGCTTTGTCGACGGTGCGGTTGGTGATCTTCGTCATCGCCTGACCGAACGGCTTGAAATCGTTGGTCTTGGTCTGGTCGGCGAGGATGTTGCGGTCGACGAGGAAGAGGATGCGTTTCTTCGCGCCGGATTTCCAGAGGCGCCAGATGATCTGGAAGGCAGTGTAGGTCTTGCCGGTGCCGGTGGCCATCACGAGGAGGATGCGGTCAACGCCGCGCGCGATGGCGTCGACGGTGCGGTTGATGGCGATGAGCTGGTAATAGCGCGGCGATTTCTTGGAGCCGTCGTCGTAGTAGTCCTGGGTGGCGATGACGGTCTGGCTGGCGGAGTAGCCCTTGGCGGCGCAGTAGCGGACCCAGAGCTCCTCGGCGGAAGGAAATTGATCGAGCGGAATCTCGCGGGTGACGGGGCCGCTCTTGACCGTGCGATCGTGCTCAAGGAAAGCGTCGCCGTTGGAGCTGTAGGCAAACGGGACGTCGAGCGTCTCGGCGTATTCGAGGGCCTGTTGCATGCCTGCGCCGACCGCGTGCTTGTTGTCCTTCGCCTCGACGACGGCGAGGGTGAGGTTGGGCTTATAGTCGAGGAGGTAGTCGGCCTTCTTCGCGTCGCCGCGTTTGACGGTCTTCCCGCGGACGATGACGCGGCCCTTGGTGAAAAAAACCTCTTCGCGGACTTGGGTCATCACGTTCCACTTCCCCCCGGTTGCACCTAAGATGGCAGGGGTGATGAACTTTGTCCGAATATCCGTCTCCGTGAGGGATTTTTTGTTCATGGGGCGAAGCGGAGGGTGGAGGAATTGCGGCCGAAACCGCGTAAAAAAAATTTCAGCGCTTCGATCGAGACCGGGTTAGCAGGAGGTAATTCTCATCGAGCACGAACCGTGGTGATTGAAAGAAAAACGCGACGCGAGACGCAAAGCGCTTATGATTCGACTCTCGCGCGATCTTTTCCAGCCGACTCGCTCCAACCTAAAAAATAGAGTCGTTCATCATCTGAGAGACGATAACCGCCCTACCTATTTCGGTAGATTCGCATGATTCAGCGAGTCGATGGCGTCTAGACCGCCCGTGCGCGGGGATTTAAAAAAGTTTGGACGCACAGCATACTACTACCCACCCCCGGTGAAAAACAAAACCCCGGAGCCCCCTACCCCGCCTTGAAAAACACGTTGTAACTTAACCCCTCATTAAGTTACACGACGAGCGTAACCGATTGGAGCTAAGCGATCACCAAGCCCGCAGGCGAACAGATCAGGTTAATCAAAGTCGATGGCCTCACACGCGCCGTGATTCACTGACCGGCGACCTCAATGCAGCGACCTAAGCCGAGTCCCGTAGCATATCGGGCGACGAAAATAAGGGGACACCAAGGGGACACCCACTCTCAATTTCCTCAATAAAACTCTTGGGATTTACGAAATTTCGCTTCGTAAACTCCTAACCAACATCTGCTTTTAAAATGGGGCGGCCAACGGGATTCGAACCCGCGACCCCAAGAATCACAATCTTGTGCTCTAACCAACTGAGCTATGGCCGCCGTGCAGAGGGGAAGAAATTCGCGAGCCGACCTTTCACTGTCAAGGCCGAGTTCCTCCCCGCGCCCACACGTGCGACCCATTCCCCTTACGCCTGCCGACCTTGCCGTAACCGGTCCAAAAAGACCGCCACGATGATCACCAATCCAATAATGATTTCCTGAAAATAAGTGGGCCAGCCCATCTGCTGCGATCCATTGCGCAGCACAGCCATGATCAACGCCCCGATCATCGAGCCCAAGATCGTCCCGACGCCGCCGCTGAGACTCGCCCCACCGATGATTACCGACGCGATGATGTCGAGTTCCAGCCCCACCGCTACGGTAGGATCACCCTGCCTCAGCCGCGAAAGCTGAAACAAACCCGCGAGTCCGAAAAACGCTCCAGCCAAGGTGTAAATGGCCACCTTCAACCGCGTCGTCGCGATGCCGCACAGCCTTGCGGTCGCTTCGTTCGATCCCAAAGCAAAGACATGCCGCCCAAAAACCGTTTTTCGCAACAGAATCGCGGTCAGTACCGCCAAGCCCAGCGTCACCCAAACCCCCGCCGGCAACGCGTGGCCAAAAGGGTCGACCGTCGTCATCCAGCCATTGATGGGCGAGTTGTCGTAGTTCACCGTCTGGTTGTCCGCCATCCACTTGGCCGAGCCGCGCGCCACGCCGAGCGTCCCCAGTGTGATGATAAACGGGGTCATGCGCAGGCCAGCGATCGCCGTGCCGTTCAAAAGTCCGATCAACGCCCCGACCGCCACCATCGCCAGCAACACCGGAATCGGCGCCCACCCGCGCTGAATCAGCTGCGCGCCCGCCACACTCGTAAGCGCGATGCTTGAACCGACAGACAGGTCAATTCCGCCACTCACAATAATCATCGTCATCCCGAGCGCGCCGATCGCCACAATGACCGTCTGCGTGAAGATGATCTTGAAATTATTGTAGGTGAGAAAAAATTCCCGCGTCTCCGCCGGAATTGAAAAAAGCACGATCACCAAAATCAGCCCGATAAACGGGCCGCCTTTTGCCAGCATAACTCTAGAGATTTCTTTCATCGGAAATTCAACCGGCGCTCCCCGTGGCCGCGCGCATGATCTCAGTCTCGCTCCACTCGGCCCGCGGCCGCACCGCCGTGAGCTCTCCGCGGCACATCACGCCGATCGTGTCGCACATCCCCAGCAACTCCGGCAGATAGGAACTCACCACCACCACGGCTTTCCCCGCCGCCGCGAGCTCGCTCACCAATTGGTAGATTTGCGCTTTGCTGCCCACGTCGATGCCGCGCGTCGGTTCATCGAGTAAAAAAATCCGCGCCGGGTGCTCCAGCAGCCGCGCCAAAGCCACTTTTTGCTGATTACCACCTGAAAGCTCTCCGATCAACTGCCCGGCATCGCGGCACTTTACGCGCAACTCACCGACCCAGCGCTGTGCCACGGCTTCCTGCCGGGCACCGTTGATCCAACCCATCCGGCCAAAAGCGCCCAGCTTCGTGAGCGTAAGATTGTCGGTGATGGTCTGATTCAGCATCAGGCCTTCCTCTTTGCGGTTCTCACTCAAAAAGCCCACCCCCTGCCCCCAGCGATTCTTTGGCTCTACCGCTCGATTCGGCGCACCGAGAATGCAGACCTCACCCGCCGCCAAATCATCGAGGCCGAAAATCGCGCGCAGTAAATCCGTGCGCCCGGCGCCGATCAGCCCGCCCAGACCGAAAACTTCCCCGGCGCGCAGTTGCAAGGTCGCCTGCCTCAGCCGCGGCTTGCTCGCCACCGCCTTCACCTCAAGCACCACGGCCCCCATCGGGTGCGCCGTGCGCGGATAAAGGTCTTTCACTTCACGTCCCGTCATCAACGTCACGATGCGGTCGAGACTGGCCCCGGCCATTTCGCCGGAACCGACCGTTTCGCCGTCTTTGAGCACCGTGTAACGGTCCGCAATGAGACGGCACTCTTCCAGGAAATGGCTGATGTAGATGATGCTCACGCCCCGGGCCCGGAGCCGGGCAATCGTCGCAAAGAGCTTCTCGGTGTCGGCCTGCGTGAGACTGCTCGTTGGCTCGTCCATGATCAGCACTTGGGGCGAGATCAGCAGAGCCCGCGCAATCTCGATGATCTGCTGCTCGGCGATCGAAAAATCGCCGGCCAACCGGTCCAGATTGAGCCCCTCATGGCCGAGCTGGGCGAGCGCCGCTTGCGCCCGATCCCGGGAAGTCTTGCGGTCGATCCAGCCCGCCCGGGCCGATTCGGCCCCCAGCAGAATGTTTTCCTGCGCACTCAGGTGCAGCGCAAGATTCAGCTCTTGGTAGATCATCGCCACACCCTTGAGCCGGGCGTCATGGGGATTCTCCGGCAGGTAAGGCAACCCGCTCAGATTCATCGTGCCCGCGTCCGCTCCATAAGCACCGCTGAGGATCTTCATCAGGGTGCTCTTGCCCGCGCCGTTCTCACCGATGATCGCGTGCACTTCGCCCGGCGCGATCTCCAGCGAAACGCTCTTCAACGCCCGGGTGGCGCCAAAGCTTTTCTGGATCGCCGTGAGGCGGAGGCGGACGTCGGACATCTCACTTCAAATACTTCGCCAACGGAGGATTCACGATATCGGCCATCGCCGGATCATTGAAGTTTTCCTTCGTGACGAACCCGACTCCCGTGTCGATCTGGGCCGGCACTTTCTCTCCGCGAATCACCGCGACCACGGTCTTCACGCCGAGGTAGCCCATGTTGAGCGGATTCTGCACCACAAGGCCGGCGATATCGCCCGACTTCAAACCGGCATTGAGCGTTTCGCCGGAATCAAAGCCGACAAGCTTCACCTTACCGGCGAGCCCGGCGTCGCGGAGCGCCAGCAACATGCCGGCCGTCGTCGATTCATTGCAGGTGAAAATACCGTTCACCTCACGACCGAAACGACTGAGCAGATTCTCGGAGACCCGTTTTGCCGTGTCACGGGTCGCACCGCCGTGTTGGTCGGTCGAGAGCAGGCGGATCCCGGGGAAGTCTTTCTTCATGACTTCAAGAAACCCTTCTTCGCGTTCTTCCGTGCTGGCCGAGCCAACTTGGAGACGGAGCATAACCACATTCCCTTTTCCCCCGAGCAATTTCCCAAGATTGCGCCCGGCGATCCGACCGCCCTCGCGGTTGTCGGTCGACACGAAGCTCGCAATTTTATCCGTCGCCAAGCCGGAGTCGATGATCACGACCGGGATCTTGCCCCGCGCCGCCGTCTCTACCGGTCCGACCAACGCCCGCCGATCCAGCGGCGCCAACACCATGCCATCCACGCGTCGGCCGATAAAATTCTCCACGACCTGAACTTGCTGCTCCCGGTCATCCTCCTTGAGCGGGCCTTTCCAAATCACGTTCACCATGATGCCCTGCGTCGCAAGTTCCATCCGGGCCTTATGAGCTCCGGCGTGGATCGACTTCCAGAATTCGTGCGTCGTCCCTTTTGGGATCACGGCAATTTGGTAGGTGTCCGCGGCGGTCGCGACCGCGGCAGCACTCAACATTCCAAGGCAGATCGACAGGATTTTCTTCATAGGGTACGGGGAGGCTTCGAAGGAGAAGAAAACGTCGTCCCGGTGCGATCCGAAATTTTCCCGTCAGCAGCTTAGCACGGTGCAACCGCGCGCCGAATGGATATTCTGGCCCGTTTGATGGCCATTTTCAGCTTTAGGCCACCCGCGCTCCAAGCTCGCCGGGCCGCCGGTCCCTTGCTTTCAGTGGTCCATGTTCTGGCTCAAGAAATTCGTCTCCTTTTGGCTCATGCCTCTACCTTTCTGCCTGACGCTGCTGACGGTCGGCTTGGTGATCCTGCTCTTCTCCCGACGCGCCCGATTGGGGCGTTGGCTGCTCATCGCCGGCACCGTGCTGCTTGGTTTGTTTTCCAACAAGGTCGTGAGTACCTGGCTCGTCCAGCCCATTGAATTAACGTTCGCCCCAATCCCGGAGCTCAAGGCCAACGCTCCCTTACCGGCGGAGTTGGCGCGGTGCCGGTTTGTCGTAGTGCTGGGCAGCGGGCACTCCGACTCCCCGGGGTTCTCTGCCAACAACCAGCTTTCCTCCGCCGCTCTCGCCCGCATCACCGAGGGCGTCCGCCTGCTGCGACTCCTGCCCGGCGCGAAACTGGTGGTCAACGGCGGCGGACGACCCGGCTATCCGACCCACGCCGCGGTTCTGGGCCGCGTCGCGGTCCAACTCGGGATCGATCCGGGCCGCATCGTTTATGCGGAAGCCGGCCGCGATACGGAGGACGAGGCTCGTGAGGTCGCGGCTTTGGTCGGCCAAGCCCCGGTCGCTCTCGTGACCACCGCATGGCACCTGCCCCGGGCCGCCGCTCTCTTCCGACGCGCCGGGGTTGATGTCTTGCCGTGCCCAACTGACTACACCGCGCGGCCGAGCCCGGAATTTTACTGGAGCGATGTCGACTGGGATGTCGCCTCCCTCGAGCGTAGCACCGCCGCCGTGCGTGAACGCATCGGTTACCTCTGGGTGTGGTTGCGGGGCAAAGTCTAGGCCGATCTCAACCGCGCGACATCCCGCATGAGGCGCAGCGTACTCCCGCCCCAGATTTTACCGAGCGCGGCTTCGCTCAGTCCGCGCGCTCGCAGCGCGCGGGTGATCATCGGATAGTCGCTCACCTCCCGCAGGCCGGCAAATCCACCGCCGCCATCGAGATCGCAGCCGATGCCGACATGGTCTTCCCCTGCGACTTCCACCGCGTGAAGCACATGTGCCGCGTAATCGTCCATCGTTGCCGTCGCCGCTGGAAAGCTTTGCTCAAACTCTGTCCATGCCCGGCCCACGTCAGCGCGGACGGCCGTGGTCAAAACCTCGTTACGAAACCGCATCATGATGCGGTCCACCGCCGCCGTCTTCACCGCCAAATCGGCTTGCGCCACCATCGCCACCGCCAAGCCGTTGATTTGAATCACCCCGCCCTTCGCCGCGAGTGCGCGCAGCAGGTCATCGCCGATGTTACGCGGATGATCGCACACCGCCCGGCAGCCCGTGTGGGACAAGATTACCGGCGCCCGCGACTGCTCGATCATTTGCGCCAACGCCGCGTCCGAGACGTGCGAGCCGTCGACAATGATCCCGAGACGGTTGCACTCCGCGACGATCTCCCGCCCCAACGGGCTCAGCCCGCCCCACTCCGCTCCGAGCGGATCGGTCGACGAATCCGCCACGTCGTTATTCAACATGTGCGTGAAACCGATCATGCGCACCCCGAGGTCGAAGAACTCTTGCACCGCCCCGACCTCGCGCCCGAGCGGATAGGCATTCTCGATACTCAAAAAAATCGCGCGCCGTCCCTCCATTTTTAACCGCAGCGCGTCTTCAGCCCCCAGCGCGAGTCCGCACGTGCCCGCATTTGCGGCAATCGCCGCCCGGGTCCGCTCCACTATTCCGCGCACCGCCGCCTTCGCCACCGCGTGCCCCTCAGCAGTGCGGGCCGCTTGCATGAAATAAGCCGCAAACACCGCCGCATCCAAACCGCCCGTCACCATGCGCGGCAGGTCGCACTGTGAGCCATCATCCGCGTGACTGTGACGCGCCCCGAAATCCCAACCCGCCCTCGGCAAACTCGCTGTCGGTGTGTCAAAATGCGTATCGATCGTAAACAGGCGTTCGTGCAGCGCCGTGGCTTCGGCAGAAGGTTCAATCATGCCGCCGAGCAAAGCGCCCGCGCGCCCCGGCGCAAGTCGGCCGCCGCTCAACCCGGCGATAGCACAACCGTTCGCATCGCCGCCGTAATCCCCGCTAGATCATGCTGCATCGTGTGCGTGAACGGCACCCATCGCACCGAGCGCACCACGAGAGCGCGCCCGCGCAGAGAAGGCGGAGCAGTTCCGCGCTGACTCAACGCTTTGCACGGTGCGGCCCGGTCGCACCGATCAGCAAGCCGGCAGGCGGGGCGACGACTTGCCCGTTTAATTCCTGGTTAGGCCGTCCGCAGCGGAACGATCCTAGGTTGACCCGCGATAGGGTCCTCAAAGAGCCCACCCGATATTGGAGAAAAGGCTGTAACCCGAGATTCGTTTCGGCTGAGCTCCGCTCACTCACTCATCATGAAAATCCACCGCCTCCTCCTCGCTCTGCTGGCCGGGCTCACCGCGCCATTTTCCGCCGCGTTTGCCCAAGATGCCGCCCCCGCCCCGGCCAAAAGCCCGGCCGCCACCGACCTCGACGCGCTCGTGAAACAGATTCGAGCCAAAATGAGCGGCGGTTCCCGCACCGCCGAAGCCCTCGCACCGGAGCTCGCGCAATTTGAAGCGCTCCGGGCCAAATACGCCGCCGACAAGTCCGATGATGTCGCCCAAATCGCGATGATGCACGCTTCGCTCTATGCCCAAGTCTTGAACGACGAGGAGAAAGCCAAGGCATTGCTCACCACGCTCAAGACCGATTTCCCCGGGACCAAAGCCGCCGCAAATGCCGATCGGATGCTCGTGCAGATGAGCCCCGAAGCCAAAGCGAAGGCCAAAGCCGCCGCCGCCGAACGCGAAGCCAAACTCGCCGCCCTCGTTGGCAAAACTGCCCCGGAGCTTGATTTCATTTGGTCCTCGAAGGACGGCCTCAAAAATCTTTCCGCGCTCAAGGGCCAAGTCGTGGTGCTCGATTTTTGGGCCACTTGGTGCGGCCCGTGCATCGCGTCCTTCCCCCAGATCCGGGAACACGTCGCCCACTTCAAAGGTTCACCGGTTACCTTTCTCGGCGTCACCAGCATCCAAGGCGCGGTTTCAAATATGCCCGGCGGCAAGATCGACACCAAGGGTGACCCGGCGAAGGAAATGGCCCTCATGCCCGAGTTCATGAAACAAAAGGATATGACGTGGGACGTCGTTTTCAGTCAGCAAGAGGTCTTCAATCCCGACTACGCTATCCGCGGCATTCCATACGTAGCCATCATCGCTCCGGATGGCACCGTGCGGCACGCCGGCCTTCATCCCGGCAACAAGGCCGCCGACATTTCCGGCAAAATCGAAGCCCTGCTCAAGGAGTTCAAACTCGCCTCGCCCGCCAAATCTTAACGCGCTGCATTTCCTCCAGTCGCCCGACCACCCGGGCGTCGCACCGCCAAGCCCCGGACTACCCGGGGCTTTTCGTTTTTTAGGCCCCTCAGTCCTCGATTCCTGCCAGCACCTGTTAGGTTTTGGATTTTACTGAAATTCGTCGCCGCGAGCGTGGAAAAATCGCGGTCCGCACCCTCTCGCACGCTCGCGGCTACCGGCTGGCGGCTGCGCTCGGAAAGTCCAAAACCAACCGGAGCAGATATCACGTCGCTCGCCGCCTCAGAAAACTCGCACAGCTCAGGTCAAAGCCCGTCTCAAGCGGCTTAATTACCCTCCGGCGTGCTCGGTCGAGTGCGCCGACAACCGCTCGATGCCTGCCAACTGACGAAAAACACTCTCGCCCGGAGCTTCGATGTCCACCGCAGCTTCCATCAGTCCGAGCTCGATTTCCTTTCATCAGCCGAGGTTCGTCGATCGATCATCAATGAGTTTCCGGCCGGATCGAGCACCACCGCGATCCGGCAAATCCCGATGTCCAGCGTCGCACCTCGCCGTCACCCGGGCGAAGCCTCAGCTCAAATAGCGCGCCCGCAGGTGTCGGATGTGCCACTTCGCGTCCGTCGGTTTACCCGTCGCCTGCGTGATGATTTCCTGCGGCGTCAGAGAGCCTCCGTGTGAGTGCACCGATTTTCGCAACCACGCCAAGAGCGGAGCGTAGTCACGCTTCTCCAGCGCCACCGCAATTTTCTTCTCCCGTTTCGCAGCCGTAAACAGCTGCGCCGCGTTCAGGTTCCCGAGGGTGTAAGTGGCAAAGTAGCCGAGCCCGCCCATGCTCCAGTGGATGTCCTGCAGACATCCGCGGCGATCATCCGGCGGCGTTATCCCAAACAGGTCGCGGTAGGCTTCATTCCAAGCCTTCGGCACGTCGTTCACGGCCAATTCGCCTTTCATCAGACGGCGCTCGATCCCGAAACGCAGCAGGATGTGCAGATCGTAGGTCGCCTCGTCGGCCTCGACGCGGATGAAGCTAAACTCGCTCCGCAACATCTCCCGCATGAAAACGTCGAACTTCACCCGGCGGAGGTGAGGAAACAACTCCGCTGCACGGGGCAGCCACGTTTGCCAAAACCCCGGACTTCGCCCCACGTGATTTTCCCACAGCCGGCTTTGCGATTCATGAATCCCAAGCGAATCCGCGCTGCCGCTCGGCAATCCGAAATCGGCTTTCCGCAATCCTTGCTCATATAGACCGTGGCCCGCCTCGTGCATCACGCCGAAAAGAGAGGACAGAAAATTCGTGTCATCGTATCGGGTCGTTAAGCGCACATCGCAGGGGCCCAACGTCGTGCAAAAAGGATGGGGCGTCGTGTCGATGCGCCCCGCCTCAAAATCAAACCCGATGCTCTCCGCGATCTCCCGGTTCAAAACCTGCTGCTGCTTGATCGGGTAGCGACCCCGCCGTGCCTCGGCCTTCGCACGGTAAGACTTCGCCACCGCTTCTCGGGCGATCTCCGCTAACTGCGGCTGCAAGGTCTCGAACAGCGCCGCCACCTCGCGCGTCTTTGCGCCCCGCTCATAAAGCCCAAGCAACGCATCATACGGCTCGTCCTCGTAGCCAAACAGCTCTGCTTTCCTCCGCGCGATGCCCAGCACCTTTTCCAAGTGCGGCGCAAACCGGGCAAAGTCGGATGCCTTCCGCGCTTCGACCCACGCCGCTTTCGCATGGGTGCAGACTTCGCTTTCCTCCTGCACCAGCTTTTGCGGCAGCTTCGTCGCCCGATCAAGGGCCCGGCGCAACTCGCGCACATTCGCCGCCTGCGTCGCGTCCGCCGGCACCTCCGCCTCCGCTTGCTCCAAAAGTTTTAGCGTCCGCTTGGAAACCAACAACCCATGCGCTTTGCCCGTCAGATAGGAAAGCTGCCGGGCCCGGAAATCGAGAGCCCGCGCCGGTAAATAGGTTTCTTGATCCCAACCCAGCACGGATCCAGTTGAGTTGATCAGCGCGATTTCGGCCGCGACTTCGCAAAGAGAACGATAAGCAGACATGCAGGACGGAGTGCCAGCGCCGCCGGCCTCATTCAAGCCCGAGGTGCGGAAACATCCCGCGCCCACTTGGAGCGACGCAGCCCCTCGCTGCTACGTTCTGAATCCCGCATAACCCAGACCAAAAAATTCATAACGAGACCCAGCGCCCAGCCCGCCCACCACCCACTCGGTCCTTAACTCCTTACTTTTGCCATGAGCTGCTCCGGTCTTGTGCCCCGCACACTTTGGCTTTCCTTGGCGATTCACTATGAACATCTGCATCGCCGTCCCAGGGCTAAGCTCAGTCCAGCGTCAGCGTCTGCTCACCGCACTCTCCTCTTACACCGTCACGCTTTGGGCCGATCTCCCCGAGGCCGAAAAACGCGCGACGCTCGCCGCCGCACACATTGTGTTCGGCAACGTACCAGCTTCCTGGCTCGCCGCTTCGGCCGACCTCCGCTGGGTGCAACTCGAGTCCGCCGGCGTCGACGCCTACCTCGGGATCAATGATCCGCCCCGCGCCGTTCCGGTTCAACTCACGCACCTTTCCGGATTCTTTGATCGCGCCGTGGCCGAGGCCACACTCGCCGGTATCCTCGGTCTCTACCGGCAACTCCCGCGCCTTCTCCTCGCCCAGCCGCAATCGGCTTGGATCAAGGCGGAGGTCGAGCCCGGCATTCGCGCTCTCGACGGCCAGCGCGTTCTCCTGCTTGGAGCCGGTGGCATTGCCCGCCGGATCGCCCGCCTGCTCCGTGCCTTTGACGCCGAGGTTCAGTTCTTCGCCCGAACTCCCGGCGCCGACTCGCTGACCACGCCCGCGGAGCTGGACCTTGCCCTCGGCACCACCGACCTCCTCATCAACACGCTACCCCATACTTCCGCGACGATTGGTTTCCTCAACCACGCTCGCCTCGCCCGCCTCAAGCCCGACGCTGTCGTTTGCAACGTGGGCCGCGGCTCCACGCTGGACGAGAGCGCACTCGTGGAGCACCTCGAATCCGGCCACCTCGGCGGCGCCGTGTTGGATGTGACCGCCATCGAACCCCTCCCCGTCGCGAGCCCGCTCTGGCGGCACCCGAAGGTCCTACTCACCCAGCACACCGGCGGACGCTTCCCCTGCGAGAGCGACCGAAAAATCGACGTCTTCCTTGCCAATCTCGCCCGCTACGAGCGCCGCGAGGCGCTCCACGGCCCCGTAAACAGCAAACGCGGCTACTGAGCTTCACCCGGCTCACGCCTGACACCCACCTCGACTGCCGCGCTCACCCTAAGTGACACACCACGCGCTCCCCAACCGGCCGTGGCCAAATCAGCGACTTCGCGTCCGCGGGCAGCTGACGGACGCTCAACTCCACGCCACACCAGCCGCCTCCGTTGCTCAAGGCCTCGGCCAGCTCATTTAGTCATTCCAATCTTTTCTCTTTTCGTTTTCGGCCTGTTAATCACCGCGGGTTTTTCCAGTGCCCACCAGATTTGTTTCACGGTTGGACGACGGCCGAACCGACGGTCAGCGATGTTTTTCCGGTCGATTTCGTCGTCCGCTTCCAAGCCACGCGGTCAAAATACGCGTTGATTAGACGTGGCCGAGATCGTTCGCCGCACAAGTATTCCGCTCTTCGAACCGGAGTCACTGGGGTCGCTTCGTCGGCATCCTTCGGACCATCCGATTGGGTCGCGGCAAGCGCCCGATCCAGCGGGTCAGCGGATCGCTCTTCGACGAAAAAACCGCAGCGCGTGACCGCCGTCGTCCCATTGACGTTCCTTTTCGCCACTTCGATTTCCATTTCGATTTTGATTTCCTAACGCGCGCCGCCGGGAACATCCGCACCGCCGAGGCCGCCGTCGGCTGGGGCGTCATTCCAACTTTTGAGGCCCGAGGACGCACGAGCCCGACGCATCGCGAGCGCATCGTCGACGACCACCTCGTCACCTGCTCCCGCTAAGCCCCTTGCGCCAAACTCCGACATTCCGGTGCCGACGCACTCACAGCCTAAGCCAACAAAAATCTTTTGCATCGGACCCTTTGTACGCTTTGGTTGTCACCGAGTTTAGGCTCCCGCTTTTCCCGTGTCACAACCTGTCCAACTCTCCCCCGAGACCATCGCCTGCCTCCGTGACGAGGCTTACGTGCACCTGTGCCGGCAGTCGCTTACACAGGAATTGACCCGCGTCGAAATTGAAAAGGCCGAAGTCCAAAAGACCAAACCCTCCTTTGCGCTTTTCGCCTCAAAAAGTTCACGGCTGGCCTACCAACAAGCCATGGACGCGGTCTTGGAAGCCGAAGGAGAAATCCGCCACAAACTCGTCCCGATTGAGCGCCTTGAACACACCCTGCGGGGCAAGTTAGAGGATGCGCTCAACGAGCACCTGACCCTGACCGACCCCGACCTCCAGATTTTTGATCATCTCTGTGCCTTGGTCGATCGCTGGCAGAGCACGGTCGCCAGCCTCGGAGAACACGCGCTCGCTTTTGCCCGCGACAATCGGGCCGCCGCCAAGGTTGAGCCCGGCCGCATCCCGGATCCCGAAGCGATCGCCACGTTTCGATCTTCCGCCGCGTACCTTCATGCGGCTGCCGCCAAAGTTGATCTCATCACCGACGAAGCCGCACGCCTCGGCGAAGGTCGGCTACCGCCGGGCACCCGGTTGCCCAACTTACCGCCGTTTCGCCCGTCCACCTGGGTCGATAAAACTTTTCTGCTCTCTCCGGAATATTGCACGGCAGAATTACAGGCCGCCGAGCTCGAAGCCCGCGCCTTCTGCAACAGCGGAAAAAACGACTTGCTGGTCGCCGCCGAGACCATCCGCGCCGCGTTTCTCCGGGCTCGTCAGTCCACGATGGATGCTCATTGGGGCCAGCTTCGGGCCCATGCCTTGAAGCACTATGTCAAACCGCGTGAGGTCGACGAAGTCATCGCCGAGTTGTCGGCGCGCTACCTCACCAGCGACCTGGATCGTTACCGGATCGAACGGGCCAAGAACCCATTCGACGTTTGATCGGGCTTTTTCGTTTTTTGCCTTATTCATTTTGCCGACGCTGACTCACCGTTCCGTCATCGTAGGTTAACCTCTTCACCGCTCCGCCCTCCCTATGGCCAAGCTCTACTTTTACTACTCGGCGATGAATGCCGGCAAATCGACGGTTCTGCTGCAATCGAGCTACAACTATCAGGAACGCGGCATGCGCACCTTGGTGTTCGTGCCCGCCATCGACTCTCGCTCCGGTCTCGGCCGGGTGCGCTCCCGCATCGGCCTCGAGGCCCCGGCCGAAGTGCTCGCGCCCACCGACAATCTGCTCAACCGCGTGCGCCATGAGCACACGATTGATCCGATCGCCTGCGTGCTGATCGACGAAGCCCAATTCCTCACTCGCGCCCAAGTCGAGCAGCTTTCCGATGTCGCCGATGTGCTCGAAATCCCGGTCCTCTGTTACGGCCTGCGCACTGATTTTCAGGGTCAGCTCTTTCCCGGGAGCGGCGCGCTGCTCGCCCTCGCCGACGACCTCGTCGAACTCAAGACGATCTGCCACTGCGGCCGGAAAGCCACGATGAACCTGCGCCTCGCCGCCGACGGCCGCGCCGTCCGCGAGGGCGCCCAAATAGAGATCGGCGGCAACGAACGCTACGTCGCCATGTGCCGCCGCCACCATAAGACGGCACTTGCCGCCTCTTAGTCCCCGCGACCTTCACCATGCCGATCGTCGCCGTCTTCGACACCAAGCCCTACGACCGCGACTACCTTTCCGCCGCGGCAAAAATCGCCGGGCTGACATGTCGCTTCCATGAGTTTCGGCTAGATGCCGATTCGGCGGCCATCGCCCACGGGGCCGATTGCGTCTGCATCTTTGTCAATGATCGCGCCGACGCCCCGGTGCTGGAGAAACTCCATCGCCTCGGTATCCGTCACCTTGCCCTGCGTTGCGCGGGGTTTAACCACGTCGATCTACCCAAGGCCCGGGCGCTCGGCCTGACCGTTACGCGAGTCCCCGCCTACTCGCCTTACGCCGTGGCCGAGCATACGGTTGCCCTGCTGCTCGCGCTCGTCCGAAAAATCCCCCGCGCCCACAACCGCGTGCGCGAACTTAACTTTTCCCTAGCCGGTCTCGTCGGTTTCGATCTGCACGGCAAAACCGCCGGTATCATCGGCACCGGGAAAATCGGTCGTTTGGCCGCCCAAATTCTTCGCGGCTTCGGGATGAAGGTCATCGCCTTCGATCCGGTGCAATCGGCCGATTGGGCTGCAGCCCACGGCGTCGGCTACGTCACGCTCGATCAATTGCTCCAGGCCAGCGACGTCGTTTCCCTTCACCTGCCCCTCACGCCCGAGACCGATCATCTCGTCAACTCTTCCGCCCTCTCGCGCATGAAGCCCGGCGTTGTTTTGCTCAACACCAGCCGCGGACGCCTCATCGACACGACCGCTCTCATCGCGGCGCTCAAAACCGGCCATGTCGGCGGCGTTGGTCTCGATGTCTACGAGGAGGAAGCGGGGGTGTTTTTCGAGGATCTCTCCGGCACTGTGCTCGCCGACGACGAACTGTCCCGTCTGCTTACTTTTCCCAACGTATTGATCACCGCGCACCAGGCGTTTCTCACGCAGGAGGCTCTCACCGAGATCGCCCGTGTCACCGTGGAAAACATCCGACGCAACGCCGCCGGCGAACCGGCGCTGCCCGGTTCGTCGCTTTGAATTACAAGCGCCGTTCGGCAAATCGTTCGGCTCCGCTCCCATCATCATGCATCCGGCAATCGCACCGCACCACAGCTTCTACATCGGCACCTACACCCGCACGACTAGCCTCGGGATTTATGGCGCCCGGATTGATTCTTCGTCGGGCGCGCTTTCTTCCGCCTCACCCGTTGCCGCTCTGGCAAATCCCACCTGGCTAACGCTCCATCCAAGCCGCCAACTTTTTTACGCCAATCAGGAGCTGAAATCGGCCGACGGAAAACCCGTGGGCGCAGTTGCCGCTTTCTCCGCCGCTCCGCCTGGCGACACCTGTGCGCCGCTAAACGTCGAGGCCACCGATGCCACGTTGTGCCACACCGCGGTGGATCACAGCGGCAAAGTTCTCATCGCCGTGAGTTACAGCGGTGGCCAAGTCAGCACGTTCCCTCTCGCACCCGACGGCCGGATCGGAGCAAGGCGGAGCTTCGTCACGCATCAAGGTCCACTCGGACCGCAAACGAATCGGCAGGACAAACCCCACCCACACTCCGTCACGATTTCGCCCGATAATCGCCTCGCCTGCGTCACCGATCTGGGGCTGGACCGCGTCTTCTGCTACGATCTCGACGCCGCCACGGCCACGATCGCTCCGGCTGCCGCTCCTTTTCTGCCGCTGCCTCCCGGCACCGGGCCCCGCCACGCAAAATTTTCTGCCGACGGACGCTTCCTCTACGTCATCGGTGAACTCGCCAACACCGTCACGGTTTTCTCCTACGACGCGGGCGTAGGCGCGTTTCAGACCGTTCAATCGCTGCCCACCCTGCCTGCAGACTTTGCCGGCGAAAGCACCGCCGCCGAGATCCGCATCCATCCCAACGGTCGTTTCCTTTACGGATCCAACCGCGGCCACGACAGTCTCGTCGTCTACGCGATCGCCCCGTCCACCGGCCGGCTCACTTGGGTCGAAACGGTTAACTGCGGCGGCGTGCAGCCGCGCAATTTTGATCTCACCCCCGACGGCGCGTGGCTTGTCTGCGCCCATCAGGGCTCGGATTCGATCGTCTCTTTCCGGGTAGATTCCACCAGTGGTCGCCTCGCTCTCCTCTCTGGGAAAATCACCGTCGCCCAGCCGGTCTGCATCCTGTTCGCCTGAACGAGGACCAACTCGCCCCAGAGAGAGCTTTGAGCGAGGCGCGCGTCAGTTCCGCCCCGCCCGCGCGCGGTCCACCGCCGACAACAAGGCGTGATGAGCGAAGGGCTTTCGCAACAGCACATCCGCACCACCCCCCCTGGCCATCGGCAAATGCTCGTCCCGGCCGATCAGCCCGCCACCAGAAATTGCCACGATCTTCACCGTCGGATGGTTTTCTTTGATTTCAGCGATCAATTCGAACCCGTCGCGCTCTGGCATCAGCATGTCCGTCACGACCACGTCGAACCTCCCGCAGGTGATGGCCAAACTCGCATCAATTCCATTCTTCGCGCACGTCACCAAGTGACCCGCCCGCTCCAAAACATGCCGAAGCAAATCACGCAGCTCCTCTTCGTCATCAACTAGAAGAATGGAACATGAACTCATAGAGGTAAGTTAATCCCTTGACGGACGACCCTGTTTGCCGGCGACCGGGCATACAAGCGATTTATCTGCTGCCATGGGTTCATGCAATCGGGGTTAGGGCGAATTTGGGTCTAGGCTCGGCGATCGCAACCCGCTTTAACCATGGGTCACACTGATGGCTAATTTTCTCGAAGACAAACGCCCGGAAAAAATCGAACGCGCTTTTCTAGTGGGCGTTCAGACCAAATCGATGGCCACGGGTGAGGGCGCCGAACTGCTCGAGGAGCTCACCGAACTGGTCGAGAATCTTAAGCTCACCGTGGTTCGGACCGAACTGGTCCAGCTCCGCGTCGCCACGCCCGCGACGCTCTTGGGCAGCGGCAAGACAAAGGAACTGATCGAGCTCGCCAAAGCCGAGGGCTGCCACGTCATCGTTTTCGACGAAGCCCTGACCCCCGCACAGCAGCGCAACTGGGAGAAATTGTCCGAGCTCGCCGTGATCGACCGGCAAGAGGTCATCCTCCAAGTCTTTGCCGACCGGGCTCAAACTCGCGAGGCCGTGCTTCAGGTCGCACTCGCCCGCATGGAGTATTCGCTCCCCCGCCTCACCCGCGCATGGAGCCATCTCTCCCGCCAACGCGGTTCGGGCGGCATGGGCGGCGAAGGCGAAACCCAGCTCGAGCAGGATCGCCGCCTCGTCAATGACCGCATCGTCGCCCTCAAACGCGAGTTGGTCGATGTCCGCAAACAGCGCTCCACGCAGCGCCAGCGTCGTCAACGCGTGCCCGTCCCCACCGCGGCGATCGTCGGCTACACCAACGCCGGCAAATCTTCCCTGCTCAACGCGCTCACCGGAGCCTCCGTTCTCGCCGAAAACAAGCTGTTCGCCACCCTCGATCCCACCACGCGCCAGCTTCATCTGCGCGGCAACCAGAAGCTGCTGGTCACGGACACCGTCGGCTTCATCCGCCGCCTGCCCCACGGCCTCGTCGAAGCATTCAAAGCCACGCTCGAAGAGGTCATCTTGGCCGATTTTTTGATTCATGTCATCGATGTCGCGAACCCCAACGCGGCCCAGCACCACGAGACCACTCTCGCCGTGCTCAAGGAGCTCGGAGCCGCCGACAAACCCATCCTGACCGTCTTCAACAAAATCGACGCCGCGGATGAAGCCGCACTCAACCGCGCCCACCTCATCGCCCCCGACGCTCTTTTCATTTCCGCCCGCAGCGGCAAGCATCTCGATCAACTCGTCGCCGCTTGCCTCGAACAAATCGCCGATGCGCTCGACGCCGTGGAGTTGCTCGTGCCACACACCCGATACGATGTGATCGCGAAGCTCCACGCCACCGGTCATGTCCAGTTCGAGGAGACCCGTGAGGAGGGCGTCTTTATTCAAGGGCGCTTCGCCCCCGCGCAAGCCGGTCTCTTCAAGCCTTTCCTGGTTAAGGCAAATTAGGCCGTGGTCTTCGCCGATCAGCCCGCAAACGGCACAAACTCCCGCGTCAGCGATCCGTCCGCCGCGCCGTTCGCAACAAAATATCCTTTCACGAGCGTGCCGTCGTGATTCTTCCCGACTCGCGAGCAGCACACGTTGGTGACGCACTCGGCCTGACCGTGCTTCACCGAGGTTTGGCTGTGGAAGTGGCCGGAAAATACCCCGCGCAGGTTAAAATCGGCTAGAGGTTCCAAGATCGCCTCCGCATTCAGCGGTCGCATTTTCACACCGGCGCCGAGCGGAAAATGAGTCATCAGCACCGTCGGTTTGCGCGCATCCAATTTCGCCGTTTCCGCTTTGAGCCACATCAGAGTCTCAACGCTTACGCGCACCTCGCCCCATTTTTTACCTTCGGTCGTGTCGAGCGCGATGAACTGCCAACCCGCTTCGGTCCATGCGTAGTTCAGCCGACCCGGAAAAATCTCGGAATAGATCCGAGTATTCTCTTCCACGTCGTTGTCGTGATTTCCCGGCACCGGCAAAAACGGCACCCGCGCGGCGGCCGAAAGCCGTTTGATCGCGGCGAGGCTTTCGCGCTTACCGGTGTTGGCCAAATCACCGAGGCCCGCGACAAACGCCACTCCGGCGTGGGCTCCTGCCGCTTCAAATAGCGCGCCGAACCAAGCCTCACAGTCGGCGTTCTCGTGGTGCAGATCGTTCAACACCACAAAGCGCACCGGGCCGGCGGTGGTCGGCTTCCCTTGCGCTAACAACACTCCGGGCCAAAACGCCGTTCCCACCAAAGCTCCGAGTCGGCCGATGGCCGCTCGGCGGGTGATGTTGCTCCGCTTCATGGTAGCCCCCGCCTCACTCCGCGTCGTAAATCTGCACGCGCGCCCAGAATTGTTTGCACGAGCCGATGAACGCCAAATGGATCGGGTCGACTTGGTAAGCGTCGTGGGCGGCGATATCTTTGCAGATCACCGTGATCGCGACCGAAAAACTCTTGTCGATGATCGGCCGGTCCGGCACGCCCGCCGGCACGCCGCAGAAAAATTGCGAAACCGATGGAATCGCGCCCAGCGTCTCGACGCCGGCGCGGAACTCCGCGCGTTGCGCCGGAGTGAGCTCAGGTTTCAGCCAGAAGTAGACAGTATGTACGAGCATGGTAGAAAAAGTGTTCAGCTTTGATCGGCCGCGTCGAGCTTTGCCAGATCGCCCCCAACATTAAAATTCATCCGCACATCCGGATCGGGCGACGGCACCGCCGAAAGCAATATCTTCGTGTAAGCATGTTGCGGGTCCGAAAAAATCCGGGCTGTCGGCGCCAATTCTACGATCCGGCCTTTCCGCATCACCGCCACGCGATCGCAGAAATTCCGCACCACGTCCAAATTGTGCGCGACGAACAAATAGGTGAGCCGGAACTCCCGCTGCAGTTCCTTCAAAAGGTCGAGCACCTGCGCCTGCACCGACACATCCAATGCGGATGTCGCCTCATCGCACACGATCAACGAGGGTTGCATGATCAACGCGCGCGCGATCCCGATCCGCTGGCGTTGCCCGCCGGAAAATGCATGGGGATACCGCCGGCTATGTTCCGGCTGCAAACCCACCCGGACGAGTACTTCGGCCACCCGCCCCGCCAATTCCTCCCCCCGCGCCAGCCGGTGGATCACCAGCGGCTCCCCGACAATGTCCCCAACCGTCATTCGCGGATTCAGTGACGACACCGGATCCTGAAACACCATCTGCGCGTGCTGCCGGATCGGTTTCAATTCGCCCCCGGTCAATTTCACCAGATCGACCGTGCGCCCGTCGGGCAGACGAAACATCACGGACCCCGCCGTCGGATCGATCGCTCGCAAGATACACCGGGCCGTCGTCGTCTTGCCAGAGCCGCTCTCCCCCACGAGACCCAGAGTTTCGCCCGCCGCCAGATCGAAACTCACGGCGTCCACCGCCTTCACGGTCGCGAGCACCGACCGGCGAAATCCCCGGCTCATCACCGGAAAATGCTTGGTCAGGCCGCGCACGCTCAGCAGCGGCCGGCCGTCAATCTTCTCCATCTCACTCGTCATGCCGGTCTCCTCCGGCTCGGCAACGCGTCCAACAACGACCGCGTGTAAGCGTGTTGCGGCGCTTTCAGCACCGAACGCACATCCCCGGTTTCGACGACGATTCCTCGATGCATCACCGCGACGTCGTCCGCCATCTGCGCCACCACCCCAAAGTCGTGCGTGATCAAAAGCACGGCACAACCCAACTCGCGTTGCAGGGTTTTGATGAGTCCGAGTATCTGGGCTTGAATCGTCACATCGAGCGCCGTCGTCGGCTCGTCTGCAATCAACAGCTCCGGTTTGCACACCAACGCCATCGCGATGACGACCCGTTGCCGCATCCCGCCCGAGAGTTCATGCGGGTACTGGTGATAACAAACGGACGGCAGCGGCATTCCGACCTTTCCGAGCATTTCAATCGTCAACTCCCTCGCTTCTTTGAGCGTCCGTTTCTGATGCAACAAAATCGCTTCGGCGATTTGACGGCCCACCGTGTGCACCGGGGACAAAGCCGTCATCGGCTCTTGGAAAATCATGCTCACGAGCCCGCCGCGCACTCGATATAACAACTCGTCCGCCTCAGCCAAGTCCGCCAGTTCGATGTCCCCGGCCCGCGCCGATCTCAGCAGGATTCGACCGCCCGTGATCCGGCCCGGTGATTGAATCAGCCTCAAGATCGAATAGGCGGTCACCGTTTTCCCGGAGCCGCTCTCCCCTACCAGCGCCAGCGTGCGCCCGCGCCCGATCGCGAACGAAACCCCCTGGACCGCCGACACCACTCCGTCGGGCGTGAAAAACGACACCGCAAGGTCCCGCACTTCCAACAAAGGTTTCTCCGCGCTTTCGCTCATTTCGACGAATACGGATCAGCCGCATCCCGCAGGCCGTCGCCGAGAAAATTAAAGCTCAGCACGGTCAACACAATCAGCACCACCGGCATCAACAGCCAAGGATAGCTCCCCACCGTCTGGATACTCAGGCAGTCCTGCAGCATCACGCCCCAGCTCACGATCGGCGGCCGCAGCCCGAGCTGCAAAAAGGACAGGGAGGTCTCGCCCAAAATCATCGCCGGCACGCTCATCGTCAGCACCACGATGATATGACTCGTAAACCCCGGCAGCAAATGCCGGAAGAGCACCCGCGTGTGCGAAGCGCCCAGCAATCTCGCCGCCATGGCATAGTCCTCCTCCCGCAGGGCCAAAATCTTCCCCCGCACCACCCGGGCCAAACCCGTCCAACCGAGCAGGCTGAGCACCAACGTGATCGCAAAATAGGTCGAAAGCGGCGACCAGTCGGCCGGCAAAATCGCCCCGAAGGCCAACCACAGCGGAATCTGCGGGAAGGCGTTGATCACCTCGATGACGCGCTGGATGAAGTTATCCACCCCGCCGCCCACGTAGCCCGAAATACCACCGATGGTCACCCCGAGTAAGAACGTGACCGCGATCGCCACCAGTCCCACCGAGAGACTGATCCGCGAACCATACAGCAGCCGACTGAAAACATCCTGTCCGTATTTGTCGGCGCCGAGAAAGAAAAACGTCGGGACTGTCCCGTGGATCGAGCGCTGCGCCGGATCTTTCACGCCCAAAAAGTGACGATCCGAACGGAATAGCCCCCAAAACTCATACGCCTCACCCCGCGCAAAAAAACCCAACCGCACGACCTGCGCCGGATCCTCGATATATGACTTCCGAAAAGTAAGCGGATCGACGACCCGGTGCATCACGGGCACATAAAGCCCGTGCGCGAGGGACAACCGGGGCAACTGCGGCGGACAATACGAGTGCGACAAATCCCGCCACTGCCGCGGATAGGGCGCGAAGAATTCGGCCCCGAGCGCCAAGGCGTAGAGCACCGCCAAAAGGTAAAGCGAAGCCACCGCCAACTTATGGCGCGCGAACCTCCGACGGATCAGCTCCCATTGGGACTGGGTGCCGGTCGCGTTCTCGACCAGGGAGGCGGGGGGCTCAGCCGGAGGCATCACCCCTGACACAAGGATTCAGCTCGGACTCGGCAAGGGACAATTCCACCCGCTACCCGGCAGAGAACCACCGACGGCAACGCCTGGACCAAAGCGGCACGGGCGTCCGTCCTTTGGTTTCGAAAACGATCGGTCAGGATGATCGCACCCCGTCCCGCGCCCACGAACTTGCCTCGAAAATATCCTCAAAAAAAACTGTCGCTCTCGCCTGTCATTCCCAATCGTTGGCAGACATGGCCTCTTCCGCACCTCTCGGCTTCGGTATCTTGGGACTCGGTTTGATCGCCGACTTTCATGCCCGAGCCATCGCCGCTGCCGCCGGTGCCCGACTCGTTGCCGTCTGCGGTCGCTCGCCGGACAAGACCAAAACCTTCGCCGCCCAACACGGTGCCGCCTTTGCCACCACCGATCTCGCCGCCTTTCTCGCCCACCCTGGCCTCGATGTGGTGTGCATCACCACTCCCAGCGGCGCCCACCTCGAACCCGCGCTCGCCGCCGCCCGCGCCGGCAAACACCTGGTCATCGAAAAACCCATCGAGATCACCCTGCCCCGCATCGACGAACTCCTCGCCGCTACCGCCGCCGCGGGCGTGAAGCTGATGCCCATCTTTCAATCCCGTTTCGGCGCCGGCGCCCGTACGGTGAAAGCCGCGGTCGCCGCCGGTCGGCTGGGCCGCCTCAGCCTCGCCAGCGCCTACGTGAAGTGGCAACGTACCCCCGCCTACTACGCCGACAGCTGGCACGGCACCTTCGCCCTCGACGGCGGCGGCGCGCTCATGAATCAGGGCATCCATGCCGTCGATCTGCTCCAGTGGTTCGCCGGCCTACCGGCCGACGTTTTTTCCCGCAACACCCGCCGCGTCCACCTCGGTATCGAGGTCGAAGACACCGCCGTCGCCTCGCTGCGTTTTCCCTGCGGCGCCCTCGGCACCATCGAGGCCACCACCGCCGCCTATCCCGGCTGGGCCCGCCGCATCGAACTCTGCGGGGAAGATGGCTCCATCGTTCTCGAGGACGACCGCATCGAACGCTGGGATTTTCGTACCGCGCAGCCCGAGGATGCCGCCGTCCGCGCGGCCAAGCCCGATGATTCCATGCGCGCGGGCGCCAGCGCCCCCGGGGCCATGAGCCATGAGGGTCATTTCCGCCAGATTGAGAATTTGGTCGCCGTCCTCCGCCACGGCGCATCCCTTGCTGTGGACGGACCCGAAGCCCGCAAGGCCGTCGCCCTCATCCTCGCCCTCTACCGCTCCGCCCAGTCCGGGCAACCGGTCACCCTATAAAATTTTTTATGTCCACCACCGCCCCCGCCCCCGCGCAACCTTGGTATAAACTGATGACGAGCCACCATTGGTTCGTCTTCTCCGTCGCCTCGCTTGCGTGGCTCTTCGACTGCATGGACCAGCAGTTCTTCAACCTCGGCCGCGGCGCCGCGATGGAGCAACTCCTGCACGACAAATCCAAAGTCGCCGAATACGGCTCCTACACGACTTCGGTGTTCCTCGTCGGCTGGGCCGTCGGCGGCCTGCTCTTCGGCGCGATGGGCGACATTTACGGCCGGGCCAAGATTCTCACCGTCTCCGTGCTGCTCTACTCGGTGTTCACCGGCCTGAGCGCGCTCTCCACCGGCTTCCTTGATTTCTGCGTTTATCGGTTTCTCACCGGCATGGGCGTAGGCGGCGTCTTCGGTCTCGCAGTGGCTCTCGTCGCCGACACCGTCCCCGACAAAGCCCGCGCGCCTGCCCTCGGCCTGCTTCAGTCCCTCTCCAGTATTGGTAACATCACCGCCGCCCTCATCGGCATGGGCATCGCCGCCCTCGCCGCCCACCACCTGCTCCCCGGCGGTATCACCACTTGGCAGGCCATGTTTTTGGTCGGCTCCACGCCCGCCTTTCTCTGCGTCTTCATTTTGGCGAAACTCAAAGAGCCGCAAAAATGGGTCGACGCCAAAGCCGCCGGCAAAATCTCCGGTATCAAGTTCGGTTCCTACGGCGCTCTCCTCTCGCACCCGCGCTGGCGCAAACACGCCTGGGCCGGCCTCGCGCTTTGCAGCGCGGGTATCATCGGACTCTGGGGCATCGGCAATTTTCACCCCACGATCGTCTCCTCCGTCGTCACCGAGCATCTCAAAAACTCCGGCATTTCCGCCGAAAAACTCGCCAGCGAGAAAGCCTTTTGGACCTCCGTCGCGCTGCTGTTGCAGAACGTCGGCGCCTTCTTCGGCATGACCGCGATGGCCAAACTCGCGCAGGTCAAGGGCCGCAAATTCGCCTTCGCCCTCGCGCTCTTCCTTTCGTTCGCCTCGACCGTTCTGGTCTTCAAAGGCCTCCGCGAATTCAACGACATCTTCTGGATGATCCCACTCATGGGCTTCGGCCAACTCGGCGTGTTCGCCGTCTACGCGATCTATTTGCCCGAACTTTTCCCGACCAGCCTTCGCGCCACCGGCACGAGCTTCTGCTACAATTTCGGCCGTCTCGTCGCCGCGACCGCGCCCTTCACCATCGGCCAAATCACCAAGAGCCTCGGCGGTAATCTTGAGGGCTTCCGCACGGCAGGTATCGCCGTCAGCTTCGTGCTCTTGCTCGGTATTTTGGTCCTCCCCCTGCTCCCCGAGACCAAAGACAAGCCGCTCCCGGAGGAGTGATTGGTACCCAAGGCGCGTTCTGATCGATCCGCTCTTTCCCGCCACCGCACCCGCCTACACGGCTGGCAACCGCGTCACCTTTGCGGCCGGTGCCCGCACCGCGTGGCACACCCATCCGCTCAGCCAGACGCTGATCGCGGCCGCCGGCTGGCGGCCGCGCCCAATGCAGGAACGGCTGGATCAAAGAAATTCACCCCGGCGATGCGAACTGGTTTCAGCCTGGCGAAAAACACTGGCACAGCGCCGGCCTCACTCAGGCCATAACCCATCTCGCTTTCCAGGCCCCCCCCTCAAGTGGTCGGTCGTCAATTGGAAGGAGCCCGTGACCGAGCCGGAATATCGCGCTCAATCTGGCGGAAATTCGAGGTCCAAGCGCTATCCGCTCACCAGGCCAAAACCTCGCACCTAAGCCGCAAGAGCCAACTCAGCCGCCGGCGCCAAAGCAGTTTAGCGACCACGATTCCGCGCCGCGAACCGATCGACCGCGATGTGAGATAAAAACTCTCTTCTTGGCGTCTATCGTGCCAACCTCGCTTCGCCCTCAACGATTGAAACTTCAGCCGATATCCCGCCGTGCCCGGCCATGAGATCGTCGACCGCGTGACCACGGTCGGCGCCGAGGTCACCACGTTTAAGCCCGGCCCCCTACAGTGTCGGCTGCATGTTGGACGCCGATCGCTCCCCCCCGCACTGCCGGAAGAGTTTCGGGCACTTGTCGCCGGCGTTGATCGACCCTACATGGGCAACCGACCAGCCCCGAGGGCCCATCACCTTTAGCAGCTACTCGGAAGCAGGCATGAAAGACGAATACTTCGCCTTAATCATTCCCCTGAATCTGGCCCCAGCCACCGTAACGCCGCGACTTTACGCGGGTATCAAGTCGTTTTCGCCGCTGCAGCACTGGGAAAGTCGGCCCAGCGAAGAAAGTCGTTAGCGTTGGACGCGGCGGCCTCGGCCACATGGACGTTAATTCACCCGGGCGATTAGGCACCGCTTCGTCTTCTTCACGACCGCCGACAGCAAGCCGTGCTGATCCACATGGATCAAAACAACGCGGCCTACGACCGGCGGTTGAAGAGCGAGATGAATCACCGCTGCGTGAGCGACCTCGCTTCGGTCAGGTTGAGTTAGACCGCTGATCCGCTGCTTTTGGCCAGAAAACCCGCGGCGTTCAATCGGCGCTTGCGCGGCTCGCGTGCGCTATCGTGATGTATGGGGATGCATGTTTCGTTCGATATCGCCTCATCACTGGACCAAGCCTTGAGAACCGCCGCCGTCGCCGCCGGCTTGGAGCCCGAGAGCTTTAGTCCCGAGGTGCGGGCGGCCGATCCGCGCCACGGTGACTTTCAAGCCAACGGTGTTCTCGCCTACGCGAAAGCCCGCAAACTCAATCCTCGCGCCTTGGCCGAGCAAATCATTGCCGCGCTTCCTTCCGGCGTGGGCGAACGTTGCTCCGTTTCGATTGCCGGCCCCGGATTCATCAACTTCCTGCTCAAGCCCGAATCGTTGCTCCAGTGGATCACGGCGCAAGATACGACCGAGCGTCTGAAATCGGGCGCCATATCGCTGCACCACGGTCAAAAATATGTGGTCGATTTCAGTTCTCCGAACACGGCCAAGCAGCTTCATGTCGGTCACGTCCGAGGCATGGTGATCGGAGAAGCAATTTGCCGCTTGCTCGCCTTTTGCGGCGCCGAGGTGATCCGCGACAATCACATCGGCGATTGGGGAACCCAATTTGGCAAACTCATCTGGGGCTATAAACACCATCTCGACCAAGCCGCACTGGCCAACGACCCGCTTGAGGAACTAGAACGGCTTTACAAACTCACGGATGCTGCGACCAAGTCCGACCCTTCTGTCCTCGATGCCGTCCGCGCCGAATTGGTTCTCCTTCAATGCGGCGATGCCGAAAACTTGGCCCTTTGGAAAAAAATCATCGCCCTGAGTTCCGGCGCGTTCACCGAAATCTACCGACTGCTCGACATCCACTTTGACCACCAGCTGGGCGAGAGTTTTTATAACGACAAATTGCCCCCCGTCTACGCCGAGCTCGAGTCGACGGGCCTCGCATCGGAGTCACAAGGCGCGCTGGTGGTTTTTCATCCCGAACACCCGCGCTTCAAGACCCAACCGTTTATCGTCCGCAAGTCCGATGGCGCGGCGAATTACGCCTCCACCGATTTGGCCACCATGCTCTACCGGACGGAGCACTTTCACGCCGACGCCATCGCCATCCTCACCGACGCACGCCAAGCCGACCATTTTGAGCAGCTATGGTTGACCACTGAAAAATGGTTCATGAAGACGGGCCGTCCTCTCCCCCGCTTCACGCATGTTTCTTTTGGCTCAATCCTCGGCGAGGACGGGAAAGCCATAAAGACCCGATCCGGCGATCCCATAAAGCTAAAGGCGCTTTTGGCCGAAGCCGTGGATCGCGCGTTTGTCCTCGTGACGGCCAAAGCTCCGGAACTGCCGGAGACCGAACGCCGCGATATCGCCACGGCGGTGGGGCTTGGAGCTATCCGCTATGCCGATCTCGCGCAAAATCGCAGCAGCGATTACATTTTTTCTTGGGATAAAATCCTCTCTTTTGAAGGCAACACCGCACCCTACCTCCTTTACGCGGTCTCCCGGGTACGCTCGATCTTCCGCAAAGCCGGACTTGAGCCAAACGATGCGGCCGCCATGACCGCAGCAACTCCGCCCGAAAGCCCTGCGGAGCTGGCACTCGCCCGCAAACTGATCGCATTCCCAGTCGCACTGAAACTCACGACCGAGCAACTCAGACCTCACTTTCTTTGCACCTATCTCTACGAACTCGCCGGTGAGTTTAGCAGCTTCTACGCGGCGGAAAAGGTCGTCGTCGATGACGCTTCGATCCGCGCCCGAAGGCTGCTGTTGTGCAGCCGAACGCTCCTGTTGCTTGAGACGGGGCTGCATCTTTTGGGCCTTCGCACGCTCGTCCGCATGTAGTTCAACGCAGTTCGACGAAATACGAGTAGACGAGTCTGTTCCCACAGCAGACTTTGCTCGAAATCAGCCTTGCCGCGCATACGTCCGACTCCAACCTCGCCGGCAATGGACACGCAGGAATTCTACATCCGCCATGCGTCCGAGACCGATGCGCGAGGCCCGTATAACCTTGAGCAGTTGGTTTCGCTCGCCGAGACGGGCAGCGTCACGGTCGAAACCCTTTATTACGACGCCACCACCGAGAGCTGGGCCGTCATCGGCGACAATCCGGCGGTGAAAGCAGGAATTTTTCCGGAAAAGAAGAAACTGACGATCAAGGCCAAGGAGACCCTAGGTTCGATCAACAAACCGAAGGCTGACAACCTCGCGCCGATCACGGTCGACGATATGCTCGCCGCCGCCGAAGGTCTAAGCGACGACACCAAACACAAAAGAAGCGGTGAAATTGCTGCCAGTAGGGCAGCTGCCATCGGGATGTGGGCGATTGTGGTCATGTTCGTCTTGAGTTCCGCTGGAGGGATGCTGCCCGCAGTCGATGTCCTGATGTCGCTCGATCCGATCAAGATCGCAACCAACCCACTAGCAGTGATCGGTGTGATTGATTTGATTTTTGCCGTCTTCATCGGCCTCGGGATGGTGAATTTGTATCCGATGGTTCGTTTCCGAGCCGCACTCGGTCTTGGATTCTTTGGCTTAATCTTTTTCATTCAAGGTCTCCACACACCGATGTTGGCTGCCATCGCCGGCTCCGTTAGCCTATATCTCTGCACAATTTTCATCAGCCTGTTGCCGGTGATTATCTCAGCGGGAGTTGGTATCACCGCACTCGCCTACTTCGCCCTCTACCTCAGTTCCAACTGACGTGGCGGACGGCAGTCGCTCTCCATGAAGCGATTAATCGAAATAGGACTCCGACTTCCCAAACTCTACCGGAAAGAAATCTGGTCCTCGAGCCACCTGAAGGACAATTCACCGCGCGGCTGGCTCTACGCCGCACTCAGGGTGACATCCATTACCTGGACCGTTTTCAATGAAACAAAAATTCCTGCGCGGGCGGCAGCACTGAGTTTTGGCTCTCTTCTTGGTTTGGCCCCGCTGGTCGCGATCGCCGTGCTGATCGGCGGATTTGTTCTCGGCAAAGATACCGACCCAAGCCTGATCGCAAACCGGCTCGCCGAGCTCATGGAGCAAGTCGCGCCTCAATTGCGCCAGCTCAATTCCTTGGACGCCGCCGGCAATCCGACATCGACCACGGCAAGCCCTGAAGTCGTGAAAGTGATTAGCGACATCATTGCTGCGGCTCGCTCGGGCGTGGCCGGAGCCGCCGGGGGGGGGGTGTTTTCGCTTATTCTGATCGTTCTGCTGCTCTTCAAGTCGATCGAGGACGCCTTTAATGACATTTGGGGCGTCCGTTTGGGCCGCTCACTCTTAATGCGGATCGTCTTTTATTGGACCACGCTGACTCTCGGGGCGGTCTTGTTTTTCTCCATCCTAACCCTGCTCGGGGTAAGTGCGGCCGTAAACGTTTTCCAACAGCCTCCTGGTGGAAGTGATTTACAGGCGTTACTGCGGTGGATGTTGCCTGCTTTTGCACTCCCGCTTCTCGTCGGGTTTTTGACCCTTGTTTACCGGGTGATTCCCAATACTCACGTTTTCTGGCGAGCCGCCTTTGTCGGGGCGGTCGTAGTCGCCGCCCTGCTTTTGCTGAACAATGTCGTCGCCCTGCTCTACGTGAAGCGCGTAGTTCTCGAACGCAGCCTCTATGGTTCCTTAGCCATCTTTCCGGTATTCATGCTGGGATTGTATATCTTTTGGCTCTACGTGCTCATTGGCGGCGTAATTAGCTATGCCGTCCAGAATGTCCATTTTCGTAACAGCCAAGCCGCATGGGGCAGTCTATCCGAATCGATGCGGGAGCGCCTTTCTCTGGTCGTGCTTCTGACTATCGGTCGGAGATTTCAAAACTGCTTGCCCGCCACTTCGGCGGCCCAACTGGGCGATATGCTCAAGGTCCCCACCCAGGTTTTAAACGAGTGCCTCAACCGCCTCGTCCAGATGGAGCTGATTACAACATTGCGCCCTACTCCCGGAACGCCGGCTACCGAATATCTCTATCAGCCGGCCCGGCCATTAAACCGAATCAGTCTCAACGAATTCAAAAACCTCGACGACAACTTTGGCGATGATCCGATAGGTCAGGCTCTCGAGCAGATTGATCCGATCTTGCATCACTATAACGATGCTTTGGAGCGACTGGGGCACCAATCATTCTTCAAGAAATCTCTTGAAGAGCTGTTCCTCGAACACCCATTCAAAGATTCCAAACCTTCACTGACGACAGGCAACCGCCCGTAGCCTCACGCAGCCGGATCAAGGTTGTTTTTGGCCGCAAAGGCCTGCGGATTATACGTCGAGGCGCGCCTACTTTTTAAGTAAACGCGCGAAAATGATGACGTGCGTCGCAAACAACAGAGGAATGAAAAAAGTGAGCGAAAGGCTGAGCGGCAGACTCGTGAGAGCCCGAAGCTGGAAGGGGGCGGCGGCGCCCGCTGTCGCCCCGATATAAACGCTCAGGAGCAGCCCCAAAGAGCCGGCAACATTCCAAATCGTCAGGAGTTGGCGCCAACGCACTTTATTGAGAGGCGCGATGATCAAAAACAGAGCGCTTGAGGCCATAAGAATGTCGCTGAATCCAACTGGAACCGCATAGGCATACGGCAATTCACCACGCCGCCATAACACTAACAAAAACACCCCAAAAAAACGAACAATGTGAATCTGAAGCAGGACGCGCATTTCGAGTCCGTCCACCCACGCTCGAAAGGAACTAAATCGAAAATACGGATACAGCGCACACAAGGTGCAACCAAGCACCACGATCGGCAAGACAGAGGGAGACAGCCTCTGTAACGCCAAAGTGTAACCAACGTAAACAGACCCCAAAAACCACGACCACAAGACCAAGCGGATCAAAATTACGGGACGGAACATCAGCAAAAAATTGGGAACTGAACCTCACAGAAAGCCCATCTCACGCAAACTGCCTCACCCAGAATAGGAGCTAAAAACGTCACGTCAGCGACTACTCCGGCAACGCAATCCGATAACGCTCAAGGGAACTGCCATCGATGCGATGAAGCTCCGCCAAAGCCACCCTGAGGCTCACTTTGGATTGGAGCTCATTTACCCGAGCTGCCTCGAGATCATCCTGAGCTTGGAGCACGAGTCGACTGGTCGAAAGACCGGCATCAAAGCGCGCCTTCTGAAGTTCATATTGCTTCTGGCTGAGTTCCGTGGCCTTACCCGCGATCTCAACCGCAACGATATTAGTTTCTACCGCCCGAACTGAACCGCGCACGTTCACTAGCAGATTCTGATCCAACTGCTGCAAACGGGTTTGCTGCTGGAGCAGGCTAATTTTGGCAGTCCTCAATCGCGCTTTATCGGCATGCAAACCCCACGGAACGGAAACCGAGAGCCCAACATTCCAGTTGTACCCGTTTCCATCGGGCAGGTTGCCGATTGCGTCGCCGTAAGATCGTTCTGTAGCAGTATAGCCAACCCCAGTGTCCAGATTTAGCCCCGGTAAAGCGGCCTGCTTGGCCGTGCGGGCATCGATTTCTATCTGCTTGATCTGAGCCTGCGTGACCAAGAAATCAGGCGAACGATCCCGCGCCAACTTATAGACCAAGTCGAAGGAAGGAGCACCTTCGGTGTAGTCGCCGAACTTAACCTCGCCGGGGCGACTGTTAAATCCAAACTCCCCGGTGAGTGTTGAGAGTGAATCTTCCCTATCGCTGACGGCTTGTTCCGCTTGGACGACTGCCCGACGAGAGTTGGCGACGCCAACCTCGGCAGTCAGCACATCAAGATCCGTCGCCACTCCGGTCGATTTACGAACCTTGTTTTCCTCGAAGAGCTTGGCGGCAAGCTCCAAACTGCGGCGCTTGACCATCAAGTTCTCGCGAGCGTAGGCCAAATTGTAGTAGGCATTCTCAGTGTCGCGGATAACGGTTAGGACACGGATCTTGTAGTTCAACAGGGCGATACCGACCCCTAGTTTGCTGCGATCAATATTGGCTCGCGCCACGCTCGAACCCGCCCCTTTCAAAAGAGGTTGGCTAAGGCTAACGCTCGCGCTGCTACCAAACGCGGGATTCAGCGTGGAATTGAGCGAATTGGTGGCGGCTCGCGTCGTATTTCCTGCCACGCTGACCGTGCCGCCGGTTCCGACCCGTTGGCTGGCACCGACGGAAAAGACCGTATTGTCACTCCTCGGACCGCTGGCGGCCGTTCCGTCCAATCGACTGGTCGTAGCGGCAGACTGATTTAAATTTCGGCGTGTGGTGGCGGTGAAAGTTGGATCGAAATCCGCACTCGCCACGTTTAACGCCTCCTTGGCGATTTCCGAAGAGAGCCCTTGAATCTGTAAGTCAAAATTCTTTCGCATCGCTCGCTGAATACACTCCTCGAGAGTCAACGGGGGCGGCGCCGTGACCGAAGTCGCCGTGGTGCCTTGGCCAAAACTAAACGTGGCACTGCAGAGTGATAGAATCGTGACGATTTTTCGGACTAGGATTCTTGGCATAAAGATTATGTTGAGTAGACGATCAAAAGGAAAACACCTGTGCAGTACGAAAGTTACTGGTTTTTAAGGTCCTCACTCAGATTGGATAGAAAGACCTTACGACGAACAACCGGTTGTCCGGCGAGACGGACCTTGCTGCCTAAAGTTTCAAGGAATCACTGCAGCTTCGACCTACGTACGAACCAAGTGTATAATCGCACGGAACGAAGAATCTTTGACCGAAAAACTACTGAACGAGATCTTCAAGCACGACTTTCCACTCAAAGCCATTGAATGGGCCTTATTACATCTCGTCCGAATGCAGAGCTCTCGCCCCGGTCACAGGTTGAGGTTGCTTTACTCGTCTCAAGTCAAATGTGTTCACCGAAAGCCCGAGGCATACGTTCGCGCCTCGGCTCAGAGAGAACCACACCGGACCTTACTTTGCGGGAGGTTCAGAGCGCTTAAGTTCCGCCTCTACCATCTCGGCAAGATAGGCGCTCGAACCCAGTCGCGCAGTGTAGGTCGCAATCTGATTTTGAGTTTCAGTAAACAATGGGTTCGCAACAGAAAAGTCCGGAACTTGCTTGGCTGCCACATACACAAATGTGCCTTTATCTACTGCGATAAGGAGATCCGAAACCTGCCCTTTCTCGAGACGCTCGGTCGCGCTCAATATCGAAAAATCAACATCTTGCGTTCGGTTTCTAAGTGAGAACGCGGGGATGGATTTCAGCTCGATCTTGGCCGAACTACCCTCCACGGCGGCAACCGCGGCCTTCTCGAAGGTATCGCCTGCCTTCAAACGATTTTCGATCAAAGCACGCAAGGTACGACCGAGTTCAACGAAGCGCTTGCGCTTTTCGTTTTCAGAAAAGTCCGATGCAATCTTCGACTTTACTTCCGAAAGGGCCGGTTTTCGGGCCGGGAGGGTATCTTTCCAAAAAAGAACTGCCGCCCCCGCGTTCGTCGCGACGGCTTCAGAATACACCCTTTCTTTACTGAGCTTAAATGCTTCTTGGGCGGCGGCCGCGGCATCCCCCCCGAACTCGGCCGGTCCGGACTCTCGCGTGAACGGTGCCAAGATTTTCTGCGGATGCTTATGCGCCGCGATAAACTTAGCCAACGCCGGTGAATCGGCAGTAACCTTTAACTCATACAACCCAAACACAAAGTCGCTGGCCGCCTTGGCAGCTAGACGCCTAGCCCGCTCGAAGCGGAGAGCCAGCTCGACTTGGGGACGGACCGCTGCAAAGTCCGAGACAGCGTCCGTTTTGATCGGAGTCAGAACTTTCGGATCTGAAGTCGGTTTTGGAAACCGACTTGGGTTTGAATCATAGTAGGCTTGAACCTCCGAGTCGGAAAGGGCAACCGAAGCCAAGTAATCAGTCGCCGGAAACTCTACGTAGCTTGCGGAAATCTTCGGCGGAACTTCATAGCGAAACGAGTTCTCTTCGAAATATTTGGTCAAATCGGTGTCGGTTTGCGGGATTTCCGGATTAAACGACGCATAATCGACATTCGCTACAATCAGACTCCACGAAGTGTCAGCGCGGGCTAATTGCGACTTCACGTCCGCCGAAAGCACATAGCCAGGGCCGCCCAGCAATTTCTGGATCTTTTCAGCCTTAACATCGTCCCCAATCACCCGGGCAATATCCGCTTCGGTGAGACGTGGGTTCGTTTTGAGGTTATCCCTGAAAGTCGCGTAACGCTTCGGATCGAATTTGCCGTCATCGTCCGTGAATGCGCGGAGTGTCTTGATCTGATCCGCAATTTCGCCGGTGTTCGTGACGGGAAGGCCGATTTTTTTCGCCAGTTCAAGAGAAGCAACGCGCTGGAATGCGTAGTTTTGAATCTGTTCGGCCTCAAGGCCGTAGCCCACTTGCAAACTGGCACTCAATCCGGCGTCGCCCATTACTCGCTGCTGATCTTCCGTTGAGTTCAAGTTATAGCCAAAAAACTCCCGCTTTATGGTCTGTTGGTCGGCCGGACCAACTCCTGGCGAAGCTCCGATCGTAAAAACGAAAGAAACAATAATGACAGCCAGCAACACGCCAAAAACCAATTTGAGGTGCCGCTGGAAGGTGCTTTGAATCCAAGAAATCATAGGGATAAAGTCAGAAAATTAGGTCGCAGCTCAGGTGAAGCAAGGTCGAATTGGTCTGTGCGGGTGTGATCCGATTTTAGTCAAAACATCCATGCTCAGCGGGAAAAACACCAAAAAAACGCGCCCGTTCCTCGCCCGAGACCGGTTCCGCCGTGGAACAGGGTATCACTTACCGATCCCGCTGGTCCTAAAACCGAGCACTTTCAACTTGTCCAATTCCAGAATATTTCGCCCGTCAAAAATAAAAGCTGGCTTTGCCATTGCATCGTAGATCTTGGCGAAATCCAACCGCTTGAACTCGTCCCACTCAGTTAGGACCGCCAAGGCATGAGCTCCAACCACGGCTGCATAGGGGTCGTTTGCTACCGAAAGCCTTGGATTGGGCGTGTTCGCGCCGAATAGATCGCGATTAACCTCAACGGCCGACACTTTCGGATCATAAACCACAACGTTAGCCTGTTCATCGAGCAAATCTTGGCAGACCGCGATGGCCGCTGACTCCCGGGTGTCATTTGTATCTTTCTTGAACGCAAACCCGAGCACTGCGATCCGCTTCCCAGCGACACTGTTGTACAGAGAGCTCACAATTCGGGCCGCGAAACGATGCTTTTGCCAGTCATTCATCTTCACCACGCTTTCCCAATAAGCAGAGACCTCGGGTAGCCCGAATTTCTCGCAAAGGTACGCCAGATTCAAAATATCCTTTTGAAAACAAGAGCCGCCAAATCCGACTGACGCCTTCAAAAATTTGGACCCGATGCGTGAGTCCCTTCCAATTGCATTCGCAACCTCGTCCACGTCCGCTCCGGTGGCCTCGCACAGCGCAGAAATCGAGTTAATCGAAGATATCCGTTGGGCTAAAAACGCATTCGCCACTAGCTTCGATAACTCAGACGACCACAGATTGGTGGTGATGATTCGATCTAACGGAACCCAATTAGCATAAACGCTGACCAAAGTCTTTACCGCCAACTCGCCCTCCGGTGTTCGCTCGCCGCCAATCAGCACGCGATCCGGGTTGAGCAAATCGGCAATTGCAGTGCCTTCGGCCAAAAATTCGGGATTCGAAAGAACCTGAAACTTCGCTCCACGCGAATTTGCGGCCAAGATGTCCTTGATGGTTTCGGCGGTCTTTACAGGAATAGTCGATTTTTCGACGATGATTTTCGAGCCATCAGAAACCTCGGCAATCGTGCGCGCGACCGATTCTATATATCGCAAATCGGCGGCTCTCCCCGCGCCCACCCCGTAACTCTTTGTCGGTGTGTTGACGGCGACAAAGATCACCTCTGCCGCTTTGATCGTGCCGATTACATCCGTCGAAAAGAACAGATTTTTACCCCGACATTGCCTCACAACGTCATCGAGGCCGGGCTCATAAATTGGCAAAGTATCGGAGTTCCAAGCTGCGATCCTGGCCGCATTCATGTCGACCACGGTTACCTGAATACCGGGTGCCTTGAAGGCAATCATCGCCATCGTTGGACCACCGACATAACCCGCGCCGATACAACAAATTTTCATAAATAAAGGGCGGAAAGATGCTGACGAGACGATCAGAAACCAAGCGCGAATTCTCTCTAATCAAACTTGGCCCCCGGAACGTAACCAAAGCTTTGGATCGACCCTGAACCTTAACTGCAAACTAAGCGGGATTCGGTGCTGCCGCCGGGCTGCCAGGGTCAATTGATTCGTTCGCCGCAGGTTTTTCGGCCGACTTTTTCTCGATCGCTTTCTCCGAATATTTTGAAGGCGGCGCGACAATCACGGCCGAGCGAAGTTCGCCGTGTTGGATAATTTCCAGCACGTGCTTACCCTCGATCGTCTCGTGCTCCAGCAACGCTTCGGCGATCTTGTCGAGGGCCGATCTATGCCCGGTGATCAGTTGGGTCGCGCGAGCATATTGCTCCGTGATGATTCGATGGATTTCGACGTCAATTTTCCGAGCCGTTTCCTCGGAAACATTCTCTGAACGCGTAATCTCCCTACCAAGGAACACCGTATCCTGATTATCCCCGAACGAAATTGGACCAAGTGGGCTCATTCCCCAATCGCAGACCATGTGGCGGGCAATCTTGGTAACCTGCTTGATGTCGCCGGCAGCACCACTCGAGATATCGCCGAGCACCAACTCTTCCGCGATTCGGCCCCCCAACCCCATCGCAATTTGATTCAACATCCGTTTCATCGCGTGCGTCAGCAGGTCCTTCTTTGGTATAAACATCGTGCTACCCAAACTTCGGCCTCGCGGGATGATCGTTACTTTGTGAACCGGCATGGTGCCATCATCCAAGACACCTTGCACCAAGGCGTGGCCAGCTTCGTGGTAAGCGGTCAGTTTCTTCTCATCGTCATCCATCAACCGCCGGTGTTCGCGACCGAACTGCACCTTCTCGCGCGCATCGTCGATATCAATCATTTCCACCTTCTTCTTATCCCGCCTCGCGGCAAGCAGTGCGGCTTCGTTGAGTAAGTTCGCCAACTCAGCCCCAGAGAGTCCCGGGGTACCGCGAGCGATAACCGCCAGATCGATCGCATCCACCAGGTTAATCTTCTTTGCATGAACACGCAGAATTTGCTCCCGGCCCACGACGTCGGGCAGATCGACATGAACTTGGCGATCAAACCGGCCTGGACGAAGCAACGCACTGTCCAACACATCGGGGCGATTTGTTGCTGCGATAATGATCACACCCTCGGTGGTGTCGAAACCGTCCATCTCCACCAAAAGAGAATTTAGCGTCTGCTCACGTTCATCGTTACCGCCACCGACACCGGCTCCGCGCTGCCGACCCACCGCGTCGATTTCATCAATGAAAATCAAACAAGGCGCACTTTTCCTGCCTTGCTCAAACATGTCACGCACCCGGCTTGCGCCGACACCGACGAACATTTCAACAAAATCTGAACCTGAAATACTGAAAAACGGCACATCCGCCTCACCCGCGACCGCTTTCGCGAGAAGGGTCTTTCCCGTGCCCGGGGAGCCGACCAATAAGATTCCACGCGGGATCTTCCCACCCATCTTTGTAAATTTCTTCGGATCTTTCAGGAAGTCGACGACCTCGCTGACCTCCTCTTTGGCTTCATCGCAACCGGCGACGTCCGCAAACGTTACCTTATCCCGATCACGTGTCAGCAGTTTCGCCCTGCTTTTGCCAAAGCTCATGGCCCCGCGTCCGGCCTGTTTTAGCTGACGAACAAATAGAAAATAAAGCAGCCCGATGATCAGTAAAAAGGGAATCACCTGGACCAAAATTGCGGACAACAGTGTTTGCGATTGTTGCTCCACAAATTTCTTCGATTTTTGCAGCCGCTCCATGTTCGCATCGGTCAGACGGCCCGCGGCAACGAACTGATTCGTCTCCACGCCACGTTCCCCCTTCAATTTTTGACTCTCAGCCAACTCGCCCTTTATCGACACCCAATCACGTCCACCTGAAGAATCCGGGCTAATCGTGCCTTTGGCGACCTCTCCCGCCTCCGCCCTGTCGATGACCTCTTGAATCGTTAACTTGGCCGGACTTGTGGTAATCCCTGGCGACCACACCAGCAAAGCCACGACAGCTGCAAATATCGCTAACCAGATAAAAAGGACCTTCGGCTGAAAACGTTCAGGCGGCAGGTTCTTAATGGGACGACGGGGCTTTTTGTTATTTTCAGCGTCAGACATTTAAAAATGGACTGGATGACGGAGCCTGATGTTCCCGCGCAATAAGTCAATTGGCTGCCCGAGGAAAAGGAAGGTCCAATCCCACTGATACCTTACCGCGCTTTTTGAGCCTCCAACACACCTTTTCGAATGCGCGCGAACAGCAGTCGGCCCAAACTTTGACGCGTGTCACGCCCCAGCACGGTCGCCGTCAAGAGCCGTTCAAAGCCCTGCTTGGAGATCTCAACCGGTCTTGGTTGCGCCGCCAGCCAACGATGCAAAGCCCGCCTCACGATCGCCCGCGGCACCCCAGCAAATCTCTTCAAATCCAACGATCGCTCAATCCCGTCGGGAAATAATCGATCAAGCCAGTGCCCCAATGCGTCGTCGTCCTCGGCCAAGAGCTCTCTCGACAGTGCTGCGCCAGCCACTGCATCCCGTTTTGAAGCCTCCCGCCAAACTGACAAGACGTCGTTCCGCACCCGGTTCCTAAAAAAAGTCCCTTCTTGGTTGGTCGCGTCCTCTCTCCAGTTTGCTCCGGCAGAAACTAAACCGGTTTGGATCGCTTCCTTTTTCAACGTCAACATCGGCCGGAGGTGGATTCGGTTCTTCGGCAGGAAATGAATCGGTCTGGGCGCCGCCAATCCCGCCGTCCCACTCCCCCGAGCCAATCTCATCAAAAGCGTTTCGGCGATATCGTCCTGCTGTTGCCCTAGCCAGAGAGCCGAGATGCGCCTCCGACCAAGCTCCCGTTGGAAAAATTCAAATCGCTTGGTTCGAGCCGCCGCTTCACTTGGGGCCTTCGGCGGACGTGACCAATGCCCCCCGACAAAAACCACCCCAAGCCCCGAGCAAACGCTCTGACAAAACAGTGCGTCATCCCGCGAAGCCTTTCCCCGCAATCGGTGATCGAAATGCAGCACCAGCAGCCGTTGGCGCTTTTCCGGCCAGTGCGCCCAAAGCAGCAACAACAGAGCCGTGGAGTCCGCGCCCCCTGAGAGCGCAACGGCCCATCGCTCGCGGGCTGGCCGGCCATTTGCCCAAATCAAAACCTCCGGATGCAGGCGCTCCCGCGGGATCAACTGCCCAAGCCTCGTCGCGACTGCCGGCCAGTCGATCGGGTGACGCTTCATTTATCAGTGAATTCCCGTCGGCCCAATCCGTCGGCAGGTGCGAATCACGTAAAGCTCAGGTACTCCTTACCAAAATAAGGAACTAAAGGAGCCGGGATTCTGACCCGCCCATCCGGCTGCAGATTGTTCTCAAGAAGCGCCGCCAACACCCGGGGAACAGCCAGACCGGAACCATTGATCGTATGCACAAGTTCGGGCTTTCCAGTGTCCTTGGCCCGAAAGCGAATCTGCGCCCGTCGCGCCTGGAACGCCTCGAAATTTGAGCAACTCGACACCTCGAGCCAGCGCTTCTGACCCGACGCCCAAACTTCAAGATCGTATTTTTTGGCCTGGGCAAAGCCCACGTCGCCCCCGCACATCAACAGCACTCGATAGGGCAACTCCAGTTTCCGCAACAAGCGCTCTGCATCGCCGCGCAATTTGTCCAACTCGTCATAGCTCGTTGCCGGATGCACCCATTTTAACAATTCCACTTTATCGAATTGGTGCAGACGATTCAATCCGCGAACATCCTTACCGTAACTGCCTGCCTCGCGCCGAAAACAAGGCGTATAGGCGCAGCGATAAATCGGCAGCATGCTTTCATCCACGATCTCGTCCCTGAAAAAGTTCGTCAACGGAACCTCGGCCGTCGGGACCGCATAAAGCGGGTCGGAAGTCTCATACATTTGCCCCTCCTTATCGGGCAGTTGCCCCGTGGCCGTCGCGCTCGCCGCGTTCACGAAGATCGGGGGGGAAACCTCGGTGTAGCCGGCTTTCACATTTTCATCCAAAAAGAATTGCAGGAGTGCCCGCACGATCCGCGCCCCATCTCCGACATAAAACGGAAACCCCGCCCCCGTCACCTTCGCGCCGCGCGCAAAATCAAAGAGCCGTTCAAACCCCGTGATTTCCCAATGCGGCACCGCGTGCCCGGAAACGGATGAGATGTCACCATGCGTCGCAAAGGTTACATTCTCTTCCGGCGTCCGACCTTCGGGCACGCTCGCATGAGGCAGATTCGGCAAAGACAACATCGCCACGCGGACCTTCTCCTCGGCGTCCTTTAACTGAACTTCCTTCTCTTTCACTTGGCCCGAGACCGCCTTCATTTCCTGCACCTTGGCGATAAACTCAGGCGAGCCCTTGGGCAACGCCGCCATAGCCGTATTCGCCGCTTTTTGGGTCGAACGCAGCAACTCGACTTCCTGCAGCAGCGTCCGCCACGCAGCGTCGACCGCCAGCACCGCGTCGAGATCCACCAACAGGTGTTTCTTGGCAAGCGCGGCACGAACAAGTTCAGGAGTTTCGCGAATCAACTTTGGGTCGAGCATGGAAAAAAATGAAAAAAGTCCGAGCGACGTCCTATTTGGAAAACCGGGAGCGGGCACGTTCGAGCCGGCCATAAACATCCTTGGCCGGCAGCAATTTCAGATCACCCACCGGCGCCTGAACCACAAAATTGGTCGGACCATTTAACGGATACGGTCCAAACAAACGCGGATCGGTCGGTCCAAAAATGCCCATCGTGCGCACGCCTTGGGCCGCGGCTAAATGCATTGGGCCGCTGTCGTTGGTGATCACCCACTCCGCCCGTCGAATGAGCGCAGGCAAGGAAACCAAACTCGTGTTCCCCGTGAGATTCAAAAACTGTGCGGCCGAAAACGAATTTCGATCCGGCAGGTAATTGCTGCCCGCCCAGACCACTTTGCGCGAGCGATCTTCCTTCAGCAACAGCTCGGTGAGCTGCTTGAATCCGCCCCAACGCTTCTCAGCCCGGCGACTGTCGGGAAACATCAGAACCGGCTTTGCGCCCCCCCGACCATCCGTAAACTTCAAGTTCAAGCTCTCCGCCTCACGGAATTTAAGGATGCCGCTCAGCTCAGGTTTCACCCCAAGGACTGGACAAAATTGCAAAAGAATATCGATCGCATGGCTGCGGCGACCCTCCGGCGGTAGCGGCACCTTTTCGTCGTAAAACATTCCGGCCATCTCCCGGGCATCCGTGCGCCCAACCTTTTTTTTACCGAGCGCCCGCGACGTCATCAGGCCCGTGCGCAGCAAACCCTGAAAATCGAAAACGTAATCGAACTTTGTCTTCCTCACCTCGGCCATCAGCTTAAGAAACGCCTTGGCCCCTCCCGCACGCTCGAAGACAAAAACCTCGTCCACCGCCTCACAAACCTTAACGAGCGGGGCGAACATCTCGCGCACGATCCAAGAAATTCTCAGATCGGACCGATGCGCCTTTAGCGTCGTCGCGACCTGCAGACCGTGGACGATATCGCCCAACGACGAAGGCTTGATGATGAGAAGTTCGGTCATGCGTGGGGCGGATAGGGCAAAGAGAATCTGCTTTTAACCGCGCGAGGGTTACGTTTGATGGCGTTTCCCGGCCAAATTCAAAGCCAAATCCCGCACGCGTGCTCACTCTTCTGCTCAAGACTCTCGGTTGGCTCGCTGCACACTGCCCCGAATCGGTCTTACACTCCTTTTCCGCGGTTCTCGGCGATGCCGTTTTTTTTGGCCTCCCACGGAGACGTCGGCTCGCGTTGTCGAATCTCCACCACGCTTTCCCCGAACGCTCCGAAACGTGGCATCGCTCGACCGCCCGCGAGAGCTTCCGTCGTCTGGTTGAAACCGGACTGCTTTCGCTCGCGACCCCTTTTTTGAGCGAATCTCGGCTACGGACAATCGTCTCCGTCTCTCCCTCTTTGCTCGAAGCCTACGCTCAACACCGCCGGGAACCGGCCGCCACGCTCATCTGCTCCCCTCATATCGCCTACTGGGAGGCCCAGACGGCAAAACCCCTTTTGATTCCGGGGCCGTTCCCCGAGTTTGGCATTATCTTTCGGCCGCTCGACAACCCGACGGCCAACGCATTCGTCGTAGGTTCGCGCGAGCGCTTTGGGATGAAACTGCTCTCCCGAAAAACCGGCTTTGCCGAGGCTTTGAAGATTCTTCGCCGCCAGGGCTTCGTGGGCGTCCTCTTCGATCAGAATGCCGGCCTGCAAGGCGCCCTAACCACCCTCTTCGGTCGCGTTTGCTCCACCACGGAACTCCCCGGGCTCATGGCCGAAAAATTCTCCGCCCGCGTCTTTGGAATCTATCCACGTCGGCTCGGATTCTGGAGAGTCGAGATTGGCTGTGCCCCCATCGCCCACGACAACAGCAGCACCGGGGTCACCCTCGCGCTCAACCGTTGGCTGGAGAATTTGCTGACGGGCGATTCCGATTTGTGCGCGTCTTGGCTTTGGTCCCACGATCGATGGCGCAATCAGGACATGCCGTCGCAGCGGTTCCGCCTCGCCGCCAAACGCGACCTGCTCAAGGCCGACCTTGCGGCGCGTAACTTGAGCGGCCTCCCCCGCCGGACCCGCATTTTCGTGCGCCTGCCTAATTGGCTTGGCGACGTGGTCATGGCTCTCCCCTTGCTCCGCGCGTTACGTGTTTCGCGGCCCGACGCTGAACTCACATTCATCGCCGCGCCCGCGCTCCTTCCATTGATTCGAGAGTGGGCGATCGCCGATCATCTCGAAGGCCTGCCCAAACGCGGTTTCGGCTACTTCCTGCATTTCTGGCGTCTCCGCAGCCGACACCCTGACGTCGTCCTACTTCTCACCAATTCGTTTCGCGGCGACTTGGAAGCATGGCTCACGTGCAGCCCGCAACGCTTTGGGCTCGTGCGCCCCGGTCGCCGCCGTCCCTTTTTGTCCCACGCTTATCGGCCTTCCGCAGACTTTGACGAGGCCAGCCATCACCAAACCGCCCTTTGGGAGAATCTGTTCCGCCATTTCGGCCTCGAAGCTCAACCCGACCGGTCACCCGTGCTTGCTCGGTTGGAACATCCGGAACCTACCATCGGGTTGATTGCAGGATCGGAAAACAACCCAGAAAAACGCTGGCCGATTCACCACTGGCGTGCTCTGATCGCCGGCTTGCCTGAGCAGAAGTTCGTGCTGTACGGCACCCCGCGCGACGCGGCCATCACCGCCGAAATCGCTCGAGGATTTCCGTCGGGCCGAGTTCTAGATCTTGCCGGCCGAACGGACCTTGTCACTTACGCCGCGCACCTTCGCGATAGCCGCCTGCTTGTCGCGAATGACACAGGCGGCATGCATCTCGCCAACGCCCTAGGCGTGCCGCTCATCGCCCTCTTCGGACCGACCAACCCTCTTCGCACCGGCCCAATTTTTTTAGCGCCGACCCGCATTCTACAACCACCGGGTTGCCCGCCGACCGGCGGAGGTTCACTCCTAAATCTTGACCCGACTGCCGTCATCGTCGCGGTCCGGGAAATGATCTCAACAACTCGCTCCGGAGCAGTTTGACTCAGCTCCCAACTCCAACCACTCCTCCACCGCGTGCCCCTCCTCTCCGTCCACGATCTTCGCACCCACTTCTACACCCGCAACGGCATCTACCGCGCCGTCGATGGCGTCAGCTTCAGCATCGAACGAGGCGAGACGCTCGGCATCGTCGGCGAATCCGGCTCCGGTAAGTCCGTTACTTGCTACTCCATCATGGGCCTCATTCCGCAGCCCCCGGGTCGCATTGTAAGCGGCACGGCGATGTTCGACGGCGTGGACCTCCTGCATTGCTCGCCGGCGGAAGCCCGAGCGATCCGCGGCAAACGGGTCGCTATGATTTTCCAAGATCCGATGACCTCGCTCAATCCCTACTTGCGGGTCAGCGAACAACTCATCGAGCCGCTTCTCATTCACGAAAAGATTTCACGTCGCGATGCCCTCAGCCGCGCCCTCGCGATGCTTGATGCCGTCGGCATCAACGATGCGGCCAAGCGTATCCATTATTACCCGCACGAATTCTCCGGCGGCATGAGACAGCGCGTAATGATCGCCATGGCGCTCATCACCAAACCCGAGGTTCTCATCGCCGACGAACCGACCACCGCCCTCGATGTCACGGTGCAGGCGCAGATTCTCGAGCTGATCAAAAAAATGCAGCGGGAACTGGGTATGGCGGTTGTGTTCATCACGCATGATCTCGGGGTTGTCTCCGGTCTCTGCGATCGCGTCCAAGTTATGTATGCCGGTCGCATCGTTGAAACCGCCGACACGCGCACGCTCTTTCACGCGCCGCGCCATCCCTACACGCGCGCCCTGCAACGCTCGATTCCCGCGCTCCAGTCCAAGGGCGCCGAACTTTACACCATCCCGGGCCTCCCGCCCGATGTCTCAAAGACGAATCCAGGCTGCGCGTTTGCTCCGCGTTGCGAATTCGCCAGCGCACGTTGCACCGGCGGAATCCCCGAGCTGACCGCCTTCTCGACCACCCATTCTCATGCCTGCCTCCGCGTGCAAGCAGGCGAGATCTGATTTTTTTCTTACCCGACCGACTATTTGAATTTCCGATCGAGAGCTATGTCCGACACGATTCTCCAACTCACCGACGTAAAGACCCACTTTCCGATTACGCAGGGATTCCTGCTCAAGCGGCACATTGGAACCGTCAAGGCCGTGGACGGAGTCAATCTCACGGTTCGTCGGGGCGAGGTGCTCGGCCTTGTAGGTGAATCTGGCTGCGGCAAATCCACCCTTGCCCGGACAATCCTGCAACTTGTCCCCACCACCGGTGGAACCGTCGTCCTTAACGGTCGTAACCTCGCTGATTCGTCCGCCCGGGAACTGCTCGCCGCCCGCCGAGACTTACAGATGGTTTTTCAAGACCCCTATGCATCGCTCAACCCGCGCATGACGGTCTTCGCGACCCTCGCCGAGCCGTTATTCGTCCATGGTGTCTGCCCGCCCGCAGAGGTGCCGGCGCGAGTCGCGGAACTCATGCGCATCGTCGGCCTTGCCCCGCGCTTCATGCAAAAGTACCCGCATGAGTTTTCCGGCGGACAACGCCAACGCATCGCTATCGCCCGCGCGCTCGCCCTCGAGCCCAAGGTAATCGTCGCCGACGAACCCGTTTCTGCCCTCGATGTGTCCATTCAGGCCCAAATCCTGAATCTTCTCGCCCAGCTGACGAAGCAGATGAACCTTACTCTCATCTTCATCGCTCACGATCTATCCGTCGTGAAACACATCTCGGACCGGATAGCCGTCATGTATTTGGGCAAGATCGTAGAACTCGGATTGGCCACCGATGTGATTGACCGTCCGCGCCACCCCTACACCCGTGCCCTCGTCAGCGCGATTCCGACGCCCAACCCGGACATCGAGCGCACCCGCCAACGGATCGTTCTCGCCGGCGATCCACCGTCTCCGATCAATCCGCCCTCCGGTTGCGCTTTTCACCCCCGCTGCGCTTACGCCCGCGCCGAGTGCAAAATTACGGTTCCCCCACTGGTCGCCGATTCACCTGATCGTGAGGTCGCCTGTGTCCGCCTCTCCGAGATCAATTAGCTACCATCCTCGCATCATTTGTTAGGTTTTACTTCGGTCCGTCTCCAAGAGCGATTTAAGCCCATAAGGGCCGAGGCAAGTGCGCCTCTTGAATCCGCGGACCCGACGCCGCTGACCGCGCCTCAAAAACAGCCGATAGCATCTGTTGATGCCAACGTCTTCATGCACGCCCGGCGCTGTCTCGATCTCCTTGCCGGCCCCGATCGAAGCCGAAACCGACCATTCCCCAGCCCCCGATTGGAATGGATCCGGTATCGAACGCGTCCACACCGCCGTTCTCGCGCGCGCTTCAATCCAAGGCATTCCTCTTCCCGACATCGTCCTCTGTGGACCCGCGCCGTTTAACGCCGCGCTCTCCCCTCATTCGGATCTTCAAGCTCTGCACCCTCCTGCGGAAGCTTTTCGTCGGTCTGACCATCGTGACGTTAATGCTGTTTTATCACTTGAGTATATCGAATCCGACGGTGGCGGCCAAAATGAACAGCAACGCCGGCATCACCCCATTCAAAACCGTGAACCAGATTTTAGCGATTCCCACCAAAGTCATGGGCCAGACCAAGGACGTAGTCGCTTCCAACGATGAACGCGTCGCCGATTTGGATAACGTCATCCGTCCGTCAGCGGCTCAAGAGAAGAAGCGATCCCGCGCCGAAGGCCTCCCACCCTGCCACCCATCCCATTTGCCAACGCCGCTCCCGCTCCCGCCGCTCCCGCCAATGCTCCGGCCAGTGCCATCGGCCAAATTTTCGACATCCCCGGTCAAGTCATCGACCAAACCAAAGCTATGGTGGAAAAAATGAATTCCCAAAAAACTGTACTCGACGGAGTGCCCGCCAATCCGCAAGGGACCGGCGCGTCTGCAGATTAAACCGGAGGCAGAATCGACGCCGCCGCAGATTCGATTAAACTGATCGGGCTGCCTCCACCGGCAAACACCTCCCTCATCGTCGATGAAAAAGAAAGGCAGGCCCAGTCTTTGATCGAGTTCAGCTTGGCCCACGCAGCCGAAGAGCCGGGCGGCGGCACCGACTCGGCAAACCACTCCCAAAAGTCCGTGCCCGTCGGCCCAGTCGCGCCCATGGTCGCCACAATCGCTCAACCCAAACGCCTCCAACTCGGGTGAGGCATTGCGATTACCAGTCCCGTGATCGCCGACACCATCGAAGCCAGTGAATCGTTCATGACATGGGTCATGAACGTAAAAAATCAGCAGCATCTTCCCGCGCAATCCGGGCCGGGAAATACTCAATGACCGGCTCACCCGCTCAAAAGATCCCGCCCACGTGCGCCTAGCTGTCACGTTCGTCGGCCTCGATGCCGAACCTCGGCTTTTGCTCTTCCGCGACAAAGGCGGCTCCAGCGTCGCGCGCGGTTACTGAGTCGGCACCGCCGCCGCAATCGGCAACCCTACTTGTCGCAACGCCTCGTAGGTTCCAATGCCTGCAGCCGTGCTGAGATTAAGCGAACGAAGCGCACCATTGGCGTGGGGAATCGTGGTGCGAAACTCTTCGCCCAACTCCTCGTGCAGCCATGTCGGAGCTCCGGCACTCTCGCTTCCGAAAACCAGTCCATCGTCACTCGCAAAATTTACGTTCCAAAAGCTCCGCGTCGTCTTGGTCGTAAACAGCCAAAGCCGTCTTGGCGCCACCGGACTGTTGCGAAAAGCCTTCCAGTCTTGGTGCTCGTGGACATCCAGCGATTTCCAGTAATCCATCCCCGCCCGTCGCAAATTCCGATCATTGATCACAAATCCAAGCGGGTGGATCAGATGAAGCCTTGAACAAGTGAGGGCACACATCCGACCGATATTTCCGGTATTTTGAGGTATCTCTGGTTGAAAAAGCACCACATGGATCATGCGACGAATCTCTCGGCCAAAAAGGCGGGATGCAAGCGTCTCACGGGTTGCCTTTCGCGGGTGCGATGCCCATGTTTTTGACACCCTCGTGAATTCCGCCCCTCAAAAAACTATTGTTATCGTCGATGACGAAAAGTCTTACGCGGATCTCATAACCCAGCTGCTCAAAGAAAACATCGATTGCGACGTTCGCGTCTACTACCGCCCCGCCGACGCCCTTGCTGCAATCGCCGAGTTTAGCCCGCAGGTTATCGTGAGCGATTACTACATGCCCGAAATCAACGGATTTGACTTTATCCGGCGGGCCAGCGCCATGCTCCCCGAGACTGCGTTCGTCCTGATCACAGGACACAACATGTCAACCTCGCTGGACGAGATCGCCAGCTTACCCGCGATCAAAGGTCATCTCTCAAAACCGTTCGGATGGCGCCAATTGGCGGGTGAGATTCTCGGCGTGTGGCCCGACGGCAATCCGCCCAAGCTTCGGAACGGCGCTTCACTCAAGACGTAAACCTTCGTTATCCGCGGCCAGCCTACGCACATCGCTAGCAACACCTGCAGCCATAAATGCTTTGGACATAGCCGCCCCCACTCGGGCCGAATCATCGACCTTTGCCATACACAAGACGCTGGATCCGCTTCCACTGAGCCAACCCGTGAACGCTCCCGCCGCTTTTCCCGCCGCGATCGCCTCACGGGCTCCGGGAATCTTCGGTAGACGATAAGGTTCGTGCATAAAATCCCCTGCGGCTGCACTCAATCGGCCATAGTCACCCGAAGAAATGGCGGCGACAAAATAGGCCGCACTGTTGATACTCCGCACCGCGTCGAGGTAGGGCAAAAATCCGGGAAGAGCTCCGCGTGATTCCTTGGTCAGCAGCTCGATCTGCGGAGAAACGACAACGAAGACCAAGTGCTCAGGAATCGAAAATCGGACCGCATCAAGATAGCTGCCGGTCGTCGGATCGCACCGTGCCACGCAAAATCCACCCAAGATACCTGCGCTTGCGTTATCCGGATGGCCTTCGATCTCCGTGGCCACCCGCACCAAACCGTCGCGATCCAGCCCCGTGCGATGTAGCGCGTTGAGCCCCCCCAGCACTCCGGCAATCACCGTCACGCTTGAACCCAGGCCACGTGCCGGCGGAACCTCTCCGCTGATGTGATAAGAAAAACCTTCGGACGCTCGACCCGTCGTCCGGAAAAAAGCCGCCGCGGTTTCAATCACCATCGTTTGCGCGCGGCGGTCATCGGGCGCGGCCGGAATGGGGTCCACCCCGTCGGCGGGTGAAATCGAAACCCGGTTATAAATTTGCAGCGCCAAACCGAGCGTATCGAACCCCGCCCCACAATTTGAGGTACTTCCTGGGACTCGGACCGTGAAAGTTTCCGCGGGCGAAGACATCAACGTCGGATCTTAAGCACTTGGCTCAACTCACGCTCTTCCACCTTTTGCTTCAACGTTTCTCGCTTGTCGTGATTCTGCTTACCCGTGCAAAGCCCCACTTCTACTTTGACCAAGGCTTCTTTGAAATACATCCGGAGCGGCACCAACGCACGACCTCCCGCATCAAGCGCTTGGGAAATCTTCCGAAGTTGATGCCTGTGCAGCAAAAGTTTCCTCGTCCGTTTAGCCTCGTGGTTGTGCAGGTTTCCAAACGCATAGAGTTCGATGTGCGCGTTGTGCATCCATAGCTCGCCGTTTGTCATCCGCCCAAACGCGTCGGAAATCTGCGCCCGCCCGGCTCGGATCGACTTAACCTCAGTTCCCCGAAGCTGCACGCCCGCCTCGAAGCGCTCGTCCACAAAATAATCCCGGAGCGCCTTGGCGTTCCGGATCTCAGTGAACCGATTAGAATCTTTCTTTTTTGCAGACATACCGTTCGCCAGAAACCTGCACAAAAAAGGCGGCACCGGCAACTGCGGGCCGCCTTTCAAAGGTGTGAGCGTGGACCTAAAATCAGGTTCCGATGGTTTCGTAGCTTATCTTTTCCTCAATGATTTCGCGGAGCGCGGTATCCTCAGCCGAAAGCTTTTCGAGGGACTCAACCAACGGACGGTTGCCGCGCTTAAGCTGTTTGACGCGAAGGGAAACCAAATTGATCAACACATTCGGATCGGTGATTTTTGCAGCGGCTTGTTTGATGTAATCGTCTCTCATAGCGAAGGGTTAAATCAGTGGTAAATCCGGTAGAAGGCAGTCCGACCAGATCAGCGTCAAGGTGGAATTTCCAAGACCGGGCTCAGTAGCCAAGGGCCGAGTTCGTGCGCCGAGGATCAGCGAAACCGGTCAGAGTTCCGTCTGCATTAAACTCAATCGCATTGATCCCCCCAAAATATTGCCCACGGCCCGCGACTTCCGGGGTGTCATAACGCCATCCTAGGCTCGTGAGGCCCGCTCCGGTTTCCGGTGGCAATGATTTCTCCGCCGAAAACAGATCCGGATCACCCTCCTTCGTTGCCGCGCTAAAATGAAAGCGAGAGTCTCCGATCGCCTCGGCCAAGGGACGATTGAGTGCCAGACGGTCCAATAATACTTGAAGCATCGCAGTTGGAATTCGAGCTGCGCCTGGCAAACCCAGCGCGATCACAGGCTTGGACGCTTTCGTCACAATCGTCGGTGAAATGGTGCTTCGCGGTCGTTTGCCCGGCGCGACGAAATTCGGACTTCTCCGGTCATTGTAGGCAAAATTGCTCATCGAATTATTCATAACAACGCCTGTACCCGGAGGAACGACCCCCGCACCAAAGTGCAAACTCTGGGACTGAGTTGCGCAAACGATGTTACCTTGGCTGTCCGCGACCACAAAGTGAGTCGTCGCGGCCGCGCTGTCTTCGTAGGCCTCCGGTTCTTCAGCCCACGCAATCCGTAGCTCCGGACTCGGCCAGTCGCTCGCCGCCGACTTCCTCGCTGAAGAAAAAATCTGATTTCGAAGCTGCTTGATCGAATCCGCCGCCACTAGGCGCTCGAAGTCGAAACGAGCACTTTCAACATCGGCGATTGTTCGAGAAATTGATGGCGCCACAACCCTCCACACCCGACCCACAAGATCAAGATTGGCGGGCGTTCGAAGCCTCTCACCCGAAAATTGCGTTTCCTCCAGCACCTTCATGATCGTAAAAAAAATCGCCGGTCCGGTAGCGGGCGGCGGAGCGGCCCAAAGCTGATAGCCGCGGAAATCCAGGCTTAGAGGCTCGGTGATGCGCGCCTCATAGTTTTCCAAATCCGTTCGCAGCAGGATACCGCCGCCCGCTTCGGAGGCGGCCAAAATCGCATCGGCGACCGGACCACGGTAAAATCCATCACGACCGTGGACGGCCATGAGCTCCATCGTTCTCGCCAAATCCTCGTTCTTCAACCGTGTGCCGACAGCCGGTAGCTTTCCCCCGGGCAAGTAAAGGCGCGCCAACTCGCTGTCACCCTGACGCAACTTTGTGATTTGCTCGAGAAACGAGTCCTGAGACTTGGGAAGAATTTCAAACCCAACCCGGGCCAGCCGCACCGCAGGCAAAACCGTCTCCGACCAGCGCATCAAGCCCCAGCGCTGATGGGCCAGCCAAAGCCCCGCCGCTAAACCTGGCACACACACGGAGCCATAACCGTAACGCCGATCCTCCTCCGGGCGCGTCCGAAATTGCTCCACGGAAAACCCGGTGCCGGCGGCGTCCAACCCCTCCACCACGTGGACCCGTCCCGACTTGGCCTCGAAAAAAAGCAGTATCAACTTCCCTCCGAGACCCGATCCATAAGGCTCGGCCACGCCGAGAGCGAGCGAGGTCGCAACCGCCGCGTCGATCGCGTTTCCACCCGCGCGCAACACATCAAGACC
>JBIKWB010000052.1:0-20293 GCA_044356555.1 Opitutaceae bacterium | reverse complement strand
TGGCCGAGTTTAGCCATGGCGCGTCGGGTCGGTGGCGGCAGGAGATCATGGAGGGAGGAACGCATAATTAATGGTCATACATAGACCTTTAAATGACCTAATAGTCAATCTATTGATATGAACCCTTCAATTCGGCCATGTGCTCTGAGAAGATGGAGGGGAGTTCGACCTCGGCATGCGCGGCGATCACCAGAGGAAACGCCACGATTAGCGACAAGGCCGCGGAGAGTGTTCTTGCCCGGGTTTGCATTGGCACGTGCAATCAATGACGGATACCGCACTCACACGTTCTGCCACGGCGGACGGAGCTTCGGTTTATCGGTTAAAAACTCCAGTTCTCCGCGTAGCTTGCCCTCCTTGGTGAAAAACGGGTGGAAGCCCTCGTGGTCGATGCCGTTCCGGTCGTAACGATCCCGTCGGGTGGAGATGGCCTTACCGGTGCCGATGCTCTTCAGAGCATGCCGGCGGGTGATGGGTGTGAAACCAGGATTCATCGTTGGCACTTGGGACTCTTCAAAAGGAAAACGTGTTCGTCAGCGTGAACTGCCGTGGGTCCTGGTAACGATACTGGGTCGGAGCCAGGGTGACGGCGGTGTTTGCGTGCGCAATTGTAAATTATTTTATGGCAACTACTTAGATGCACAATAAATATTTATGCTTAATAAATATAATGGCTGAGAAGCCGCCCCTCCCAGATCATCCCGGTCGCTTAGCCCCGCCGAAAAAAGGTACAGATCTTTTCTCTCACTGACGCCCCGCCGTCATCCAAAACGTAATGTCCCACGTCATTGAGTTCATGAACTTCAATGCCTTTGTAGATCTGCCGCCACCGGGCTAAAAACTTCTCATTGAAGCAAAAATCCCTCATTCCCCAAACAACCAACATGGGATGAGAGCTGAGTTTAGGCAGACCGGCTTCAATCGCAGCTAAGGTTCTCCTGCTTAGGTGATCTGCCTCGAGCGGGATATCTTTTACAAAAGCACTGACCGCTACTCGATCGTGCCAAGACCTATACGGAAACAAGAATCCCCTGCTCTCGTTGGGGCTCAACCGACGGCGGTGCATCGACATCCAAATCGCCGGATACGCAAACCCGTTTAAGCCGCGCACGAGCCAATCTCCAACCCAAGGCAGACGACAAAGGGAAATTCGAAACGGAATCTCGTTCGAAACAAAGGCGGCCGTGTTCAGAATTGTAATTCTACCAATCAGATCCGGTGCCCGGGTCGCTAATCCGAAACCGATAGCGCCGCCCCAATCGTGAACTATCAGATGCACCTTGGTTAGGCCCAGACTGGAGACCAGCGCCTGAATATCAGAAATCCGAGCCTCGAGGGAATAACTATAGTTTTCGGGCTTTTCCGAGAGTCCCATACCAATGTGGTCCGGAGCGATGCACCGCATCTCAGGCGAGAGCTGCGTAATCACGTCGCGGTAAAAAAACGACCACGTCGGATTCCCGTGCAACATGAGCACGGCTTCGGTGGTGCGCGGACCTTCATCCACGTAACTCATCCGTGCCCCAGATTGCGTAACGAACCCCTTCGGGGAAAAGGGATAGAGCCGCGCGAGCCAATCAGGAATACTGGATGCGCCGGTTACCATTCGAGTGCTAGCATCAAACTGTTTAGACCACTCCCGATGCCTAACAGGCTGACTTGGTCACCACGTTTGACTCTGCCCTCCTGCGCGGCGATCGCAAGCGTCGCGGGAAGAGATACTGAGCCCATGTTCCCCAACGTCTCGAAAGTAGAAAAATCCTTCGCGAGATCGAGCCCGAGCGTTTCATACAGCTTACGTCGGTGCACCGAGCCCACTTGGTGACAGATAAAGCGATCGGTGTTCTCAGCGTTGAACCCGGTAATCCGGGAGAAGTCCGACCAAGTTGATTGGGCCAAGGTAACGCCGGCCACCAAAAGGTGCTCTGAGTCCGTTTGCATCACCAAGGCTTCAGCTCCATGGGTATCGCCTTGGCAGAGGGCGCTATGTTCGGTGGCAGCCCGGGCCACTGCTCCGATGAGGCGGTGGCCCTCTGGAGCCAAGTCAGTGTGGCAAACCACCGCTCCGACTGCCCCTGAGCCGATCGTAAGATTGGCGAAAAACGGCTTGATCGCGTTTCGAGACAAAGGTTGCTCGCAGAGAGTGCGGAGGGTCTGGTCGACCAACGGTCGGCCGTGCTCACCCGCGACGATTAACGCGCATTTGATCTGCCCGCTCTCGATCATTGCGGCCGCCACGGTGAGCGAATTCAGGAAGCCGAGACAGGCGTTGGAAAGGTCGAAAATCTGAGCCGATGCCGGGAGTCCGATTTCCCGATGCGCAAACGACGCGGTCGCGGGTTCGAGCATGTCGCGGGAGACGGCCGCGTGGATGAAGAGCTCCACCTGTGCGGCTTTCAGCGACGACTGTGCCAATACAGCTTTCCCGGCCGCTGCGCTGGCGTCGGAGGGCCTGGTTCCGACCGGCCACATTCGGCGTTCACGAATTCCAGTCATGAGTTCCAAGCGCCCGACCGGGAGTCTCAGTCGCTCATAAAGCGGATGGAGCTGCGCCTCAATCGCAGCGGACGTCACCACTTCGTCGGGGAGCGCCACGGCCAAAGACTCGATACAGACATTTTTGAATCTCATGGTGGGCTCACGATTCCATTCGCATCGCGAGTCGGATGATTTCTTTGTCGAAGAAATTGCTCCCCAAACCGGCGTCGACTACCAGCGACGCACCGTTGATCCCGCTGCTGCGATTGCTTAAGAGAAACAGTGCGGTGTCGGCAACTTCTTGGGTCGAAAGATTTCGCCTTCGGAAGGTGAGCTTCTCCGCGTAGAGATAACTCTCCAAGTAGCCAGGGATGCCGGCCGAAGCGCTCGTTTTTAGGGGACCTGCTCCGATAACATTGAAGCGCACTTCGGTCTCAGCACTGAACGACTTCGCCAGAAACCGCGCACACGAATCAAGGGCTGCTTTGATCGGGCCCATGTAGCCGTAGTTGTCGGGTGTCACGAGGAGCGATGAAATGCCGATCGTCACGACTGAGGCGTTGTTGGCGAGAAGTGGCTTAAACGCCCGGGCGATCTCCACCAGTGAAAACGCGGAGATGGCCGTCGCTTGAAGAAAATCCGTGCGCGTAGTTTCATGGAACGCCTTGAATCCTTCGCTGTAATTCGCGAACGCGATCGAGTGCACGATACCTTGGATGGGCGCGTGTCCTGCGGCCGAAACGGCGCGGGCCAAATCGGCCGCCGCACCCTCTTTTTCCACATCACAAATGAAAACATCCTTACCGGCGAGTTGCGTCTGCAGTGACTGCCGACGGATTTCCGACCGGACACTGTAAATTACCTTCGCGCCCTGTTCTTCGAGCGACTTTGCGATGAACCAGGCGACACTCTTGCGGTTCGCGACGCCGAAAATCAGGAACGTCTTACCCGATACTTGGAGGAAATCGCTCATACGGCGGGAGCGCTCGCCGGCGTCGTCCAGGCAACCGTAAAGTCGACGTTCAGCACGCGCTTCGTCCCGCTTGTAACGTTGCCGCTCATCATCGTAAACCCACCAAGCGACTCTTTCTTCTTAACCGCAATCGTGATGGTTTCACCCGGGTAAACCGGATTGCGAAAACGAACATCGCTGATTTTGGCCATGAGCGGAACTCCGACAGATGTCCCCTGCCCCGCCGATTGGCGCGCCAAGAACAACGCCCCGGTTTGGAAAACAGCCTCACACAACAATACCCCCGGAGTGATCGGAGCCCCCGGATAATGCCCCTTGTAGAAATCCTCGTCGGCGCGAAACGTGCGGGTCGCAACCATGCCGTCGGGTGACTCGGAGACGATGGCGTCGACGAAGAGAAACGGTGGGCGATGCGGAATGAGTTCGGTGATTTGACTCATAGCGTCAGGCCATTGCGGGCGAGGCAGGCTGGTTTTGTTTCATGGCAAACAGATACTTGTCCACTTTGTTGGCCGTGATCACGCCATAGTTTATCGTGCCGAGCCAGCCCGACATGATGATACCGACGCTTCCGGCATGAAAAAGTCCGGGAAGTTTTTCGGAGAGATTCATCGAAACGGGCAGGCCCTCAAACTTTGTGCCGAACGACGTGCCGTTGAGGTGAGTCGTGTAGCGTTCAATCGTCCGTGGAGTGGCGGCCTCCTTCCAATCGATTTTAGCCCGCACATCAGGAATGAATTTTTCGAGCGCCACCAAAGACTCCTCGATCATGCGCAATTTATGCGCTTCGTAATCCGCTTCGGAAAGAGTGTTCCAATCCGGATAACGCCCGTTTAGCGACGCGACGACGGTATAGCGGTCGGAACCCGGCCGAATATCCGGATAATAGAGCGAAAAAGTGCGGCTGGTCGTATGGAAATCGGTGAGCTCCTCGTTGCTGTAGGTGGGCGCCGACGACGTGAAGACGAGGTCGCCAATATGCGGGATGCTTTCACCCTTGCGGATGCCGAAATAAACTTGGCATGAACTCGTATTGATGCGGACGGCCTCGGCCTGCGCGGCGAAATCCGCGGGGAAATTTTCGGCGCCGGCCAGACGAAAAATAGTGTTTTTGATGTTCGCGTTTGAGAGCACGGCCTTGGCCCGGATAACCCGCCCGTTTCCGGCGACGATTCCGCAGGCGACCTTCTGACCGTCCCGCTCTTCGACCAGAATCTTCTCCACCAAGACTTTTTTTCTAAGCTCGACGCCGTTTCTTTTAAGTTCAGCGACCATCTTCTCGATCATGTCATCCGATCCGCCTCGGTAAGTGTAGACGCCGGCGCCCATGAAATTGGAGAACACAATCCCGAAGGTAATGGCCGGGTCGTCGAAATTTGATCCATTGGCGTAGGAGATTGGTTCCATCAGGAGACGATGCACATCAGGCCGACCGGGGAAGAATCGCTCAAACATCTGTCCGGTGGTCTCGGGGTTGTTATCGTAGTAGTTCATCGCCCGAAGGTAGTCGTAGAACGCCTCGACTTCGGCTCTGGGCAGCTTGAACTGATCGACCAGAACGCGGGTATAATCCTCTCGGGTAAATGTCGTCCAAACATCCATTTGTGGATTCACAAAACGAATGTCTTTCAGCAGCACGATGGCATCGGAAATTTCCTTGGTCCAATAGCGACGACAGGACTTTATCATACCGCTGGGAAACCCATGCAGGGAAATGTCGAAAATATGACCTCCCTTTCGTGTAAACCAAGTGGCGAGCCCGCCGAATTGATAGTGGTGCTCGACGAGCAGGACGCGGTGACCGGCCTTCGCCAGCACGTTGGCTCCGGTCAGGCCGCCTAGGCCACTGCCGATCACAATTACGTCATACTCGTCTGCGACACCTTTGAGCCAGTCGTAAGCCATGGAGGGTGAAAACTGAGAGACCGGGCGGGCAAAGCGCAACTCCGAGTTTGCAGTCCTGCAATGATTCAGGGGGAGACAGAAACTTACGCCGGCGATGTGGAATTGATCGGATTCTCGGCTCTCGTATCCGTCCCAAAGGGATTCCGAGAATATCCCGAGTAGGCCGGCCTTGGCTGGTTTGCTTACTACTCCGCAACTCCTTCTCGCCTGAGCGCTCCCGACCTCAAGGAACGTTCAGCCTTTTTGCAAAATGTGATAGTTGGCCATCGAAATGCCGCTGAGCATCGCGCCGATAATTCCGAGAAATCCCTGGTCGGTGCCGCAAAGATAAACATTTTCCAACTCAGTCCTTCCCTGCCGGTGCTTATCGGGAGCCCCGTAAATCGCCCCGCCAATATGTCCGGTAAACTTGGTAATCGTGCGCGGCGTGAACATATCGGTTGTCAATGTGGCTTCGGCCAGAGCCTCGTCAGTTATCGTCGGCACAAAGCGCCGTGCGCTGCGTTGAACGGTTGCAAACCATGCGCGTTTCGCCGCTTGATAGTCATCTTCAGGCAGCGGCGCCCAGCAGTCGTAGCGCGCGAGACAGGTGACCCGAAAGATGCCTTCGGGCAGATTCAGATCTGTGCCATAATCGAAATTATTCGGGATGCAGATCACGCCGCTCCGAACATCGACCGGTTCGTCAGGGCACACGTAGTCGAATCGCGGGGAATCGTTGAAGAAGACGATGGTGTCTCTGCCCCAGCCCAGCTCCGCCGGTTGCCGATTGAGGATCGTGATCGTTTCAACAAACGATAACCGACCCGGTGTCAGTGGAGGTTTGCCGGTAGCTGAGGCTATCAGGCGTTCAGTCTCCGGCGCGCCAATCGACGAGATGACGTGCGTCGCCGTAATCTCTTCACCCGAGTCCAAGACCAGCGCGCTGGCCCGGCCGGCATGAGCGACGATTTTAGTTACACCGCACTTCATTCTGCGTTCCCCGCCCGCCTGACGGTATTTGTCCAGCAGCACGCGTAGGATAACCCTCACCCCGTCCAACGGGCGGGCAAACCCCTCTAAAAAAAGGGCTTTAAACATGATCACGAACTGACCGAATTCCATGTCGTGCTCTTGCGCGCTGCCGTAATACATCACCGGGCAAAACAGCATGTCCTCCAGCAGTGGATCTGTGATATGCTCTCGGACAACGGCTCGCGCTGAGACCGGAGTTGCGTCGAGAGAAACATCATCAAACGCGCGAATTTTGGTTACCAACCGGCGAAAGCCGTCGATCTGCACCGGAAACTGCGCCGCAATCTCACTTTCGAAGACTGAAAAATCGTTGGTAAAGCGTAGGGAGGTTTCTCCGCCGGGGCCGAAGGCAACCCGGGACTGCTTCTGTTCGCAGAGCGCAAACTCAGAGCGATCAATGCGCAATTGGCGCAGCAGCTTGGTCAGCGGCGTGCCCTTGACGCCCGGGCGCACAAAGTTCGTTAGCGCATGCAGCCCAACGTCGAATTTGCGTCCACCCAAGCTGTAGAAACTATTAAGCCCGCCAACGGCGTTGTGACGCTCGAAAATGCATACTTTTTTTCCGAAGTGCGCCAGGCGGATACCAGCGGCGAGGCCTGACATCCCCGCGCCGATGATCGCAACATCGTAGTGATTGCTGGTGTTCATCCGAGGTAACGGGCAAAGAAAAGGGCCGGGAAGTGAATCCCGGCCCGGATTTGAAAACGGGGTGCGCTTTAGCCTTTGGCGGCGAGGGCGAGGAACTTCGGAGTCAAGTAGTCAGCGCAACTGTCCAGCGATGCCAGTTGTTGGTAATCGGCTTCCGGCACTTCGATGCCGTGGCGCTTCCGAAGCTCCATCACGATATCAAGGAAATCCATGCTATCGAGCTGAAGCTGGTCGCGGAGGCGCACTTCTGGCTTCACGTTCGAGAGATCTTCATCGGGTGCGATATCTGCGATAATATCGAGCACGACTTTCTTGCATTCTTCTTTGGTCATGGTGGCGGTTAAAATCGGGATTACGGGTGAAAACGTTTAACAATCAACGCGGAATTTATCCCGAGCATCCCAAAAGAGTTATTAAGAATGGTATCCACTTTCGCAACCCGGCGGGGCTGATTCAGGACCAGTCCTGGGATCGCGCAGAGAGGATCGAGGTCATCGACATTGATGCTGGGGTGCACCGTTAAGTCGTCGAATGATGGAAGATTTCCGGCTAATTCCAAGGCGCCGGCAGCTCCCATGCAGTGGCCGATATAGCTTTTGGTGTTGTTGATATAAGTATCGGGACAGCCTTCACCAAAAACCGCGCGGATGGCTTCGCACTCCTGGATGTCACCCAAAAGCGTCGCGGTAGCGTGGGTGTTGACGATGTGGATATCGCTCGGGCTAAGACCCGATCGTGTGATCGAGGCGCGGACACACTCGGCTTGGCGCACGGGATTGGGCAGCACGTAGTCCGAAGCGTCGGAGTTTACATGATAACCGGCGATCTCGCCGTAAATCTTCGCTCCACGCGCCAATGCGTCATCCAGGCGCTCCAACGTATAGAGGCAGCCCCCTTCGGAGATCACGATGCCGTTACGCGCTTTATCGAACGGTCGTGAGGCCTTGTGCGGATTGTCGTGGGTGGCCAAGGCATTCTGAGATTTGAATCCGGCGAAGATTCCAAACGTATGAATGCTTTCGCTCACGCCGCCGCACAGCGCAAAATCGACTTCGCCCAGACGCAACATCTGCGCCGCATGGATAAGTCCCATATTGCCGGCTGCGCAGGCCGCCCCGATCGTATAGGCGGGCCCGGTGATGCCAAGATTGAGCGACGTCTCTCCGGCAGGGTTGTTGGCGACCGTTCTCGGATTGTGGTAGTGCGACCAAAACTTCGTGTCGTAGTTAAACTTCGAGATGTTGTAGATCTCATTCTCGGTCTCGACATTCCCGTGCTCGGTGCAGCCGATATAAATACCGACCCGATCTTTCGCCATTGCTTCGAAATTTACGCCGCTGTCAGACAGGGCTTCTCTGGCGCAATAGATTGAAATCGAACCGGCCCGGGTGCCGACGCGGACTTCTTTTTTCTTTTGATACTTGAGCGCGTCGAAGTGGCACACGCCGGCAAGCTGGGAGCCCATATACCGGACTTCCATGCGCTCGATTCCGGCGACGCCGTTGAGCAAATTTTTTCGGAATTCGGGCAGTGAATTGCCGTTGGGGGCGGTGAGACCTACTCCGGTGATGACGATGCGCGCGTGCTTCATTAAGTGGTAAACGGAAATCGCTAGCCATCCCGCTAGTGAAAGCAATAAAACCTCTCATTTCTATGAACGTTCTCGTCGTCGGCGGAGCCGGTTACATCGGCAGTCACTGTGTTCGCCAACTCCTTGCCGCCGGCCATCGCCCGGTGGTGCTCGATAACCTGGTGTTTGGGCACAGGGGGGCGGTCGCAGCGGGTGTTCCGCTTTACACGGAGGATTTGGGCGACGAAGCCGCCGTCGGAGAGATCCTGAGCCGGGAGAAGATCGAGGCCGTGATGCATTTCGCCGCCTTCGCTTATGTGGGCGAGTCCGTTAATGATCCGCTCAAATACTATTTTAACAACGTGGTCTCGACGCTTGGCCTGCTTCGCGTGATGTTAAAACACGGAGTGAAGAAATTCGTTTTCTCATCAACCTGTGCGACCTACGGCGTGCCGACCGCGATGCCCATTGTTGAAACAATGCCTCAGGCCCCGATCAACCCGTACGGCCAGACCAAGCTCGATATCGAGAACGCCCTCAAGGCCTTGGCCCACGCGCACGGTTTGAGCTTTGCCGCGTTTCGATACTTCAATGCCGCGGGCGCCGCTGAGGATGGGTCCATCGGAGAGGACCACGCGCCGGAATCTCATTTGATCCCGTTGGCGATTGAGTCCGCGGTTGGCCGTCGCCCCGCCTTGCAGGTTTTTGGCTCCGACTATCCGACGCCCGACGGCACCTGCTTGAGAGATTACGTCCACGTCGACGATCTGAGCCGGGCGCATATCGCCGTCTTCGCCAAACTCGGAGAGCCGGGCACGGCGCTCTTTTACAATCTTGGCACCGGCAAACCTACCTCGGTGCTCGAAGTCATTCGGGCGGTGGAAAAAGTTACCGGCCTCAAAGTGCCCTACCTCCTCGCCCCTCGGCGCGCCGGCGATCCGCCGGCACTTTACGCCGACTCGGCCAAGGCGGTCAGAGAGTTGGGTTGGAAGATAAAGTTCGACCATATCGATGCCATCGTCGGCACCGCCTGGAAATGGCATCGAGCCAACCCGTCTGGGTTCGCTGACCGTTAGTCGAGCGGGCCGACGCGGCCCGAGATTCAAGATCAAAGCCGCGGGGGCTTCGGCAATACTGGGGCGGCCCACGCATTGGCCCCAACGGTCCCTACCCGGCGTTTGTAGACACGGTCGTTACACGTTGCGTAAAGCGTGTCGAAGGCGGCGCCCCCGAAGACGAGATTGGTGATGCGCCCGTTCGGCGTCGGAATGATCGCATTGACGCGGCCTGCCTGGTCGCAGACCTGAATCCCGAGCCGGGTTGCGACGTAGAGCCGGCCCTCACGGTCCACCTTCAAACCGTCGGCAAAGCTCTGATCCTCCGCGTCGGATTCATGCAAATGAAAATAGCGCTGCTTGTGCGCGAGTGTGCCATCGGGCTGCACTTGGTAGCTGTAAACCCAGTGCGATCGGTAGTCGGCCACGTAGAGCAGAGTTTGATCCGGCGAAAGCGCGATGCCATTGGCAAACCTCACACCGGTGTCGACGACCTGCTTCGCTCCATCCGGCCGGATCAGCCAAATCTGGCTCACTTCGTTCCGCACCGCGAGAGGCTCGGTTACGTAAACGTTACCGGCGTGCCCCACGACGAGGTCGTTGCCGGCGATATCGTTGGCGATTGTGGTCGCCGTGCCGTCGGCGGCGTAAGCCAAAACCTGCTTCGTGCCGGTGGCCACGGCGTAGAGCCGACCGTCAGGTCCGAAGGCCTGACCATTGGCACGCTTGCTATCGGCAATGAAGACCGCGGGCCTTCCATCGGAGCCGATTTTGTAGGTTTTGCTGTTGGGGATATCGGTGAAGAAGACTTCGCCTCTCCCGTTCACCGCCGCGCCCTCGCTCAGGCGGTAGCCTTCGCCCACGAGTTTCCAGTCTTCTCCCGGGATCAAGACCGAGGTTAGCACCGCGTTCTTCGTCGGTGCCGCCATTGCCACGGGTTTCGGCCAGTCCCGCCATAGCCATCGGATCGCTTCGGGAAACAGCATTGCCCCGTGCCGACCGTTGTGTGCGCCTTCGCCCCACACGTGTTTCACGTCGTATCCGGCAAAAGTCAGGGCGCGTTCCATCGTCTGGTTGGCCATCCACCAGTCGCCGCCGTAGATGTTGTTGTCATTGGAGCCGCCCTGCAAAAACACGCGCAGCGCTTTGGGCTCCGTCTTGCGGATCAGCGTCGGATAGCGGTCGCCCCCGCGCAGACCGACATAGGTGCCGATGGCGCTAAACACCCGGCTGAACTCGCCGGGCCGCTCCCATGCGGCCGTAAACGCCGCGATCGCCCCGCTGCTTGATCCGCCGATGGCGCGATCGTGGCCAGAGCGCGACAGCTTAATCGCGCGTCCGTCGGCCGCCGTTTTGGTCTCAACGGCCGGCAACAGTTCATCCAGCAAGAATCTGGCGTAGGCGTCGCCGAGACCGTCGTATTCAAAGCTCCGGTTAAAACGCTCCAGCGCCGTCTTCGCATCGGGACTCTTCAGGATTCCGGGCCGGACAAAAACTCCGATGATTACCGGCAGCTCGCCGCGGGCGATGAGGTTGTCGAACACCGTGGGCGCGTTCCATTGCACCCCGTCTTGGTTCACGTAAACGCAGGCGGGCTTCGTCCCATCATATTGCTTGGGCACGTAAATCGTCACCTCGCGGGAGGTGCCGGGAAAAATCTTCGAATCACTGAATTCAAACTTGATCAGTTCGCCCTGTGGCACGCCGGGCTGAACCTTGGAGTCGGGGCCTAGAGGGAATTCGTCGGCCGAGCGGCAAACGAGCGGAGCTAGGAGCAAACCGAGGAGAGCAAAGTGGACACGGAGCGAGGCGGTGGGGTTCATGGGTAAAAGAAAACAGCCCGCTTAGAGCGGGCTGACAGAAGAGCGGGGGCGAATTTACTTCTTCGCTTCGGTCTTGGCGCCCGGTGCCGCTTTCTTTTTGGGCGGCGGAGGCTCGACATAAACCGGAAGCACGCGGGCTTGAGGCGTCACCTGAGTGAGATTTGGGGCAATTTCGGCATCGACCCGGCGAAGGGCCCAGTCGAGACCGCCCATGAGCACGGCTTGAAACTCAGGGCTCGTCCAAACGTCTTCGCGATGGCCCATGCTCGTATAAAACACGCGACCCTTGCCATGCAGCCGCGCCCACGTCGAGGGATACGGCGGCCGCTTATAGGACGGACCATCCATGGCGGAAGTGTCTTGCGCGAGGATCACATGCAGGTCGGACGCGAAGTTCTTGAGCGAATACCACTCTTCATGGGGTCCGAAACCATCGGGCAGCGCGGCGATTCCCGGAAACTTTGGGCTCCCGATGATCTGCCGCGCCTTTTGTTGGGCATCATGTTTGATAAACGAAGCCCCGATCATCCGGGTGTAGTCATCGAGCTTGTCGCCGTCGTCTTGGTTGCGGGCTGGGCCGTGTCCTTTGTTGCCGGGCGGGTGAAACGTATCGCTCGCGCTATGGGTGCCGACAAAACCTTTACCGTCGCGGATCGCTTGAAGGAACGCCGCCTTGCCGGCAGCAGTCATGGGCGGATTGCCGTCACCCTGTTTCTCGTCGTTCTTTGCGAGCGTGAGATCGCCGCTGGTATAGAACAGGAATGCGTCGAACTGCGCCAGATACTCCGTCGTGAAGAGGCTGCCGTCCTTTGACTCGGTGAATTCGATGCGGTGTTTGGCGCCGAGCTCCTTGAGTACCTGCATGGCAAACGAGGGGTTTCCGGCGACGCGTTTGATCGTCGAGTGCTCAAATCCGGACGATTTGGTGAAGAAGAGCACCTTCTTCGCCGTTGGAGCCGCAGCTCCGGCAAACGAAGCGCACGTAAGCGACAAGAGGAGCCCGAAGGCACCTCGCATGAGTGTGGGGCGATTTAGCATAGAGGTGGGTTGTGCGCGGCAAGACGCACGGCCGCGGGTTACGTTTTACGCTTGATGAGCGCAGACTTCTTTTTCGGCAAATCCTCCGGCTTTGATTCAATCAGACCGAGTTGGGCGTTCGCCTTGGCTTGGTCGCCGGCCGACGCCTTGAGCGCTCGTTCCAGCATCGCTGCGGTCAGCGGAGGCATGAGTGGTCCGCCCTGTCGCACCAGTTCGTCGTAAACAAAATCCAACGCCCGGACCAAGGTCAGTGTCGGCAGAGTGCTTTCCGGGGAAGCTGCGCCGGCCGGAGCCGGAGGCGTCGCAGGGTGCTCTCCAGTCAGGACATCGCCCTCGCCGGCTGTTTCGAGAATTTCGCTCGGCAAGTTCTTGACCAAAATCGCCTCGCCTTGGGCAATCACCGCACTGCGGTAAATGACGTTTTCGAGTTCGCGCACATTTCCCGGCCAACGGTAGCGCACCAAAATCGCCATCGCCTCGGGCGAGACTTTGCTCGCGCGCGCCTTTCGCTGCTTAAATAAATTTTGCAGGCAGAAATCGACGATCTGCGGCACGTCGTCGCCCCGCTCGCGCAGCGCGGGCATCCGGATGCGGACCACGTTCAGGCGGTAGTAAAGATCCTCGCGGAACGTTTTCGCCCTCACCATTTCCTCCAGGTCCTTGTTCGTCGCGGCGAGGATGCGCACGTCGATCTTGATCGTCTCGGTGCCGCCGACGCGCTGGATGTCGCCTTGCTGGAGCACGCGCAGGATCTTCGTCTGAGTCGCGAGCGCCATGTCGCCGATCTCGTCGAGGAAGATAGTGCCGCCATCGCAGAGCTCGAATTTGCCCAGCCGTTGACCGGTCGCACCCGTGAAGGAACCCTTTTCGTGACCGAAGAGCTCGCTCTCGATTAAATTGTCCGGAATCGCCGCGCAGTTGACGGCGATGAACGGCTTGCCGGCCCGATGGCTGTGTTTCCAAATCGAACGCGCGACGAGTTCTTTGCCCGTGCCGCTCTCACCGGTGATCATCACCGTCACATCACTGGCGGTGACTTGCCCGATCACCTTAAACACATCCTGCATCACCGGAGACGATCCGACGATCCCCTCGCGATAGTCATCGGCGTTGATGGTGGGTTTGTAATCGCCGACCGCGCGCAGATCGGCGTGGGCCTTGAGTGCGTTCTCTGCGAGAGATAGCACCTTGGCCGGGTCGAACGGCTTCATCACGTAGTCGAACGCGCCGTATTTCATCGCCTCGATCGCGGTTTGGGCCGTGCCAAACGCCGTCATCAGCACGACCAGTTGCTTGGGGTTGACCGAGCGAATATGTTGCAGCGCTTCGATGCCGCTCATGCCGCTCATGCGCACATCTAGAAACACGAGGTCCGGCCACGGACCTTTTTTGACCATCGCGATCCCCTGCTCACCGCTCGCAGCTTCGGTTACCTGATAACGCCGGGAACTCAAAACTCGCGTGAGCGAGTAACGGATCTCAGCGTCGTCATCGATGACAAGGATGGTCGGTGGTTTGGCGGCAGGATCACTCATAATAACTTACGGACCGGCGGAGCGATCACCGTCGATGGTGCTGGCGAATTCCGTCGGCCCGCTTTGATTGCTTCCCATGCTTGGCTGGTCAATAAACTTGTTCCGTATCCGGGGTATCCAACTCGCGTTACACGGTAGTTTTCTGCTGCTGCTGGCCTACGTCGCTTGGGAAGGTTGGCAGAATGACGGTCTCGTCGGGGCGGCTTGGAGCGTGGCGATCTTGGCGGCCTTTTTCACGTGCATCGTGCTGCACGAGCTGGGGCATTGCTTCACCGGGATGCATTACGGCATCGGCGTGCGGCGGATCTTGCTCATGCCCATCGGAGGCATGGCGGAATTTGAGTCGATCCCGCGGGAGCCGGCGAAGGAACTGCTCATGACGCTCGCGGGCCCGGCGGTTAACTTCGCCATCGCCGGTCTGCTTTGGGCGAGCTTCGGACTCCCGGAGACGTTCTCATTTTGGTCGTTTTCGAGTTACGAGGCCAGTGTTACCGGGTTTGCCCATCTTTTGCTGCATTGGAATCTGCTCATGGGGTGTTTCAACCTTTCTCCTGTCTTCCCCATGGACGGTGGACGCATTCTGCGGGCGCTGCTTGCCACGAAACTGCCTTATGTCCGGGCTACATTTTGGGCGGCCATGGTGGGTAAAATTTGCGCTGTCGCCGCCGCGCTGATCGCCGCATTTGGGTTTGAGGCCTACCTCACCGCTTTTCTATTCGGCTTCATCTTCTTCGCCGGCGAGACGGAATACCGCGCGGTCCTGCGACGGGAGCGGGAGGAGGAACACTGGCGGGAAGTGATGGCCCTTTTCCAATCTGGGCGTCCGCCGGACCCGCCGCCGTTGCTGGAGACGCCACGCTGAGCCGCGAAGGCATTGGGCGCTTTCGCAAAAAACTCCTTGCGTTCGTCGCGGGATTTTCGATTTTTTGGCCTCTCGCACGGGCGATCGGGCTCTTAGCTCAGTTGGTAGAGCGCCTCAATGGCATTGAGGAGGTCAGCGGTTCGAGACCGCTAGGGTCCACCAATTTAGCCGGTCAAATCCAAGTGGTTTGACCGGTTTTTTGTGGGTGGATGGCGGAATCCGCCAGCCCCGGATCAGCCGGAGTCTTCTTCCCGCATCTTAAACTCGAGTTCGACGGTTTCTCCCTTCTTGTCGGGCCGCGCACCGATGGTCCGCGTGCGCGAAAACGCCTCCAAGACAGAGCGGTCAAATTCTGCGCTTCCCGATGAATTCTTGATTCTAACGCGGCTGATCGATCCGTCCGCGGCGACGAAGAACTCGACCCGCGCCACCAGCGTATCGCTCAGCCCCGAGGGCTTCTCGTGGTTTTCCTTCAATCGAAGTTTAAGCAACGAGAAGTAGCGCTCCATCGGCTTGCCATCTTCTGCGACCAAGGCCTTGCCCCCTGCCCCGCCGATCTTGTTCTTCGTCGACCCTCCGATGACTCCTGCCGCGATGCCCTCGGCGTCGATCTTGGCCACTTTTGCCGGACTGCCTTTGGCGTTCGCCGCTTGTTTGGCTTTGGCCTTGTTGGCCTTATCGAAGGCTTCCTTGGTGATCTTCGCTTCCTTCTCACGCTCGCGCTTGATGTCGCGCTTCGCCTGAGACTCGGCCCGGATAATTTGCTTGGTGATCTGCTTTTTGAAATTAGGCGCCTCGGTGGGCTCGGGCGCGTCCGCTTTTTTCACCGGCAGAGTTTTCTTCTCAATCGGAGCCGGTGGAATCGGCGAGGGCTCGGGGATCGCAGGCTGAGGCGCGGGCGGTTCCGGTGCCGGTTCAACCTGCGGTTGGGGGGCCGGTGGGGCCGGAAGGTCGAGTTTGACTCCGCTGGGCGATCCGAGGGCGGGAGCTTCGGTGGCCATGTAGTTGTCCCCGGCGCCGGCGACCAACTCAAAGACTTGGGGCTTTTCCTTGTTCCCGGGGCTCGCCGCGTAACTCAAGAACAGCAGCACCGCCACGACCGCTGCGTGGAGGGTGAGCGAGAGCACGAAAGCGGGTGAGCGGTCAGACATTGGGAGCGGGCAAGCTTGAGGCTCAACGTATCAGGGCAAAACCTCCTAGTTCGCCGTCTGGGTATCAAAAGTGATTTTGAAGAGATTCTGCTTCTTCAATTCGTCCATGACCGCGACGAAGTGCTGGGCCGTCGCGTTGGCATCTAGCCGGAGGCGAAAGACCGGCGGCTTGGGTTGACCAGCAAAGCTACTCAGCTCCCGTCCCAACTGCGCCAGCGTGAGCTGCCGGCCACCGAGGCTGATTGAGCCGTCGGCCCGGACGGTAATGCTTTCAAATTTATCGTCGGGATCGGGCTTGATCTGGATGCTTTTAGACTCCGTCGGAAGATTTACGGGCAAGGTCTGCTCCTGCTTGGCCACCGTCGCGACGACCATGAAAATGATCAGCAGGATAAACCCCAAGTCGATCAGGTTGGTGACGTTCAAATCGGCGATGGGGTGGGCCGAGCGCGTGCGGCGAAAATTACGGGCCATGGTGCGGGCGTCCGTTTACTTGTACTCGAGTTCGAGCCGGTCCGCGAGCGAACTGGCGTAGTTCTCGATCTCGGTGATCATTTCGCGGGTGTTACCGAGCAGCAAATTGTAGCCGAAAACCGAGGGGATCGCGACCACCAAGCCCGCGATCGTAGCCAACATCGCCCCTGAAACGCCCGGCGCCAGCTGCTGAATTCCGGCCGTCTGTTGGTTGGCGACGGCGCTAAAGGCCTCCATCACGCCCCAAACCGTGCCCAGCAACCCGATGAACGGCGCGCCTGACACAATGGAGGCCAGAAAAATCATGCTCGATTCGTAGCGCAGGGTCTGGCGGGCAATCGCCCGCTGGATCGCGTTCTCGGCGTGCTCCAGCGGCGCGCGCGAATTGACGATCCCCTGCTCTTTCGTGATCGCCGCCGCGCGCCAGTAACTTTCCATCGCGTCGGCAAACAGATCGGCATACGGGATGGACCGCTTGTTTTTAAACGACTCCGGCAAGGAGAGCAGCGACTTTTGATCCCGCAGGTGGGCATCGAAATTGTGATTCAACATCCGCAGGCGCTTCAGCTCATAATGCTTCGCGATCATCACCGTCCAAGCCACCAAGCTGAACAGCGCGAGTCCGAGGACGATCACCTTATCGACCATTCCGGTTCGTTCGAAGATCTCGATGATGTTGGCGGAGGCGAGGAACAGTGGAGCAGTGAGCGGCGCAAGCATGATGAAGAGAATTGAAGAGTTGGCGGGTTTGCGCGGCGCGTTCAACGGAAATTCCCCGCGCTTTTTCGCAGCGGGCTTTCGCTGGAGAATTCCGCCCTGCGCGAATCTGTTTGCCGCCACGTCCCGGTGATTTTTCGCTGCTTATCCTTACTTTCACATGGACTTCAAGACTCGCACCCTCCGTGAGCTCCGCGACCGCCGTGGCTCGCTTGCCCAAAAGACCGCACTCGTTGGCTTCGATGGCTTCGTCGACACCATTGTGACCCCCGTCGCCCAGCGCGCCGGCCAAGGAGACAACTTCACGCCTTTTCCCACGATTGCCGAATTCGGCCAACGCATCCTCGGCGCCGCCGGCAAGAGCACCAACATCGAGTTCTATCCGCGCATGGACAAACTCGGTGGCAACGGCCCGATCATGGGCAACGCCCTGCTCGCCCACGGCGCCAGCGTCACCTACGTCGGCGCACTCGGCCGCGGCACCGTGCATCCGGTCTTCGCCGACTTCGCCAGCCGCGCCCGCGTCATCTCGTTTGTCGAACCGGCCCAGACGACTGCCGTCGAATTCACGGACGGCAAAGTCATGCTCGGCATGATGCGCAGCCTTGACGAGGTCACCGCCGCCAACATCACGACCGCCCTCGGCGGCATCGACGGCTACCGCGCTGCACTCGCCGCAAGCGATCTCGTTGCCTTGGTCAATTGGACCATGATTCCCAACATGACCGCGATCTTCACCGATCTGGTTGAACGCGTTCTCCCGGCGACTCCGGTGCGGCCTGGCCGCACCTTCTTCTTCGACCTCGCCGACCCGGAAAAACGTTCCGCCGCGGATCTCGTTTACGCGCTCAATGTCATCGGGAAATTTGAGCAATTCGGTAGTGTCACTCTCGGGCTAAATCTGAAGGAAGCCCAACAGGTCTTCACCGCGCTCGGCTTCGGCTCCGTCTCCGAAACCGAATCCGGTCTCCGCGAGATGGCGGAGAAGATCCGCCAACGCCTCGATCTCACCACCGTAGTCGTCCACCCCAAAGAATCCGCCGCTTGCGCGACCCGCGACGGCACGTGGTGGATTCCCGGGCCCTATGTGGCCCAGCCCCTCATCACCACCGGTGCCGGCGACCACTTCAACGCCGGCTTTAGCGCCGCCCAGCTCATCGGTTGCTCGCCCGAAGCCTGCCTCGGTGCCGGCGTCTGCACCAGCGGTCATTACGTGCGCACGGCCAAGAGCCCCAGCTTGTCCGACCTTGAGACGTTCCTCGCCAACTGGATCTGATCACCTACCGTTTCCCCATGCCTTCCTCCAAAAATTCAAGTGGCCGGCTGATTTCCTTTGAGGGCTCCGAGGGCTCTGGGAAGTCCACTCAGATCGCACGTCTCGCCGCCCACCTGCAGAAGACCAAGCGCGACGTCGTGACGGTTCGTGAACCCGGCGGCACCGAAATCGGCGAACAAATCCGCAATATCATCGTGCATAATTCGAAGGGCGACGAGATGTGCGCCGAGACCGAGCTACTGCTGTTTGCAGCCGCCCGAGCCCAACTTGTCCGTGAAGTGATCGCCCCTGCTCTGCTCGCAGGCAAAGTCGTCCTCAGTGATCGTTTCCTCGATTCGTCGACCGTTTACCAAGGAATCGCCCGTAACCTCGCCGCTGATCCCGTGGCGCAGATCAACCGCTTCGCCATCGGCAACGTCATGCCTCATCTCACCATCGTGATCGATGTGCCCACCGAGGTAAGTCTCGCCCGACTGAAGCAACGCGCCTCCGACCTGCCCGATCGCATGGAGCGCGAGAACATCGATTTCTACACCAAAGTCCGCGAGGGCTACCTCGTCCTCGCCAAAGGCTTGCCCGAGCGTATCGTCGTCGTCGACGGCACTAAATCCGCCGATGCCATCGAGAAAAAAATCTGGTCCGAAGTGAAAGCCCGCCTCGGCTGAGCCGGCGTCGCTGTTCCTGCTAAAAGAATCTCGTCCGGAACGTTTGCGACGCGATGAACCGCATTTTCAACTTGTTGCCAACAGTGGTCGTCGCGTCGGGAATCGCCGGTTGGGCGATGGCCCAAGTTAACATCCGTCAGCGAGAGAAGCAGGTCGCGGAGCGCGCCCGGGTCGAAATGCAATCCGCGCGCCAAGAATCCGAGCGAATTGCCCGCCGCTTAACCGACCTTCTCGCAAGCGCAGACCGCGTGATCATTTCCCGGCGTCCGGAAAGCGGCCCCACCGTCGAGTCCGTTCAGGACCGGACGTCGATCGCCCATCTTTTTAAGATCATCAGTCGCGCCGAGCTGACCGCGACTAATACGTGGAGGTTAGCGATTTTTGATTCCGAGCTAATCTGCTTTCGGGGGACGGAAACAGTCTTGTCGATAATGCCGATGGACAACGTTTGGAGAATCAGCGCGGGTGATCTTTGGGGCGAGTTCAGAATCGATGAAGCAGCCGGAGCCGCGATGGACAGTTTTCTCCGGGCGAACTTGCAGCCCTCAGTCGCACCATGATCGCCCCCGCCCCTTGGCCCGCCGCCCTTGTCGGCACCCCCGGCGTCGCTGTCATCGAGCAAGCCATCGTCCGTAACCGGCTTTCGCACAGTCTTCTCCTTCACGGCGACGACCTCGGCACGCTTGTCGGCGTGGCCCACGCGATTGCCGATCGTTTGCTCAACACCCCGGCGTCCTCCGCGCACTTCGCCGTCAAGGACCACCCCGACTACCTCGCCCTCCGCCCCAAGGGCAAGATGCGCAACATCAAGATCGGTGACATGAGATCGCCGGAACCGGGGACTATGCGTGATTTCTTGCCCAAACTCTACGTTACCTCCGCCGTCGCACCGCAAAAAGTCGCGATCATCTACGAAGCGGACCGCATGGAAGCGCCGAGTTCCAACGCCTTTCTGAAGACCCTCGAGGAACCGCCGCCGCATACGACCTTGCTGCTCCTCACCACGCGCCCCTATGCGCTCCTGCCCACGATTCGTAGCCGAGTCCTGCATTTCCGTTTCCCGTCTTCCGGCCTGTCGGTGGACACCGACGGTTGGCCCGCGTGGCTCG
>JBIKWB010000051.1:0-20328 GCA_044356555.1 Opitutaceae bacterium | reverse complement strand
GTAACCGTTTTCCCTCGCGGTATAGCCGAAGCGTTCGGCGGCGAGAAACGTGAGCGAGGCCTCCATCGCGACGAAGGCGAGGGCATAGACGAAGGCCACGAGGTTGACGCGACGGATGCCGGGATCGGCGAGGCCGAAGATGGCGGTGACGGGGTTGCGGATGCGCGGATCGCGGGCCTCGGCGCGCACTGCGGGCGTGAGGGTTTCGTTGAAGCGGCGATGAATCCAGACGAGGTTCACCAAGCACAGAACGAAGGCAAAAAGGGCGGGAACCGAAAACGGATTGATGCCGAAACGCGCGAGCTCGGGGTGGGCGGTGAGCAGGTTGAGCTGGGCGGTCAGGGCGCCGAGCATGGGGCCGGTCACGAGACCGAGACCGAACGCCGCCCCGACGATGCCCATGGCTTTGGCGCGCTCCTGCCGGGTGGTCACGTCGGCAACGGCGGCGGTGGCGACAGAGAGGTTGCCGCTGAAGGCGCCGCTGACGATGCGTGAGATCAGAAACACCCAGAACGAACCGCTGATGAACCACAGCAAATAGCCGAGCGCGGTGCCGGCGACCGTGAGCAGGAGCACGGGCCGACGCCCCCGTTTATCCGAGATCGCGCCCCAAAACGGGGCGAAGATGAACTGGAGAATCGAGAAAAACGAGCTGAGCACGCCGCCGAAAAGGACGGCGGCGAAGGCATTGTCGCGACCGAGGCTCGCGGCCAAGGCGTCGGTCTGAGCGAGGAGCCAGCCGAGAGCGCCGGTGCGGCCGTCGGTCGAGAGGTAGTGGCCGAGCAGATCGGGGCCGAGGGGGAAGATGATCGAGAAGCCGATCAGATCGATGTAGAGCGTGAGAAAGATAACGCCGAGGGAGAGCGCGCGCTTGGGGGCGGCGGTGGCGGCAGATTGACTGGCAGACGCTTGAGACACGTGGGAGCGAGGTAAACGAAGCCGAGAGAATTACGGGCCGAAGGCGGGGCGCAAGGGGAAGTTCCCGGAGCTCTTATACGCCGTGGTCTTTGGTGAGCCTAATCGGGAACGCGAGAGCAAGCAGGGTCTTCTTGGGCAGACCGGCGACGACCAAATCGTAGCTGCGGCGGAGGTGGCGTTCGAGTTCGGGCGCGGGCAAGGCGGCGAGATCCTCGACTTTCACCCACATCCGTTTTGCGCAATAGGGGGCTTGGGTAACGCCGTCGATTTCGGTGAGCGCATCGAAGTCGGCCGGATCGCATTTGAAGACGACGGAGTCGGCGAGATCGGCGTCGAGGGCGATGATGAGAAATATTTTGCCGGCGACCTTAAAGACGAGGCGCTCGCCCCATTGCTTCACGAAGGTCGTGTGCGGCAGGCCGAGGGCAAAGGTGCGAAGAGCGGCGAGGCGCACGGGCGCGGTCAGTTCAAAATGGCGCGAACTGCGGCGCCAAGATCGCCGCGCGTGAAGGGCTTCGCGAGGTAAGCCAGCGGGCCGCCGCCCGCGTGGCGGGTGAGGATTCCACCTTCGTTGTAACCGCTGATGATGAGCACGCGCACATCGGCCCGCACGCGGCGGAGTTCCACGAGGGTTTCTTCGCCGCTCAGCCCGGGCATCAGCATATCGAGCACCACGAGATCGTAGCGATCCGGCGTGGCGCGAAATGCGGTCAGGGCCGCGTAGCCATCGACGGCTTCATCGGAATTGCAGCCGCAGGAGCGAAGCATCGCGGCGACGAGGGGACGCACCGTATCGTCGTCGTCGACGACCAAGACGCGCGCGGCCTCGTTGATCGGCGGAGCGGGCTCCGTCACGGCGGGATGCACGGTCGCTCCGGCAAGGGGAGGCAGCAGCAGCCTGAACGTTGTGCCCGCGCCGGGTGTGCTCTCGACCTGCAAAGCCCCTTGGTGGCCTCGGATAATGCCCATCACTGCGGCAAGTCCGAGGCCGCGGCCGGTGAATTTGGTGGAGAAAAACGGGTCGAAAATTTTTGCGAGCACGGCGGCCTCCATCCCCGGTCCGTTGTCACGGACTTCGAGGAAGACGTAGTCGCCGGGAGCCTGATCGGGACCGGCGATGGCACCGGCCAAAGCGGCTGCATCAACCGAGCAGGCGCCGGTGGTGACGAGAATTTCGCCCCTGCGTTCGCCGATGGCTTCGGCCGCGTTGATGATGAGGTTCATCATGATCTGGCGCAGTTGGGCGGCGTCGGCCATCACGACCGGTACGGTGTCGGCGAGATCGAAGCGCAAGGCGGCGTGTTGGCCGACGGAAACTCTCAGGAGTGAACGGAGGCCGTTGATGAGAGAGTTGAGATCGGTGGGCTCGACGGTGAACCGGCCTTTGCCGGCATAGGCGAGCAGTTGGGCGCACAGTTCGGCGGCGCGCACGCTGGCGACTTCGATTTCCTTCAGTGAGGTCTCGGCGAGGGCGAGATCGTCGGGCAGGTAGTTCCGGGCGAGGTTGGCTTGGCCGAGAATGGCCGTCAGCAGGTTGTTGAAATCGTGCGCGATGCCGCCGGCGAGCAGGCCCAAGGATTCCAGCTTTTGAGTCTCCAGCAATTGGCGTTCGAGCGCGAGCCGGCTGGCCTCGGCGTCTTTTTGAGCGGTGATATCGATGGCGAGGCCTTCAAAGATGGAGAACCCCCGTGGGTCTTTGCCGCGCGCACGCCCGCGGGTGAGAATCCATTTCTCGGCGCCAGCCCGGGTGCGGATTCGATATGCGAATTCGATCTGTTGACCGTTGGCGGCGGCGTTGCGGGTGGAACGGCGAGCGCCGGGTAAGTCGTCGGGATGGACGAGGTCGCGCATGTGAATGCGCCGTTCGACAAAATCGGCGGCGGCGTAGCCGGTGAGGGCAAGAGCGCCGGCGCTGGCGTAGGTGATCTCAAAATTTTCCGCGTAGATGCCGCGGTAGGCCATGCCGGGCAGCGCTTGGAGAAAGCCTTCGAGCTCTTGGCGGCTTTCCATGAGTTCGGCGGTGCGTTTGCCGACGACTTCCTCGATGCGGGCGGTCCGGGCGAGAAGACTGTGGGCGGCGAACGCGGCAAGCAGGGTCAAACCGAGCCACGAGGCCAGGGCGAGCGAGGGGGTGAAAGTGGCTTGATCGGCGCGCCAGCCTGGATTTTGGGTGATCACAATTCGCCACTGGCGACCGCCGATCTCAAGATTTCGCACCAAGGAGCCGCGCGCGGGATGCTGAAACATGACGGGAAGTGAGGCGCGTTGGTCTGGACCCGCGGCGTTGGGATATTCTTCGCGGACGTAGGGTCTTCCGTCGCGCCAACCAAAGAGCAGGCTCAGGCGGTCGTTGAACGCGCTGTCGTCGATGAACGCAAAATCGAGCGCGGGATCGGCGTGGGCGGAGAGCGCTTCACCGAGCAAGATTTCGATGCGAAAGATCGCCTGGACAAATCCGATGAAGCCGTCGGGTGCGGCGTGAGGTGAGGCCGGGCGGAATACCGGTTCGATGAAGATAACTCCGTCGCCCCGGGGTTTCGTGGGGTCGTGGATGAGAGGGACTTGAGGGCTGAGTTGGAGGGCGTGAAGCCGGCGGGCGGCATCGAGCATCGGCCGGGTGACGACGCTGGCCGCAAGATCGTAGCCCAAGGCGGTCGCGTGGCCGTGGGTGGGCGAAAGGTAATAGATCGGCCAGTGCTCGTCCCGGGCGCGGGCCGGGATGGCGGGGGTAGATGCGACACCCGAGACCTCACGCTCCCAGACTCGGTAGCCGGGTAGGCGGGCGGCGGCGGCGGCTTCGAAGGCGCTGCGGTCGGCTGCCGTAACTCTCGGAATCCACTGGAAGACGGTGGAGGCCGGAAGGCGGGCCGCGAGGGAAGTGCAGTAAGAGTCAAACTCGGCCGCGTCGACTTCCGGCGAGTTTTCGAGGTAGGCCCGAACGCCGCGGACGAGTTCGGCGTGGAGCCGGATTTGATCGCGGGCCACGTGGGCGAGCACTTCGGCCCGTCGATTGAACTCGGCGGCGATGCGGGCGGACTCGGTCGACTTGATGTAGACCCAAACCGCAACCGACACCGCTGAGCCCAGGAGCAAGATCAGTCCGACGATCAGCCGGTGTTTCACCGTGGGTGAGGTGAAAATCGGCATAGGAGCGGTGGAGCGTTCGAGGCGAGATCGGGCGGCGAGAACCTAGAGCACGTAGGGCAGAGGGAAGCGGCTCATCAGCGCCGCGACGCGAAGTTTGGCCGCAGCGAGGGCATCGGCTTCGCCAGGCGTGCCGATCGCGGGGAGCACGAGGTGGATCGCGGCGGCGATTTCTTCCATGTCGGCTTCGAGCAGGCCACGCGTGGTGACGGAGGGAGTGCCGAGGCGGATGCCGGAGGCTTGGAACGGGGAGCGCGTCTCGTAGGGAACCGTATTTTTGTTGAGCGTGATGTGCGCGAGATCGAGGGTCTCTTGGGCTTTTTTGGCGGTGAGATCCGGAAGGTTGCCGCGTAGATCGACAAGGAAGAGGTGATTGTCGGTGCCGCCGGTCAGAATTTTATAACCGCGCTGGACCATGGCGGCGGCAAGGGCGCGGGAATTTTTGACGACCTGCTCGGAGTAGGCCTTCCACTCGGGTTTGAGGCACTCGCCGAAGCACACGGCTTTGGCCGCGATCACATGCATCAACGGGCCGCCTTGAGTCCCGGGGAACACGGCGGAGTCGATGGCCTTGGCGTGGGCGGCGCGGCAGAGGATGAGGCCGCCGCGGGGACCGCGCAGGGTTTTGTGCGTGGTGGTCGTGACGAAATCGGCGTGCGGCACAGGGGAGGGGTGGACGCCGGCGGCGACGAGACCGGAGATGTGCGCGATGTCGGCAAAAAGGTAGGCCCCCACGCTGCGGGCGATCTCGCCCATTTTGGCGAAGTCGATGACGCGCGAGTATGCGCTGGCGCCGACGGTGATCATCTTGGGCTTCTCACGGAGGGCGACGGTGGCGAGTTCCTCGTAGTCGATCAGACCGGTATCCTCGCGGACGCCGTATTGGCAGAAGTTGTAGAGTTTGCCGGAGAAGTTGGCGGGGTTGCCGTGAGTGAGGTGGCCGCCGTGGCTGAGGTTCATCCCGAGCAGTTTGTCGCCGGGTTGGAGGACAGCGGCGTAGACCGCGGTGTTGGCCTGAGCGCCGGAGTGGGGCTGGACGTTGGCGTGGTCGGCGCCGAAGAGCAGCTTGGCGCGATCGATGGCGAGTTGCTCGATCTGGTCGACGAATTCGCAACCGCCGTACCAGCGTTTGCCGGGGTAGCCTTCGGCGTATTTGTTGGTGAGCACGCTGCCCTGCGCCTGCATGACGGCGGGGTAGGTGAAATTTTCCGAAGCGATGAGCTCGATGTGGCTTTGTTGCCGGGCAAACTCGGCGGAGAGGGCCGCGTAGACGGCGGGATCGAGCTGGGCGAGGGGAGTGGCGTTCAACATTGCAGGGTTCGGCTGGCGGATTGCGGGTTGGAAAAGACGATATCCAAGGCAGTTTCTTAATCAGCGATCCGCAACCCGAAATCTCGGTTTAACGGGCCGGTTTGGCGCTGATCTGAGTCTTGATAAATTCAATCAGACTGGGGATGGCTTCGACCATTTCGTCGCGCGTGCTTTCGTAGAGTTTAAGAGCGCCGCCGTAGGGATCGCCGATTTCTTTGAGCCCGCGCTGGGGCATGAACTCGCGGAACAGGTAGAGATTCCTCGGTACCGGGGTCATCGCGAATTGAATCATCGCGCGGTGTGACTCGGTCATGCCGAAGACGGCGACGGCTCCGCGCACGAGTTCCTCGGTGATGGCTCGGCTGCGGTGCGCGGAGACGTCGAGGCTGACTTTCTTCATTGCGGTGACGGAGTTGGCGCTCACCGGGTCGCCTTCGCGGCCACCGACGCCTGCCGAAAGGACTTCGAGAGAACGAAGTGGTTCAGGCTGGGCGGCCAAGGCGTGCTTGAGGAGCGCGGCGGCCATAGGGCTGCGGCAGGTGTTGGCCGTGCAAACGACAAGGACGTATCCGGGAGCGGGCATCGTGGTGTGGTTCGGCATGGAGGGGAAAGGGTTTCCGGCGAAAGGCAATCCGGGGCGTGAGGTGGTTTAAAGGCGCTTAAGGGCAAGCAGGGACCGGTGCAGGTGCACGGCGCGTTGCAGGACGGGGTCAGTCGCGGGTGGCGGGGTCGGCGTCGGGGCGGTGGCTGCGGGGGCCGGGTCGGCGGCGGGTGGCTCGGAGGTGCGGCCGGCGAGGTAGTCGGCCACAAGCCGGGCTTCGTCGTTGCGAGGTTTGGTGATGGGAGGATTGATCAACCGGGCGAGCGCCGAAGCGTCGGTGAGCGCGTCGTAAGCGAGACGTTCGGCTTCAGGAGTGGTTTTTAGCGCGATATCGGGTGAAAAGTCGGATCCCGCGAGTCCGAGTACGATGAGGCCGGCGGTGTGCTGGCGATCGGCGAAGGCGGCGCGCAAGGCTGGGCTCGTGGCGGAGTTGGCGAGGAGAAAAACAGGTGTGCGCGGAGCGGCGCGGAACTTGAGCCAGGCCGAAAGGGCGGTGGCCGCGTCGGCATCGCCGACGGCGTAGCGGAGGTCGAGGACGAGCGGCTGGGGGCGCGTCGGCGAGGAACCGGGGAGATCGGCCGGGAGCGAGTGGGCGCGGTGGTAGGCGAGGCCTTGACCCAGATCGAAGGTGAGCGGAGCGGCGAAGGAGCAACCGGTCGCGAGAACCAGAGCGAGCAAACGAAAAAACGTCATGAGCGCGTGAGTTGGCGGGCGGCGATGTCGCGGCGAAAATACTTGGTGGCGCACCGAACTTGGTCGCAGGCGGCGTAGGCGCGTTCGGCGGCGGCGCGGAGGGTAGGCGCGAGGGCGGTGACGCCGAGGACTCGGCCGCCATGGGTCACGAGTTGGCCGGCGGCGTTCTTCGCGGTGCCGGCGTGATAGATCGTAGTTTCCGGCGGCAGGGCACCGGCGGCGGGCAAGGTGATGATGTCGCCCTTGGCGTAGGCGTCGGGATAACCGCGGGCGGCGATGACGACGCAGACGGCGTAGCCGGGTTTCACCGCGAGCGGGCCGACAGCGGGGAGGCGGCCGAGGGCCGCGGCCCAAAGCAGTGCGAGCAAATCGGTGGCGAGGCGCGGCAGAACCACTTGGGTCTCCGGGTCGCCGAAGCGGGTGTTGTATTCGATCACGCTCGGGCCGGAGGGTGTGAGCATGATGCCGATGAAGAGCGTGCCACAAAACGCGATGCCCTCGGCGGCGATGGCGTTCACGGAAGGACGGACGATTTCTTGATCGATGCGGGCGAGGAGCTCGGGCGTGACGACCTCGGCGGGTGAGTAGGTGCCCATGCCGCCGGTGTTGGGGCCGGTGTCGCCGTCGCCGATGCGTTTGTGGTCCTGCGAGGTCGGGAGGATGACGTAGTCGCGGCCGGAGACGACGACAAGGATGCTGGTTTCTTCACCGAAAAGGCAGTCTTCAATGAGGAGTTGTCGGCCGGCGGCGCCGAACTTTTCCCCGGCGAGCATTTCGCGCACGGCGGCTTCGGCTTCTTCGAGGGATTGGGCGACGACGACGCCTTTGCCGGCGGCAAGCCCGTCGGCCTTGACGACGATGGGCAGGGAGCGGGTGCGCAGGTAAGTGAGAGCGGGCTCGATCGCGCTGAAGAAAGCGGCGGGTGCGGTCGGGATCCGGTGCTTGAGGAGAATCTGTTTCGTGAAAATCTTCGACGCTTCGAGCCGTGCGCCGTCGGCGCCGGGGCCGTAGACGGGGATGTTGAGTTCGCGCAGACGGTCGGCGAGGCCGAGGGAAAGCGGGACCTCGGGACCGACGACGACGAAGGCAATCTGCTCGCGTTGCACGAGTGCGACGAGGCCGGGGACATCGTCGGCGGCGACGGGGAAGCAGGGCACCTCTTCGGCGATGCCGGCGTTGCCTGGCGCGCAGATGACACGTTGCGCGGCGGGCGAGGCGACGAGGGCGCGGACGAGCGCGTGTTCACGGCCGCCGGAGCCGACGACGAGGAGGGAGCGTGGAAGAGATGTTTGAGAAGATGACATTAGAAAGGGATTTTTTGTATTCGCTGCTTCTAGGCAGCCTGACGTGGATCAAACGCCCCGCACTATTCGCTCAGCATTTGATGTAGTTACCGCGCGCTTCTGTCAGACTAAGTAAATCATTCGGACCGCCCCATACTTCGTCAGTTGTCGCGTCGGTTTGTGCGTCGTCGGGCCAAAAACAAACGGGACAGATTTCGTGATTCCCTAATTTTTCTAGGGTTTTGAATCTGCAGCACGGGCAACGTTCCATCGTGTCCAAGAAGTCTGCGGCGCGACTCAAAGCACCTGCAGCTTTTTGCGGTAGAAGGCGACGACTTCGGCGGGATCGTCGGTGAAGAGAATGTAGTCGTTGATCCACGCGGGGGCGCGCTTGGTGGCGATCATCGTCTTTACCTGTTTGCGGAGGTCGCCCCAGAATTTTGAATTGAAGAATACGAAAGGCGTGCGGGGGCGGATGCCGAGTTTCAGGTTGCACATCTCGATGCCGATTTCTTCGAGGGTGCCCACGCCGCCGACGTTGAAGATGCAGAAATCGGCGGCCTCGAACCACTTTTGGCGGAAGTGGCGGGAGCTCTCCTGAAACGTGTTGAAGAAATCGACGCCGAGCTCGGGCGGTTGGGCTTCGAGTTCGAGGAAGCAGGCGCCGGTGAGCGCACCTTTGCTGCGGGCTTGGTCGGTCGCGAGACGCATGACGCCGCCGCCGCCGCCGGTGAGCACGCCGACGTTGGGGCCGATGAAGCCGGTGAGACCTTCGACCAGACCGGTGATGCGGGCGGTGTCGGCGGGATCGAGGCCAACGGCGGAACCGTAGAAGGCGAGAATCGTGGTTTCTTGGAATTTGCGGGTGAGTTCCTCGCGGACGAAGAAGCCGTGACCCTTTTTGTACACATGGGCGTAGAGCTCCTTGGTGGACTCATCGTACCAGTAGACGCGGATGCCGATGGCGTCGAACGTGTCGAGGCGGGCGTGGGCGTTGCTGGATAGAAAATAGCCGTGGGTCCGCGAGGCTTTGCGGAAAATGATCCGCTTCAGTTTCACGTCGCCGATGCGGGTGATCAGCTCGATGTGTTCGAGCAGATCGGGAAAGTGATCGACGATAAGGGTGTCGGCATCGGGTGGGGCGGCATCGAGCGCCTGGACCATCGTACGGCTGCCGATGGGGCAGGCTTCGCCATCGAGAAATTTCTTGAGGTCCTCATTGGCCCGGACGAGGACGCTGCGATTTTCGGTGGTTCCGCTTTGGCCGCGGACGGTGATTTTGGTGCGCGGGCGGGCCTCGGCGTTGTCCCGGGGGGGATTCGCATCGAGACACTTGAAGAGCTCGTTGGCGGTGCTGAGGAGGCGTTGGCGTTTTTTTGCGAGGGTTTTGAACTCGGGGTCGGCCAAAGTCGGGGCTCTGAAGATATCGACGGAGACCATCGGATTCACGACGGGCTGGTCGCCGGTGTTGTAGATCTCGAGCATGATGTTCGTGCCGAAGGTTTTGATCGGATCGAGCAAGATGGCGCTGGTGTGGAGGCCGAAGTTGCCCTCGCCCTGGTTGAGAACGACGAAGTGTTCCTTCAGGTACATCGAGCAACTCGTGAGGATGCCCGAACGCGGAGGAATCGTGAGCGGCGAGGCGTCGTGGCGGACTTGGACCTTGTCGATGAAAGAGCGGCCGGCGTTACCGGAAACAATGTGCTCGAAGTTGAGGCGCGAGAGCCTCGGGGAGAGCGTGTAGTTGACTTGGTGCGGAGTGAGGAAAACGCGCCCGCGGGAGTCGATGGAGATGGTGTTGGGCAACTTGAGGGCATTGGCCTGGATGGCCGCCCAGATCTCGGTGCTGGATAGTTTGGCGGCGGCGGGGGCGAAAAAGAGCCGGCCGACGGGCACGCCTGATCGGAGCAGTTTTTTCCAATACGGTGCGTTGGGGAAACTCTGGTCGTAAATGAAGGTGTCGGCGGTCAGCAAAATGCGGTTCCCGTCGACGATGGGGGCGCCTTGCAACAGCATCTCGATGCCGATGCGGGCCAGAGAGCTGCGCTCGGTGAATTTGAGGTCGGAAAGGTGGGTCTTGAGGAATTCGAATTCGGCGGGATTCCGCGGCCAGAAGGCCAGCGTGAGGGTCGTGGTGCGGTCGTCCTTGTTCTTAATGTTGAGGATCTGGCCGTCTTGACTGGTCCAAAATTGATCGGGGGTCATGGGTGTGATTCGGAGGAAAAACGTGGTGGTCGCCTTGCTGCGACACAAGCGGGGAGTAATTGTTTGCTTTCCGGGCGGCAGACCGGCACATCCAAAAGTTTTCCGGCACAAACCGGCTGTTTCAGTTTCCATCCTAGGTCCACCTACAACCCACATATGAAGCTCAAGTCCGCTCTCACGTTCTCCCTGCTCGCGCTCGGCACTGCCACCGCGATCCAAGCTCAGGAGGTCAAACTCAACATCCCTGGCCAGCCTGCTGCCGCTGCCGCCGCTCCGGTCGCCCCGGTTTTCACCGAGGCGCAGCTCGTCGAGACCTTCGGATGGTTCATGGGCAAACGGATCGGGCTCTCCGAGCTCGCTTTCAGTCCGGCGGAAGTCGAGGCCCTGCTCAAAGGTATGGGCGCGGCGGTTTCCGGCAAAGATTCGCCCTACGAACTCGAGAAGATCGGGCCGGCGATGGACGAATTCATGAAGAAGAAGCAGGACGCTTACATGGGTAAGCTCAAGCAAGAGGGCCTCAAGCAGAGCAGCGATTTCTTTGCGAAATTGAAGGAAAACAAGGCGGTCGTCGAACTGCCCAGCGGCCTCCGCTATGAAATCGTCAAGCAAGGCGACGGCGCCGCGCCGAAGCCCACTGAGACCGTCAAAGTCCACTACACCGGCACTCTGATTGATGGCACCGTTTTCGACAGCTCGGTGCAGCGCAACGAGCCGGCCGAGTTCCAACTCGACCAAGTTATCCCCGGCTGGACCGAGGGCCTGCAAAAGGTGAACAAGGGCGGCAAGATCAAGCTCTACGTCCCGCCGTCGCTCGCCTACGGCGATGACGCGCGCGGCAACATCCCGCCCTCGTCGACGTTGATTTTCGAAATCGACCTGCTCGACATCAAGCCCAGCGCTCCAGCGCCCGCGATGCCGGTCGCTCCCGCTGCCGGCAAGTAAGCCAGCTCATTCCTCTGCAAGAGCCCGACGCCTGAACCGGCGCCGGGCTTTTTTATGGCCGGACCGGGGCTGAACTACGGTTTGGTGGGAGCGGGCACCGCCTCCGCCGGGGTGAGCTCGGTCAGAAGGGTGTTCCAGCGTCGCACTTGGGCTTCATCGTTGGCGAGTCGCGCGCTGGCGATCGCGGGACGGAGCCAAGTGTAGCGCAAGTCATCGGGCGCCGTTTTTGATCCGAGCAGTGCGCGGTAAATCTCGAGTGCACTGGTGGGGCGACCGACCTCGGTGAGCAACGCGGCAGAAGTCGCCGCGAGCGACCATTCGTCGGGCGGGAACGCCGGCAACAAGGCGGCAAAGCCGAGCGCTTGCGCGGCCGAAGCTTTATCGTCGGCCGTGCGAAACCGTTGGGCGAGGCCGAGCCCGAGGGCGAGGTTGGGCGTCGCGACGAGGGCCTTGCGGCCGAGCGCGAGGGCGTCGGCGGATTTGCCGTCGGCTTCAAGCCGCTTCATACGGCGGAGGACGGCGTAACCGGCGAGGCGCGGCGGGAGGGCGGCCCTGTTGGCCAACTGAGTCTCCAAGGGCACGGCGAACGGCCGATAGAGCGGATCGCCGATCAACACGGTTTGCCAGCTGAACGCCGGCAGCGCGAAGGCGGCCGCTTCGACCAGCGTCGCACCGCGCGAGAGCGCACGCAAAAAAAGCTGCGGCCGGTGGGTGAGCTCGAGGTAAGGTTCGAAGACATTGCCCATCGTGGCCGTGACGCCTCGGGCCAGCAGGGGCCCGGCCCAGCCCGATGTCGTCGAGCGCAGGGTCGCCGCCGAAAAACTGTGGATGTGCAGCGCGATTGCTCCCGGGGGAAAGCGGAAACCGGGCAAGGCGAAGGGGCCGTTGAGATTGCCGGCATACCAGCCGAAATAGAGGGCTGGCGCATCAATGCGAGCGGAGGCAGCCAAGGTCGCCGGATCGCGGTCAACGGACAGGTCAAAGCCAAGCGTGGTGAGTTGTCCGGCGACGTCCTCCAACCAGCGATCACCGTCGGGGTGCGCGCCACCGATGTCCACGTAGGCGCGGCCGATCAGGCCGAGGCGCTCGGCGGCGACCGCTTGATCGACCAAGGCGTTGGCCTCGGCGAACGACGGGGCGTCGAGCCGGGAGACTTTGACGATCTGTGCTGACTCGTAGTCGGACGGCGCGGCGTTTTGGTAGAGTGGGTTCGGGACGAAGGCGTTGATCGGATACGAGCCGGCGGCGAGCAGACTGAGTTCGGAATCGACGGAGCCCTGATTGGTGCGGAACGGCGGTTGGCGGGTGAAGGGCAGGGCGTCGGCGGCCAGCGCCGGGTCGTGATTGATGCGCAAAGGCACGCCGCGGCAGATCGCGAGGGCGGTGATGCGGTGGCCGAGCGGAGAGAATTTCCGGCGTCCCACGGGATCCACCAAGGCCATCGGGATCGCCCTGATCCATTCGCGGCGCATGAGCTCGTCTTGGAGTGGTTGCCAAAGGGTCACGACAAACTCCGACCACGAAATCGTTTCGGCCAACGGCATAGGGAGCGAAATGATGTTCGCCTCGGGGACGCGGCGCACTGCCGCGTAATGTCGGGCGATGCGCAGCGAGTCGGGATTGGCCGAGTTCGCCAGCAGAATGACGCCGTCGGCCGGGCGGGTGGGCGCCGCGCGGGCGATCAACGCGAACAGTAGAATCGAGATCGCGCCCAACAAAACACCGTGACGCCGCGTGTGGTTCGAGGGCCTACGTGCGATCATGTGCCCCGATCAAAGCTGCCGACGTGATCGGGTCGAGGGTGGAGTGCGCCGCGGCGCGGAGTGATGGTAGAAGGCTGCGGGCTTGATTCCAAAGCGAGCGCGGTCGATTGCGAAACACGCGGGAATTCACCAACTCGAGGCATGACAACTTCCGAACGAGAGAGCGTAGCGATCATCGCCCTATCCGCCGCGTTTTGTGACGGCAGCAAGGCAGATTCCGAGCGGGAGGCGATCCGGGCGTTGTGCGAAAACATGGGACTGAACAACGTCTCCGGGCTCATCACCCGGGTGCTGCTGAAGCAGGTGTCGCTGGATGAATCCGTCGGTGCCCTCACGAGCCCGGAGTCGCGCACCCTCGCTTACGAGATGGCGGTGAGTATCGTGGAAGCGGACGGTCATCGCAACGATTCCGAGGCGCGGTTTCTCTCGTCGTTGGCGGCCTTGCTGAAATTGCCGGCGGAGCAGGCCGCGCAACCGTTGCGGATTGCGGATGACCTTGCGGGAGCGGCGGCGTTGCCGCCCGTGATCGCGGCCGCGCCGGTGCCGCCCTTGCCGAAGGTAATTGCCCGCGCGCCCGATCCGGCGTTGGACGAGACGATTCGCAACACCGCGATTTTGGCCGGCGCACTGGAGTTGTTGCCGAAGTCGGTGGCGACTTTGGGCGTGCTCCCGCTTCAAACCCATCTCGTTTACCGGATCGGACGGCACTACGGCTACTCGCTCGACGCGGGTCATGTGAAAGAATTTATCGGCGTGCTCGGTCTCGGGCTCACGTCGCAGGCGTTCGAGGGTCTTGCCCGGAAATTTCTGGGCGGACTCGTCAAGAAGGCCGGCGGCGGACTGGCGGGCGGTCTGGCGAAGGCGGCGACCGGTCCGGCAATCACGTTCGCGACGACCTACGCCATGGGACAGCTTGCGCAGCGTTACTACGCGGGCGGGCGGACGCTCTCCTCGCTGCAACTCAAGGAGTCGTTCCAGCAGTTGTTTGGCGCGGCGCGGACGCAGGGTGAGCGCTTGTTGCCGGAAATTCAGTCCCGGGCGCGTGGGTTGAATCTATCCCAGCTCCCCGGACTGATCCGGGGTGTTTGAGGCGGGTTGAATTTGCTTAACGCATCGCGGGCCGGAGCGCGCGGCGCAGCTCGCCGGCGAGGACGACTTGGCGGCGACAGGCGGCGTCGATCTGCTCGCGGCTCGTCTCCGGCAAGACCTCGCAGCGGAAAGCGACCATCAGTTCCGTGACCGCGGGTAGCTTGGCGGTGGTGAGCCGGCGGAGGCACTCGGTGCGCAGACTGCGGGCGCGTGACTCTATCACGAGAAAGACGCTCTCGGCCGAGTAAACCACGGCGACGCCCAAGGCGTTAGCGGCAATCGCGGTCTCAACATCGGCCGCAGGACAGGGAGTGAGGCCGAAGCGTTCGGGCCACGGCTGGGTTTGGTTTTCCATCCGTGAGCGTCCTTGCGGACTTGGCGTAAGACAACGCGTTTGTGGCGCTGACGCGTTTCGCCTCCTGCGCCCGCCGCATCAAGGTGCCCGAGCAAACTGGAGGTCGGCCACCGGCACGGAGGTTGACCAGAGTGATTTTCCTTCGCGGCTGTAGGCGGTGAAGCCGAGAATTCGCGCCCGGCGCGGCCCTGTGAGGGTGATTTCGCCGAAATTGTTTTCGACGATGATGCTCCCGGGCACGCGCACGGGATTCTTGGCCTCAGCCCATTTTTCGCCCTCGGTCACAGGCCGGCGATTTGCGCCGGCGGTGAGCGATGAGGAAGTGAGCTCAAGCACCGGTGGCGCGCCCGCCCGTTCAAGCCGGGAAAATTCGCCGAAGTGGCGGTCGCCGGTCAAAAAGACCACGCCGCCGATTTTGTTTTTGAGGATAAAGTCGAGGATGTCCGCCCGCTCCTGCGGATAGCGGGAGAGGTTTTCGTCAAAGGCCATGGGATTCAAAAACTGGCTGCCGACGGCGATGAAACGCAGCGCGATGTTCGAGTTCGCGTTGGAATCGGAGAGCGCGCTCTTCAGCCACGCGAGTTGACGCGGACCGAGGAAGGACTTTCCGGGAGCGGCATCGGCCAGCGCGGAGGCGTCGCGGTGGTAGCGCCCGTCGAGGATGAAAATCTCGGCATCGCCCTGCACAAAACGAGTGTAGATGCCGGGGTTGTCGGTTTCGCCCGCGCTGCGCATCGGCCAATACCAGCGGAAGGCTTCGAGGGTGGTGTCCTTCAGTTCATAGCTGCGGCTGGAGTCGTTGGGTCCGAATTCATGGTCGTCCCACGTGCCGTAGTGGTGCATCGCGGCGAGCAGGGGCTGGACGGCCTCGGCGCGACGATCGGCGCTGTAGCGATAAAAAATGCCGTAGCGCGATGACCAGTCCTGCTCGCGGAGGTAAAGGTTGTCGCCGAGCCACAGCATGAAATCGCCGCCGTGCTTTGCCATGTTGCGGAAAATCTCCGGCGACGCGCCGTAGGGCGGCCGGTTGGGGCCGGTGGGCCGGTCGTAGGGCGGGTCATTGAAGTAGCTGCACGATCCGACGAGGAAACGGACCACGGGCGGATCGCCCCGCCATTCCCATTGGGACTTGGCGCGAAACGTAAGCGGGGTCGCAGCGGGCTGCGCGGTGCCGTCGAGCATGACGGCGTAGGCATAGGCTTGGTCGGCGACGAGCCCGTCCACGACGAAGTGATGCACGTGGGTTCCGATGGGGTTGGTGAGGCTGCGGGTCGCCGGGACGAGGCGGGACGGAGCGTCGGAGGTTGCCGGCCGGACCGAGAGCTCAACGCGGCCGGCTCCCTCGGTTTCAAGCCAGACGAGCACTTCGCGATGTTCCTGATAGCCCAGCATCGGGCCGGCGACGATACGGCCGGCGGCGCAGAGCGAGGTGGAACACGCGAGGACGCTCAAAATCGAAACGAATACGCGATGGTTCATCCGGTGAGCGAAAACGGCGGCGAGGCGGGGGCCAAGAGGCAAAGTCGAGGGAAACCCAGTCGTAACCGGGCGTATTGGCGGCTTGGATCGAGCCTAGAAAAGCTCGGCGCTGTTTCCAAACTGGGCCCAACCGCTGAACTCGGCCTTGAAGCCTCCGGAGAATTTCTCCCGCTTTGGCGTTTTCTCCCCATTTGCTTTCCTACTTATGTCCGATCCCGTCCCCGCCAGCCCCGGTCCCAACACCGATTCGAAACCAGAAGCCCACGCCGACCAGACGCCGGCGATTGTGCGGCAAATCGGGCTCGGGCTCGGTTTCGCGTTTTTTCTGATGACCTTTTTCGTCGCGCCGCCCGAGGGCATGACGGAGCCGGCGTGGCGAGTTTGCGGACTCGCGCTGTGGATGGCGGTCTGGTGGATCACCGAGGCGATGCCGCTGCCGGTGACGGCGTTGCTGCCGCTGGTGGTGCTGCCGCTCTCGAACTTGATGCCGCTCAAGAAAGCGGCCGCAAACTTCGCGGCTGAACTCATCTTTCTTTTTCTCGGCGGCTTCATCCTGTCGATCGCCATTCAAAAGTGGCGCGTGCATGAGCGGGTCGGACTCGGGCTCATGAAGTATGCGGCTTGGAATCTGCCGAGCCTGCTCGCGGGTCTGCTGTTCGTGACGGGCTTCATGGGCATGTGGATGAGCAACGCGGCGACGGCGATGGTGATGATGCCGATGGCGCTGAGCATCGCGGCGCTGATCACCAAAGGTGACGCGACCTCCCCGGTCACCAAGACGCTCGTGTTGGCGGTGGCTTACGCGCCGTGCATCGGCGGACTGGCGACGTTCATCGGCACGCCGACGAACGCCGTGCTCGAGGGCTACGTCAGCAAAACCTACGGCGTGAATCTCAGCCTCGCGCAGTGGATGTCCTTTGGCGTGCCGGTGGCGGCGGTGCTCTTGGTGGGCTGCTGGCTGCTGCTGTATTTCACGCTGCTGCGCGGCGCGCCGGCGGTGGCCAATTTGGCGCCGATGATGCGCGGCGAGTATGCGAAGCTCGGGCGGTTTACGGCCGGCGAGACCATCACCACGGTGGTGTTTATGGGTTGCGTGACGACGTGGGTATTCAGCGATTTCTTCGGCGGCCTGATCGGGGCCAATATCGAGGACGCGGTGGTGGCGATTGTCGGGGCGCTCGTGCTTTTCCTGACGCCGTTGGACCGCAAGTGGAACCGAACGGTGCTGTCGTGGAAAGATACGGAAAAATTGCCGTGGGGCATTCTGATTTTCTTTGGCGGCAGTCTGAGCCTCTCGGCGGCGTTGACCGAGACGGGCGTCACGCGCTGGCTGAGCCAAGAGCTCCAACTTTTGCACGCCGTGCCGGTCTGGCTCGTCATGATTGTGGTGGTGGCGCTGATCGTCGCGGTATCGGAGATGATGAGCAACTCGGCGACGATCACGGCGTTTCTGCCGATCCTTGCGGGGCTCGCGGGCGGGCTCGGGATTCATCCGTTTCTCATCATGATCCCGGCGACACTGGCGGCGAGTTGCGCGTTTATGATGCCGGGTGCCTCGCCGCCCAATGCGATCGCATTTAGCACGGGCAAAGTCTCGGTGCCGGACATGGTGAAGACGGGGCTTTGGCTGAATCTGATCTGCGCTGTCGGCATCTTGTTGGCGGCGTTTTATCTGATTCCCGGGATCATGGGCTTCGACCCGATGACCCCGCCGGCCTGGGCGCTGCCAAAGACGCCATAAAGGCGACCGGGTGCGACCGGTTGAAATCCATTGCGGGGAAGCGGGCGGCGCGCCTGAGTTTTGGGCATGAATCCGCCCCTTCATGGAAAATTTGCTCTCGTGACCGGTGCCGGCCAAGGCCTCGGTGAAGCCATGGCGCTCGCCCTCGCGGAGGCTGGCGCGACGGTCGCATTGCTCGCGCGGGAAGAGGCAAAAGCGGCGGAGGTCGCGGACCGAATCCGGGCGAATGGCGGCCACGCCGAACTTCTGGTGGCGGATGTCCGCGATGAGACGGCGGTGGCCCGCGCGAGGGCAACGTATGAGTCGGCGCTGGGCGGCCGGTTGGATATCCTGATCAACAATGCCGGGATCAACCTGCGCAAACCGATCACCGAATTCACGCTCGCGGAATGGAATAGCGTGATCGAAACGAACCTGACCGGCACGTTTCTGATGTGCCGTGCGTTCGTGCCTCTGATGACCGGGCGCGGCTACGGCCGGATCATCAACCTGACTTCGATGATGGCCCATGTTTCGTTGCCGGGCCGCACGGCCTACTCGGCGAGCAAGTCGGCGCTGCTGGGATTCAACCGCGCGTTGGCTTTGGAATTGGCGCCGGAGAAAATCACGGTGAATGGGATCAGCCCCGGCGTCTGCGATACGGAGATCAACGCGCCGCTGATGGGAAACCCGGAGCTGCGGGCGACGTTTTTGGCCAAGACGCCGCTGGGTCGCTGGGGCCTGCCGAGTGAGATCGCGGCGGCGGCGGTTTATTTGTGTTCGGATGCGGCGGGTTTCATGACCGGGACGGACCTCGTCATCGACGGTGGTTGGACGGCGCAGTGAACGACCCTTTGATCGAGGATGCGGATTGCGGTCGGGCCGGGGTTTTGTTGCGGTGCCGGGATGAACCGACGCGAATTTATGCAACGCACCTCATTGCTGGCGGCGACCGTGGCTCTGTCGGGGAGAGGACTCTCGGCGACGGCCAGCGGCCCCGGCCGGTCGTTTAAAATCGCGCTGACTCCTGGCAGCATCGGCGTGGCGGTGACGAGCCAGCGTGAGCTCAACGATCTGGCCCTGCGCCATGGCTTCGAGGCCGTCGAGCCGCGGCCGGATGAGTTGGCGGCGATGTCGGCGCTGCAAGTTTCCGAGACGCTGGCGGATTTGACCGCAAAGAAACTGACGTGGGCCGCAGCGGGGTTGGCGGTTGATTTTCGCAAGGACGACGCGCTGTTCCGTGAGGGGTTGGCGAAGCTGCCGGCGATCGCGGCGGGCCTGCAACGGGCGGGAGTGCGGCGGATGGGCACGTGGCTGATGCCCAGCAGCGACGCGCTGACCTATCGCGCCAATTTCAAGCAGCACGCGCTGCGTTTGGCGGAGGTTGCGCGGGTGCTACGGGATCACGGGCTCGGACTTGGGCTGGAGTATGTCGGCACGCAGACGCTGTTGGTCGGGCGCAAGTATCCGTTTGTCCATACGCTGGCGGAGACCCGGGAGCTGATCGCGGAGATCGGGACGGGCAACGTGGGCTTGGTGCTCGATACCTGGCATTGGTGGCAGGCGGGCGACACGGTGGCGGATTTGTTGACGTTGAAGAACACCGACGTGGTCAGCGTCGACTTAAACGATGCGCCGCAAGGCGTGGCGAAGAGCCTGCAACGAGACGGCGAGCGGGAACTGCCGGCGGCAACGGGCGTGATCGATGCGGCGGCGTTTCTCTCGGCGCTGGTGACTCTCGGCTATGACGGACCGGTGCGGGCCGAGCCGTTTAACAAAGTGCTCAACGCGCTGGAGAACGAGCCGGCCTGTGCGGCGGTGTCGGCGGCGATGAAGCGGGCGGTGGCGTTGCTCAAGAGCTAGCGGTGCGGCCCTTGTTGGCTTGGCTCGGACCGGGCGGCGCTGCTTAGTGGGAGGTATGAAAATCACTTCGTTGGTTCGGCTGGCACAGTGGTGGACAGTCTCATGCGGGGTGGCTGCGCTGGCGGCGGCCCAGGCGATGCCCGTTTATTTCGGCACCGGTGGGGGCGGCGCGAAGGGGATCTATCGCGCTACCTTTGATCCCAAGACCGGCAAACTCACGGCGGCCGAGTTGGCGGCTGAAGTCGGTAATCCCGGATTTCTCGCGCTGCATCCGGATGGCACAAAACTCTACGCCGTCGCCGGGGTCGCCGGGGTGCCCAGTGCCGTCGGGTATCGGATCGGCGCGACGGGTGCGCTTGAGGTCATCAATTCCGCGGCAACAACCGACGGCGGCGGGGCGCATATCGCGGTGCATCCGAGCGGAAAGTTCCTTTTGACGGCCCAGTATGGCGGCGGTTCGACGGCGCTGTTTCCCCTCGACGCCGACGGACGCCTCGGAACGGCGCAAGTCGTGAAGCACGGAACCAAGGGTTCGGGCGTGATGCCAGGCCGCCAGGAAAAGCCCCATGCGCACATGTGCGCGTTTTCACCGGACGGCCGATTTGCCCTCGTGCCCGATCTCGGGCTGGACGCGATCGTGGTGCATCGGATCGACCTCGCGGCGCCTTCCATCACGATGCACGGGGTCATTGCGTCGGTCCCCGGCGGCGGAGCCCGGCACATGAAATTTTCTCCGGACGGAAAATTTATCTATCTGCTGAACGAGCTCTCGTTGTCGGTCACGTCCTTCGCTTGGGATGCGGCGGCGGGCACCGCAAACTTGATCGCGACCGTACCGGCGCTCAGCGAAGCGGCGAAGGCCAAGGAAGCGTTTAACTCCGCCGCCGAGATTCTGGTCCACGCCAGCGGGAAGTTTGTTTACTCGTCGAACCGCGGTCACGACACGGTCACGGTTTATCGTG
>JBIKWB010000050.1:0-21307 GCA_044356555.1 Opitutaceae bacterium | reverse complement strand
GGGCGGGTCAAAGACCCCGCCCTACCCACCCTCGCCTCTTCCAAGCCATGAACCCTTTCCGCGAAAGCCACGCCCTCCACACCCGCCGCCAATTTTTCGGCCGCAGCGCCCTCGGTCTCGGCACCGCCGCGCTCGGCTCACTCCTCGGCCGCGACGGCTTCGCCGCGCCGCCCCCCGTCTCCTCGCGCCGCGCCGTGCCCGGTCTCCCCGAGCTCCCGCACTTCGCGCCCAAGGCCAAACGCGTCATCTACCTTTTCCAAAACGGCGCGCCGTCCCACGTCGATCTCTTCGATTACAAACCCAAACTCCGCGAGTGGCACGGTAAGCAGATCCCCGACGAGCTCGCCGGCGGCAAACGATTCTCGACCATGACGGGCAACCAGACCGCCCGCCCGGTCCTCGGCGAGATCACGAACTTCGCCCAACACGGCAAATCCGGCGCGTGGGTCTCCGATTTTCTTCCGCAGATCGCCTCGATCTCCGACGACCTCTGCTACGTGAAGTCGTTGCACACGGAATCCGTGAACCACGCTCCCGGCATCACCTACTTTCTCACCGGCTCCGAGCAAGCCGGCCGCCCTTCGATGGGCGCGTGGCTCAGCTACGGCCTCGGCAGCGAGACCGAGGAACTTCCCGCCTACGTCGTAATGACCTCCCGCGACAAAGAGGCCAGCTGCGGCCAGATCTTCTATGATTTCTACTGGGGCAGCGGTTTTCTCCCCACGAAATATCAGGGCGTCGCCTTCCGCGGCGCCGGCGATCCCGTGCTCTATTTGTCGAACCCCGCCGGCCTCAGCCGCAAAGTTCGCCGCGACATGTTGGACGACCTCGCGCACCTCAACGAAATCAAGCGCGACGACTTCGGCGACCCCGAGATCACCACCCGCATCGCCCAATACGAAATGGCCTACAAGATGCAGGCCAGCGTCCCCGAACTCACCGATTTCTCCCAAGAGTCCGAAGCCACGCTCGCGATGTATGGCCCCGAGGTTCGCCGCCAAGGCAGCTACGCCTACAACTGCCTCATGGCCCGCCGCCTCGCCGAGCGCGGCGTGCGCTTCATCCAAGTCATGCACGCCGGCTGGGACCAGCACCGCAATATCAACACCCAGCTCAAGATCCAGTGTCAGGACACCGACGCGCCCTCCGCCGCGCTCATCCGCGACCTCAAACAACGCGGCCTCCTCGACGACACGCTCGTCATCTGGGGCGGGGAATTCGGCCGCACGCCGTTTCTCCAGGGCAAGATCGAAGAGGTCAAAGGCTGGGGTCGCGATCATCACCCCTATGCGTTTACGAAGTTCATGGCCGGCGGCGGCGTGAAGCCCGGCATCAGCTACGGCGCCACCGACGAGTTCGGATTCAACGCCGTGGACAAACGCGTCCATGTCCACGATTTCCAAGCGACGGTTTTGAACCAACTCGGCATCAACCACGAGAAGCTCACCTACCGCTTCCAAGGCCGCCAATTCCGCCTCACCGACGTCCACGGCCACGTCATCAAAGACATCCTCGCTTAGGTCGTTTTCCGCCGGGCCGACCCCGTGCCCTGCTCCCGCGCCGCCCGACCGCAATTTCTCCTTGGCCTGCCCGCCCGGTCTGCTGTTTCTAACTCCATGCTCACCCCTCGTAACTTGATCGCTTTCGTGGCCCTCGCCGCCTTCTCCCTGCCCTCGTCCGCCGCCGAAAATCAACTCACCCCCGCCGAAAAAGCCTCCGGCTGGACTCTTCTCTTCGACGGTCAGACTCTCAACGGCTGGCGCCCCTACGCCGGCAAACCCGTCGGGGGTTGGGAAGTCAAAGACGGCACCCTTCACGCCATCGCCAATGTCAAAGGCGTGGAGCTCATCACCGAGAAAAAATACACCGACTTCGAGTTCTCCTGGGAATGGAAACTCCCGGTCGCCGGCAATAACGGCGTGAAGTATTTCGTCACCGAAGCGCGCACCAAATCGCCCGGCCACGAATACCAGATGCTCGACGACAACGGTCACCCCGACGGCAAGATCGGCCCTCACCGCCAGACGGGCGCTTTCTACGACGTCCTCCCGCCCGCTGCCGACAAACCCTCGCGCACACCCGGCGAATGGAATTCCTCCCGCCTCGTCGTGCAGGGCAACCGCGTCGAGCACTGGCTCAACGGCAAAAATGTCCTCACCTACGAACTCGGCAGCGACGCCGTGAAAGCCGGCCTCGCCAAGAGCAAATTCGCAAAAGAAGCCGGCTTCGGCGACAAGATCACCGGCCATCTCATGCTCACCTACCACCGGGACGACTGCTGGTATCGGAACCTGAAGATCCGCGAACTGAAGTAGCCCACCTCCGATGCAGGGCAGGGTCTCCGACCCGCCCTCCCACGCCCAAGCGCGCCTCGCCCCGCGCAGGCTAGCCCGATGATCCCATCGGGCTTTTTTGCGTCCCATGGCCCAACCCATCAGCGCGCGCCGCGCCCACGATCCCCGCTCCCGCGCCGCAACACTCCCTTGACACGCGGTTGCTCGTTTTTGAGCGTTTCGATGCAAAACGTCATGTTCGCTCAGACCCGCCAGCAACAGATCACCAAGGCCGTCGAGCGCCACCGCCGCATCTCCGTCGCCGCGCTCCAAAGCCAACTCGGAGTCTCGGCCGCCACCCTCCGCCGCGACCTCACCTTCCTCGCTCAGACCGGCCGCATCGTCCGCGCTCACGGGGGCGTGCTGCACCCGGAGGCCGTGTCCGGTGAACCCGCCTTCTCCCGCAAGGTCCGCACGGTCCCCGCCGTCAAGGCCGCCCTCGCCGCCACCGCCGCCGCGCTGATTCCCGACGGCACCACGGTCTTCATCGACGCCGGGTCCACCACGCTCGCCGCGGGGCGTCTGCTCCTTGCCCGCACCGGCCTCACCGTCTTCACCAATTCCCTCCCGCTCCTCGCTTCCGGCGATATCGGCGGTGCGCGCCTCGTCGCTCTGGGCGGCGAAGTCCGCCCGATCAGCCGCGCCCTCGTCGGCGGCCTCGCCACGGACTGGCTTGCCCAGCTTCGTTTCGACTTTGCGGTGGTCGGCGCCTCCGGCCTCGACCTGGCCGACGGCGCGAGCACCACCGAACTCCTCGAGGCCTCGGTCAAGCAAGCCGCCCTCGCGCGCGCCACCCGCACGATCCTGATCGCCGACGCCACCAAGTGGGCGCGCCCCGCCGCGATCCGCTTCGCTCCGTGGACCGACTTCGACGACTGGGTGACCGACCACCGCCCCACCCGCCCCGAGTCCACCCGCCTCGCCGCCCACGGCGTTACTCTCCACCATCCACCCGGACGCTCGAAAACCCACGTTGCATGATCGGCGCCACTTTTTCCGATCCATTTTTTATGAAAACCGCCCGCCTCAATCGTCTTTTCAATCCCGCGACCGGTCGTTGTTTCGACGTCGCCCTCGACCACGGCTTTTTCAACGAGCCGTCGTTTCTGGCCGGCATTGAAAATCTGCCGGCCGCCATCGCCACCGTTGCCGCCGCCGCGCCCGATGCGATCCAGCTTACCGTCGGCCAAGCCCCGCATCTCCAAAAGCTCCCCGTCCGCGGCAAGCCCGCCCTCGTGCTTCGCACCGATGTCGCCAACGTCTACGGCACCCAGCTCCCGCGCACTCTCTTCTCCCGCCTGATCGCGGATGCCGTGCTCCAAGGCGTGCGCCTCGATGCCGCCTGCGTCGTCGTGAATCTCTTTCGCATCCCGGAGCAACCAGAGGTCACCGACCAGTGCATCCAGAACATCTGCGTGCTCAAACCCCTCTGCGATCACTACGGCATGCCGCTCATGATCGAGCCTCTCGTCTTCCAGCCCAACGCCAAAGCCGGCGGCTATATGGTGGATGGCGACCCGACCAAAATCATCCCGCTCGTCCGCCAAGCCGTCGAACTCGGAGCCGACATCATCAAGGCCGATCCGACCGACGACGTTTCCATCTATCACAAAGTCATCGAGACCGCCGGCGGCATCCCGGTGCTCGTGCGCGGAGGCAGCAAAGCCCCTGAAGCCGAAATCCTCGCCCGCACCGCCGCGCTCATCGCCCAAGGCGCCGCCGGCATCGTCTATGGGCGCAATATCATCCAGCACCCGAAACCGGCCGCGATCACCCGCGCCCTCATGGCCGTCGTCCACGACGGCGCCACACCCGCCGACGCCCTGAAATTTCTCGCATGAGCACCCCTGCCGCCGCCTCCGCCCCGCCGTCCGCCGCCCCTGTCCGCATCGCCGTCATCGGCGCCGGCCTCATGGGCCGCGAGGTCGCCTCCGCCTTTGGGCGTTGGTTCGCCCTCCTTGATTGTCCCGTGCGCCCCGAGCTCGTCGCGGTCTGTGACGTCAACGCCGCCGCTCTCGACTGGTTCCGCCAGGTGCCGACGGTCCGCCATTTCGACACGGATCACCGCGTGCTTCTTGCCCGGCCCGACATCGACGCCGTTTACGTCGCCGTGCCGCACCATGTCCACGAATCGCTCTACCTCGACGTGCTCCGCGCCGGCAAAGATCTCTTCGCCGAGAAACCTTTCGGCCTCGACCTCGCCGCCGCCCGCCGCATCCGCGACGAAGCCGCCAAGCTTGGCCGCTTCGTCCGCGTCTCGTCGGAGTTTCCTTTTCTCCCCGGCGCCCAACGCGCTTTTCAACTGGCCCGCAGCGGCGCCCTCGGCCGCCTCCTCGAAGTGCGGTGTGCGTTCCTCCACTCCAGCGATCTCGATCCGACCAAGCCGATCAACTGGAAGCGCCAAAACAAATTCTGCGGCGAGGCCGGCGTGATGAACGACCTCGGCCTCCACGTCGCCCACCTCCCCCTTCGCCTCGGCTGGAAACCCACCACGGTCTACGCACAGCTCCAAAAAATCTATCCGACCCGCCCCGACGGCAAAGGCGGCACCGCCTCTTGCGATACTTGGGACAACGCCACTCTTCACACGACCGCGTCGATCGGCGGCCATCCCGTCCCACTTACGCTGGAGATGAAACGCCTCGCCCCCACCGAGACCAACACGTGGATCTTCGAAGTCCTCGGCACCGACCACGGCGTGCGTTTCTCCACCAAAGAGCCCAAAACCCTCTGGCGCTACAGCCGCAGCCATGAGCAAACTTGGTCGAAAACCGATCTCGGATTCGGCACGCCTTTCAAAACCATCACCGGCCATATCTTCGAACCCGGCTTTCCCGACATCCTCCAACAAATGTGGGCCGCCTTCCTCGCCGAACGCGCCGGGCTGCTCGGCGACCGCTTCGGTTGCGCCACGCCCGACGAGGCCGTGGCCCATCACGAAATCTGGGCCGCCGCCCTCGCCAGCCACCACGAACAGAAAATCGCCCGACTCGCCTAAGCCCCTCCCATGTCACGCAACGGAATCCTCGCCGGCGGCAACTGGATCGTCGACCACGTCAAACTCATCAACACGTGGCCACCCCAGGACGCCCTCGCCTCCATCCTCTCGCAGTCCGACGGCAACGGCGGCTCCGCCTACAACCTGCTCAAGAATCTCTCGCGCCTCGGCGCCGCGTTTCCCCTTGAAGCGGTGGGCCTCATCGGCGACGACGCCGATGGTCGAGCCATTTTCGCCGAGTGCGCCGCCCACCGCATCACAACCACGCAACTGCGCACCACCCGTGACGCCGCCACCAGCTACACCGATGTGATGACGGTGCGCGACACCGCGCGCCGCACGTTTTTCCACCAACGCGGCGCCAACGCCCTGCTCGCTCCCGCGCACTTTGATTTTGCCATCACGCGGGCGAAGATTTTTCACCTCGGCTATCTGCTGCTGCTCGACGCCCTCGACACCCCGGGCCCGGACGGACGTCCCGCCGCCGCCGCCGTGCTCGCCCGCGCCCGCGCCGCCGGTCTCATCACCTCCGTCGATTGCGTGAGTGAAGCCGGCCCGCGTTTCCGCACCCATGTCACGCCCGTCCTGCCCGAGGTCGATGTGCTCTTCGCCAACGACTACGAAGCCGAACAACTCACCGGCCTGACGCTCGGCCGTGGTCCGACTTTAGATCGCACCGCCGTCGAACAAGCCGGCCGCGCCTTGATCGCGCTGGGCGTGCGCGCATGGGCGGTCGTCCATTTCCCCGAGGGCGTCTGCGCCTGCTCGGGGGCAGGAGAAATCTGCTGGCAACCCTCGGTGCGTGTCCCGGTTGCCGAGATCGCCGGCACGGCCGGCGCAGGCGACGCGCTCGCCTCCGGCATCTTGTTCGGCCTGCATGAATCGTGGCCGATGCCACGCGCCCTCGAACTCGGCGTCTGCGCCGCAGCGGCTTCACTCCGCAGCCCAACTTGCTCCGACTCCGTCGAATCGGCCGCCGCCTGCCTCGACCTTGGACGCAGCCACGGTTTTCAATCCGACGGCACTCATTGATGATTACCCAAAAATGAGACGGCCCTGAAAGTAGGGCGGGGTCTGTGACCCGCCCATCCACGCCTCGAAGGCGGGTCACAGACCCCGCCCTACTCCCGAATAGCGTCACTTCTTGGCGCAACTCTCAATAAGGATCAGCCTCTCGCAATAACAGAGGAGCTCCGTCGTGGCATGGCCGTACCGCCCATGTTCCGATCCCAAGGGCGGGACGCCCGTGTCACTTTTCGAACCTCCACGCCGCCCGCCGAAACACCCGAACACAAAAAAGCCGGGCGATTTCGCGCCCGGCTAAACCGAAGAGACGGCGGAGCTTTCCGCCGGCCAATTACTGCTTTGGCTTCGGCTTGCGGAATTCCTTGTGCGAAGATTTTTGCTGCGCGTCCAATTCAGCGATCACCTTGGCGGCTTCGTCATTTTTCCCGGCCTTGAACGCGGCCTCAAGTTTACCGACGAGCTCGATCATCTTCTTCATCTCGGTCTTGTAGGCCTCGACGAATTTTGCCTGGTTTGCGGCCGGCTGGTCGGCGGTGTATTCAGGCTTAAAAGCCAAAGATGCCTCGGCCTCTTTTTTGATCGTGGCCACGAGCGCGAGGGAACCCTCGTTCTTGGTGGCATCGGCGGCTTGGCGCTTCAGCCGGCGCCAAGCGCCGTTGAGCTTTTCCATCCGTTCGCCTAGCTCGGAATGTTTTTCTTCACCTTTGGCGGCGGCCGGTTTGGCGGCCTCGGCGCCCACCAAGGGCGAGCAGACGAGGGCGAGAACAGCAGTGGCAATGAGGAGACGGTTTTTCATGATTGGGAGAAAGGTAGAGGAAGGATACCCCGCAAAGATACGCCGATACCCACCCCGGCGGGCAACTCCATTTCACCGCGAAACGCTCGCGCCAGCTCCAGCCCGCGCATCGTGCCCGGGCCCCGCCGACCCCATGGTCGGGACGCCCATGCACCCCGAATCACCGACGTCGCTTCCCGGAACACCCGTGAAAAACAAGGGAGTGGTTGCCCCGCCCTGCTACAGTAATCACGGGGATCAGCGCGCCGGGGTTGCTTGAACGCCGAGGCGTTCCGCTTCGTCGAAATGATCGGCGGCTTCGAGAAGTTTGCCCTGTTGCCGCAGCACGTGGGCGAGGTTTCGATGGGCGTCGATGAACGAGGGCCGCAACTGAATGGCCCGGCGGAATTCGCCGACCGCAGCCCCCAGATCGCCCATGCTCGCGAGCGCGACCGCCAAATTGCCATGCAAGTCCGGATCACCGGGCGTCACCACCAGGCCAGTTCGAAACCGCACCGCCGCTTCGGGCCAACGTCCGGCTTGGGCCAGAGCGTTGCCCAGCGTGGCGTGAGCGGCAGAAGCAGCGGGTTCCAATTGCACCAACGCTTCAAATTGGACAATCGCCTCCGACCAGCGCGACTGCTGCATCAAAGCGGTGCCCCAATCGCGGCGAATTTTCGCCGACCCAGGGGCCGAGCGGGCAGCCGACGCAAATCGCTCCAGCGCCTCGGGCACCCGGCCGGCAGCCATCAGCGCACGCCCGAGGTTGGCATGCGCCTCGGCGAAATCCGGGGTGAGCTCCAACGCGCGCGCGTAGCTCGCGATCGCCGCGGCGGTCCGCCCGGCGTCGCGCAGCGCGTTGCCAAGATTGTTGTGGTTGGTCGAGTTCCCCGGATTCAACCGCACCGCTTGCTCGAGGTGATAAATCGCTTCGGTCGTGCGACCCTTGGCGGCCAACTCGCAACCGAGATTGTTATGGGCCTCGGCGTAGGCGGGCTTGAGCTGCAACGCCCGCTCGTAGCGGGCCACGGCTTCGTCCACGCGGCCAAGGCTCCGCAGCGCATTGCCGAGGTTATTGTGCACCTCGGCATAGGCGGGTCGCAGTTCCAGCGCCCGGGCGAAAATCGGCAGCGCCTCCTCCGCCCGGCCAACCACGACAAGTTCGCACCCAAGATCGTTGTAGCCCGCGGCATCATCGGGCCGCAGCCGCAGACCCTCCCGCAGGCACGCGATGGCCTCCTCGTGACGCCCCTCTTTTAGCAGCGTGCTGCCGAGATTAAACCACGCCATCGACGCCGCCGGATTTCGCGCGAGCGTGGCCCGCCAGAGCGTTTCACTGCTGAGATAGACTGCGCTTTCCCGCCAAGTCATGAAGCCCAAGCCCCCGATGAGCAGGGCGAAAAAAACGGTCCGCGCCCGACCGAAAACAGCCGGCCAACGGTCCAGCGCCACCGTGGTCGCGGCACCCGCGAGCGCGAGCGGGCCCATGCTGGCGAGGTATTGAAAATGATCTCCGACAAACGAATACCGGAAAAAATAAATGCTGAAGAATCCCAACACCGGAAACAGCAGCGCGCCGAAAAAAATCGCGGCAAAAAACACGGGCCGCAGCGCGCCCGCCCTGCCCCGCCAAAGTCCGGCCACCACCAGCACCACCCCAGCAAACGGCACCAACGCCAGCGGCGTGGCCGCAATCTCCCAGCGGGGGTAGATGAAAATCAGATCGGCCGGCCACGCCAGTTTTCCGATGTAAAACCAAACCGCATTTCCCGCGATGACGAAGCGCTCGGGCCACGTCTGGGCCCAAGCCGCCCCTTGGGCACCCGAATTGACCCGCTGCTCCCAAATCGTCCAGCCGGCCGCACCGAACGACAAGAGGAAGAAAGGCACGAGCGGTATCAGGTCACGCCACGCGAACCGACCGCGTCGCCACCAGACGCAGAGCGCCAACACCACCGGCAAAGGCACCGTCGAGGGCTTGCTCAGGATGGCCAGCACGGCGCAGACCAGCGCTCCCGCGTAGGCAGATTGGTTCGCCGAAAGACGGGTCGATGACTCGCGGTGACTTTTCATTGGCGACGGGGACATCGGGTCGGAGATCCGCCCGACTTCCAGCCAGCGCAGCCAGCCCAGAATCGCCCCGAGAAAGAACACCGCCGACTGCGTGTTCTTAAGCTCACAGATCCACGCCACCGACTCCACCTGCACTGGATGCAACGCCCAAAGCGCCGCGCCCAACCACGCACCGCGTGCGTTCAGGCGCACCAACACGCGCCACAGCAGCACCGCCGCCAGCGCATGAAAGAGCAGTGTGACGACATGATAGCCGAAAGGATTGAGCCCCCAGAGCGCGTGCTGCACCCAGAAATTGGTGAGAACAAGGGGGAAGTAATTCGCCGCCGCCGTCGTCCAAATTTCCTTCAGGCCAAGCGGACCGACGATCGTGGGATTGGCCGTGATATGAAGATCGTCGTCCCAAAGAAAGTCCCCGGGCAGCGCAGGACTGAAACAAAGGACCACCGCGGTGACCAAACCCAAACCGAAGAAGAGGTTTCGCCAGCGGCCTTGGCCGGGCCGCTGCGATTCCGAGGAAGGCTCATTCATGGCTCCACCACTCCCACGCATGGATTATCTCCGGGTCAATGCCCCTGCTCCAACTCCCGGAGGAAACTTACACCCGGCCCAAACTCGGCACCGGGTTCGAGGCAAGCGCACAGAGAGTTTAGAACGTGGCCTTAAAACCGAGCACCCAATTCGCGCCGTATTCCTGAAAATTGCGCAGCGCGGGGTTCACGCCCTCGGGCGTCCCGGGAGCCGACTCGTACCAGATCACCGGAACTCCGGTGATATTCCGACCCTGCAGATACATCGCGTAACGCTGGGAGAATGTCCAAGACATCGACAGGTCGAACTGGGTGATGGCGGCTCGGTAGCGGCCGTAAATGCCGTCGGGCCGGTCGTCGATCCAGACCATGCCCAGCCCACCGTTGAAACGACGGTAAGCGTAACCGAGGCGCGAAGTCAGACGGTGAGGCGCTAGACCGTTCCGACGTTGATTCGCATAGGAGCGGGTGTAGGAGATGTTAACATTCGTCCCGGCAAAGATCACCGGGAGAAACCCGAGCGTCTGGCTGTAGGCCAACTCCATGTTTCTAAATTTTCTCTCCTCGGCGCTATTTCGCGTTGAGCGGAAAGTATAGACGCTGAAATCCGGGTCATCGACGCCGAATTCCTCGGCGGTAAAATCAAAGGTCTCACGCAAATTGCTGATCTCATTTTGTGAGAGCGCCACCGAAACCTGGCCCGGAGCTCGCGCTCCAAAGTAATACGAGAGGCGCGTCTGATAGTTCTTGGAGTATTCCGGTTTCAGAGCGGCATTCGGCGCGTCCACCCGCTGGAGATCCTCCAATACGTTGAAGTTACCCGTGAGATTATCCACCGGCGGCCGTGAGATGGCCTTGTTGGCACCAATTTGAAACTCGAGCTGCGGAGTGATTTTAAACTTAAACACTGTAGAGGGAAATACATTGTAATACTCCGACTCGCGGACGACCCGAGGTTGGCTGAGGAACTGATACTCCAGCCCCGGCACCGTGGTCGCACGGCCCGCAGCGTTCACCGGAAATCCAGCTGCCGCGATTTCCCGGCGGAGCCGTGGATCAAACTCCGTGAACTCATTCAGTGTGTTCTCAATTCGCACGCCCACCCGCATCGTCAAACGGCGCGAGAGTGAGGTGTCCGCCTGCAGAAAACCGGCGGTCACCGTCTGTTTGAAATTCCGGCGGGTACCGACGTTCGACGTATACCAATTGTCCGGGATGGCCGTGTTGACGAAAAGCTCGGGGTTGGAGCGGAACAACGAGGCAATCCGATTACGGTCGGCCCGCGGCGGCATGCCCTGCACGCCGGCGAGGTTGAAAACCGTCAAGGCGTTGGTCGTGCCGGTATCGAACGGATGCGAGGAAATGTAGCCCAAATTCGCCCAGTTTCCGAAGGTGACGTTTTGGTTGGCACCTGTGGTGGGGTTGACGGTGGTGGTATTTCCTCCGGGTCCGATATAGGACCAAATCGATTGGGATCCGACGTCGAAATTTTTCCGCGTCTCCTCGTTCCACTTTCCGCCCATTTTGAGAGCGGTAGGGAAACGGCGGAAGGGCAACACCCAGCGCCCGTTCAGTTGGCCGTTCCAAATTTCGGTAGACCACGTGCGGCCAGAGTTCACGACCCGGGTGCCACCGTCGCGGGTGTTCGTATTGGTGAAGCTGCGGAGATCATACCAGTCCGGACCCGATCTCTGCCGGATGGTCCATTCCCAGGATTCGGCGTGCGGGCGCGTCGCGACCCAGTCGCTCGGCACGCCCCCGCCCTCGGATTCGCTGAATCCGCGTTCAAGGGCTTCATAGTTATTGACCGATTTGGAAAAGGTGAACGCTCCGTCGAAAGTGAAGGCGTTGATCTTGTATTCGAATTTTGGGGCAAACGTGCGGGTGTAGGTGAGCTTGGAGGAGGATCCACCCCCATTGTTGAGCGTCGGTATCGTGTTCGTCGCCGTGCGGGCCGTGCCGACGGTGAGAATGCCGTCGCCCGTGACGAAACTCCGCCCGTTATTGGAGTTGGCGTTATCATTCGCCGCCACAAACGTGAAGTTGCGATTCCAAAACTCCCCTTCCGTGTACGTATAGATCGCATTCAAGGAGAGCACCAACCGCGACGTTGCCTTAAAGTCGGCCGTCAAGAGCAGCGAGTCCTTCAGGATAAACTTCGGACCGTCCTTAAAATTCAGCTGCCGGGCGACCATCGGCCGCGTATCCCCGAGAGCGGCGTTGGGATTCCGGTTGTAGGCCACGTTTACGTCATATTGCTCGGTATAGGAATTGGCGCGGGAAGCGCTCAGCAAAATACCAAGACGGCGGTTGAGGAATGACTCCGAGTATTCAAAGGCATAGTTGGGCGCCCATTTGTATTCACGAAAATCACTCGGGCCCTGCGTTTTCCTTAAAGTAAACTCCTCGTCGTTGAAGTTGAGGCTCGTGTTAACCCCGACGCGGCGCCCTTTGCGCTCAAAGGCCCGGCGCGTCTTCATGTTGATCGTGCCCGCCGGGGAATCGGCATCGGACTCCGCGCTGGTCGTTCGGCTGATCTCGATCGACTCGATCGACGTGATGGAAAAACCCTCGAAACTCGTCGCCCGGGACGCCTCGCCTCCGCCCCGGTTGGCATCCGCGCTGGCAGAACGAATCCCGTCGAATGACACCCCGACGTATTGGCTGTCCATGCCGCCGAGCCGCGGACCACGGGCTTCGGATTCGACGTAATCCAGGTCCACACCCGGCAAGTATTTCAAGAACTCGCCGACGTTGCCGTCCGTGACATCGCCGAAAATGTCCGACGAAACCGACGTGGTGATGTCCATATTGCGACGTTGGGCCTGAATGGCCTTCGCGTTACCCTCGCGCTCGGAATCCACCGTAAAGGCGGCCAGCTGGACCACCCCGTCTTTGCGCGTCACCGGGGCTGGAGCCGCCGTGCTGACGATGTTGATTTCCCGCACCGCCGGGCTGCCCGCGGTGACGGTGAAGGAATCCTTTACCGTGGCATAGCCGGAAAACGAGACGGCGATCGCCGCCGGACCCGCCGCCACATTTGGAAACTGGAACGAGCCGTCGCCCTCCGTGTACGTAACTTGGTTCGTGCCCTCGAGCCGCACCTCGGCATTACGCACATACTCATTCGTCACGGGGTTAAACACCTTGCCCTGCACGGAGCCCGTACCGCCCGATTGGGCAAAGAGGGCTGCGGCGGAAAAAAACCAGCCGAGCAGGAATGCGAATGGCGATAGCTCACGCCAGAATCGGACACTTTTCTGAGTCATAATGGGGGGGGGGTTAGGGGGATCGGCACTGCCGGTAAAGCGGCACCGAAGAGCTGTACTGCTGACAGTTCGATCAAAAACCTCGGAGCGCGTTTCCGACAAGTTCGAATTCCGAAACAACGAAGAAAGTTTCGTAGTGGCCAAGAAAAAGTTGGCGCACCAGAATCAAAATCCGAAGCAAGGACTGAAGAGCTACCCATGAGTGAAGACCCCATTGATCCGCCACGAAAATTCTACAGCCTGAAGCCGAGGGAATTTGACGCCGTCAACGGACCATCCCGCACCGCCTCCGACGAGGCCTCCCTCACGCGACCCGATCCCGGGATCGCGCCCGCTGCGTCCGGTCCGATTACGGTCGAGGGCTTGAATCGCATAGCCGCCGGTCAAGCACCCGCGCTTGGGAACTCCCCCCCGGTCAACCACCCCAACGACGTCCACGGTCTGCTCGAACTCAATCGCCGCCGCGCCGAAGCCTCCGGTGAGTTCACGCTCAAGGAGCCACCGCCCCGCCGCTCGCGCCGCAAGCGCGATTTCTGGATGCTCGTCGGTCTCGCCAATCTGTTCTGCGTCGGCTTCACCGCCGCCGTCAGCGGGGGCAGTCCCATCGTCATGCTCTACGGTCTGGCCTGCGGAGGATTCATGACCGCCGCGCTCATTTGGATCATGTGGTTCGTAATGGACGACTACTGAAACCGGTCGCGCCCCGCCCTACCGCCGCGCGCAGAGTTCCCACATCAGCACTGCGGCCGCCACCGAGACATTTAACGACTCGACCTTACCGGTCCCGGGAATCGTGACGAGCCGCGTGCACGCCGCCGCCACCGCCGGCGCGAGACCCGTCTCCTCGTTGCCCAATACGAGCGCTACCGGTTTTGGCCCCGGGCGCGCCGCCTCGGGCCGGCCGCCGCGCGTCGCCGCGCCGATCACCTCATAGCCCGACGCCGCCATCATCTTCGCCAGCGCTGCGAGATCGCGCGCCTGCCAGACTTCCAAGAACTCGAGCCCACCCTCCGCCACCCGGTGGGCCGCATCGTTCGGGCGCGCTGCCGTCGCTTCGGCCGCGATCACAATCCGCGCGACGCCGAAAAACGCCGCCGTGCGCGCGATCGCTCCGAGGTTGTGCGGATTGCCGATCCGGTCGAGCACCAGCACCGACTCCCGGCGCAACGCCCAACCGCGCACGTCGTCCGCCGTGGGTGTGCGCAGGGCCGTCGCGTGCACAACCGCCACGATCCCGCCATGATGAATGGAGCCCGCGATTTTCTCCAACTCCGCCGACGGCACGCAGCGGTAGATTTTCTTGGCGAGCGCGAGCGCCTTGCTCATCGCGCCCACCTTGCGACTCGTGGGTTCGTCAAAAAACACCCGCAAAATCGAATCCGGTTCGCTTTCAAACCGCGCCTTCACCGCGGCGAGTCCGCAGAGCTTGAGTTCCTCCCGCTCGCCGCGGGCGGGCTCGGTCTTCGCCGCCTTCAAGCCGGCGCCGGGCCGACCGACGAAATCCGCCAACGGCCGCGCCGGAGTCGAGGGCTTCCGAAAAAACGTGTCGCGGGAAGAATGGGCCATACCGACAGCTTGACCCGCGTCGCCGGGCGAAACCAAACAAAACTTCGCGTCGGGCGGCGCAGGAGCCCGCTCACGGTGGATTTCCCCGCGCAAGTGCTCCGTCGGGTCGACTCGGATCGCGCGCCAGCGCGCTCCTACCCGAACGACTCAGAATCCCTTAAAATGCTTCGGATCCTCCGGGTCTTGGTAGCGGGTGGTGTAGGTTTTGTTGCTCGCCGCCAGCTTCAGGAAAACGTCCACGGGCACGATCTCGACCGGGCCTTCGAGTTGCTTGGTGATCTCGACGAGGCTGTTCACGTCGTTGGACTCGCGCACGTGCACGAGCAAGAAATACGGACGCTTGGCGTTGATCGCGATCAACTCGTTGAGATCGGCCGCCACCTCGTCACGCGGGCGCCGCGGATCGATGTAGTAGTCGTAGGAAATCATCGCGCGGGTGTCGCGGAGGTCGCGCGTGCGGGCCGGGCCGTAACCGTTGATAAAGCCAATCACATCGGGAAACGCGGCGTAGTAGCGGTCCACCGTTTCCTTGGTCAGATCGGCGTTGCCCACGTTTCCGTCGGCGGCGGAGTTGTCCATAATCTCCAAAACATGTTCGTCGAGCACCGCCATGAGCGCGCGGGCCTCGGCCATGAGCGGGCCGAATTTATCGGCGGGGATGTGATTCGGGTACATGTACCCCGGACCCGAGAGACCACCGATGAAGTAATCGTTCTTCGTCGCGCTCTCGTGGAAATACTCCAGCGCCGCCGGGGAGAATTTCGACCAGTTCATCGTCACCTGCCAGCCGAAGGGCAGCTTGCCCCGCCCCGGCTTGGTCCAGACGCCGATGCCGATACTGTCGGACTGCACGAAGGACACATACACCTTCTGCTCCGCCGTGAGTTTCGCATCGAGGGCGACCTGATGGTTGTTGGTGAACTTGAAGCCCGGCGTGAACGTGAACTGGCAGTTAAAACTGAGATTGGGCAGATTGTGCAGACCTTCCATCTTGAGGCCGAAGCCCGACAGCAACGTCGTGTGCTGCTCCTCGGTGTCTTTCGCGTAGGAGTGCCAGCCGAACACGGTGCCGAGCGGCGTCATCTCGGAAAACAGCTTCTTCCCCAAGGCAACTTCTTCGGGGTGCCGGCCGGGATTCGCCGAGAGATCGTGGAAGAACATTTTCTGCCGCACGCCCCAGTCGGCCATCGCCGGCATCCGCACCGCGCCCACATGGCCGCCCATCAGCATGATCGCATCATGGGTGCAACGCGCCCAGTAGCGCGTGTAAGCATCGGCGTAGATCTGGGCGTCGGTTTGCCCGGTGTAACGGCCGCGGAGGTCGTCGATCCGCTTGAGACCCCGCGCCTCCACTTGGGCGATTTGCGCCTCCGTCACGATCAGCGCGTCTTCCAGCCCCGCGATCGTGAACGCGACGTTCATCGTCGCCGAGACCGCCGGTTCCCAGATCACGTAGCCCTTGGCGTGCTTCGCAAAAAGCGCGAGCGCCTCATCCGCCGTCTTCACCTCGGTGAAGACGACGCCGTGCTTGCGTTGGTAAAATTCGAACAGCGGCTCGGTGATCTCCCATTGGAAATCTTTCGGGTGAACGATGTAGAGCTGCGGCGCGGCGCGGTTCGCGAGGCCTTGCAGGCTGATGAGCATCGCCTTTTCCGGCATGCCTTTGGCGACGAGCCAATCGCCGTCGAAGCGCATGACCCACGCGGCCCGGCCAACCGGTTGCGCCGAAAAGCCGGCAGCGGTGAATGAAAGGAAACCGACCAGAATTAAAAGCAGACGGTGCATGATTTATTTCTCCCCGGTAATTTTGGTAAAACGATACACGAGCGGTTTCGCCCGAGTGCTGTGCAGTTCGATCAGCAGCAACTCCCGATCGCCTTCGACCAAGCGCAACTCCTGGTAAATCCGCATCGGGAAAACTCCCTGCGAGCTCTCGATCTGCGGCGTCGCCTCGACCCGCAAGGTCCGCCCGCCGTCGAGCCATTCGGCCCGCACCGGCGTCAGCGCGCCGCGCACGGGATAGAGCGCCATGTGCCGCTGCTCGACGCGGAAAAAATCCTTCACCTCGGTCGGCTTGGCCGTGTCCACCGGGTTGGTCGCGGTGAGCTTCGTCGCGCGCCACTGCATATCGTGCCGCAGATCGACCCGCGTGCCGTCGAGCGCGACGATCAAGTCCCAGGCCGTCCAACCGTCGAGCGCGGCGCTGCGCTTGGGATCCATCCGCCAGTGACCGGCCAGCGCCGGATTCGCCGCCCAAGCCGCCCAAGGCAGCACGCACATCAATATCAACACCCGCATCGAATTGAATTTCATGACCCCGCCATCAACACCCCGCCCCGGCCGGAAGACTAGGTGAAAGAAAATGAAAATTTAGCCCGCCGCTTAGCCAGCCGGTTGCGTTCCGACTGTAGAACCGACCGCGGGTCGGTTGTCGGTGGCGAATAAGCCTGACCGGCGGTCAGGCCTACCGTTCGAGTAACTTCAGAATCAATTTGCCCGACGGAGTTTAACGGCCCAATTCGCCCGCCGCCCTCACCTCGCCCACCACGGTGAACTCCTCGCGGTCGTGATAGAGGTGCCGAATCATGAAACCCGGCGCATAGCGCGACAGCGGCGAATCCGGCGCGCGCAGCTCGCGCAGCAATGCCACCGAATCCACGTGGCCGAACTTCAAATTGAAAACAAAGCGCTTGCACCAACCGCGTGCCAGCCACGGCTCGATCAGGTTCTTCATCACATGGTGCGGCTCCTCCAAAAGGTCGCAAAGCATCCAGTCGTAGGCCTTGCCCGCCTCGAAATTGAAATGAAACGCGTCGTCGGTGCAGTGCTCGATCAACGGGTTGTTCAAGGCGCCGCCTTTGAGCGGACCGTTGTCCACCGCCACCACCGCCGCGCCACGCTTCGCCGCGCTGTAACTCCAGCCACCCGGCGCCGCGCCCAGATCGGCCACCGTCTCGCCCGCCTGCGGCTCGGCGCCGAGCACGACGAAGGCTTCTTCCACTTTCAGATAACTCCGCGACGGCGCCGCATCGTCGTCGGCCATCCGGCGTTGTCCGTGCATAAACGCCTCGCGGGCCACAAACACGCGCCCGAAATCCGTAAACCACACAAACAAACCCCTCGCCTCGCCCCGCCCTCTCGGCAAATCGGCCACCGCGAGCTTCGCCACCCGTGCGAGCCGTTTTTTGAGTTGCTCGTGGAATTCCTTTTCCACGCCGCTCATCCGCCGCCCGAGTCCCACGAGCTCAGCTGGCCCGCCCATCACGCACGGCCAAGCCGCGTCGACGCGTTCGCCGCGCAGACTCGTCAGGAAAAACTCGATCATCCGCCCTGCGAGGGCGTTGACCGACTCGCCCTTGAGTTCGACCGCGCCGCGCATCGTGACATGGGGAAACGCCAGCCCGCGCACGTCGGCGCCGTCGGCCGCGAGCGCCCAACCGGGTCCGTGTTCGCCCACGACCACCCCCGCGTCCGCGAGTTCACGCACGAGCACCGATTCGAATCCCGCCTGACAGGTCAGCAACATGCCGCCAACGTGCCTGCAGCCGCGGCCTGCCCGCGAGCTGAAAACAAAAAGCCCGGGCAAATCGCCCGGGCCGATTCTTCGATGATGCGCGTGATTCAGCTCTTCTCGACCTGCGCGCCGGACTTTTTCCAGCCGTCGATCCCGGGCGCATAGCGCTTCACATTGGTGTAGCCGAGAGCGAGCGCGGCGTTGGCGCCGGCGCGGTAGGCCGAACACATCGGGCTACCGCAGTAGGCGACGACGAGCGTGGCCTTATCCTTCGGAAGCACGGCCGCGAGTTTCGCCTTGGCCGTCTCGAAGTCGATCGCGCCGGGAATACGGCCTTCGGCAAACGAATCACTGCCGTTGACGTCGAGGATCGCGACCGCTTTGGCGGCGATGGCAGCTTGGAGGTCGGCGTGGGAGATATCGGAAATCTTGCCGGGCGCCGCGTGGGCGACGACCGCAAGGCAAAGAACAGACAGGAGGGTGATGAGTTTTTTCATGACGAGGCGAACGGTATCGGCCCGCGGTTGTCGCGCAAGCGCCTGGGAGAATTGAGCGGGCGCCCGTCGCGGCATGGGCGTTCCGCCCGTCTTCCGAACCTGCGCGCCGACGCTTTCAACTCTCAGCTCTCCGGTCTCAACTATCCGCTTTCCCCCGCTTCTTCCCGGCTCAGAGCCGATGGAGATGAAATCCGCCGTCCACATCGAAGCACGCCCCGGTCGAAAACGGGAACCGGTCTTCGGCGATCGCCCGCACGGCGCGGCCAATGTCCTCGGGCTTACCCCAACGCCGGATCGGCGTGATGCCGCGCTCGTCGGTGATGATCAGCTTGTCGTATTTCTCCTTCACGCCGCCGGTCATGTCGGTGGCGATCACGCCGGGACGGATTTCGTAGACGTTGATGCCGTCGTTCGCGAGCCGTTCGGCGAAGAGTTTCGTCATCATCGCGAGCCCGGCTTTCACCATGCAGTAGTCGCCGCGGTTGATCGACGCCGTGTAAACGGAGATCGAGGTGATGTTGACGATCCGGCCCCGGAAACCTTCGGCGTCGGGGGCCTGCTTGAGCATCTGCTTGGCGACGAGTTGGGTGAGGAAAAACGGGCCCTTGAGGTTGATCTCGTAGAGGCGGTCGAAGCTCTCCTCGCCGCAATCGAGCAGATCGGCGCGGACTTTGGGGGCCACGCCGGCGTTGTTCACGAGCAGATCGATGCGGCCAAATTTCTCCATGGTCTCCGCGACCAGCCGTTCGCGATCGGCCGCCACGGCGACGTCACCCTGCACGATAAAGCCGTCGCCACCCGCGGCCTTGACGAGGGAGAGCGCCTCGGCGGCGGCTTCGGCGTTGCCGGCGTAATTGATCGCCACCCGGGCACCGGTACGGGCGAGTTCGATGGCGATACCACGGCCGATGCCGCGGGAGGCGCCGGTGACGAGAGCAGTTTTTGAGATCATGTGCCCGCGAGCGAAACCAAGGACCCCGGCGTGGCAAGCCAGCACACCGATTGCTAAAAGGCGGTGCGAAGCAGCCGGTCGAAAACCACGTGCGCCCGGTCGATAAAGGGCTTTGCGTCCCGCAGGTTGACGCCGGCTTTCCGGTAAACCTCTTCGGTCTCGAGCCAGTAACACGTCTCGCCCGGCAAACCGTAACCGATTTTCTCCGCGATGTTGGCCGCGAGGTTGAGCAGGTGGGTCAGCGGCAAATGTCGGCCGGCCGGGGCGTAATGCTCCCCGATGGCCTTCACCGTCTCGCCGGGAAAACGCCACGAATTCATGATCGTTTTCGCGGCTTCGCCATTGGTCATGCCGAACACGTTGCGCTCCCACTCAGCCACGCCGCCGCCGCCGACCTCATGGGAAAATCGGGCGTCGGGCGCGTGGGTGCGCGCGAGGCGGTCAAGCCCCAGCTTTCCGATCGAGCGCAGCAATCCGATGGTGTAAGCGGCCGCCGGGTCTTCTCCGGCCGGCTTGGCGAGTTGCTCGATCAACAACGCGGAGAACAACGCGTTCTCGCGCAACCGCCGGCTGGGAATTCCGTAAGCCACCAACCCGTCCTCGCCGAATTGATCCAAAACGGCGACACCCACCAAACGGTGAACCTCCTGAAAGCCGGCCAAGTTGACCGCCGTCTCGACCGAGGCCACCGGCTCCGCTTGGGCCAGCGCCGCACTGTTCGCCAATCGGATCAAGCGCGCCGTCAGCGCCGGATCCCGCTTGAGCTGCTGGGCGACATCTTTCAGCTCCACATCGGGATTTTTCAGCAACACGCCGAGATCGGAGAGAATCTGCGGCGTCGACGGGAAGGACTGGGCTATGCCCAACAGGCTTTCCGGCGTGATCGAAACTTTGTCCATGGTCAAAACATCGGACGCACCCACCGTTGCTTGAGGGAAAGAAGTTGTCCCGCGCAAAAACACTTACCGCCGAACCCGCCCGGCGCGGCGGAACCGGGGGTGGATTCAAGATACCAAACCCTAATGATTAAATTCTCAAAAAAATCCATGGCCTTGCTCGTCCTCCTCACCGCCGGCCTCAGCATCGGCTCGCTCGGCACCGGCTGTGCTTCCACGGCCACCAGCGCCAGCACCGGCGAGTACATCGATGACAGCTCGGTCACCGTAAAGGTGAAGGCCGCCTTCGTGAACGATCCAACCGTCAGCGCATTCGACGTCGCCGTCGAAACGTTCAAGGGCGTGGTCCAGCTCAGCGGATTCGTGAACACCCTCGTCGAAAAGGAACAGGCCGGTCGGGTCGCTGCCACCATCAAGGGCGTCACCGAGGTGAAAAACAATATCACGATCAAATAAGCGGGCCGCCCCGCGACGCCGTCTCGGAAAACGTCGGATTCGGCCCGTGGCCTGCGGCATCCGCCTCAACTGCCCACACGGAAAAATTCGCAAGCGACGTCGAATCGATCCGGCGTCCTCCTCAGCCGGTGGACTGAAAATCCACCCGGCCGTCCTGCATAAAAATGCCGCCCGCCGCGCCGTCCGGTACCCCACCGTGCCGGTCCGCGAGCGGTGATAGAAACTCCCGGCGAGTCCCCGCGAAAGCCCGACGCCGCGGGATTTTTCGCAGGGAAAACTCGGTGCTTACCAGAGTCCCAGATTCACGGTCATCACCTCGGTGGCATTCGCGGCGCCGTTGACGAGTTCCAGGGTGTTTTCTCCGGCGCGCAACAGGGCCGGGTCGAAGCGATACGTGCGACTCGCTTCCGGTGCTGCCCGGC
>JBIKWB010000068.1:0-5998 GCA_044356555.1 Opitutaceae bacterium | reverse complement strand
GCGATTTGGTTTTCAGGGACGAAATCGTCCGGGGCGAAGCGTCGCACTACCCGGCCGTCGGCGCCGCGAATCAGGGCCTGCGTGAGGGTGATCTTGCCGGCGCGGTCAAGCGGATCGAAGCGGAACCTGCGATAGTCGCCGGCTGGCAGGGCAAAGCTCAGGACCTGAGGAGCCGTCCCGCCAACGAGCCTTTCCCGGGCCGAGTCGGCTTCGTTGATCCCGCGGCCGACATCGTAGAAAAGTTGGGGCAGGGCGGCGGTGGCGTTCGAAGCGGTGATTTCGAAGCGGAACTGGGCCTTGACCGGTGCGGCGAAGGGCAGAAACGGGATGGAGACGACGATGCTCAAGAGAGCGGCGGCGAGAAGGTTGGGCAGCGATAAAAAGGACTTCATCCGGAGGTCGAAGTGTCGGGGAAGCGGCGCGGGCGCGACAAGGAATTATCTCTCCGCGGCCGGGTGTGAGAAAGGGTGGGAGAAAGGGTGTGGGTGGGCAGCGGGGATGCCAGGCTGGGGGCATGGCGGGCGACGACGAACGAGATCGCGGGTAAACCCGCACCTACAAAAAAGGCCGCCCGGTGAGGGGCGGCCTTGGAGGACGGCGGGTGCCGGTTAGAATTTATACTTGAGGGTCAGCTCGGCGCGGATCGGGAGATCGGCGATGATGGACTCGTTGCCGTAGACGGCATTGGGTGCGCTCCAATTTTTTTGGTCGGTGGCATTGATGATCGCGAGGCGGACCTCGTATTCCTTGGTCGAGTAGAACCCGGTGACATCGAGCGTGTATTGCGCCGGAATCACGAGGGTGCCGACGACGTTGTTGAGGATATCGCTGGTGGCGACGATACCGCCGGTGAGGCCGAAGCCGTTGGTGAACTTGTAGGTCGTGTTCGCGTTGAAGAGATTCCGCGGCACGCCTTGGCGGCGATAGTCTTTGCCGGAGGCGAGGATGAAGTAGCGGCTGGTGGGCGACGTGAGCGAGGTGTTGCCGACATCGAACTCGGCGCCGTTGACGACGGAATCGAGGTAGGAATAGCCGAACGTGGCGTAAAGATTCTTGGTGGGCTGGTAGTTCACTTCGACCTCGAAGCCTTTGGTTTCAAACTTCCGGACCGAGCGGTCCAGTTGGAGCTGCTCGCGGTTTTGCTGGAAGATTGCGCCGCCGATGAAGCCCTTGCCGCCGCCGAAGGAATACTTGGCTCCGGCCTCGGTGAGGATCGCCTCGCCGCGGAGGGCGGCGTTGGAGAAGTTGCGGTTGCCGCCGGTGGTAAAACCGCCGCCGTTGCCGACTGCACCGACCGGATTCTGGCTGTAGTTGTAGGTGACGTAGGTGCCGAGGTCTTTGGAGACCTTGTAGCTGGCGCTCAGGTTGTAGTTCGGCAGACCGACGATGACGCTGTCACCGGGGAGGAAGCCGGCGAAATCGCGATACTTGATCGACATCAGGTCGACCCGGGCACCGGCATCAAGAGTGAGTTGGTCGTTTACCTTGTAGCTATTCTGGCTGAAGGCGGACGTGGTGAAGACTTTCGATTCGCCGGAGTCGCCGTTGTCAGGCGTGTAGTAGCGGCCGGGCCAACCGGGGACGGGGACTTGAGTGAACGGGCTCGGCGAGTTCACCGAGTTGAAGTAGTTGATGAAATTGTGGTCCTTCGTCAGGTCCCAGACGTTGGCGGGTTCGTTGAAGAAATCGTTGAACGCGGCGACGTATTGGTAGCGCAGGCCGAGACCGCTGTTGGACGAAAAGGCGCCCTTGGTGACGCGGAACTCGGTGCGATTCTCGAAGCTCCAGCTTGGGTCGATGATCTCGGAGTAGGAGTAGGAGGACAGGGTGCTGCGGCGGACGTAGCGGAGGAAACTGTTGTTGCCGATCGCGAAGTCGGGCGACGGGGTGAAGGTCTGGATCGCTTGGCCGTTGTAACTGAAACCGAAGGAGTGGTCGCCGGGTTTCAGCGTGCGGTTGCTGCGGTCGATCTTAACGGTGGGTCCGACGGCGATACGGTTGACGGCGGGAAAGCCGGAAACAACCCAGCGGGAATTCTGCGGATCGGAGATCGGGGCGGGCGTGCCGGCGACGACGTTGATATTGGAGAACGTGATCGGAGCGCCGGTGGAGTCGCGGTAACCAAGGAAGGCACCGCCGGAGAAGTTCGGCGCCGGATTGTTGTTCACGCCGGTGATGTAGTTGCCGTTGTCGATGAGGTCCTGGGTGACGCGGTTGATACCGAAGTTCTCGACGTAGTCGCCGTAGAAGGCTTCGGAGTTCACGAAGATCTCATACTTGTCGCTCGCGCGGTGGGTGAGGGCGGCGTAAAGGGCCTGCGTGTTCTTGTGGCCATCGACGTAGTAGCTGCCGGACTGTTCGCCGGAGTAGCTGACGCGGTAGGCGGTCTTGGCATCGACGGGGACATTATAGTCGGCGGTCCAGCGGTATTGATCGTAGGAACCGACGGTGACCGAAACGGTGCCCTTGCGGCTGTCGAAGGACGGGCGCTTGGTCACGTAGTCGGCGTAGCCGCCGACGTACTGGGAGGCACCGTAGACGGCGGTGGCAGGACCCTTGACGATGTTGACCGATTCAACGGCGTTGAAATTCACGGGCATGCCGTTGCCGTTGCTCGAAAGGCCGATGCGCATGCCGTTCGAATAGGTGTCGGCGATCTGCGTGCGGATGTCGGGGGTGGTGGGAGCGCCGAAGTTGCTCCGGGTGTAAGAGCTGGCGGTGAGTTTGGAGAAGTCGCGCACATCTTGGATGTTGATGGCGGTGAGCTGCTCGCGGGAGATGATGGTGACGTTGCGAGGCGTATCCAAAATGCTGCGGTCGATCCCGAAGACAGAATTGAAAGGGCGGGACGTGGGAACGATTTGCTGCTCGATGGGCACGTCGCTGACTTCGAATTTTTCCATGCGAACGGCGTCGGTGGCGGCGGCGGGTGCAGGAGCGGTTTGGGCCGCGAGCGGCGCGGAAAGACCGGCAGTCGCGAGGGCCGCGAGCAGGGCGTGAAGTTTGTTTTTAATCATGGTTTGGTGTGTGCGTAGGCGTGAAAGGAAAAGCACACGATGTGCCACTGTCCGAGGATTTTTTTCGGGATGATGTCAGGACGGGTGCAGACCCGGAGCGGGCACAGAGGTCAGTTTGTGCTTCCTAAGCGGGCCGGCCGGGGGCGGCGATGCTCCCGGGTTCGAACAGTGGGAGTTGCTGCATCCCCGGGACGGTGACGAGGCCGCGATCGGTGATGCGAATCTCCGGGATGACCGACAGCGGGATCAGGTTGAAACCCATGTAAGGCAGAGTGCAACCGGCGGCCAACCACGCCTGCTTGAGCTTGGTGGTTTCCTTGGCCACGGCGGTGGCGCGAAGATCGGAAATGAGGCCGGCGACCGGGAGGGCGACTTGGGCGAGAACTTTGCCGTCGCGGACGACGCAGACGCCGCCCCGCAGTTTTTTGATGGTGGCGAGGGCGAGCTGGAGGTCGGCCTCGTTGGTGCCGGCGAGGATGATGTTGTGGGCATCGTGGCCGACCGAGCTGGCGACGGCGCCGGCCTTGAGATTGAAGTCCTGGAGCAGGCCGTGGGCGACGGCGCCGGATTTGCCGTGGCGCTCGACGATCGTCACAAAGCATAGGCGATGCTGGGTGAAGAGATCGGCCCACGTCTCGCCGGGCTTCGGAGCGAGCGCGACTTTTTCGTGGAAGAGGATAATGCCGGGGAGGGCGGTGCGGATGACGTTGGCGGTGACGGGAGCGGTCGGGAGTGCGGGGGTGAGAGTGAGCTTTTTGGCGGGAAGCTTGACCGTTTGGTAGGCCGCGCGGGGGTAGCGGTAGCGTTTTGAAAGGGCGCGATCGAGCAGCGGCGTGATCTTGCGGTTTTTGACGACGAGTTCGCCGCCATACCAAGTGCATTGGGGCTCGAGGGCGTCGTTGAGCAGGACGATGTCGGCCCGGCGGGCCGGAGCGAGGCCGCCGATCTCTCCGTCCATACCGTAGCGAGTGGCGGGGTGGAGGGAACCCAAGCTCCATGCCGTCGTGGGTTTGAGACCGGCGACGACGGCTTGGCGGGCAACCCAGTCGAGGCCGAAAAGAAAAAGATCATCGGCGTCGCGGTCATCGGTGCAGACGCAGACGCGCTTGGGGTTGGCGCCAAGCTCGGTGACGGCCTTGATCGCGTGCGGGAGCGAGTGCCAAGGAGTCGTGGGCGGGCCGCCGCGGAGGAAGATCCAGACGCCGGCTTCCAAGAAATCGTCGCCGATCTCGCGGTCGATGGCCTCGTGGGTGTCGGTGATGCCGGAGGCGGCGCCGGCGGTGACGAATTCGCGGCCGTAGATGTGGCCGCAGATGGGGCGGCCGCGTTTGAGGGCGGCGGCCATGATCGCGTGGCTGCGAGGGTCGCCCATGGCGACTTGGACGAAGTCCATTTTCTCACCGAGAGCTACGGCCTCCGGGTAGCGGTCGAAGAGCTTGCCGATTTTGGCGGCGGTGAGATCGCCGCCGGCGGTTTCGAATTGGGGCGAGGTCGCGGGCACGGTGGAGGGGACCGTGAGGAAAATGGAGAGCGGGGCTTGGCGGGCATCCTCCAACATCCACTCGATCCCGGCGGAGTCGCAGACGTTGCCGATTTCGTGGCTGTCGCAGAAAATCGTCGTCGTGCCGTTGAGCAGGGCGCCCTCGGCGTAGGCGCACGCGGTCATCATCGAGCTCTCGATGTGAATGTGCGGATCGACGAGCCCGGGGGCGAGGATGCCGCCGGCGGCATCGAAGAATTTCGCGCGCGGGAGTTTGGGGAAAACTTGTTTGGCGGTGCCGGCGGGTTTGACGGCGGCGATGCGGCCGGCCTTCAGCCAGATCTCTCGGTCGGGGTGAATGCGCTCGGTGTAAGTTGAAAGCAGGCGTGCGCCGGTGAGGACTTGATCGGGGAGTTCGCGGCCCATCGCGACGGCGGCGAGGGTGCGGGTGAGCGTGTGGAGCGGGGCGACGGAGAAACGGGTGAGGGACATCTTAAGGTTGAGAGTTGAGCGATGAAGGTTGAGCGATCGGAAGCACTCGGCGGAGGACGAGGGCGGCGACAGCGGTTAGCAGGGCGAGGGCCAACGCGAGCGTGGCCACGAGTTGGCCGTTTTTCGTGAGTTGCCAGGCCCAATAGGAGCCGGAGGCCAGCTCGATGGGTTCGGAGAAGGCGAGCCAGCGGGCCGAGTCGGGGGTGTGCGCGTGGATCACGAAAGCGCCGGCGGGAGCGCGGACGTAAGCGGCCCGCCACGTGTCGCCGGGAGTCCGGTCAGGGACGATCGAGACGAGAGGAATGCCGGTGGCGGCGTCGCGCAGTTCGAGGGTGGTGCCCGGAGTGCCGGCTGCGCCGGCGGTCTCAAATTTCAACCAAGCACCCAAAGGAGCCCGAATGGGGGCGCTGGTGAACTCGCGCGGGTTGGAGGCGGCGTCGGCGGCGAAGGAGCCCCATGTTTGACGATAGATCAGCGGATGGGTGGATGGAGAAAGCCCGGGGGCAGGCGGGTCGATATTTTTCGGATCGGACGGGGTGAAGGTGGAACGCCCGGCGGTGACGGGCAGGGGCGGGCGGACCGTGGCCGGCATCACGGCGCGGAGCGCGGGGATGCCGATGCGAACAAGAAACGCACCGGCGCCGGGGTAGGGAATCTCGTCGTGGTCGAGGTGCTTGGTATCGCCGGTGTAGAGATAGTTGCGCACATTCAGCTCGCAGTAGTCGTGGTAGACTTTCACGGGCGGGAGCTCGATGACGAAGATACGGGTGAGCTCGGATCGCGCACCCCAAACGAAGATAACGACCCATGCGAGTGCGGCGATCGCGAGGATGCGGCGGGCGGTGCGGGACAGCAGGTCGGGCGTGGCCAGCCAGACGAGGGCAAGGGCGTTGGCGACCATGCCGAAGACCAAGGTGTCGATGTAGCGCGAGGCCGGCGCCGGGCCGCCGGCGCCGCGGGCGTAACCGGTGGCGACGAGCTGGAGCCAGACCCAGACGCCGAGGCCGAG
>JBIKWB010000024.1:0-82314 GCA_044356555.1 Opitutaceae bacterium | reverse complement strand
GAGATCAAGGGAGATCGCTTGCAACGTCTCGACGGCGGCGAGCAATTCGTTGCCGTTGCGATTCACGTTCAGGCTAAGGGCGGTGAGTTCGAGAGCGTCGCCGCCGTGACGGCCTTGAGCGTTGAGTTCAAACGTCAAGGGGCCGACTCCGGCCGGGAGAAACGGTTTTACAAGCGAGGCGAGGGTGCCTTTGAGCTGCGACGTGAAGACGACGACCGGCGAGGTGCCGCCGAGAGCGACGTCGGCGGTGAGGCCTCCGGTGACTTGGTCTCCGTCGGGGGTCGAGATGTTGAGGCTTTCGATTTCGGCGACGATGCGATTGGCGGTGTAGTCGATGCGCGGGCTGAGCGAGACGGCGACGCGGTCTGCGAGCAGCTTGTCGCCCTCGCGCACCGTGACGGTGCGTAAACTCAGCGGTTCGAGCGCGCGGACCTTGACGCGACTGCCATCAAGCTCGGCATCGATCACGAAGACTCCGGAGAGATCGCCGCCCGCAATCGTGCGCGGGGTGACGAACGGTTGGCCCCAAGCGAGCGGAATGGCCACGAGCGAAACGCGGGCCAGCTCCGTGCCGGGTTTCTCGGGCGTCACGCGCTTGTCTTTGAAATTGAAGGAAAGTTTTTGCTGCGCCGCGATGGCTATAAATTTGCGACCGTCGGCGGTGGCGACGTCGAATTCGAGGCGGCCGAGTTGGGCCGACTCTTTGCTGCTGCCGCCCTCGAAAGCGGCGCAAATTTGAAGCGCGCCCACGTCGGTGAGGCCGGCGTTGAGTTTCTCCAGCCGGGAAATGGCTCCGGTGAGTTCTCCGGCGGCGGTCGAGGCGCTGGTCTCAAGGTTGAAGGTGAAACCGCCCTTGCCGGAAAGGGCGACTTCCGGGAGGCCGAAGCTGGCAAGCACGGTGGCGAATTGTTCGCTGCGCACCGCCAAGTCCCACGTGCCGTTGAGCTCGGGCTTGGAGGCGGAGAAATCGACTCGGGTATTGAGCAAAGGCTCGACGGTCGCTCCGCGGACCAGGGACACGCGGGTCGTCAACGTTTCGGCGGCATTGGCCGCGGGTTGCTCCAACTTCAGATTTAGCTTCAGGCCATCGGCGGGCAGACCGGGGCCGGTGGCGCCGGCATCGGCGACGACTTCGACGAGATCGATGCGCAGATCGGTTGTGGTCCGGATTTTGATCTCACCTTTGGCTTGGGCGGCGGTGACGGCAGCGACCTTGCGGGCGTCGGTAAAGTTGGCCTCCCAGCGCAACACGGCGGTCTCGCCCGGGGCGATACCGCCGCCGGTGAGCTTGAGCGTGGCGGACTGTTCGTTGGGGAGCAGCACCTTGGCCTCGAGTTCGATTTTCCCGACCCGGACCTCGCCGGGCAGGCGAATGGCGTTCAAGACGCCGGCAAAAGGAGTGGGGGGAGTGACGGGCGGCGGGGTGGGTTTGGCGACGGGTTTCCGGGCATCGATTTCGATCCCGCGCCCGGTGATCCGGCCGACGGTGATTTTGCTGCCGGAAAAATAGTCGGTGGCGGTGTAGGCGGCGGTGAGCTCCTTGGCCACGATCACAATGCCGTCTTGGACCACGCGCACATCGCGCAATTCCGCCTCGCTCAGGCCGACGGAGACCCGGCCCACCTCGACCACGAGGCCGGGCTGGCCGCTGAGCGCGCGCTGCACGGCCCATGTTTGGACGGCCGGGGTGAGGGCGAGAACCACGACGAGCGCGAGGAGCGCGGCCAGACTGCCGAGGATAATGATGGTGAGTTTCAGCGGTTTCATGAGGACGGAAAGGGACGGAAAAAGTCGATTGCTGGCGATACGGACGCGCGAGACAAGCACGGGGTTCCCTGCCGGTTTCGCGGTTTCAGCAAGGAGCGCAGGAGCGGCGTGTTTGCCAGCGCTAGATCGGTCAACCTTGGCCAATATGGAACAACTGGCTCGGCTTGCCGCGTTTGCCTTACATCGGTGCGCTTTTTGGCACCACGGTTGGCTCTGGCAGTTTTAAAATTACTCTTTTGCAGTAACTTGAATTGTGATCGACGCCGCCGGGCCTTTTATTTTCGGCGAGGTGAGTTTTTTTGCGCCTAATGGGCAATTCTGGCGCGATTTTCGCTACACTAAAGGTATGGCGAAAATCCCCGAAGCGACCCGAACCCCGCATTTTTCCGGTAAACCCATTTCAGTGGGCTTGACCTGTTGGCTCTGGGAACGACGGACCCGAGCTATCCGGGAGCTCGGGCAACGGCTCGGGGTTACGCTGCAGCTCACCCAGCACATCCGCGGTCTCCGAAGGGATATCGAGTGTCAGGTGTCGGGTAAGAACGTGGACCGGTTTATCGGTGAATTTGTCCGGCACTGCTGACGTCTGGCCCGAATTCCAGACCTGATCACAGGTGATCGGCAAGCTGGGGCGGTTGGCGGATGGATCGAGCCGCCCAAGGTCGGCTCAAAGTGGCGATCGTTACTCGTTGGAGATGGTGGAGCCGTTTTGGGCCGGCTACTTATTTTCCTTTTTTCGCCGGTGGTCGGTAGGTCGCACCGTGATCGAGGGGGAGTGAATGGTGCCAGGCGATGACTACGGCCGTCAGGCGAGCCGTCTCGGCGGTTTGAACGGCGGACAGGTTGTTTTTTTCCGATGGGTCGGCAGTGAGATCGTAGAGTTGGGCAGAGGTGCCCGTGTAGGTACAGAGAAGTTTCCACCGGCCGTCGCGCACGGCGAGATCGGGGAGTTTGTCGTCGCCGGAGAACGAGGCGCGGTCGGGTGGACGTCGAAAAAAGAGCGGGCGATCACGCGAGACTTCGGACCGGCCGAGGAGCGTCTCGTGCATGGACACACCGTCGAAGACAACGTCCGGCGGTGCCGAAACTCCGGCGATGGTCAGAAGCGTGGGGGCGAGATCGATCGTGGCGAAGTGTGACGTGCGGTTGGCGGTGCCGACGCTTTTCGGATCGATGAAGCCGGGGCCCCAGACGACGAGCGGCGAGCGGATGCCGCCTTCGTAGAGCATGGCCTTGCTGCCGCGGAACGGTCCGGCAGAGCCGGCGCCGACCTCGGGGCCATTATCCGAGCAAATGAGAATCAGGGTGTTGTCGCGGAGTGAGGGATCGCCACGGATGCGGTCGAACAGTTTTCCCAACTGACGGTCCATGGATTCCAGCACGGCGTGATAGAGTTGGCGTTTGCCGTCGCGCCATTGGTCGACCGGCGGCCAGAACGGGCTGTGCACATCATCCAACCACAGATTTACGAAAAAGGGTTTTCCCCCGCGTGCGGAGGCGTTGATGAACTCCAGCGCCGCGTCGGCGAAGCCGGTGGTGATCTGGGAGCGCTGCATCCACGTGACAGGTTGGCCGAGTCGCTCGGCATCGGCCCAGATGCGCTGTGGCCGGTCATCGCCGGGCTTGAGTGTGAGAGGAAGAAGCTTGGGGCCCATGCCCTCGAAATTCGTCAATGAGGCGTCGAAACCGTAAGCGGTGATCGGTGGCGCATCGTCCACATCCCGCTGGCCGCCCATATGCCATTTGCCGAAATGGCCGGTGGCGTAGCCGGCGCCGCGCAGCATTCGTGCGATCATCGGAGCCTGCGGATCGAGCCACTGGGCCATGCCGCGCGCGGTGTTTTCGGCACGATTGTTGAGGAAGGAGGTGATGTGCCAGCGCTGGGGATACTGGCCGGTCGAGAGCCCGACGCGGGAGGGCGAGCAGATCGGCGAGATGGTGTAGAACTGCTCGAAGCGCAGACCCTCGGCGGCAAGGCGGTCGATGTTGGCGGTCGTGGCCTCCTTGTTTCCGAAGCAGGAAAAATCGCCCCAACCCATGTCATCGATGAGAATCATAACGATGTTGGGACGGCGCGGAGCAGCCGACTCGTCGGCCACGACGGAAAAGTTCAGGAGGCAAACCAACCCTGCGAGCGCGGGGAAGAATCGGAGCGATGATTTCATGAATTTTTCTTTGGAAGCGGGAGAATCATCCCGTTAGGCGGCGGTGCGAATGAAGAATCTCGAAGTGGAAAGCGGCGCAACCCTCGGCGTGACGACCGCGGCGTTATTGCTGCTATGGAGTGGAGCGATTTGGCTTTGGGTGGCCGATAGGAAACGAGATTTAGCCGGTGATCGGGCTGGGAGGGGTTTAAGGGAAGGTTGGAACTTGGAATTGAATTCCCGGGTAACGGCTGACGAGCGGGATCGACCTGAGAATACGACGGGAAGAACCGCAGGCCTGGTAACTCTTTCTTGGTGGGTTCCCACGCAGATCAACTTGGTGGCGGAGCGGGCCGTGGCCGATGATCGCGCGGTGAAAATCCGGCGCTGTCTTGCTCCTCGCCCGGAGCGGCGGCGCGTGCAACCGACTGCCGGCGGCGGCCGTGGGTTCTGGTTGAAAAGCAGCGCCACGGGGTGCATGGAGGAAAAAGTGCGGAGGCGCGGTCGGTTTTTCCGCACCTTTTTTCTCCCCCGGTTTGACCTTTTCCGACGCGCCACCACCCATTTTCGCCATGCCGTTGTTGACGATTGTCCCGCCAATGCCGGGCGCTGAGCGCCGATTCAAGCCGTTCGTCGATTTCGTGCACACCTGCGGTTGGGAAACGGAATTTGTCCGACTCGACTGGCCCGGCCACCGCCCGCCTTTCGGTTCGACCGAAATCTTTCCGCAGGTCGATGCCCAGACGGCGGGCAAGGTCGTGATGGGGTATTCTCTCGGCGCGCTCTACGCCCACCTCGGGGCCTTGCACGCCCGGCATCTGATTCTTGGGTCGATTTCGCCGTTCTTTCTAGAGGACGACGACGAGCCCGACCGCTGGATGATTTCCTATCGCGGTGGCAACGCCGCGACGCCGGCCGGCGTGCTGGTGGGTGCCCTCGAAGACGAGCAGATGCACCGCCGCGCGACGGCAATCCGCGACTTCTACCGCCACCACACTTACACCGTCGTCCCCGCCGCCGAGCACGAACTCTGGCACCCCAACTATCTCCAAGCGATCAAGTCGGCCCTCGACCGCATCGGAACCGTGTAGTCGAAGGCGGACGAGAGGAGCCAAAAACTCAGGCGTCATCTTTCGAAAAGAACGGATGCCGGTCGCTCACGCGCGCAGTCAGGTTCCTCGACGATCCTTCGGATGGAAGCACAAAAAGCCCCGCGCCGTTGAGGGCGCGGGGCTGAGCGTTTAATCGCGGCGTGAAGCGGCTCCTACAAGGCGGATTACTTCTTCTTGGCCTTCGCGGCGGCGCGCTTCTCCTCGATCGCGGCTTGCGCGGCGGCGAGGCGGGCGACCGGCACGCGGTAGGGCGAGCAAGACACGTAGGTCAGGCCGACCTTATGGCAGAACTTGACGGAGTCGGGATCGCCACCGTGTTCGCCGCAGATGCCGAGCTTGATGCCGGGACGGGTCTGGTTGCCCTTCTCGCAAGCGATCTTCACGAGCTGGCCAACGCCGGACTGGTCGATCGAGGCGAAGGGGTTCTTCTTCACGATCTCGTTTTCGACGTAGGTGCCGAGGAAGCTGCCGGAGTCGTCGCGCGACATGCCCAAGCAGGTCTGCGTGAGGTCGTTGGTGCCGAAGCTGAAGAATTCGGCGGTGTGCGCGATCTCGTCGGCGGTGAGGGCACCGCGCGGGATCTCGATCATCGTGCCGACAGAGTAGGCGATCTTCACTTTCTTCTCCTTCTGCACGAGCGCGGCGACCTCGTGGACGATGGCCACTTGGAGATCGAGCTCCTTCTTGAACCCGACGAGCGGGATCATGATCTCGGGCTTGGCTTTGTAGCCTTGCTTGGTCGCATCGGCGGCGGCCTCGAGGACGGCGCGGGCCTGCATGCGGGTGATCTCCGGGAACTTGATGCCGAGGCGGCAACCGCGGAAGCCGAGCATCGGGTTGAACTCGTGGAGCTCGTGCACGCGGTGCATGATTTTCTCGACGGGAACGTTGAGTTTCCGGGCGAGATCCATCTGCGCTTCCTTGGAGTTCGGGAGGAACTCGTGGAGCGGGGGATCGAGGAAGCGGACGGTGGCGGGATAGCCTTTGAGCGCTTTGAAGATGCCGTAGAAGTCGTCGCGCTGGTAAGGCAGAAGCTTGGCGAGGGCGGTCTCGCGGTCGGCGAGGTTGTCGGCCAAGATCATCTCGCGCATGGCGTCGATGCGGTCGCCTTCGAAGAACATGTGCTCGGTGCGGACGAGGCCGATGCCCACGGCGCCGAAAGCCATGGCCTCGGCGGCCTGCTTGGGCGTGTCGGCGTTGGTGCGGACGCTCATCTTGGTGGACTGGGCGCACCATTTCATGAGCTGCACGTAGTTCTTATACTTCTCGGTCTTCTGGGCCTCGGCGTCGTTGCTGAGGAGGCCGGAGATGATCTCGGAAGGAGCGGTCTTGATCTGGCCCGCGTAAACGAGGCCGGAGGTGCCGTCGATCGAGAGGAAGTCGCCCTCGACGAAGGTCTGACCGTCGATGGTGGCGGTTTTCTTATCGTAGTCGATGGTGACGCCGGCAGCGCCGCACACGCAGACCTTGCCCATCTGGCGGGCAACGAGGGCCGCGTGGGACGAGACACCACCGCGCGCGGTGAGAATGCCCTCGGCGGCGATCATGCCGCGGAGATCTTCTGGGGAGGTCTCGACGCGAACGAGGAGAACTTTTTCGCCCTTCTCGGCGGCCTGCACGGAGCGGTCGGCGTTGAAGTAGATCTTGCCGGTGGCGGCGCCGGGGCCGGCGGGAAGGCCGGTGGCGATGACCTTGGCCTTCTTGACCTCGGAGAGATCGAAGATGGGGGCGAGGAGTTGCTCGAGCTGGTCGGCGGGGTTGCGAAGCACGGCCGTCTCCCAGTCGATGAGTTTTTCTCGGACCATGTCGGCGGCGAACTTCAGGCCGGCGGCGGCGGTGCGTTTGCCGTTACGGGTCTGGAGCATGAACAACTTGCCTTCCTGAACGGTGAATTCGATGTCCTGCACGTCCTTGAAGTGGGCCTCGAGGGTCTTGCGGACTTTGAGGAGCTCGGCGTAGGACTTCGGCATGACGTCCTTGAGCTTGAGTACGGGCTCGGGGGTGCGGACGCCGGCGACGACATCTTCGCCCTGGGCGTTGATGAGGAACTCGCCGTAAAATTCGTTGGTGCCGTTGGCGGGATTGCGGGTGAACGCCACGCCGGAGCCGGAGGTGTCGCCGGTGTTACCGAAGACCATGGCTTGGACGTTAACGGCGGTGCCCCATTCGGTGGGGATGTTGTATTTGCGGCGGTAAACGCTGGCGCGGTCGTTCATCCAGGAGCCGAAGACGGCGCCGGCGGCACCGCGGAGTTGGTCCCAGGCGCTGTTGGGGAATGCTTTTCCGGTGCGCGTTTTGACGAGGGCTTTGAAGCGCTTGATGAGCTCTTGCTGGTCGGCGGTCGTGAGTTTGGAGTCCTCGATGTCGCCGTGGTAAACCTCGTGCTTGAAAGTGTGGATGGTGTGCTCGAACGGATCGTGGTCTTCGCCTTCGCGCTTCTGGACGCCCATGACGACGTCGCCGTACATTTGGATGAAGCGGCGGTAGCAGTCGTAGGCGAAGCGGGGGTTGCCGGTGGCTTTTTCAAGGGCAACCACGGTCTCGTCGTTGAGGCCGAGGTTGAGGATGGTGTCCATCATGCCGGGCATGGAGTCGCGGGCGCCGGAGCGCACGGCCACGAGGAGGGGCATACCGGTCTTGGCGCCGAAGGTGGTGCCCATGATCTTCTCCATGTTTTTCACGCCGGCTTCCATCTCGGCCTGTAGGGTCGCGGGATAGGTCTTCTTGTTGGCGTAGAAATAGGTGCAGACCTCAGTAGTGATCGTGAAGCCGGGAGGCACGGGCAGGCCGATGCGCGTCATCTCGGCGAGGTTGGCACCTTTACCGCCGAGGAGGGCCTTCATCGTGCCATTGCCGTCGGCTTTGGCGGCGCCCCACGTGTAAACGTATTTGGGCGCCTTGGAGGCGGATTTCTTTTTCGCGGGAACGGACTTCGTTGCTTTGGATTTTGCGGCCATGTGGATGAGTTGTGCGGTTGAGAAAAGCAGGAGCTGCGGCGAGCGCAGAAGGGCAGACAAAAAACGCTCGCGCGCGGGGCTGTCAACGGCGCAGCAGGCGATTGCTTTTTTCCGGCCAAATTCGCGGCCAACAAGCGGAAATCGCCGGTCAAACGACGCGGGAGGTTACGTTCAACAGCGGTCGAACGGGTCGGAGCGAAGCGGTTTTTACGGCCGGCGTTGAGCGGGATAGATTCCCGCGCGGCCGCTCGCGTAGTAGGCGATGAAACAGACGAGTGCAAAATACACGGAATAGTGTGCGCCGAAGAGCTCCAATCCGAGCACGGTGCAGGCGAGGGGAGTTTTCGTGGCGCCGGCGAAGACCCCGATCAGGCCAAGGCCGGCAAAAAGGGCGACCGGCGCTCCCAGCGGAACGGCGATGGCGTGACCGAGGGTTGCACCGATGAAAAACAACGGCGTGACTTCGCCGCCTTTGAATCCGCTCGCGAGGGTAACGGTCGTGAAGAGAAATTTGCCGGCCCAACTCCACGGTTCCGCGCCTTCGGTTTGAAATGCGGAAAGCAAAGTGACCGCTTTCGGGTCCGGCGACGTCACGCCGATCCCGAGATAGTCACGCGATCCCAGAACGTAAACGAGCGCGATCACCGTTAGACCGCCGAGCAAGGGGCGCAGCGGGGCGTAGGCCACACAACGCTTGAAGCTCGCCTGCAGTCGATGAGTGACCCCGGTAAAGCCCCGGCTGATCATGCCGAAGATGACGGCGGCGGCGATAATCTTGGCGACGAGCCCCAGCTCCAGCATCGCAAGGAACGGAGTTCCATCGGCGGCGCCCAACGAAAAAAACGCGTGGTCGATGCCCCACGCCGAGCAGGTGAGGTCGCCGACGATGCTGGCGATGAGCGCCGGCAAAAAATCTCTATAAGCCAGCCGCCCGACGATGAGCACCTCGACGGCAAAAATCGCTCCGGCGAGCGGTGTGCCAAAGACCGAGCCGAACCCGGCCGCGATGCCGGCGATGAGGAGAGTGCGACGAGTGGAGCCCTCGATGCGGCAGAGTCGGGAGAAAGCGTCGGCGAGACTGCCGCCCATCTGCAACGCGGTGCCCTCCCGTCCGGCCGAGCCGCCGCAAAGGTGCGTGGCGAGCGTGCCGAAAAGCACCAGCGGAGCCATCCGGGTCGGTACGCCTCCGCCGGGCGTGTGGATTTCGTCCATGATGAGATGCGTGCCCCGTTCGGCTTTCTGGCCAAATCGAAGGTAGATCCACCCCACCGCGAAACCGACGACGGGTAGGAGCCAAAGCAGCCACGGCGAATGCCAGCGGGCTGCGGTGACCCGGTCCAGCGACCACAAAAAGAGCGCACTGGCGGAACCGGCCAACAACCCGATCGGCACGGCCAAACCGGCTTCGAGGCCAAGGCGACGGAATCGGGTCGAAGGAGTGCGCGGGGCGGGAGTGGATTCCATTGGGCCGGTGGAAAGTATGAGCGACCGGTTTAAAGCGGAGTCAATTCGCGGGCGCGTTGCGGGCTTTGACGGCCTGACCCGGACGATTTCGAACATCGCGCTTTTGTTTTGGAAAATTCCCCGCACGCTGCACGTTCCCAACCTTTGCCAACGTGAGCGCACCCGAAGAATTTCCCTACGAAGAGTCCAATCCCGAGCCGGTGCCGGATGCCCGCGAGAAGCCGATGGGTTTCTTCGATCACCTCGAAGAGATGCGTTGGACGCTCATCAAGTGCGCGGCGACTTTTCTGCTCTTCGCCGGCTTGATCGGTTATTTTCTGAAGGAGTTTAACGATGTGCTCCTTTGGCCGCTGAACTCGGTCAAGGTCGATTACCCGACGTTCGCGCTCGAGCTCTCGACCGTCTCGATCATGGAGGTTTTCAACGTCATTATTCAGATGTGTCTGCTCGGAGGCTTGGTGATGGCTTTGCCGTTTTGCCTGTTGTTCATCGGGCAATTTGTCGCCCCGGCGCTCACGGCGAAAGAGTTGAAAGCGGTTTTGCCGATGTGCGTGTCCGCTCTGGTGCTGTTTTTGCTCGGGGCGGCCTTCGCTTATTTCCTGCTGGTGCCGAGTACGATTCGGGTGTCGATCGAGCTGAACACCTTTTTTAACTACGCCGCGCGCTGGACGCCGGGCAGCTACTACAGTCTGCTCACTTGGCTGGTGCTGGGCGTCGGGACCTCCTTTCAATTCCCCCTTATCATCATTTTGCTTGTCTGGTTGGGGCTGATGACGACGGCGTTTCTGAGGAAATACCGGCGCCATGCGGTTATCGTGATCTTTGTGATCGCCGCGATCGTCACGCCCACGCCCGATCCGGTGACGCAGTCGATGTTCGCGGCCCCGCTTTATCTGCTGTATGAGATAGCGATCATCGCGTCATCGCGAGTCGAGAAGCGCAAACAGCCGTTGCAGTTTGGTTGAGGGCGCCCGGCGCAGGGGGCGTGGGGACATAAAAAAGGCGCGTGAGTGATCACGCGCCGGCTGAAAATCGTAGATTAGCGGACCTCGAAGGATTATTTCTTATTTGCCATCAACTGGGCCTTCAAAACCACCCGGAACATCTGAACGGCGAGCCAGAAAACGGATGACATACAGGCGGAAGTCAGACCGGCCCAGAGCATGACCATTTTAGGATCGTTCGAGGGCACATGCGATTCGACGAGCCAATACATGAGGGCGAAGAAGCCGAGGACGAGCACGGCATCGACCGCGAGACTGGTTGGGCTGGTGAGTTTTCCGAGAGGCGACGACATGTGTAAATTTCAGCGGCCTTTACCGGTGATTGTCCACGGAAATTTCTCTTTCTTGGCGCGTGAATCTCGCGGGAGGCGCTTCAGGGCTTGCCATCAAATTGACCTGCTTCAGCTTCTGATTATGGAAGTCTCCGAGTCCGCCGCCCAACGTAGCCGGATCACGGTGGCGCAGTTGCGCCGTTCGGATATCTACCGGGATTACGAGCACGCTTTTCGCGAGACGACGGGATTGCCGCTTAAGTTGCGGCCGATCGAGGCGTTTGATCTGCCGCACCATGACGACCCGAAGGAAGCGCCGTTCTGTGCGCTGATGGCGCAGAGCAACAAGTCCTGCGCGGCGTGTTTACAGTTGCAGCAAAAGGTCGAGCAGGAGGCGCGGCTGGAGCCAAAGACGTTGAAGTGTTTTGCCGGGCTTTGCGATTCTGCGGTGCCGGTGCGGGTGGGGGAGAACCTGGTGGCCTTCCTGCAAACCGGGCAGATCTTGCTCCACCAACCGAACAAGGCGGAGTTCGCCAAAACGACCCGGCAACTCCTGAAGTGGGGCACCGAGGTGGACTTAAAGCGGCTGGAGGAGGCCTATTTCCAGACCCGCGTGGTTTCAAAGCGGCAATACGAGTCCATTTTGCGTCTGCTCGCAATTTTCGCGCAGCATCTTTCGACGATGAGCAACCAGCTCAGTATAAAGGAAGCGGCCGGCGAGATGCCGTCCATCGCGCGAGCCCGGGTCTACATCGCCGAACATCAGGCGGAGGAAATTGCCCTCAAGGATGTTGCCGGCGCGGTGAACATGAGCGCGTTTTACTTCTGTAAGACCTTCAAGAAGGCGACGGGTATGACCTTTACCGACTACCTGGCGCGCATGCGCGTCGAGAAGGTTAAAAATCTGCTGCTGAATCCGCACAAGCGCGTGAGCGAAGCGGCATACGAGGCGGGGTTTCAGTCGCTATCGCAGTTCAACCGGGTCTTTCACCGCATCGCGGGAGAATCTCCATCGGTGTATCGTGACCGTTTGCATCGCCCGGAGAAGAAGTGAGCCCCGTTTAACCGGCGCCGGAAAGGGCCGGGGCGGCGCGGCGGTCGTCGCGAAGTTGGCAGAGCGAACAGAAGAGCTCCACATCGTTGCAGGCAAAACGACGCACGACTGCGTAGAGTTCAAGCACGGCACGATCGCGGGCGTTCGCGTCGCGCACGTGGATATCCGCTTGGATGAGCACAAGGGCTTCCAAAAGGGCGAGTTCACCGGCCACGTAGAATCGCAGATACGGATTGAGCCCACAGGCGCAACGGGGCCAAGCCGGCGCCGGGTTCTTCTGCCCGACCGCAGAGCTCAAACCCGTGAAAATATTCTCCAAAGTTTCGTCGAGCAGAAACGCCAGCGTGTCAGGATGCGCGAGCGGACTGAGGGCGCGTTCGGCGCGTAACAAATCGCTCCAGCGACTTCGGGTACCCGCACACTTGGTCCGCAACAACTGCACCAATGATTCCTCCATGCTGGGAACCTAACCTATCCCGGCGTGCATCACTCTGCGGGAGTTGGTAAAGACCGCGCATTCTTTGCGCGCCCCTTTTCCTGCGCACTTTTTGGCGGACGCAAGATATGCGTAGGCTCAGCCAAACGCTGCGGAGCAAGCGAACGGCTGAAGGGCTAAGATGTCATCGCCACCCAACCACAGCCCATGAGTACAAACCCATCTAAGTTGCACGAACCGACGGAAGCCGAAATCCAACACCAAGCGTATCTTCTCTGGCTGGAGGGCGGCTGCCGTCCGGATCGGGAGCTCGACGACTGGCTGGCCGCGCGGGAATTGCTCCGACACCACAGCGGCCGCGCTCCGGCAGCGAAATCGGCTTCAGCAAAGAAAAGCCGGATCACGCGAAGCTGAATACCGAACCTTCCCGCAATCGGTTATGTCCGTCGTGCCTCTTACCCTGACACTCAGTCTACTGCTGGTCTTGGTTTTCGTCGTTTTCTTCCTGCGCGAACACGCCCGGGGCAACGTCGGCGGGGCGGAGCGGGATTCGCTCTTGCCGCTCGGCGACGAGCTTCCCCGGTTGGCCCGCCCAACGGCGACCCACGCGCCGGCGTCGATGGAGTCCGACCGCATTCATGCCGATGGGCCGAATCATGATGGCTGCGGCTGCCGCAACGTTCTGCGTCCGCACTGTGCCAGTTGCTCCAAGGGCACGACTGACCGCTCCGCTTAATTCTTCCTTCCAGCCTGACCGTCCCCATGTCCGACAAAAAAATAACCATCGAATTCAACGACAAGATCGTCCGACAGTTCCTGCTCGCCTCCGTCATCTGGGGTGCGGTGGGCATGTTGGTCGGAGTGATCATCGCTGCACAACTCCGTTACTGGCAGCTGAATTTTGACCTGCCGTGGCTGACCTTCGGTCGTCTGCGCCCGCTGCACACCAACGCCGTGATCTTTGCCTTTGTGGGCAATATGATGTTCGCCGGCGTCTACTATTCGACGCAGCGCCTGGTGAAGGCGCGGCTCGCAAGCGATTTTCTTTCCCAGCTCCATTTTTGGGGCTGGCAGGCGATTATCGTCGCGGCCGCCATCACGCTTCCGCTCGGATTTTCCCGCGGCAAGGAATACGCCGAGCTGATCTGGCCAATCAATATTGCGGTCACGCTGATCTGGGTGGTTTTCGCGGTGAACTTTTTTTGGACGTTGGCGCGTCGTCGTGAGCCCACGCTTTACGTCGGGATCTGGTTCTACATCGCGACGATCATCACCGTGGCGATGCTCTACATCGTCAATCACCTCTCGATCCCGACGAGTCTTCTCCACAGTTACCCGGTCTTCGGCGGTGTGCAGGACGCGCTGGTGCAATGGTGGTATGGGCACAACGCCGTGGCCTTCTTTTTGACCACGCCGATTTTGGGCATCATGTATTACTTCGTGCCGAAAGCGGCCGAACGTCCGGTGTATTCCTACCGGCTCTCCGTGATTCATTTTTGGTCGCTGGTGTTTGTCTACATCTGGGCCGGCCCGCACCATCTGCTCAACACCGCGCTGCCCGATTGGCTCCAAACTCTTGGCATGACGTTTTCGCTGATGCTCTGGGCACCGTCTTGGGCCGGCATGTTGAACGGCCTCCTCACGATCCGCGGCGCGTGGGACAAATTGCGCACGGAGCCGGTGCTCAAGTTCTTCGCGGTCGCCGTCACGTTTTACGGTATGTCCACGTTCGAAGGGCCGTTGCTTTCGATCAAAGCCGTCAGCGCGCTTGGGCATTATACGGACTGGATCATCGGCCATGTGCACAGTGGCACGCTCGGCTGGAACGGCTTTATGGCCGCCGGTATGATCTACTGGTTGCTGCCGCGTCTTTGGAACAAGCCGTTGCACTCCGTTCCGCTCGCCAATCTGCACTTCTGGCTCGGGACCGTCGGCATTCTGCTTTATACGGCGGCGATGTGGACGAGCGGCATCACCCAGGGCGTGATGCTCAACGCCACGACCGAAGGCGGCACTGTCCTCGCCTACTCAAATTTCCTCGAGACCGTGACCACGATCCGGCCGATGATGATGATGCGACTCATCGGCGGCGGCCTCTATTTGGTCGGCTGGTTCCTGCTTATCTACAATCTCTGGAAAACCGTCGCCGGTGCGCAGGCCGTCAACGGCACCATCGAAGTCTTCGACGATGCGGGTAACATCACCGCCGATGAAAAGCTGTCGCTCGTCGGCACTTTCCTCAGCCCGCCGGTTGCCTTCTCGGTGCTCGGCGTCGGTTTCGCCTGCGCCTGGATGTTTGGCAACGACTTCCTCAGCATCGCGGGCCTCGTGAGTCTCATGCTCTGCGTGGTCGCCGCCTACGCGCACTTCGAATCGCGGGGCAAAAAGTGGGCCTCGTGGTGGGATCGTCTGTTGGTCAACTCCGCACCCTTTACGATCCTAGTTGTCATCTCGGTCGCAGCCGGCGGTCTCGTGCAGATTATCCCGACCGTGCTCATGCACCGGGCGGCCAACGTCGAGGACCGGCGACAGGTTCCTTACACGCCGTTGGAACTGGCGGGCCGCGATATCTTCGTGAGCGAGGGGTGCTACAACTGCCACTCGCAGATGATCCGGACGCTCGTGCCCGATGTGCTCCGCTACGGCGACTACTCTCGGCTGGGCGAATCAATCTACGACTATCCGTTTCAATGGGGTTCGAAGCGCACCGGCCCCGACCTAGCCCGGGTCGGCTCGAAGTATCCGAATATCTGGCACTATCGGCACATGGAGAATCCCCGCTCCGTTTCGGCCGGATCGACCATGCCGAATTACCCGTGGTTGCTGACGAAAGCCACCGACACCGGCGCGCTTCCGGGCAAAATCTCGGTGCAACGGATGCTGGGCGTCCCGTATCCGGCGTGGAGCCCCGCCGAGGTTTTTGCGAACGTGGACGCGCAGGCCAAAGCCATCGCGGACGACCTGCGTGCCGCCGGGACGTCGGTCGCGCCGGACCGTGAGATCATCGCGCTCATCGCTTACCTTCAAAAGCTCGGGAAGTTTGAAACCGTCGCGCCGGCAAAAGCCGCCGCCCGCTGAATAGTCCCACAACTGGCATCGAAAAAAAATACCATGTTCCGTCGCCTCGTCTTCGAAGACTCCGCTGCCCTCTTTACGTTGGTGGCGTTCATCACCGCCGTTTCGATCTTCGTCAGTATCACGTGGCGTGCCCTGCGGATGAAGCGCCCGCAGTTGGCCCACTCGGAACAGCTTCCTTTTTCCACTCCCACCCCCGCCGCCCGTCATGACTCCGATCCCGCCGCCTGAAGATCAAGGTCTCCGCCATCACTCGTTTGATGGTATTCAAGAATTCGACCGTCGCCTGCCGAACTGGTGGATGGTGCTGCTCTTCGGCAGCATTCTCTTCTGGGTGGGCTACTGGGCCTATTTCGAGTGGTTTCGCGTCGGGCTGTCGGGTTCGCAAGCGGTGGCGCGGGAAATGGAACACATCGAGGCCGCCCGCCTCGCCGCCGCTCCGACTACGGACAATACGAGCCTTTGGGCCATGAGCCATAATCACGTTTTTGTGGATGCCGGACGCGCGACCTACGCGACAACCTGTGGGAGCTGCCACGGCGATAAGCTGCAGGGCGGCATCGGCCCCAACCTCGTCGACAAGCTTTGGATTCACGGCGGTAACCCGACCGATCTCTACGCCACGCTGGAGAAGGGCGTGCTCGCCAAAGGCATGCCGGCATGGGTGCCGGTGATCGGCGCGAAGAAATCGGCCGAAGTCGTCGCCTTCATTCTCAGCCACCACACCGAGGGTGAACCCATCGAGGTCCAGGCTGCTTGGACACCGATCTTGCCGAAGTAACTTGTGGCCACGCCTCCGCTCCGCCCGAACCTCGATGCCGTCACGACCATTCGTGATGACGGGTCGCGGCCGTTTCTCTATCCTTCGGACACAAAGGGACGGTTCACGCAGGCGCGGCGTTGGTCCGCGTTTGCGCTGATCGCGTTTTATCTCTCGCTGCCTTGGATTACGATCAACGGTTACCCGGCCGTGTTTCTCGATGTGGCGGAGCGGAGGTTTCATCTCTTCGGTATCACGGGGGCAGCCCAAGACCTGTGGCTGATGTTCTTCGTCATCACCGGGCTGGGCTTCTCGCTCTTTTTTGTGACGGCGTTATTGGGGCGCGTCTGGTGCGGCTGGGCCTGCCCGCACACGGTGTTTCTCGATCACGTTTATCGACGGATTGAGCGCCTGATCGAAGGCGATGCATTGAAGCGCCGGGCGCTCGCCGCCGCACCGCTCTCGGCCGGAAAGTTTTTCAAAGTCGGACTCAAGCACACGCTTTATATAATCGTCTCCGCGGTCATCACGCATCTGTTGCTCGCCTACTTTGTTTCCCTGCCCGAGGTGTGGGCGATGGTGCGCGCGGCCCCCACGGAGCATTGGGGCGCCTTCGGGTTTATCGCGGTCGCCACCAGCGCGCTCTATTTCAATTTTGCCTGGTTTCGTGAGCAACTTTGCATCGTGGTCTGCCCCTACGGCCGAATTCAGTCGGCGCTGATCGACGACAACTCGCTGGTGGTGGGCTATGACGTGAAACGGGGTGAACCGCGCGGCAAGACGGGAACCTTCGGTGCGGGCGACTGCATCGCCTGCAGTCGTTGTGTGCAGGTTTGCCCGACGGGTATCGACATCAAGCAGGGCCTGCAAATGGAGTGCGTTGGCTGCACCGCCTGTATCGACGCCTGCGACGATGTGATGACGAAGATCAACCGGCCCACGGGCTTGATCCGCTATGATTCTCAAAACGGGTTCGCGGGAAGAAAGACCCGTTGGTTCCGGCCTCGGGTCGCGCTCTACGGTTTCTTGCTCGTGGTCGGCGCGAGCGTGGCCCTCTGGGCGATCTCAACGATCCGGCCGGCGAACCTCGCCGTGACGCGAATCATCGGCACGCCGTATTTTGTGACGGAGGGTTACGTGCGTAACCAATTTCTCGTGCGCGTAGTCAACAAGCGCAACCAGACGCAACGCTACCTCGTCAGCGTAAACCGGGCTCCGGCGTCGCTCGTGCAGAACGGGCTGACCTCGGTGGTTGAAGTGCCGGCGCTAGGCGAGATCGTGCAACCGCTGGTTTTGCAGTTGCCCCGGCGCGACTACAAAGGGGCCTTCGGCTTAGAGATCCGGATCGAGGACGTCGGCGGACATTTCCACCTTGAACGGGACGTCGAATTTCTGGGGCCGGATCACCAGAACCAGCGCCGGCACCGGCACGAAAAGGAGGAGGAAAAGAATGAGCACGGCAAAAAGCACTGAGCGCGCCGCCAAACGGATACCACTCATCTGGATCGTCGTCGCCGCGTTCGTCGTCCAGATCGCGGTCTGGGCGGCGTGGATCACGTTTGCGTCCAAGCATCGCGTGGCGGAAGTGCCGCTCGCGACGGGCCGCTAGGCCATGGAATTCGCCGCCGTCAACTCGCCGTCCGCGGCCTTCGTAGCCGGACTCGTCACGAGTCTGCATTGCGCGGGGATGTGCGGTCCACTCGCATGTTCGCTCATGCCAGTGCGCGGCGACCGCGCGGATGCGCAGACGGTGAGCACGGTTTACCACAGCTCGCGGCTGGCGAGCTATGTGGCGTTAGGCGCATTGGCGGGCGGATTGGGCAGTCTGCCGCTCACGTGGATTTCGCAATCCGCGCTGCGTTGGCTGCCGTGGGTGACGGTGATTTTCTTCGTGGCGCTCGCCTTGAAATGGGAACGCTACATCCCGAAATGGGCCTACTTCGGACGGTTCACGTTCCGGCTGCAAAGCTGGCTGCGGGGACGACCCCGGACGCAGGCGGCGGCCGCGCTCGGTTTTGCGACGCCGCTGCTTCCGTGCGGTCCGCTGTATTTTCTCATCGCACTGGCGACGCTGTCGGGATCGGCGTTACGCGGCGTGGAGTTCATGTTGGCGTTCGGGCTCGGCACCGTGCCGCTGCTTTGGTTGGCGCAGTCACAGTTTCAATGGGTGCGGACGAAGCTGTCGCCGCTTTGGTTGGTGCGCACGCGGGTGGCGTTGGCCCTGACGACGGCGGCGGTGGTGGGGTGGCGCTTGCGCAGCACGTTGGGTTTTGAAGGCCCCGATCCGGCTTCGTTCATCTGTTTTTAAGATGAGCCCGGCGATCGAGGCTAGCAGGGAGAGGCCGCCTGTGATCGGGGATTCGGCCAGCCTGTTGGGGAAAACGGGCTCCACGTTGAAACCCGTCTGTCGGCACTGTGGCGCGCCTTTGTTTGATGCGCAGGTGCAAGAGTCGGGGTTTTGCTGCGCGGGCTGTTCGTATGTTTTCCGCCTCGTGCACGAGCACGGGCTCGCAGGTTATTATCGGATCAAAGATGAGGTAACCTCGCCGGCAGACGGGGCGGTGTTTCAACCGCGCGATTACGCATGGTTGGAGACGGCCCAAAAAATCGCCGAGACGACCGCGGCTCCGGACCGGCCGCCGGAGTTGATGTTGGATCTGCAAGGGGTGTCGTGTGCGGGCTGCGTTTGGCTGATCGAGCGGCTCTTCCAGCAGCAGGCGGGTGCTCGGGAAATCGTGGCCAACGCCCAACGCGGGACCATTCGGCTTCGTTGGGTGCGGGGGAAGTTCAGTGCGGCGGGATTCGCGCGGGCGTTGCAGGCTTTCGGTTATTTGGTCGGTCCTTTGGGCGAGGCTCGGGGCGAGTTGGAGAGCAGAGCGCTCGTGAAGCGAATCGGGCTGTGCGCGGCGTTCTCGATGAACGTGATGCTCTTCACCTTGCCGGTTTATTTTGGGATGGGGGCGGACTTTGAGTATGCGCGGCTTTTTGGTCTGCTCTCGCTGGCGTTTGGCACGCTGAGCCTATTGGTCGGCGGAGTGTATTTTATCGTGCGCGCGGTGCGGGCACTGCGGATGGGGGCGATGCAGATCGATTTGCCAATCGGACTGGGCATTGTGGGTGCGTATGCGGGTTCGTTGTTCGGGTGGCTGGCGGGCGAGGAGCGTTTCGTGTATTTCGATTTCGTGAGCGGGTTCATTTTGCTGATGCTCATCGGACGTTGGGCGCAGGTCGCGGCGGTGGAACGGAACCAACGTAGGCTGCTCGCGCTCCAGCCGAAGCCGCCGCGTGTGTTGACCGAGGACGCGGGCGAAGTCGCGCCCGAGGCGCTGCGCAAGGGGCAGGTCTATGCGCTCGCCACCGGCCAGACCAATCCGGTGGAGGCTCAACTTGGTGTCGAGGCCGCGACGTTTTCGCTCGCATCGATCAACGGGGAGGCGGAGCCCCGGGTTTTTCAGGGCGGGTCGCGCGTGCCGGCTGGCTCGATCAACGTCGGTCGCGGCCCCGCGCGGCTGACGGCGCGGCAGGAATGGAGCGAGTCCTTGCTCGCGCAGTTGTTGGCCACGCCGGAACGGGCCGGCGCGCGGGACGGTTTGATTGAGCGGATTGTGCGAGGCTACATCGTCGGGATTTTACTGGTCGCGACGCTGGCCGGGGTGGGGTGGTGGTTGGGCACCGGGGACGCCTTGCGCACGTGGGCGGTGGTCACGGCGGTGCTCGTGGTGTCGTGTCCGTGCGCGGTGGCCCTGGCATTTCCCCTAGCCGACGAGATGGCCACGGTGGCGTTGCGTCGACGCGGGGTGTTTGTGCGGGATGGTGGACTTTGGACGAAACTCGCTCGGGTGCGGCACCTCGTTTTCGACAAGACGGGGACGCTTACGGTGGAGACGCCGGTGCTGAAGAATCCGGAGGCGGTGCGCGGACTTGAGCCCGAGGCGAGGGCGGCGTTGCACGCGCTCCTGCGGGACAACCCGCACCCGCTAAGCCAAGCGCTGCTGGAAAGTGTGTTGGCCGAAGGCACGCCCGAGCCGCTCTCCGGGGAAGTGCGGGAAACGGTCGGGAGCGGCGTCGAGATGGGCGAGTGGTCGCTGGGCCGCGCGGGCTGGCGCACCCGACGCCAAGCTGAGGTTAATCATCGATTAGGTGACAAACCGGCCGAGGTCGGTGCGACGGTGTTGGCGCGTGCGGGGATGAGCGTGGCGGAGTTTGAGTTTGCGGATACGGTGCGGGCGGATGCGAGGACCGAGGTCGCGGCGCTGAGGCGGAGAGGGTTGCGGGTGCAGATTTTGAGCGGGGACCGGCAGGAGAAGGTAACGGCTTTGGCGGCCGAACTCGGCCTGGCGGCGGAGTGCGGAATCGGTGAACTGTCACCGCAGGAAAAGGCGGCGTGGTTTACGTATGCGCGGGCTGAGGCAGCGCTTATGTTGGGGGACGGGGCCAATGACAGCCTCGCGTTTGACCGGGCGCTGTGTCGGGGCACGCCGGTGATCCATCGTGGCCTGCTCGAACAGAAAGCCGATTTCTACTACCTCGGGCGCGGGATCAGCGGGATCCGCGAGCTGTTTGAAGTAGATGGCGTGCGCCGCAGGACGCAGCGGGTTATTTTGGTGTTCTCGGTCGTCTACAATCTGCTCGCGGTCGGTTTGGCGGTGGCGGGAAAAATGAACCCGCTCGTCGCTGCGATTTTAATGCCGGTAAACTCGTTGGCGACGCTGGCGATCGTGACCGGGGGGATGCGGCGCGTGTTTCGCATCGGCCGCTAAAGTGTTTTTGGAATCGCGGCGGTCAGGTTTTCCGGGCCGTCGGCGGTGATGAGGATGTTGTCCTCGATGCGGACGCCGCCAAGGTGGAGATGCTGATCGACGAAGGGCCAATTGACGGCGTCGCGGTGTTTTTCGCGGCGGGCCGGATCTTGGAGAAGCGGCGGGATGAAATAGAGCCCAGGCTCTATGGTGACCACGTAGCCGGCCGCGAGCGGGAGATCCATGCGGAGCGTGCGCAGGCAGGGTCGGGGATTTTTGGTGCGGCCGGGCAAGAGGCCGCTGGCGTCGCGCACACCGAGTCCGACCATGTGGCCGAGACCGTGGGGGAAGAAAAGCGTGTGCGCTTCCGCTTCGACAAGTGACTCGGGGTGGCCGTGCATGACGTTCATCGCCACGAGGCCGGCGACGAGATCGACGGCGCAGGCGAGGTGGATGTCGGTCCACTCGGCGCCGGGCACGCAGCGGGCGATGGCGCGCTCTTCCGCGGCGAGCACGACTTGGTAGAGGTCGCGTTGAAACGGGCTCGGTGTCCCGACAACATAGGTGCGCGTGACATCGGCGGTGTAACGACCGATGGCCGCTCCGGCGTCGATCAAGACAAACTCGCCGGTCTGGGCGGCGCGAGCCGTGGGGGAGAAATGCAGGATGGCGGAGTTGGGCCCCGTGCCGACGATGGTGTTGTAGCCGGTGCGCGTGGCGCCGGCGCGGAAGAAGCCGGCTTCGAGTTCGATTTGCAGCGCGCGCTCGGTGATACCGGGGCGGAGGAGTGCTGGAATCGCGGCATAGCCGGCGGCAGTGGCGGCGGCCGCAGCGCGCAGCATGGTAACTTCTTCGGCGTCCTTAGGACGACGGGCGTGGCGGAAGGCGTCGCGGATATGGGAGATGAGCGGGACGTCGGCAGGAATGTCTGGCCGGAGGGCGCCCAAGTTGGCGATGGGGCGGCCGCTGCGGGCGGCGAGCCAGGGAGAAAACTCGGTGAGAGGGCGGCCGGATCGCTGCGTGGTCCCCTCCCAAACGCGTTCGCCCTCGGTGACGGCGGGGACAAAGGAAAGCCATTCGCCGTCGCGGGGATCGTAAGCAATAACGCCGTCGATGCAGTCGTCGTCAGTGAGGTAGGTGTATTCGGCGTGACTGAAGAACGGGTAGGTCTGGTCGCTGTTCTCAGGCAGAGGAAAGGGTTGGCCGGAACCGACCACAAGGATGGCATCCCCGAGGGGCAGCGCTTTCGCAAGGCGGTCACGACGAGATTTGAGGTCCGGAGGCATGATGTAAGGGAGTTAGAAATGTTGTGGCGGTTGTAACAAGCGCGGGAAACCGAGGGCGGATCGCGGACGATTGAGTTGGAAAATAGATTCGCGGACGGTGAGAAAAAAATTTCCCGGTGAAGCGGGTATCTTGCGATTGAAGGCTGGCTTTTTGGAAAGTGATTACTCAATTTCCAGACGCTATGAAAAATACTACCTCAAAACTTATCACCCTCCTCAGCGCCCTTGCGGTGCTCGTTAGCGTCTCCGCTCCGGCTCTCCAGGCCCAAGACGCTCCAAAGAAAAAAGGCCCAAGCGCCAAGCAATTGGAAATGTGGGACAAGAACAAAGACGGCAAACTCGACGAAGCTGAAGACAAGGCGATGAAGGAAGCCAATGCCGCGAAGAAGAAGGCCAAAGAAGAAGGCATGAAGAAAGACGAGAAGAAGTAATTCTTTGTCCGAATTCGTTTAGATTTAAAAAGCCCCGGCGATTTGCCGGGGCTTTTTTGCGCACGGATCGTGCGGTCGCGGCCGGGGCTTGCGGCGTGAGCCGCAAGGATCTGCTCACTGCGGCGGACGGATTACTTCTTCTCGATGAAACCGCCGCTCCAGTGGAGTTTGGTGCGCACGACGGCGAAGTGCTCGTAGTCGAGCCGCTGGGCGAGAGGGAGTTTGAGCGGCGAGATCGTGATCTCGATGGGCGTATCGGCGCACGAGACGTGATTGCGTTGCCCATCCATGGCGACAAGCAAGGTCGAGCCGGGGCTGCGGTTGTGGACCCGGAGGCAAACATCATCTCTGAAAATGATGGAGCGGTTGCTCAAGGTGTGCGGGCAGATCGGGGTCATCGCGATGACGCCGGCGTCGGGCGAGATGAGCGGACCGCCGGCGGAAAGATTATAGGCGGTCGAGCCGGTGGGGGTGGAAAAGATCAGGCCGTCGCAGGTGTATTCCGTGACGAGTTGGTTGTTGGCGAAGACCTCGAGCCGGACGATGCGGGAGTTGATTTGGTCTTTGATGAGGACGTCGTTGAGGGCGATGTCGTGGCGGCTCGCGCTGGTGGAGCAGGCCAACAAGGAGCGGTAGGCGACGTTGAATTCACCGCGCAACAGCGACGAAAACTGGACGCGGGCTTCGTCGGCGGAGAACGTCGTGAGAAAGCCGAGGCTGCCGCGGTTGACGCCGATAATGGGGACTTGGGCGCGAGCGGCCTCGCGGGCGACGCCGAGGAGCGTGCCGTCGCCGCCGATCACGCAGCAGGCATCGCAGCCCGTGAGCCAGCCCCGGGGGATGTCGAGCCGGGAGGTGTGCTTGGTTTTGACGCCGGCGGCTTTGGCGAGGACGAGCAGTTCGCGCGTCAGTTCGGGAGCGCCGGGTTTGTCGGCGTTGGTGACGAAGGCGAGCGAGCGGAGAGCGTTCATGTGCGAAAAGAGGCGGTTGTTAATGGCGGGAGCAAGGCGCCGGGGGAAACAAATTTACGACGAGCGACGGAGCCCGAGGAGAAACTCGCGGTTGCCGTCGGTGCCGGTGATGGGCGAGTCGACGGTCCCGATGAGGGTCGCGCCGCGGAGAAGACCAATGGCAAAGGTGCGAATATCGTCGATCACGGCCTGTTGCACGGCGGGGTCACGGATGACGCCGCGGCCTTTGTCCACCTCGGCTTTCCCGGCTTCGAACTGGGGCTTCACCAGGGCGACCAGCACTCCGCCTGGGCGGACGAAAGGCCAGATCGCGGGAAGCACGACTTTGAGGGAAATGAATGAGAGGTCGGTAACGACAGCGTCGAACTCGGCGCGCGGGAGGTCGCCCACGGTTAGGTGGCGGGCGTTCATTTTCTCGAAGTTGGTGACGCGCGGATCGGCGAGCAGTTTGGCGTGGAGCTGAGCCCGGCCGACATCCACGCAGATCACGTCGGCGGCGCCGGACTGGAGGGCGCAATCGGTAAAGCCGCCCGTGGAAGCGCCGACGTCAAGGACGTGGGCGCCGGCGAGATTGAGGCCAAAAGCGGTGAGGGCGGCGGAGAGTTTTTCGCCCCCGCGACTGACGAAGCGTGGCGGTTGTTCGACAGAAAGTTCGCAATCGGATGCAAAGTCGCGGCCGGGTTTGTCGAGGCGTTCCGTGCCGCTGCGCACGCGGCCGGCCATGACGAGGGCCTTGGCCTGGGCGCGGGAAGCGGCGAGGCCACGGACGACGAGGAGTTCATCGAGGCGGATTTTTTTGGCGGGTGCGGTCACGTTGGGAAAGGCGAAGGGCCTGAAGTGCCGGCTGGACCGGGCAGCCTCCCCGGGAATTTAGGGGGACCAGACGCGGAGTTTCTCGGCGCGGGCGGCGGCGCACAGTTCTGCGTCGAAGCAGACGAGCTGGGCTTGGGGGTGGACGAGGCTGAGGCGGCTAAAGCAATAGAGGTGGCCGGCGTCGGCGGCGCGTAGGCGGTGGCGTCGGTTGAGGGCGAGGAGGGAGGAGTGTTCGGAGGGTGAAATCTCCAGCCAGCGGACGGTGCGCAAAAGCGGATCGAGCGATGCGCGCCAAATTTCGGACGGTTCACGTCGCGACGCCCCCGCTTCTGCTTCGATGCGGAGCCAGGACCACGAATGAATTTCCGTGCACAGGGCGCTGGCCGTCCGCGCGCGGGCGGTGTGCGGCTCGTCAAAAAGGAGCGCGAGCAGCGCGCTGGTGTCCCAGTAGGCGCGCATCACCAGTCGCGTCCGCCGCGGACGAGGTCGATGGTGTTGATGTCGGTGCGCCCGTCGGGTGCGAGGATGGGCTTAATGTCGGGGAAGACCGGCCCGACTGGGCGATGGAGAGGGATGTCGATCTTGACGCCGTGTTTCTTGGCCCGGGCGAGGGCGGCGAGGCGCTCGCGTTGCCAGGCGCGGTCAAGCGGAGGCGCGATGTCGGGGGATGCGGGAACCGGGGAAAGCACGGCGATCGCGGTATCGCGGTCGAAGACGGTGAGCGTCTTGCCGGCTCGGACCCGGCGCAGGTATCTGCTGAGGTTGTTTTTCAGCTCGGCGGTCTTGACGTTCATGTTGGCCAAGTTGGAAAGCAGAGTTGGCTATGTCAACGGAGGGATCGGCGGAGCGCGTCAGTTATTGCGAAGTTTTTGGCGGGCCGGAGACCAGCAGGTGGTGCGGCCGCCGATGTCGGCGCGACTCAGGGGTCTTTTGGTTTTGGGGCAGCGGCCGCCGTCGGACCAGCGGTGGTTGAATAGCCAGGTGTCAGGAATGGCGGTGTTGAGATCTGGAGGAAGATCATCGCCGCGGCCGGCGATCGTGGCGAGGGCGAGACGGGCGACGGCGCGGCACTCGCGCCAGAGGATTTTGACTTCGGCGGGGCTAAGGGAGCCGGCGGGCTGGGCGGGGTGAATCGCGGCGCGCCAGAGGATCTCGTCGGCCATCCAGTTGCCGATGCCGGGGAAACGTTCCTGCATCAGGAGAACGGCTTTGATCGGCGCCCGGGCGCGGCGCTTAAGGAACGCGGCCGCGGCGGCGACGGTGAACGAGGGCGAGATCAGGGCCGGGGCGATCTTGGCCCACCACAGCGGGGCGTCGGGACCGAGGTGAAACTGAATGCGGCCGAAGAGACGTGGGTCGGCGAAAACGAGCGCGTGGGCGGCGGTGTAGAGGACGAGGTGGTCGTGCTTGCGCGGATTATGAGCAGGCGTTGCAACGGAAAGGTCGCCGGTCATGCCGAGGTGGATGCCGAGCCAAGCGTCGATCGCGGGCGCGGTGGAGGTGGCGGGGCGTTGAAAGCGGAAGAGGATCTGCTTCGCGGCGGCGGCGGAGGCGGTGAGAACGGAGTCGGTGAGGGCGGCGCGGAGGGCGGGGGCGGGCGCGGTGCGGAAGAGTTTTTTGGCGTCGTGGGTGTGGACGCGGAGAATCTTGGAGTCGGGGCGGGTGGCGAGTTGCCAGCGTTTGCGGAAAAATTCGGCTTCGGCGAGTTCGGGCATGGAACGGGGTTTAGAAGGAGGAGCGGCCCGCGGAATACACGGAAAACACGGAAGTCGGAGGGAGGATGGTCGGAGAAGGGTGGCCAGCGAACTCCGCGAATGGGCGCGAATGAAAGAGATGAATTTAGGCGAGCGTTGCGACGAAGGCGGCGAGGTCGGCGTGGATCTCGGCGCCCGGGAGGGCGAGGCTTTGCCAAGCGTCGGCCGTGAGCTCGCCGGTGCAGACGGCGATGGCTCGGACACCGGCGCCGAGACCGGCTTGGATGTCGCTCGCGCGGTCACCGACCATCGCGCACTGGGCGGGATCGAGGTGGTGTTGAGCGATCATCTCCTGAATGTAGCGCGGCGAGGGTTTGCGGTAGAGTGAAGGTTGGTCGGGCGCCTCCGGTGCGATGCAGATGCCGGCGAAGAGGGGTGAGTGGAGAGCGAGCAAGGTCTCCATGCGGGCGTTGACGAGGAGGGCGTCGTCGAGGGTGTAGAGTCCGCGGCCGATGCCGGACTGGTTGGTCAGCATAAAGAGCTGATAGCCGAGGGCGCTGGCGTGCTGGAGAGCGTCACGCACGCCGGGGATGATCTCCACGCCGGCAGGATCGGACAGGTAGTGCTTGTCGAGGATCAGTGTGCCGTCGCGATCGAGGAAGAGGGCGCGGCGAGAGTCTGCGTTCTTGGGTTGGTGTTTTTTGGGTTCCACGGATTAGCGGTGACTGACGTAGGCCTTGAGCTCGGCCGGCGTGACGGTGGCGGTGCCGAGTTTGCCGACGACGACGCCGGCGGCGGCGTTGGCGAAGTGGGCGGCGGTTTCGAGTTTGGCGCCGGCGGCCAAGGCCAAGACGAGGGCGGCGAGGGCGGTGTCGCCGGCGCCGGAGACGTCGTAAACTTCGCGGGCAGCGGTGGGGATGGTTTTGAGGACTTTACCGGCGGTGCTGAGTAACATGCCGTCTTCGCCAAGGGTGATGACGAGGTGCTTGGTCGCGAATTTCTCGTGGAGTCGGGCGCAGACGGCGGCGGCGGGGAAGGGCGTGCCGGGCGCGGGGTGGAGGCCGGAGAGTTCGAGGGCTTCGCGTTTGTTCGGGGTGATCAGATCGAGGCCGTGAAAGGCGAGGGCGTGCTTCGGTTTGGGGTCCAAAGCGACGAGTTTGCCGGCGGCGCGGGCGAGGGTGGTGATGCGGGCGACGAGCTCGTCGGAAAGGATGCCTTTGGCGTAGTCGGAGAAGATGACGGCGTCGTGCGAGCGGATGGCGGTGCTGAGAAGTTTTTCGGCGGCGTCGGCGGTGACGGCGTAGGCGGAGGGCGGGGACTCGCGGTCGAGGCGGCAAAGTTGCTGGCGCTGGACGAGCACGCGGGTTTTTACGATGGTCTGCGCGGAGCCGGGGGTCGAAAGGGTGGCGATTTTTTTCTCGGCGAGCGTGGCGACGAGGCTGCGGCCGGCGGCGTCGGCGCCGAAGTAGCCGGCGACGGTGGTGCGGGCCCCAAGAGAAGCGAGGTTGAGGGCGACGTTGGCGGCGCCGCCGGCGGTGACGGTTTCGCGGGTGATGTCCACGACGGGTACGGGCGCTTCGGGCGAGATGCGGGTGGCATCACCCCAGAGGTAGCGGTCGAGCATGACGTCGCCGATGACGAGGATGCGAAGGGCGGAGATTTTTTTGAGGAGGCCGGGCAGTGAGCGCATCGGGGCAGGGATGTTTTTTATCTGGAACTCAGGGAATCAGGAATTGGGAGGAGTTGCCCACGGAATACACGGAAAACGCGGAAAAAATACGGGAGAAAAGAGCAGGACGGTGAAAATCGAGAAATCAGGAGATCGGAGTAAAGACGGGTCAGAGTTCCCACGTGTAGGGGGACTTGGAGAGAAGGGTGTGGCCGGTGGCGGTGACCTGGACGACGTCTTCGATCCGGCAGGCTCCGAGGCCGGGATAATAGAGACCCGGTTCCACGGTCACGACCGTGCCGCGGCGCAGCGGGGTGTCGTAGCGCGGGCTGAGGCCGGGCGCCTCGTGAACGGCGAGGCCGAGGCCGTGGCCGGTGCCGTGGAAAAAACCGGTGGAGCCCTTGGGCGAGTGCTTGGTCTCGTAACCGCGCGCGGTAAAGGTGGCGACAACGGCTTCGTGCACGGTACGACCGCCCACGCCGGCGCGGATGGTTTTGAGCGCGGCGAGTTGGGCGGCGCGAACGGCCGCGACGAGGGCGCGTTGGGCCTCGGAGGCGGTGCCGCGGAGGAAGGTGCGGGTCATGTCGCCGTGGTAGCCGGTGGCGGAGACGCGGGGAAAGACGTCAACGATGATGAGTTCGTTGGGGCGGAGCGGGCCGGAGCCGCGCTCGTGCGGGTCGCAGGCTTGGTCGCCGCCGGCGGCGATGGTGTTGGCGGAGACGGCGCCCGCGGCGAGGCAGGCAGACTCGATGGCGAATTTCAGTCGCTCGCTGGTTAGAGGTTTGCCCTCGAAGATGAGTGAGCGGCCCTTGATTTTGCTGGCGCGGAGCACGCGCTCGGCGGCGGCGATGCCCAATGCACTGCAGCGGTTGCCCTCGCGCAGCGCGGTGATTTCGGCCGGAGTTTTGATTTCACGGTTGGGGAAGATCGGGCCGGTCGCGACGGTGAGGTCGAGGCCGAGTTCGAAAAGCTTCTCGTAAACGCCGGCGGGAAAATCCTCCGGGACGGTGAAGGATTTCTGTTTCAGTTCGGTAGCAAGGAGGAAGATCACTTCGGCGGCGCCGGGTTTGCGCTGCGGCCAAACCTCGCGGGCTTTGGCCATATAGGGTTCGAGGGCGAGAACGCGGTCGAAGGCGGAGCGGCGCTTTACCCGTCCGAATTCAAGGGCGCCGACAACGGCGTATTTTTTGCCGTGAGCGGCGAACGCGATGAACGGGTCGGGCACGCCGACGCGGCCAAAGTAGAGGGCATCGGCGCTGCGTTCGGTGTCGGCGTAGAGGAGGGGCGGAGGCGTGGACGCCGATGATGAAAGTGACACGGTGGGAGAGAGGAGTTGAGTTGGAAGAGGCGGGTGATTAGCCACAGGGCGCATGAAGAAGGCAAATCCGGTTTCCATGGTTTTGAGGGTAGCGACGGCCGCGTCAGCGCTGATTGTGGCCGGGTGTGGTGAGGCAGAGTCGGCGGGGACCAAAAGCTCGGCGGGGGGCGTGGCGCAGGGTGCGGCGATGAAAGGTGTGGCGGACTGGTTTTCGATCAAAGTCGGCGACAAGACCCTGAGGATGCAATTGGCGGTGCGGCCCAAAGAGCTGGAGCGGGGGCTGATGGAGCGTCGTGATTTGGGAGCCGATGACGCGATGGTGTTCGTTTTCGGGCGGCCGCAGGGAATGAGTTTTTGGATGCGAAACACGCCGACGCCGTTGGACATCGCTTACTTCAGTCCGGAGGGCGTGCTGCTGGAATACTATCCGGCGTATCCGTTCGACGAGAAGCCGGTGCCCTCGCGGAGCCAACGGTTGCAGTTTGTCGTCGAGACGAACCAAGGTTGGTTCAAGGCGAACGGAGTGAAGCCGGGCGCTCGGCTGGAGATGAAGGCCTTGAGCGCGGCGCTGGCGGCGCGGGGATTTGACCCCCAGAACTTCGGAATCGAGCCTTAAGCAGCAGGAGCGCGGGAAAAAAGGCGGGCGTCCGCGAGGGACGCTGCTACACGGTCCGAAACGCCGTGGGCGCTATTTAGGCGCTTTCGGAATTTCGTTGTCGGTGCGCAGGACGAGCACGGGGACTTTGTTTTTCACCCAGACCTCGGCCTCCTTAAAGAATTTCGCCGGGACGTGCTCGAGGGCTTCGCCGACGGTTTTTGCGGGGTGGAGGCGGCCTTTTTTGGAGGCGTTGAAATCGTAGGCGCCGCGAAAGATGCGCTCTTGGGTGGTGGCGACGCTGTCTTCCTCGGGAATTTGGAGAATCCAAGCGACAAAATCGTGTTTCGGCAGGCGATTCTCCGGGTCGCTGGCGAGCACGACGAACTGCTTTTTGACTGCCGGCGGTTTCTCTTCGTCGCCGGGGTCGGGCTGGGCGGCGAGGTTCATTTCTTCGATGACTTGGCGGAGGAGCTTTGGGTCGAGTTGGTTCTTTTTCAGAATCTCGGCGACAATGTTGACTTCGATTTTCGGCATAAGGAAAGGGGCGAAGGCAGGACTGCATACGAACGCGGATGAAAGTAAAGGGCGGGCGGGGTGGGCGTCATCGGGGTTGCAAGTTCACGGTCGGGTGCGGCAATAAACGAACGCCTATGAGTGAAGAATTTTTCGATGTGGTGGATGCGAACGATATCGTGATCGGGCGCGCGGCGCGTCGGGAGGTTCACGCGCGGGGGCTCTGGCACCGGGCGGTGCATGTGCTGGTGTTTGACGCAGCGGGGCGGACCTTTTTGCAGAAACGGTCGATGACGAAGGACATGTCGCCGGGATGTTGGGACGCGGCGTGTTCGGGTCATCTGGACAGCGGCGAGGACTATGACGCGGCGGCGGTGCGAGAACTGGGCGAAGAGATCGGGGTGCGGGTGGGGGCGGGCGATCTGGTGCGGTGGCGCCGGGTGGAGGCGTGTGCGCGCACGGGCTGGGAGTTCCTCTGGGTTTACCGGTTGAAGCACGCCGGCCCGTTTGTGCTCCACCCTGAGGAAATCGAGCGCGGCGAGTGGGTGGTACCGGCGGAGCTAACCGCGCGGATGCGGGCAAAACCGGCCGAGTTTACGCCGGCGTTTCGATTGATCTGGGAACAGATCGGTGCCGAGGCGGGCGGTTAATCGAAGGAAGGTCCGAGGCCGGTGATGCGCTTGCCGGAAACGCGGCCGGGGCCGTCGAGTTCGCTCAGGCGTTTGATTTCGTCGAATTGCTTTTGCGTGATGAGCCGGCGAGGTACGCGCTTCTCGGCTTCGAAGATGAGACGCTCGCGGTCTTCATCGGTCGGGTGATGCGGGAGCCACGAAGTGTTGTGCCCCTGGTGGCGGGTCCACTCGATGTTGCCGCCGTGGACGTCGACGTGAATTTGAAATTTTCCCTCAACGGGATCGCGGTGCCACCAGCCGAAAGTAACGCTCATGCGGGGATGTTCGAAGAAGCGGGGACTTCCGCGAGAGCAAACTCCGCGACGACTCGGCCCGGGTGAAATGAGCCGGAGCGGGACTCGATCTGGCGAATGGTGAGACGGCCGGGGGTGAGATCCACGGCTTGGGCGCCGAAAGGACGGCAGAGGGCACCGGTGTTGATCACGGTGAGACCGGAAGGGGCGGTCCAAACGAATGGGCGGTGCGTGTGGCCGATGAGCATGAAGCGGGCGGCGGGGCGATGGGCGGCGGCAATGCCGGCGGCGCGGTTCGGGGTCTCGCGCCAAGCGCGGATGATATCCAAGCTGCGCAAAGGCGGCCAAACGGTGTCGGCGGCGAACTTAACGGCGTATTTGAGCGGGTTGGGTTCGGATTGATGGCGTTGGGGGAGCGCAGCGCAAGCGGCGCGAAAGACCGCGAGTCGAGGGGCGAGTTGGGTCCGGTGTTCGACGGGCAGCGAGGCCAGCCCGTGGGTGATGTGGGCCTCGAGTGTGGCGGCGTCGCGACCCCAAGGGACGATGTTGTCGAAAATAATGTCGCCGTGCGTGACGAAAACTTGGCCGCCGCAGAGGTCGAGCGTATCGAGGTCGGAAATGTCCGGGTCGTGATTCCCGGTGACGAGGGTGACCTCGGGGGCGCAGGCGCCGAAGAAACCGCCGACCTCGGCGCGGGAGCGGGCGGTGATTTGAGGGTGAGGGCCGGGTCGGGTGTCGAGGGTGTCGCCGTTGAGGATCAACCGGCCCACGCCGTCGAGAAGCGGACTCAGTTGATCGAGACGGCGGAGTCGGCTGGAGCGGTCGCCGTAGTGGAGGTCGGAAAAGATGCGGATGAGGCCGGACACGATTGGCGTGGAGAAAAACGGGTGTCGAGGGAGGGGCAATGTTTTTGGGCCCATCGGGCGGGTGGCGAGCGCGGCGGGTGTGCAAAGGTGCGGGAAGGCGGATTTTGTTGTTTCTCGGCTTGGGCGGCGTACTGGCGGCGGCGTAGGGCCGCCGGGCCGGCGGATGATATCGCGCGGATTCATGCCGAGGCCATCGGTGGGCCAGGCGCCACGTAGTGGGAAAATCAAGCGCGTGGGCGGTCGCGGTTTCGCGGCTTGCCAGATTTTAACACGGGTTTGAGGCTCGGGACATGGCTCTATTCGGTTCTCTCTCCACGGTGCGGGCTCAGCTTGCCCCCTCTGACAAATTCGCCACGGCCTTCGCGTATGTCGAAGCCTGCCTGCGCACCGGTTCGCCGGAACGCGCGTTGCTCGACGGTCTCGCGGCCGAGCAGACGCAGCGCGTGGACTTGGGCGGCGGAGTGTTTGCGCTGCCTCAGGCCTGCATGACATTTCCGGCGGGAGTGCCGACGGTGCCGAAGTGGGAGTCGCACAAGGCCTACACGGATGTGCAGGCGGTAATCGTGGGCGAGGAGATCATGGAGCTGACGGATGTGAGCAACCTCAAGATCGCCGAGGATCTCCGGCCGGCTAAAGATGTGCTCTTTTACGAAGGCTTCTCGCGGCACACGACGCTGCGGGTCGCCGCGGGCGAGGTTGCCGTCTTTTTCCCTGTGGATGGGCATCGTCCGTTGGTGGCGGCCGTTGCACCGATGTTGGTGCGCAAGGTGGTCGTCAAAGTGCCGGTCGCGGCGTGAACTACCGCCATCATTATCACGCCGGCAATTTCGCCGATGTGATGAAGCACGCGTTGCTCGTCCCGCTGGTGCGCGCGCTGCAAAGAAAGGAGAAGGGTTTTCTCTATCTCGATACGCACGCCGGTCGTGGGAGCTACGATCTGGCGGTGGCGGCCATCGGGGACACCCACGCGCGCGTGCCGGAATGGCCGGAGGGTGTGGGCCGTCTGTGGAACCGACCGGCCGGGGAGTTGCCCGGCGGCGTCGCGGATTATATTGCGCTCGTGCGGGAGTATGATCGGCGGGAGAGCAACGCCACGCCCGAGCCGAGATTTTATCCGGGGTCGCCGGAGCTGGTGAACCTGATCGCGAGGCCGCAGGAGCGACTGGTGTTGTGCGAACGCCAACCGGCGGAGTGCGCGGCGTTGCGGGAGAAGTTTCAGTTTACCGGCGGCGCCCAGGTGCGCGAGGCGGACGGCTATGCAACGGTGCGGGCGGTGTTGCCGCCGCTGGAGAAACGGGCGCTGGTGTTGATCGATCCGCCCTTTGAGGCGCAGGATGAGTGGGCGCAGATCGTGGCGACATTGAAGGACGGACTGAAGCGATTGCCGGGCGGAGTGTTTGCCGTGTGGTATCCCCTCACCGAGCGGGCGAAGGTGGATTTGTTTTTTGCGGAGCTGCGGGGTCTGGTGCTGCCGCCGACGTTGGCCGTAGAGCTGGTGGTGAATCCGCCGGCGGCAAAGATGGTGGGGTGCGGGGTGTTGATCGTGAATCCGCCTTGGAAGTTTGCGGACGAGGCGGCTGCGACGGTGGAGTATTTGGCCAAAGTGCTCGGGCAAGGGGCGGGAGCGCGCGGGGACCTGATCTGGTTGGCGCGGGAGATTTAGGGGGTGTGCTTTTTGTGGATTCGATGCAGGCAGCGTCGAATTACCGGGCGGGGTGAGAGGACGCAAAAAAGCGGAGACCTGGGTCTCCGCTGACGATGGGGATTTCCGCCCTGTGATCGGGTCCGGAATCAGCGCGGGCTGAGGGTTGAGACCAGGGTGGGTAAGCTCTTGAAGATTTCGGGGCTTACCCGGGGTAAGACGACTTTCAGAGGCGGAGCGCGGAAAATGGGACGGTCCCACATGGCGTTGGCGCGGGCGACAAGCTCGACGACGACGGGACGATCTTCAAAAATTTCGGGCTGGGTGAAGTGGGTGGGTAAAGGCATGGGAGTGGTCGGTTCGGTGCTGGTTTCAGGAGGTAGACTGGCATCGGTCAGAAATGTGCCCCACTGAAAGAAAAAAGTCGTTCCGACGCGAAGAGTTCACAATTGCTCAAAAGCGACCTTGCCCGGGCTCGGAGAATCTTTCAAGAAATCGGAGGTATCAGTTTTTTCACCCCAATCCCAACCTACAGTTAATTCCTATGAGTAATCAGAATGTCGACAACGCGCCTATCGCTGCCAATGCGAAGCGCCTCCTTTGGGCCGGCTTTATGGCCATTTTTGCCGCCGGCATGGGCTTCGGCGTCCGGGGTGGTATTTTCGATAACTGGGCGGGTGAGTATGGCTTCACGGCCACTCAGCTTGGAGCCATCGGCGGGGCCGGGTTTACCGGTTTTTGCTTCGGTATCATCATCGGTGGTCTGATCTGCGACAAGATCGGTTACGGCAAACTGGTGGTTGCGGCATTCGCATTTCACGTCTTGTCCGCCGTCGTCACCTTCGGCGCGAGCACGCCTCAAAATGCCTATCAGATGTTGACGATCGGCATGTTCATTTTCGCATTCGCCAACGGCACGCTTGAGGCGGTTTCGAATCCTCTGGTTGCAACCCTGTTCCCTAAACAACGCACCCATTACCTGAACATCCTGCACGCGAGCTGGCCGGCTGGAATCGTGGCTGGAGCGGCCGTCGGTTGGGTGCTCGACGACAAGATGCAAGTGGGCTGGAAGATTCAGCTCTCGCTTTATCTGATCCCGACTCTGATCTACGGATTCATGTTCCTCGGTCAGCACATGCCCAAGTCCGAGGCCTCGGAGAAGGGCGCCAAGTTGAGCGAAATGTTCAAAGATGTCGGCCTGCTCGGTGCGGCAGTGGCATGCTACCTTTTGAGCATGTTTGTCTCCGGTCCGTTGGCCGCGCTGTTTGGTTTGGCCAGTTTTCCTCCTGCCGTCGGCTATGTCGTGGGTGGTGCGTTGCTGATCACGGTCGGTGTCATGACGCGTTTCTCGCTCGGTTCGATTTTGCTGTTCGTGCTGTTCATCACCCACGCCTTGGTCGGCGCGGTCGAACTCGGGACGGACGGATGGATCGCCAATATCACGGGCAATATGTTCACCTCCGAACAGGGCAAATGGCTGCTGATTTGGACCTCGGCCGTGATGTTCGGTTTGCGGTTTTGCGCGCACTTTATTGAGACCAAGATGGGTATGTCGCCGATCACCCTGCTGATGGTGTGCTCTATCTTGGCCTGCGTCGGTCTCCAGATGACGAGCGGAGTCCAGACCGTCGCGATGGCCTTCGTCGCGCTCACGATCTATGCGATCGGCAAGACCTTCTTCTGGCCGACGATGCTGGCGGTGGTTTCCGACCGCTACCCGCGCACGGGTGCGGTGGCGATTTCGATCATGGGCGGCATCGGCATGCTCTCAGCTGGTTTGATCGGCGGCCCCGGCCTCGGTTACGGCAAAGACCGGTTTGCGGCCGAGACCTTGCAAACGACCAACCCCGCAGCCTACGCCGAGGCTAAGGCGGCTTCCCCGTCGAAGTTTTTGTTCTTCTCCGAGGTGAATGCTATCGACGGCAAGAAGTTGTCCGACTCCAAGGAGGCCGTGAAGGCCAACAACGCGACTCCAGCGCAAAAGGACATCGTGGCGGCCGACCAGAAGGGCGATCGTATGACGCTCAAGGCCGATTCCTATATCCCGGCGGCGATGGCGATCATCTTCCTCGGGATTCTGCTCTACTTCAAATCCACCGGTGGTTACCGCGTGTTGAAGATCGAAGAGCAGGAAGCGAAGTCCTGATTGGACCGATTCATCGGGCTGTAGCCCGATGGGGTAAGCTTAAACGAGCGGGCCGAGAGGCCCGCTTTTTTGTGCTCGAATGGGATTGCTGAGCGTGGGCTTTCCATCGGCGAGATCGCGGAGCCATCCGGATCACTCGCGCGGCTTGAACAGCCGGAGTTCGTCCGGTCTAGGCGACGTTGCGCAGGGGCGCTTCGGCTTCTTGAGCTTGGCGCTTCGGCAGGCGGACGGTGAGCACGCCCTCGTGAATCTCGGCCTGCATGGCGGAGTAGTCGAAGCCGTGGCCAAGCCGCAAGCGGAGTTGGTAGTCGCGTTGCGCGCCTTCGAGATGAAGCGACTGCCAGTTGACGCGGACAAAATGGGACTTGCGGGCGGTAATCATCAGATCGGGGCCGATGGCCTCGATGTCGACCCCGGCGGCGTCCACGCCGGGCACGTAGACCGACAACGTCATGGTATCGGCGTGGTCGCGGCAGTCGTAACTCGGCTGACGAAAGGTCTCGACGGCTTGGGCAAGGCGCGGGCGACGGGCGGAGCGACGGGAGTTGATGATCGTGTGCATGGGAAAGGCGGTTGCATCCTGGAGCTTGGGGCTCCGGGCTTCTCGTTTTGGCCAAATGGTCCGATGGTTCGGAGGGTTAGCCGGAGAAGCCCGGGCGAGTTTTTTGGCTCCAATTGGAGACGGCCGCCTGTATCTGGGCACCGCATGGCTGCACGGCCTTCGTAATCGAAGTGCCGGCGGGGCGGTGGAGAGGTGAGCGAGCGGTAGTCATTTGAACTTGGAGACACGGCCCAAATTGCAGCCGGCGTGCCAAGTCCGAATCTTTTTTATGACGGTGAAGATTGGGTGATGGAGCGGGCGACTGAGAGCCGAGGTGTGCGAGCGGAGAAGTGAGAGCGGGAGTCGCGAGCAAGCTCGCTCCCGCATTGAAATCGCCGCAATTTGGACGGATGAAAGAGCCGCTGACCGACGCCACGACTACGATCCAGGAGCTGAAGGGACGCGTGCTGGAGTTTGCCCGCGAACGGGACTGGGAGCAGTTCCATGCGCCGAAGAATCTGAGCATGGCGCTTGCCGCTGAAGCGGGTGAGTTGATGGAGCACTTTTTGTGGAGCACGCCGGAGGCGTCCCGGGCGGTGATGAACGATCCCGTAAAGCGCGCCAAAATCGCGGAGGAATTGGCCGACGTCGTGATCTACGCCTTGGAGTTCGCTAACGTCACCGGGCTCGATGTGGCGGCGGTGATCGAGGCGAAAATGGCCGCGAACGGTGAGAAATATCCGGTGGCGAAAGCCAAAGGCCGGGCGGAAAAGTATACCGAGCTGTGACGAGTTTTTGATTCAGGGTCTGGACGGAATCGGGAACCACGGGCTCGGTCGCCGATCGCCGCCAAGCGGCGCTAAGCTCGTCACCGTTCAGGTGCTGGACGGTGCCCGCGGCGGGTGGGGGCTCGCCCGGTGGACATGAAAAAGGCCGCGCTTGTGGCGCGGCCGAAAATCAAAGACCGGGGGACGATCCGGTGCGATTCGCTCAGGCTTTGCCGCCGTAGCTGATGTAATCGTCGAGATCGAGCAACTCGGCGAACGAGCGGATGTCGTCGCGGGTGGAATTGTTGCCCTTAATGACGCCGGCGATCCACTCGTGGCCTTCGGCGCTGCCGGGGCCGACTTGTTCAAGCCACGCGGACCAGGCGATGACCTCAAAGGCTTGGCGCTTGGTGTTGGCGTTGAGCCAGGTGAGAATTTCCAAGTCGGATTTGCCGCTCTTGATCTCCGCGAGCATGGCTTCCGCACTTACGCCGGTGAAGGCAAAGAGCAGTTTGTCGACCGGGCAATCGTAGTGGTAGCCGGCGTTCTTGCCGTGGATCTCGGCGCGGGCCTTGTCGAGGAGGCGGGCGAGGTGGGCGTAGCCGCCGATGCGAACGCGAACGCTGCGAGGCGGGTGGATGGTGAGGTCGGGAATACTGTAGTTGATCATGAGCGGGGAGTAATTGTGCGAATCTGCTTTCGCGCAAGCGGCCGTTTGATGAAATGACGATTTTTCGCCGCGCCCCGCATGAAATCCACCAGTGTCGTCCGGAATTACTATGTGCTCCCGTGCTGCCTGCTGTTGCTCAATCTCTGCGTCGAGATCGTGAGTTATAAGGCAAAGATCTTGGATGATCCGTTCCTGCGGACCGGGGCGATCATGGGGATGGTGCTGTTTGGCGGCTCGCTCGTGGGGTTTGTGGTCGCGCCGTTGATCGGGCGGGCGGTGGCTTCGCTGCAGCGTGGGAGCCGGCAAGGCGGCGGAGACCTGGGTGAGATTGTTTTTCTCCTCCTGCTGGGCGTGGTGGTTTTCTGGCTCTACTATCGCGTGTATATCATTGGGCCGGAGTCGGTGCTGCCGGCGGAGTGGCACAATCCGGTCGTGACGAGAATCACGCGGTGAAGAGGCTTTTGCCCGCGAATCCCGCGAATGGGCGCGAATCGGAGCGGCGATGAAAATGGGGCGATGGGGCGGCACCGCGCGGACCGCTCGGAGCGCGGTTCCTATCCTTTACCCTGACCTATGCTTTTGGCCGGAAGGATTTCATGACCTCGGCGTTGGTCTCGAGGCGGGCGGCGCCGATGAGGTCGAGGCAGTAGGGAATCGCGGGGAACACGGCCTCAAAATTTTCGCGGATGGCCTTGGGGCGTCCCGGTAGATTTACGATGAGCGTGCGGCCGCGGGTGCCGGCGAGTTGGCGCGAGAGGATCGCGGTGGGCACGTAGTTGAGCGAGGTGGCGCGCATGAGCTCGCCGAAACCGGGCAGTTCTTTTTCGATGACGGCGCGGGTGGCTTCGGGTGTGACATCGCGCGGTGCGGGACCGGTGCCACCGGTGGTGACGATGAGCCCGCAACCGGAAACATCGGCCATGCGGATCAGCTCGGCCGAGATGATAGACTGTTCGTCGGGGATGATTTTGTAGTCGAGGTCGAAGGCGGTCGTGAGCCACTCGCGGAGAAGGGCGACGCAGGCCTGGCCGGGTTCGTCGGAGTAAACACCGGCACTGGCGCGGTCGGAGATGTTGAGGACGCCGATTTTTGGGAGGGTCATGTTGGGGGAAGCAGAAGTTTTGGCCGCAGATTACGCGGAGAAGACAATTGTTAAGGAGGCGCGTTGCGCCGCGAGAGAGGTGATGGATTGCCGCGTCGCTGCGCTCCTCGCAATGACAAGCAGGTTAAAAAGCGTCGACGATTCCACCGGGAGTCTTGCCCTGTTCGCGGAGGGTTCGGAGGCTGAGGGCGTCGTGGCGTTTGGCGAGGCGCACGCCGGCGGCGTCGAGCATCAGCGGGGCGTGAAAAAACTGCGGCGCAGGCACGCCGAGGGCGCGGAAAATGAGCAGTTGGCGAAAGGTGCTTTTCACGAGGTCGGCCCCGCGGACCACTTCGGTGATCCGGAGATCGGCGTCGTCCACGGCGCAGGCGAGTTGGTAGCTGGGCACGCCGTCTTTGCGCCAGACGAGAAAGTCGCCGAAGTCGCGGCCGGCGGTAGCGAATTGGGGACCGAGGGAGTTGTCGTGAAACGTGAGGGTTTCGCCTTCGGGGACGCGGAGGCGCCAGTTGACGGCGAGCGCGTCGGAGAGCGGCGGGAGCGGGGCGTCGGCGGGCGGACGGAATTGGGGCGGGTAGATCGGTTCATCATCGGGTGCGGGCGCGGCGCCCTCGTGGGGCGCGCCGAGGGCATCGAGGACATCGCGGCGCGTGCGGGTGCAGGGAAAGATGGCACCGGCGGCGTGGAGGCGGGCGAGGGCGGCGCGGTAAAGTGGCAGCCGCTCGCTCTGGTTGATAATGGGTTCGGTCCAGGTGAAGCCGAGCCAACGCAGGTCTTCGAGCATGGCGGCGACGAAATCGAGGCGGAAGCGGATGGCGTCGAGATCGTCGTTGCGGAGAAACAAAGTGCCGCCGGCGGCGCGGGCGCGTTCGGCGGCGAACCAGAACGTGCGGGCATGGCCGAGGTGGAGGTGCCCGGTGGGAGAAGGCGCGAGGCGGCCGCGATAGGGCGCGGGTGCGCCGGGGGCGGAGTGCGCCGGGCTGCGAGTTGAAGGTTGTGAGTTGGGATTCGACAAAGGAGACGGGAGCAGTGCGGAGCTTTGGGTTTGATCTCTCAACGCTCAACTCTCAGCTCTCAACTTTTTAGCCATGACCAAACTCCTCTGCGTCTATTGCGCTTCCAGCGACCGGCTTGATCCCAAGTATTATGCGGCCGCGGAGGAGTTGGGGGCGTTGCTGGTGGAGCAAGGGTGGGGGTTGGTTTATGGCGGGGGCAAGACGGGGTTGATGGGCGCAGTGGCGCGGGCGACCAAGGCGGCCGGCGGAAAGGTCGTCGGCGTAATCCCGGAGTTCATGAAGGTGCGGGAGCTGGCGTTCGACGAGGCGGACGAACTCATTTCGGTCATCACGATGCGCGAGCGAAAGTTGCTCATGGAGACGCGGGCGGATGCGTTTGTGACGCTGCCGGGCGGCTTCGGTACGCTCGAGGAGATCATGGAGATCCTCACCCTGCGGCAGCTCGATGTGGTGCGGAAGCCGTGCGTGTTTTTGAACCAAGACGGGTTTTACGACGACCTCATCCGTCTCTTTGAGAAAATGCTCGCGGAGAAATTCTTCAAACCGGCAAACATGGATCTGTTTCGCGTGGCGAATACGGTCCCGGAGATATTTCCACAGATTGAGGCGGCAGGCGCGGTGAAGGCGGAGCCGAAGTGGTTTGAGACGAGGTGAGGAGGAGGGTGGAGATCTGAGGGCAGAGGAGAGAAGACGGAGGCCAGGGAGGTGGGCGGTTGCTGGGGTGGCGTTGTCGATGATTCGGTCCTTAAGGGTCGGCGGTTTGGGTGACGTCAGCAACGAGGGACCGGCCGGTAATTTTGGCTATGTGGGCGAGGGTCCGGCGGCGGGAGGTGCGATCCGGGCTTTCCCCCGGTGGCGGAACTGGCTTAGTCGGGCGGATGGAGCATGAACTGATTTTGGGATTGTTGCGGTGCCATGCGGCGCGGGTCAGCGATGCGCATGAGGCGGCGATGGTGGCGGACACGATCAGTTTTGTCGAAAGGGAGCCGGGGTGCTTGTTGCGCGCCTGCGTGCCGGGGCATCTGACGGGATCGGCTTGGATCGTTGATGCGGCGCGGGAGCGGACTCTGCTCACCCATCATTTGAAATTGGAAAAGTGGCTGCAACTCGGCGGACATGCGGATGGCGACGGGGATTTGCTCGCGGTCGCGATGCGCGAAGGCAGCGAGGAGAGCGGACTCACGCGACTGCGGCCGGTGAGCGCGGAGATTTTCGACGTGGATCGGCACTGGATCCCAGCCCGGAAGACGGACCCGGCGCACTGGCACTACGATGTGCGGTTCATGATCGAGGCGGACCCGAGCGAGCCGCTGGTGCGCGCCGTGAACGAGTCGAAGGAACTCGCGTGGGTGCCGGTAAACGGGGTGACCGCGCTGAACCCGGAAGAGTCGATGGCGCGGATGGTGCGGAAGACGCCCGGGCGTTGATCTGTGGGGGGGCGCTACGACAGATCGCGCATCTGGCGGCGGGCGAGCCAAGGGTCGACTTTGGTCATGAGAAAACGGGCCCAAGCACCGCGCAGGCGGGTGAGCCACGTCCGGGTTTTTTCCCACTCCGGATAAGTGATGACGCGGGATTGTTTGAGGTCGGCGGCGAACGCGACGGCGGCTTCGGCGGCGAGGGTGGGGTCGTTGAGGTGGACGGTGAGTTCGTAGTTGATGGCGAGGGAGCGGGCGTCGAGGTTGGCGGAGCCGACAAAAACGGCGTGATCCACGAGGACGAGTTTGGCGTGAAGGATCTGCGGTTGGTATTCCCAAATCCGGACGCCGGCTTTGAGCAACGGGCCGTAAAGGGAACGGGCGGCGAGTTGGGCGATCGGCACGTCGGTCTGGCCGGCGAGCAGCAGTTCGACGGTGCCGCCACGGCGGGCGACGGCGCGCAGGGCGCGGCGCAGGCGGAAGCTGGGCACGAAGTAAGCGGAGGCGAGCCGGACGTGGTGCGCGTGCTTGAGGAGCTTCAGGAGCTGGCGGCTGAACTCGTTGCGCACGAGATGCGGGCCGCTGAAGAGGACGGGACCGACCGCCGGCGGGTGACGCGGGGAACGGTTCTTCCGCCGGGGCAGATTGCGCAGCAACCAAGGGTGGAGGGTGTGGGCGGTGAACATCGCGTCGAAGGAGTGCGCGAGTTGGCGGAGGGCGGGCGGGTGGTTGAGTTCGATCCCCAGATCGCGCCAACCGGCGGTGACGCCGTCGCCATCGTAGTCGGCGGCGATGTTGAAGCCGCCGGTGATGGCAGTGTAATCGTCGATGAGGAGGAGTTTGCGGTGATCGCGGATGGAAAAATGGCGGAACGTGAGCGGATTGAAAACCCGCGCCGTGCCGCCGGCGGCGTGCAGGGCGCGCCAGTAGTCGGCGGGCAACGCGGAGGAACCGGCGCCATCGACGAGGACCTGAACGCGCACGCCGCGGGCGGCGGCCCGGATCAAGGCGGCCCGGAACCGCGTGCCGACCCGATCGTCGCCCCAGATGTAGGTTTCGCAGCGGATGGAGGTGTGGGCGGCGTCGATGAGCGCGAGCATCCGGCGGTAAGCGACGGCGCCGGTGGCCAGCCAACGGGCGTTGGCGGGGTGAAGTTGCGGATGGGAAGCGGTGGAATCTGCGGCCACGGTGGGATTGACCGGAAGCGTGGCGCGGGGTTGCGCGCGAAGGAAATCAAAAGGATCGCCACCGGGCGCCGGAGTCGTCGGGCTGCGCGCCATTACAAATCTGCCCGAAATTCCATTGTGCGCCGGTTGCGGGCGTTGCTGTCACTTGGTGGTGGAATTGCGCGCGGGGGATGTGGTGGAGGCGGCTTTGACGACTGAGCACGAAGGCGTGCGCTGCATGGATCAACGGGGTGACGGAGCGTGTGTGGCGCTGGATGCGGCGACGATGCTCTGCACGATCTACGAGACGCGGCCGCAGACGTGCCGGGACTTTAATCGAGGAGAGGCCCTGTGTCGGGCGGTGTTGGGGCGGGCGGCGGCGAGGCGGGAACGGTTGAATTTGGGCGCAAAAAAGGCGGGGACTTTTGGTCCCCGCCTTGGAAGCGCGATTTGACCCGCGGAAAAATCGATCAGCGGCGCGAGCCGGAGCGATTGATCGTGTAGGTGAACAGGATCGCCTGTTTTTCCCCGATGAGGCGATTGACGCGGAGGTATTCCTTGTCGAACAGGTTGTTGATATTGAGCGCGAGGGTATGGTCGAAATTGCCCGTGCGGGGGAGTTTGTAGCGGGCGCCGACACTCCAGAGGGTGAACGACGGGGTGCTCAGAGCATATTGGCGGGTGGAGCGGGTGACCGTGCGGACACCGGTCGCTGATGTGCTGTACGTATCACCGGCGTTGGGCGCCTCGGTGGGCGTTTGGGCGAGGTGGGAGACGCTGACGTTGAAGGAGAAGTTGTTGAGCGCGCCGCCTTTGGGCTCATACTTCACGTAAACGCTGCCGTTTTGCGGTGAGACACCGTTGACCCGGCGACCGATGGCAGCGGGATTCGCTTCGCCGAAGTCGGTGTAGATGGAATAGACGTGGCCCCAGCTGCCGCCGGTGGAGACTTCATTGTTCACCTTGTAGGTGACATCGATTTCATAACCGCGAACGAGTTGGTCGCCTTCGCGCTCGTTGACTTGGACAAAATTTCCCGAACCGATCGGAGTCTCAACGAGGTTGGTGACGCTGACGTTGTAACGGTTGGCGTAGTAGCCACTGACCGTAAAGTTGAGGCGGTCCTCGAAGAAGGAGCCTTTGAAGCCGTAGTCGTAACCATCGGCTACCTCGGGTTTGAAGGTGGGATCGTAATGCTGGGCGGCGTTGTCGTTCTGGGAAACGAAGTAGCTCTCGCTGTAACTGCCGTAGATGCGCAGGTTGGACGTGAGTTTGTAGTTAAAGCCGAGGTTGGGCTTGGTGAGGTTGATCGTCTTGTCGATCATCGAGCCGGTGACGTAAGGGATGGGAGCGGTGGCCGTAGGTGCGAAGCCGATAAAGTCGCGATCGCGGAAACGAACCGAGTCGAAACGAAGACCGGCGAAGGTGAGCAGGCGACCCTCCATGAAGGAGCTTTGTTGGCGAAGCAGACCGCCGATGACGGTGATGCGGCGCTTTTGATGCCGGGTCTTTACGCCGATGGTGGGGTCGAGCGGCGCGGTGAAGTAGGTGATCGGACTGGTGGGGTTGAGGTTGGAATCAAGCGTCACGACGCGGCCCGATCCGGCGGCGTTCCAAGCGACGAGGTTGGGATGGCTCGGGTTGGCGTAGGAGAGCGAAGGGTCCCAGCGGTAGTAGTCGTTGATATCAAGGGTGACCAGAGTCTTGTGCTCGATCTTGCCGCGATTGGTTTTGTATTGGGCGAGAAGGTCGGCCTGCAGGCCGCCGCCGTCTTCGATGATGCGGGTCGTGTTGGGGACGGCACCGCGGGTGGACGTAACGGGGGGAACGATGCCGGTGGTGGCATTGGCCGGCGGGTTGATGTTAATGGTGCCCCAGCTGTTGTTTTGGTTATAGTCCCAGCGGCGGGCGAGGTAGTAGTTGGACGCGATGCGGGTGCTGAAGATATCGGTGAATTTTTTGTCGTAGACGGCGCCGTAGTTGGAGGAACCACGGTCGAGCTGGCTGCGGGGTCCATGGGCGTTGAAGCGGGCGAGATTCTTGGCGTAGCCGACGGCGACGTCGTCGGAGAGGTCGGTCGTGCGCTTTTGGTCGATGACCAGCGGGGCGGAGCTGTTGGGTGAGTGCCGGATCTGCAGGAAGTATTCGGCGGACATGAAGAGGCTCGAGCCGTCGGGAAAGTCATTTTTGACGGCGAGGTAGTATTCCTGGTTCCGGTTGCGGGCATACTCCATGTCGAACTCCTTTTGGAAATGGGAGGCCGTGAAAATGTAGTTGAGGCTGCCGAGCGCGGTGCGCGCCACGGGACCGGCGGTCTCCAGCGTGCCGCGCTGGGTGCCCTCGTTGCCGTAGTTGATCGAAAGCCGCTGGCTTTCTTTTGCCCGGGGCTGTTTGGAGACCATGTTCATCATGCCGCCGGGAGAGGTGCGGCCGTAGATGGCGGCGTTGTTGCCCTTGATGATTTCGATGCGGTCGACGTTGCTGGAACCATAGCGGCCGAGGCGGAAGAAGCCGTCGCGGAGCTGGGACGTCGAACCGAAGCCGCGAAGGTTGAAGCCGCCGCCGACGTCGAGACCGGTGAAGCCGCCGACCTGGATGAGGTTGTCGGAGAACTCAAAAATGCCGAAGTCCTCGAAGAATTCGCTGGTGAGGACGTTGACGGTGTAGGGGAGGTCGGCGATCTGCGTGCGCACGCGGCTGCCGGTGAGGGTCTCCGAGGCAGCGTAGCCGCGGTTGGGCTCGGCCTTCACGGTAAACTCGGTGAGTTTGACGGTTTCGGACTCTGCGCTCGTCGCGGGGGCGACGGGAGCGGTTTGGGCGAGGGCGAGCGTGCTGAGCGCGATGAACGCGCAGCAGGCTTTTTTCAGGTGGGTTTTGGTGTTCATAGAGACAGGGTTTGGGCGTTCACAGGGGTTGTGACTTTGCTGGAGTTGCACATTAGAAACTGGGGGCTCTCTGTCCACCTCTGAGATGGGATTTTTCGCCCTAGGAGATAGTTACGCGACGACCGTGCGGCCGGGCGACGATGAGAAGAGCAAGGGGCGGTCGGAGCGGCAGCGGCGTCGAATTCAAAAATTCCAGCGGCGACCGACGCGGAAGAGAAGGCCGTCGTAGCCGCCGTTTACGCCAAAGAGACCGCCGTGCGACAGGTGGAACCAACGGATGCCGGCGATCCATTCGCGCGGATTGTCCGAGGCGTTGGACCACTCAAAGCCCGCGAAAAGAGAGAAACTCAAATGAGTGCCGTTCGCGGGTAGGCTGCGGGTCGCATAGTTGAGGCCGGCCTCGAGTTCGAGGCGGAGAGAGCCGGCGGGCAACTTCACGGGCACGGGCCAGAGGGTTTGGCGACCGGCGTTGAGCAGCAGGCCGTCGCGGCCGCGGTCACGCACGCTGTTGGTACCGGTGTCGAAGTTGTCGTAGACGGAGGCGAAGCCCGTGCCGACCGTCCAGCGGGCGTCGACGGCCCCGAGCCAACCCGTGATAGGGTCGGGCGAGGTGGGGAACGCGGCGGTGAGGCGGTAAGGCAGGCCCTCGTCGGCGAAGTCGGCGAGAGGACCGTCGAAGAACAAGATCGGCGCACGGGTGGCGGCCGCGACGCCGTTGAACGCGAGTGAAACGGCTGCGGCGAAAGCGAGGGCGCGGGTGAAGAAAACGAAACGCATGGCGGCAGGCTGCGGTCGCCGCACGCGCTGGAAACTGAAAATCGGGAGCATGGAATATTTCCGCGAAATCCGAACCCAGCGGGTTCCGGCGGGAGGTAGAAAGGCCGGGAGCCGATGCGGAATCGGAACGACTGAGGCGGCCGATCACGGCGCGGTAAGAAATACGCCGACGTATTCGCGGGACCAGAACGGGTCTTCTTGCCAGCCTTGGACGCGGGGGGATTTGAGCCAGTTTTTCGTGTTGAAATAAAGCGGGGCGATCGGCGCGGCTTCGATTAGGAGGGCTTCGGCAGCGACCGCTTCGAGTTTGGGCGGAGAGGCTGGAGGACGCGGGGCAAAGAGTGCGTCGTAGCGGGGATCGGACCAACCGGGGTAATTGCCGGGGGCGCCGGTGGTGAAATTCTCGAGCGACGGGGCGGGATCGGCCAAGTCGGGAATTTCAGTGATGAAGCCGATGTCGTAGTCGCCGGTGCCGAGGGCGGAGAGGTGGACTTTTGCGTCGCGGAGCGCGATCGCGACGTCGATCCCGAGGGTGGATTTCCACATGGCTTGGATCGCCTCGAGCACGGGGGTCTGCGACCAGCCGGTGAGTTCAAGGCGGGGGAAGTTCTTGCCGCCAGGGAAGCCGGCGGCGGTGAGGAGGGCGGCCGCCTCGCGGGCGTGGGCGAGGGGCGAGGGAGTGGAGGCTTGGGGCGTGGGATTCGGAGAGCCCGTTCGGAGATCGGGCTCCACCAAAGACGGCGGGAGGAAGGTCGTGGTGGGGAGTTGGCCGCCGCGGAGAACGAGGGCGGTGATTTTTTCGCGGTCGATGGCCAGGCTTAGGGCGCGGCGGACGCTGGGATCGTCGAGGGGCGAGCGGCGGGTGTTGAAGGTAAGGTAGCGGGTCTCGGCGAGGGGCGTTTGGAAGATCTCGGCGGGGCGGTCGCGGGTGTAGGTTTCAAGTTTTGAAACGGGAACCGACATCGTGACATCGACTTGGCCGGCGCGGTAGGCGCGCTCTTCGGTATCGCCGCTGTCGAAGCGGAGAAACTGGATTTCGTCGAGGCGCACGGCCGCGGCGGCGCGGTAGGCGGGATTTTTTTTGACGATGATGCGTTGTTGTTGGCGCCACTCGGCGAGGGTGAAGGGCCCGTTGCCGATGTGATGCGCGGGCTGGGTCCACGTGCGGCCGTGCTTCGCGACGGTGGCCGGGTGAACGGGCAGCCAAGGGCCGCTGGCGACGTAGAGGAGAAACGCGGGCGTAGGGTGCTCGAGCGTGACGACGAGTTTCCGGGGATCGGGCGCGGTGAAACCGACGGAGGAAAAGTCGGTCAAAGTGCCGGCGGCGAAGGCGCGGGCGTTTTTTACCTGAAAAAAAAGAGAGGCTTTGGGCGCGGCGGTGGCGGGCGTCAGGATGCGGCGGTAAGAGTCGATGAAGTCGCCGGAGGTGACGGGATCGCCGTTGGACCAGCGAGCCTCGGGGCGGAGGTAAAACGTGTAAGTGAGCGCGTCGGGCGAGATTTCCCAGCGGGAGGCGGCGGCGGGCTGCGGGGTGCGGCCGTCGGGGCCGGCGGTGACGAGGCCCTCGGCGAGCGCGCGGATGATGAAGAATTCGTCGGGCAGCGTGGCGGTGGCGGGGTCGAGGTCGGCGGGTTCGTTGCGTTGGCTGAGCCGGAGGACTTGGGGCGCGGTGTCGGAAGAGGGCGTGGGATTTTTTTTGGCGCAGGCAGGGAGGAAAAAGACGCAGAGGAGTGCTGAGAGCAGCGCGGAAGGCCCGGAGAGACGAAGGCGGGGGCTCGCGGAGGCGGGCGGGCGCGAGGGTGACATGGGCGAAGGCGCGGAGGGTGGGTTGGAGACCCTGCCCTACTTTTCGAGGGAGACGTAGCGGTAGTCGGTGTGGTCCATCGGCGTGGGTTGCCAGCCTTTCACGGAAGGGTGGAGCAGGTAGACGTGGGTGTTGAAATAAATCGGGATAATCGGCGCGGCATCGAGGACGAGGGTCTCGGATTCGGCCAGGACGGCGGCGCGGGCTTTGGGGTCGGCAATCGTGAGCGCGCGGGCGGCGAGGGCGTCGTAGGCGGGGTCTTTCCAGCCGGTGTGGTTGTTGCCGGAATCGCTCAGCCACATGTCGAGGAAGGTCGTGGCGTCGAGGTAATCGGCGGTCCAGCTGCCGAGAAGAACTTGGTAATCGCCGGCGCGGCGGTTGGCGAAAACGACTTTCTTCTCTTGGTTAGAAAGGCGGACCTCGATGCCGAGTTCGCGCGACCACATCTGCTGGATGGCTTCGCCGACGAGGCGGAGAATTTCGGAATTGTTGTAGAGGATTTCGATCGGCGGGAGGCCGGCGCCGCGGGCGTGGCCGGCCTCGGCGAGCAGGCGGCGGGCGGCCTCCGGGTCGTAGGCTTTGCGGGCCGGAGGCGTGTAGCCGACGAGAAGCGGCGAGACGAAGGTGGGGGCGGGTTGGCGTCCGCCGGGGAGAATCTTGGTGGCGATGGCATCGCGGTCGATGGCGAGGGAGAGGGCGCGGCGGATGCGCACATCGTCGAGCGGGGCTTTACGGACGTTGAGCCGAAAAAAGTAGGTCTCGAGAAAAGGATCGATGCGGAGCGCGGGAGATTTTTCGCGCTGGAGCGGGACGACCTTGGAGAGCGGCAGAGCCCAGGTCATGTGGAGTTGGCCGGCGCGGAAGGCGCGCTCTTCGGCATCGATGTTGTCGATGGGATAAAAGTGGAGGGCGTTGAGGCGAACCTTGGCGCGGTCATAGTAAGTGGGGGATTTCTCGACGATGACGCGCCGGTTGAGAGACCACTCCTTCAGGACGAACGGGCCGCTCGAGACGAGGGCGCCGGGAAGGGTCCATTTCGTGCCGCGGTTGTAGGGATCGCCGACGGCGGCGATAGAGCGGAGGTGAATGGGGCGCCAAGGGGAGTTGAGGAGAATCTGGAGGAAGTAGGGCGCGGGGTGGGTGAGCGTGACGACGAGCGTGTGAGCGTCGCGGGCAACGGCGCCGACGTTGGAAAAATCGGCGGAGCGGCCCTTGTTGAAATCTTCGGCGCCGCGCAGGAGGTAGAGGAAGTAGGCGTAGTCGGCGGCGAGCGAGGGTGTGAGAATGCGGCGCCACGAATCGACGCAATCCTGGGCGGTGACGGGGTCGCCGTTGGACCACTTGGCATCGGGGCGGAGATGAAACGTGTAGGTAAGGCCGTCGGCGGAGATTTCCCAGCGCTCGGCGAGGGCGGGGACGGGTGCAAGCGTGCCGGTCTCGTAGCTGACGAGGGGTTCGAAGAGGGCCTGGATGATCTTGGCGTCGCCGGTGCCGGTGACGGTCTGCGGATCGAGATCGGAGGGTTCGGAGCCGATGCTGAGGTGGAGGATGCCCTCGCGGTTGCCGAGTTCGACCGTGGTCTCGCGTTTGCCGCAGCCGGTGAAGGCGAAGAGAAGGAACGGGACGGCGATGGCCGCGAAAAAGCGCAAGAGGTGCAGAGGGAGGGCCGACGAGGGAAGCAGGGAAGCGGACATTAGTTTTTGGCGATGAGGCAGACGGCGTGGGCGGCGATGGCGAGGCCGCGACCGAGGTCGCCGACGCCTTCGTTGGTGGTGGCTTTGAGGCCGATGCAATCGACGGGTAGGCCGGTGGAGGCGGCGAGGGCGACCTTCATCGCGTCGAGGTGCGGAGCGATCTTTGGTTTCTCCGCGATGAGCGAGGCGTCGATGTTGACGAGGGAGAATCCGCGCGAGGCGAGTTCGGCCACGACGCGGCGGAGAAGGATTTGGGAGTCGATGTTGCGGAGGGCAGGATCGGTGTTGGGGAAAAAATGCCCGATGTCGGGGAGGGCGGCGGCGCCGAGCAGGGCGTCACAGATGGCGTGGGTGAGGCAGTCGGCGTCGGAGTGGCCGTCGAGACCGTAGTCGGTGGCGAAGCGCACGCCGCCGAGGACGAGCGGGCGGCCGGGGACGAGGCGGTGGATGTCGTAGCCGTGGCCGATACGGAGGTTCATGCGAAAGTGCGGAAGCGGAATTGGCCCTCGGAACACACGGAAAAACGGGAAAAATCAGGCGGGCGTGCGGGGCGGAAACAGAGCCGAGGAGTCGGACGTGTCGGGCGCGAGGGCGGAGCGGGCGAGGAGGAACTCGAGGTAGGCGAGGTCGGCGGGCGTGGTGAGCTTGGGGTTGGCCTCGGTGTTTTCGAGGAGGGCGATGGGGTGGTCGAGGCCCTCGACGGCTTGGGCATCGTCGGTGATACGGAGCTTTTTCTTGGCGACGCGGGCGTAAGCGCGGTCGATGAGTTCGCGGGAGAAGACCTGCGGGGTTTCCATGGCCCAGAGGCGGTCACGGTCGAGGGTTTTGAGGCGGGCGTTGGCGCGGTGTTTTTTGATGGTGTCGGTCACGCGATGGGCGAGAACCACGGCGCCCTCGCGGCGAACGATTTTGTAAAGTGCGACGAGTTGCTCGGCGCTCACCAACGGGCGCGCACAGTCATGGATAAAGACGTGAGCGATATCGGCCGGGAGTGCGGCGAGGGCGGCGGCGACGGAGTCTTGGCGCTCGGCCCCACCTTGGATGAGGACGCAGGGCGTGGGCGCATGCGCGGAGAGCGTGAGCATCTGGCGTTGGTCGCGGTAAACGACGACATAGAAATCGGCGACGCCGCTGGCGGCGAAAGCGGCGGCGCTGTGGGCGAAGACGGGCCGGCCCGCGAGGGGCGCGAGGATTTTGTCGGCGACGGCGCCGGACATGCGCGTGCTGCTGCCGGCGGCGAGGAGGATGGCGGCGGTGCGGCTCATGGCTGGAGGGGGAAACGTTGAGAGTTGAGAGCTGAGAGATGAGAGATCGGAAACGGAATTCCGAATGCGCGGTCGTTTAGCGGGCGGCGAGTTCGGCGAGGATGGCGCGGGCGGCGGCGACAGGGTCGGGGGCTTTGAAAATGGGGCGGCCGACCACGATGTGGGTGGCGCCCGCGCCGGCGGCTTCGCCGGGAGTCATGATGCGGGTCTGGTCGCCGGCATCGGCGCCGCGGGGTCGGATGCCGGGGGTGACGAGGGCAACATCGGCCGGGAGCACGGCGCGGAGAGGCGCGAGTTCAAGAGGCGAGCATACCAGGCCGCGGAGGCCGGAGTCGATGGCGAGGCGCCCGAGGCGGACGACTTGGTCGGCGGGCGGGGCGGCGACGCCGGTCTCAGCGAGGCCTTCGGCGCTCATCGAGGTGAGGACGGTGACGCCGAGGAGAAGGAGGTGGGGGGCGTGCTGTTGTTGGGCTTTGACGGCCCACTGCATCATCTCGCGGCCGCCGGAGGTATGCAGGGTGAGCATCTTGATCGGCAGGGGCGCGATGGATTCGACGGCCTTGGCGACGGTGTTGGGGATGTCGTGGAGCTTGAGGTCGAGGAAGACATCGAAACCGAGGTCGGCGATTTCGCGCACGCAATCGGGACCGCAGGCGGTGAACATTTCGAGGCCGACCTTGACCCAGCGGACGGTGCCCTGGAGTTGGCGGAGGGCGGGGGCGACGGTGCGCGGGGATTGGGCGTCGAGGACGAGAATGAGATCGGTGGCCATCGTAGGAAGGGAGAGTGAGGGGGAGTCGGGGGATAAATCAAAAGCCAAAAAATGCGGCTGGCCCGAGGCGGGGGTGGCGGTGTTGGGTAGGGGGGTGCGCGCCATCGAGATTTTTGCCCCGGCTAAACTTAACCTGTTCCTCGCGATCACGGGACGGCGGGCGGATGGATTTCATGATTTGGTCTCGGCGGCGGTGACGCTGGATTTCGGCGATACGTTGCGGGCGGATGTAAGGGAGCGGGGGGAAGGCGGTGGTGAATGGAGGTTACATTGTGATGACGCGACGGTGCCGACCGACGAGACGAATTTGGTCGTGAAGGCGGCGCGAGCCTTTGCGGCGGCGACGGGTTGGCCGGGAAAAGGTCTGGGCGTGGATTTTTCGCTCATAAAACGGGTGCCGATGGGCGCGGGGCTGGGGGGCGGGAGCAGTGATGCGGTGGCGGCGTTGCGGGCGCTGAATGCTCTGTCGGGCTTGGCGCTGGGCGCGGCTGAACTGGCGACGATGGCGGCCGGACTTGGCTCGGACTGCGCGCTTTTTTTGCACGACGGGCCGGTGGTGATGCGGGGGCGCGGAGAGCGGATCGAGGCGTTGCCGGCGGGCGCGAGCACGCGGTTGCGGGGGCGGCGGGTATTGGTGTTTAAGCCGGGTTTTGGGATCGCGACTCCGTGGGCGTATGGGCGCATGGCGAGCCGCGCGCCGTCGGGTTATTTGCCGGAGGCGGAGGCGGAAGCGCGTTTGGCCGCATGGGTCGGCGGCGACAGTGCGGCGGAGGCGTTGCTTTTTAACAACATGGAGGCGGTGGCGTTTGAGAAATTTATGGCGCTGCCAACGCTGCTGGAGCACTTGCGCGAAGAGTTCGGATTGGTCGCGCGGATGAGCGGAAGCGGGAGCGCGTGTTTCGCGCTTTTGCCCGACGGAATGGACGCGGCAGCGATCGGCCAGACGGTGCGGGCGGCGTGGGGGCCGACGAGTTTCGTGGTCGAGGCAAAGTTGCGGTGAAAGAGCATTGACCCGTGCTCGGCCGGAAAGCGTTATCAATCTGAGCCGCCCGCGGCTCAACGCGCCTGCTGCGCCCACTTTAATGGCCACGGAACCACGCACAAAAAAGGAAGTTATCGTGCAAGGCATCTCCGCCTCGCAAGGCATCGCCTATGGCACCGTGTTCGTGTATCTGCAGAGCGATGTCGAGGTGCCGTGTTACCAAGTCGATGCGGACAAACGAATCGAGGAAGTCTCGCGATTTGACAAGGCGCTGCTTACGACGCGGCAGCAGATTTCGAAGATTCAAGACGAGGTGGAGAAAAACTTGGGCAAGAATGAGGCGCTTATTTTCGATGCGCATCTGCTGGTGCTTGAGGACCAGGCGTTGATCGGCGAGACCATCCGCGAGTTCGAGGCAACGGGGAGCAATATCGAGACCTGCTTCAACAAGATTTCGGCGCGTTACATCCAGGCGTTTTCGGAGATCGACGACGAGTATCTGCGGGAGCGCGCCGGGGACATCCGCGATGTGGCGCAGCGCGTGTTGCAAAACATGTTGGGGCAGGCCGAGAACAGTCTGAGCCGGTTGGCGGAGAAGCGGATCGTGGTCGCGAACGATCTTTCGCCGTCGGACTCGGCGAGTATCGACCGGAGCGCGGCGCTCGGGATCGTGACGGACTCGGGCAGCAAGACGAGCCACGCGGTGATCGTCGCCAGGTCCATGAAAGTCCCGGCGGTGGTGGGCGTCCGCAATCTCACGCAGCGGGTGAAGACCGGGGATTGGGTGCTCGTGGATGGCTACGACGGACTGGTGATCGTAAACCCGACGGAGCAAACGCTGTTCCGCTACGGAAAAATCCAGTCGGAAAAGAAGTCCTTCGAGCAACGTCTGCTCGAGGCGAACCGCCGGCCGCCGGTGACGCTGGACGGCGTGACAGTCACCTTGCAGGCGAACATCGAGAAAGTGGACGAAGTTGCGTTGGTGAAGGACTATTTTGCGCAGGGCGTCGGCCTGTATCGCACCGAGTATCTGTTCCTCAACTCGGCGCGGATTCCCTCGGAGCAGGAGCAGTTTGTCGCCTACAAAACGGTGGTCGAGGGCATGGCCCCGAACCCGGTCGTGATCCGCACGCTGGACCTCGGCGGGGACAAACCGATGGAGGGCAAGTCGGACCTTTTTCCGAAAGAGGCGAATCCCTTCATGGGCTTTCGGGCGATCCGGTTCTGTTTGGAGAATCCCGAGATTTTCAAGGACCAGTTGCGGGCCATTTTGATGGCGAGTGTGCACGGCGATGTGCGGCTGATGTATCCGATGATCAGCGGCCCGGAGGAATTGGGCAAGGCGAACGCGATGCTCGCGGAATGCAAAGCCGAGCTGAAAACGCGCGGTCAACGCTTCAACGAAGCGATGAAGGTCGGCGCGATGATCGAGATTCCCAGCGCGGCGACGACGACCGATCTGCTGGCGAAGACCTGCGATTTCTTCAGTATCGGAACCAATGATCTGATCCAGTATCTGCTCGCGATCGATCGCGGGAACGATCGGGTCGCCCACCTCTATGAGCCGGCGCACCCGGCGGTGGTGCGCACGTTGAAACATATCGTGGACGAAGCCCACCGAGCGGGCGTGCCGGTCAGTGTGTGCGGCGAAATGGCGGGCGATCCGATTTATGTGCCTTTGCTCCTGGGGCTCGGGGTGGATGCGTTGAGCATGACGCCGCCTTCGCTTCCGGCGGTAAAATATCTGGTGCGGGGAATGACCATGGCCGACGCCCGGGCCTTGGCGGTTGAAGTCCTCGCGCTGGGCTCGGCCCAGGAGATTCACGCGAAGTGCGCGGCATTTGCCCACGCGCGGATTTCGCAAACGTAATCGGCCGGGCCCGGTCTTTGCCCGGAGGGCAAGTGATCGTCGGCTAGGCTTGGCTGTGCTTCAGGCCGACGATTGCGAGGAGCTCCCGGAGGACTTGGACTTGCTCGGTCGCGATGACGATTTTGCGCTTGATCGCCCAGCCGACGAGAATCGCACCAACCGGTTTGTCGGACTGAACCATCGGCAACAGCACGTAGGACTGAAGCTGGACGGCGTCTCGCAACCACGTGGGAACATAGGGTGCGATCGAAGCCTCGCGCGCGTCGTGGATGAGAAGATTTTCTTTGCGCGCCAGAGAAAGGCCGAAAATGGAGCGCTCGCCCGGCGTGACCTTGGCGACGGATTGAAACTTGCGCCAGTTTTGACCGACACCGTGCGTGATGTGGAGCGTGGAAAGGCCCGGGGCGCGGAGCAGCAGAATCACTTCAACGGAACTGAACGCCTCACCGATGATATCGATCACCGACCGGTTGATCACATCGGCGGGGGTGCCGGGTTCGGCGATGAGAGCCTTCAGCTGATCCAAGCCCGAAGTCAGACGGATGCTGGAAACGGTTGGGTGTGGCGGTGGCGGACTTGCCACGGGAGCGTGAGCGGAAGCGACGTTCGGGGTCGCGGAGGCTTTGGATGTGATCGGGTTCGGGTCACCGGCGAGGGCAAGCGGGGGGACAGTTTTAATTGGACGGACAACGCGTGGATCGCGTTTGGCGACGCGGTCTTTGATGCGTTCAACGCACTTGAGCGGGAGGCTGCGAATGCCAAGGCCGTGTTTGAGGCGGGAGAATTGCACGCCGACGGTTTTAATGATATCGGGAAACTGATCCGCGATACCGGGGAAAATGTGTCCGAAGCGGCCGGCGAGTTCGGCGGTGCGCTGCTCGAAGGTATTGGCGTCGAGTCCCTCCAAAAAAACGAGTTCGCAAAGCTGCGTGGAGAAATCAGCGATGAGCAACATGCGTTGCTCGGGGGTGACCGACGAAGCGGTGATCGATTCGGGGTCACAGGCGCGGAGCGCGGAGAGGATTTCCTCGGGCAGTTGCTCCGCCCGCAGCAATTCGTGACCGAGCTCGAGGGGCGTGAGGCCGAAAATTTCGCGAAAGGCCGCGTCCTCCGGCACCGCTTCGGCGAGCCCGGTGGCACGTCGGTATTCTTCGGTCATGAAGGTCGTCATCACGATACGGCCAAAATGGCGGAGGGCGGCGCACACATAGGCGTGCTCCCCGCGTCCGGTGCCTTGGGACTCGCTGACGGATTGGGCGATGAAACCGGAGCATAGGGCGTGGGCAGCGGCCTCCCGTTGTTCGTCGCCGGAGCGGCCGCGGTTGTTCTGCTCCGCGAGCATCAGCGCGATGGCGAGAGTGCGGACGCGTTCGAAGCCGATGACTTGGATGGCCTCCATTGCGGATTCGACGCGAACGCCATTGGGGTTGTAACCAAAGCCGTTCGCGATGATCAGCATCTTCGCCAGCACGCCGGTGTCTTTCTTGACCAAGTCGGCGAGTTCCATGACGGAAATATCGTTATCCTTCTTCGAAAGCGTGTGCACCAGCCGGATGATTTCCGGCATGGCGTTGAGTTGACCGGCCTTGAGCGCGGAGGCGGCACGCTGAACGGTTTGTTTGGCTAGGGACGAAACGTTCATGGAGCGGAATTCACACCGCAGGTTGGCCAACAATAAAGATTATTTCCAAGGCCACATGATGCGGTGGACGAAAAAGCCCCGACTGTAACGTCGGGGCTTGGGGATTGGCTGGCCGGGATCGGACGTGCCGGTGTTCCCTTGGAAAAACCAGTTTGGGCGGTGGTTCTACTGGGTTTTGAGGTAGGCAACGAGATCGGCGACGGCTTGGGCGTTGAGGCCGAGTTGTTCGCTGCTGAGCATGAGGGAGCGATTTAGGCGCTGGCGGGATTTGATTTTGCCGGCGGGGATCATCTGGTTGGTGCCGCCCATCGACTGAACGATGACCGGATCGCCCGAGGTGAGAGGGAGGCCGTGGATGACGGTGCCGTCCTTCAAAATGAATTCGGTGCCTTCGTAGCCGTGGGCGATATCGGAGGACGGATTCACAATAGAATTGATGACGACCTCGGTGGGCTGTCGGCTGGCGAAGCCGGTGAGGTCGGGTGCGTAATCGACGCCGTTGCCGCCGATGCGGTGGCAGATGTAGCAGGTGGCCGCGAAGGCGGCGCCGCGGGCAGCGTCGCCTTTCAGAGCGGCGATTTCGGCGACCGGCGGAAGCTTCGTGGGGGGCGGCGGGGCGATCACGCTCGTGGTTAACACGACCTTTTCCGGGTCGTAGAGACCGCGGGATTTGAGCTCGGGATTAAGCCCAAAGGCGGCCCAGCGGGAATCTTTGTAGTTGAGCAGCCACCAGAGGGCAGTGGCTTGGACTTTTCCTTTGGCGCTTTGTGCGAGGTCTAGGATCGCGAAGGCGGCATCGCGGTTTGGCGTGAAACCGAGCGCGGTCAATGCGGCGAGGCGGGCCGCATCGGGCAGGGCGTTGGACGAGGCGCGGGCGGCGAATGCCGTCACGGCATCGGCGGGCGTGAGGCGCCAGACGAGGTCGGCATGGGCGGACGGCCATTTGAGCGGGTCTTTTTCCGGCTGGGCGGCGGCTAGGGCCGCGTAAAGATCGGCTTCTTTATGAGTGGCACCGATGCCCCAAGCGGCGAGGTAAGCGCGGTCTTTGCCGTCGTAGCCTTTGGCTAGAGTGAGAAGAATATCGCGGGCGGCGGCGAAGGGGACGTCGCGGAGGGAGGTCGCGACCTCGCGGCGCACGGCGGGTGAAGGGTCGGAGGCGAGTTTCGCGGCGTGATTCAGATAAGGTTGATCGGCGCGGCGGAGGGCGCGGTAAGCGGCGACACGGGTTTGCGCATCGGCGGAGGAAAGTTGTTTTTCGACGAGGGCGATGCCGGGCGCTCCGAGGTGGGCGAGGAGGAAGATCGCGCGGGCGCGGATGAAGGGGTTGGCGTCGCTGAGGAGAGCGGCGACGGCGGGAACCGCGGCGGCACCTTGCGCCTTGAGCGGGATGAAGCCGGAGGCGCGCACGTTGACCGAGGGGTTTTTCAACGCGGCGATCTGGCCGGCAGTGGTCGTGAGATCGAACTTTGGCACGACGGACTTGAACCCCTTGGGCGCGATGCGGTAGATGGCCCCGACGGTCTTGGTATCAAGGTCGGCGTGGCCGCCGACGCGCGGGTCAAACCAGTCGGCGACGTAGATCGCTCCGTCGGGTCCGACGGCGACGTCGGAGGGGCGGAAGAACGTTTTCAGCTCAGAGTTGACCGACTTCATGCCCCCCTTGAAGTCGACGCCGGCGAATTCCTTTTCTTGATTCGAGGTGATGAAATCGAAGCGTTCGAGGCCGAAGCCGGCGCCCTCGGTCTTGGGGAAATAGCCGAACACGACGTTGCGGCTGGGCTCGGCGCTGAGGAGCAAGCCGCGCCATTTCTCGCCAAAGGCGTCGCCTTCATAGCTGACGATGCCGGTGGGCGAACCGCCGCCGTAAACGTCGCCGGCGGGAATGGTGTGGGGATCTTCCTGGCGCCACTCCGCGGTAGGGATGGACTGGCCGGGACGCCGGTCGGCGTTCCACGTGCGCTTACCGTCGAAGGAGGCGAAGCCGAGGTTGCCGTATTCGATGAGGAACGTGGTGCGACAGGCCGGCGGATCGTCGTTGTCGTTTTGGAAGACATCGCCGAACGAAGTGACGGTTTGCTCGTAGCTGTTGCGGTAGTTGTGGCCGATGATTTCGACGCGGGTCGCGTCGGGCTGCATGCGCGCGGTAAAACCACCGAGATAAACGTGGCCGTCGTCGCTCTTGGCCCCGGCGATTTGGGGTGGACGCCAGCTATAGAGCGCGCCGGCGCCGCCGCTGTTGATGGGATCGTAGGGGCTACCGACGCGGAAGGTGCGGTTGGAGCGATCGGTAAAAAGGGCGCCGCAATTGCCTTGGGAAAAGTAGAGGAGGCCGTCGGGGCCGAAGGTGACGGAGTGGAGCGAGTGGTCGTGGTTGCGGCCGTTGAAGCCGGTGAGGAGCACGTCGCGTTTGTCGATCGCGGGATTGAATTTCCCGTCGCGGTCAACGTCGGTGTAGACGATGAGGTCGGGGGCGTTGGAGACGAAGATGCGGTTGTCGATGACCGACATCCCGAGTGGCGCGACGAGCCCGGGCTCTTGGACGAAGGTGTAACTGGAGTCGGCTTGGCCGTCGCCATCGGTGTCGGACAGGACGGTGATTTTGTCTCCGGCGGAAGCGCGGCCGGAGTTCTTGCGATAGTTAACGCCCTCGGTGATCCAGATGCGGCCTTGGGCGTCGATGTCCATGTTCGTCGGATTATTGAACAGCGGGGACTTGGCCCAAAGGGTGACTTCGAAGCCCTCGGGCACGGAGAGCATGTTGACGGGGATCAGCTCGGGGGTGGGCGCGGCGACGGCGGCAGTCGGTGCGGCCGGGGTGGCGGGCGCGGGTGCCTGGGCGAGTAGTAGCGAGGCCGGGATGGCGAGCGCGGTGGCGAGGAGCCACGGGCTGAGAAGGGAACGCGGAGCGGGGGCGACGGGGGGACGCATTCCAATACGGGAACAACCGCCGCGGGATTTGGCAAGTACGCCGAAAACGGAAGCGTTGCGAAGCTCGCGGGGCGGGAGGAAGGGGCGATGAGGCAAAGCCGCTTCCGGGCCGCGCTCATCGGGCGTGATAAGGGCAAAGTGGAACTCGAATCAGGCGGGCGCTCGAGGGTGCGTAAGGCGCGCCTTACGCTCCTCGGTTCGCCACCGGCCGGTGTGGGCCGGTTGGCGGTCCGCTTACTTTTTTTTACCCGCGGCCTTCGTCGGCGACGGGACGATCACTACCGGGCACTTCGCTTTGCGAAGGACCTGATGAGTTGTGCTGCCGACGAGCAAATCGTAGAGGGCCGTGTGGCCGTGCGAGCCCATTATGATGTAGTCGGCCTGCTCGACCTCAGCTTGGGCCAAGATGAGTTGGGCGGGAGTGCCGGTGAGGAGCACGGTCTCAACGGGTAGGTCGGCCGCGACGAGACGCTTGACGAGTTGTTTGAGCCGGCGGGCGAGAGTTTTTTCACTCGCGGCCACGATCTCACCGATGTTTTCGAGCATCGGGCCATAGTCACTCGTGATGACCGGAGGTTGGACCACGCTCAGCAGGACAATACGGGCGGAAGCGGCACGGGCGAGGAGCACTGCGGCGTCGATCACGGCGTCGCTCACGGCGGAAAAGTCGATGGGGGCGAGGATGGTTTTCATGGGCCCAGTCTAGTCGGATCGGCGCGGTTTGGCTGCGCGGGGATTGGCGAACGAGGCGCAGATTTTGGCATTGGCTGGGCGTGGATTTGGCGTCCGTGGCGCTTGCCAAATCAAAAGGGGGCGGGTCGGAGACCCCGCCCTGCGACACGCTCAGGCGGCAGCGGGGAGACCGGCCATCAATTGCATGAGGGCAGCTTCGCTGAAGGCAGCGTGGGGGAGTTCGCCCGCGAGCGCGCCTTGACGCATGACCAGAATCCGCCGGCAGAGGCCGATCAATTCAGGAAGCTCGGAGGACACGACGAGGAGCGCTTTGCCCTCGCAGGCGAGTTCGTCGAGCAATTGGTAAATCTCGGCCTTCGCGCCCACGTCGACTCCGCGGGTGGGCTCGTCGATGAGGAGCACGTCGCAGTCCCGGGCGAGCCATTTGGCGAGGGCGATCTTTTGTTGATTACCGCCGCTGAGGCCGGCCGTGATCGCTTCCATCGAGGGGGTTTTTACGCGGAGGCGCGTGGCATAGCGCGCGGTGAGGGTCGCTTCGGCGGCGCGCCGGACGAAACCGAAGCGCGTGAGCAACGGCAGCGCGGCGAGGGCGGTGTTTTCGCGGCAGTTCAGTCCGAGGACGAGACCTTGGCGCTTCCGATCTTCCGGGACGAGTCCAAGGCCGGCGGCAAGGGCTTGTTCGATGGAGCCGAGGGCAAGCGGGCGGTCGTTGATGCGGACCTCGCCGGTGGCGGCGGGATCAAGGCCGAAGAGGGCTTGCACTACTTCGCTGCGACCGGCGCCGACAATGCCGGCCAGACCGACGATTTCGCCGGCGCGGACCGAGAGCGGAATGTTGGTGAAATGGCCCGGCGACGTGAGGGCGGTCGCGCTCAATCGGACCGGGCCGAGTTCGCGGGCGAGATGGACGGGAGTGTGGGCGCGGAGTTCGCGGCCGATCATTTGGGTGACGACGCGGGCCGGCGTGATCGAGGCGATGGCCTCGGTGGCGATATGGCGGCCGTCGCGGAGGACGGTGATATGATCGCAAAGGGCGAAGAGCTCCTCGAGGCGATGCGACACATAGATAAGCGTGAGGCCGCGGGCCTTGAGCTCGCGGACGAGGCGAAAAAGATCGGTGGTCTCGGCGGCGGAAAGCGAGCTCGTGGGTTCGTCCATCACGATGATCTGCGCGCCGGTGCCGACGGCGGCGGCGATCTGAACGAGCTGTTCCCGACCCGTTGAAAGGGTGCCGATCGGGATGTCGGGATCGATGTCGGCGCCGACGGCGGCAAGCAAGGCACGGGCGCGGGCGCGGAGGGCGGAGCGGTCGATAAAGCCGCGGCGACGAGGAAGGTCTCCGAGGCAGAGGTTTTCGGCGACGGAGAGGTTGGGGCAGAACGCGAGTTCTTGGTGGACCATCGCGATGCCGAGTTCGCGGGCGGCGAGTGGGGTGGTCGGTGCGACCGGCCGACCGTCGATAAGAATTTGGCCGGAATCGGCGGTGTAAACGCCGGCGAGGATTTTCCCGAGGGTGCTTTTGCCGGCGCCGTTTTCACCGATGAGCGCGTGGCAGGTGCCGCGCTCGACGGTGAGGGAGACGCCGTTGAGCGCGAGGACGCCAGGGAAGCGCTTGGTGATCTGGCGGAACTCTAGGAAGGGCACGGGGCCAAGGGTGAATCGGAGGCAGGGCGGTGGTGGCCGGCCGTGCGCCCAAAGAGGGCGGGTCGGAGGCCCGGCCCTACGTTTTTACTTTGGCAGCCACTTGTCCCAGTTTTTGGCGAAGGCGTCCACGTTGTCTTTGGTCACGGGGATGAGGGCGCTGATGTCTTTGACGGCGACCGGGTCTTTCTTGAGGACGATTTTGTTGATGAGGTGCTCGACGGATTTGTAGCCCCACTCGTAGCACTGTTGCGCAAGGAGCACGGGAACGTGGCCGCTGCGGATGTAGGCGAGCTGCGCGGGTAGAGCGTCGACGGCGACGCACTTGACGGTGCCGGGTTGCCACTTGAGGGCGTTTTCGGTGAACAGCGGCCAGCCACCGATCATGGCCCAGCCGGTGATGTCGGGGTTGGCCTGCATGACCTGCTCGACCTTGGCGGCGGCGTCCTGCGCGGTCTCTTTGTGATAGAAGGCGTCGCGGATCGTGATACCGGGATATTTTTTGGCGGCTTCGCGCACGCCCTTGACGCGGATCTGGAGGTTCGGGGCGTTTTGGTTGCCCGCGAGAATGGCGACGACGCCGCGGCCGTTCATGATTTTGGCGAGTTCGTCCATGACTTGGGCGCCGCAAAGCAGGTCGTCGACGCCGTAAGTGACGAAGCGCTTCGACGCGGGGGCATCGGAGTCGAAGGTGGCGACGGGCACCCCGTTTTTGACGGCGGAGTTGATGGCGTCGGTCAGTTTGTTGGCGTCGGAGCAAGCGACGGCGATGCCCTCGGCGCCGGTGAGGACGAGTTGCTCGATGGCCTCGGCCTGTTTCTGGGCGTCTTCCTCGTTGGGGGTGCGCCAGTCGATTTTGATGGTCAGTTTGTGTTTGGCGCCGAGCTCCTTGGCGGCGTCAACGGCACCGACGCGGGCGGCTTGGAAGACGGGGTTGCCTTGGGATTTGGCGACGAGACCGATGGTGATCGTGCGGGATTTTTCGGCGGCTTGGGCTACCGAGGCGAACGCGAGGGCGAGAGCGGCGAGGAGGATTTTCTGCATGGGAGGGGGAAGTTTTGAACGAGGAAAAAGGGGGGCAACGAGGGCGACAGGGGCCAGGTTTTATGGAAATCAGGCGGCGGCGGTGAGGCGGCGTTTGGCGAGCCAGGTGTTAAGGTTGTCGAGGACGACTGCGAAGATGACGACGGAACCGATGATGATTTGGCTGTAGTTTTGGTTGATGCCAAGAATGACGATCCCGCTGGAAATCATTTGGATGATCAGTGCGCCGAGGACAACCCCGAGAGCGGAGCCTCGGCCGCCGTTGAGACTGGCGCCGCCGACGACGGCAGCGGCAATGACGTTGAGCTCGTAGCCTTGGCCATCGCCGGAGGTGGCCGCGCCGTAGTAACCGATCGAGAGCAGGGCGGCGATGCCCGCGCACAGGCCGGAGATGACGTAGACGCCCAGTTTGACCCGCTCGACGCGGATACCGGAGAAACGCGCGGCGAGCTCGTTGCCGCCGATGGCGTAGACGCGTCGGCCGGCGGCGAGGCGAGAGAGAAAGATCCACCCGACGAAAAGCACGACGAGCATCGTGGCGAGGGGAACCACCCCGAGGCCGTCGCCGACTTCGAAGCGCACAAACTCGCGAAATGCCGCGGGAAAACTGCCGATGGATTGACCTTCGGTGATGACGAAGGCGATGCCGCGGTAGATCGCCATGCCGCCGAGCGTGATGATAAACGGGTGCACGCGGAGCGCGACGATGAGACTGCCGGAGGCGAGGCCGCAAAGCGCGGCGATCCCGAGACAAGTGCCGGTCCCGAGCAAAATTCCGAGGATGGGCGAAGTCGCGGCGGGTCCTTCCGCGCCGAAGTGACGGAGCACGAGGGCACCGGCGACAGAGGCAAGAGCGTAGATGGATCCGACGGTGAGATCGATACCGCCGGAGATGATCACGAGCGCCATGCCGACGGCCATGATGGCGATGAACGAGGTGTCTTTGGCGAGTTGCGCGAGATTCTGGGCGTTGAGAAATTTGTTTTTCTCGATCGTGAGCGGCACCCGTTCGCCGGCCGCATCGGTGGTGTAAACGCGGGCGCGGGTACCGTCGGCAGCGCGTTCAAAAACCGGAGTGCGCACGGTGCCGGCGAAGGCGGTGAGGAGGGCGCCGAGGGCAAGGATGACGAGGAGCAGGCCGCTTTCTTGAAAACGAAAGAGCGCGCGAAGACGGGCGGGCATGGGGAAAGCGCCGATTAGGTAGGAGCCCAACGCGAGATGGAAACCACGAAATACGCCCGGCGTGAAACGTGGGTGTGGTCGTGAACGGCGGCCCGCCCGATTTGGGACCGACGGGGAAGGGCGGGGCCGAGATGGTGCCCTATTTGGAGGACGGCAGGAATTCGGTGGTCATTGCTTGGGCGGGGGTGACTTTGCCCTTGGCGAGCAGACCGATCTCTTCGAGCTGGGTAATTTGGGTGGCGAAACGGCTGGTGGAGAGTTGGCCGATGTTGGCGAGACCGCCGTCGGCGTCTCGGCCGGTGACGAGCTTCTCATCGAGAATCAGTTGGCGGGAGGCCAGCGCGAACTTGTCGTCGATGGACGAGTTGGTGAGTTTCATCGCCGCGTGGGCGGCGGTGGGATCGCCTTCGAGGTAGTCTCGCCAGCCTTTCACATAGGCGCGCATGAACGCGCGAAGCGCTTCGGGATTTTCGCGGGCAAATTTACGATTGGTGAAAAGGACCGCGTAAGCGCGGAAGCCGGCGTCCCACGAGGAAAGGAAGCGGGGTTTGGCGCCGCCGGCTTTTTCGATGAAGTAGGGCTCCGCGATAAAATAGCCCTGTTGGATCGCCTCCTTGTCGCCGAGGAAGGCGGCGACCGAAAAACTCTGCGGGACCACGTTCACGGTGACGCCGTATTTCTTTTTCAGGAGGGCGAGAAACGTCCACTCGGGGCGGGCGATGACGGTTTTGCCCTGGAGGTCTTCGAAGCGGCGAACGGAGCTGGAAGGGTTGATGAGCAGGCCGGAAGGGTCGTCCTGGAAAACGGCGGCGACGGAGAGCAAGGGCAGGCCGACGGCGATTTTTTGGAGGATGTCGGTGCTGTCGCCTTGGCCGAGCTGCGCTTGGTTGGTGGCGACTTTTTGGGTGACGAAGGCGTTGGGTCCGCCCGGGACAATCGTGACGTCGAGGCCCTCGGCCGCGAAGAAGCCGCGGACTTGGGCCTGATAAATGCCGCCGTGCTGGGGTTCGGCGACCCAGTCCAGTTGCAGGGTGATTTTCGTGAGCGGTTTCTTCGCGGCGGAGGCCGGCGTCGCGGCTTGGGCGGTGGCGACGGACACAAGGGCCGTGGTGAGGACGACGAGGGTGTGCAGGAGCGGTTTCATGAGCGGGAAAATTACGGGCGGTTCAGGTATCGGCGCGGTCGTAGGAGTCATGCCATTTGCGGAGGGAGAGCCAACTGAGCGAAAGCACACCGGCGACAAAGATAAAGCCGAGCGCGCAACACACCGCGGCGGTGGCGAAGAGCGCGGGATATTTCGCCTGGCTGCTGTAGATGATCGTTTGGAAACCGAGGCCTCCGCCGTCGCCGGCGGAGCTGCCGGCGGTGTAGTCGCCGACGAGGGCACCGATGGGTGCAAGCGTCGCGGCGATGCGCAGACCGGTAAAAAAATACGGCAGTGCGGCCGGGATGCGGAGCCGTCGGATTTCCTGGAACTTGGTGGCTCGGTAAAGTTGGAAGAGCTCGACGAGATTGCGGTCGGTGGAGACGAGACCCTGGGTCGTGTTCACCGCGAGCGGGAAAAAGCAGATGAGGAACGTGATGATCGTGACGCTCTTCAGGCCGGCGCCGACCCAAAGCACGAGGATGGGCGCAAAAACGATGATCGGCGTCATCTGCAGGAGCATGAGGTAGGGATAAAAAGTCACCCGCACGAGCGGCGAAAGGGAGAGCAGCAGTGAAAGCAAAAAGCTGACCACGACGGCGGCGAGAAATCCGAGGGTGGCGCCGGCGGCGGTGTTGAGGGTGGCGCGCCAGAGCTCGTCGCCATGGTCGCGGAAGGCGGCAAGGACCTCGGTGGGCGCGGGAAGCAGGAAACGGAAATCGTCGGAGAGCGACGCACGGACGAAGATCCAGATCGCGACGAAGAGCGCACCGGCGAAGGCCGGGAGCAGAATGGTGAGGAAACGACGGGGCGGCATCGGCGGTGGGAGCTCAGGTGGCGACGGTGTCCTCGACCGAGCGGAGGAGTTGAGAAGCCTCGTCCACCAGCGCGTGGTAGGCGGGATCGCGGCGCGTGGCGGGCGTGCGCGGATAGGGCAAATCGACGCGGATCTCGCGGTGAAGCCGGCCCGGGTTGGCGGACATCACGACGATGCGGTTCGACAGAAACACGGCCTCGGCGACCGAATGGGTCACAAAAAAAGCGGTCCAGCTCTGGCGCTCGCGGATGGCGAGAAGTTCCTCGTTGAGGCGGTCCCGGGTCATTTCGTCGAGGGCGCCGAACGGCTCGTCGAGCAAGAGAAGCTGCGGAGAAAGCACGAGGGCTCGGGCGATGGAGACGCGCATTTTTTGCCCGCCGGAAAGTTGGCGCGGATAATAGGCGGCGCGCGGTTCGAGGCCGACGAGGGTGAGAGCGGTGCGCACGAGTTCGGCGCGGCGATCGGGCGGCGTGGCGCGGAGCTCGAGCGGAAGGGCGACGTTGGCGGCGACGGTGAGCCACGGCAGCAGAGTGGGTTCTTGAAAGACGTAAGCGAGTTCGTCGCCGGTCGGGGCGCGTTCGGGTGTGGCGGTGCGGCCGCCGAGGAGCAGGGCGCCGGCCGTGACGGGGCTGAGGCCGGCGATGAGTTTGAGCAGGGTCGATTTGCCGCAACCGCTGGGGCCGATCAGGGCGATAAAATCGCCCGGTGCGGCAGTGAGACTGAAGGCGTCGAGGATGACCGGGCCGCTGCCATAGCGTTTTTCGACTGCGCGGAATTCAACGGCAGGCGGGACGTTTTTGGCGGATGAGCTGGCGGTGGAGGACACAGACTTTACGAGACACGAAGAAATCGGGAAAGCCAGCGCGAGGTGAAAAACGAATCGGAGCGGGGCCGCAAACGGATGGGAAAACGCCCGGAAAAAGTGTCACCATTATGTGACATTATTTTCTAGCGGAGCGGTTTGATCTGCTAACGCGGTGACGGTGGCGGGGCGGTTTAGAACTGTGCGAGGGCCCAGGGCAGGACGGGGCTTTGGGGGTTGTTGACCACGATCTGGAGGCCGGCGGTGAGGCCGTCGGCGAGGGCTACGGGCACGGTGAGCACGGGGAGGCCGCCGAGGGAGGCCGGCGCAGTGAGCGAGAGCAGACGGCTGCGTTGGGGGGGCGTGCAGTCGGCTTTCGTGAGCGCGGGGCGGTGCACGGCGGGCAGAATCAAGAAGTCGAAGGTGAGGAAATAGCTCGTCCAGACGAGCCGGACGGCGGCGAGCGTGGCGTCAGCCGAGGCGACTTGGGCGGGCGTGAACTCGTGGACTCGATTGAGGCGGGCCCAGACCGCGGGATCGTAGCGGTCTTTATACTCGGCGGACCACGGGGCGTGGATCGCGGATGACTCAAGAGCGACAATGATGTTGTAGGCGTCGAGGGCGCCGGCGAAGCGGCGGAGCAGTTCGGTGCGGGTCGCGTGATCGGCGGGCGGGGCGAGTTTGGTCGCGGCCGCGCGGCAGGCGGCGGCGACCTCGGGCGAGAGGCCGGGAATTTCAAGATAGCAACCGCGCGGGGTGCGTTCGCTGCGGCCGAGGCCGACCAGCGCGGCGAGGGCGGTGCGCATATCGGCGGCGGTGCCGGTGAACCAGCCGGCGGTGTCGAAGGTGGGCGAAAGAGGAAAGGCGTCGGCGATCCACGCATCGCGGGGCCGTCCGCGGTAGCCGAAAAGACCACAGAAGGCGGCGGGGACGCGGACGGAGCCGCCGGTGTCGGTGGCGAGAGCGAAGGGCACGATGCCGGCGGCCACGGCGGCCGCGGAACCGCTGCTGGAACCGCCGGTGGTGCGACCGGGGTGGCGAGGGTGTTCGCAGTCTCCGTAGTGCGGGTTCTCACCCGTGATGCCGTAGGCGAATTCGTGGAGGTGGGTTTTCCCGGCGAGGACGGCACCGGCGGCGTTGACGGCGGTGATAAGCGTCGAGTCGACGGTGGGCTCGGGGCGTACTTCGGGGAGAAACGTGGAACCGGCAAACGTGGAGAAGCCGGCGACGTCGAAGAGATCTTTGGCGAGGTAAGGCACGCCGGCCAGCGAAGCGCCGGCGGGGGCCGTGGCGAAGTGCGTGATGAGCTCGGCCTCGGTGGGCAGGTGGGCAAAGACGGCGCGTTGTTGCGCGGGTGATAGCACGGTGGTGGCGCGGCGAAGGAACTCGCGGGCGGCGGGAGTGGGATCGAGGGCTTGCCAGTCGGCGAAGGTCATTTGGGGAAGTGCGCGGAAAAATTCGAACGGTTAACAGGGAGAGACGGCGGACGCGGCACGGGTCGCAAATAAAATTGCGCCTCCGGGGGCGGGGCCAGCATAACGCGGATTCTATGCTACGCGTCTTTGTCTCCGGTTGCTACGATATCGTCCATGCTGGGCATGTGCAGTTTTTCCGCGAGGCGAGGGCGCTGGGCGACCACCTGACCGTGTGCTTCGCTTCCGCCGAGGTGTTGTGGTTTCACAAGCAGCGGAAGAGCTCGTTGCCGGACGAACACAAGCGGGCGCTGATCGCGAGTTTGAAGATGGTGGACGAAGTGGTGGTGGGGCAGGGGCTCGATGAGGGCATTGATTTCAGGGAGCATTTTCTGCGGCTGCGGCCGGACATTTTGGCCGTCACGGAGGATGACAAATGGGCGGACTTGAAGCGGGCGTTATGCGCGGAAGTAGGCGCGAAGTATGTGGTGATGGCGAAAACCCCGCCGGAGTTTCCGCCCATTTCGACGACCGAGATCGTGCGCTGGATCCGGGCGCCGCAGGTGGCGCCGCTGCGGGTGGATTTCGCCGGGGGATGGCTCGATGTGCCGCGATTCGCGCGGGCGGGCGGGTTTATCGTGAACGCGGCGATTTCGCCCACGGTGTCGTTGCGCGAGTGGCCGTATTTTCAAAACGCCGGGCTCGGTGGGAGCGGCGCCTGGGCGTTGATCAACGGCAAGGACGGCGTGGGCTCCGAACTTGATCTTGGGGTGGGTTGGCAAGATCCGGCGGTGATCAGCGAGACGGGTTTGTGCGTGTGGCGGAGCGGACCGCGCCCGGACTTGGAAGTGAAAACCGACGGTTCGCTCCTGCGTGGGCGGCTGGCGCTCTACTGGACGGGGACGCAGCACAGCACGCCGGGCGTGGTGAACCAGACCCGCGACTACGGCGCGATCGAGCGCGCGGGCCGGACCGCGCGCGATGCGGTCTGGGCCAACGATTTTGGCGGGCTGGCCGACGCGGTGCGGCAGTCGTATGCGGTGCAACGCGCCGAGGCCATGGACCCGCTGGCGGGCGACCCCGCGGCAGCGGGGAATGCGGAGCTGGCGGCGTGCCGGCCGGTGGCTTGGAAATACTGCGGCGGCGGCTTTGGCGGCTACGCGGTTTATTTGTTCAACGCTCAGGCGGACCGCGACGCGGCGTGCGCGCTGCAGGGTTTCAGGCCCGTTGAGCCTTACGTGAGCGGGTGACTTTGGCGCCGGGAGCGGGCGCAAAAAAGCCCGATGAGGTCATCGGGCTTTATCAGCCGGGATTGGCGAAAACTCAGTGATCGGCGCCCGTGGCGCGACCGCCGTGTTTGATGGGGGTGGCGAACTTGTATTCGATGTCCCACGGGAAATGGATCCACTTGTTTTGCTTAAATTCCTTCACGCAGGTATCGACGATGGGTCGACCGGAAGGTTTGGCGTAGAGGGTGGCGAAGTAGGCTTTGGGCAAAAGTTGGCGGACGACTTTGGCGGTCTTGCCGGTATCGACGAGGTCGTCGATGAGCAAGTAGCCCTCGCCGTCGCCGGGCACGCCTTTGAGGACGTTGATGCTCCCTTGGACCTGAGCGGCGGTGTTGCCCTCGCTGGTCCCGTAGCTGGTGACGCAGATGGTGTCGATGAGGCGAATCTCGAGCTCGCGGGCCACGAGAGCGGCGGGAACGAGGCCGCCTCGGGTGATCGCGATGATGCCTTTCCACGAGCCGATACCGTGGAGCATTTCGGAGAGATAGCGGGCATCGCGGTGAAGCTCTACCCAGGAGATGATGATATCGTCGGCGTAGGGATTGCGGGACATGGTGGGGCGGTAGTTGAGCGGGAGGGAAAGAAGAAAGCCGGGCAGTGCCGGCGGTTGGCGGCAAGCGGAATTCGGCGCAGACTCGGCCGCTAGAACCAGAGGCTGCGAAATTGCCAATAGGCTTGGAGCAAGGCGACGGCGAGCACACCCCGGAACCACCAACGGGTGCGGGCCGGCAAGACGCGGTCAAGCAACCAAGCGCTGGCAAAGCCCGCGGCCCAAAGACCCGGCACCACGAGACGCGAGAGCCAGTAGCCCCACGTGTAGGCGCTGCGCAGATAGGGCAGAATCAGCATGATCGGCAGGAACCATACCGCGCCATGCAGAGCGAAGACGGCGAGACCGGTGGTGGGTGCGAGCGAAGGCCGGATGAGGGCCGCGAGCAAGAGCGCGGCGAGCGAAAATGCCGAGACCACCGCGAGGACGCTCCAGATCATCCCGCCACGCACGGAGAGGATCGCGTAGGAGCGTTGCGGCTCGGGGCGCGGGGTCGCCGCAGGATAGCCGCCTTTCGGTGCGTAGTTCAGCACATCGGTGAACACGCCGAGATGCAGCAGCGCCGGGTAGCTGTGGACGCCGGGCTGAACGAGTACGAGTTGGTTTTCGGGGTTTTGGTCCCAATAAATCGGCGCATTGAGCACGGCGCGGTCGGCGGGACGGAACCAAAGCAGACTGCGCCAACTCATCTCACCGTTGCCATCCCACCAGAACGCGTGGCGCTCTTCGGCTTGGGCGAGTTCGCGTTGGTTGCGTTGATGGAGGGCGCCGCCGACCAGCAACGGCACGACCACCGCCAGCAAGGTCGTAAGACCGGCTTGGGCGGCGCGGATGCGGTCCCAGCGCCAGACGAGGACGATCGCCACCAGTGCGGCGACCGGAAGCATCAGGAAGCTGACCTTGAGAAAATTTCCGACCGACAAACTGAGTCCGGCGTAGGCGGCGTAGCGCAGGGCGGTTCCGCGCTCGGTGGTGGACAAGCTCCGGGTCAACGCCCACGCGGCGACGGTAAATGGGAGCATGACGGCGATGTCGCCCGCATAGACCACGCCGGCGATCAAGTGCGCCGGCAGTAGGGCGATGATGGCCATCGCGGCGACCCGGAGCTCGGGCGCGCGGACGGTGGTGAGCAGCGCCCGGTGGAACAAAAGCAGCGCGAGGGCGCCGAGCACGATCCAGATCTGCGAGTGGAGTTCGTAGGTGTATTTGTCGTTGGTGTAAGTCTTGCAGAGGCTGGCCAGCCAGTAGATGCCGGGCCGGTTGGTCCCATCCATCGAGAACCATTTGGCCCCGTTGCTGGCGCGGATCTCTTCCATGATGCCGGTGTGGGTGCCGAAGTCCTGGCCGACGTAGCCCTCGCGCCGCACGAAGGCGAATTGAACCACGAGGTAAACCGCGAGCAGGAGGCGGACGGCCCAAATCTCCCAGCGCGGTGCGACGGTGAACGGCGTCGGGGCGAGGGCGGAGAGGGAAGCGGGGGAGGGAGAGTCGGTCACGGCTGCGAATCGAGAGCCGAGCACGGTTCGCGTCGATGGTGCAAGCCGGCCCTGAACGCGCATAGGAATTTGCCGGCAAATGACTTGAGCCAGATCGTTTTGGCGAAAAGGTGATCGGCGATGAGCACGGTTTTACCGATCTGGGCGGCGGTATTTGTGGTGTGTCTCAGTGCATGGAGCATCGGGACGCGGCTCGTGACGTCCAAGCAGCCGCTGGTGGCATTGCTCGCGGGCTGGGCGCTGTTTCTGGTGCTGTGCAGTGTGCCGTGGATCGCGGGACTGTCGGCGAATGCGGTGCGGCCCTTGTTTTGGATTTTCTATGCGGCGGGGCTGTGGTCAGTGGTGCGGGGTCGGCAGTGGAACGAGGCGGCGACCACGCTCGTGGTGACGGGCGCGGTGGCGATGGTGCTGTTGCACCGCTGCTACGCCTACGACGGGGCCTACGTGTTCGGCGCCCACGGGACCGATCTTTGGGGCTACGTGCAGGTGGCGGACTGGCTCTACGGCCATTCGACGCGGCAGTTGCCCGATCTGGTGACGACCCCGATGCGCTACAATTGGACGTGGTATGTGCTGGCGACGCGGGAGCGGCCGCTGGTGTTTGAGGCGATGGCGTGTTTCGGCGCGAGCACGGGAATCGACGCGGTTAAAGCTTATCTGGCGTTGCCGGTGGCGCTGATGGCGACGCTGGCGATCGGAATCGGGCGGATGCCGGGGGCGTTTGGATTTGGCAGCGGGCTGCCGGCGGTGGCGGCAGCCGTGACGGTGGCGGCGGTCATGGTGTTTAATCCGTTGCCGGTGTTGAACTGGATCGCGGGCTTCGCGGCGGGGTGCATCGTCGGACTGTTGTTGGGCCTGACCTTTGGGGCGGTGATGGCGGCCGAACCGGGGCCGGCGCGGACCGAGGCGCTGGCGCTGACTGTGCTGATGCTGGTTTTGTGCGGGGGGCTTTACAGTCCGCAGTTCATGCTCGTCGGGTTCGGACTCGCGGGGGCGCTGGCGGTGGTGGGAGGCGTATTTTTTGCGTGGCGCCATGGTTTCCGGGCGCTGGGCAGGGAGAGGCCGGGCCGGCTGACGGCGGTGAGCTTGGCGCTGGCGGTGTGGTTGAGCGTCGCGGTTCGGCTGCTTTCGGGCGATGAATTCATCCGTTCGACGGGGTTGGTCTGGAACGACGAAGTGTTGGCCCAGCTGCTGGGAATTTTCGGCGGCCCCTCGCCGTATGCGTGGATGTTTTACCAGGCGATGGTGCCATGGGATCAGAATCCGTGGAAGAATCCGGTGGGGTTGGCGGCGCTTGCCGTGATGGTGATTTTGTTCGTGAGCGCGGCGTGGCACGACTGGAAGAGCGAACGCGACCTGCGGCTGCCGTTGATGGTCGCGGTGTGTTTTCTCGCGCTGGTGCGAGTCGGTGGGGACGAGCGCGCGACGATGTCGAAGGCGATGCCGATCTTCGGGCTGGCGTTCGTGTTTCTGCTCGCGGCGGTTTCGGCGCGGTTAAGACCACGTTGGTTGGGCTTGGTCGCGGCGTTGCTCTGCGCGATGCCGGCGGTGCGCTCCTACGATGAACTGCGGGAGCTGATCCGTGATCCCTACATCTCGGTCACGGACGAAAACATCGCGCTCGAACTGGGTGACGGGCAGAACTGGCGGCTCATGGGGTTTCTATATTATCGAGAGGATAGTCACGGTTTCGACTGGAAGGCCTACCCTAAATTTTTCTTTTCAATGACCTGTTTTCTGCCCGCCGCAGACCAAGTGCGCTTGGCCAAAAAACACGGCTTGCCGCCACCGTGAACGGCTGCGGGGGCGTCGCGTGCCGGCCTTTGACGGCGACGAGGGCGCCGCCGCTCCAACTCGGTTGGGTTAGGCGCTGCGCGCTGGCCGAGGTCCTTCTTTGAGGTGATTTTTTTGCAGGCGGAGAATTGGGTCGAAGGGGGCAGATGGGGTCCATGAGGCCGGAGGGGCGTGGGGCCGTGAGAAAATCCTTTCGACGAAGACAATTGTGGCGGAGCTGGCGTGGCTTCCGGGCTGGGCGTCGGAGCACGATGGGCTGGCGAAGGCTTTTGAGTTCGCGGATTTCCGCGCGGCGCTGGCGTTTATGGTGCGCGCGGGATTCGAGGCCGAGGAACTGAACCATCATCCGGAGTGGATGAATGTCATTAGACCGTCGCGGTGCGGCTGAAAACGCACGATGCGGGCGGGAAGGTGACGGCGCTGGAGGTGGAACTGGCGCGGCGGTTCTAGAAGGTGGCGGGGTTGTGATAGGAGCGGGCGGCGGAAAGGCTGCGTTCGTGCAGGTCGATGGGTTCGGTTCGTTCGCCGGAACCGGTGTGCTGCTCCCGAGGGCATTACGCGTAGTGATCACGACGGCCATTTAGCTCCTTGGCTCATTCCTGCCATCTCATGTCACTTTCTTTCGGTCCCTCCAAACTCATGCGCGTTTAGCTGCAAGCTTTGCGATTGCTAAACAAGCGACTTGCTTCATCCGAAATAATCGAGTGCAGCAGCCCCGACTCACCCTAAAAATCTTGGCCAAGCGACTCGGTGTTTCGCACACCACCGTATCGCTTGCGTTGCGGGAGCATGCTTCGATTCCAAAAGAGACCCGGTTGAGGGTAAAGGCTATGGCTCGAAAGCTCGGTTATCGGCCGGATCCGATGTTGAGCGCCTTGGCGGCATATCGGAATGGACTGAGGCCCCAAGCGTTTCAAGGTATGCTGGGCTGGCTGACCAATTACCCGACCGAGAAGGGCTGGGCCATCGGGCAACAGGTGGGCTATCACGCCGGAGCTCGGCAAAGGGCTCAAGAGCTGGGCTACGAACTCGCCCATTTTTGGCTGAATGAACCGGGGTTATCCCGCTCGCGACTGAGACAGATCATGGCGGCCAGGAATATCCAAGGTCTGGTTGTGGCGCCACAGCCCCAGCCGCGCACCCGGATTGAGTTCGATTGGTCCGGCCTCGCGGCGGTAAGCTTGGGCTATTCCCTGGCCGAACCGAAGCTTCATCTCGTGATGAACCACCAGTTCCGCAACATGGTCGCGCTCATTCAGGAATTGTTGGGCAGGAAATGCGAGCGCATCGGCCTAGTCATGCCCGCATCGCGCGATGATCGCGTGGAGCACAATTATCTCGCGGGCTATCTGGTGGGGATGCACTCCGCACCCGGACCAGGCGCGTTGCCCCCTCATTTTCCGGAGCAACTCGTGTTCGATGAATTCGTGAAGTGGTATGTTGCCCAGCGCCCCGAAGTCATCGTTTCCGAAACGGGCTCTGCCGCGCTGATCGAAAGCTGGTTGAAGGCCGCGCGGCCCCCGGGAATGGCGTCTGCGGGATTGGCACTGACAAACATCCCTTACCGCCAGACGCGTTATTCCGGCATCGACGAGCACCCGGAGTTGGTCGGAGCTGCCGCCGTCGATGTTGTCGTCGGCATGATTCATCGCAACGAATTCGGCGTGCCCGAAAATGCCCGCCACATTCTCATCCAAGGCAAATGGCACGAGGGCCGTAGCCTTGGCCGAACGCGCCAGGCTAAGTCGGATTCACCCGACCCTCAAAAAGCGTAAGCGCGGTTTCACTTTACTGTGAAAGCTACGGGCGAATTGCCGCGGGGCGCGCGCCGTGAATCGTCGTGTCGATGTTAACCCCCGACCTCTACCGAGGCGTCATTGCCTACCCGCCGACGCCGTTCACCGATAATTTTGCCTTAGACGAAGAGGCCCTGCGCTCCAACCTGCGCAAGCTGATCCGTTGCGGCGTTGACGGCATCGCTCTCGCCGGAACGTCGGGTGAATTCTACACCCTGTCGCTGCAAGAGATCCGACGCATCGCAGTGATCCTTCGCGAGGAAACCAAAGGCACGAAAGTTTACTCGATCATGGGTGCAGTCGGCCTTTCGACCGATGACGCGATAACTCGAGGCCGCATTTCCATGGAAGAGGGAATCGATGCGATCCTTGTTATCCAGCCTTACTACACGCCCCTCACCCCGGAAGAATTACTCCGATTCTGGGAGCAGCTTTGCCGGGCCTGCCCGACGATCGGCGTGATCATTTACCACTATGATTGGGTGCGTCAGCCCTACACCGTGGATATCTACCAGCAACTCACCCACCTGCCCAACTTTATTGGAAGTAAGGAGGCACACTGGGATTTCAACGTCTGGCGCACGATGCATCAAAAAGGGCCGCTGGCTCATATGAGTTCTACCGACATCGGTTGGTTGGTTGAATTGCACCGTCAACGCGCGGTAGGTGTGGGCAGCCTGCAGCTATGCTGGATGCCGCACAAGGTGCTGGAAATTTTGGACCTGTGCACACTTGGCAAATACGATGAAGCGGAGCGCGCTCAATCAGATTTCACCGAATTCACCGCCCGGATGAAGATGGGGCAGGGGCGCCCGCACATTTTCCCTTCGGAGCTTGAGGGGCTAGAACGCTACAGCCACCAAGCGCGCCATAAGGCCGTGATCGAGGCTTTCGGGTTTCTGCGGGTCGGCCCTCCGAGGCGTCCGGCGATTCCTGTTCCGACGGAGCTGCAAAAACGCATCCGCGGATTCATCGAACGGCGATACCCCGAACTCCTGCTGCCGCCGGATTTCAGCTCAGTTTCCCGCCCCGCTGGCACGCTATGGCGGCTGCCCGACTAGGTTTATCACTCTCTGCTTTCCTAACCTCAAAAACCCAATGAATATCCCATCTACCTATCGTTTGCCGCTAGTGCTCTCTTTGCTCGCGTGTTCCGTATCGGCTTCCTTGTTTGGTCAGGCTCCCGCACCTGGCACGACCGAGGAAACCGTCGTCTTGTCGCCGTTCAGCGTCCTCGCCGCACCTGACGACGGCTACCGTATGGACTCGGCGACCGTGGCGTCACGTTCGAACAAACGACTCATCGATATTCCGCAAACGGTGAATGTGCTCACGAGCGAGTTCCTAAAAGATACGTTCTCCTTCAATCAGGACGATGCCATCAAATACGTTTCCAACGCGTCCGTGCGCAATGCGAGCGTCGCGGGCATCGACCCCGGGATGTATATCCTGCGCGGTTTTGAGAACCGAAACGCCTACGTTGAGGGCGTGCTGGGGCCGGCTTATCGACGGGACTTGGTCGGCTACGACCGCATGGAAGTCATCAAGGGCGTGCCCTCCGCCGTTCTTGGGCGCGCCGACGCGTCGGGGGCCATGAATTTCGTCCTCAAGAAACCGTTGCTCAACAAGACGTTCAGCGAGTTGCGCGGTATCGTCGGAAACGACAGTTTCTATCGTTTCGAGGCGGACCACAACCTGCCGCTTTCCAACGACGTGGCCGCGCGCTTCGTCGTGGCGGCCGAAGACTCGAACGTGTTTGTGCGCGAGCCAAACGACCAGCGTTTCTACCGGTTCTTTCCCTCGTTACGTTTTAAGCGATCCGACAAGACCGAACTGAACGTCAACGCAGAAGTGCTGAGCACAAAGAGCATTATCGCAGCCTACGGCCAGGGCTTTACCATCATGCCCGCCAAGTTTCGCCGGCTTTTCCCCGCGACCATCGGTAGAGATACCGATCCGATCACCGCGTTGAATCTGCCGTGGGATTTTTATCTCTCGCCATCCGAACTTCAGGAGGACGTTGCCAACGTTATGGCCACGTTCACGCATCGGTTTAGCGACCACGTGGACTTCCGCCAAATCGTCAGCTACATCTCGGTCACTCAGGAGCAGGAGTTTTTCAACTCCGGCGGTAATCTGCCAGACACCAACCCGTTCGACCCGACCAATGCCAACGGCTTATACAAGGCGCTGCTCTACGATTTGAACAAGATCGCCGAGTGGCGCTGGAACGCGGTCGGCGACGTCTTGGTGCGTTATGGGTGGAACAAGGCTCCGCTGGACCTCAAGTTCAGCACGATGGCTGGATATGCCCTCACGGCGCGTCAGCAGGAGAATATCGGCCGCCGCTACCCGATTATCGGCGCAGCGCGCTTCATCAATCTACGGAACCCGCAGTTCCTGCCCGTCGGGGCCAACGCCCCCATCGACCGGGTGAACGTCGGGCAACTGTCCAACACGCTGACGAAATCTAAGACCTTCAGCTATTACATTCAGCAGGAGGTGAGCGTGTGGAAGGAGCGAATCTCGTTGGTTTACGGATGGCGCGATACGCGCGCCCAAGGTTCGCTCACCAACTATCTCAATACGACCATTCCGAAAACCGAGACTGACAGTCATCCGCCAGCCTCCACGCGTTTTGGCGGCACGTTCAAGGTGCTTGAAAACCTCTCGCTCTTCGCTTCGCGCAGCGAACAGATCGATCCGGCGGAAACGACTCTCGTTTGGGGCCGCTTGAACGCCGGCGACCCGCGCTCGCTCGAAGTGATCGTCGGCGACCCATCCACCAAATCCACGGAGTTCGGTCTGAAAGGGACTCTTTTCGCCAACCGCCTCTATTTTTCCTTGGCCTACTTCGAACTCGTTCGCACCGGCACGGTGGACAATGAATCCATCAACGTAGCGTCCCCGGTTGGCAGCGGCCAGACTGTGCTCGCGACGCGCCGCTTCCTTACGGACGGCGATACCTCGAGGGGCTGGGAGGTTGAGCTAATCGGCCAGGTCACGAAAAACCTGTCGGTGCTCGCCTCGGGTTCCATCAACGATACCGCGCAGCCTAATGTAACCACGGTGGTCGCCGGCGATACTCGCCCGATTCGTTTCGTCCCGGATTGGAGCACAAATCTGTTCGCCAAATACTCCTTCCATCCTGGCAGAAAAGATGGCTTCTCCGTGCGAGCTGGCACCAACATCATCGGGCCGGTTCCAAGCTCTGAAGTCAGTAACTTTGGGCGGCAACCCCTAGACAAGGTCCAAAAGCGGATCGACGTGGGTGCATCGTATGCCTGGTCAAACGGTCGCTACAAAGCCGATTTGCAGGTTAGCAATCTGCTCGACGAAACCTTCTTCATTGTCCGCGTGAACAATCCCCGCGAGTTTCGGCTGTCCCTCGGCGCCAAGTTCTAAACGATCAGCGCGACCTCCTGGTAAAATCGTCAGCTACTATGCCCCACCGACTGCTCCGCATTGGATACCTGGCCTTGCTGGGCAGTCTCGCCGGCCTTCTTCGCGCCGAGGCGCCTCTCTGGTCGGTCAAGCCGTTGGCACAAGAGGGAGTGGTGGTCGCGCGCTCGCCCAACCCTGAATCCATCTTTCTCGGAACCCCGAGCATTCTGGTTCTTTCGGGAAACAGGCTGGTGGCGTCATTCGACCATTTCGGAGCCGGTGTAGGCCAATTGCCGGGGTCGATTGGACGCCGGCCGCATTTTCCGCCGGATTACAACAGACTGCAAACTGCGGTTGCTACGTCGGACGACGGCGGCAAAAGCTGGACAAGGCGGGCGGCCCTGCCGTTCACCCACGCCCGCCTTTTCGCGGATTCCGGTCGCGTTTATCTCCTGGGCAACTGCGGCCGCATCATGATCGCACGGTCGGCCGATCGCGGGGAAACTTGGAGTGAACTCTCGGCGCTCACAGAAAACGATCAATGGGCCATGGGTGCGTCCAATGTGCTGGTCGCCAATGGGCACCTCTATGCACCGATGATGCTTCGCACCGATCTCGGCTATCGCGGCTATTTTGTGAGCACGCTGGCACCGGTCATGTTTCGAGCGCCCGAAGGCGCGAACCTGATGGACGCCTCGGTCTGGGTGCAATCCCATCGGCAAACGGCTTTTCGGGATTTGGTGGATGAAACCAAGCTGGACTATTTTGGCATCCCGTTTTTTCCGGTCCCGGATCGTAACGCGGCCCAGCCCTTGGCCGACAATCCGCGCATCGTCGCCAATCGCATCGGCTGGCATGAGCCGTATGTCGTGCAGATCACCGACCCGAACCACCAGTTCTTCGATCCGACGGGACGGACGCTGCATATTCTAGCCCGTGGAGATATTCATCGCTCCAACTTCGGGATGCTGTCGAAAGTGGTGGAGAATGAAAAGGGCGAGATGCGCTTCGATCTGGAACGCACGCCGGCTGGAACGGCAATGGTCTTTGTCCCCCTGCCGGGCGGGAACATTAAATTTCATGTGCTCCAAGATCCTCGAACCGGTCTTTATTGGCTGTTGAGCAACCAAGTGACCGACAGTATGCGCCGCCCCGGCACCATGCCCGAATCCCGCTTTGGACTTCCGCTCGATCAACGTGATCGCCTCGTTTTGCACTACTCCAAGAATCTCATGGATTGGGTCTTTGCCGGTTTGGTCGCCAAGGGCGCGACGCCACGCGAGAGCTACCACTATTGCGGCATGGATATCGACGGCGAGGATCTGGTCATCTTGAGCCGCACGGGTGATGCCAATGTGCGGCAACCGAAAGCGCCCCATCGCGATGCCCATGACACCAATCTCATCACCTTCCACCGCGTCCGGAATTTTCGTGCGCTCGTGTATTGAGTCTCCCTTGGGCCATAAAGATGGCGCGAACCTGCCATGACGTTGCATCCCCTCGATGTCGCGGTCGTCCTCGCCTATCTGGGAGTGACGTTGGCTATCGGACTGTATTTTTCGCGCCGTAATCACACCACCGAACGGTATTTTCTCGGGGGACGGAATTTCCCCGGATGGGCCATCGGGCTGAGCTTTATCGGCTCCACTATTAGCTCGGTCACGTTCATTGCTTACCCCGCTGACAGCTTCAAAACGGCCTGGCTTCGACTGCTGCCTCCGCTGGCCTTTCCCTTGGTGGTGATGCTGGCGGCATATGCCTTTATTCCTTTCTTCCGAAGAGGCACCGCCCAATCGGCCTACCACTATCTCTATCTGCGATTCGGCAAAGGGGTGTCGATCTACGCCGCGACGGTTTACCTGATTGCCCAACTGGTGAGGGCGGCGACGATCACCTACCTCCTGGCCATCCTGTTGGCTTCCATGACGGGGCTGTCGGTGGTGATCTGTATCGTGTTGGCCGCCGGCACCACGGCACTTTACACTGTCAAAGGCGGCTTCGAAGCGGTCGTCTGGACCGATGTCATCCAAACGGTCGTGCTTATGGCGGGCGCCGTCGCCTGCATCGGGTTTGTCATCCACGCGCTGCCGGGTGGTGTGACCCAGATTTTCCAAGAGGCGTGGGCCGCGCAGAAAATTTCTTTCCATGATCTCAACCCTGCGACTGGTCGGCTTGAACCGGTGCCGCTGGGCTTTTCGCTGACGGAGAAGACCGCGATCATGATGCTTTTCGTCGGCGTTTCCAACTACGTCACCGGTCAATTGGACCAAGATTCTGTGCAACGCTGGTGCTCGGCCAGATCGGCCCGCGAGGCCCGGAAATCGATGTTTGTGCTGGGCTTCGGCGCCCTGCCCATCTGGTCGGGCTTCATGTTTTTGGGGACGAGCCTCTGGGTGTTCTACCAACACTTCCCATCGGACGTTTCCACCGCCGTGCTCGGCGGAACGAAAAAAGCGGAGGATATTCTGCCGCATTTCATCGTGACCCAGTTACCCCACGGCCTCGCCGGTTTGGTGATGTCGGCCGCACTGGCGGCGGCGATGGCCAGCCTCAGCAGCTGCATCAATGCCGCGGGCATGGTGTGGATCAACGACCTCTACCGGCGTCATCTCGTGCCGGGGAAAATCGACCTCCACTACCTGCGCACGGGGCGGGTGACATCGTTGATCGTCTCCGTCTTGATGGCGGTCGGCGCTTATCTCTTCTACATCGCGCCGACCAAAACCATTCTCGAATTCGTGCTCGTCATCACCGCGCTGCTGGGCGGGGGCATTTCCGGGGCCTTTCTCTTCGGCATGCTGACCCGCCTTGGGGACGCCAAGGCGGTCTTGATCGGAATCGCCGCCACGGTTTCCTTTACCGTCTATGCCTTGCTGGTGGAATTCCGGGTGTTCCCGCGGGTGTTCGAAGCCTACTATACTTCGATTCTGGGCAATCTCCTGATGTTTGGCGTGTGCTGCTTCTCGGCGTTCTGTCTGCCGAAAAATTCGCGGGACCTCACCAACCTCACGGTTTGGGACCAATCCAAGGAGCCATTGAAATAGCGGCTCCCGCTTTGTCCCGTGTTTTTTCGCCTTCTTGCGCTCATGGTGATCCTGCCGACGGTATCTGCGGTTCTCCCGGCTGCATTCGGCGCGACCGCCGAATACGGTGCGGTTCGGCAGATCACCTTTGGTGCATATCATCATGTGCTGACCAACGCGAACGTCTGGTCCCCCGACGGTAGTCGCATCGTTTACGATCTTCGCAGTCCGGGACGATTCGACGGTGAGCGGATCGAAGACGTCGATGTGCTCAGTGGCAATCGACGGATTTTGTATCAAAGTCGCAACGGGGCTCATTGTGGCGTCGCGACCTATTGCCCCACCCGAGAACGCATCGTCTTTATACTCGGTCCGGAAAACCCAACCCCGGACTGGAGCTATGGATTTAGTCGGCGCCGCGGCGTCGTGGTCGCGACCGACGTCCCGGGCGAAATCCATCCCTTGGACGCGATGAACTATCGTCTGCCGTTTGCACCCGGGGCCTTGCGCGGCGGCTCACACCTTCACGTTTTCAGTCCCGACGGGAAATTGGTGAGCTTCACCTATGATGACGAACTTCTGGCGCGCCTCGACGCATCGTCCACGGCGGCAGGCCATGAACCCAACCAGCGCAATATCGGTGTCGCCGTTCATCAAGGGCCGGTGCAGGTGGCGAAGAACTTCCCTCGAAATCACGACGGTGACTGGTTCTCGGTCCTCGTCACCCGCACCGCAGCCATTCCCAAGCCGGGGTCTGACGAAATCAGCCGCGCCTCCGAAGAGGCCTGGGTCGGAAGCGCCGGCTACATTCGCGTTGATGGAGTCCGGCAAGAGCGGGCGCTGGCCTTTCATGGGGAAGTGATGGCCGCCGACGGATCAAAACATATTGAGGCGTTTATTGTGGACCTGCCGGCTGATTTGACGCGCGAAGGAAGCGCGCCGCTGGCCGGCACGCTCACAACCCGACCCGCCGCGCCTCTGGGTGTTTCCCAACGTCGTCTGACTCATACAAACCAGAGTCGCCATCCTGGATTGGTCTCCGCTCCGAGGCATTGGCTCCGCTCCGCCCCGGATGGCTCGGCCATCGCGTTCCTGAAAAAAGATGACGCCGGCGTCGTGCAGCTCTGGACCGTTTCACCCAACGGCGGGCCGACCAGGCAGGTGACGATAAACTCCCGCGACATCGCATCGTCCTTCAACTGGAGTCCGGATGGTCGGTTCGTCGCCCATGTCATGGACGGCAGTGTTTGCCTGACCGAAATGGCCACAGGAACGACGACACGCCTTACCGATCC
>JBIKWB010000023.1:0-84048 GCA_044356555.1 Opitutaceae bacterium | reverse complement strand
CTGTTCGTCGTCGAGGAGATGTTCCTCACTCCCGCCGGCGCCTGCGCTCCGGCGTCAGACGGCAGTTGCATCATCGATGTGCATCACGCCTCGCATCCCTTCACGCGTAGCCGCGGCGAGAACACGCAATGCTTCGGCTTCTCCCGCCACTACGACGCCCTGCGCGCACGCTTCGGCGAGTCCTTCACCTTCGGCTGCTCCGCGGAAAACATCATCATCGATGGCCTCACGCCGCGCATCACGCCCGCCGACGTCGCCGCCGGCCTCGTGATCGAGACGTCCGACGGTCCCGCGATGCTGACCAACGTGATCCCGGCCCCACCGTGCATGCCCTTCGCCAAATTCGCCCTGCGCGACTCCGCCGCCTCCACCGAGGCGATAAAGTCTGCATTGCAATTCATGGACGCAGGCATGCGCGGCTTCTACTGCAACTTCGCCGGCCCCAAAACCGCAACGATCCGAGTTGGCGCAAAAGTTTACCGCACCGACTAGCGCTTCTGGGGCCCATTGGAGGGCAAAACGAAGGTTTGAATTCCTCCTGTTCCAATACAGATTTCGACCATGAGTTTAGTCGTCGTGCGTAATCCCGAAATCCTCAGCGGAACGCCCGTGTTCGCAGGGACGCGTGTGCCCGTGAAAAACCTCACCGACTACCTTGAGGGCGGCGCGACCGTCGATGAATTCGTCGACGATTTCCCGTCGGTAACGCGCGCGCAGGTGATTACGTTTCTCGAAGAAAGCCGCGAGTTTCTCACCGCTGCTTCATGAAGGTGCTGCTCGACGAGTGCCTGCCGCGAAGGCTTGGCCGGTTGCTGGTGAGGTACGGAGTCACGCAGTTCAAGAGGCGGGCTGGTCTGGTGTTACCAACGGAAAATTACTTGCCCGCGTCGCCGGTCAGTTCGACGCGTTCATCACCATCGATCAAAATCTGTCCGCCCAGCAGGACACAGCCGCGCTATCCTTCGGAATCATCGTGCTCCGCAGCCGGACCAATCAACTTCACGCTCTTGCTCCCTTGGCGCCGCAGATTCTCAGCGCATTGCCGATGTTGCTCCCCGGTCGGGTGCTCGTCATCGGCTCTCCCGGCTAACCGTTTCGCGTAGAAACCTAAATGGGCTTCATGGATCCGTGGGGAAAGAGCCGGGGGTCGATTTTTGATATTTGCTATCTCTGGCCTCAGCGATCGCCGCCTAAAACCTAGTGATAATCGTGACTCGCCTGTGCGGGCATTCCTCCGACCGGTAACGCCGTGATCTTCTCAGCCAACACATGGATCACGCCGCGTTCGTTTTGCAGTCGGCCCGCGATCAGCAGCGCCGGCTCCAGATTGATGATGAGCCGCGCCGACTCAAACAGCCCCGGCCGCACGATCGCGTTGGCGTGTCCGGTTTCGTCTTCGAGCGTGATGAAGCACACGCCTTTGGCCGTGCCGGGCCGTTGCCGCGTGATGACCGCTCCGGCGATTTGCACGCGCACCCCCGACAGCAATTCCCCCAACTTCTCCGCCGGTGTCACCCTGGGCAACTGCGCCCGCAACAGCCGCATCGGGTGCGCGCCCACGGTGAGTTCGAGGTGTTCGTAGTCCGCCTGCAGCCGCTCGCCGAGCGTCATCGCCGCCAGCGGCGACTCCGTGTCTGCGTCCGCCGCCGGCGCGTGACGGAATAGATCGTCGCCGCTGTTCACGGCCTCGACCGCCCAGAGCGCGGCGCGCCGGTGAGTCGACAACGTGTTCAACGCCCCCGCACCCGACAGCGCGCGCCGTTCCGTCGCACTGCACACCGTGCGCCGCAAGAAATCCGCCATCGAGGCAAACGGCCGCTCGCGCCGCGCCGCCAGAATCGATTGCACCGCCGCCGCCCGCACGCCTTTCACCGAGCCGAGCCCGAGCCGGATCGTATCGTCTGCGTCCACCCGGCACCGCTCGTCCGACGCCAGCACGCACGGGGGCAACGTCTTCACACCGCGCCGCCGCGCGTCCTGCACGAGCGATGCGCTCGAATAAAAACCCATCGGCTGGCAGTTGAGCAGCGCTGCATAAAACGCCGCCGTCCGGTGCACCTTCAGCCACGCCGAGGCATACACGATCAACGCAAAGCTGATCGCATGGCTTTCCGGAAACCCATAGAGCGCAAACGACGCCAGCGATTTCAAGATGTGCTCCGACGCCGCCGGCGTGACGCCGTTCTTCGCTAGGGCCGCGCCCAGCTTCGCCTTCGAGCGGTTCAGCCGCTCCTGCGAACGCGTGAACCCGATCGCGCGCCGCAACTCGTCCGCCTCCGCCGCGCTGAATCCGCCCAGCTCCATCGCGATCCGCAGAATTTGCTCCTGAAACAACACCACGCCGAGCGTGCGCTCGAGGATCGGCCGCGCGCGTTCGTCGAGATACGTCACGGGTTCCTCGCCCGTGCGCCGCTTGAGATAAGGGTTCACCGCGTCGCCTTGGATCGGTCCCGGCCGGATGATCGCCACCTCGATCGCAAGGTCGTAGAACGTCGCCGGTTTCATCCGCGGCAACGTCGCCATCTGCGCGCGGCTCTCGATTTGAAAAACGCCCACGGTGTCCGCCGCGCGGATCATCTCAAACGTCGCCGCGTCGTCCTTCGGCAGCCGCGCCAAGTCCACCGGTTGCCCGCGCGCCGCACAGATTTCGAGCGTCTCCTGCATCGCCGCCATCATGCCCAGCCCGAGCAGATCGACCTTGATGATGCCCATGTCCTCGCAGTCGCTTTTGTCCCATTGCAGCACGCTGCGCCCCGGCATCCGCGCGTTCTCCAGCGGCACGTAGTGGGAGAGATTTCCCGCGCTGAGCACCATGCCGCCCGAGTGTTGCCCGAGGTGGCGCGGCAGTCCGTGCACCTGCTGACACGTCGCCACGAGCGCCTCCAGCCGCGGGTGGTCCGCCGTGATCCCCGCGAGCCGCAACTGCTCCTGCAACGCCAGCGTGTGCGGATAATCCCCGCCGTGAAACAGACTGCTAAACCGGTCCAACACATCGTCGGGCAGGCCGAGCACCTTACCCACCTCGCGCATCGTGCTTTTACCGCGAAACGAAATCACGTTGGCCGTCATCGCCGCGCCCAGTTTCCCGTAGCGCCGATACACTTCCTGGATGACGCTCTCGCGCGCGTTGCCGCTCGGCAGATCGAGATCGATGTCGGGCCAGTCCGAGCGCCCCTCCGAGAGAAACCGCTCAAAGAGCAACTTGCTCGCGATCGGGTCCACCGCCGTGATCCCGAGCGCGTAGCACACCACGCTGTTCGCCGCGCTCCCCCGACCCTGCACCAGAATCCCGCGCTCCCGCGCAAACGTGCAGAGGTCCCACACGATCAAAAAATACCCGCTGAACCCCAGCTTCGCGATCAGCGCCAGCTCGCGGTCCAGTTGCCGCCGCACGTCACCCGTGACCGAGCCGTAGCGCTGTTGCGCACCGAAATACGCCATCTTGTGCGCAAAGGTGTCCTGCGTCTCCCCCGCCGGCACCGCGTAGTCGGGAAACCGGTAGCCGAGATTCGCCAGCGTGAACTCCAACCGCTCCGCCAGCCGCGCCGTATTGGCGACCGCCTCGGGCAAATCACAAAACAGCTCCGCCATCGCCGCGCCGGTTTTCACGTGACGCTCGCCGTTGATCGCCAGCCGTCGCCCCGCCCCGTCGAGCGTCGTGTGCTCGCGCAGGCAGGTGAACACATCGAGCACCGCCCGCGCCGCCGGGGTCGCGTGGAGCACGCCGTTGGTCGCCAACAGCGGCAGTCCGTGCGCCCGCGCCCAGTCGGTCAAAAACTCGTTTTCATTTTCCTCCCCGGCGACGAGGTGCCGCTGCACTTCGACAAAAAGCCGGTCGCGCCCAAAGATTCGCCGCAATTTATCCCCGCCCTCGCCCGCCGCCCTCGCCCCGTGCGCCCGCCACGCGCGCCGCACCGGCCCCGCCTCGTCGCCCGTGAGCGCGATCAGCCCGACGTTGTCCTCGGCCAACTCCGACCACGCCACGCGCCCTTCGCCCTTCGCCGCCCGCAGGTGCGCCGTCGTCAGCAGCCCGCACAGCCGCCGATAGCCCGCCTGCGACGCCACCAGCACCGGCACCACGCTCCCGTCCTCCATCGTGAGTTCGCTCCCCACGAGCGCGCGCACGCCCGCCTCCTTGCCCGCCATGTGCAACCGCACCGCCCCGTAAACCCCGTCGCGGTCGCACAACGCCACCGCCGGCAACTCCCACCGCCCCGCCTCCGCCGCGAGCGTTTCCGGCAGCGAGCCGCCCCGCAGAAACGAAAACGCACTCCGCGCGTGCAACTCGACGTAATCCCCGCGCGCCATCAGTCGAAAACTCCCTCGACGCACCAGCCGTCCGCCGTCCGCGCCAATTGATACAACCCGCCGGCCGCCAACTCCACCTGCCAGAGCTCGACCGCCCACGCCGTCGCCGTCCACCACTCGCCTTCGCTCCGCCACGGCCCGCTCGCCGCGCACACGTCCCCACCGAGTTGTCCGCCAACGATCTCCACCGGTCTCGCTCCGTCGCAGTGCACGTGCACCCGCCACGCCGGCCGAAACCGCCGCAGCGCCAGCCCCCGCGCCGCGTGCACCGGTGCGGACTCCGACTCCGGCTCCGGCACCGCCTCCGCCGGTTTCGTCAACGCAAACGTATCCGGCCGGTGCGTTGCCGCGACCACCGGCGTGCCCACACGGTCGTCGCCCACCAGCGCGCCCACGCGCGCGAGGCTCTCCCAAAACACCGCCGGATCACGCAGCCCCGTCTCAAACAGCCCGTCCTGTTTCTCCGGCGGCCGAGCCGGCGTCGCCACCAGCCGCACACCGACCACGCGCGCCGCCGTCTTCAGCGTTTCGAGGTGCGCGTGAAGGATCCTCTGCCACCCGTCCACATCGGCGCCCGGCTCGGGCAGGCGAAACTCCCGCCGGTGATCGGTCTCGTCTTCCAGCAGCAGCGTGAGCGCGAGTTTCTCCGCCACAAATCCCGCCGCGCGCAATTCCAGCGCCACCCGTTCCGCGTAACGTCGCAGCAAAAACAGCAGCGGTTCGAGCGACTCCACCGGCGGATCATACGCCCACGCCGCCGCAAACGATTTCTTCGGCTCCACCAGTTTAAGCGGCCGCGTCGTCTCGCCCGCCGCGCGTTCCCAAAGCGCCGCGCCCGCCGGCCCGAGGCGTTGTCCGACTTCGCCTTTTGGCAACGCCGTCAGATCGCCCAGCGTCCGCACGCCCCACCCCGCGAGAACCTCCGCGTGCGCCGCCGTGGGCTCGGCCCACGCGAGCGGCAGCGGTCGCAAAAACTCCGCCGCCGCGCGTACCACGCACACCGTCTCCGTGCTGCGCGCCGCCAACGCCGCGAGCAGCGGCGTCCCCGCGATGCCCGCGCGGACCGGAATCCCCACCGCCGCCAACTCCCCCAGCCGCAGGCGCAACGTGACCAACGTCCGCGCCTCGTCCGCACCTTGCAAATCCACCGTGCACCAGCCCGCGCCGGTGTGCTCGACTCGCGGCGAGAGCGTCAACGCCGCCGCGATCACCATACAGCCCGCCTCCGTCTCCGCCGTCGGATCGCGTGGCCGCAACACCAGCGCCGGACACCGCGCCATCGCGAGCGTGACCGCCAGTCCCGGCTCGACGCCGGTCGCTTCGGGCGACACCGACCGCACGACCGCCGTGCGGCCCTCGCCCGCGACGATGCCGAGCGGCCGCCCCGCGAGCGACGCATCGCTCCGCCGTACCGCGTGCAGCGAAAAATCCGGCACGACCAGCGCCGCGTAATTCATCCGGCCTGCGCCTCCACGCCGTCCGTCAACAGCCCCGCGTGCCCGCGCGCGACCTCGACCGTGAGCTGGGCCGCCAGCTCTCCGCGTTCCACCCGCCGGCTCGCGAGCGCGTGCGCCCGCCCGAGGATCAACCGGCACGGTACCGCCGGCACGAGCGCGCCCGTGCTCTGCACCAGCACCGCCGTCGCGCCCGCCTCCGTCGCCCGGTGAAACCGGTGCCAGGTCGCCGAGGGCGTTTTCCGCAAGGCCCGTTCGTCGCACCCGCGCAGGTCCACCACCACCACGGCGAAATTTCCGTCGCGCACCAGCACATCGGCCGACGCCAGCGCCTGCGCGAGGTCCTGTCCGCGCACCCACACCACGTGCCGCAACGCATCGGCCGACACCGACTCCGGCGCAAACCCGTCCGCCCCGTCCACCAGAGCGATCCGGCGGCGGGCCACGCGCGTCTCCTCGATCAATCGCGTGAGCAAGGTCTGCCCGCCGCTGCTCGCCACCGCGGAGACGACCTCCGTCAACCGCCCCACCGGCAACCCGCCGCCCAACGCCTCATCGACCGCGGCGACGCCCGTGGGCACACAGCCGGCCGGTCTCCGGTTTTTTTCCGGAAAACGTGCAGCCAGCAGGGACCGCAGGGCGGAGAGCGTGGAGGCGGAACCGGACACGGGCGTTCATCTCGTCGACTAGGCCACGTTGCGCCGGATCACCCCGACCACCACGCCCTGCGACTCGATGCGCTCGGGCGTGAGGTCGGGGTAACGCGGGTTCTCCGCCCGCAACACCGTGCGCCCGCGCAGGCGCACCATGCGTTTCAACGTCGTCGTCGTCTCATCCACGAGCGCCGCGATGATCTCGCCCGCCTGCGGTTCGCGCCGCTCGAGTGCGACGAGATCGCCGTCCAAAATATTCGCCCCGATCATCGAGTCGCCCGTTACCCGCAGCAGCCAAAACTCGGAGGCGCGCGCCGGCGTGAGCCCAAACACCGCCGGATCGATCCGCAGCGTTTCCTCCACCTCCTGCTCCTGCATCGCCGGCCGGCCCGCCGGGATCGCGCCATACACAGGCACCTCGAACAAATGCCCCTGCACCGCCGAGGTCTTCAGGCCCCATTTGCCGTCGGCGAGTTTCTCCAATTGTGACTTCTTCGCGAGCGCTTGGAGGTGACCCAAAATCGTCGGCTGCGACGAACCGAGCTGCCGCGCGATCTCGCGCGTCGAGGGGGTGACGCAGTGCACGCGTTGATACTCGCGGACAAAATCCAAAATCTGTTCCTGACGTTCGGTGAGCATGGCGGGAGGGGATTGAAGACACCTATCAGTTGATAGGCTATCATCTGAAACGTACCCCGGCCGAAAATCAAGCTACGTGAAGCCTAAATTCAGTTCCGGCGGAGCATCCTCCGGCGGTTCAAGACATTGCGGCCCATCATTCCTGGAATTGCTCACGAAACGATTTACCGGCCGCACGGTCATCCGCTCCGCCGGCAAGGGCCGCGTGAGCGCCCGATATTCCTCGGCGGCCAGCGGTGCCGCGCCGAGCCAGCGCGCCATCGTCGCCTCGGTCAGCAGCACGGGCATCCGACCGTGAATCGGCGCCACTAGCGCATTCGGCTCCGTGGTCAGCACGCCAAACGTCTCCGGGAGATCGCCGTCCGCCGGCTCCCAGATCCCGGCAAAGGCAAACGGCTCGTCGTCACGCAACGTGAAGAGATGAGGCAGCTTCATTTTGCCCTCGGTCCGCCACTCATAGAAACCGTTAGCCGGCACGAGACACCGCCGGTGCGCGACACCGTCTTTGAACGCCGCGAGCGTCGTCGCCGTTTCGGCCTTGGCGTTGGGCAACATCCGCCGCGGCGTCTTCGCCCGCTCATAGAACGGCACGAGCCCCCAGACCATCCCGCGCACCTCCGCCTCGCTGTCGCCACCCGCCGCTACGACCGGCATCCGGTGCGTGAGCGTGATGTTATACCTCGGCTCCGCCGCTACCGCAGCCGTCAGCGTCTTCGCCAACGCCCGCGAGATCGCCTTCAGGGCCGCGTCAGATTGATGCAGGGTATAGCGAACGCACATCGGAGAAACCCACGCAGCTCCCGGTCTCCGATGCAACCCGCGAGCCGTCGGCCAATCGTCACCGGCGTCACTCAACCGCAGGCTGGCAATCGGCGGCGAATCCAAGAATCTCGGCTCCGCACCCGCCGCCACCCTTTTCCATTTATGTCCACCACCATCGTCATGCACAGCTCACCGGTCGCCGTCAAAAAGCTGCCCGCCCTCAAAGCCTACGCCAAAAAGAACGGCATGAAAGTCGCCCCGGCGGCCGACGGCAAAGTCACGATCTCCGCGATCTGGTCCGAGGAAGCCGGCACCTTTGAAAACGATCTCACGCCGAGTCTCGCAAAGCATCTGAAGGAGACCGCGCATTTTCTGATGACGATCTACTACGGCGAACTGGCCGACGGCACCAGCGCTGTGGACGCCGTTTATTTCATCGAAATGAAACCCTCGGGCGAAGCCAAACGCATCGGCATCGAAATGAACGACATTTCCGGTCCCTGGACCCGCAAGAGTGCTTGGCCAAAGAAGGCGATCAACTGGAGCGCCTGAGCCTTCGCGGCACAAAAAACCCCGCTGCCGTGACCGGAAGCGGGGCTTTTTGAAAGTGGTGGCAAGACCCGGAATCGAACCGGGGACACGTTGATTTTCAGTCAACTGCTCTACCAACTGAGCTATCTTGCCATCTGCGTGAAGGGCCAGAGCAAAGGGCGCTCCCGAGGTGCGTCAACGTGAAAGTCGTCCCTGTTTTTTTGGCGGCGCAACGGCAGCAGAAGGCGGAACCGGCGGATTTCCTCAGCGAGCCGCCCGAGCGCCCGCTCCGATAAAATAAGTTGTTCTCACCCGGCGGCGGCGGGTTAAAGTGGAGTCATGTTTCGTTTTGACCCGGTCGATATTCAGTTGGTGGGCGAGGAAGTCGCCGTGCGCTGGAATGACGGTGTGGAAACCTATTTTTTGCCCGAACGCCTGCGCGCCGCGTCTCCCAGCGCCGAGACGCAGGGTGAGCGCGACGTGCTCGGCAACCAGTATGGCGGCACGGGCCCGCGCGCCTTTCCCGGCGTAAAAGTGCTTGGCTGGGAAAAGGTGGGAAACTACGCGTTTCGTTTTGAATTTAGCGACGGCCATCGCACCGGCCTTTACAGCTACGACTATCTGCGAAACCTCGCCGCCCAGAGCTAGCCCTGACGTTTTTATCCATGAGCGCATTTGTTTTTCCCGCCCGCACCACCTCGGCCGAGATCGAGCTGGGCGCCGTGCTGCAACCAAAGTTCGGCCCCGATGGCTTGATCCCGTGCATCACCACCGACGAAACCACCAACGAAGTTTTGATGTTCGCCTTCATGAACGCGGAGTCGCTCGCGCTCACCATCAAGACCGGCAAGGCGAGCTATTGGAGCCGCTCGCGCAACAAGCTTTGGGTGAAGGGTGAAGAATCCGGCAACGCCCAGCTCGTCCGCGAACTGCGCGTGGACTGCGATCAAGATGTGATCTTGCTCAAGGTGCTGAATGTGGGCGGCGCCGCCTGCCACAACGGCTACAAATCCTGTTTCTACCGGAAGCTTGCCGCCGGCGCCGCCGCCGAAGCGCCCGACTCGTTGAAGCTGGAACTGATCGGCCGGCCGGTGTTCGACCCGGCGACGGTCTACAAAAAGAAATAAGCGACGGCCCCCGCCGCGCCGCAAAACATCAGGCTCCGGGGGCGATCCCGCGCTCGCTCTTTTTGGCGAACGCGATGACGCGCTGAAATTCCGCCGTGGCCGCATCGGCGTGGGCGGAAAGTTTTTCCAGCGCCTGGCTGCGATTGAGCCCGTCGCGATAGAGAATGCGGAAAATCTGTTTCACGCGGTCGAGTTGCTCTGCCGTGTGGCCGTTGCGCTCAAGGCCGACCTTGTTGTAAGCGCGGACGACCGCCGGCGTGCCGTCGGCGATGAAAAACGGCGGCAAGTCCTGCACGAGTTTCGCCGTGGCCGAGAGCATCGCGTAGGCCCCGAGCCGGCAAAATTGATGCACCCCGCCATAGCCGCCGATGATGACGTGGTCCTCCACGATGACGTGGCCCGCGAGCATGGTGCCGTTGCTCATGACGCAATGATTGCCGATCACGCAATCGTGCGCGATGTGGCTGTAGGCGAGCACGGTGTTGTTCGAACCGACTACCGTGAAGTCGCCGTCGAACGTCGCGGCATGCACGGTCACATACTCGCGAAAGACGTTGTCGTTTCCGATGCGGACACCCGGTGCGCCGCCCTTGTATTTCAAGTCCTGCGTCTTGCCGCCGATGCAGGCATACGGGAAAACCTCACAGCCGGAACCAAGCGACGTGCGGCCCTCGACCGAGGCGTGGTGATGCAAGCGGGCGCGATCACCGAGCACTACCTCGCGGCCGACAAAACTGTAAGCGCCCAAGTCGACGTCGGCGCCGAGTTGGGCGCCGGCCTCGATGATCGCGGTGGGATGGATCGCCATGGCGTTGGGCTCAGCCCTCGACCTCGCTGGTGTCGATGATCGCAAACATCAATTCACCGGAGGAAACCACCTGCCCGTCGACGGTGCAGGTAACCTCGGCGGTCGCGAGTTTGTTACCACGAATCTTCGTCAACTTGGCGTTGACGATGAGCTGATCTCCGGGGCGGACGGGCTTGCGAAACTTGACCTTGTCGGCGCTCATGAAGAGCGAGGTTTTACCCTCACTCGAACCGCGACGCAGCATGAGAATCCCGGCCGCCTGCGCCATCGCTTCGAGCTGAAGCACGCCCGGCATCACCGGATTTCCCGGAAAATGCCCCTGAAAATACGGCTCGTTGATACTCACATTCTTGATGGCCACGAGAGCATCCGGGCCGACGAATTCGACCACGCGGTCGATCATGAGGAACGGGTACCGGTGCGGCAGCGTGTCGAGAATCCGCCGCACATCGAGGGCGGTCTCGTCGGGCATCACCATGGCCGGCCGGGGTTTTTTCTTCGGACCTTTGAGACGCTCGGCGAGTTTTTCAGCGAGTGCCTTCGTGAGGTCGGCGTTGATGGCATGACCCGGTCGGGTCGCGATGATGTGGGCCTTGAGCGGCAGCCCGAGCAGCGTGATGTCGCCGATGATATCAAGGATCTTATGCCGGACGAACTCATCTTTAAACCGCAGGCCTTCCTTCGAGATGATTTTGTCGCCGCGGATGACGACCGCGCAATCGAGCGAACCGCCCTTGATCTTCCCGAGTTTGAGCAACTCCTCGATGTCCTCGTAGATCGTAAAAGTCCGCGCGGCGGCTACCTGTGTCATATAGACATCCGGATCGATTGTGAGCGAAAGATGCTGGGTGTGGATGCCGCGATCATCGGCCGAGGTGCAGGAAATTTTGAGCTCATCGCAGGGCAGCGCGATGATCGACGATTGGCCCTTGGTGACTGAAACCGCCGCATCGAGGGTAAAATATTCGCGATCTTTCTCCTGTTCGGTCGGCTCACCGCTCATGATCAGGTCGACGAACGGCTTGGCGGAACCGTCGAGGATGGGAGGCTCCGAGGCGGTCATTTCGACCATGACGTTGTCGATGCCGCAGCCACTCAGGGCGCTTAGCACGTGCTCAACGGTCTGGATCTTGGCGTGCCCCGACTGAATGGTTGTCGCCCGCACGAGATCCGTAACCAAATCCGAACGAGGGCGAATCTCAGGTGCGCCGCTCAGGTCTACCCGCTTGAAAACGTAACCGTGATCGACGGGCGCGGGCTTCAAAGTGAGGGTGACGGCTTCACCACTGTGGAGAGCGCTGCCCTGGATCGAGACTTCGCGCGCTAGAGTTCGTTGCTTCATGGAATTGATCGTTGCATGTCGCCAACGCCAAAGGACGAGCGCAAGCGTTGAGATTCTGAGAAAGAAACCCGGGGCCGGCCCCGTTCCACAACTCTTTTGCATTCTCCTCTGTCAGTCTCACCTGAATCTATGAAAACACGCCAACGGCGACCCCGAATACCCCGGATAAAGACAAGGAACCGGCTTCACCTCATGGTTGAGTCGTTCGCTGCTACCATTGGTTTGGGATCCGTGTCCATTCGGCTCTATCCATGGTTCAACTGCCGTTTTTAAGTTTATGTGAGCTGTGCGCGTACACCCGATCGGCAAGCACCTCGCGTTTCAACTCGGCCGTATCAGCTCGTTTGGTTTTGGGCATGGGAGCGATTTCCCTTGGGGTTGGTCCGCGCCCTCCGTCCACGCAACCGGTGCGGTTAACTTTAAACATTCAGGACTGTTGCGGGCACCACCGCTATTCCAAACGTCAATGTGTCCCAAGCCGTAAACCCTGTCACCGCAAGCCCGGGCGCCTAATCTACGACGAGAATAAGGGGGACCGAATCTGAGAATCGGCGTTTTTCCGGGCTCTTGAAGAGGCTGCAAAAACAAAAACGCCAGAGCTTGAGGCTCTGGCGAATAAAGCCGGAGAAACGCTTTGACCCGACTCTTATGCCACCCGCTCAACAATCAGCGGCGGCGGTGTCGGGCGCTTCGGCGCCAGACGGTAGGCGTTTTTAAAATACTCGAGCGCCTGCTCGAGTTTCGCCTCGTCGTTGTAGTGAATCATCATCAGCGGTTCGCCCTGCTTGACTTGGGTGCCGACCTTTCTGATTTCCGAAACGCCGACCGAGTGATCGATCTTGTCATGCGAAGTCTCTTTACCGGCGCCCAACAAATGCACGCCGCGAGCAATCATCGCGGCATTGATTGTGTGGACATAGCCGCGCTTCGGGGCGGGCAACTTGCGGATATGCTTCGCCGCCGGGAATTTCTCCGGGTGATCAATAAACGACGTGTCACCACCCTGCGCCTTGATCAAATCTTTGAACTTCTCCAGCGCCGAACCGTCGGTCAGGTGCCGCTGAACGGTTTGTTTCGCCGAAAGTGTCGAACCCGCAACACCCGCGAGCCGGACGATCTCCATGCCGAGCTTTAGCACGAGTTCTTTCATGTCCTCGGGGCCCTCGCCCTTAAGCAGAGCAATCGCTTCCTTGATCTCAAGCGATGTGCCGACCGTGTCGCCCAACGGCTGATTCATATCGGTTACCAGGGCCACGCAACGCCGTTTCATGGATCGACCCACGCGGGTCATCGAACGGGCCAACTGCTTGGCCTGTTCAAGGTCTTTGATAAACGAGCCATTGCCCCACTTTACGTCGATCACAAGGCCTTCAGAGCCTTCAGCCAGTTTCTTCGACAAAACGCTCCCGGTAATGAGCGGGAGACTTGGGATCGTTCCTGTTTCCTTCCGCAACTCGTAGAGCTTGGCATCGGCCGGAGCCAAATCCTCGGTTTGAGCGATGATAGCCCCGCCGATTTTGGCCAACTGAGAGGCGAACTGCTCATTTGAAAAATGCGTTTTGAAGCCCGGCACCGCCGAAAGCTTCTCCAACGTGTTGATCACATAATCGTGCTCAACTCCGCACATCATCGGAACAACGACCCCGGCCGCCATCGCCAAAGGCACCAATACAAGTGACGTCTTGTCGCCCACGCCACCGGTCGAATACTTGTCGATCTTGGGTTTCGCGATGTGAGAGAGGTCAATGACTTCACCCGAAAGCATCATTTCTTCGGTCAAGTCCGCAGTCTCCTGAGCCGACATTCCAGAAAAATAAATCGCCATGGCCAACGCAGCCAATTGGTGCTGGGGCATCTCACCATCAAGCGTGCTATCAATGATATAGCGTATCTCCTCTTGATTGAACTCGCCGCCGTCTCGTTTCTTTTCAATCAGAAACTCAAAGGTTGGCTTAATGAAGCGCCGTGTCGGAATATTGCGTTTGCTGCTCATGTAAGGGTGAAATCTAGAATGGAGAACGACCGGTGACCGGACAGAATTCTCGAGCAAACGGGAATGAGAGCTAAAGTCGAGGCGGAACTGAGGCGATTCGCAGCCATTGCCCAGCAACGCCGAGCGTTGTTCACGACTCAATTTGGCCTTGGCCCAGAGCACACGCTGGTTGAGGCCAGCCTCTTTCAATGCCGGACACTGCCCTTTTAGGTAACGTTTCTCTGAAAAGTGAACAATCGCTTACCGCAGCGAGAGCCGACAACACGGCGACTGCGCATGGCCCAAATACCTGGCCCAAATATCTTCAGCGCTGCGCCGCGGCGTTCGCCTTTCGATTCAACCGCGCTCAGTGTGAAGCGCGGCAGCCGCCTCTGCCAAATCGACCGAGATACGGTAGTTTCTGCCACCGTTATTCGCCTTGCCGATCAAGGAGCCGGCGCACGCGATCACCGGTCACCATTAGCCAAGGGTTTAGCCTCCGCCTCCGCCGTTGGCAAAAAAACTAAGCCTTGAAATCGCCCCACGCGCCCCGTAACCGCTCGCGGCTCAATGAAGACTCTCATCATCGCGGAAAAGCCCTCCGTGGCTGCCGACCTCGCTCGTTCCCTTGGTAAAATCCCGAAATCCGGCGACCATTATGAAAATGATGAGTATGTGATCTCTTCCGCCGTCGGTCACCTCGTCGAGCTCGAGATGCCCGAGGATATCGACAAAAAGAAATATGGCTTCTGGCGGCTCGAAATGCTGCCGATTATCCCGGAAAAATTTGGCCTCAAACCCATCGAGGCCTCCAAAGATCGTTTCTCGCACCTCAAAAAGCTCCTCGCGCGAAAAGATATTGGACTGCTCATCAATGCCTGCGACGCCGGCCGCGAGGGTGAGCTAATTTTCACTTACATCTACCAGCTTACGAAGAGCAAAATTCCCTTCAAGCGCGCGTGGATGCAGACCATGACCACCGAAGGCATCAATACCGCCTTCAAGAATCTCCGCGAAGGCGCGCAAATGGCCGGCCTCGCCGACGCCGCCCGCTGCCGCTCCGAGAGCGATTGGCTCATCGGCATCAACGGGACCCGCGCCCTCACCAAGCGCATGTTCGGCTCCCGCGCCGGCAATGTCGCCTCCGTCGGCCGCGTCCAGACGCCCACGCTCGCGATCATCTTCGCGCGTGAACTCGAAATCCGAAACTTTAAGCCCCGTGATTTCTGGCGCGTCACCGCCCAGTTCACCGTCGCCAAAGGTACCTACGAGGGCGTTTACCAACGCGCAAATTTCAAAAAAATCGCCGACGACGAGCACGACCGCATCGATCGCATTTGGCAAAAAGCCTTGGGCGAAGCCGTTCTCGCCGCCTGCGCCGAAGGCACCGTCGCCCAAGTCACCGAAGAAAAGAAGGGTTCCAACCAAGCCGCCCCCCGACTCTACGATCTCACCACGCTCCAGCGCGAGGCCAACGGTCGTTTCGGCCTCCCAGCACGTCGCACCCTCCAGATCGCCCAAGCCCTCTACGAACGCCACAAGGTCATCACCTACCCCCGCACCGACTCACGCGCGCTGCCCGAAGATTACATTCCCACCTGCCGCGAGACGCTCAACAACCTCCAGGGCGATCTCGGCAAACACGCCGCCCACCTGCTCGCGTCCGGCTGGCTGCGCCCCAACAAGCGCATCTTTAACAACGCCCAAATCTCCGATCACTTCGCCATCATCCCCACCACCACCGAGCCTAAGAACCTCGATGAGATGGAGGCCAAGGTCTACGACATGATCGCGCGCCGCTTCGTCGCCGCATTCTACCCGTCCGCCGAGTTCGACGTCACCACGCGCATCAGCACCGTCGCGCCGGGCCACGATTTCAAAACCGAGGGCAAGGTCCTCACCGCTCCAGGCTGGCTCGCCGTTTACGGCAAGAACACCGTCGACGACGACTCGCCCGACTCCAAGGCCCTCCCGGCCCTTTCGCCTGCGGACAACGCCCAAGCCCGCACGAGCGACGCAAAGCTCCACGCCGAGGCGACCCGGCCGCCGCCACGCTACACGGAAGCCACGCTCCTCTCCGCCATGGAAGGCGCCGGCAAACTCGTCGACGACGAAGACATGGCCGAAGCCATGAAAGAACGCGGCCTCGGCACTCCCGCGACCCGCGCCGATACCGTCGAGGGCCTCATCAATCAAAAATACATGGAGCGCGCCCAGCGCGAACTCGTCCCGACCCCGAAGGCCGAATCACTGCTCCAGTTCCTTACGGCAGTTAAAGCCGACGCCCTCACCCGCCCCGACATGACCGGCGAGTGGGAACACAAACTCCGCCAGATGGAGCATGGGAAATACCCCCGCGACAAATTCATGGCCGAGATCGTCGAGGTCGTAAAAGGCGTGGTCGACCGCACCAAAAACTTCGAGGAAGACGACTCCGCCGCCCGCACCACCGACATCATCTCCCCCACCGACGGCAAACCGATGCTTGAGACCCTCCGGGGCTACAAATCGCAGGACGGAATTTTGATGGTTTATAAAGTCATCACCGGCCGGAAGCTCGAAGAGCACGAAGTCAAAGAACTCGTGACCAAGGGTGAGATCGGCCCGCTCGACGGCTTCGTCTCCCCACGCACCGGCAACCGCTTCCCTTCCAAACTCGTCCTCGCCGACGACCCGAAACACGAGGGCAAGCGCCGCGTCGATCTCGACTTTGGCAACAAGTTCGAGCTCGCCGATCTGACCCCTTTCTGGACCGACCCCGCCACCGGCGCCGAGCTTTGCGAAGCCCCCACGAGCTACGTCCTGCGCGAAAAAAACGGCGAAGCGTTCGAGCAGAAATTCTCAGTCGGCCGATTGATGTGCCAAAAGCCCATCACCCGCGAGATTGCGATCCAACTGGTCTCCCAGCCCAAGACCGACCTCATTGTCGGATTCATCTCGAAGAAAGGCCGCCCCTTCGACGCCTTCCTTACCCGCGTCGGCCCGAAGTTCTCCTGGGAATTTCCGCCCCGCAAACCCCGCGTCGGCAAGGATGGCAAGACCGTCGAACGCAAGGCCAGGGTCCCCGTCGATTTCTCGAAGGCCCAGACCCTCATCACGAGTAAGTTTCACGACGAGGGCACGCTCATGCTCACGCCCGAGGCGTTCTACGTCACCAAACCTCAGGCCGATGGCACCCTGCGCAGTGTTTTTGAGGTAAAGCGCGTGCTCTGCGGCAAAGAACTCCCCGTCGAGGAAATCGAGCGCCTCGTCACCGACGGCCGCACGGGCCTCATTGAGGAACTGGTCTCCAAACGTGGCTCGCACTTTTCCGCCTACCTCGTCCTTTCCAAAGACAAAAAGAAAGCCGAGTTCGAATTTCCCCCACGCTAGTTCGATCACCGGCAACCGTGCCGCCCCCGTCGCGGAGTTCACCGCCGCACCAACTTCTGGCGGAGGGTAACTTCACGCCTGCTCTCGCGTCTTCCATCAATCATCCACCCGTGAAATCCCCAAAATCCTACCTCGTAGTCATCCTCGCCTGCACCACGGTCGGAGGCGCCGCCTACGCGTGGAAGCAGTATCAGGAACTCATCGCGCTCCGCGCCGCAGCGCTCAGCGGCGACGAACGCGCGGATCTTCAGAAGCGGCTTTGGGCCTCGGAAAAACGGGCCAAAGATCTCGCCGACCAACTTGCCGCCAAGCGCGACTCTGCCGGGAGTGAAGAGGCCATGGCCGAGGTCGAAGACGGCGCCGCTGGCGGCGAACGCAGCCCTCGCGGGGACCGCCGTAATCGCGGCCCCGGCGGACCCGGCGGTTTGACCAACGCCCTTTCAACTTTCCAAAAGCCCGAGATCCAACGCGCTCTGGCCTTGCAGCAAAAGGGTCAACTCGACGCCCGCTACGCCGCGCTTTTCAAGAATCTAAACCTGTCGCCCGCGCAGCTCGATAAATTCAAAAATCTCCTCGTCGAACGCCAAACCTCCGCGATGGATGTGTTCACTGCCGCCCGCGAGCAAGGCATCGATCCGCGTCGCGACCCCGATGCTTTCCGCAGCCTCCTCGCCAGCAACCAAGCTGATATCGACGCCAGTATCAAAGCCTCGATCGGTGAAGAAGGGTTCAAACAGTATAAGAGTTTTGAGCAGACCATGCCTCAGCGCGCCACGACCGACCAACTCAGCCAACGTCTGAGCTACACCGCGACTCCGCTCACCGCCGCGCAATCTGCCTCAATGGTCCAGATCCTCAGCCAGACCGCCCCCCAGCGCACCGCCGCAAATGCCGGGCAGATCTCAAGCCGACCGGCCGGCTTAACAGAGTCCGCCGGAAGCGGGCGCGGTAGTCCGGCCGTTATGATCGCCGGCAATTTTGGAGGCGGTTTACCCGGCGGATTCGCTGGCATTGGTGCCACCGGCACCCCGATCACCGATGCTGCGGTCAATCTTGCCCAAGGCGTGCTCAGCGGCCCGCAAGTCGATGCCCTAAGGCAGCTCCAGCAAGAGCAGGCGGCTCAACAAAAAATCAGCCAAACTTTTCGTGAGACGATGGGCGGTAACACCGGCGGCGGTGGCGGCACGCCCCCGGCGAACACCGGCGGCAAAAAAAAGGGCGGCTAAAGTCCGGGTGGATCGGACTCGCCTTTCCGGCCCTGTAGGCCCGACCGCTGGTCGGGCTTTTTCCTTTTCCGGCGTCCCCCTGGCTCGGCCCGCGTCATCCGCGGAAATTTCCCTTGTCGCATAATTTTTCGGTCGGCACGGTGTCCGCGGTTCTCATCACCCAACACGCCCATGATCGTCACTACTGCACAGCTCTTTAAACACGCTTACGGTCAATACGCCGTCGGCGCCTACAACATCAACAACGCCGAGCAGGCGATGGGCCTCTTCAAGGGCGCCATTGATTCCAAGGCTCCGTTCATCATCCAGATTTCCAAGGGCGCCCGAAAATACACCGACAAGCGCATGCTCGAAGCGATCATCCGCTCGGCCGCAGAAATCTTTCCCGAAGCTATTTTTGCCGTCCATCTTGATCACGGCGACGAGCAGACCTGCTACGAATGCATCGATTCCGGCTTTTTCAGTTCCGTCATGATCGACGCCTCGCACGATCCGTTTGACGAGAACGTCGCGATCACCAAACGCGTCGTCGATCGCGCGCACGCCAAAGGCATCTCGGTCGAAGCCGAACTCGGTATGCTCGGTGGCGTCGAAGAGGACATCAAAGTCGAGGAAGGTAACGCCTGCCTCACCGACCCCGTCGAAGCCGAAGACTTCGTCAAAAAGACCGGCTGCGATTCCTTGGCCTGCGCCATCGGCACCTCGCACGGCGCTTTCAAATTCAAGGGCAAACAGTCCCTCCACTTCGACGTATTGGAAAAGATCAAGGCGCGCCTCCCCGGTTACCCGCTCGTGATGCACGGCTCCTCCTCGGTTCCGCAGGACGAAGTCGCCCGCATCAACGCCGCCGGCGGCCAAATCGCCGGCTCCATGGGCGTCGATGTAAACGAATACCTTCCCGCCGCCAAACGTGGTGTCACCAAGGTTAACATCGACACCGACGGCCGCCTCGTCTGGACCCGCGTCCATCGCGAATACTTCCGCGACAAGCCCGGCGATTTCGATTTCCGCCCACCCGGCAAAATCTTCATCGAGGAATACGCAAAATTCATCGCCAGCCGCAACGTTCTCCTCGGCAGCGCCGGCCAACTCGACAGCCTCCGCGCCTCGTTGGGTAAATAATCCGAAGCCTCACCTCCCCATCAGAACAAGCCGGCGCGCTTACCGCTCGCCGGCTTTTTCGTGCCGTAAAGGCTTCGTTTCATCAGCCCATACCCTAATTTAATATATTATTTTTGATTGTTTAAAAACTTTTTTTTAATACTAGTGATCAGATGTTATCGCTTAAAACCGAAGTCGACGTGCTCCGTGAAGTCGCCGGTTCAATCCGGGCTAATCGATTAGCACTCGGTTGGCGTCAGGATGATTTGGCTAAACGCAGCGGGATTGGCGTCGCCACGGTCCGGCGGTTCGAACGCTCCGGGCAGATCGGTTTTCACGGGCTGGCGAAATTATTGGTCACACTCGGCCTGGCCGACACCTTTCTCGCTGCGCTTGAGCGACCGACCGATGCCCCTAAAGACATCCGTTCGTTCCTCGCCCGAAGCGAATCCGCCAAGCCGAGACGGCGTGCGCCCGCCGCCGTCAAACCAGTCAACTAATGGCTTTCAAAGAGCCCCAACTTCTTCAGCTAAAATTTCTCGATCGGCCGCTGGGCGTTCTCGCCTATCGGCCGGACGGCCCTATTCACGCGCTCGAAATTGACCGGTCTTTCCTCGAAAGCGGCCACGACCTTTCGCCCTTGAGTCTGCCTTTAGCTTCGTTCGCGACAGGACTGCGCATCTTCAAGCCGGGCGACACGCCCTTCGCGAGCGGGTTGCCCGGTCTAATTGCCGACTCGCTACCCGATGCTTGGGGTGAACGCATGCTGCGCCACGAGATGCCGGAAGTGCAGACGCCACTGGGTAAGCTTGCAGCCATCGGTCAGCGCGGTCCTGGGGCGATCACATTCGAGCCTGTGCTGGGGGCCGGCGCCGAGCAAAACCCGTCTGCCGTAGATCTCGCCACACTCGCGCGCGACGCGGACCGACTGCGTGCTACTCCCGTGCCCCTATCTGCGGAGCAAGTTAACGCCGCCCTAGCCAAGGGTGGCAGCACCCTAGGAGGCGCCTATCCCAAGACCTCAGTCCACCTGCGACTGGAAGGTGAATTCATCGAGCGTCACGAAATTCTTGTCGGGGGTAATCCTCCTCCCGGCTACAGCCCCTGCATACTAAAATTCGCACGTTCCAGCGATGAGGCTGAAGGTGCCGTCGAATTCGCCTTCTGGTTGATGGCGAGAAATGCAGGGATCCGTGTCCCCCGGGGGTGCCTAGTCTTCGACGGCCAGCGGCGGCATTTTGCGGTAGAGCGATTCGACCGCTATCTGCGGAACGATGGGACTGTTCGACGGCGGCACGTTCACACGCTTAGCGGCATGATGCACCGCAAGGCCGCAGACGGCGCCATCGACTACGAGGACTTCATGCGACTAAGCCGCCGGCTTGGCGGAGCCCAAGAGGCGGCAGAGTGTTTTCGGCGTGCAGTTTTCAACCTTCTCGCGACAAACCGCGATGATCACGGTCGAAATCATAGTTTTCTCTATAATGAGAATACAATGACTTGGTCACTCACGCCCGCCTACGATCTCAATCCCAGCGTATTCACGACGCTCATCGCGCTGCACTGGCTCGGCAGCGCGCAGATCCCGATCAAATTCACTTCGCTCCTCCGCCTGGCCGAGATCGGCGGCATATCAGCCAAAGTAGCCCGCGAGATCTACGGTCAAGTGGAAGCAGCAACCCTCGGCGGGTGGCGAACCGCGGCGACCAAAGCCGAAGTCCCTCCCGCTATGATCGAATATTGGCAGAAAGAGATGACTCGGCAGACCCAGCCGTTACGCGATGATGCAATGGTCTCAGCGGCTTCCGCGGGCAGGAGAAAAACGAAGCGAGGGGCATTCGAGTAGTTGCCGGAGTGGACCGCACCGCTACCCTTGGAACGGAGATCGAAAACCGTCGGATGCGTGCGCCCGAAGTTCGGGCGGAAATGGTGGATCAATCGAATCGGGAATTTCCTTTTTAATGCGCATTTGAGCAATTTGCACAATTTTTTGACCGAACTCGAAAAAGGTTCTGATTTTCCCCCACTGGCTGCCCGACGTGGATCAAATCGCGAACTTTTGAAGATAGACCGCCAACGGGCGGCGCCTCAGCGCCGCCAGTAATACTTCCTCTGCGGATCACGCTCGTTTTTTCCGACAACCGTGACCAGGCCTTGCTCTACCAACTTGCCCATCCGGGTTCTGACGGAACGGGTGGTCAACTTGACGGCCGTAGCAATCTGGGCCGTGGACAGCCCGGTTTTTGCTGCCGGCGTGTCCGGCGCGAATAGCTTCCGAATATGTGCGTCCACCTCATCCATTTGCGCAGCCCGGTGTTTCTCCAATCGCACCGAGACACGAAAACGGAAGCCGCGCTCCTCAAATTCGGGCGCGGCTAACCCGGCCGCCTCGCATTCCGCCGAGGCCCGCTGGATACCACTGCCCCATTGCTCGATGTAGCCGAGTTCCTTGAAAACCCGGCCGATCACACGGTTCCTCAGCCGAGAGATGCCCTGTCGGATATCGTCAATGGTAAGTCCGGCCAGCAGCACACCCGGATTTTCTATTTCTATCCGATCGTCGAACAACGAAACTCGAATCGGTGCGCCCTGCTGGGCGTAGTCGGCATGCACCACCGCGTTGACCAATAGCTCCCGCACCGCACGCAGCGGAATACTGGCCTGTTCGACACGTTTCAATTCATCAATGGCCATTCCCTGCATCGCATGCCGCTTGATAAATTCAAAGGCCGCCTCCAGTGACTTTTGCAGCGTGCCCCGGCACTCCGCTGAATCGGTGATTTCCGCCTTGTCGGTGCCCTTGAATCGACCGCATTGAATCCATGCATCTGGGAAACGCTGTTCCGGTTGCCGGCCGAAGAGCAGCAAGCCACCCACCGTCGGCACTAGGCGCCGGCCATGGAAGGTGAGCAACCGCAAGGTCTGCAAATCCGCCTTTTTCAACTGCCCACGCGCAGGGAACGACTCGGAAGCAGCTCGGAAGTCCAGTGCTTCCGAGTCGAACTCCGCCAACGGTGACTCGTCGAATGTTTCGTTCGACGCCATCCGGCGCAACTCCTGCATCAGCGCCGCGTCCGCCTTGCGATTGGTCGAACCGATGCGGACAAACACACCATCCTCGGGACCAAGATTCTTCAAGTAGTGCGGCCGGTTAGAACTGGGAAAGACCTCCACCACGATCAACTGGGCCGAGCGCCACGCGATCACGTCGACGGTCGGAATCAGCCGTGGCGCGATGCGGTCGCTGATGAGACTGGCGAGGCGCTCCTCCTCCTTGAGCGGATCGAGCAGCCCGCGCACGCGCTTGGTGCCGTTTTCGACCCCGATGACGAGCAGGCCACCCGCCGTGTTGGCAAAGGCAATCAGCGTGTGCAGCACCTTCTCCGGTGACGACAAGTCCCGCTTGAATTCAAGCGTCTTGCCCTCGGGGCGCTGCAGCAGTCCGATCAGGTCCATGCTAGGAACGGAACTAAGAAGCGCCCTGTCCGTCAATGCTTCCTAGTTCGATGTTGGTGCCGCCACCTCATCCCCAACGGCAGCCAAATTACCCCAACGGTGTCGGGTGATTTGGCTGCCGTTGTCCGGATGCAACTCCCCGCCTTCAGGCCCGGTCCTGCCGGATGGTCACTTCAGATTCGGCAGACACCGTCTGCCGAGACGTCAAATCACCGCCTGATCGCCCCGGAGTCGCGAGTTCGCGAGGACATCTTTCCAGACGGCGCCTGAAGAACCCGGTGATTCAACCAGTGAAGGCAGACCCCCCTCCCTCTGGATGAGATTCACCGCGCCAAACTTCCGTGGCTCGCGCGGAAGGGTCACTCCAAATGAGGCACCCGCGAAAATCCGCACCACTCCTGCTTAAGGGAGAACACGCCACCCCTAAGGATCACTGGCTGCCCGACGTGGATCAAACCACGAACTTTTGAAGCGAATCGGGCGTTTTCAGAGGGAGATTCCCTCGGTAAACCTAGACCTGCGTCAAAATCTGTCAGCGGTGATCGGAGGCGCGGCGCTGGTTCCGGACAACAATTCGCTTCATTCGCTTCAACCGCCATGGATACAAACTTTTGAAGCGAATCAAACCGGTGCGCCACACGCCCCCGACTCCATTTCATCGAATCTTCCGGCTTCCGAGACGCGGCGTAATCGTTTCAGTTTTCGGACGAGACGACCTCCAAGCGTGGAATAAATACTCCGCTCCCAGCGTTATTTGAAGGGAAAGGTTCTCTGACCAGACCAGTGTTCACCCCTTGTTCATCCTTCACGGTTTTTCATTTTCCAATCCGTGAACGACCACCCCGTCCGTTTTGCGACCGTTTCCCCCGGCCGCTGGGGCCGCAAGCTCCTTGATGCCGCCAAGGACTCGCCCCGCCTCAAATTCGCCGGCGTCTTTAGCCGGGATCCCGCCAAGAATGCGGAAATCGCCACCGCCTACGGCGGCAGCGCCTACCCCTCCGACGCCGCGCTGGCCCGGCGAGAAGGCCTGCCGCTGCCGGCCTGATTTCCCATGAAGCAATTCTGGACAGATGTTATCCTCGAGCCCGAAGCGCACCGGTTGCTGCTGGCGGGAGGTTTTCTTTCCGAACCGGGTAATCGCGCCGCCACCACCGATCCGCTCTCCGGCATCGAGCAGGCCGACATTGCCGTGGTGGGCTCGGCCTTCCCTGGCATCGCCGCCACTTTTTCCCGCGCGCAACGCCTTCAAGCCGTCATCCGCGTCGGTATCGGCTATGACAATATTGATCTTGCGGCGGCTTCCGCCGCCGGGGTCTGTGCGGTCAATACGCCGGAGGCACCGACCGAATCCACCGCGGAATTCACCATCGCCCTGCTGCTCGCCGTGGCCCGCCGAGTCGCACTCGCCGACCGCCGGATGCGCGCCGGTCACATGAACCTTGAGCCCGAACTGCAAGGCACTGATCTCGCCGGCAAGAACCTCGGGCTCGTTGGCTGCGGTCGCATCGGGCGACGGGTGGCGGAGATCGCCCGCGCCTTCCGGATGTCGGTGCAGGCCTTCGATCCTCTGCTGACCTCGGTCCCCGAGGGCATCACCCTCTGTCCGGACCTGCCGGCGTTGCTGGCCACCTCCGACGTCGTATCCCTGCACGTGCCGTTGTCGCCCGCCACCCGCCACCTGCTCAATGCGCGGACGCTGGCCCTGATGAAGCCCGGAGCCCTGTTGGTGAACGCCGCGCGTGGCGGGATCGTCGATGCGGCGGCACTGCACGAGGCCTTGCGCACCGGCCGCCTAGCCGGCGCCGGTATCGACGTGTGGGATCCCGAACCGCCGGATCCGGGCCACCCCTTGTTGCAGTTCGACAACGTTGTGGCCTCCCCCCACGTGGCCGCCTACACGACCGAAGGCCTTGCGCGCAGTCACGCCACCGCCGTGCAGCAGGCGCTCATGGTGATGCGGGGAGAGATCCCGCCCGCGCTGCTGAACCCCGCCGCGTGGCCGCCTCGGGCCGCGGGCCGAAAGGTATTCTAATGGAACCACCGTCGTCCTCTTGTTCCAGACCTGCCGCCGCCCGACGCTATGCGGTTTCCTCCGGCTCTCCGCACTCCTTTCAATGAAACCCACCCTGCACGGCTTAATCGCCGCCCCATTTACCCCTTTTCGTCCCGACGGCGAACTCGCGCTCGACGCGATCCCCCGCCAAGCCGCCATGCTGGCCCACAACGGCGTGAGCGGCGCCTTCGTCTGCGGCACCACGGGCGAGGGTTACTCCCTGACCGCCGACGAGCGCCGCGATGTGGCCGCGGCCTGGCGCGCCGCCAAGCCCGCCGCTCTTTCGTTGATCGTGCATGTCGGTCATACCAGCTACCGCGAGAGCCGTGCGCTCGCCAAACACGCGCAGGAGATCGGCGCCGATGCCATCGCCACCATTGCCCCGGGAAGCTTCAAGCCCCAGAGCGCCGTGGAGCTCGTTGCCTGGTGCCGCTTGGTGGCGGAGGCGGCGCCGCAGCTGCCCTTCTACTACTATCACATGCCGGCCATGAGCGGGGTGCACATTTCCGTGTTGGACTTCCTCAAGGAGGCCGACGGCAAGATCCCCAATCTCGCGGGCATCAAGTTCACGCATGAGGACCTGATGGACTACGCGAATGCCCGCGCCTTTGCCGGGGGCAAATATGCGATGCTCTTCGGCCGCGACGAAATCCTGCTCGCCGGTCTCGGGTTTGGCGCAGCGGGCGCGGTCGGAAGCACCTACAATTTTGCCGCCCCGCTCTACCTGAGCCTGATGCGCGCCTTCGCCGCCGACGATCTCGAGACCGCCCGGCGCGAGCAGGGCCGCGCCCGGGAGTTCATCGGCGTGCTGCAACGTCACGGCGGTCTCGTCGCCGGCAAGGCCGTCATGAAGCTCATCGGCCTCGACTGCGGGCCCGCCCGTCTGCCGCTGCGCACCCTCCGCACTACGGAGGAGACCTCGCTGCGCACCGACCTCGAAGCGGTGGGTTTTTTCGATTACTGCTGCAAGCTCCCCTGACCCGTCGGCGGCCCGCGACCTCCGCGGCTTCACCTGCCATGCCCGCGCTTCCCCGCATCGTCGTCCTCGACGGCCACGCCCTCAATCCCGGCGACCTTTCTTGGGATCCGCTCTCTTCGCTAGGCGAGGTCGTCATTCACCCTCGCACCGCCGTCGCCGACATCGTCGCGCGCAGCCTGGGAGCCACCGTTCTTCTGACCAACAAGACGCCTCTCGGCGCGGATGTGTTCGCGCAACTCGCGGAACTGCGCTACGTGGGTGTCTTGGCCACCGGATACAACGTCGTCGACGTGGTCGCGGCCCGCGCCCGCGGCGTTGCGGTGACGAACATCCCCGCCTATGGCACCGCCTCGGTGGCGCAGCACGTGTTCGCCCTCTTGCTCGAGCTGAGCCAGCACAGCGGCCGGCATGCCCAAAGTGTGTGCGCCGGGGACTGGGCGAAAAGTCCCGACTGGTGCTACTGGAAGAGTCCCCTCGTCGAGCTGGCCGGCCTCACGCTCGGGATTGTCGGCTCCGGGCGCATCGGCCGCGCCGCCGGGCGCATCGGCGAGGCCTTCGGTATGCAGGTCATTTATGCCGGGCGGTCCGGCGGCCGGGCCGAACTCGAACAGGTCTTCCGTGCGGCGGACGTCATCAGCCTCCACTGCCCGCTCACCGAAGCCACGCGCCAGATGATCAATGCCACGACGCTTGGCTGGATGAAGCCGACCGCCTTCCTCATCAACACCAGCCGGGGCCCACTCATCGACGAGCCGGCCCTGGCCGTCGCCTTGAACTCCGACCGGCTGGCGGGCGCGGGACTCGACGTGCTCTCCGCCGAGCCGCCACCCGCGGACCACCCGCTCATCTCCGCCAAAAACTGCCTGATCACCCCGCACCTCGCATGGGCCACGCACTCCGCCCGCTCACGCCTGCTGGCAACCGCGGTGGAAAACGTCCGCGCCTTTCTCGCCGGTCGGTCGCAGAATCTTGTCAACTGACGGGCCAAAGCAGACTGGTCTTACGAAGGAACCTCTTCTCCGCGCTTGGTCGCCGGCCTGCCGGCCGGCCAAGAATCATCCGACCCACCCTTACCCCATGAATCCACGCCTTGAACCAACGCGAAGGGATTTCCTCCGCACCGTTGCCGCCGCCACTCCGCTCGCCCTCGGTCCGTCCGCATTGACCGGCCGCGCGGCCACGACCGCGACTCCGGCCGCGCTTCCCGCCGGCGCCCACTTCGCCTTCCCGCTGATCACCGTCGCCCCGACCGACGACAAGCGCATCCGCTGCAGCGAGGCCAGCATGGTCAGCCTCCGCGACGGCACCGTGTTCCTGGCTTATGCGAGTCATGCGGGCCGCAGTGACAACGACCAGGCTCCGCTGGTCGCACGTCGCCTATCGCCCACCGGGCAGATCCTCGAGGAAGAACGCGTGATCGTGCCTCCACCCGTGGGCGGCTTCAACGCCATGTCCCCGGCGCTGCAGCGTCTGCCCGACGGCCGGCTCGGCATGCTGTTCAGCTACCGCCAGAGCCAGAAGATTGCCTCGCGACGCTTCACCACCTCGGCCGACGAAGGCGCCACCTGGTCACCGCATGTCACCGTCGCTGACGGACAATACAAGACCGGCTGCCATGACCGGTTCACGGTGCATTCCTCCGGCCGCCTGCTGGCAGCGTGCCATTGCACCGAGGACTGGGACCTGCACCACCTTCATGTGCGCGTCGGCCGCTCCGACGACTTGGGCGTCACCTGGCAGCTTGGCGCGCCGATAACCCTGCCGTATGTGCGGTGGCTGGAGAGCGAGAATCCGCGCGGCACCCCCTTCAGGAAGGAGAGTCCAGCCCCAACCTCCACGCCGGCCGCGCCCGGACAGCAGGCCTTCATCCAGAACACCGAGTCCGGCTGCATCGAACCCGGCATGGCCGAGCGCGCCGACGGCAGTCTCATCATGACCATCCGCACCGCCATGGGCACGCAATTCAAGAGCGAGTCCTTCGACCGTGGCGCCACCTGGTCCACCCCGCGGAGCATGGAGGTCGTCAGCCCCGTCGCCCCCGCCCACATCTCACGGATCCCCGGCACCAACGATCTCCTGCTGCTCTGGACCTCCGACTACGACGCCCAAGTCCGCCTGTCCGGCGATCGCAACACCATTTCGGCGTGCGTGAGTTCAGACGGCGGCGCCTCCTGGCCGCACGCGCGCCGCAAGGTCCTCGCCCACGACCCGGCACGCAGCATCGATTATCCGAGCGTGCTCTATCGCGGCAATGAGGCCTGGATTACCCTGCGTGTTTCAACCGGCAAAGGCATCCTGCAGGGCCGGACCTCGACGGATCTCATGCGCGTTCCCATCACCTGGTTCACCGCCTGATTTCCAATGGTCATCGATACCCTCACCCACGCGGGCCTTTATCATTCGCTCGGCCCGGGTTTCGCCGCCGGGCTGGAGTGGCTTCGGACTTTCCAACCCGCCACCTCCGACGGCCGCTACGACATCAAAGGCGATGACGTATTCGCCCTCGTGCAAAGCTACGACACCGTGCCGCCCGCGGAGAAGAGATACGAATCCCACCGCATCTACGCTGACATCCAGTATGTTGCCGCCGGCACAGAGGTCATCCATTACGCGCCGACCAGCGATCTGCAGCCCGTGACCGCCTACGATGCCCAAAAAGATTTCCTTCTCTACGCCGATCCCGCCGATGCAACGCCGCTGCACCTCGCCCCGGGCAGCTTCGCGATCTTCAGCCCGCAGGATGGGCACAAGCCCGGCTGCACCAACGGCACGCCCTGCCCCATGAAAAAGGTCGTGATCAAGGTCCGTGTCTAGATCTTCCCGCCCCATGAAGGCCACTCGCCGATCCTTCCTCAAATCCGCCGCCCTGCTTTCGGCGGCGGTGACCGCCCCGACCGTCCTGACCCGCGCCACGACCACGGCGCCGGCTGCGGCCGCCCGATCGGGCCGCGAACTCCGGACCGACGTGCTCGTAATCGGCGGAAGCCTGGGCGGCGTAGCGGCCGCGCTCGCCGCCGTCCGCATGGGACACCGCGTCATTCTCAGCGAGGAAACCAACTGGATCGGCGGTCAGGCGACCACCCAAGGCATCCCGCTCGACGAACATCCTTGGAGTGAGCGCTACGGCCGCACGCAGAGTTACGCCGACTTCCGCGAAGGTGTCCGCGCCTACTACCGGCGCCATTATCCGCTCACGGACGCGGCCCGCCGGGATCCCAACCTGAATCCCGGCGCCGGCTGGGTCAGCAAACTGTGCTTCGAGCCGCGCGTCGGGCTCGCGGTGCTATACGAGATGCTGGCCCCGTATATCTCGGCCGGCCGCCTCCAGCTTCTGCTCCGTCACCGGCCGGTCGCCGTCGCTATGGAAGGCGATCACGCCAGGGCGGTTACCTTGCTCGATGAAACCTCGGGAACCCAGCGCAGCCTAGCCGCTTCCTACATCATCGACGCCACCGAACTGGGCGACCTGCTGGAACTCGGGGGCGTCGAATCCGTCATTGGCGCCGAGTCCCGCGCCGAGACCGGCGAACCGCTCGCGGTGGACGGACCGGCCGAGCCCCACGAGCAGATGGTCTTCACCCACGTCTTCGCCCTCGACCACCTGCCGGGCGAGGAACACGTGATCGACAAGCCCCGCGATTACGACTTCTGGAAAGCTGCGCAGAGCCACCGCGGCAACTTCCCCAAGTTCACCCTGCCCGACCTCTTCGGCGCGAAACACGATCACCTGCGCCGGCCGGCCAAGCCGGGTGCCTACGTCGCCAGCACCTGGAATTTCCGCCGGGTGCTTTGCCGCGAGAACTTCGCGCCCGGCGCCTTTCCCAGCGATCTGACCGTCGCCATCTGGCCAATCAACGAATACCATCTTGGGGTGCTCTGCGGCGTGTCGAACGAGGAACGCAAAAGGCATCTGGCCGCCGCCCGCCAGCTGAGCCTAAGCACCATCTACTGGCTGCAAACCGAGGCGCCCGACCCGGCCACCGGCCGCACGGGATTCCCGGGCCTGCGTCCGCGCGGCGATGTGTTCGGCACCGCGGACGGTCTCGCCCAGACGCCCTACATCCGCGAGTCGCGCCGCATCAAGGCCGAGTTCACCGTGCTTGAGCAGCACTTCCGCACCGACCTTCCGGAGACTAAGTCGGGGCCGGTCAAATACCGCGACAGCGTCGGCCTCAGCGGCTACCGCGTGGACATCCACAAGCCGACCGCCCCGGGCGGGCCCCCCATCACCGAGGTCGTGCACGGCAAGCACTGGCTGCAGCAAATCCCGCTCGGCGCGCTCATTCCCGTGCGCGTCGAGAACCTCCTGCCCGCCTGCAAAAACCTCGGCGTCACCCACGTCACCAACGGCGCGTTCCGCATCCATCCGACGGAATGGAACATCGGCGAGGCTGCGGGCGCACTCGCCTCTTTCTGTCTCACGCGCGGGCTCAAGCCCCGGCAGGTGCGGAACACGCCGGTCCACCTCGCCGACTTCCAGCGCGAACTGCAGCGTGCCGGCGTCGAGCTCGACTGGCCGCGTATGGACACCGCGCGCTCCTACTACAGCCACCACAACCTGGAACTGAGGGACGCTGACACATTCTACTTCGGCGAGGCTTGGCGACTCTGAGCCAGGTCCCGCACCGACCGGTCACTTCCCGGCGAGCCGAACCCGCGTGGGAGTGCGGCCAGTGCGTTGGTGGAACACGCGGATGAAGTAATTGGCGCTGCTGAACCCGCACAGCCGAGCCACCTCGGCGATGTTTAGCCGCGGGTCCTCCAGCAGCAGCCGGGCGCGCTCCAGCCGGCGGTTCTGGAGGTAGGTAGAGAACGGCTCCCGGCTGAACTCGCCGAAGAGCCGCGACAGGTGGTTGGGGTGCACGCGCAGGTGCCGCGCCACATCCTTGCGGCTGAGCGGACGTTGAAGGTTGTCCGCAATGAAGTCGCCCGCCGCCTGCCAGGTGAAGCGCGCCTTGCCGGCCGTCTGCTCCGGCGGCGGGAGGGAAAGCACACCCCGCGCCGCGATCAGGAGGCACTCGAAGGCGTTCCGGAAAAAACGGTCGGCCGCCTGCGCCGGCGGGATGCCAGCCAGCAGTCGGGCCAGCGCGTGCTCATCCCCGGCCAGTCCCCCGGGCACCACGCAAGTCTCCACCGGATCGCCGGCGCGTGCCGGCCGGCCGCGCATCAGGTAGAAGCGCGTCATCGCCGGATAAAAAACCACACCCATCGACACGTAGGGCTGGCGCGGCTGCGCCCGCACCCAGCGCCCGGGCGCGACAAACAAACCGTCGCGCGGCTGCAACATCACCTCCGCGGGGGCTCCGGTGCGCTGCAACTGGAAGCACGCCGTGCCGTCCAGGCAGACGATCATCCGCGCGTGCTCCATAAGCGAGGCGTCGCGAGGCATGCCGGCGTGGCCGGGCTCCACGGCGCGCGTGACCGCTCGGATCCCCCCCGCGTCCAGAACACTGTCGATGCGGGCGCTGAAGTCTCCGGCTTGGTCCATGCCGATACGTTACGATAGTGCTACTAATGAATCAACCCTGTCGTTTACGGCCGCCACTTAAGTGGTAAATTCGGTTCATCATCCAATTTTATCCGTTACGATAATACTATCCTATGTCGACAACCCCCGTTTCCACCGTCCGCACCCAGGTCCTAGTCATCGGCTCAGGTGCCGCCGGCCAGACCGCCGCCCTCGCCGCCGCCCGCAACGGCGCCGACACCATGCTTGTCGAGAGCGCCGGCTTCCTCGGCGGCATTTCCGCCACGCTGCCGTGGCTCGGCTTCCACGACCGGGACTACCGGCTCATCGTAAAGGGCATCCCGCTCGAATTCTGCCGCCGGCTGCAGGCGATGGGCGCGGCCAGCGACCATGAGTTCGACCCCAAGTGCGCCTCGGGCATCAGCATCGATTCCCATTGGTGGAAAATCCTCCTCATGCAGCTCATGCGCGAGGCCGGAGTCCGCCTGCTCATGCACACGGTGGTCGTGGAAACCCTCCGAGAAGGCGACCGCATCTGCGGCGTCATCGTGGAGAACAAGTCCGGCCGCCAGCGCATCGAGGCGGATGTCACGATTGATTGCAGCGGCGACGGCGACGTGGCCGCCCGCGGCGGGGTGAAATGGGAAAAGGGCCGCACCGCCGACGGCCTCGTCCAAGCCCCCACGCTCGTCTTCAAGCTCGGCGGTGTCAGCCGCGAGGGTTTCATCGCCGGTTGCAAGGACCCGTCGATCAACTACCGCGAGTGGATCGCGCCCTATCCGGATATCCGCGAGAAGATGATGCGCCGCATCGACCGGATGCACGTCATCATCTGCGGCGGTTACGCCAAGCTCATCGAAAATGCCCGCGCCGCGGGCGACTTCGAGGTGCCGCAGTCGCGCGTGGTCGGCGTAAAACTTCACCGCCCCGACGAATACCTCGTCGTCATGACCCGCGTGCTCGGCCTCGACCCGACCGACATCAGCAGCCTGACCGACGCCTACGCCAAGGTCTACGAGCAGATACCGGTGCTCGTGCGGTTCTTCAAGAAATATGTCCCCGGCTTCGAAGAGTCCCATTTGCGCGAGATCGCCCCGATGCTCGGCGTGCGCGAGAGCCGCCGTATCATGGGCGACTATGTGCTCACCGCCGAAGATCTCATTGCCGGTCGCGTATTCGACGACGCCGTCAGCATGGGCGCCTACCACATCGACATCCACCGGCCCGCCGGCACTTGGGTCGATTCGCACAACGTCCGCACCTACACCATCCCGCTGCGCAGCCTGATTGCCCGCGATGTGGACGGACTGCTGATGTCCGGCAAGTGCATCTCCGCGACGCACGAGGCCATCGCCTCCACCCGAGTCATTCCCATCTGCCAGGGCCAGGGTCAAGCCGCCGGCACCGTCGCCGCGCTCGCGGTCAAAGCCGGCGTCTCCGTGCGCCAAGTGCCCATCGCGAAACTGCAGGACACGCTCGCAGCGCAGGGCGCCGAGTTCGGCCGCACCGTCGGCGGCCCCAACTTGCAGGCCATCGACGAGGTCGGCCAGCTGCCCTTCGACGAGCCGCCCACCACCGGCGACCGGGATCCCGTCACCGCCGGCGAAGGCTCGTGGGTGCGGAAATAATCCGTCGCCATGATTGACTGCAAATTCTGCTCCGTGCTCGTCGCCCCGGACCTCGCGGTCGCGCTGCCCAACCTCATCCTGCAAACAGACACGGTCTTCACCGTGCTCAACCGCCGGCCCGTCGCACCCGATCATGTCAGCCTTATCCTCAAAGCGCACCGGCCGCAGACCAGCGGGTTCTCCGACGCGGACCTGGCCGGGCTCGCCACGCTAGCCGGTCGCCTTGGAGTCGGCCTCGAGCGGCGCTTCCGGCTCACGCGGGTGATCTTGCTCGGTGACGGCAAGCCCGGTGCGCACCTCCACCTGCACCTGATCCCCGAGCCGGCCGGCACTCCCGTGTCGCTCGCAGACGCCGTCGCCGACCTGAACCAAGCCGCGCGCCCAGCCACGTTGACCGGCACGGATCTCGCCTCCCTCCTGCCCGACCTACGAGGGGCCTGACCCCGGCACTGGCACCAAGACAATACCTCGTGGCCGGCATTGCGCGGCCGCGATTTTGCTGCTGGCCTCGACACAGGCGCGTCGCAGTGCCGACTCGAATCCTCCCCCTCCCCCGCCGCATGCCCCCCGTGTCCCCCGCCGACGGCCCCGCGTCCGCGCCACCGCATCGCCACCTGCGCTGGCAGATGACCGCCTTTCTGGCCACCGCCGCGGCGTTTAACTTTGCCGACCGCGCGGTAATGTCGTCGGTGCTGTCGGCCGTGCGCGTCGACCTCGCCCTGTCCGATGTCGCCCTGGGCTTGTTGGGGTCGGTCTTCCTTTGGAGCTATGCCCTCGGGTCACCCTTCGCCGGTTTGCTGGCCGATCGCTTTTCCCGCGGCCGGATTGTCGTCATCAGCCTCGTCGCCTGGAGCGTTGTCACCGCCCTGACCGGGTTGGCCGACAGTTTTCCGCTTTTGCTCGGTCTGCGCGTCAGCCTCGGCATCGCGGAATGTCTTTTTTTTCCGGCGGCCTTCGCCCTGATCGCGCAGCATCACGGCCCGGTCACCCGCGGCCGCGCGATGAGCCTAATGTCGGTCGGCATCAACTGCGGCATGGTGCTGGGCGGATCGCTCGCCGGCCTGCTGGCCCAGCACTACGGCTGGCGGTCGGGCTTCCTGGTCTTCGGCCTGGCCGGCATCGCCCTGGCGTTGTGCTCCCGGTCGTTCCTGCCCTCGGCGCCGCCCGCCCCCGCTGCGGATGCCGCGCCGAGACCGACGTTCCTCGCCGCGCTCAAGCACCTCTCTGGCGTGCCTACCTACTATGCGATGGTCGCCGAATCCATGCTGTCCGGCATGGGCATGTGGATCTTCTTCACCTGGCTGCCGCTTTATCTTCGCGAGACCTATGGCATGTCGCTCGCGGCGGCCGGCTTCTCCGGCACCTTCATGCTGCAGATTTCGGTCATGCTCGGCCTGACCTTCGGTGGCTGGGTCTCCGACCGGGCCGCCGCCCGGTCGCCACACCGGCGCGTTTTGGTGTATGGCTCCTGTTACCTGCTGGCGGCGCCGTTTCTTTTGCTCTTTCTCGGGACCCCGGCCTTCGCCGTGGTTGCCGCCGGCATCACCGCGTTCTCTTTCTTCCGCGGTGTCGGCCAGGCCAACGACCATCCGACCCTCTGCGAGATCGTCCCGCCCAACCTGCGCTCGACCGCCATCGGCCTGATGAACGCCTGCGCGACGGCCTCGGGCGGCTGCGGGGTCTTTCTCGCCGGCTACCTCAAACGTGAGGTCGGTCTCGGCGCCGTTTTCGCCGGCATCTCCGGCGCCTTCCTCCTCGCCGGCGCCATCATGCTGTTCAGCTATCACCGGTTCGCCCGGCGGGACTTCGAGCGGGCCGGCGCCGCCGAACCGGTGGCGGGATGAGCCTGCTGTTGCCATCCCCGTGAAACTCTCCGGCCTGACCATCCGACAAATCGCGATTGATGCCGCCCCGCGCTACGGGACCGAGGGTATCCCGGCCGGCCGGCCCGCCACCTGGCATTATCCCCTCGTCATCCTGCACACGGATGAGGGCATCGACGGCTACACGATGGGTTATGGCAACCAGGGCGACGGCCGGGCTATCGCCTGCCTGATACGCGATGTGTTTTGGCCGAAGATCCGCGGCGAGAACCCGCTCGAGATCGAGCGGCTCTGGCTGCGGCTCCGCCGCGCGAACCGCGACCTGTATGCGCTGAGCGACGCCATGTCGGGCATGATCGATGTCGCTCGAGGTGATCAGTTCGAACGCGCCCGCTCATCTCTCCCGGCTGCCCGGTTCCGACGATTTCCTGCTGATCTGGACGCCCAACTACAATGCCCGCGCGCCGATGAACGGCCGCCGCCACACCGTGATGACCTGCATCAGCTCCGACGGCGGCCGCTCCTGGCCGCATGCCCGGCGGAAGATCATCATCCACGACCCGATGCGCAACACCGACTACCCGGCGGTGTTTTTCCAAGGCCACGAAGCCTGGATCGCGCTGCGCCAGTCCGATGATCCCGTCGTCATCAAATGCCGCATGTCCACCGGCCTCATGCGCGTGCCCCTCATTTGGTTTTATTCATGAAAACTCCCCCGACCCTGCTCCTGCTCGTCCTCACCCTCGGCAGCTTCCCGCTCCGCGCCGATCCCCTGCCCGCTTGGGCCGGCGTCACAACCGACAACTCCCCGGTTCGGGTTGCCGTGCGCCCGCTCGACAACCCCCGCTTCCACCACCTCGCCTGGCCCAAGGCCGTGCGCACCGCGGACGGCACCATCGTCCTCGGTTATCAGATCGGCACCCATCACGGCGACGGCAGTTGCCCGGCGGTGTCTCTCTCCACCGACGGCGGCAAATCTTTTTCCGCCCCGAATATCCTCCGCGAGTTCGGTCCGGGCATGGAATATTCCAACAGCGGCAACATGGCCATCGGTCTCGCCCACGACGGTGCCGTTATCCTCCTCTCCCACGGCCATCGCGGCAATGAGGCCAACCACATCTTCGGTTGGCGCTCGACTGACAACGGTCACACGTGGAAGCCCGTCGATACCTCCGCGCTCGGCCCGAATAAGACGGGATCTTCCACTGGCACGATCGTTCAGCTGCCCGGCCGCCGCCTGATGGCCGTGGGCCACTACCGCGACGGCTCGAAGCCCTACACCCGCGGCATCTGGCAATCCATCTCCGCGGACGACGGTCTCACTTGGGGCGAGCCAAAGCAGATCTCCAACGTCAACGCCGGCGAACCCCTCCTCGTCCGCCAGGGCGACCGTCTCATGGTCTTCATCCGCGGCCGCGGTCCCGCCGCAGTCAACCAATACATCGCCGTCTCCGACGACTTCGGCCAAACGTGGCTCACAGAACTCTCCAACATTTCCATCCGCAGCCCGCACAGCACGCTTATCACCCACCCCTTCGCGATCGTGGATCCGAGGAATCCCGCCGCGCTCATCGCCGCGACTTTCGAACGCCCGCTGCCTGCCAGCGCCGAGCTCTGGAGCGCTGACCCGAAGACGCTCAAGTTCACGCACGAACGCCGGCTCCTCACCTTGCCCAAGATCGAGGGCAATCCGAACACCGACTTCGGCTACCCGTGGCTCCTTCACCTCGAAGGCAACCGCTGGCTCCTCTTTTATTATCACGGCGAAGGCCGCGGCCCCTGTCCCATCTGGGTGGCCGAGGTGAAGATCTGACGGGAGGAAGTTCTCGGTCCACCCCTGCGGTGTCGACCGACCGGTTCCTTCTCGAATCAACCGGGGCTGACACCGCCCCTCGACGCGCAGTATTGTCCGGCCTCGCTTCAGGTCATTCCTCGGAAGCCGAGATCACGACGCCGTCGAAATAGAGGAAACAGCGTTTGTCGGTCGCCGCCTCGATGCCGAAGCCGGTGCCGACTAGGCCGGGGCCCTTGTCGGTGCTCGCGCGCCAACCTTGGAGAGGCGGGGTCGGCTCATGCCGCCGGCCCTGCACGTTGAACTCCTTCCCGTGACAGTGGAAATCCACGTATTCGTAGCGGGCGAGATCGAAGGTGAAACGCAGGTAGCTCCACCGGTATTTCGTGGCCGCCCGGTTGTAGCCCAGGTCCAGCTGGCCTTCGGCGAGGTATTTTCACGCTCCTTCCTTCACGCCCTCCGCGCCGACGTTGGCCTGCCAGGGCCTCGTCCGCCCAGCCCGCTTCGTGCGGCTCGGTCGCGAACGGGCCGTTGCTCTTGGCGGAGAGCACCTCCATCGGCGCGGTGTGGGTGTTTTTCATGGAGAAGAGCGCCCGGCGATGGCGGCCTCAAGGGCCTGCAGGGTTTCTTTTTTCACGGGCAGGATGCTCACCAGCCGGTGGCGGACGCGCACGAGATCGTCGGCCTCCTTCAGGCCGCAGAACCCGCGGCGGGCGATCGCGGGGGCGATCACCCCGGTGACTTCCTTCAACAGATCTGCTTCATTCATGCCGGCGATTTTGTCGCGCTGGCCGCGCAGCATGGTGACGATTTCCGGCGTGCGCGGCAGCGCGGCCAACTGCCGGGTGAACTCGCGCAGAAACGTTTCGCGGTAGGCCGCTTCGCCGGGCGCAGCGCCGGGGAGCCGGCGCCGGGCCGCGACCGAGGCCAGCGTGGTCAGGCCGGCAAAGGCCTTGTCCGCCGGATTGGCCGCCAGGCTGCGGATCCACGCCGCCGTCGCAACGGCCTTGTCGTTGTCGGCAAAGTGATGGGCCAGATGCACGCGGGTCGAGAGCAAGGTCTTCAGCGTGGCGGCATCATCCACCATGGCGGGAACACCGAGCTGCTCCTCGACGTCGGCCGCCACCTTCGTGGCGAAGATCCGGAACTTTTCCTCGTCGGTCGCCATTTCAAGCGGCGTGCCGGGCAAGGCATATGAGATTTCCGCGGCCAGTCGCGCAAGGGGCGCCGCCAGCAGCAGGAGTGAAACCATCCAGCGGGGGTAGTGCATAAATTACCAGGCGTAGGCGGAGGGCTGGCCGAAGCGATCAAGCCATTGTCCGTTCTACTGAGGGTGAAGGTTTTCTATGGTTGTGGCGAGCGCGGCGGCGGCTTCGTCGAGCCCGAGTTCGGCTCCGACGCCGCCCATGTCCGTGCGGATCCAGCCCGGCGACACCGACACGACGGTGATGCCGGACAGGTCGCGCGCGGCGCAGGGGGTCAGCATGTTGAGCGCCGCCTTTGAGATGCAGTAGGCCGGCTGCGGCTTGCTCGCGGAATTGTGCGCCAAGGATCCGGCGCCGGACGAAATGTTGACGATGCGTGGGCCCGCGCTGCGCCGCAGCGCCGGCAAGGCGGCCTGCAACACGCGCAGCGGGCCGAGCAGGTTCGTGTCGAGCGCATCGGCCACCATTTCCGGCCCCCGGCCCGATCCTACCACTCGCCCCGGCGCTGGAATTTCTCCCGGGCCATCCGGCCGAACTCGGCACCGGCCCGGTCGAGGGCGTCGCAGACCTGTTCCGCGGTCTTGCCCTGGGTGTTGCGCGCGGCGTCGAGCAGCGTGCGGCACTCGCCGGCATCCATGAACTTCGCCGCCTCGAGCAACCGCGCCTCCTCGCCGGGAGGCACGGCGAGGAAACCGTGCTTGTCGGCGTGGATGAGCTGGCCGGGCCCAATCTTGCGGCCGAACACCTCGACCTCGACACCCCAGCGGACCGGGCACGAGTAGGCATGGCCGACGCAGGTCGTGCGCGCCAGCGCCTTGAAACCCGCAGCGGTCATCTCGTCCGTGTCGCGGATCGCGCCGTCGATGATCGTGCCGACGCAACCCAGCGCGCGATGGAAATTCGCCGTCACCTCGCCCCAGAAGGCGCCGTAGGTGTGCGGTTTGTCGAGATCCTGCACTACGACGATCTTAGGTCCGGGCAGGGAGGCCACGTAGCGGCGGTATTCGCTCCACGCGTGGGGGTTCTTCTTCCGGTGCTTTTCATTGCCTGGCTGGCAGACGACCGTGAGGGCATAGCCGGCCATCGGCCCCATCTGCGGCATGTAATCCCGCGTGGGCTCGAGATTGAAGGCATCGCGCCCGGCGTTGTGCCGCGTGATCTGTTCCCAGCCATTATAGATGGTCGGTGTGTTCCAACGCTTGAGTTCATGCAGTTCACCCTCGGACAGGCGGGCGTTTATTTTCTTTTTCATGGGGAGTGGGACATTTCGAGAGGGAAAGATTGGGGCCAACTCCGGCATTTACGGCATCAAAACCAGTGGCACTATCATCAAACCACCCTGCGGGATTGCATAACCTTTCGGCGGTTTCATAAACAGCCTACATGGAAAAGGCCCTCAACCGCTGGCGTGGAAAGGTCGCCCTCGTAACCGGCGCCTCGTCCGGCATCGGTCGGTCCATCGCCGTGGACTTTGGCGACCTCGGCCTGAAGGTCGCCGTCGCCGGCCGCCGCGAGACCGAACTCAAGGCGGTGGCTGCGGAGATCACTCAGGCCGGGGGCGAGGCGTTGGTGCTCGCTGGCGATCAGGCGGAGCCGGCCACCAATCTCCGTTTTTTCCACGAGCTGCGCGCCTGCTGGGGTGGGGTCGATGTGCTCGTGAACAGCGCCGGCGTGCGCGGCGGCTCGTCCGTCCTCGGCGCATCTCTGGCGGAATTGCAGGCCGGCTTTAACGTGAATGTCCTCGCCGCCACCCTGTGCATGCGCGAGGCGGTGGCCGACATGCGCGGCCGTTCCGGTGGCGCCATCATCAACTTGTCCTCGATGACCGGCCATCGCCTGCTGCCCGGCACGCCGGGCCCTTACGCCGCCACCAAGCACGCGCTGCGCATCCTGACCGACGGGTTGCGCGCCGAGCTCGCCGCGGAAAAACTGCCCATCAAGGTCGCCCTGCTTTCCCCAGGTATGGTTGACACGCCGTGGCACTCGCAACCGGGCGGCGTTCTGGCCAAAAACGGCATCTTCCCTTACGAGCCGCTGCAACCGGCCGATATCGTGGCCGCGGTGCGTTACATCCTCGCGGCCCCGCCGCACGTGCAGATCGGCGACATCCAGCTCCGCTCCACCGGCCAGCCGTTTTAGCGGATTCGCTTCGCCCCGTTTTCAATGTCATTTCCCCGGCTCATACTCGGCCTGTTCTTCGCGTTCCACGGCGCTTTCGCCGCTTCCGGGCCGGTGGCCAAACCCCTGCGCATCCTGCCGCTTGGCGACAGCATCACCCGCGGCTCCTATCTAGCGCAGCACGCGGACGGGCCTTACCGGGGCAAGGCCATCGGCCGGGCGAACCCCAAGGGCGGCGGCTGGCGCAAAATACTGCAGGACCATCTGCGGACTGCCGGGGTCTCTTATGATTTCGTCGGCGAACTCAACTACCACGCTTACGGCGAAGCCGGCATGGTGGATCCTGCGTTCGATCCCGACCATCATGGTCTGGCGGGATTCAGCAACCGACAGATCTTGCAGGGCGGAACCGTGCCCACGCCGGCCGACGTGCTGGCCGCCTTGGACACCACGCGAATAACCGTGCCGGACCTCGCTTCTGTCCTTCGGCGGCGACAACCCGACATCATCCTGATTATGTCTGGCGCCAATGGTTTTGACGCGACGGCCCGGGACGAACTCATCCGGCAAATCGGCCGCCTTTCTCCCGCCCATCTTTTCGTCGCAACCATCCTGCCCCAGAAGCCTCCCCGCGCAGGCTGGGAGCAGGTCGATGAATACAATGCCAGCCTGCCGGCCATCGTCTCAACCCAGCAAGCCGCCGGTCATCGGGTGACCTTGGTGGAGATGAACCAAGCGGTCGGTGCGGATGACCTGTTAGCGGACGGAGTGCATCCGGGACCGGAAGGAATGCGCAAGATGGCGGCGACGTGGTTCCGCGCCCTGCAGACTGCCGGCTACGTGCAGCCGGACGCTCGGTAGCGGCGCAGGCATTCGGCACCGCGTTCGGCCGGCCGCGCGTCGTAGCCGGTGAATTCTCCCTTTGTGCCGAAATACTGGACCGCCGGCACCCAGGGCTCGGCCGTCGCCATGTCAAGGTCGTTGAAAAAGGTGATCATCACGCCGCGCTCGACCAGCCGGCGCTGCAACCGCTCGATGCCGACCTCCGCCGGCGCGATGTCATCCCTCAAGGCGAGCACCACGGCCCAGGCCGCCGACTCGGCGAGGTGCATCAGCGTCGGGGTCTGCCGCACCGTGCCCCAACCCACGTGCGTCGCCGACACCGTCGTGACGACCAGCAGGTTGTCGAGCTCGCCCGGTAGCAGCACACCGAACGGCACCTGGCCGGGCCGCGACACCTCCATCTGGAACAACTGGCCGTCGCAAAGGCCACCGCTGCCGGCAAGTCGCTCCGTTGTGCAAGCCAGCGAATCGAGCGAGAATTCCGTGATTCCGATCGAGTCGGAGTGGATGGGCGCACGTTCCAGCCCGGTCGCAAGGAGTGCGTCGTGTTCGGTGAACACCGCACGCCCGACCATCCGCCGTGCCTCCCGCACATACAGCTGGTGCGGGATGTTCCCGTTGTCGGCGAATTCATCGCGCGCCAGGCCCCAGGCGCGCGCCTTCGCCTTCAGGTCAGCCGGCATCTCCGGATCGTTTTGCAAAAACCACATCAGGCCGAGCGCATGGTCGCGGTGGGCGGCGGCGATGGCGCGCCGCGCCGCCGCGTCGCCGGCCGGGTAATGTTTGCCGGCCCCGGTGAAGTTCGTGGCGTTCCAGCTGCGCTTCCGGTTGGGCAGTGCGTGCCCGTGGAAGATATGATCCCTCTCCACCATCTCCCGCAGCGACTGGATCAGGAAACGGTGGTGGAAGGGCAGCGGCAGCTTCTCCTTCTCCTCCGGGGTCAGCAACAGAGGCGCGTATTTCGCCCGGTCGTAGCCGGAGGGCGCTGCGTCCAGCAGTCGCCGGTTGGCGGGGTCGTCGGTCAGGCAGAGCCGGTAGCTGTAGGACTGGATGTTGTCATCGCCCTCGCCGGTGCTGCCGGTCAGCGGTTCGGACGTCGTCGCGCCGGCCGTGACGAGGTTCAGCCGGCCCTCAGCCGCGGCCCGCGGATGCACCCCGGTAAGCCAGCGCGTGAACACGCGGCCGGCCCGCGGTTCGCCGAACTCGGCCCGCGCCTCGCGGCCGACCCGGTGCTTCGCGCCGGCCAGCGCCATCAGGTCGCCCTCGTAGCCAGCCTCGATGAAGGCGCGAGCCCCGAGTCGGTGCGTCTTTCCTTCCGCCACGTCTTGGAAAACCACAGCCTGAACGAGACGGCCGCTTTTCTCCACGGCGACCGGGATGAATCCGCGCAGCACCTCAATGTTGGCCTCGGCCGCCACTAGCCCCTCGATCGCCGCCTCCGCGACGTGCGGCTCGAACACAATCATCTTTCCGGCGGCGCAGACGCGATATTGCTCCGAATCCGCCCCATATCTTCCGCGATAGTGCCTCTCCACCGCATGGATGAACTCCTGCAGCAGTGGGGCACGATTGCCCCGATAGTGCGTCTCGACCGCGCCAAGCGACGGCAGGCTGCCGCCGAGGCGGGCACCAGCGGACACGAGCGCCACGCTCAAGCCCTCACGGGCGGCGCGCAGCGCGGCGACAATCCCCGGGGCGGTGGAGCCGGCGACGATGAGATCGAATTTCTTCAACGGGTAAGGCATGACAACGGGCCTGACTTTCCCGAGCAACCTTGATCCCGCCACCCCGGAAAAAAGGACCCGAAATAGAACCAGTTGCGGAGGGTTGTCCGGCTCCCCGGCCGCCTCTCCGCTCGCCAGTATGAAAACCCCTACCTCCGCTCTACTGGCCGGCTGCGCGCTGGCTCTGTGTTCCCCGCTCGTCGCCTGGACCGACAATCCCCCGAAACTGCGCGAGATCCCCGGCATCGAGAAATCGCTGGTCGTCACTGCCACCCCTGCCGCGCCCAAGAACGGCGAACAAAGCGTGGTCCGCCTCAAGGACGGCCGCCTGCTCCTGCTCTGGTCGGAGTTTCTCCGCGAGGACCTGCTGCCCGCCAACGAACGCCCGCCCGCCTCCCCGTTGCGCCGCGATACTACGGGGGACGACGGCTACGCGCGCATCAGCGGCAAGACCTCTGCCGACGGCGGCCGGACCTGGTCCGCGCCCTTCGTCGTCGTGGACGACAAGGACGCGCTCGTGAACTGCATCTCGCCCAGCCTCACGCGCATGGCCGATGGCCGCATCCTGCTCGCCTACAGCTGGCGCAGCGGCGGCAATGGCCGAGACAACTATGGCAACTGCGCCAAGATGGTGCGCATCTCCTCGGACGAGGGTAAGTCGTGGTCGGAACGCATCCGGATCACGCCGGATAACTCCGAATACCATACCGGCTGCCATGACCGCGCCTGGATGCTGGATAACGGCCGCGTCATCGTTCAGTGCCACACCATCTTCCCCCCGGGCGTGGCTCAACCCGGGCCCGGTTACCTGCGGACGATCATGGGGTCCTACTACGCCTACTCGGACGACCACGGCAAATCCTGGAAACGCACGGAGGTCTTCAAGGATCCAATCGCCGGCTACGGAGGCCGGTTCGAAGAAGCCTGCCTGGCGCAACGCGCCGATGGCTCCCTCGTTCAGTTCATCCGCAACGTGCGGGGGCAGTCCTTCATGTCGGAGTCGGCTGACCGCGGCGCCACCTGGACTTCACCCCGTCCCTCGGGCGTCTTCAGCGCCCTCGCACCGTCCTACGTCACGCGGCTTCCGAAGTCGGACGACCTCCTGATGATCTGGAACCCCACCTGGAATCCTGACACCGGAATCGTCGGGCGGCGCAGCGTTCTTGCCTGCGCCGTCAGCAAAGATGGTGGCAAAACCTGGGGCCTGCCCAAGGCACTCGAAACTAACCCCGAACAATGGTCGGAGTATCCGGGCGTGACCTTCGACGGCGACCACGCTCTGGTCCATTACCGGGTGTATCCCACGGATCGGAAGCGCTGCGACCTCGTCCAGGCCCGCGTGCCGCTCAGCTGGTTCTACGATGATACTCGCATCTGAACCCGGCCAGCGCCCGGACACTGGTCTCGAAACGTGACACTCCAGCCCTCCTCGGGAAGGCAGAGATGGAACAGCAAAAGGGGCCCGGCGCGGATGCGCCGGGCCCCTTTTGCTGACAGACGCTTTTAGACTCAGAACTCGCGCGTATAGGTGAGACGGAACCCGCGATGCTCACCGGGATCGGCAAGGCGCGACAAACCCTGTTGGATGTAGCGTTCATCGGTGAGGTTCTCGACGTTGAGCGCGAACTTGTTTTTCCCGCTCGCAAACGAGACCAATCCGCTGACCGTGGTATACGCAGGGAACGGGAACGAACGAACCACGCTATCTCGCCCACCCGCGCGCTCACCGACGTAATTCACGCCCAGACCGAAGCTGAGGCCCTTCGCCGGACCACCGCGGACCTGATACTTACTCCAAAGCGAGGCCATCTGGTTCGGCACGTTCGGCTGTTCAAGCCCCATGTTGGCGGGTGTGTTGTCCTTGGTGATGGTGGCTTTCTGAAATCCCACCGCCGCTATGACCTGCCATGAGTCAGTCAGGCTGACACCGACGTCGAACTCGCTGCCCTTGGAGGTAATCTCACCGGTGGCGACGAAAAATCCGGGATTCAGCACGTCGACGGTGGTCTGGTTGCGCCGGATATTCTCAAACACGGCGACGCCGCCGAAGAGCCGCTTGTTCAGGAGCTCAAACTTCATTCCGACTTCCGTCTGCTCCGCTGTGGGCGACGGGAACGGCACACCCTGCACCGAGCCCGCGCCAGTCGCCGGGGTGAAAGACTCGTTATAGGAAGCGTAAAGGGAGATATCCGGGCTGACCTTCCAAAGCACGCCAAAGCGGGGCGAGGTCTTTTTCTGGTTATTCGGAGTGGTCGCGTTCGTTACGAAACTCTTCACACTCTGGTCGAGTTGATCCCAGCGGACTCCAACGATGACCTGGATGCGGTTCTCCCAGAACCCGAACTGGTCCTGAAGGAAGAAACTCTGCCATTCGCTCTTAGTGAAGGCGATGCGGCGCGTCGACAGCACCTCAGATCCGAGCGACGTGGTGAAATAGGTCGGCGCAAAGATATCGAAGGTCGACGACGCCGTGGGCAGCAAGCTGTAGCGGAAGTTGCTGTCATTGATCTCCTGATTGTAGGAGTTGAAGCCAGCGAGGATCTGGTGACTTGTCGGTCCAACCTGCACCTTGCCGAGGATGTTGCCCTCCATGGACCATAGCTGTTGGTCGTTAGGGATGAGCTGGAAAAAACGCGGGAACAGGTTGGGCGTGCCGCTCTGGGCGCTGATGAATACCTCGCCGCGCTTGCCAAACCCGTCACCGTGGTTGAGCGAGAGTCGCCCGCTCCAGTTTTCGTTGAAGTAATGCTCGAGCGTGGAGTCCCAGATAAATCGCTCCACGGTCTTGAAGTCGACCCCCGGGTCACCGCGATAGAAATCATCCGGCACGTTTAACAAAGTCGGTACGTTCGCCGAGCTGAACCAGATGTAGGGCTTTCCGTAACTGTCGAGGAGGTCGTCCTTTTGGTACTCCACCCTCGAGGTCAGCGTCGTTCCCCTCGCGAGCTTAAACTCGACTGAACCATTCACGTACTTGCGATCGCGCGAGACAAACTTTCGCCAGCTCTCACTGTCCTCGTAGGACGCAATGAAGCGGTAGTTGACCGCCACGTCGCCCAGCTTGCCGGCTGGACCCGTCGTATCGAGCACCGCCTTGTAGAAGTCGTAGCTTCCCACACCCAGGCTCAGCGAGGTCTGACGCCGCGGCAGGGGGCGCTTGTCGACGAGGTTGATGAGTCCGCCCGGAGCGGCTGATCCGTACAGCACCGCGGACGCGCCCTTTATCACCTCGACGCGCTCAAACGCCGCCATCTCGTCGAAGGTGAAGGCATTGCCCTGCGAATACGGTTGCCCGTTGCGGAGCCGCGTCACGCCGAAGCCGCGGATGAGCATGTTGTCGTCGCCGCGCTGGCTGCCGCCGGAGACGTTGCTCACGAAGCGTGCGGCCTGGAAAACGGTTTGTGAACTCGTATCGGCGATGAACTCGCTGTTAAGCACTTGGATCGAGTGCGGGATCTCGATCATGGGCGTGTTGGTCTTGGTGGCGCCGCTGGCCCGGGTAGCGATGTAACCCTTGTCGGTGGAGGAGACTACCTGGAAGGGGGAAAGTTTGACCGCGTCCTCCTTCGATGTATCGGCCGTGGTGGTCTGGGCGTGACTGACGGCGGCCACGAGCGTGGCCGCGAGGATCCCGGCTAATTTGGCCAAGGTGAACGGAGGGGTGCGAAGTTTCATGTCCTTATTGCTTAGGGCTAGGGATTGAGGGTAACCGATGGCGTGCACAGATGTGGATCAGGCACGGCCGCAACTGCGAAGAAAGTAGGGCCACCCCGCACCGGAGAAGAATCCCAAATCAGTGGTGCTTTCCCGAGACCAGTGACGGGCGCGCTACCGACCACCGGGCGCCGTCAACGATTCGCCCCGAATGAAATCCGGCATGATTCGGATCGTGCGATGGGTGACTACCCCGCCTTCCAACAACTCGAGCACCGGTCGCAGGAGCGTCTTGGCGAGCGTGTGGGGATTAGTCACATACCGCGTCGGCGCCGGCAGAAAGTAGCTCAGGAACGGCTCGTCGTCCCGCGACAGCACCGATATGTCGCGCGGCACGCGGTAGCCCAGCTGCGCCAGCCGGGTGATCGCACTGATGTAGTAGTTGGGATTGGCCACCAATAGCGCGGTGGGCGCCGGCTTCTGCTCCAGCAGCCGGCGCAAGGTGTTGCAGAATCCGGTCACCGTCGGCTCGTGGTGGCCGACCACGACCTCGGCATCGGCATGCGACGAACTGCGCACCCCAGCGACGAAACCGGCCTCGCTTTCAAGGTCGCCGGCCCGCTCGGTTTTCTGGATGAGCAGCGCGACCTTGCGGTGGCCCGCCCTTAACATGACCCCGGCAGCGTGCCTGCAGATCGCCTTGTGGTCCAGATCGCGGAATGGCAGATCGATGCCCGTATAAACCGAACCGGCCACGACGCAGGGAATCCCATTCTGCTCGAACCAGAGCTGAGTCTTCTCGTTGGAAAGCACCAGGACCCAACAGCCGTGCGCATGCTGCGTGACCAGCTTGCGCAAGGCCGGACCGGGATTGGCGCGGAAATACTGGCGGCCGTGCAAGACATGCAGGCGACAGCCGCGCTCGCTCAACATGGCGCGCATTTCATCGATCCACAGTGTATGCGACGGCCGGAGCTGCTCCAGAGGATCGGGTGTCAGGATGGCCACGTCATGCGAACGAAGGTCGTCGCTCTTGGGGTTCTGCCGCGTGTTGATGCGGTTCCCCGCGCCGTGCCGCGCATCCACGAGGTTCTCCCTCTTCAACTGTTCCAGCGCAGCGCGCAGGGTGTTGCGGCTCACCTGCAGGCTCTCGCACAAGGTGCGCTCGCTCGGTAGCCACTCTTTCCAACCACCGCGGTTGATTTCCTGACGCAGGAAGGCCGACGTCTGGCTGACGAGTGAGTTTCGCTGGGGCAGGTTTTGCATCGTGGGTAACGCTAACGGACATTTAGGCCGCGACGACAGATGCCAAAGGCAACCCAAAAGCTACCTGCGCCGTGCGGCGCCGATCTGGTAGCCTCAAAAAGGTTCACCAAAAAGACGGATAACGAGTAGCGATTTGGTGCTGAAGCCAAAAACCATGGGCAAATGAAAACCCATGAACCGTCCGACGAAGGCCGTGACAAAACGAAACTCCCAGGCTGGCAAATGCAGGCGCTTTTCCGAGGCGACGAGGAATTGCGGCCACTGGTGAAAACCAACGTGCAGGAGACAAAAAAAGGCGGTTGGGACCGCGACTCTGCCAGGTCCTCAGGGCAATCTGATCTCGGAGATTTACGAGGCTTCCCCAAGAGGCCGATTCGCCCAATTACGCATCCGCATGCCCGCGCGCCATCCGCTCCCGAGACAATATCGCTACCCAACCACTACTTTGCCACTACTACTCAGCTACACGGCCACTACTCCGCCACTACTCGACCACTACCCCACCACCACTGGCTGCCCGACATGGATCAAACGAAGAACTTTTGAAGCGAATCGGGTGTCTTCAGAGGGAGGCTCGCTGGGCAAATCGAAGGTAGGTCAAAATTTGGCGCCGTCATGCCGGGCCGGCGACCGAGTATATCGTCATCAATTCGCTTCATTCGCTTCAACCGCCATGGATGCGAACTATTGAAGCGAATCAAAATGCGGGCCGCGATGGTGAACCATCTCCGCGGGTTTTCGGGAGTGAAGTTGCGAAGGGAGTATTGTCGCGACACGGTGTAGCCGTAGTTCGAATTTTTAGACACCACGGTGTTCGCGTCATGCATTTTACTGGAAATCAACTAGGGATTTGTCCGATCAGAAAATGCGCCGATGATCTTCCACCCATGAAACCCCATTCTTGTCTCATCGCTGTTGTCTCGCTTTTCACCGCGTTGCTTTCCTCGGCCGCAGACCAACCGCAGAAAATTCCTCTCAACTGGCGCAACATCGCGACCGGATGGACGATACCGGACGAAGAGTACGCCGACCAACCCTACATCGTGAAGGCCGACGACGGGGCGTGGGTTTGCGTGATCACGACCGCAAACGGGCATGAGGGCGCCGCCAGCCAGCATATCGTGGCAACACGTAGCACGGATTTTGGCCGCACGTGGTCGCCATTGATTGCAATCGAGCCTCCGGGCCCGCCCGAGTCCTCGTATGTCACCATCCTCAAGGCACCCTCCGGCCGGCTGTATGTATTCTACAACTATAACAAAGATAACCTGCGCGAGGTGAAACGGACCGATGGCAAAATGGAGAAGCGCGTCGATACGCTAGGATACTTCGTATTTAAGTACAGCGACGACCACGGCAAGACCTGGTCAAAAGAGCGCTATGAAATTCCTGTCCGGGAAACCGCCGTCGATCGCGGGAATGTCTACGGCGGCAAGGTGCGCTTCTTTTGGCACGTCGGCCGCCCGTTGATCCACCAGGGCGCCGCTTACGTCACTCTGCACAAAGTTGGCAACTTCGGCCCCACTTTCATGACGAAATCGGAGGGAAATTTCCTGCGCAGCGATAACCTTCTCACGGAGCGCGATCCGACGAAGATCCGCTGGGAAACGCTGCCCGACGGCGACATCGGCTTGCGCTCGCCGGTGGGCGACATCGCCGAGGAGCAGAGCATCGTCGCGCTCTCAGACGGCAGCCTCTTCACGGTTTATCGCACCGAGACGGACTATCCGGTCCACGCCTACTCGCGCGATCACGGTCGCACTTGGACCAAGCCTGAGTTCATGACCTACGGGCCGGGCGCACGTAAAGTGAAGCACACCCGCGCCGCCAACTTTGTCTGGAAGGCCGGCAACGGCCGTTATCTCTACTGGTTTCACAACCACGGCGGGACAACCTACAGCAACCAACGCAATCCGGCTTGGCTCGCCGCCGGACACGAGGTGGACACACCTGCCGGAAAAGCGATCTCCTGGTCGGAGCCGGAGATTTTGCTCTACGACGACGATTGGATCGTCCGCATGAGCTACCCAGATTTCGTGGAGGATGCTGGGCGCTATTTCTTCACGGAAACGCAAAAGACCATTGCGCGCGTGCATGAAGTGCCGGCGGAGTTTATCGAAATGCTGTGGAATCAGCACACCGCCAAGAACGTCGCGCGCAATGGACTCATTGTCGACGGCGGGGGCGAGAGCGTGAAAGGCGCCCGGCAGTTGCCGTTGCCTCGCCTGCCCGATCTCGCGGCCCCAAAAGACAAGGAAGGCGGAGGCTTCACGGTCGAATTCGCCGTGAAGCTGGAATCCACGGAAGGCGGTCAAACGCTCATCGACGCACGGGACGCCAACGGCAATGGCTTCGCCGTCAGCACAACCGACCGCGGCACCGTGCAACTCTCTCTGCGCGGCGCTCTCGGGCCATCGTCGGCCGGCAGTTTCGCAGGCGACGTGCGTGATTTCGGCCTGGGCGAGATATCATGGGATTGCGATCCAGGCGTGCTGAAGTCAGGCGAGTGGCACCATATTGGCATCATCGTGGACGGAGGCCCCAAGACCATTTCCTTTGTCGTGGACGGAAAGTTGAACGACGGGGGTGATCGCCGTCAGTTCGGTTGGGCGCGCTTTCCCCGCGAATTGCGGACGGTAAATGCCAACAAACAGCTGACCATCGCTCCAAAGATCAACGGGGAGATTCGGCAGGTGCGGATCTACGACCGTGCCCTGCGCACGTCGGAAATCATCGGCAACTGGCGCGCGACCGGCGGGAAATAGAACCGGTAGTGCGGCTCACCGGTCTCCCGCTTTTCTCAAGAATTCGTCGTTTTCGTTCATGAGACCGGCGCGGTAGGCCCTTTGCCCTTCGCTGCCTCATCCGATCTATGGCATCCAGCCGCCAGTTTATCCAATCGGTCGCCGCTGGTGCGCCTCTTCCGCGGGTGGCCCATGCCGCGCGGGGCGAACCTTTGCGACTGCGCTACATTCTTGCCTCAGCAATGTATGGGACGATGCCGCTCGATCTGATCCTGCCCGAAGTCGCGAAAGCAGGTTGCGAGTCGATCGATATCTGGTGCCGGGTTCATGGGAATCAGCGCGAACAGATCACCGAGATGGGCGACGACGCATTCAAGGCGTTGCTGGCGAAACATCGTGTGAAGATCGGCGTGAGCACACGCTATCCTCTCGGTCCCACCGGACTCGGAGACGAAATGAAGTGGATGCGGCAATTCGGCGGCGGGACAATTGTCACCTCGAGCGGCGGTCCCAAGGGACTTTCGGGAGCGGAGACCAAGAATGCGGTTCAGGAACTGCTTGAGCGGATGAAACCCCACACAGTTGCGGCCGAGGAAAGCGGCGTCGTAATCGCCGTCGAGAATCACAGCAATTCGGTGCTCCATCATCCGGACTCCCTGCGCTACTTTGCGGAGTTCAACCGGTCCCCTCACCTCGGGGTCGCACTCGCACCGCATCATTTGCACCTGTGGATCGAGCAGCTACCGGCGTTGATTCGTGAGCTGGGGGCGAAGCAGATTCCTTTCATGTATTTCCAGGAACACTCGGCGGGCCTCTCGCACGAAGTGTCCAAGGAAATCGAGATGCAGCAACTGCCGAACTTCGGCGGCGGGCTGGACTATCGTCCAATCTTGGAGGCGCTGGCCGATATCCGGTATGCGGGTTACGTGGAAATCTTCATGCATCCGACGCCGCGCGGATTTCCGATTCTCCCTACCGCCCCGGAGATCACCGCCGCGATCAACCGCTCGCGGGTCTACATTGAACGCTGCCGTCAGGAGGTCGGAGTGTAAGATACCGCCTTCGTTTTGGCCGGGCGGGTTTGCTGGCCGTTTCGAGCACGCCGGCCGAGCCGTGGACTGGCGGTTTCGGCCGGTGTTCGCAGCCACGCCCAACGCCGCCGACGGTCGCTTGCTCGACTTCGCAGCCAAGCCGCTTGCACCCCACTCAACCGCATTCCACGAAAGCCCTGAAGCGCGGTGTGGTATGGCGCCGACCAATTTGTTTCAAACGACCCCAAGTCTACCCACTTCGCGCCCAACGGCATCCGCATCGTCGATTTCAGGCACGTTTACCAAGTCCCGGTTGGCACCCAGATTGTCGAGAGATCGCTACTGAACGACGAATATCCGCTCCGCCGCACAAAAGCTCTTTCGTCACCGTTTGGCTAGTGTTCGGAGCCACCGCAAAAGGCGGCCGAAGTACCGGACAGAAAAAATCTCAGTGGTTGCATGATGATTTCGGGGAGCGTCGTTTTCGCCAGCGGCACGCGCGACAAGAAAATCCGGGCCTTCGACGCCTACACCGGTACACAACCCTGGAGGCACGAACTGCCGCCGCATGGCTCTGAAAGTATAACAAAATGACGCAAATCATCAATGCAGGATGCGGGGTATCCTGCTACATTTTTGGGTGCATTCATTAATCCAAAGCAATCACTGTCGCACAGTGCATCGCTCCCAAAGAGAAATAATATGGCAAGCAACAGACTGAATCGTAGGGAGTTCATCCGCCGGGCAGCCGTCGGCGCCGCCGGTGCATACGTGCTGCCACGATTCGCTATCGGCAAGGAAGGTCTTTCGCCCAACAGCAAAATTAACGTGGCCGCGATCGGGTGTCAGGGTATGGGTGGAAATGATTTGTGGGACATCGCGCAACAGCCGCAATCGCACATTATCGGGCTTTGTGACGTTGATGCCAAGAAGCTGGCCAATCCCTGCTACAAGCCACCTGGAAAGGATGGCGCACCAGGCCGAGAAGTCCTGAAAGCACCTGATGCCAAGCGTTATTCTGACTTTCGTGAAATGTTGCATGACCTTGGAGACAAGGTCGACGCGGTCGTTGTTGGCACTCCTGATCACACCCATTTCCCCGCATCGATGCTGGCCATGAGCCTGGGTAAGCACGTCTATTGCGAAAAACCATTGACCAATGAGATATGGTGTACGCGACAGATGCTCAATTTGGCGAACAAGGCCGGAGTAGTGACCCAGATGGGTATCCAGTCCCATGCGAATGACGGCCTTCGCCTCGCAAGGGAATGGTACGAGGCCGGCGCCATTGGGCAGGCCAGGGAAATTGTCATTTGGACGGACCGCCCGTTGTGGGCAAGCGGCCGAGGGTCGTATCCGCCCACCAATCCGGTGCGGGAAAACTTCAACTGGGATCTGTGGCTGTCGTATCAGAAATTTCGTCCTTACGGTGCCGGCTATGAACCTTTTACGTTTCGTACTTGGTGGGATTTCGGCGCTGGCGCCTTGGGTGACATTGCCTGCCATAGCATGGATCTTCCTTATTTCGTTTTTGACCTCAACGTGCCGACCAGAGTGGAGGTGCTACGCAGTGACAATTGCACAGAAATATCTCCCCCCTCGGCTTCGACGATTCGGTACCATTTTCCCGCTGGCAAGAATCACGGACCATTGGCGCTTACGTGGTACGATGGTCATTATCTTGCCGACGAGGCCAGGAACCTACCCGAGTCCGGTAAGATTCCCATTTGGAGCAATTCCGCCGGAAAGCTCAGGGTCCAGAACATGCCCAAGCCGCCACCAGGCTGGCCGGAGAACAAACCTTTGGTGGGGAATGGGCAGTTCATCATTGGCGACAAGGGATACATTTATAATCCGAGCATGCATATCACCACCCCCGAAGTGTACCCCCGGACACGGTGGGAGGAGTTCCGGCAGAAATTACCGCCCAGGACCCTGCCGCGCAATAAAGGAGGGCACCATCACGAATGGCTTGAAGCGGTCGTCCGCCGCGATCCCAAAATGGCGATGGCTAGCTTCCAGTACTCCGCGCCGCTAACCGAGAATGTCCTCTTGGGTAAGCTCGCCCTGCGCTCCGGCAAAGATGTCGTGTGGGATAGTCAGAATTTGCGAGTGTCGAACAATGACGAAGCCAACAAATACGTTAAACCGTACATTCGCGAAGGCTGGCTTTTCGGTGTCTAGCGAACCTCGATCCTCCCATCGACCATGTGTATATTAGCCCGACAATCCGCCTTGTTGCTGCTTCGTATCTTCATCGTTTTTTTCGGTGCGACAGGTGGTCTGTGCACCCATGCTTCTGAGGCGAGTTCCGCGCGGAAGATTCTGTTTATTGTCGGACCATCGGGTCACCCTCCCGGCACGCACGAAGTCGCGGCAAGCGCGCGCTTGCTGAAATATTGCGTTGAGCAAGCCGGGGAAGGAGCAGCCTTCCAAACCGAACTTTATGAAGGCTGGCCGACAGACCCGGCGACCCTCGCGCAGGCTCGTGTAGTAGTGTTTTCGGGAGATCAGTTCCCTCCCAAGAGGTTCGGGAAATCAACCGAGATATTCGCCCAGTTGTCACGAATGATTGAGCAGGGGTGCAGTATCGTTTGTGTGCACTATGCCACTAGCGTAAATGCCCGGGAAGTCTCGTCCGCCATGCAGTCATCGCTCTACCGGTGGCTGGGTGGGTTCGGGCATTTCCTCCCCGGCAACGTAAAGCCGGGCACTCAGGCGAGGATCATGGAAGCAACCGTTACTCCGACCAAGACTGGTCATCCAGTTACTCGCGGAGTCGCACCCTTTTCATTGCGGGACGAGCCCTATTACCCCATTATGTTCGACCCGACAAAATCCGGCGCGCCGGTGACTCCGCTGGCTACGGCGATGCTGCCGCCCGAAGCACCCAAGGAGGAGATTGTTGCGTGGAGCATTGACCGAGGTCGTGGGAGTCGAGGCGTAGCTGTGGTAATGCCTCATTTTTTCATCAACTGGGAAAACGACAATTTAAGGAAGTTGGTGCTGAACGGGATTTTCTGGGCGGCTGGGGTGGAAGTCCCACCGAAGGGGATTGAATCCACTCTGCCCTCATTAGAGCTGTTTAAGCCGAAAGCCATCAGGCAGAGCCAACCGGAAGCAAAGAAGTAAAACAGTTTCACCGACAGGCAGTGCGTTCGACGACCGATAAAGTTTAGGTCGCATTTCAATACCATCTCGTAGCCTCACGAAAATATTGATCACGCTTCAAGAGAGCCGATCAGGCGGATGATTATGATCCGACCGGTGCGGATTTCAGTGAACCAAGTGCGTTTGTTGCCGTGGTCGATCGAGACGGGTTTCCAGGCGACCGCGCTGAATGATGGAGTCGGAGAAACTACCGCAGGTCGCATCAGTCGTTTGGCATGCACCACGTGGGTTTCTGAACCGATGAAATGACCCCGTCGGACGTTGAGTTGCTCCGACCTCAGTCAACTTGCACGCGCTGCCCGGTGGCCGCGGATCGAAGGCCGGCGTCTAGCACCCTGATGCATTTTACCCCGTCGGAGAAATCGGGCGCGATCGGTCCACCGGTTGCGAGCGCCTGGAGAAAATCGACGGCCCCGTGCACGAAGCCGTGCTCGTAGCCGATGATGTGCCCCGGCGGCCACCAATTCGCTACGTAGGCGTGGGACGACTCCGTCGCGAGAATGGTGCGAAATCCCTGCGCATGGCCGGGATCGCTTCGGGAGAAGAACTGCAGCTCGTTCATACGTTCCAGATCAAATGTGAGGCTGCCTTCGCTGCCATAAATCTCGAAAGTGTTGTGATTCTTTCGGCCCGTGGCGAAGCGACTCGACTCGAAGCTGCCAATGGCGCCGCAGGCGAACTCGACGTGCATCAACGAGGCGTCCTCGACGGTCACGGCTCCTTTTTGCGTCACCACCCCCAGCCCGGAACTGAACGCGGTCGCCCCATGCCCCGGCAGGGGCCGCTCGCGCACGAAGTTAGCGGTCAGACACGAAACCGTCCGGATGTCGCCCACGAGGAAATGCGCCAGATCCACGCTGTGCGAATTCAGATCGGCGTGTGGCCCGCTGCCCGCAGTCTCCTTCTGCAACTGCCACGTCAGCGGGAAATCAGGATCGACGATCCAGTCCTGCTGGTAGGCCCCGCGCCAATGGAAGATCCGGCCGATCCGGCCTTCATCGATGAGGCGGCGTGCGAGTTGCACCGCCGGACAGCGTCGGTAGTTGTGGTTGAGATAGTGGCGCACACCCGCGCTCTGCGCCACGGCGAGCATGTTTTCGGCTTCGGCGGCCGTGAGCGCCATCGGCTTCTCGCAGAAGAGGTGCTTGCCCGCCCGCGCCGCGGCGACAGCGATGTCGTGATGTAGGTGCGTCGGCACCGCAATGTCGATGACGTCGACATCGTCGCGCGCGATGACGCGACGCCAGTCCGTTTCGACGTGCTGCCAACCCCAGCGTTGCGCGAAGGCGCGCACGGCCGGCTCGTCGCGCCCGCACGCGACCTGCAACACGGGCCGCAGCGGCGGGTCGAAGAATTTCGAAACTTGCAGCCAGGCGTTCGAGTGCGCCTTGCCCATGAAATTGTGCCCGATGATGGCGACGCGAAGTTCCTTTTTCATGCGGATACGTATGGGAATTTGGCCGCGACCGCCTTTAGGTGCCGCATGCTTTCCTCGATCATTGCTTCCTCGTTGTCGCGGTAATCGGGGTGAGGCATATCCGTTTCAAACGCGAGAAACCCCTTGTAGCCGCTCTCGTGCAATACCCGCGCGACGCCCTCGATGTCGACCAGACCGGTGCCAGCCGCGACCGACGAGAAATAATACCACTCGCGCACACTTACTCCTTTTACCGGCAGGACGTCCTTCACGTGGGTGGCATACACGTGCTTCGCGAGTTTGCGGGTCGCCTCCACCGGATCGTCCAACACGCGGATGAAGTTCGCCGTGTCGAGATTGATTCCAAAATACTCCGAGCCGACGGTGTCGATCAGCCACTTGATCTCGTCCGCGTTGTAGTCGATGTGGTTTTCGACCGCGAGGCGGATGCCCTTGCGCTCGGCGATTGCGGTGGCCTCGCGAAACCATGCCGCGAGCGTTTGCAACTGCGGCTCGTGGGGCTGGAACCGGAACATCAGACTGCTGCCAACGACCCGCATGACGGGCGCCCCGATCGCCGCGGCATGATCGATATGGCGGATCATCTCGGCTTTCGCCCCCTCGTTGGACCCTGCCTCCAATCCGTCCGGGTGCCCCCACGCATAGACTCGGTCAAAGCCCAGCGCATCGAGCCGACCCCGCAGCCCGCGCAGGTAGTCCGGCCCGAACTCCGGGAAGAAGCAGCTCTCGAGCGACACGCCGTCGCAGCCCAGATCCTTCGCCCGGCTGAGAAACGAATCCATCGTGTAACGTCGCGGCGGCGCGCTCTGCATCGGGTAGACCTCGCCGAAGAAACGGTGATAACAGTAACTGTCGATTCCGACTTTCATGATGAGATGACTGGGGTGTTAACGGTGATCTAATCGCGTCAAGCTGCGGACTGCACCGGGCCGAAATAGCGGCGGGAACTCCGCAGAATGCCGCACAAGCATCCCGGGAAAATTGCTTGTCAATTTCAATACACGGGCACGCGCCGGCCGGTCGCCGCGAGTCCGCTACACCTGTCGCCGCGCCGGTCCGATTGGATTCACTTGGCGGTCGGGCCGATTTTTCCTCGGTAGGACAGCCGGGAGCCGACTCACTTCGCACGGGGTTTTGTGCCGATGCTTGCTCCGATTCTTGCTCCTCGCGATGCGCGATCGGTTTATTTTATTACGCAATAGTTCATGTGCTTGGCCGCACCTGTGGGATACTCTCGGCTCTGTCGCATTGGTTACCACCGCTCGTTGAATCGTCGTTAACACTCCCGGCGCATCCTGACATAATGCGCTATACGCCTCTGTCGAATAAGCCTTCCTGCCACCAAGAATTTCTTCTCGCGCATCGCGCGATCCCAACATGAACCCTGATACCTTCCGTAACTCCCGCCTCTTCTGGGGCTGTTTCATAGCGCTCGTGACCTGCGCCTTTGGCTTTGTCGTTCGCGCTCAGGTCATCGGCCAGTGGCAGACTGAGTTCAATCTTAGTGAGACGCAGAAGGGTGACATACTCGGCGTTGGATTCTGGCCGTTCGCCTTCAGCATTTTCGTTTTCTCCTTCATGATCGACAAGGTCGGCTACGGGCGCGTCGCGGCCTTTGGTTTTCTTTGCCACCTAGTCTCCACCGTTATGCTCGTGATGGCAAAAAACGCGAACCAGCTCTATTGGGGCACCTTCATCTTCGCGCTGAGCAACGGCACGGTGGAGAGCTACATCAACGCCGCCGTCGCCGCGATGTATCCGAAAGAAAAGACCAAATGGCTGAACATACTCCACGCCGGGTGGCCGGGCGGTATCGCACTCGCCGGCGTCATCGCCATCGGCCTGGGTGATTGGTCTTGGCAGACTAAGATTGCTCTCACGTTTGTGCCCACAGCGATCTATGGACTGCTCCTGTTCCGACAGAAATTCCCGATCAGCGAGCGTGTCGCGGCCGGCGTGTCGTATCGCGAGATGCTGGCGGACTTCGGCGCGCTCGGGATGTTCGCGGCGACCTATCTCATCGGCGTGCAGGTCTGCGAGGGAATTTTGCACCTGACGGTCGGCCAGTTTCTTTGGCCGCTGTTGCCGGCGGCGATTCTCGCAGGCGCCTTTGGCGTCGGCGTGCGTTCGCTCGGGCAGCCCGTCTATTTCTTCCTTCTGCTGATCATGCTGCCGCTCGCGACGACTGAGCTGGGCGTGGACAGCTGGATCACCGAGCTGATGGGACCGGAGATGGGCCTCCTCGGACTCAACGCCGGCTGGGTGCTCGTCTACACCGCGACCATCATGACGGTGCTGCGCTTTTTCGCCGGACCGCTGGTGCACAAGCTTTCACCGCTCGGCCTGCTCGCGTGCTGCGCCGCGCTGGCGGTGCTCGGCCTGCTCACACTCTCTGTCGCGACGGGTGCGAGCATTTTGCTCGCGGCGACGCTCTACGGCGTGGGCAAGTCGTTTTTCTGGCCCACGATGCTCGGCGTCGTGGCCGAGCGTTTCCCGAAAGGCGGCGCCCTCACCCTCAACTGCATCGGCGGCGTGGGTATGCTCGGCCTGAGTGTCGGCATGGTTTTTCTGGGCAACATTCAGGACAGGCGCGTGGCCGCCGACCTCGCCGCACACGATACCGCGACCAAGTCCGCGCTCGCGACCAGTTATCTCGGCGCAGAAAAGGCCAGTGTCTTTGGTTCCTACCGGGCCCTCGATCAGGACAAGCTCAAGACCGCGCCCGCCACCGACCAGCTAGCCGTCGCCGCCGTGCAGGCGGGCGCGAAGAAAAACGCGCTCAGCACCGCCGCAATTTTTCCCGCCATCATGCTCGTGTGCTACCTCGCGTTGATCCTGCACTTCAAGTCCCGCGGCGGCTATCGGAGTGAAGAATTGGCCAAAGTTTGAATTCGAGCCGCGGTGCGCATAAAATCAAGATTGTTGCGTGATAGTGCATGGCACGGTCCGCGCCTCTTTGGTATTCTGCGCTGCACGAAGCATGAACATATCTCCACTGGGAATCGCCATCATCGGCACGGGGCGGGCCGGCCTGATTCACGCCGGCAATTTCGCACGTTCTGTTCCCGGCGCACGGCTTGTCGCCCTGGCCGATCCTGTCGCTGAATCGTTGGCTCAGGCCCAGAAGTCCCTGAACGTCGAGTTGGGCTTCGCCGACTACCAGTCGGTGCTTGAACGCAGCGATGTGCACGGCGTGGTGATTGCCACGCCCACTGCGTTTCACCGGGAAATCGCGGTCGCGGCGGCCCGCGCAGGGAAACACGTGCTCTGCGAAAAACCGATGGCAATGAACGTCGCCGAGTGCGACGCAATCATCGCGGCGGCCGGGAGCGCCGGGATTGTGCTGCAGATCGGCTTCATGCGTCGCTACAGCGAGAGCTTTGTGCAAGCCAAGGCGCGCATCGATGCGGGCGAGATCGGTGCCGTCGTCCAGGTAAAGACACTCACTCACGGACCGAGCTACCCGCGTCCTTGGATGTTCGACCTCAAAAAGAGCAACGGCCCACTCGCCGAAGTGAACAGCCACGATTTCGACACGGTGCGATGGTTCGCCGGCAGCGACCTCGTGGAGGTCTATGCGATCGCGGGCAACTACCGGACACCCGAGGCGTTGAAGGAATTTCCTGATTTCTACGACCAGGTGCTGCTGACGGCGCGGATGGCCAACGGGGCGCAGGCCTGCATCAGCGGGGCCCAAGGCGTTCAATACGCCTACGATGCTCGGTGCGAGATTCTCGGCACCCACGGCCTGATCACCATCGGAACCCTGAACGGGAACGAAATGGCCGTCTGCACCAAGGAAAAATCCATCCACCGCCCCTCCATCGTTTCTTGGACGAATCTGTTCCGCGACGCCTACCTCGCCGAGGACATCGACTTCATTGACTGCATCCGGATGCAGCGCGTGCCCCGCGCCACCGGTCGCGATGGCCGGGCTGCCGTGGCGTCCGTCACCGCCGGCAACGCCTCCATCCGCGAGCACAGTGTGCAAACCGTCCAAAACTAAAAATCATGAAGATTGATCTGCTCCCCATCTATTTCGAACCGGGCCGCGACGCCGGGTTCGATCGGCAATTGGACGCGCTGCGCGGGCTTTTCGGCGCCGAAGTCAATTTTCTGCAGCCGGTGGCCCTAGGCCAGTCGCTGCCTAAGGCGGATGCGGTCATCTTCCCGCAACTGCTCGGCGAGGCGTATCGCCGCGTGGAGGACTTCAAGGCGATCGACCGGCCGATACTCATCGTCACGTCGGAATTTGGCACGGTTTCCATGTGGGACTGGGAGTTGATCAGCTACCTGAAGGAGCAAAACGTCGCGACCCTTGCGCCCTACACCGTCGCGCAAGCCCGCAAGGTGCTCGCCGCGATCCGCGTCCGGCGCGAACTCACGGAGACCAAGTTCGTGGTCTACCAGGACAATCCCGGCGACGGTCAGCAGGCCCCGATCTTCAAGCGCTTCTATTGGTGGGAAAACGAATGCACCCAGCGGATGGTAAAAAAATTCGGAATTACGCTGGAAAAACGCAGTTACCGCGATCTCGGCCTGCGTGCCAAGGCCATCTCGGACGCGGAAGCCGAGAGCGCGAGAAAGGGCTGGGACCTTCCGGTCGATGGTGTGCTGCCGCGCTCGCTGAACAGCTCGACGAAGCTGTATCTGGCGGTCAAAGCGGATCTCGCGGGAGAGCGAAACGTCCGCGCGATCGGGATCAACTGTCTGAACGAGTCGCACTTTTCCGACACGACTCCGTGTCTCGCCTGGAACCGGCTGTTCATGGAGAGCGGCATCATCTGGGGTTGCGAAGGCGACTCGGTCTCGATGCTGACCAAACTCATTCTCCACCGCTCGCTCGGTGCGCCGATTTTGATGACGAATCTCTACCCGTTCGCGCTCGGCGACGCCGCGTTGAAGCACGAGCGCATTTCCGAGTTTCCCGCCGTCAAAGGCGATCCGCGCAACTACGTCCTGGTCGCACATTGCGGCTACATGGGTGTGATCCCGCAATCGTTCGCGACCGAGTGGAAGCTGAAGCCCAAGGTGCTCTCCATCGTAGACGACAATGCCAACGCGATCGACGCGCGCCTGCCCACCGGAGACATCACGCTGGCCAAGATTCACTCAAACTTCGACCGCATAACCGTCGCGGAGGGCGAACTGGAGGGCTACGCGCAATACCCTGGCTCGGACTGCCGCAACGGCGGCATCGTGCGCGTCAACGACGGCCATCGGCTGATGACACGACTCTCCTCACACCACTACCTCCTCATGACCGGACACCAGCGCGCCGACTTGGAGACCATAGCGCCCATCTTCGCCCTCAACCTCGACGTCCTTTGAAAATGAAAGCCGCCCTCCTTTTCGCCAAAGACGACATCCGCGTCCAGGATATCCCCCGACCCGAGATCGGTGACGGGGAAATCCTGCTGCAAACCGCGAGCGCCTCGATCTGCGGCACAGATATTCGCATGCTCAAGCACGGCCATCCGTATGCGACGCCGGAGAAACCCCTCGTTATCGGGCATGAAATGGCGGGCGTCATCGCTGAGGTCGGTGCGGGCGTGCGTTCATTTCGGCCCGGTCAGCGCGTGTGCATCGCGCCCAACTACAACCCCGTTTCGAGCCGGCTCGTCGTCTCGGGCGAAGGCCATCTCGATACCGGCTATCGCGCACTGGGCATCCACGAGCACGGGGCCTTCGCGGAGTTCGTGCGCATCCCGCGCGACGCCGTGCTGCAAGGAAACGTTTTTCCGATCGCCGATCACGTCAGCTTCGCCGCCGCCGCACTGGTCGAGCCGCTGGCCTGTGTTTACAACGCTTACGAAAAGGCACGCACCGGCCCCGGCGATACGGTGCTCATTATTGGTGCGGGCCCGATCGGGCTGATGCATGCCAAGATTTCCAAGATGGCCGGCGCGGGAAAAGTGATCGTGAACGACGTGAATCCGGAGCGGCTCGCGATCGCGCGCCAAATCGACGCCAGCTTCATCACGATCGTCGGTGATCCCGGGGCCGAACTGGAAAAACTCACCGGTGGTCAGGGCGCGGATGTCATCATCACCGCCTGCCCGGTCGCCGCGATGCAGACCCGCGCCATCGAGCTGGCGGCGATCAACGGCCGCGTAATCTTCTTCGGCGGACTACCCAAGGGCGCGTCAGTGGTGCCGCTGGACACCAACATCATTCATTACAAGCAATTGCTCGTCACCGGAACGACACGGCAGAGCCTTCGGCATTTCCAAAAAACGCTCGACCTGATCAGCAGCGGGGTGATCGAAGTCGAGAACCTGATCACCTCGACGCATTCCATCGCGGAGGCGAAGGCGGCGATCACCCAGGCGATGGCCACGCGCGGCCTGAAGACCCGGATCGCTTTCGACGTCTGACAGCGTTTTCACCGTGCGTTTGCTTCTTGGAGTCGATCTCGGAACGCAGGGAACCAAGGCCGTCCTGCACAGCGAAGACGGTGCGTGCTTGGCCGAGTCGTTCGTTCGCTCGCAGCCTCGACACCCCGCACCCGGTGCGGTGGAAGAGGATCCTGCCGACCAGCTGGCGTCGGTGATTGCAGCCATCCGCGACTGCCTCGCCAGGTCGGGTGCGGATCCTTCCTCGATTGCGGGCCTTGCGATCGCCGGCCAGATGGCGGGAGTCATCGGAATCGGGGCCGACGGCATGGCGGTAACCCCGTATGATTCGTGGCTCGACACCCGGTGCTCGCCCTACATCGAGCAAATGTGCCGACATAAGGCCGCCGTCCTCGAAAAGACAGGCAACGCGCCCAGTTTCAATCACGGTCCAAAAATCCTGTGGTGGAAACACGAGCGGCCCGAGGTTTACGAGCGCATCGAGGTTTTCGTCCAACCGGCGGCCTACGTCGCGATGCGGCTGTGCGGATTGACCGCCGCCGAGGCGTTCATCGATCCCACTTACCTTCATTTTTCAGGTTTTGCCGACAACCGCGCGCAACGCTGGGATGCGACGCTCTGCCAATTGTTCGACGTAAGGCTCACGAAGCTCCCGCGTATCGTCAGCTCGGAGTCGGCGGTCGGCGCGGTGACGCCTGCTATGGCGACGGCGTGCGGCCTCCGCTCCGGCACGCCGGTGCTCGCGGGCTGCGGGGACACGGCGGCGAGTTTCCTGGCATGCGGCGCCGACGAGCCCGGGGTCTGCGTCGATGTAGCGGGCACCGCCTCGGTTTTCGCAGCGACGACGCGTGACTTCATGCCGGATGTCTCCAGCGGAATTCTTGGATGCGGGCGCTCGGTGATTACGGGCCTCTGGCATCCGTATGCGTATGTGAACGGCGGCGGGCAAAACCTCGAGTGGTTCCGGGCCGCAGTTCTGAACCAGGCGCTATCGTTTTCCGAACTGGATGCGGCCGCGGCGGACGACACCAACGACGCCGAGCTGCCTTTTTTCGTGCCGCACCTCGGTGGCCGCGTCTCCCCGGCTTGGCCCCACCTGCGGGGGGCATGGGTCGGCCTGCACTGGAATGTATCCGAAGCATCCCTGTTTCGCGCGATGCTGGAGGGTGTCGCACTCGAATATGCAATCTACCGCGATGCCGCACGGCGGTTGCAGGATGACTTCATCGTTCGCGAAATTCGCATCACCGGTGGCGGCGAGAAGAGCGCCGCGTGGAACCAGCTCAAGGCTGACCGCCTGCAAGCCCGGGTCGTCACCATTGAACGGGGCGGCGGGGCCCCGATGGGCGCGGCCCTGCTGGCCGGTCTAGGCACCGGAGTCATCCCCGATCTGAGAGCCGCGCTACCGCAGTGGATCGCGTTCGGCCGCAGTTTCGCGCCAAACGTGGCAACGGCCAATCTGTCGCAGCAGCGCGCGCGCCGCTATGCCGATCTCCTGGCGGCACTGCACCAATGGACGGCCGCCACCCCATGACATTTATGTCCCCTCGCTTCCACCCTGCCACAAAGCCGACGATGTATTTCATCGGCGTCACTACCGGAAAGTCTTCCATCAACCGGATTTTTCCGGAGTGGGCGAAACAACTAGGCCTGGGCGACTGCGAGCTGCGCGGGTTCGATTTCAAACTGCACGACGACCCGGCGCGCTACCAGGAGGCAGTGGATTTTATCAAGCGCGATCCGCTTTCGCTCGGAGCGTTGGTGACGACCCACAAGATTGATCTCTGCTCCGCGTGCCACGACCAGTTCGATGAGCTTGAGCCGTTGTCCGCATCGATGGGGGAAATCAGCAGCATCTACAAACGCCACGGCCGTCTGCACGCCCGCGCCGCCGATCCCTGGACCGTTGGCTATGCGTTGGAGGCCTTTCTTCCGCCGGGCTATTGGCGCAACGGCGCGGAGGTGCTGATTCTCGGCGCGGGCGGATCGGCCGTGGCGCTCGCTTGGCATCTCTCGAAGCCGGAGCACGGCGCGAACCGGCCCGCACGCATCCATGTCGCCAACCGCAGCACGCGGCGGCTCGAACACCTCTCTTCCCTGCACGCCACGTGGCCGGACACCGTGCCACTCTCGTGCCATCACGTGCCGGTCCCTCAACTCGCCGATGAACTGGTCGCACGCCTCCCCTCGGGCTCGCTGGTGGTCAATGCCACCGGGCTGGGCAAAGACGCCCCCGGTTCACCACTCACGGATGCGGTGGTGTTTCCCTCCAACGCGATCGTCTGGGAATTCAACTACCGCGGCGATCTGGTGTTCCTCGATCAGGCCCGCGCCCAGCAACAGCCGCGTCACCTGCGCATCGAAGACGGCTGGATTTATTTCATCCACGGCTGGACGCGCGTTATCTCCGACGTCTTCGCCCGCGAGATTCCGACCCACGGCCCGGAATTCGACACGTTAAGTCGGATCGCCGCCCAAACCCGCTGAGACGTCCGCCATGAATTTCATCAAACCTGCCACCACATTTATCCAGCCTTTCGCCGTCTCGTTTAACTTGGCCGAAGGGATCATGCATAATCCCAAGTCGCATCTCGTGCGGCGAGCCGGGGACATGAAGGGCCACTACCGGGATCACGAAGCGCTGGCCGCCCTGATTGCCGCCGGCAATCCGACGCACTACGAAGTCTTCGAAACGCCGGTGCCGCATGAATACGGCCACCTGATGTATTGCATCAGCAAACTCCACCCGGGATTGGTGGGCGAAGAGTGGTTCATGACCAAGGGCCACTATCACACCGCCCTCAACACCGGCGAAATCTACCTGGCCCTGCGCGGCGAGGGCCTGATGATGATGAAGACGCCCGATGGCCAGTGCCGCTATGAGCGCTTTGAGCCCGGCCGGCTGGTTTATGTCCCGCCCTACTGGGGCCACCGCTCGATCAACACCGGCCGAGAGCCGCTGATCAGTTTCTGCGTTTATCCGGGAGACGCCGGGCACAATTACGGCGACATCGAAAAAGAGGGATTTCCGCGGCGAGCCTTCTGTCGCAACGGAGCCACCGTGGTCGAATAGCCATGGACCGGGTTCTAGTCACGCCGCGCTCGGTCACTCAACACGGCCATCCATCGTTGCGCCGTCTTGCCGCAGCGGGATACGAGGTCGCGTTGGGCCCGCCGGGCCGCCAGCCCACGGAGGCCGAGTTGCTCGACGCGATCCCGGGCTGCGTGGGTTACATCGCAGGAGTGGAGCCCGTGTCCGCCCGCGTGCTGACGTCCGCGTCCAAACTCAGGGCCATCAGCCGAAATGGGACGGGCACCGACAACATTGACGCCGCAACAGCCGCCTCGCGGGGCATCGCAGTCTTGCGTGCGGAGGGAGCCAATGCGCGGGGCGTGGCCGAGCTTACCTTCGCCCTCATCTTCGCGCTCGTTCGCGATCTCTCCCAAACCGACGCGGCGCTAAAACGCGACCAGTGGGTTCGCCGTCAGGGCATCGAACTCGAGGGCCGCACGCTAGGACTGATTGGGTGCGGCCGTGTCGGAAGAATCGTCGCCAGCATCGCGGGCGCGCTCGGAATGAAAGTCCTCGCGTCTGATCCTCTGGCGGAGGGTAAGTTTCAGCCCGGGGATTTCTTCCGCTTTGGCCCGGTCAACGAAATCTTCCGCCAGGCCGAAGTTATCAGCCTGCATTGCCCGCCCGTTCCTGACGGCCGGCCCATCCTCGATCGCGACGCCCTGGCATCGAGCCGGCGCGGGGTGTTTGTCGTGAACACGGCGCGCTTCGATCTGATCGATCCCGCCGCGATGCTCGTCGGGCTCGACAGCGGACATGTGGCGGGGCTCGGGCTCGACGTATTTGCCGAAGAGCCGCCAAAGGATACCACGCTGGCCCGCCACTCCCGCGTCATCGCAACCTCCCATTTAGGCGGATTCACGCAGGAAAGCGTGGAGCGCGCGATGGACGCCGCCGTCGACAATCTCCTGCGCGCGTTGGCCGTGCCGCACGCGAAGCGCGAGGTTTCATGATTCGCGCATCGATCTTCAACGGCTCATTCGGCGGGCCGCCCGCATGATCGCGCCGCTTCAAAAAGACGACGAACTGTTGGCTGACATCATGTCGGCCGAACCCGCCCGAGACGATTTCTCCCTTTGGTGGCTTGGGCAGAGCGGTTTTCTTTTCAAGTGCAACGGCACCTACACCATCATCGATCCGTATCTCTCGGACTCGCTGACGTCAAAATACGAGAGCTCACGCACCCCGCATGTGCGGATGACCGGACGCTGCCTTGATCCGCGGAAGCTGGGCTTCGTCGATCTGGCGATCACGACGCACGGCCACACGGATCATTTTGACGCGGAAACCCTGCGTGCGATCGCCGCCGCACCCAATCGCACCACCCCTCTCCCGCTCATTTTACCGGCGGCCATTCGCGCGCGCGGCGAAGCCCTGCTCGAAGGCTCGAGTGCGAAGTTGATCCCGGTTGACGCCGGTCATTCCGTCGCGCTTCCCGGCATAACCGTGAGCGCGCTCCCGGCGGCGCATCCGACATTGGATCAGGACCCCTCGGGCCATCATCTCTTTCTAGGTTACGTGCTCAAATTAGGTCGATGGACCGTCTATCACAGCGGTGACACCATTTGGCACGAGGGTGTCGTGGCCCGCGCCGTTGCGGCCAAGCCCGACATCGCCCTGCTCCCAATCAATGGCCACGCACCGGAGCGCGGCGTGGCGGGCAATCTCGACGGCAGGGAGGCGGCGTGCTTCGCCAAGCTGCTGGGCGTGACGATGGCGATACCGCACCATTTCGAAATGTTCGAATTCAACACCGCTCCCCCCGACACGTTCGCCGCCGCGTGCCGGCAGTCGCGGGTGCCCTGCACGGTTCTACAGTGTGGCGAACGCTGGTCTATGTCTTGAGCACCGAGGCGACGGGTTGTATCGCCATGCCGTTGCCCCGAACGCTACAGGCCAAACAGCAACATACTATGCTGGAGCATGGGGCTACTCTGGTTGGCTGCCGAAACTGGGCGCCGAGCGCAACGATTGCAGGTCAGGTGTCGAATCGCCTCTTCCGGCGATACTGTCCGGGAGAAAGTCCGGTGCGTTTCTTGAAAAATCGCACCATGTATTCCTGATATTCGAAGCCGGCGAGCTCCGCAATTTGTGGTAGCAGGAGGTCGGTTTCGAGCAGAAGCTGTCGGACGCGACGAAACCGGATTTCCTGAATCTCTTCCAATGGGCTGCGGCCGAGCAGGTGCGCAAATTTCTTCTCCAAGGCCCGGCGTGACATGCCGGCGGCGCGTGCGACCTCAGTGACGTTCAGACCGCGGCATGCGTTTTCCCGCACGAAGCGGATCGCCTTGGCCACGCCCGCATCCGCCACGGCGACTACGTCCGAGGATTGCCGCACGATCACTTGGCCGGGTTCGATGAAGTAGTTCGCATTCGCGACCTTTTCTCCGCCCATCATTCGGGCGAGCAGCGAGGCCGCCTCGAAACCGAGTTTTTGAACGTTTTGGTCGAGACTGGAAAGCGGCGGAGTCGCGACCTCACACAGCACAGAATCATTGTCTACACTGACCACCGCGACATCGTCCGGCACGTGGACACCGGCTCGACGGCAGGCATCCAGAATGAGAATCCCCTGGGTATCGTGAGCGACCATTATTCCAATCGGCTTCGGCAACGTTCGAACCCATTGTCCAATTTGCTCCTGCTCCTGCTCCCAGCCAAGCCCAGGCTCGGCCAGAGTTGGCCGGATCGCGACATTGGTGCACCCTCGCTCATAAATTGCATGAAGGAAGGCTTCCCGTCGCCGGCGATCCCATCCCTTGTTTCCCGGAACCCCCACATAGGCGAAATTGCGGATACCGCGTTCCAAAAAATGTTCGGCGATCCGATTCGCGATCAACTGCTGATCGGGCATGAGAGTGGGCAAGCTCGGTTTGTCCACGAGATGGCGAAGGCTGACGACGGGAATGCCACGATCGCGAGCCGCGCGGCAAATCCTCATGTCGAGACTGCGGGTAATGATGCCATCGCCCTCCCAGTTCGCCAGCCACGACGGATCCTCGTCGTTCTGTCCGCGTTCCGTCGTGAAGATCGACCAAGCCCCGTGCAGTCTCATATACCGTGCGATGCCAAGTAGGATTTCGCGGCCGTATATCTTCGAGGTTTCGATGATGAGGGCGACGTGAGGCGGCTCGTTTCGTTTTTTGACCGACGGCATTACGCAAAAAGTCAATTTTATTGCGCACAGTGTCAATGCCGCGCGCCCCGCCTTGTGCTATACTCCGCGTTCGACCAACTAGATTTCGGTCGCCCGAATGACGTTCTGCCCCGTCGCTGAAGTTTTAACACGCTCCCAGCTCCGTGACTCTTGCCGAGGTTGATTTGAACCAAGCCGCTTTTCCCAAAAAAATCTCACATGAAGAAATGCCCCCTCGCTCAATCATGCCTTCTGGGGCTCGCATTGATCGCGTCTCTGCATGCCCCACTCGCTGCGTCCGAAGCTCCGTCGCTGTTCGAGCGCAAGAACATCGTCGCCTGGTGCATTGTGCCATTCGACTCGTCTAAACGCGGCCCAGCGGAACGCGCCGAGATGGTCCGGCAACTCTGCATCACCAAAGTCGCCTACGACTGGCGGGGTGAACATGTGCCGCAATTTGAGCAAGAAATCCTCGAATACAAAAAGCGCGGATTGGAATATTTCGCCTTCTGGAGCGTGCATGACGAAGCCTTCCGGCTCTTCGAGAAATACCGACTTAATCCGCAGATCTGGATCCTTGCCACCAGCCCGGCCGGCACGTTGACGCGCGAGCAGCAGGTCAAGGAAGCCGCCACAAAGCTGCTTCCTTTGGTCGAGCGCACGCGGAAGCTCGGCAGCCAACTCGGCCTCTACAACCACGGCGGTTGGGGCGGCGAGCCCGAGAACCTCGTCGCGGTGTGCGAATACCTCCGGCAGCAACACGGCGCGACCCACGTCGGTATCGTGTATAACCAGCACCACGGCCACAGCCACGTGGATCGTTTTGCCCAGGCTATGGCCGCGATGAAGCCGTATCTGCTCTGCCTGAACCTCAACGGCATGACGCGCGACGGCGACAAACGCGGCATGAAGATCCAGCCGGTCGGTCAGGGAGAACTCGATCTGCCGATGATGAAGATCATTGCGGCCTCCGGCTATCGAGGTCCTATCGGCATCATCGGCCACACCAACGACGACGTGGAACTGCGCCTGCGCGACAACCTCGAGGGCCTCGACTGGCTCGTGCCGCAACTTTCCGGCCAACCCGCCGGTCCCAAGCCGACGCCTCGGCTCCCTCTCCTGCCAAAATCCCCGGTGCCGGCTCAGACGAACGCTCCAAAAAAATGAATCCACCGGGTAAAGCCCAGCAGTGAGATCACTACGGGCCGCTTTTGCTCACTCATGAATCCGACCAAGAAATGAACCACCAACCGAATAACCCCATCAAACGTCGACTTTTTCTCAAGTCTGCCGCCGCGTCCACCACCGGACTGCTCATTCTCCCCACTGGGACACTCTTCGGTCAGAACACACCCAGCAAGAAGTTGAATATCGCCCTCATTGGTGTCTGGGGCCGCGGCCAGGCCCTCTACAAGGGTCTCGCCACCGAAAACGTCGTCGCGCTCTGCGACGTCAACGAACTCCGCATCCCCGACGCCCTGAAAGCCTTCCCCGGCGCCAAAGTTTACTCCGACTGGAGAAAGTGCCTCGAGCAAAAAGACCTCGACGCCATCGTCTGCTGCACGGCGGACCACACGCACGCCATGATCGCCCTCGCAGCTATGAACCGCGGCCTGCACGTCTACATGGAAAAGCCGCTCGCCCTTTCCGTCGAGGAGTGCCGGCTCGTGCGCGCGACCTACCTGAAATACAAGCATAAGCTCGCGACACAACTCGGCACGCAACGGCATGCGTTGCCGAACTTTTCCCGCGTGCGCGAACTCATTCGCGACGGCTCCATCGGCACGTTGCAGGGCGTGTTCGCGTGGGGCACCCGACAGAAACGCCGCCCCGGTTATCTGCCTGCTGCGGGCACTCCGCCCAGTTCGCTAAACTGGGACCTCTGGCTCGGACCTTCGGCGCTTCATCCCTACAACCCCGGCTATTTCTCCGGCGTATCGGGGTTGAATTGTCTTGAGTGGAACTTGCATTGGGCCTTCGGCAACGGACAGGTCGGCGACATGGCCAGCCACACCATGGACCTAGCCTGGAACGCCATTGACGCTGAATACCCGACATCGGTCGAGGCCACCGGCGACCCATTCAACCCCGAGGTCACTCCCGTCGAACTGACGGCCCACTTCGAGCACCCGGCCAACAGTTGGCGCCCCGCGATCCGCGTGAGCTGGTATCAGGGCGGAGCACTTCCGACTTCTCCCAAGCCCTGGATCGATCTCTCCAAAATCAGAGACGGCGTCATGTTCAAGGGCTCGAAGGGCCTCCTCCTCGCCGACTTCGAGTCACGCACGCTCTTTCCCATCGGCGACGCCGCCGACATGACCTACTACCGCACCCCTGCCAAGGAGGCGATTGCGCCACCGATGGGCGGCTTCCAGGACGAATGGATTCGCGCGTGCAAAGGGGACCTGAAGACCACGTGCAACTTCGACTACAACGGCCCAATGACCGAGCAAATGGCGCTCGCCTTGGTGGCCTACCGCGCCGGCAAGAAGATCGATTACGACGGCAGCACCGGGCGAGTGACCAACGCCCCCGAGGCCAACGCCTTCCTCCGCCGTGACTATCGCGCCGGCTGGCCGCTTAGCGCCTAACCTAGCATTTATCGGGCGGTGGAACGCGACACCCCGGCCGTGTTGATTCACCTCGGGCCAGCTTCCTTTCGTCAGTTCTCTTCGAACCGCAAAATAGTGGCATGGTTGTCGGGTCGGGCCGCCTTGTGGTCATGCAGCCGATTTTCTTTCTTGAAGGCGGATCAGGTATATCGCCCCGCGAAGGCGTTGGTCGGTATCACACGGCCGCGCAGCCATGGCTGAAGCATCAAGGGCCTTGACCCATCGGTGTATATTATGATACCACAATAATGTGATATTACGAAATACACTTATTGAGGTCCTGAGGGACCAGCGGCTGCCGGTCGCCGTCGGTCCCGAAATCGCCAGATCAGTCACTCGCCGGCTCCCGACCCGAAATACCCAGCACGCCTTGGTTCTGACCGGCGTGCGCCGGTGCGGGAAGAGTGTCTTGCAAGCCCAACTCCTTCGCACCCACCCCGGCGCCCTCTACGTCAATGTGGAGGATACCCGTCTCTACGGGATGGGCCCGGAAGATTTTCCGGCACTTCAGGAGGTTATCCAAGAGCTAGCAGGGAAACAGGCTGTCTTTTTAGACGAAATCCAAGAATTGCCCGGATGGCAGCGATTGGTCCGTTCCCTCTTGGACCGCGGCCACCCCCTCTGCGTCACCGGCTCCAACGCCTCGCTGCTCGGCCGTGAGATCGGCGCCAAGCTCACCGGCCGGCACCAGTCATTCGAGATCTTTCCTTTTTCATATTCAGAATATCTGACCTACACTGCGGGAGAACGAAACGCCGCTACGCTCTCCGCTTATTTGGATCACGGGGGATTTCCGGGCTACCTGCGCGAGCGCGATCCGCAAATCCTCCAGCAACTCCTGCGCGACATCGTGGAGCGCGACATCGCCCAGCGCCATCATTTGCGGGAAGCGCGGCATGTGATGAACCTCATTTTGTTTCTCCTCGCCAATACCGGCCAGCCGCTGTCGTTCCAGAGACTGACGAAGTCGCTCGCGATCCCCACGGTCGCCCAGACCTCCCGCTACATCGAATTTTTGCAGGACGCCTACCTCCTGTTCGCCGTGCCGAAATTCAGTCCGTCGTTTAAGCAGCGGGTCGTGGCACCGAACAAATACTACGCCATCGACAACGCGCTCCGGCGCGTGAACTCGCCGAGCCTAACCGCGGACGTAGGCCACCGCCTCGAGAACGCCGTGTTCCTCGCTCTTCGCCAACGCGGCTTGCAGCCGTGCTACGCCGGCCAAAAAGACTCTTGGGAATGTGATTTTATCACCGACGACTATGCCATCCAAGTGTGCGCGAACCTGACGCCCTTCAACCGCGAGCGAGAATTGGAAGGGGTGCGTCAGGGGTGCGCGTTGCCCGGCAAGCGGCGGGGCCTGATCGTCACCCTCGATCAGCGGGACGCATTGTCGCTCGACGGTGTAACGGTCGAGGTCATTCCGGCCTGGGAGTGGCTGGCTGGGGCTTAACCGTCAGGCGCGGAGCCGGCCACGGGCTGACGCAGGCAGGCCGTGGCTGCTTTTTCGCTTCAGTATCAGGCTCGGCCCGTGTCGAAGGACAATTGATCAGAATCCGAGGCCGACGTTTAGGCAAATCGCGGTGTCACCTGCGCTGTTCCTCACGCACTCGAGCGGTTTCTCGGGTTAATGAAGATCCAACAGAGCGCGGACACGAGATAGAGACTGGCAATGATCTGCAGGGGCAGTTCCCAACGCCCCGCTGCGCCCGAGCGTTCCACCAGCAAGGCCAGCACGATCGGCGACAACATCCCACCTACTTGTCCGATCGTATTCATCGTCGCACTCGCCAGCCCGGACTGGGCCGTGCCGATTTCCATGCAACTCGCCCACGACGCGGCCAACGCAAACATCGATGCGCCGCCTGCGGTGGCGAGGAGGATGGCGGCGAGGTGTGGATTGCCGGTATACTGGGTGGCGGCGAACATGGCGCCGGCGGCCACCGCATAGGCAAGGCCTCCCACCAACGCCCGGCCAAGACGCAGGCCGAACCGGCGCGCCAGAAAATCGGTAGTCACCCCGCCGAGCAAATCGGCGGGCACAGCAAACAGCATCGGCAGGCCGGAATAAAGCGCCAGCTGTGCATTGGAAAAACCCAGCGTCCCCAGGAAGGTCGGAAGCCAAGTGATGACGAAATAGAACCCGTAGGAATTGGCGAAAGCGACTACGGACAGGAGCCAGATGTTCGGGTTATTCAGCAGCGATCTCATCATCGCGCCGTTCACGGTCGCAGCGTGCCCCGATGGTTCTGCCGTCAGACCGCTTTGGATATGGTTCAATTCCGCTTCGTTCACACCCGGATGATCGCTGGGCAAATCGCGAAACCAGCGTAACCAAACCAGCGCCCAAATAAAACCCAACGAGCCAAATATGATAAAAAGACTTCGCCACCCGACAAATTGAAGGAGAAAGAGCACGAGAGGTGGGGTCAGGCCGGCGGCGAGGTGGGCACCGGCAAAGAAAATTCCCTGCACGCGACCGCGCTCCGTCACAGGAATCCAGCGGGAAAAAACGCGGGTTGCGTTCGGCCACGCCCCCGCCTCGCCCGCGCCGAAGAGAAAGCGAATCAGCCACAGACTGACAAAGCCCGTGGCCGCCGCGGTCAACATGGTGAACGCAGACCACCACGCCACGATCCGCGCCAAGACCCGCCGCGCGCCGATCTTCTCACCCCACCACGCAGAGGGGATCTCAAAGATGGCGTAGGCGAAGGTGAAGGCGCTGAAAACATATCCCATTTGGGTCATGCTCAGGCCGAGATCGGAGCGAATCGCGCCGGCAAGGACGCCGATGCAGGCGCGATCGATGTAGGTGACCATCGCCAGCGCGAAGCAGAAACCGACTACACCATACCGTGCCCTTGAGCGCTTCATGACGAATCGGAGAAAGAGACAACATTCCAATTCCGAAACCTGCTCATACTGCCTTCAAACCGGCAGGCGAACCAGCAGCTCTGGGATACTCGTTGCAGAGGTAGTGCTTCCGTGGAGCGTCCTCGAGAATCACCGGGAAGCGCGTGAGATCGCCGAAAAAGAAGTTATCCTTGAGGTCATCACAGACCGACGAAACCTCGCTGCTCACGGTGTAGCCGACCCCATTGATCTGCATCCCGGTTCCTTCTTCGCCCCAAAATTGATGAATCGTTCGAGCTGGAATGCAGAGACTCTCGCCCGGCCGCAGGCGCACCGTTTCCCCGCTGTTGATCACGCGCTGGCAACCATCCACTTGCACGCCGAGACGACCCTTCCCCGGCTGGTCGTCAACGGTGACCAACGTCAACTGCACGAGTATATTTCCGCCACCCCGGTTTATGATGTCCTCGCGTTTGGTGCGGTGAAAATGCGCCGGCGCCCGCTGACCTTCGGGATCAAGAATTAGTTTCTCCGCGTAGGTCTTCGGGTATCTAGAGTCGTGGATGTTGCCATTGCGAAGCGTGAATAGCGTCCGCCCGATATTCTCGTAATCCCGGCTGCCGAAATCGGTCACATCCCAGCCGAGCATGCAGTCGCGCACCTCGTCGTATTCCGACCCGGCCCGGTCCCAGTCGGACGTGGTCCAATAAGCGTAGCCGGGCAGTTGCACCTGAAAGGCCCGGAAGACCTCTTTGGCGATAGCGATGCTGGATTCAACTCGAGCGCGATTAAGTAGAGCGGAGGACATAAAATCGTGAACAGGGAAAGATTTCGACCGCCGACGCCCGGGCCGAGCCCTTCACAGGCGCGCAGGAGCCAACTTTGCATTGACCGTGCAAAAAAGCTTTGGAGCAGGAACTTAGGGCGCGAATCACCCCCGAGGTTGACGGGTCGAACATGGAAACAAGAAGTAAATTTCCGTCGGTGAAAACGCGAACGCTATTTTGCTTTCCAGTAAATCAAAAGGCAGCGCCCGCGCACCGACTTGCCCGCGACCCAATGTCCCCGGACAGCCACAATCTTCTCGTGCTTCGGGATGCCGAGTTCGTTCGCCTGCAGTTGGCCGATGAGCAAATCAATCGCGGCTTCACCGAGCATTTCCGGATCGGAGTCCAAGCCAGCCAACGGCGCCAGATCCGGCGACCAGTCGAGGTGCACCAGGCCCACGCTGCCTGGAACCGAGAGCCCCAGGCTGTCCAGCCAAGCCCGCACCTGTTGCTCTGAAAACAAGAGCACATCCGGGCGATGCGTCGAAAACCAGCGGGCAAAGTCCTTTTGCGCGGCCGGCGTGCAGGTGATGAGTGGGGGCACTCGATCACCCTTGGGAACATCGTTTTGGTGCAGCAGATAAGACGCGAGCCAGGCCCGGTCGACCCGGGCGCTGAGCGCTTCACCAAGAACCAATCCCATTCGGTGATACTTGCGGCGCGCCAACTGCTCCAGCACGAGATGCATGTCTTCGTAGTGCGAAGATACGACCCGGTGCACCGGCGGATGCTGCACCGTCAGCCCCTTGGCCACGCACGCAAAGTGTTTCCATTCGAGGGCGAGACGTCCGCCAACGTTCGGGAGCGAACACAGCACCAGACCGCGGATCCCCCGGGCGCGCAGAATCCGCGACATCCGCCGGCTAGTCATGCCGGCCTCCTTCAGCCAGAATTCTTCGAAGACATAGCCCGCCTCGCGCGCGCGACGGGCGGCCCCGTCAAAGAAACGCACGTGATTAGGAGCGTCCCGCCAACCGTTGCGGGTCGGCCACGCCGTGATGAATCCCAGCGTCTCACGCACGGCGGTGGTCCGAATCGTCCGCAAGCGGGCCATCAGATTCGAGACGGTGGGATCGGCATGATAGCCCGCCTGGCGCGCCGCCTTTTGCACCTGTTTGCGCACCCCTGGCGTGATGCGCGGACTGTTGCGGAGCGCCAGCGAGACGGTGGTGTGTGACACTCCGATCTGGGCGGCCAGATCGCGGATGGAGAGGCGGGGGGGCATTTTACTGGAAACTGGACAGAGTCTTCTGTTGCCCGTTGAGGCAAGCAGAAAGCAGCCGGTAAATCCGAGCGCGCATCCGTCTTCCCCCTCATCTTCTGTTATCCCCCCAGTTCGAGTTTTCCAAGGATCCTCAAGCCACTGCAGTCGTTTTCCACCTCTGTGCTGGCACGTCACCATGTCTTGGAAAATTCCGCTCTGGTTGCAGTCTGCGCTCTCACCCGGCATAAGGTATGGGCTGTTGAGACCGCGATTCCGCAGATCGAATACGTCCTCTGCGCACAAAATTGCGCTGATATGCCTCCATAATAGCGGCACAGTAGCGGCAACCCCAATCTGTCGGTGACAGTGCAGCACGTGGATCTACGTTTCGACCTATCCCCCGCACCGTCCGAACAAAAAGAGCGCGAATTTACAACAAGGCTGAGCCGACATTGCTGCCGAGCACCCACAACGTCGCCGCCAGCGTTTTACTGGAAACCGAAAAAGATGTAGCTTTCATTGCGTTTCGCGGATTGGGTAGCGCTCGCGACCGCTCACACCAACCCCTGGTCTTACCTAGGATTTCCCAAATCCCTTGAAATCGCTCAACACTCAAAACCCGATACGGCACGAATTTATTGCCCCGCGCAAACTCAGCAGAATGCGAACTGCTTCTGGCTTGATCTATCTCCTGGCGCTTGCTGCGACCGGGGCAATTTCCGAAATGCAGGCTCAAGCTCCCTCGGCTGCGCCAAAGGCTTCGAATGAAGCGGCGATTGTTCTGGGCCCATTTGAGGTACGAGAAGACGCGAAAGACACATATCAGGCGTTGAACACATCGTCGATCTCTGGAACCAACCGATCACTCTGCTGTTCGTCGACGACGACTACACGGTGAAGTTCACGCAGTGTTTTGTCCCTGCGCGGGTCGCGCGCTTCGCCGCACGGTTTGGCTGCGCGGCTGATCCCTCGACCGTCGATTCCCTACTGACCGGCGGCGATCGCGCCGCCCGGGCCCTGATGTCGGAGCTGATTACGGATGACCTGGCTTCCCTCGCGGCGACGTTGCGGGAGGTGGTCCATGGGGTGTCGCCGGACACGCGACTCGGCTACATGCATGCCGACACGGTCACCCACGATGTCTCGCGCGTGGCCCGCGCCTTCGCCGGCAACAAGCGCCCGTTCGTCCGTCCCCAGATTCAACTCTACCGGGAGAATGCCCCACTGGCGGATTACCCGGAGCGTTTCTGGGGTCTGGACTCGTGGAGGGCGCGGTTGGAGGACGATATCGAATTCTTTCCCGAGTGCGAAAACTATCCGTACGATCCGGCCCTTAAATCACCCGTGGCGGCATTCGCCCACCACGCCTACATTCTCTCCTTGGGCGAGCCGCGGGTGGCCCTGGGCCTGAACGGCAGCCCTGACGCGAACCCGGTCCCAGCTGCGGAATCACGCTCGCTGGTGGAGTACTTCGCGTCCCGTCGGGGGCAGCTGAGCACCGTGGACTCACTCCTGCAGGGCCGCAACGAACCGATCGGGGTCGCGGTCTGGCAGGACCCCACGGCTCAGAAGCTCGGCCTCCTGCGAAAGACATCGTTGAAAGCCCTCCAAGCGCGCGGCGTGCCGCTGCGTTGCGTGCGCCGCGCCGAGGATGCGTCGCTGCTATGGGGCGATTCGCTGCAGCACCTGGATGACGCGGGGCTGGACAAGGTCCTGCAACGGGGAGGATTTCTCGACCTGCGCGCCCTCCAGACGCTGCAAAAGCGCGGAAGGCTGGAGCAGATCGGACTGACGCTGGGCGACCGCTGTGCAGCGACCGAGGTGATGCACGTCCGCTACGAGCGGCAGGATGGCGGCACCGAGTTGTGGCCCTACTATTATTTTGTCGGCCGCCTGCCCGGCAAAGAACACCTGCCATTTCGCGTGAGCGCCAAGGATGCCACGACTCTCGTCACCTATCTCGACGAACTCCGACAGGTCAGCGCGCCGCATATCCTGACGTGGACGAGTCCCGCCGGCGCGCGCTTTGCGCTGCTGAATGCCCAGACCGATGCCACCACAGGCGAGTCCCTGCTCAGCCGGTGGAGCGCCCCGTGCCTCGTGCGGGCCATTGAGTGGGTGCAAGGCGGGGCGGTGCCGGCCCTGACCCTCTCCGAGGGAGTCTTCCTGTTGAAGGCGCTGCGGCTGGGCGCCGGTGAGCAAGTCCTTCTGACGATCTGGAACCTCAGCACCGCCCCCGCCCCCGCTGCGGCCATCCGGTTGGCCGGTGATTTCGCCAACTATAAGTGGTCGCGCATAGATCCCGCGGGCCAGTTACGAGCGTTGAATACCACCTACCAAAACGGCCGGATCGAGGCCACACTTGATGAGCCCCTACCCTCGCTGGGCTGCACCTTCCTGCTGGGACGACGCGCCGGCTGAGCTCATTCCTGTTATGAATCCATCACCTGATTCTGCCAGCGTTCCTCGCCGCGAATTCCCAGAATCCTCCGGTCGCGATGACCAGAGCACCGTCGACGCCCCGCCTTCCGAAACTGCAGGCCCCATAAATCGACCCAACGCGACCCCCAGCTTCCTGCCTGCCCGCACCGTATCCCGGTCCCGTCACCGGCTGGTCTTCGCGGCGGTCGCGCTGCTCCCGGCGCTGCCAGCCCAGGCGGCGCCGGTGGACTTCAACCGGGAAATCAGGCCGATCCTGTCGGACAAGTGCTTCAACTGCCACGGCCCCGACGAAAGCAGCCGCAAAGCCAAGCTCCGTCTCGATACCCGCGCCGGCGCGCTTCTCGCCGAAAACGCCACCGCCGCCATCACTCCGGGCCGCAGTGCCGAGAGTGAACTTATCTTCCGCATCACGAGCACCGATCCCGAGGAAGTCATGCCTCCGCCCGAAGCGAAGCTCGGCCGCCTAACCCCCACCGAGGTCGCCACGCTCAAACGCTGGATCGACGAGGGGGCCGGCTACCAGTCGCACTGGTCATTCGCGCCTCCCGACCTAGCCGCCCAAGCTCCCACCCGGGAACCGGCGGGCTTCCCGCCCGCCTCGTCACCCATCGACCGCCTCGTCTTCGCCTCTCTGGCCAGCCGCCAGCTGCAACCCCAGCCCGAGGCTGACCGCCTCACTCTCATCCGGCGCCTGACACTCGACCTTAACGGCCTGCCCCCGACACCCTCCGAGATCGCGGCGTTCGTGGCTGACCCGTCTCCAGAGGCGATTCCCCAACTCGTGGACCGCCTGCTCGCCTCGCCCCGCTACGGCGAGCGGATGGCGGCCGACTGGCTCGACGTCGCCCGGTATGCCGACAGCTACGGTTTCCAGATCGACCGCGTGCGCGACATGTGGCCGTGGCGCGACTGGGTCATCAGCGCCTTCAACCGCAACCTACCTTGGGACCAATTCGTCACTTGGCAGCTCGCCGGCGACCTCCTGCCCGGCGCCACCGACGAGCAGATCCTCGCCACCGCGTTCAACCGCCTGCACCCGCAGGAGGCCGAAGCGGGATCCGTCGAGGAGGAATACCGGATCAACCACGTCAACGACCGCACCACCACGTTCGGTGCCGCCTTTCTTGGTCTCACGCTTGAATGCGCCCGCTGCCACGACCACAAATACGATCCGATTTCGCAGCGGGAATACTATTCCCTCTCGGCGTTTTTTCAGGACATCGACGAGGCGGGCCTGTATCCGCTGGGGCCGGAGTCGACGCCGACCCCGACCATGTGGCTGCCCGATGACACGCAGCGGCGGAAACACGCCGCCGCGACCAGTGCGGTCCGGACCGCGGAGCAGGCTCTCGAAGCCGCACGCGCGTCGGCCCGCGGGGCGTTCGAGCGCTGGCTCAGGGATACGCCCGCCTCGGGCCTCAAGGCGGGCGGTGAAATTGCGCGCTTCAACTTTGACGACGGTGAACCGGCCCCGATTCCGCCAAAGGGTCCGAAGGACCCCGCGGTTACGCCGAACGCCGAGGCCGCCCCCGCGCCCGAGTTGCCGCCGGCGCTCCTGCGGTTCGCCAACGCGGCCCAACCGGGCGACTACGCCACCTCGCCCGTCGATAATCAGTTCGTGCCCGGCAGCAGCGGATCCGCCGTTCGTTTCAACGGCGATTTCCCGCTCAACACGACGGTGGGAAACTTCCGACGGCACGATCCCTTCTCCGTCGCGCTGCGGCTCAAAGCGCCGCGCAAGGAGGAGCGGGCCGTCATCCTCCACCGGTCCAGCGCCGCCAGCGACAGCGGAAGTCGGGGCTACGAACTCATCCTCAACGAGGGTCGGCTGCGCTGGTCTCTCATCCACTTCTGGCCAGGGAACGCGGTCTCGATCCGCGCCCTCGACCCGCTGCCCCTCAGCCAATGGGTGCACGTCATTGTCACCTCTGACGGCTCCAGCCTTGCGGCCGGCCTGCGCCTCTACGTCGATGGCCGACCCGTCCGCGTCGAGATAGTCCAAGACAACCTGACCAAGGACATCACCGGCAGCCGCACCTACAGCCCACCCGAATTTTCCCCCAACACGCTGACCGTCGGGGCGCGCTTCCGCGACCGGGCGTTCAAGGACGGGCTGGTCGACGACCTCCGAATCTTCAACAGAGCGGTCACCGAGCTCGAGGCGGCCGACCTGCACAGGTCCGGCGCGCTGGCGGGGGCCGCCCCGGAGGCGCGCTTCGACTATTACCTGACCAACCATGACCCCGCCTACCAGCAGGCGCTGGGGTCGCTTCACGCCGCGCGCGCAGCCCAAACCGATGCCGCGGAGGAAGCCCGCGAAATCATGGTCATGCGGCAGAGCTTCCAGCCTCGGACCGCCTACGTCCTCCGGCGCGGAGAGTATGATCAGCGCGGCGAAAGTGTCGCGGCCGGCACCCCGGAGATCCTGCCCCCCTTTCCGGCCTCGGAGCCCCGCAACCGTCTCGGGTTGGCGCGCTGGCTGACCGACCCGCGCCATCCGCTTTTTGCCCGCGTGACGGTGAATCGTTTCTGGCAGGCCCTGTTCGGACATGGGCTCGTAAAGACCGCCGAAGACTTTGGTAGCCAGGGCGACCAACCCACCCACCCTGAGTTGCTGGACTGGCTCGCCGGTGAGTTCATCCGGTCGGGCTGGGATGTGAAGGCTCTCCTCCGGACGATCGTCCTTTCCGAGACCTACCGGCAACGCAGCTTTGCGACGCCGGGGATCATGGCGGATGACCCGGAGAACACGTGGCTCGCTCGTGGCCCGCGCTACCGGCTCCCCGCCGAGATGATCCGCGACCGGTCCCTGGCAGCGAGCGGCCTGCTCGTCGAGAAGATCGGTGGTCCTCCCGTCTACACCTATGATATCCCCGAATCATTCAAGCCCGCCCCCGCCGGCAAGGGAGAGGACCTTCACCGCCGCAGCGTCTACACCTTCTGGCGGCGCACCGGTCCGGCCCCGGTGCTGGAGGCCTTCGACGTGCCGAAGCGGGTGGTCTGCGTGGTCCGCCGCGACACCACCAACACGCCCCTCCAGGCGCTTGTGCTGCTGAATGGCCCCCAATTCGTCGAGGCCTCCCGGGCGCTGGCCGAAGAGCTCTATCGCGCCCACGGGGGACAGCGGGACCGGATCGTGGCCGCAGCCTTCGAGCGGGTGCTTTGCCGACCGCCGGACGCCGCCGAGCGGGAAATAATCATCCGCCTCTTCGAGGACCAGTTGGCGGTGTTCACCGCCGATCCGCGTGGGGCCGAGACCTATCTCGCCACGGGCGCCACTCCCCGCGCGGTCGGCCTGCCGCCCCCGGTCACCGCGGCGGTCGCCGTGGTCGTCAATACCCTGATGAACCATGACGAGTTCGTGATGAAGCGCTGATCACCACCATGCCGACACACCCATCCCACTCACCACTCTGCACCGGCCACACCCCTTGGTTTTCAATGAGCCGCCGCGAGTGCCTCAACCGGCTCGCTCTCGGCCTCGGCGGCATCGCACTGGCCGACCTGCTGCGCCCCGAAGCGCGGGCCGCGACGCCCGCGCCGGGCACCGCGGGACTTCCCGAGCTCCCCCACTTCCCGGCACGGATCAAGCGCGTCATCTACCTTTTCCAGTCTGGTGGCCCCTCCCAGTTGGATCTCCTCGACCCCAAGCCGCTCCTCAACCAACGCCACGGCGAACAGCTCCCCGATTCCGTGCGCGGCGCCCAACGACTCACCGGCATGTCCGGCAACCAGAGTTCCATCCCTATCGCCGGCTCGCCCTTCAAATTTTCCCGGCACGGCCAGAGCGGCGCCTGGTTCAGCGAACTCCTCCCCCACACCGCCAAAATCGCCGACGACCTTTGCATTATCCGTTCGATGCACACCGAGTCCATCAATCACGGACCAGGCGTCACTTTCATGCAGACGGGTTCGCAGATCCCAGGCCGTCCCAGTTTCGGTTCCTGGATCGATTACGGGCTAGGCAGCGCGAATGCCAACCTGCCGTCCTTCGTTGTGCTGATCACCAAGGACAAGAAGAAGGGCCAGCCGCTGATGTCCCATCTGTGGGGATCCGGCTTCCTGCCGGCCCGGCACCAGGGCGTGCGCTTCCGCTCCGCCGCCGACGCCGTGCTTTACCTGAACAACCCCGCCGGGCAGAGCGCGAAAGGCAGGCGCCTGGCGCTGGATCGCCTGCGTGAATTACACGAGCACCAGTTCGCCGGCACCCCCGATGCCGAGATCTCAACGCGCATCGCGAACTACGAAATGGCGTTCAGCCTGCAATCGAGCGTCCCCGAAGTCACCGACCTCCGCGGAGAGCCCGCGCATGTGATCGATTCCTACGGGCCCAACGCCCGCAACCCCGGCACTTTCGCCGCCAACTGCCTGCTCGCACGTCGGCTGGCCGAGCGCGGCGTGAAGTTCATCCAGCTTTACCATCAGGACTGGGATCACCACAGCAGCCTGCCGAACGGCCTCCGGAGCGAGTGCCTTGAAACAGACCAGCCCGCCGCCGCCCTCGTGTCTGACCTGAAGGCGCGCGGCATGCTCAAGGATACCTTGGTCGTGTGGGGCGGCGAGTTCGGGCGGACAAACTACTGCCAAGGGCCGATGACCGCGAACAACTTCGGTCGCGACCACCACCCCCGCTGCTTCACGGGTTGGATGGCCGGCGGCGGCGTCAAGCCGGGCCTCACCTACGGCGAGACCGACGACTACGGCTACAACGTCGTGAAGGACCCGGTGCACGTCCACGACCTGCACGCAACCCTCCTCCATCTGTTCGGCATCGACCACGAGCGCCTGACCTACCGGTTTCAGGGCCGCCGTTACCGACTGACAGACGTTCACGGCCGCGTGATCAGCGCGCTGCTCGCCTGAACCCATTCTTCTTATGAAACCATCACTTGATTCCGCCAACCTTCCTCGCCGCGAATTCCTAAAATCCTCCGGTTTTATCGCGTTGTCCGCCGCCGTCGCTCCGACGGCCGCGGCCGCAGATGCGGCCCAGGCATCCGCCGCTCCGGGCGCGCCCGCTACACCGTTTCCGGTGAAGCCATTTGAGTCAGCGCCTGGCGACACGCTGGATCTTTCACCCGCCAAGTGGCTCTGGTATCCGGGCGACCGCACGCTGCCGAATACCTTCATTCTCTTCCGCCGCGTCCTGCAGCTGAACGCGAAGCCAAAGAAAGCGACGGGCTGGATCATCGGCGAGAGCCGCTACCTGCTCGAAGTCAATGGCGGCCGGGTGCAATGGGGTCCGGCGCCGAATGATCCGCGCTGGCCGGAGGTGGATCACATGGATCTCACCGAGTCCCTAACTTCAGGCGAGAACGTGCTTGCGGCGACCGTGCTTTACTTCGGCCAGGGTGACGCGACGTGTCCGATGAGCCGCGCGGGCTTCATCTTCAAACTGGAGATCGAGCACGCCGACGGTCGCCGCGAAACGGTGCTCTCTGACAACTCGTGGCGCGTTCACCTGTCGCAGGCGTGGAAGCCGGGGCAGCATCGCATGTTCTTCATGCAGGCCCTGCAGGAGGAGTTTGATGGCCGCGTCCATCCGCACGGATGGAACGAGAAGGGTTTCGCCGAGAATGAAGACTGGCTGGAACCCTCTTATCCGCCGTGTGCGGCGAACCTGCCGATCTTTGCCGACCCGACCAACGAAGTGATGAACTGGATTCACGGCCCAAAAAAATTCGTCTATGGCGCGGAAGTTCGTTCGAAGTTTGAGCTGCGTCCGCGCTTCATTCCCATGATGCGCGAGACCTGGGTGTCGGCGGCACCCCTGGTCGAGCAGCACCGCATCAAATGGAAGCGACCCATTGCCGAGTATTTTGCCATGCGCCCGGCTAAAGCTTACGAAGCGGAAGTGA
>JBIKWB010000003.1:0-216722 GCA_044356555.1 Opitutaceae bacterium | reverse complement strand
TTGCGACTCGGTCGTACGCGCACCGATGGCGCCCCAGCACACGAGGTCGGCGACGTATTGCGGGGTGATGGGGTCGAGAAATTCGGTGGCCGTGGGCAAACCAAGGTCGAGCACGTCGCGGAGGAACTTGCGGCCGAGCCGGAGACCGGCGGCGATGTCGTGGGAGCCGTCGAGATGCGGATCCATTACCAGGCCTTTCCAGCCGACCGTGGTGCGGGGCTTCTCGAAATAAACGCGCATCACGACCACCACGCGATCGGAGACCTCCCGGGCGAGCGCGGCGAGGCGTCGGGCGTAGTCGCGGCCGGCCTCCACGTCGTGGATCGAGCAAGGGCCGATAAGCAGGAGAAAGCGGCGGTCGTCCGTGAAGATGATCCGCCGGATGTCCTCACGGCTATGCGCTACAAACGCGGCCTGAGCCGTGGTTTTGGGCAATTCTGCCAGCAGCGCGGTAGGCGAGGGCAAGGTGCGGGTTTCGACGACGTTGAGGTCGGAGGTGCGGTGCATGAGAGGATAGCTTGGTCGGCGGAAGCGAATCGGTGCAAGTCCGGGTTGGGTGACAAAGAAAACCTTGGAATTTGGGCAAAAAAGTGGCCGGCCACATACCCCTATGTGGCCGGCCTTTGCTTTCTTAGTTACCCCAAAACTCCCCGCTAAGCGGGGAGAAGTATGAAATTGAACAAGTTGAGAAGTAGTTCATCGTCACAGTTCGTCAACTCAAAGTTATCAAAATCTATCACAAAAATTGCTAAGTTACTAAAAATCAGCAGGATGAATTATATGCGAAATTCTCGAGCGTTGGAGTATTCCGTCTGGCAAATTGGGGCTTGGGTGAGGGTGGGCGGGGAGGATGCTGCAATTTTCTTGCAAGGCCAGTTCACCAATGAGCTGCGTGGTTTGGCGGCGGGGAGGAGTGTTTACGGCTTGTGGCTCAACCAGAAAGGGAAGGTTTTGGGTGATAGTTTTGTTTTGGCCGGGGCGGTTGAGGGCGAGCGGTGGTTGGCTAGCTATTTTTGCCCGGCGGCAGGCATCATGCGGCGCTTGGAAGATTATATCATCGCAGATGACGTAGTGCTGGAGGACTTCACCCCCGGATGGATGGGGATTTCGGTGCTGGGCGACGGCGCGGGCGAGTGGCTGACCGCGAACGCGCACGTGGGGCGGATTTTCCCGGGGCGGCGCGTGCTCGGGGAGAATTGGGAGTGGGTATTTCCCGTGAGCACCCAAGCCGAGGTGCGCGCCAAGTTGTCGACGGCGACGGAAATCGGGGCAGACGAATTGGCGCGGCGACGAATCGGCGCTGGCATTCCGGCGGTGCCGGTCGATCTCGGGCCGGGGGATTTACCTGGTGAGGCGGGACTCGAGGAAACGGCGATTTCCTACACCAAAGGGTGTTATCTGGGCCAGGAAGTGATGGCGCGGTTGAAAGCGATGGGACAGGTGCGGCGGCGGCTGATGCGGGTGCGCGGGCCCGGGCCGGTGCCGGCCGTGCCCGCCGCGCTTTGGCAGAATTCGAAGCAGGTCGGTGAGCTGCGTTCCGGAGTCGGCGGGGAAACCGGGTTTGTCGGGATGGCCATGTTGTCGCTCGTCAACTGGCAGCGGGAGCTCCCGCTTGCGCTTGAGGTGACGGGCCCGGCGGTGATCCAAGTGGAGCCATGAACGAGCAGAAACAACTCGCGCAACTCTGCACCCGATTGGGTGCGCCGCCCGGGCAGGCGTCCGTGATGGCGGCGCAGTTGCTCAAACGTGCCGACCAGCTGGCCCTCGAGCGCGGACGGCCGCGGGAGGAAATGCTCGAGCATCTATTGCGTCTGCTGATGAAAGGGAGCGCGGGGGAAGTGCCGGCGGATTTCCCGGCGACGCAGCCGCCGGAAACCCCTTGAGCGGTTTATCGGGCGCGGGTGGGTTGTGATTCCAGCTCGACGCGTGCGCCGGGGAGGGTTGTTTGAATCGACCGAACGCGCATGAAATCACTGATCGCCGAAAAATTTCACCACGTCTATGGACGGTCGCCCGAGATTGTGGCCTACGCGCCGGGTCGGATCGAATTCATCGGGAATCACACCGATTATAACGGCGGCACGGTGCTCGGGGCGGCGCTGGATCGCGGAGTGTGGGTGGCGATCGCCGGGCGGGCCGATGGGCGGAGACAGTTTGCCAGCGACCAACGCGGCGCGCCGGTGGAAGTGCGCGCGGAGGACATGGCCAAACGAGCGGGCGCAACGAGTTGGGTGAATTATCCGCTCGGGGTTTTGGCGGCGATGCCGGAGTTCGGCGCGAAGGCGCCGGCGGGCTTTGATTTTTTAGCGATGTCGAATCTGCCGGCGGGCGCGGGTTTGAGCAGCAGTGCGGCGATCGAGCTGGCGTCGGCGTTGGCGTTTCTGGAGATGGCCGGAGAGCGACCGCCGCGGGAGATCGTGGTGAAGATTGGCAAGCACGCGGAGAACAACTTCGTGGGCGTTCCGTGCGGTATTCTTGATCAAGGCGTCTCCGGGTTTGGCCAAAAAAACCGTCTCGTCTGGATCGATTGCCGCGGACCGATTTTTGAAACGGTGCCGCTGCCGGTGGATGCGCACTTCTGGATTTTCAACACGCATACCAAGCACGCGTTGGTGGACGGGCTTTATGCGGAGCGTCACCGCGAGTGCATGGCGGCGGCGCAGGCGCTCGGCGTCGGCTTGCTCGTGGAAACGGACGCGGCGGCGGTGGAGCGCGACCAGGCGCGGCTTGCGCCCGAGGCGTTCAAACGTGCGAAGCACATCGTCGACGAGATCGCGCGCGTGGCCGAATCGCGATCGGCGCTGGCCCGGGGGGACTTGGCGGCGGTGGGACGGCTGCTGACGGCTTCGCATCGCAGTTCGCAGTTTCTTTTCGAGAACAGCACGGCGGAGCTCGATTTTCTGGTCGATGTGCTGACGGCGACGGAGCACGTCTTCGGCGCGCGGCTTACGGGCGGAGGCTTTGGCGGCGCGGTGATGGCGATGACGAGCGGGGCGTTTGGCGAGGCGCAGGCGCAGGCGGTCGTGGCGGCGTATCGGTCGAGATTCGGTGCGGCGCCAGATGTGTTGCACACGCAGACCGGAGACGGCGCGACGTTGCTCTGATATTTTCACGATGAAAAATGCCCCGATGACCGCAGTGGAAATGAACCGGGCTCGCCGACTGTTGTGCGCGTTGCAGGATTCGATCCGGGACACGCTGGTGGCGGCGCAGATCCGACAAGCGGCGACCTTTGCCAAAGTGGCGGCGGTCACGGCGGCGGACACGATCTATCACGTGGACCGTTTGAGCGAGGCGGCGATTATGGCGTGGTTCGAGGCGCACTGGCCGCGGGCTTGGCCGGTGGAATTGGTGATGGAAGGGCTCGAAGACGGCGTGCCGGCGACGTTTCCCCACGGGACGCCGGTGGCGCGGACCCGGTTCAAATGCATCCTCGATCCGATCGATGGCACGCGGAGCTACATGTATGACAAACGCTCGGCGTGGAGTCTCGCCGGGCTCGCGGTGCAGCGCGGCGCCAAGAACACGCTCGGCGATATCGTGGTGGCGGCGATGACGGAGCTGCCGACGAGCAAGCAATGGCGGGCCGATCAGTTGAGTGCGGTGCGTGGCGGCGGCGTGATCGCGGAAGGGGTGGACGGGCGCGACGGCGGACGGAAAAAAATCAGAGTGCGACCCTCGCCGGCGGAGAATTTTGAGCACGGATTTGCCTCGCTGGCGCGTTTTTTTCCCGAGGGCAAAGGACTGCTCGGCGCGGTGGAGGAACAGCTTTGGCAAGAGCTCGGCGTGCATGGGAAAAACGGCGGGCAGCTGGTCTTTGACGACCAATACATTTCCACGGGCGGGCAGTTGCATGAACTGATTGTGGGACACGACCGGATGCTCGGGGATTTGCGGCCGCTGGCGTATGCGAAGCTCGGATTCTCGGCGGCGACGCTGTGCTGTCATCCCTACGATATCTGCACGGCGTTGATCGCCCGTGAGGCCGGTTGTATGATCGAGGCGCCAGAGGGCGGGGCGCTGAAGTATCCGCTGGATACGACGACGCCGGTGGCGTGGATGGGGTATGCCAACGCGAGACTCGCGCGCCGGGTGCGGCCGGCGTTGCGCCGGGTGATGGCGGCGAATTTCTAGGGCGAAAGGGCGGCGCGGTAGGCCGAGGGGGTTTGCCCGGTGCGTTGGGTGAACTGGCGGGAGAAGAAAAACACGTCGCGGAAACCGAGGGTTTCGGCGATCTGGCTGATGGTGAGCCCCGTCTCGGCCAAGAGTTGGCGAGCGCGGGCGAGGCGGGCGGCGATGATGAGCTCCTGCGGGCGTTGGCCGGTGACTTTTTCGAAGGTTCGCGAAAAGTGATCCACGCTGTAGCCGGCGGTTTTGGCGAGGGCCGCGACGGTGCGGGCGGCGCCGGGTTTTTCGCGGATTTCGGCGACGAGACGTTGGATGATTTCGCGGTGGTGTTGGTCGAGGCCGGGTGTGGGGCGGTCGGCTTTGCGGGCGGCGGTTTCGCGGACCAGTTCGCCGAGGAGAGCGCCAAAGAGGGCGTCGGCGGAGGCGTGGGCGGCCGGGATGGACTTGGCCCGCAACGTCAGGATGCGGCGCATCATCGCTTCGACGAAATCGGGGTGCGCCGTGCGGAGAACTTCGGCGGGCGGGATGAAGCGGCGGGGGGGCTCGGCCAGAGTGAAGTGAAAAAAGTTCACGACCAACGGAGCGGCAGGGTCGTGGGTGGCCTCGTAGCGCCGGCCGGGACGCATCCACAGACCAACGCCGGGGGCGAGGGCGACTTCACCGTCGGTCGTGAGCATCCGGCCGCGACCGGCGCTCACGAACCAAAGATCGTAGTCGCGCAGGCGCGGGGCCCAATCCGGGCCGAGGTGCCAGTCGGCTTCGCAGCGAACCCGGTTACAATGGGCGGAGAGCAGAACGCGGTAGGCGGGTGGGGGAGCAGCCATGGAGCAAAAGCGGATAACTACAAAAAGATGGCGGACGGCTTCATGGCGAATACGATTTAAAGCGGTTAAATTAACCACGGATAAGTTTATCTTCAACCCCTGCACACTATCACCATGTCCACTGCCGCTCCCGCCCTGCCCGCCGCCGAATTTGACCACGGGGCCGAATTACACGCCCCCGAGCTTTACCAACCTGAGGCCGGTACCGCCCACTCGGTCGCCACGCTGGACGACATTGGTCCGCGCGAGATCGCGTTCTACCGGGAGCACGGCTATCTCGCGGTGCGCGAGGCGTTCACGCCGGCCGAGGTGGCCTCGGCGCTGGCCGGTGTGGTCGATTTGATCATGGGCAAAGTGCCGACGTTTAACGGCATTACCTTTGAGGCGGGGGCCAAGGCGATCTTGCCCACGCTCAGCGTGGAGCAACGGCAGGACGCGGTACGCAAAGTCTGGTTTTTCGTGAACCACGAAGCCCGGCTTAAAGCGATTTCGCACCACGCGAAGGTCCTCGCGGCCGTGCGGAAACTGATGGGCGACCGCGAGCCCGAGATGTTCCAGGACATGTGCCTCGTGAAGCCGCCGCGGCTCGGTCGCGAGAAACCTTGGCACCAGGATCACGCGTATTTCGATTATCCGCTCGGCACGCCGGTGGTCGGCACGTGGATCGCACTCGACGCCGCGACGATCGAGAACGGCTGTATGCAGCTGTTGCCGGGGCGTCACCGCGAAGGTCCGATCGTGCATTTCCAGCGGCGCGATTGGCAGATTTGCGACAACGTCATTCTCGGCACCCGGTCGGTTGCCGCGCCGTTGCCGCCCGGTGGAATGCTGTTTTTCGACGGACTGCTCCCGCACGGCACACCGCACAATGCGTCGGCCAATCGCCGCCGCGCGCTGCAATTCCACTATGCTCCCGCCGGTATCACCAAGACGACCGCCGAGGAGCGGATGAAGCATTTTGGCAGCGAAGGAAAAAACGTGAGTTGCTAGGCCGTTTAAGGATCGCTCGATCCGCCCGATGCCTCGGGCTCGGTGCGGAATGAGCGGACGAAGCGCCGTTTGTCGCTGGGATCGGCTGGCTGTGATCCGGCTCTGCGGTTCTCGGCGCACGTCCGCCGGAAACAAGGCCCAACGGTTTGTCGTCGTTGGCTTAAAACTCTGCAGCACAGGTGGGCTCGCGATCGGGCTCACCACGTTGCAGATGAATGCCCGCGTAAAGCGGTCGAGTTAGAAAACTTGTGCGGCCTGTTTCGGTGCCGGGCGATGTTGGCCGGTACCCAGCGCGGCTGAATCGACTTCGCCGAGCCTTCGTTCATCGGCGGCATCATGGTCGTCGCGGTTCAATTTCGTTTGCCTGCGACCGATCGCGCGGGAGTGCGGTGGCGATTCCGCCGCGAACGAGGCGGAGATGATTCCAGAGCGATCGGAAGGCATGAGCCTCTCCGGGCGCGCCGTGGTGGTGAGTGGGCGTGGCCTGATGCCGCAATCAATCGGCCGAATCCCCCGCTTGATTTCCTGTTTTTTGAGTGGACCCGGGCGACTACGCCTTGACCTCGCGACCCGAAAACGTCGGCGATGGCGGGGCCTGCATCAGTCTTTGCCGGTCCGGCCTCGGGCTTTACGGGCGAGGCGGTCGAAGTGCAAAAAAAGCAGCGGCGCGAGGAGACTGCTCAGCCAATAAAGCGCCGTCAGCGGCGCACCGGGAGTCAGCGCGAATCGCCTCTTGGCGAGACCCGCCATCGTCGCGCGTGCGATCGCCTCTGCCGTCCAAAGTCCGCCGCCGGCCGTGATGGCCTTGGTCTCGAGGGGCTTGGTGCGATTCTCGGCGGCGAGTTGGGGGGTATCGGTATCGGGCGGGTAGACGATCATGACGTGGACGCCCGTGCCGTTCAGCTCGGCGCGCAACGACTCGGCCAGCCCGCGCAGCGCGAATTTCGACGGCCCATACGCGGTGTAACCGAAGAATCCGTGCAGACCCGCGCCCGATGAGACGAGCACCACGGCGCCGCGCCCGCGTTGGCGCATCGCGGGCACGACGGCCTTCAACGCGTAAAGCGTGCCGAAATAATTCACCGCCATCGCGCGTTCAAAGGCTGCGGTGGGCAGGTCGGCAAAGTAGCCCGGCTCGGCGATGCCGGCCGAGGCGATCAGCACATCGACCGGGCCGTGGGTCTGTTCCGCCGCGCGGATCGCCTCGGTCACGTGAGCTTCGACGGCGACGTCGGCCACGGCCGAAAAGGTCGCGCCACCGACGGCCGCGCGGGCGAGCGCGAGTTTCGCCGGATCGCGGGCGATGAGGCTCACGCGGGCACCGGCGGCGGCGGCCTGTCGAGCGAGCTCGAGGCCGATACCGCTCGAACCGCCCGTGATGAGCACATGTTGATCCCGCAGAGTCATGGTGGTCATCGAAAGGAAAAGTGGGCTCAGGGCGAGGCTCTAGGCGGATGCGGTAAATCATCGTCTGGCCCGCGTCGATGCGGACAGGCCGGTTCGCAGCCTGGGTAAATCGTGAGTCAACGCTTGCGCCCGGTTTTGGTCGCAACTTCTTTTATTCGGCCCCATCTTCCCGCTCTACCCCCGCCCCATGAAAATCCCCGCCGCTAAGCCGTCCTCGCTCCGTGTCCCGTTTGTTACCACCCGCCTGCCGCTTTCGCGTCGCCGTTTTCTGCGGGGAACGGGAATCGCGCTTTCGCTGCCGTTTTTGGAGTCGATGCTTTCTGGCGTCGCCCGCGCCGCGAAGGCCGATGGTCCGCTGGCTCCCGGGGCCAAGCCCCGCCGGATGCTCGCCGTGTGCAACAATCTCGGGCTCCTCGGCGATCAGTTTTTTCCCACCGGCACGGGTCGCGACTACGTGGCCTCGCCCTACCTGAAGCCCCTGCAGCCCCACCGCGAGGACTTCAGCGTCTTCAGTGGTGTTTCCCATCCCAACGTCGATGGCGGTCACCCGGCCGACGTATGTTTTCTCACCGCGGCGCCGCATCCCGGCAGCAGCTCGTTTCGCAACACCGTTTCCCTAGACCAGCACATGGCCGAGCAGATCGGCACGCTCACGCGTTTCCCGTCGCTCACCCTCGGCGTAAATACCCGCACGCGCAGTCTCTCATGGACCGGCACCGGCGTCGCGATCCCGCCCGAGGACAAGGCCGCCGAGGTTTTCAAGCAGCTCTTCCTCCAGGGTTCGCCCGAGCAAATCAAAGCCCAGCTCCGTCAGCTCGACAACGGTCGCAGCATTCTGGATACCGTGGCCGGCCAAGCCCGTGAGCTCCAACGCGGCGTGACCGCGCGCGATCGCGACCGACTCGACCAATATTTCACGAGCGTGCGCGATCTGGAGAACCGGCTGCAGGCTTCGCGCGGCTGGGAAACCAAGCCCAAGCCCGTGGTTCAGGCGCCCATGCCCGTCGATCCCACGAATCCCTCCGCCTACATGGCAAAGGTCAAAATCATGTATGACCTGGCGCGGCTCGCCATCGAGACCGACTCCACCCGCGCGATTACCCTGATGCTCGACGGCGTGAGCACCCCGGCACTCGAGATTCCCGACAAGACGATCTCCGACGGCTACCACAACCTTTCCCACCACGGGAAATCCGAAAAGAAACGCTCCGAGCTCATCACGATCGACGAGTGGCACATGAAACTGTTGGCCAACTTGATCTCCGATTTGAAGTCCGTGCGCGAAGCCGAGGACACGCTGCTCGACCGCACGATGGTGCTTTACGGTTCCAACTTCGGCGACGCCAACGCCCACACCTGTTTTAACATGCCCACGCTGCTGGCCGGCGGTGGATTCAAACACGGGCAACATCACGCGTTCAGCACCTCGAACAATTATCCGCTGCCCAATCTCTACGTTTCCATGCTCCAGCGCATGGGCATCGAGAGCGACAAGTTCGCTTCGTCCACCGGCACGATGCGGGGACTCGAGTTGGTATGAGCGCCTTTTCTGCAGGGGCGTCGCTTGCCGACACCCGTTCCGCCCGGGCCCACCGGGCGCCGAAAAGCAGCGTCCCTACATTGGGCCTCGTCGCTGTCCTTATTTTTTTCTCCGCCGCGGCCTCCGCCGCCCTCCCGCCCGCGCTGCGCGACTACACCGACAAATACTGCTCGGCCTGTCACAACGACGAGGACAAGACCGCCCGCCTCGACCTCACCTCGCTCACGCTCGATCTCACGGCGCAGTCCGACTTTGCGACTTGGATCAAGGTCCACGACCGCCTGGGTGCCGGCGAGATGCCGCCGAAGGAAAAGGCCCGCCCCGATCCGGCCGAGACCGCGGCCTTCCTCGCCGCGCTGCGCGAGGTCCTCATCACGCACGATCGCGCCCTCGTCGCCCGCGAGGGTCGCGCCACGCAGCGCCGGCTCAACGGCTACGAATACGAAAACGCCCTGCGTGATCTGCTCGGCGCGCCGTGGCTCCAGATCCGCGGCCAGTTCCCCGACGACGGCGAGTCCAACCGCTACAATAAAATCGGCGATGCGCTTGACGTCTCCCACGTCCACCTCGCGCGCTACTTGGCGGCCGCCGATTACGCGATCCGCCAAGCGCTCACCGTGCAGCTCGAGCGCCCGCCCACGACGATCGTGCGGCATTACGCGCGCGACCAGCGCACCCTCACCAGCAAGTTTACCCCGAACCCCTTTAACTCGTCGCCCGATCGCATGACCTATCCGCTGCTCGGTCGAGAGCCGCAGCGCGCCGTCCGGATGCTCGAGGCTCCGCTTACGGTCGGCGCCGCCGATTCCGCCACGCGCGAACTCGAAGCGGTCGGCTGGGTTTCAAGCAACTACGTCACCGGCTTCACGTATCGTTGGGATAGTTTCCGCGCCCCCGTCGCCGGCCGCTACCGGATTCGTTTCAACGGCTACACCATGTGGGCGGCGCCCGGCGGCGTGACCAAGAGTTTCGCCCACAGCGACGACAAAGTCGGCAAGCCCCGGCCGCCCAATCCCAATACGCCCGACTACGACCGGATTTCGCCCGGTCGCACGATCGAGCCCATCACCGTCTATACGCGCAACGGCCTGCTCAACCGCCGGGTCGGCGAGTTTGATCTCACCCCCGAGCCCACGACCCACGACGTCGGCGAGGTCTGGCTGCTGGCCAACGAGACCCTCGTCCCCGACGCGTCGCGTTTCTATCGGTCGCGGCCGAATGATTTTCGAAATCCACTCATGACGCCCGACGGTGTGCCCAGCGTCGCTTTCCGTTGGATGGAGGTCGAAGGGCCGCTCTACGATCAGGCCACCGCTGCCGGTTATCGGCTGCTCTTCGGCGATCTGCCCCTTGTGGCGGTGAAGCCCAACGCGCCGGGAATTGCGATTCCCGTGATCGCGCTTGGCGAACGGCGCGACGGCGGCCGGCAGGCGGGCCAGCGGGTCATTCCGATTGAAGAATCCCGGGTCGACATCGTGTCCGCTGCGCCCCGCGCCGATGCCGAGCGCCTGTTGCGCGCGTTCTTGGCCCGCGCCTATCGGCGCCCCGTGGCCGAGGCCGATGCGCAGCGTTTCCTCTCGTTGTTCGACGAGCGTATGGCCGCCGGTCTGAGTTTCGGCGAGGCGATGGTGGCCACCTACACCGCCGTGCTCGCGTCGCCCGGTTTCATTTTCCTCGATGAGCAACCCGGCCGGCTCGACGACACGGCGGTGGCCACCCGCCTCGCGCTCTTCCTGTGGAATTCTCCGCCCGACGACGCCCTGCGTGCTCGGGCCGCCCGTGGTGAACTCAGCCAACCGGCCGTGCTCCGCGCCGAGACCGAACGTCTGCTCATCGACCCGAAATCGCGCCGCTTCCGTGAGGCGTTTCTCGATTACTGGGTCGACCTGCGGAAGATCGAGGACTCCACGCCTTCGACCACCCTCTACAACGATTACTACCTCGACGATGCCTTGGTCGAAGCGGCGGTCGCGGAGACCCAGCTCACGTTCGAGGAAATGATTCGCGCCGATCTTCCCGCGCGCACTATCGCCGCCGCCGACTTCACTTATCTCAACGAACGCCTCGCCGCCCACTACGGCATCACCGGCGTAAAAGGAGCCGCGATGCGCCGGGTCGCGCTGCCGCCCGACAGCCCGCGCGGCGGCTTCATGACGCAGGCCAGCGTTTTGAAAATCACGGCCAACGGCACGACGACATCGCCGGTGTTGCGCGGCAAATGGATCGTTGAACGTATTCTCGGCATCGACATCCCGCCGCCGCCACCCGTCGCCGCCGTCGAGCCCGATATCCGCGGCGCCGTGACCATCCGCCAGCAACTTCAGAAGCACAGCGACGACGTCAGCTGTGCATCGTGTCACCGCAAGATGGACCCACCCGGCTTCGCGCTCGAGAATTTCGATGTCATGGGCGCGTGGCGGGACCGCTACCGCGCGATCGACGAAACGAAAAAAGCGGAAGTGGGCCGCGGTAAAAACGGCCATGCCTTCGGCTATCACTATGGGCTTCCCGTCGATGCCGCCGGCGAACTTCCCGATGGCCGGCCGTTTGTCGACGTGCGCGATTTCAAGAATCTCCTGCGCACGGAAGACGAAGCGCTCGCCCGCAATCTCGCGCGCCAGTTTGTCGTCTACGCGACCGGCGCGCCCGTGCACTTTAGCGACCGCGAGCACGTCGAAGCGATGCTCGCCGCCGCCAAACCCCAGGCCTACGGCGTGCGTTCGTTGATCCACGCCCTCGTGCAGAGCGATTTGTTCTTGAAGAAGTGATCGGAATTTCCCGAAAAGAAAATCGGCCCCGTGAGTTTTTCATCGCAATGAGCAGGTTCGGATTGAACTGCGATGATGAGCGCATTGGTGTTCGGGCGCGGTCGGAACTCTGACCGCGCTACCCCACTTTTACCCCATTTACCCTGCGCGCGCTTCAGCGTGCGGCGGCTGCTTTACCCTATGAATACCTGTCCCTCCGCTATTACCCCATCGTGTCGTTGTTCTTGGATTCCCGCGGTCTTGTCCGCCTTCGCCGTACTGTGCACCCCGGTTGTTCGAGCCCAAACCGCGCGGGCGCCCAAGCCTGAGACCAGCGGCGAAGCCATCACGCTGACGCCGTTCAATGTGAGCGCGGAGAAAGATGTGGGTTTCGTCGCCGCGAGCTCGCTGGCCGGCGGTCGCATCGCCACCGCACTGAAAGATACGCCCGTCGCTTACTCGGTCGTTACCGCGGAATTCCTCGAAGCCTTTAATCTCACCGATGTCGCCGAGGCCACGCAGTGGTCCGTCAACAGCACGGTCGTCGATGCCGATGGCACCAACCGCGCCTTCGGCACCTCCGTCGGCAACGGCGGCCTGCGCACGCGCGGCGTCTCGACCGGTCTGCCGACGCGCAACTTTTTCCCCTACATCACCACGGCCGACAGCTACAACCTCGACCGCGTGGACTACGGCCGCGGGCCGAACGCCGTCCTCTACGGCGCCGGCGGCGTCGGCGGCACGGTCAACTCGGTGACCAAGCAGGCCGACACCACCAAGAGTTTCCAGAGCGCGCGCGTGCAACTCGGCAGCTTCGAACGCTACCGCTTCACCGCCGACGTGAATCAGGCGCTGAATTCGCAGTTCGCGCTCCGTGCCAACGTCGTGTGGGACCAAGCCAACACGTGGCGCGACAACGAGTGGAAAGACCGCTACGGCGCGCACCTCGCCGCCACGTTCAAGGCCACGTCGCGCCTGTCGTTTCGCGCCGAGGCTGAATACGGCAAGAGCCGCGAGCTGCGCGGCACGACGTCGCTCCGCGACCGCATCTCCGCTTGGGATGGCCGCACGACCTTCGCTTCGGTGCCGACGACGTTGCCCACCAACGCCGAGATCGCGGCCGCCGGGATCGTGCGCTCCGGGCCGCGTTGGGTACGCAACGAGGCCTTCGGCGGCAATGTCGTGAATTTCGAAAACCGCTACGTCACGAAGGGTGCCGCCCAAAGCACCACCTTGTCGCTCACCAATCAGATCAACGGCGTCCCGATCCGCACGCCCAGCTTCACGATCAACAATCAGGCGATGATCGACGATAACTTTGGCGTCCCCGCCGACCGTTACGCCCGCGCGCTTTCGGGCTCCCCGTTTTTCCGCGTGCCGACCCGCGAGTCCACGACGGTTTGGACCAACAAACTCCCGACCTTCACCGAACTCGGCAAAGATCTCGCGCTCACCGCCAACTACAAACTCGGCGACAGCCTTTTTCTCGAGGTCGCCGGCGACATCAACCAGAGCAACGTCAACGGCCAAGCCGGCCTCGCCCGCCGGGGTGGGCAGGACATCTACATCGACATCGACTCGACGCTCCCCGGCACCGGCGCGGCCAATCCTTATTTCAAACACGCCTACATGGAGTTCATGGAGTATCAGAACCTCCGCACCAACGACCTGAAGAACGTCCGCGCTCAGGCGGTCTACATAAAAGACACGCGCTTCGGCAAATTTCAGTTCAGCAGCATGGCCGGTCTCACCGAGCAGAAGACGAAGTCCCGCGCCCTCACGCTGCTGCTCCCGCTGAAGAGCCGCACACCCGACGCCCGCAGCTGGGTCGATAATCTCGAATACAGCGAATACGGGCTCTATTCCCGCTTCTATCTCGACCAGCCCAACCGCGACTACACGCCCGCCACGGCGCCCGTGAAACTCGTCAATCCTGTCACCGGGGCCACCGAAACCGTCACGCCCACCTGGATGTTCGACACCCGGCGTGAGGACAACAACCGCGACAGTCTCCGGAAATACAAATTCATCCAAGCCGCCGGCAACCTCGACCTCTTCAAAAACCGCCTCGTTCTCATCGGCGCGTTCCGCCGCGATTTTGCCGAGATCGGCGACAAGCGCGTCGTCTCGCCCGGCGACAACGCACCGGGCTGGGACGGCACCACGCTCGTCTTCCGCAAGGACTCGCCCAAGGATTATTTCGATCTCAAATACACGCCGAAGAACGCCGCCGGCGTACCCACCGGCCCTGCGCAGATCGCCGATGTCCGGCCCCGCGCAAACGTCAACGGCGCGAACATTCCGCAGCCGCAATACGCCGGCGATCGTTTCCGCGACGACTACGATTCGCCGTCGCTCTCGCCCATTATCAATACCTTCACCCTCGGCGGTACCGTGAACATTACCCGCTGGCTCGGCGTCTATTCCAACGTCGCCGAGACCTTCAGCCTCACTTCGCCCCAGCAGAAAGTCGATGGGACGCTCGTGCCGCCCACCAGCTCGCGCGGCAAAGACTACGGCGTCCGCGTCACGCTGCCCAACGGTCGGATGTCACTCAGCATCGGCGCCTTTGACTCCTTTCAAGCCGGCACCTCGGTGCTTTCACCCTCAGGGTTCAACGGCGCTTACAACGCGATCTCCGACGCCCCGGTGGTCGGCGACCTCAGTTCCGTCGGTCGCAATGCCCGCAATGTCGCCCGCTTCCCGCAGAACGTTTATTCCACCGTCACCTCGGAAACCAAGGGCTACGAACTGGAGCTCACTGCCAACTTTACCCGCGCTTGGCGCACCGTGCTCAACGTCGGTCACACCAAGGCCAAGGTGCGCGACCAATACCCTGACATCATCGCCTATTTCAAATCACAGGATGCCATCTCCCGCCAGATCCTCGCTGACGCCGGCGTGCTGATCGATGCGAACAACGACGCCTCCATCAACCCCGCGCTCAATAATCCCGCCACGATCAATCAGTCGCGCGTCCAGGCGGCCGTGAACGGCTGGAACAACCTCATCGATACGGTCATTCCCAACACCACCGCCCAAGTTCCCCAGGAGACCAACGGCAGCAGTCGCTGGGTCGGCAATCTCGCCACCGATTACCGTTTTCAAAACGGCCCGCTCAAGGGCGTGCGCGTGGGTGCGGGCGTCAATTACCGCGGCGGTCAGGTCGTTGGCTACAGGGGCAGCGATACCATCGTGAACCCGGCAAACCCGGCCGTCGCCATCGACGATCCCACCGTGGGCCCCGGAGACTCGGTTTATGCACCGTCCTATTACCGCGGCGTCGCGAGCCTCTCCTACACCTTCAAATTGAAGCAGGGCCGCAGTCTTCAACTCGACTTCAACATCGACAACCTCTTCGACCGCCGGGAGCCGATCTACGGCAGCAACGGCGGCGTCATCGGCACCAACGCCACCAACTTGCGGCCCCGCACCGATATCTCTTCTCCCGCCCGCGTGACCGTCCCCGGCAACTTCAGCTACCTCGTCCCGCGCAATTACACGCTGTCGGCCAAGCTGACGTTCTGATTTCGCGTGAGGGGTTGCGGGTGGGCTCGCCTCGGCGCCCGCCCGCGTTTCATTTTTCTTCATGACCGTATCGCCCGTTCCTGAATCCCTGTCCGAGCCACGCCTCCGCTTCAGCCGCCGGCTGCTGGCCGTTTGTTTGGTCGTCATCTTCGTCGGGAGCTGGCTCGCCTCGCAGGTGCAAACCTCGTCCGGTCGCGTGCGCGTGACCGAGATCCGGCTGCCGATGCAGAACGGCCAGTGGATCGTCGCCGACCTGTTCCGACCGCTCTCCGCCACCGCCGAAACGCCCGCGCCGCTGGTCATCGTGGTGCCGGGGTTTCAGCGTTCGAAAGAAACCCAAGCCAATATCTCCCTCGAACTCGCCCGCCGCGGCATGGTCGTGATCGCCATCGATCCTTACTCCCAAGGCTCGTCGAGCTCGTCCACCAACCAACGCTCCGCCACCAACGAGGGCTACGGTATGTTCGCGGTCGTCAACTACGCCGCCGACACCGACAACCTGAACTATATCGACAAGACCCGCATCGGCGTCACGGGCCACTCCGCCGGCGGCAACGCCGCGATCCAAGCCGCCTCTTATTTTGGAGCCCAGTCACTCAAAACCAAGACGCCGAGTAAGGTTCACTCGGTCTTCGTCTCGGGCTACGTGCTCACGTTTACGGAAAGAATTCTCCGCCCCGTCCGTTCGAATGTCGGCGCGAGCTATGCGTTCCACGACGAGGGCGCTTACCGCAACGAACTCAAAAACGGCGACATGCGCCGCGCCCCCGAAGCTCTCCGCGTGGTGAACTCCGGCCTGCCCGCCGGCGCAAAAATCGACGAGATTGAAATTGGCCGTTTCTACGGAGACCCGGCCGCCCGCACGCTTCGGGTGATTCACAACGAAGTGCTTTTGCACGCGTTCCAGCCTTACAGTCCTGAAGCGACCACCGCGCAGATCGCCTATTTCCAAAAAACGTTCGGCCTCGAAAATACGCTCCCCCCCGCCGACCAAGTCTGGCACTGGAAGGAAATCCTCGGTCTCGCCGCGCTCGTCGCCGCCTTTGTCTCGCTCGTCCCGCTCGCGCACCTGCTCCTCGCCCATGTTTCGTTCTTTCAGGGCCTCGTGCAAACGGTGGCGCCGGCCCCGTCCGCGCCCACGGGTCGCGGTCGGATCATTTTTTGGACGTTCTTCCTCGGCGGCGCGTTGATCGCCTGCCTGACCTACATCCCGTTCTGCGAACTTTCGCAGCGGCTCTTTACCGAGGCGTCCGGTCGGGAGCAGACCTGGTTTTTCCCGCAACGCATGAACAACGCCGTCGTCCTTTGGGCGTTTTGCAACGGGCTGATCGGATTCACGCTCTTCTATCTCGGCTATCGCCTGCATGGCCGGGCCAACGGCGCGAAACCTTCCGCGTGGGGCGTCGCCATCGGTCCGCGTGAACTTTTCCGCACGGCCGTCCTCGCGCTGGTGTTGTGGGCCGCGTTCTTCCTCACGCTCTTCGTCGTCTACGCCATTTTCCACGTGGACTACCGGTTTCTGTTCCTCGGCGTGCGGGTGTTTCAGCCCGCGCTGCTCCTGCTCGTGCCGATGTATGCCCCGTTCTTCTTTGTCTTCTTCCTTTCCAATTCGCTCCGCGTAAACGCCGGCATGCGCTTCGCCGGCCAACCCGAGTGGCGCAGCCTCCTGCTCGCCGGCCTTGGTAATTCTCTCGGCCTCGTTTTAATTCTCGCGGCCCAATACATCACGTTTGCGCTGATCGGCACCGTGCTTTGGACCGACAGTTGGCTCTACGTGAACCTCCTCTTCGCGATCGTGCCGATGATGTTCATTTTGCCCTATTTCAACCGCATCTTCTACCGCATGACCGGCCGCATCTACCTCGGCCCGATGACAACGTGCCTCGTTTTCATCATGATTCTGCTCTCAAACACCGTCTGCTACTTGCCGCTCTAACTTCATTCCAACCGCCGCCCACATGAATACGACGTCCACCCGCCGTTCTTTCCTTAAAGCCGCCGCCTTCCTCCCTTTGGCGTTGGCCGGCACGTCTGCAACCGCCCGTGGCGCTTATACCGCGATCCCGCGCCACAGCGGCCCGCACCTGCGTCCTTCGCTCAACGTCTATTCCTTCCTCGAGCTCCTCAACGCGAACGCCAAAGACAAAACCAAGGGACTCGACCTGTTCGGCGCCTGCGACTTTTGCGCCAAGGTCGGCTTCGACGCGATCGACCTCACCGGCTACTTTTTTCCCGGTTATCCCCAAGCCCCCGCCGACGACTACCTGATCCGTCTCAAGCGCCACGCCTTCAATCTCGGTCTCGCCATCAGCGGTACCGGCGTCCGCAACGACTTCACCGCGGCCGCTCCCGCCACCCGGGCCGAGGGCGTGCAGCGCATCAAGACATGGATCGAGGTCGCCGCCAAACTCGGTGCTCCCACCGTTCGCGCCTTTGCCGACTCGCAGCAACCGTTCAAAACGTGGCAGCAGGCTTCCAATAATGCTTCGCGTGACACCGTGGAGGCCTACCTCGCCGAGTCCCTCCGAGAATGTGCCGAGCACGGCAAAAAATTCGGCGTCATCGTCGCGGTTCAAAATCACGGCGACTTTATCAGCACCGGCGCCGAGCACCTTAGCCTGCTCCGGCGCGTCGATCACGAGTGGTGCGCCGCCATGGTGGACACCGGCAAATATCTGACCCCCGATCCTTACGCCGACATCGCGCTCATGGCTCCCTACGCCGTCAACTGGCAGATCAAGGAGACGATGCGCAGCGCGGTCGATTCACCCAAGGTCGACTTAAAAAAACTCGTCACGATCATCCGCCAATCCGGCTACCGCGGTTATGTTCCGATCGAAACCCTCTCCATGCGCCGTCCCGACTACGACTCCTACGTGGAAATCACCAAGATGCTCCGCGACCTCCAGGCCGCCATCCGGGCCACCGCGTGAAATCGTTCGGCTGATTCTGCTCTCGCCGCCGCCGAGCTCGCCTCGTTGGCCCCGGTGAACAGCGCTTCCTGGCCGGCCGCGCGACCTCGCCCGCTTCCGGAGCAGACCGCGAATTCGCGCGACGCTGCGGTCACTTCACCAGCCAAGGTAACGCGTCGAGGTCGACGTTTCCACCGGTGAGAATGATGCCCACGCGCTTACCGGAGACGTCGATTTTCTGCTCCATGATTGCGGCGTAGGGCACCGCGCAGCTTGGCTCGATGATGATCTTGAGCACCTCCCAGATGCGGCGCATCGCGGCGACGATGCTTTCCTCGGAAACCGTCACGATGCCGTCCACCTGTTGTTGAATGAGCGGGAAAGTCCGCGCGCTGAGCGAGGTCCGCAGGCCGTCGGCGATCGTCGCCGCCTGCTCCAGCGGGATGAGGCGTCCCGCCGCCACGGATCGCGCCGCATCGTCCGCCCCTGCGGGTTCTGCGGCGATCACACGAATACCGGGGCGTGCGCCCTTGGCGGCGACAGCGGTGCCGCAGAGCAGCCCGCCGCCGCCGACGGGTACGATAATGAGATCAAGGTCCGGCGCCTGCTCAAGGAGCTCGAGCGTCGCGGTGCCTTGGCCAGCCATGACGGCGTAGTCGTCGAAAGGATGAACCAGCCGGGCCCCCGTCTCTGCGATGACCTTGGCGCAGGCCGCTTCGCGGGCGACGAGGGTCGGTTCGCAAAAGACGATGATACCGCCGTTGCGGCGCACCGATTCAATTTTCGTTTTCGGCGCATTGGACGGCATCACGATGTGGGCCGGGATGCCGCGCAGGCGAGCGGCGCGGGCGAGGGCGGCGGCGTGGTTGCCCGAGGAGTGCGTCGCCACACCGTTTGCCGCTTCGGCATCGGTGAGAGCGAAGACTGCATTGGTTGCTCCGCGGGCTTTGAACGCGCCGATCTTCTGGAAATTCTCGCACTTGAAGAACAACTGCGCCCCGCAAAGCGCATCGAGCGTGGCGCTGGTGAGCACCGGGGTGCGGTGAATCTTATCCGCGATCCGCGCGTGCGCGGCGCGAATGTCGGCAAGGGTGAGCGTGGTGTTCATGGTGGACCCAGTGAATCGGTAAACTCGCACGCTCGAAATCGAAATGTCGGCCCTCTACTTTCAATTGGTCGGGTTTTGATTTTCAATCGGTCGGAGCCTTTTCTCCTGAGAAAACAGCTTTCAGGTCCGGTAAATCGGGTGAGAGATTTGCAGCAAATTGTGGGAGTAAGCTCGCTCCCACAGCATACCTTGGAATCGTAGTCCGCCACCGTTAAGCGCCGAGTAGTTCCTCCGCGATCGCGGCATGGAGGGCGACGGCGTTGGGCAAGGCCGCTTCGTCGATGTCGAAGCGCGGATGGTGATGTCCGGCGGGCAAGGGTGTGCCGACCAGCAGGTAGGTGGCTTGTCCGCCCCGCGCCTGCACCGCGTCCATCATGAGCGTGGCGTCTTCGCTGCCGCCGAGCGGGGAAAACTCCACGATGCGTGACGCTCCGGATTTCTCCGCGGCGCGGCGCACGACGGCGCGGGCGGCGGGATCGCAGGGCGCGTTGCCGGCCTCGCCCATGTTTTCAACGGTGATTTCTACGCCATGCATCGCGGCGGCGGCACGGAGCACCCGTTCGGCTTCGACGGCCATCCACGCACAGATCGGCGTGGTTGCGCCGCGCACTTCGAGTTTCAAGAGGGCGTGATCGGCGATGATGTTGCGACCGGTGCCGCCTTCGAGCCGGCCGACGTTGATGCGTGAGGCGCCGGCGCCGTGCCGGGCGATGGCGTGGAGTTGCACCGTGGCCGTGGCGGCGGCGAGGAGGGCGTTGCGGCCGACGTGCGGATCGACTCCGGCGTGGGCGGCGACGCCGCGGAAGGTCGCGTCGAGTTTCGTGGTGGCGAGAATGTGGTCGGTACCGCACGCGACGGCGCCGGTCTCGTTGAGCGAGATGCCGAGGTGGGTGGCGAAGTAGTGGTCGACATCCGCCAAGACGCCGGCCGCGACCATCGACTTGGCCCCGCGGCAGCCCTCCTCGGCGGGTTGGAAGATCAGTTTGATTTTGCCGCGCCAGTTTTTGGCGAGGGCGGGCAAGACGCTCGCGACGCCGAGGCCGATGGCGGTGTGGCCATCGTGGCCGCAGGCGTGCATGCGGCCGGGGTGTGTCGAGGTGAAGTTCTCGCGCACCGGGAGATGGGCGGCCTCGGTGTTCTCAAGGACCGGCAACGCGTCCATATCCACACGAAACGCGACCGTCGGGCCGGGGCGGCCGGTATCGTAGGTGCCGACGACGCCGGTCAGGCCGTCGCCGAGCCGCGCGACCCACGCGGGATAGGCGCCATCGCGCAGCGCTTCGGCGCGGGCGGCGGCAATCTCGGCGGCGGGCGGAACTTCCATGCGGGACTCGGCGCGCATGACCTCGGCGCCGACGGCGACCTGCCAGCCGAGTTTTTCCAAAGTGGCGGCGACAATGGCGGCCGTGCGGAACTCGCAGAAGCCGAGCTCAGGGTGGCGGTGAAAATCACGCCGCCAACGGGTCAGCTCGGCGGCGAGGGTGGGGGTGACGGGAGACGACGTAGACATCAGCAACCCTTACCGCCGGGAGTGGCTGCGAAGCAAGACGCTCGGCGGATTGACGGAGCGGAGGACCGTTGCAGATTGGCGCGATGAGATTCCCCGCTCTTTCGGTCAGGCTCGGCCTCATGTGCGCGCTCGCTTGGCCCCTCGGCGCGCAGCCCGATCGCGTCAACGGCCGGGCGTTTGCCACCCGTTCCGAAATCATCGCGCAACACGGGATGGCGGCGACGAGTCATCCGCTCGCGACCCAGGTGGCGCTCGACATCCTGAAGGCCGGTGGCTCGGCGGTGGATGCGGCGATCGCCGCCAACGCCGCGCTCGGCCTGATGGAGCCCACGGGCAACGGGATCGGCGGCGATCTTTTCGCCATCGTCTGGAGCGCTGCAGACAAAAAACTCACGGGGCTCAACGCCTCGGGGCGCTCGCCGCTCGGGCTCTCCCGCGAGCAACTCATGGCCGATCTGAAGAAACTCGGCCGGGAGACGATTCCTATGCGCGGCCTATTGCCTATCAGTGTGCCCGGCGCGGTGGACGGCTGGTTCGAATTGCACGCGAAGTATGGCCGGCTGCCGATGCAGACGGTGCTCGCACCCGCGATCCGTTACGCGCGCGAGGGCTTTCCCGTCACGCAGCTCATCGGCTATTATTGGGGCATCAGCGTGCGCAACGCCCGCGCCGATAAATTTCCCGGCGCCTTCCTCGACGTCTTTGCGCCCGGGGACCGTGCGCCGGCCGAAGGCACGATCTTCAGAAATCCCGCTCTGGCCGATACGTTGACGCGGCTCGCCGAGGGTGGGCGCGATGCGTTTTACCGGGGCGAGATCGCGGACCGCATCGATGCGTTCATGCAGGCCAACGGCGGTTATCTGCGGAAGGCGGATTTTTCCGGACACACCTCGACGTGGGTTGAGCCCGTCTCGGTGAATTACCGCGGCTATGACGTTTTTGAACTGCCGCCGAACAGCCAGGGCATCGCGGCGCTCCAGATGCTCAATATCCTCGAAGCCTACGATCTGAAGGCAATGGGCTACAACTCGCCCGAGGCGCTGCACCTCATGATTGAGGCCAAGAAACTCGCGTTTGAAGATCGGGCGAAGTTTTACGCCGATCCCGAATTCTCCAAGATTCCGCTCAAGGGCCTGCTTTCAAAAGCCTACGCGGCCGAGCGGCGAAAGCTGATCGGCGCGCGGGCCGCCCGCAGCTATGATGCCGGGAATCCCGCGTTGCAGGAAGGCGACACGATTTATCTCACGACGGCCGACGCGGCCGGCAACATGGTGTCGCTCATCCAGAGCAACTACCGCGGCATGGGCTCCGGCATCGTGGTGCCCGGTCTCGGCTTCGCGTTTCAGAACCGGGGCGAGATGTTCACGCTGCGCACCGGCCACGCGAATGACTACGCGCCGGGCAAGCGGCCGTTCCAAACGATCATCCCGGCCTTCGTGCTCAAGGACGGCGCGCCGTGGCTCAGTTTCGGCCTGATGGGCGGCGCGATGCAGCCGCAAGGTCACGTTCAGATCATCTGCAATCTGATCGATTTCGGGATGAACGTGCAGGAAGCCGGCGACGCGGCGCGTTGGCATCACGACGGCTCCTCGGACTATGATAACCCGCAGATGACCGACGGTGGCTTTGTCGAGTTGGAGAGCGGCGTCCCTTACGAAAGCGTGCGGGGGCTGATGCAGCGCGGACACTCAGTGCGCAGCGGCAACGGGAGTTTTGGGGGCTATCAGGCGATCCAACGCGACGCGGTCAACGGCACCTATCGCGGCGCCTCCGAGAGCCGCAAAGATGGGCAGGCGGCCGGGTATTGAGCGGCGCCGGTCGGAGCCAGTGAGAAACGGCAGCGCGGGGTCATTGCTCGCTGGCATCTGCCGCGTGCGCGCGTAAACCTCGGATCATGAAATTACTTTTTGGCTTGGCGTGGTGGCTCGGTGGGCTCGCGGTGGGGTTGGCGGCGGAACCGGCGGCCAACGCGGTGCTGTGGAAAAATCTGCAGGCCCTCTGCGGGCAGGCGTTTGAAGGCCGTGTGATCGAAGGCTCGGCGGCGACGGACGCGATGTTCAAGGACCAGCGGCTCGTGATGCACGTGCGGGCCTGCGGTGAGAACGAGATCCGGATTCCGTTTCACGTCGGCGCCAACCGCTCGCGCACGTGGGTGATCACGCGCACGCCGACGGGTTTGCGCCTGAAGCACGATCACCGCCACGAGGACGGCAGCGCCGACAAGGTCACGCAGTATGGCGGCGACACCGCGACGGCGGGCACGCCCGAGCGGCAAGATTTTCCGGCGGATGCGTTCACCGCCGAGCTGATTCCGGCGGCCAAGACCAACATCTGGACGCTCGCACTGACCCCGGGAAAGACCTTCGGCTACGGCCTGCGCCGCGAGGCCGAGGGCCGGCGGTTTTTTGTAGAGTTCGACCTGACGAAACCGGTCGAGGCCCCACCGGCGCCGTGGGGCGGTTGAGCGCGGCGCGAGCCTGCGGGACGCGGATGTTCCAAGTGCAGCCAAAGGTTGCCGGCCGCGCGGGCCGGGCCGAGTGTCCGTGATCGCCATGAGCAGAATTTTTCGAGCGCTTGTTCCGACGTTGTTCTTCGCCGCCGCCGTTTTTGCCGCGCCCACGCTGCATCTCGTCGGTGACTCCACGATGGCGGACAAGCCGAAGGAGCCGGCCAATCCGGAGACGGGTTGGGGCCAAGCGTTGCCGATGCTGCTGCGGCCGGAGGCGGTGCGGGTCGTGAATCACGCGATGAATGGTCGCAGCACGAAGAGTTTTATCGACCAGGGGCGTTGGGCGGCCGTGGTGGCGGCGCTGCGGCCGGGTGATTTTGTGATCATCCAGTTTGCCCACAACGACGCGAAGGATCAGGACCCCAAGCGTTACGCCGCTCCGCGCGGGGCCTATCAGGACAACCTCCGGCGTTTTGTGCGCGAGGCGCGGGAGGGTGGCGCGACGCCGATCCTTGCGACCCCGGTGGTGCGCCGCAGGTGGAGCGCGGCGGGCGAACTCGTGGAAACGCACGGTGACTACCCGGCGGCGTTGCGGGCCGTGGCGACGGAGGAAAAGGTGCCGCTGTTGGAAATGAATTTACTGACGGCGGAGCTGGAGCGAGTACACGGGGTGGAAGGCTCGAAGCGATTGCACCTGCACTACGCGGCCGGGATCCAGCCGCGCTGGCCCGAGGGCGTGAAGGATGACACGCATTTTTCCGAGTATGGCGCAGCCCGCGTGGCCGCGCTGGCGGTGCAGGAATGGCTGCGCCTCGGGTTGCCCGCGGCGGAGTGGGTGAAGTAGGTGAGGCTGCGCTGGGCGACGGGGCGTCGGGCTTTATGCCACGTCCCGTATGTTCTAAACCATCGTCATCACGAGTTGCGCGAAGCGCGCCGCGGCCATCCAGCTGGATGGCTTCGTCGCTTCGCTCCTCGCCATGACACTCCAGATACCAACAGACGTTCGCTCAGCAATTCTCCGTCCCGCTCTGGCGTGGATTGCGCCTTGCCCGCTTCTGTGACTCAAGCTTGAGTCACACGTAATGAGCACCGCCACCATCCGCGAACTGCGCACGTCGTTCCCGAAAATTCGCACCCGCATCGAGCGCGAGGGCGAAGTCATCATCACCGACCGAGGTAAGGCGGCGTTCGTTTTACGCGCTTACACGGAGCAGCCGAAGAAGCCGGCTCCGCCGATTGACTACTATGCGCGGCTCTTGACCTATATGCCGCAGCCGATTTCGGCCGATGCGGAACGGCGGCTCGACGCGGACCGCGATGACCGCTGAAAAACTCTACCTCGACTCGAGTGCCCTACGTCACCTCTACGTGCACGGAAGCCACTCGGCGGCCATGAGTGCGTGGCGATTTCGTCATCCGGGTGCCTTGCCCCTCACACGTTTCGGCAGGGCGGAGATTTTTAACGCGATCCTCGGTGCAGTGTTTCGCGGGGATTTGACCGAGGAACTTGCGCTGCGTTCGCTTGGGGTGTTTGAGGCGGATTTCAACTCCGGCCGTCTCCGGTTGGTCGATCTTCCGTGGCGCGCCGCCCTAGACCGCACCGCGGAGTTGAGCCGTGAGCACACGATCACTCTCGGCACGCGGGCGCTCGACGTCCTGCACGTCGCCTCCGCGCTGGAACTCGGCGTGCGGTCGTTTGTGACCTACGACACCCGTCAGGCTGCCCTCGCCAAAGCGGTGGGTTTGAAAACGCTCGCCCCCTGACGATTGGAGGGCCGGATCACCGGAGCCGAGCCAAAGGGGACCGTTCGGAGCTCTTTGCAAAGCGTCACGCAGGCAACGGTTTCTAGCCCGAACGAAGGCGACTGTCTCTGACCACTTTCCGACTCTTCAAAGAAAGTTTTTCGGTTGGCCCAGTTTTTTTTGCCAGGGTGGGGCCGTCGACCCAGTGGCCGGGGATCATCGTGGTCGAAGCGGGGCTGGGGATGCCGCGTTCGTTGCGTTGGAGTTGGGCGATCAGCAGTTCGACGCCGCGCGCGCCGAGGGCGTGGGGGTGCAGGTCGAGTCCGGCGCAGGGGCGATCCGTCTGGGTCACGTTGAGGCAAAAGTAGCCGTGGGTGCGCGGCACCCGCGCACCGGCGGCGGTCATCCACGTCATGACCACCGGGTCATGGGCGAGGACGACGTCGGGCGTGTATTTGCGGAACCACCGGCTGAAATTGGCGGCGTTGACCTCGGGCACGATGAGCGGGGGCACGGTGCCGATCTCGGGATGGTTGCGTTGGTAGGCGGAGAACGCGCCTTCCCAGCGGTGTTGGAGCCGCTCGTCCTGCTGGCTTTGGACGACGAGGCCGGGCCGGTCGTAGCCCAGCGCTTGCAGTCGGCCGAGGGCGGACATCAATGAGCGGTGATGATCCGAGCACACCGAGTGCAGGGCGGGATGGTCGATGACGTAGTCGCTGTAAATTCCGGCGTAGCGGGTCCAGTCGAGTTTGGAAAAATCCGGTGGCGCCCACGATGGCAGGAGCATGACGCCCTGAATCCCCCGCGATTGAAGGATGGTGTCGAGCCGCTCGAACGTGACGCCTTTCGAGCCGACGAGGAACGTCTCGAGTTTGAAACCCAGTTCGAGTGCGCGTTGACGGGCCCCGGCGGTGAGGGCGGCGTGAAATTTGCCGCTGGCGGCGGGGCGTCCGGTTTCGTCGAGGTCGATGGCGGCAATGACGCCGCGAAAGATCTGGTTTCGGGAACGGCGCACCTCCGACATGACCGCGCCCACGAGCGGATTGGCTTTGTAGCCGACGGCTTCGGCGGCGCTGCGAATGCGGGCGGCCGTCGCGGGATGGACGCAAGCGTTGCCCCGGAGTGCCTCGGAAACCGTGGTGCGGGAGACGCCGAGGGAGAGGGCGAGCGTGCGGACGGTGGGAGTGTTGGGCATGGGGCGGAAAAGCGGGGCGAATCAGGGCGGCGGGTCGTTGGCGGGGTTGAGCTGGCCGACGGGTGACGTGCGCCAGTTGAAGAGAATCGAAAGGATGCGGAAGGTGAACGTGAGGCTGATGGTGGCGAGGGCGGCGGAGGTGGGACGCAGTTCGAGCTCGGTCACAAAAAACACAAACAGCACCGAGCCGGCCAAGGCGGCGAGGGCGTAGAATTGACCGGGTTTGAAGACGAGCGGTTCCTCGCGCGTGATCAGGTCACGGAGGAGACCGCCGCCGGCGGCGTTGATCACACCGACGAGAATCGCGGCGGGCACGGCGAGACCGGCGAGCAGGGCTTTTTGGGTGCCGAAGGCGGCGTAAGCGCCGAGCCCGAGGGCGTCCACGACGGCGATCACGCGGCGGAAATGGGTGATGCGATTGGCGAAGACCACACAAACGAGGGTCGCCGTCAGGACGACTTGGATGTAGCGTGGATCGGTGAGGAGCGGAGTGGCGGTAGCGCCGGGGATGAATACGGCGTCCCGGATCAGACCGCCGCCGATGCTGGAGACGAGGGCGAGAAAGAAAATGCCGACGATATCGTAGCCCCGTTTTACGCCGGCCAGCGCGCCGGTGAGGGCGAAGGCAAACGTGGCGCCAAGATCGAATAACGCCGGGAGCTGAAAGGAAGCGTCGGACACGCGGCGAAGTGTGGGCCGCGCGGCAGGCGAGGCAAGGCGCACGCGGGCGCGCAGGCTCCGGGCGAGCCCACGGAGCCCCGCGAGCGAGTCGGGTGACCAAGCCCTCTTTTGGGGTCCGGTGAACGGCGGTTTTCGGGCCTACCGCAGAGGGGCGCGGGCCGAGGCGAGGATGCGATCAAGCTCGCTCTCCATCGCCCGGCGGACCGGATTGGCCGTTGGCACGGCGATGAGATTGGAAAGTCGGAAGGGATCTTCCATGAAGTCGTAGAGTTAGTTCATGTCCTTGAGGTCGCGGTAGCGGATGAATTTGTAGCGCTCGGTCCGCACGGCGTCTTAGCCCATGACGCGGCGCCAACTCCGATCATTTTTGCTTCCTTGGAATTTAACTTAAGGGGCGGGCCTCACTCCGGGATGGCGTGCTGACCCCGGTGGCGACCGAAGCGGATCCATTTTTCCAGTTCGACGGTGGCGAAGGCCGCGGTCGCCACGCCGACGATGCGCAACCACGACGCACCGCCGATCGGCGCAGTGTGGAAGAGATGGTTCATGACGGGGGAGTAGGTGAAGAAAAGTTGCGCGCCCAGCATCGCAAACGAGCCGGCGATGACCCAACGGTTCGTGAACAGCCCGATGGTGAAGAGGGAGTGGTTGAGGGAGCGGCAACTGAACAGGTAACCGATCTCCACGAACACAATGACGTTGACGACGGCGGTGCGCGCGGCGGCTTCGCTCGCACCTCCCTGCAACTCCCAGAAGAACAACCAAAATGCGCCGGCCACGATGATCAGTGTGATCAATCCGGTGCGCATCAGCAGCGGATACGTGAGTAACGGACGCTTCGGGTCGCGCGGAGGGCGGGACATGAGATCGCGCTCCTTGGGCTCAAACACGAGCATCAGCCCGAGAAGCAGCGCGGTCGACATGTTGATCCACAGGAGTTGTACGGGCAGCGCTGGTAGCGTCAGGCCAAACAGAATCGCGGTGAGCAACACCATCGCCTCGCCGCTGTTGGTCGGCAGCGTCCAGACGATGAACTTGGTCAGATTGTCGAACACCCCCCGGCCCTCCTCGACGGCGGCCTCGATGCTGGCGAAGTTGTCGTCGGTCAGAATCATCGCGGCGGCACCCTTCGCCACGTCCGTGCCGGTGATGCCCATCGCCACGCCGATATCGGCCTGCTTGAGCGCGGGTGCGTCGTTCACGCCGTCGCCCGTCATCGCGACCACGTGACCGCGCGACTGGAGCGCTTTCACGAGACGAAGCTTTTGTTCGGGCGCGACGCGAGCGAAGACTCCGGTGCGCTCGGCGACTTCGGGAAGTTCTGCGTCGGAGATTTTTTCAAGCTCACGGCCGGAGAGGGCGACCAGTTGCCCGTGCTCTTCGCGGCCCTTCAGTCCGATTTGCCCGGCGATGGCGCGGGCGGTGACGAGGTGATCGCCGGTGATCATTTTTACCGCGATGCCGGCGCGCTGACACTCGCGCACGGCGGCGATGGCGGCGGGCCGGGGCGGGTCCATCATCGCCTGCAGCCCAATGAAAGTGAGTCCTTCTGCGACGTGGGCATGTTCGAGTTTAGCGTGGTGCGCGGCCACATGCCGGCGGGCCAGGCCCAGCACGCGCAGCCCGCGCGCGGCCATCGTTTCGGCGGCGCGGTGAACGGCGGCCTTGTCGAGCGCGACCGGCGCACCGCTTTCGTCGAGCGCGTCGGTGCAGCGCTCGAGCAGGCGTTCGAGCGCGCCGACCTTGTAGATAATGCGGCCTGATTGCGCCTCGTGCAGTGTCGCGCGGAACATGTGCTCGGAATCGAAGGGAATCACGTCCTGACGCGGCGATTCGCGGTGGGTGTCGGTGTGAAGCAGCCCGCCTTTTTCGCCGGCCACGAGCAACGCGGCCTCGGTCGGATCGCCCTCCACTTTGAGCCGACCATCTTCGCGCACGAGTTGTGAATCGTTGCAAAGCACCCCGGCACGCAAGCACTCGGCGAGCGCGGGATGTTCCCAAACTTCCACGACCTTGCCATCGAGGCGAAGGTCGCCCCTCGGTTCGTAACCAGCCCCGGTCACCGCGTAGAGTTTTCCGCCCGCAAAAATTTCCTGCACGGTCATTTGGTTCTCGGTGAGCGTGCCGGTTTTGTCCGAGCAGATCACGGTGGTGCTGCCGAGCGTCTCAACGGCGGGTAACTTGCGGATGATTGCTTTCCGCTTCGCCATCCGGGACACGCCGACCGCCAGGACAATGGTAACCGCGGCGGGCAGGCCCTCGGGAATCGCGCCGACCGCGAGCGCCACCGCCGCCATGAACATTTCGGCCGGTTCTTCGCCGCGTCCGACGCCCACCGCGAAGGTGACCGCCGCCAGCGCGAGGATGACCCACAGCGCCAGCTTGCTGAACTGGGCGATTTTCTTGGTCAACGGCGTGGAGATTTCGACCGCGCTGGAGATGAGATGGGAGATTCGGCCGGTTTCGGTCTGATCGCCGATACCCCATACGACCCCTTCCGCCTGACCGCCGGTGATGAGCGTGCCGGCGTAGGCAAGATTCTTCCGTTCGGCTAGAATTGTGTCCAAGGCCAGCGGATCAGCGTGCTTGGCCACAGGGAGCGACTCGCCAGTGAGGGCGGACTCATCCACGTGCAGATTGCGGACGTGGAAAAACCGGAGGTCGGCGGGCACGCGGTCGCCGGATTGGAGCAACACCACGTCGCCCGGCACGAGTTGCTCGGAGTGGACGCGAAGTTTACGGCCGTCGCGGCGCACGGTCGTTTCGGTGGCGACCATTTTGGCGAGCGCCTCAATGGCTTTTTCGGCCTTGGCCTCTTGGAGAAAACCGACGACGGCGTTGATGAGCACGACGCCGAAGATGACCGACGCGTCCACCCACTCGCCGAGAAAGGCGGTGACGCCGACCGCCAGGAGCAGGATATAAACGAGTGGCTGGTTAAATTGCTTGAGGAACTTAAGCCAGGCGGGCGTGCTGCGCCGCGCGGTGACGCGATTCGGGCCATACTCTTTCTGACGGCGGAGAACTTCATCGCCGGACAGACCGAAGGACAAGTTCACGTCGAGCAATTGCGAGGCCTCTTCCGCCGGCATCTGGTGCCATGGCTGTCGCCCCGTAGTCTTCATTGAGCGGAACCTAAAATTGGATCGGGGCAGTGCGACCGGCTTGCGCTCGGACACGCTCCACCGGCATGGGCAGGGTACCCGCGCGATCCGAGACCGCGAACAAACCGACGACGTGCCGCTCCGGCCTCCGCGCGCCGTTTCACCGGGTGATGCACGCTGCTTTCACCGGTGCAGTGCGGGAGCGAGAGGAGAAGTCCGGGGCTATGATGATGTGTTTGGGCCGGTCCACGACTTTCGGGGTATTGTCTCACGGGTGAAAAAGCGCGCGGGATCACTCCGGTGTTCGCACGCAGAGCACGGAGGAGGGCAGTTCCGTCAGCAAACGCTCGGCGGTTGAGCCGAGCAGAACGTAGCGCAGATTGGTGCGGCCTTTGTTGCCCATTATAATGAGATCGGCCGAGATCTTGAGCGCATACTCCGCGAGGCCATGACCATAACCGGAGGCATCGTGCAGGATGCAGTGTGCTTCAAGACCGCGTGTGTCGCCGACAAACTGGTTAAGCTGCCGTTGTAACAGATCGCGGTATTGTTTCTTGAAATCCGGGTCGGCTTCGGGCGTTTCCATCCGGTAGTGGAGGCGGTGCCACGGGCCGTCGAAAACGTGCAGGAAGTGGACGCAGCTTTTGTCCTGAGCCGCGAGGTGCTTCGCCTGATCGACCACCACGCGTGCCGTTGCGGAAAAATCCACGCCCGCGACCACGGTGGCAAACGGCTGCCATCGATCGCCGGCGACCAACAAGACCTTGGCCGGCGCCTTGCGCAGAACCTTTGTCGCCAAAGTGCCCGCGCCGCGTCTCGCCCCGTGGGCACCTTGCGCGCCGAGCACCACCAGATCGGCGGCCACCTCTTGCGCGCGCTTCAGGATTTCCTCCAGAGGGATGCCGATGACCACGTCGGCATGTAGTTCCACATGCGAGGCGGTCTCCGCAATCCAGCGGGTCAGCTCGTGCCTCGCTCCCGACCGGGCCGCACGCTGTTGATCTTCGATCGGCACTTTCAGGGCCGCCGCAAGTTCGGTGACCGCCAGAGACTCGATGACGTGGAGCACGTGAAGCGTCGCGTGGCTCCCTTGCGCGATGCGCGCCGCCTGATGGAGCGCCACTTTGGAACCGGCGGAGAAGTCCACTCCGACCAGAATTGATTTGATCTGATTCATGAGGTTTCAGCCCTTTGGGTTTCAATCTATCGGCGGTTGGACGACGAACAGCGGACGGCGGCTGGTGGAGATCACCTTCTGGGTGACGGACCCGAGGACGCCCGCCGACCAGCCGGAATTTCCGTGCGATCCGAGACAGAGGACATCGGCCCCAAACCGTTCCGCGGCTTGGCCGATGCCCGTACTGGGTTCGTGGTGCTCGATCACTTCGACCTCGGTGAAGATGCCGAAGGTCGCCGCTTCCACCGGGATCAGGGCGCGCAATTTTTGCCGTGCAGTCTCAATGTGCTTGGTATGCCGCTTCTCGAAATGCCGGTCCGCCGTGCCTTGCAGGTACTTGCCCTTCGGCAATTCCTTGGGGTGCATCACATGGACCAGCCGGACTATGCCGCCGCCCCGCACCAACGAGTAGGCGTGCGTGATGGCCCGGGCGGCCAAGTCTGAAAAATCGGTCGCGACCAACACGCGCCGCACGGCCGGGGCGATCGGAGCGCCACGTTTCTCCTGCGTGGAAAGGGGGACCACCGCCACGCTCATCGTCGTGCTGTGGAGCAACCCGCGCGAAACCGAAGTATGCCATAGGCGCTCGAAACCGCGATACTGGTGCGAGCCGACCACGATCAGATCGGCCTGCTCCTCTTTGGCCATTATCGCCAAGCGGGCGTCTGGCCGTCCCCAGTTGCCCTCCACGCGCGACCCGAAGGGAGTGTCACCGAGCAATTCAGACACCCGGGTCCTGAGATCGCGTTCCAAAATTTTCTGCACTTCCGGTGGATTGCCGCCAAGGGGTGGCAGCACCTCGGTGCCCCCGAGGCGCGTCTGCTGCTCGGGCGGCCAGTCTACATACCCGACGACGAGTTCGCACGGTCCGATGGCTTGCAGTTCCTTCACCCAGTGCAACGCGGCTTCAGACGTGGTGGTGAAGTTGAACGCGACAAAAACCTTCAGCGAACGCTCGCCACGCGCCCACGCCGTGAACGGCGCGGCGTCGCGCACCACCAAGGTCGGCACGGTCGCGCGCTCCGCGGTCCGCTCGGAAACGCTGCCGAGCAGCCAGCGTGTGGTTGCTCGTTGGCCTACGGACGACACCACCACGAGCCGATGCGCCCCGGACTGTACTCGTTTGACCAGCTCCTCGTCGGCCGATCCAGCCAGCAGCACCTCGTCGATCACGGCCCCGTGCTTCCGAATACGATCTGCTTCTGCGCGCAGATCTTCGCTCGCTGCCGGATGCGGCAGAATTGCGCTCACGTGGGTGAGTTCCAGCGCGGTGTGCATGCGCTGTGCTAGCACGGCGGCGACGTCCGCCGCGTGCTTGGCATTGGCCGAAAAATCTGTGCCGCAAAGTACGCGCGCAGTTTTTGCCGCGGGATGACTTGTTTTTTCTGTTATCATTGGAGGGTTGGGGAAAGGGAGGAATCGTGTGCCATGGAAAGCCGCCTGATGGGCACCTGTTGGTTGCGCGCCGTTCTCATCGCGGATAACGCGGCGGCTTTTGCGCCGTGGATGTCGCCGGGACGACGATGACCGGGCGGAGGGACCGCTGCAGCAATCCGCCGGTCGGGTTGCCGATCAGAGAGTCGCAGGACGCCGTGTGCCCATGTGAACGGGTCGCAATATACGAAGCATAGCTTCGTGGCCGAATCGGTGAGCTGCATTTCGGTTCGGTTGGTGCGCGGCAACGTGTCCACCTCCAAGCCGGCCTCTTGCAATTTGCTTTTTAGCTTCGCCAGTCGGCGCGCGGCGCTTTTTTCCGGCTCAGCGACGAACTGCGCGGTGCCGTCAACCACCGGGCCGATGGCGCACACGCTCATCGGGGGTGGCTGCACTACGTGGATGAAGGTGATGGGACACGTGATTAGACCGGCGAACTTGGGCGCCTCGGACAACCGGCGGAGGCTCGTTTCGGAGAAATCGACTGGCGCGACAAGGGATCTCATTTGAACGATGGACGACAGATTGCGGAGGGTGGCTGGTAACAGAAAACTACCCGAAAAAGCGGCGTGTCGCTGCGCGGTATTTGCCATTCTTGCGGCTTCAGTTGCCCAATCATCTTGGGCGGATTGGGTCACCTCCGGGCGCAAGCATGCGGTATCCACCTTGTCGGCCCGGTCTCGGTTTTCCGGGCGTCCTGCAATCGATGGACTCGGTCGGGATGGTGAGCGACAGCGTGTAGGCCGCGCGGCAGACGCGGCAAGGCGCACGCGGGTGCGCTGGCTCAGGGCAAGCCCGCGGAGCCCCGCGAGCGAGTCGGGTGACCGAGCCCTCTTTTGGGGTCCGGTGAACGGCGGTTTTCGGGCCTACGGCAGAGGGGAGCGGGCCGAGGCGAGGATGCGATCCAGTTCCTTTTCCATTTGCTGGCGGGCGGCGGTGGCGGTCGGCGCAGCGATGAGGTTGGAGAGTTCGAAGGGATCTTCCAAGAGGTCGTAGAGCTCGTTCATGTCCCTGAGGTCGCGGTAGCGGATGTATTTGTAGCGCTCGGTGCGCACGGCGTCGTAGCCCATCTTCAACGTGCGCGGGAATACGATGTCGGTCGAGGGGGAGCAGAAAGAAGATTGGCGCTTGACGCGGTTTAATGTCATCATTTAATGCATTATTAGTCATAATAGATGTCATTTGCGTGTTCTCCCTGCTTGTTGATTTCCCCTAGATACACTTCCCCTGAAAATCCCGTCCCCATCAATAACCCCATGAATACTCAGTCCCTCGCGCTCTCCTCCTTGATATCGCTCGGATTAGCGTTGGCTTGGCCGCTTACCGCCCAAACCAGTGGTTCTACCGCCGCTAAGGAAGTCGTCAGACTTTCGCCTTTTGAAGTAACTGCCGCCAACGACCGCGGGTACGGGACAACTAATTCCCTCGGAGCCACCCGGATGAATATCAGTGTTATGGAGACGCCACAGGTCGTCGTCTCTTTGAACGAGAAGTTCATCAAGGACTCCACCCTGATCGAGATGGAGGATATTGCCAGCTATGTCGCTGGCGTATCCAGAGGATCGACCAAAGGCTCCGGTGGATTGACAATGCGCGGTTCTGAAATTGGCGGGCTGGCCCTGACGGATGGTTTGGGGGAAGGACTAGTTGGCCTTTCGTCTTACGATCTGATTGGAGTCAGTCGGTACGAGTTCATCAAAGGCCCGGCTGGTGCTCTTTACGGCTCCCATGCAGTCGGTGGCGTCGTGAATCGTGTGATGAAACGCCCTTTGGACAGCCCAATGACCGTCCTTCGCTTATCCCTTGATGAGATGGCCGGCAATAATCTTGGTCGCTTCGAAATCGATACCAGCAATCGATTGATGAATAAGAAACTCGGCTACCGCTTGGCGGCGGCGGAGCAGGAGGGCAAGGCTCAGGGCGGCAACAACGATAACCGCTCGGCTCTCTACTCCTTTGTTGATTACCAATTGGCGCAGAACGCCAAGGTCTGGACCCGGTGGGAGGCGCAATTCCTTGACCGCACTACTCCCTCCCACACGTTTCGCGCTGCCCCCTACGATTCTACCAAGCCGACCCGACGCAGCTTAGGACTCGGCATCCTGCCGGTGACGACAGTGATCGCGGGCCCGGGTAACGCCACGTTCAAGCTGACCGATGTTTACCTCGGCGAGGCCGGATTTCAGTACGACATCGGGAGCTGGTCCCTCAAGCTGGTCGGTCGTTACGCATATGACGAAGGCAACCGACAAACCTATATGGGTAACAACTTTGATTTCGTGAACGCCAACGGCGCTGTAATCGGTAACCAAAACAACACACTGTTTGAAAATCCAAATTGGGTGGAAATCCGAACCCGCGGCTCAACTTACGACGTTAACTTTGACAATGGATCTAGCGGGAGAGTTTACATGGACTTAGCCGGCCGGTTTGAGCTAGGGCCCACCCGTCACCAGATGCTGACCTATCTTTCGCTCATTACTTCCGAAAGCTACGGGATCCAGCTCCGTTACAACGCCGCTTCTCAAAATCTGATCAAACCACGGCAGCTAAATATGAGGGTCGAGCAGTGGCAAAGAACAAATCTACCGTCGGATCTCACGTTCAACTCCGTCACGTCTAGTAACATCAGTAACAGTGACGCCTTCTCGTTCGGTGTTCAGGATAACATCAGTCTTTTTTCCGACCGCGTAGTGATCGCGGGTGGTTTCGGTTTCCAAGGTGTTCGCTCTAACTCAAACAATCGGCTTAATCCCGCCAACGATATCATTAACAGAAAGAACAGCCAATGGTCCCCCTCCTACGGAATAGTGTACCGGCCGATTCCCAGTGTTTCGCTCTTCGTCAACCACTCGGAGACCTACCGTCCTCGTAGTGGCTTCGATAGCCTCGGTAATGCGCTGCGAAACGGGACGGGTGGGTCTGATGAGGTTGGTCTTAAGGTAAATCTATTGGATGGACGGCTGACCGGAACACTTGCGCGGTTCGAAACCGTGGAAGACGGCTTCATCGTCAACACCGTGATCAACGGCTTCCCGGCAACCATTCAGGCTGGGGAGGCAACCAATAAGGGATGGGAACTCGACCTGACCGCGCAACCAATCGACGGATTGAATCTCATCGCTGGTTTCTCCGATCTCAAAGGCGAATCTGAAACGGGAGCCTTTTTCCGCAACGCAAACGCCGGGTTCAACTGGAGCCTGTTCGCCCGCTACGACTTCACCGGAAAATCCTTGAACGGGCTCTCTGTTTCCCTCGGCCACAAGACTGTGGCGGACCGTTTCGGCGATGGCGCAAACAGCTTCATCCTTCCCGAATACGAAATACTCAGCGCCGGCATCGGCTATGCACGAGCATCGTGGCGCATCCAGCTTCAGGTCGAAAACGTGCTGGATGAGGAGTACCTCTCGACCGCGGTGAACTTCAGCAATATCTACTTCGGGGATCCACGACGGTTCCGGCTGACGACCACGTACAGCTTCTGATTCCCGCCGCGCAGCACTGATATAGGTTTCTCGGGAAATTTTCCGCGAGCTACGCGCCGCTTTGCAGCGCGTAGCTCGAGTCTCCCCTTCTGCGAACCGAGTCCTCTGAGCTTCCCGAACCCTGGCAAAATTAATTCCATATTACCACCCACCCCATGACCATGAAGACCCCGCAGTCAGAGGATCGCACGAATAAGGTCGGGTATGCACGCCCACCGCTCTCAGACATCAGGCCGAGCGCACCAAGGCCCCGTTGGCTCCGGCACCTGCGCTCAACCGTCGGCGCAATCACGCTAGGGCTCGCGCTGAGCCCCGGCCTCTTTTCCGCGCAGCCAAAGCCCGCCGACGAAGTCCTGGCTAACATGTTTGCTGTGCCGGGGCTTTCCCTTGACCCCACGAAGGTCGAATGGAGCAAGCTGCCCACGTCCAGCGGTCAACGCAGCCTCGTATTCCGGGGGGTCCAGAATGAATCGGCCTTTGCCCATCATCCATTCATCGTTTTCTGGGACGGACAATTCTTTGCCAAATGGAACGATGGCTATGTCGGCGAAGATTTCCGCGGGCAGCGCGTACGCTTCGCCACGAGCGCAGATGCGCTAAATTGGAGCGACCCAGTCGATCTCACCGGCCGGGAAGCAGACCGTAGATACACCGCCTGCGGTTTTTGGATACGCGAAGGCGAGATGTATGCACTCGCCGCGTTACGCGATGCCATGGACGATCGAACAACCGGGAAAGAACCGGTCTTGCTCGCGTTCAAATGGAATCCGCAAACCAAGCGCTTCGGCGAGCCGGAGGTAATCGCGCGAGATTTCTTTGCTGGGAACATCCCCGAGCGAACCCCGGACGGCGACTGGCTGATCCTCGGGAAAAACGGAGTCGGGAACTGGGGTATAATGAAGGCCGCCAAGGGCGGCGTAAAATCGATCTCCGACTGGACCATTCGCGGCCTGCCTGGAGAGGGAATGCTTGAAGAGGCGGAATGGTACTCGCTCCCCAACGGACATCTGGTCGCACATTTTCGGACCCGGGGTACGCGTCCCTTCTTTCTGGCCCGCTCCTACAGCACCGACAACGGTTCAACCTGGTCCCACCCGGTCGTCACTAATTTCCCCGAGCAGGGATCGCGACACCATGGCATCAGACTAAGCAACGGAATCTATGCGCTTTTGGTTAATCCCGACCCTCTGGTGCGCATTCCGTTTAGCATCGCGCTTTCCGCGGATGGGCTGGTTTACGATCGCATCGTGAATATCCGAGCGGAGGAAACGTCCGCCCGGTGGGAAGGGCGCGCCAAGACCAAGGGCTACCACTACATGCGCGGCTACGAACACGATGGCCGCCTCTACACGATCTACTCCATTAACAAGGAGGACATTGAGGTAACGATCGTGCCGCTGGCGGAACTCACTGCCTTGTATCGCTAAGCGCGCATGGAGCTGCACTCCGCCGACCTGCTGGTCATCGCTGCCTACGCCATCCTCACGCTGGCGATCGGGCTGCGCTTTTCCAAACGGAACAAGACGACAGACCGCTATTTCCTCGGCGGGCGAGATTTTCCGGGCTGGGCGATCGGGCTGAGCTTCATCGGCTCAACGATCAGCTCGATCACGTTCATCGCCTACCCGGCAGACAGCTTCAAAACTGCTTGGATTCGCATCATTCCTCCGCTCGCGTTTCCGCTCGTGGTGTTGATTGCCTGCTACGCCTTCATCCCGTTCTTCCGTCGCGGTACCGCACGCTCCGCCTATCATTACCTCGCCTTGCGCTTTGGTCCCTCCGTTTCGCTCTACGCGGCGCTGGTCTATCTCGTGATGCAGGTCGTGCGTGCCGCAACGATCACCTACCTGCTGGCTGTGATGCTTTCGTCGATGACCGGCCTTCCGGTGCTGACCTGTATCCTGTTCGCATCCGGAGTTACGGCGGTCTATACTGTTAAGGGCGGGTTCGAAGCCGTCGTATGGACCGATGTCATACAGACCATCGTTCTCTTAAGCGGGGCGATTGCCTGCGTGTTTTTTATCGTCAATGCCTTGCCCGGTGGGTTTGCGCAGGTGTTCTCGGAGGCGTGGGCCGCGGACAAACTATCACTACGCGATCTCAATCCCGTCTCTCGGCAGCTTGAGCCGGTGCCAGGCGGATTCTCGCTTACGGAAAAGACGACTGTCATGCTCATATTAGTTGGTGTAGCCAATTACTTAGCGGGCCAGCTCGATCAGGACTCGGTTCAGCGCTGGTGCTCGGCCAAATCCTCCCGCGAGGCGCGCAAGGCCATGTTTGTCCTCGGCTTTGGTGCCGTGCCGATCTGGGTCGGGTTCATGTTTCTTGGAACCTGCCTGTGGACCTACTACCAGCACTTCCCGACGGACGTCTCGACGGCGGTGCTGGCCGGAACGCGGAAGGCGGAGGACATCCTTCCTCACTTCATCCTCACTGTGCTCCCCCATGGCCTGGCTGGACTGGTCATTTCGGCTGCCCTCGCCGCTGCCATGGCAAGCCTAAGCAGCTGCATCAATGCCACCAGCATGGTGTTCGTGAACGACGTCTATCGCGCCTTTGTCGTCCAGACCAAGTCAGACGGGCACTATCTCACCACCAGCCGACTCACCTCCGTCGGCGTTGCCCTTCTCATGAGCGTAGGCGCTTGGCTATTTTACCTCGCCTCTACCAAGACGATCCTCGATTTCATCCTGATCGTAACAGCCCTGTTGGGCGGGGGCGCAGCAGGCGCGTTTGTCTTTGGCATGTTTACCCGCCTCGGCGACGCCAGGGCGGTGCTCGTCGGCATCGCCGCCACCACACTTTTCACCGTCTATGCGATTCTCGTGACCGTCGGCGTATGGCCCCGGATGTTCAACGCCTATTACACCTCGATCATCGCCAACGTCGTGATGCTGATCACCTGCTTCGTCGCTTCCTATTTCCTTCCACGTAAGACCGGCAGCTTGGTCAACCTAACCGTCTGGGACCGGTCTCCAGAAACAGAAATTCCTTCCCGCCCGTCCAACTGATGAATCTGGATTCGATTACACCAAACTTCGCCGGCAGTTACAACGTGCTCGTCGTTGGAGCAACCCCGGCGGGCGTTGCGTGCGCGCTGCGCGCAGCCCGGGAGGGCGTGAGCGTTCTCGTCGCGGAGGCATCTTCCCACGTCGGCGGCATGTGGGTCTGCGGGGTCCAGGTCTTTGACACCCGCTATGCCGGGCACCGCTGTCCGGTGCTGTCCGAGTTCGTCGCCCGTATCGAATCCTATTATCGCACAACCCGGGGCGAAGGTTCGCCCGACCATGCGCTTTCGCGCTTCGGCGATCCATCGCGCCATGGCGAGCGCCCGCGCTTCGAACCGCATGTCGCCGAGAAGGTGCTCCGCGAAATGCTCGGGGATTGTCCAGGTGTCCGGCTCGCCCTAGGGCTGAGGCTAGAGTCGGTTCAGAAAGACGGCGTGACGCTTCGTGAAGCGGTGTTTCGGACCGCGGCACCTGCCGACGACCCGATCCGGGTGACAGCCGATATCTTCGTCGACGCCACCTACGAGGCCAAGCTGGCGTCCTTGGCGGGTGCCGCGTTCCGAGTTGGCCGCGAAGGCCGCGATGAGTTTGGCGAACCCCACGCCGGCGCCCATTTCACGACGATCGATCCAATCGGCGATGTCGGCCACACCATCGCGCGCCGGCTCAACCTCCACTACTTCAATCGCACCTCACGCCAGGTTTTCTCTGGTAGCACGGGCCAGGGCGACCGCGCCGTACAGGCGTACAGCGCCCGGCTGGTCCTGACCGACCGGGCCGAAAACCGCCAGAATATCATCAGGCCGGCAGGTTATACGCGGGATCGCTACTTGGGTATTCTTGACCGTGCTCCCGACGCCTATACGCGTGCCTACCCCTTGTCATCGCACTATCTGCATGGCTCGATCGAGGACTACCGCTTTGCCGTCAATATCCCCGGCGGTAAAATGGATTGGCTCGGAGCCAACCTGGTCGGAGGTAACCATGACTACCCCCTCGCGAGTCCCGATCGCCGGACAGAGCTTTATCGCGAGCATGTGGCCCACTCGCTTGGGCTACTCCACTTCCTGCAGCAGGATCCGGCCGTACCAGAGTCACTGCGGCGCCACGCATGCGAGTGGGGCCTGGCACGGGATGAGTACCGCGACAACGCGAATATTCCCCATGCAATCTACGTGCGCGAGGCGCTCCGGCTAGTCGGTGGCTATGTCTTCACCGAGCACGACGCTACCCTTCATCCGTTGCACGGGCGGGCGCCAATTCACAGCGACTCGATCGCCTTTTCGGAATGGCCGATGGATTCGCATGACTGTAATCCCAGCAGAAAGCCCGGAAGCTTGAACGATGGGGAATTCATCTTGGCCGAGCAGACTGTACCTGCCCAAATTCCGTTCCGATGCCTGCAGACGGACCGCGTTGACAACCTGCTTGTCCCGGTCGCGATGTCCGCCTCGCACGTCGGATGGGGTACGCTTAGGCTTGAACCAGTCTTCGTACACACCGGGGAGGTCGCCGGCTTTGCCGCAGCTATGTGTCTGCAGCAAGGCGTGGTCCCAGCGCAGCTCAATGTGCCGATTCTTCAGGCCGGACTGCTGCGTCGGCGAATCGCCATTAGCTACTTTTCCGACCTCGACTTGTCGCGTGACGACTTGGATGCGACAGCCATTCAGCTTCTTTCGGCGCATGGATTCTTCGGCAGCTACGAATCCGCCGGCGAATCTCTAGTCGGACCTGCATCTATCCAAGCTTGGCAGGTTGCTCTCGCCGCATTTCGTCGAGGCAGTGACGACCCAAACCGCCTAGCTGGACTTGAGGTGAAATCGGGCAGGGAAAATCCCTCGGACCGCTCATTCCAGCGACACGAGATGGGTAGCGACTGGCAGCCCACCTCTCCACTCACCCGCGGGGCGGCTGCACGTCAGATTGCCGAACTCCTGTTTGCAAACTGCACCACCGCAGGCCAAGCCCGGTAGCTAGGCGGGCCGATGAAGCCCGTCGACTCCCAAGCGGACTCGTTCGACGATAGCCATCTTCTCGCGCGCATCGAGAGGTCGCTCGATTGCCATCGATAAACCCACCGTGGCGAGCAGGGTGCCTTCTTGGGCGTACACCGGAAAGCCAACCAGAAATCTGCCGGTCGGCGCTTCAAACGCGACATATCCGAGGTCGCGGGCTTTTTTGAGGAACACCAGCAGCCGCTTTTCGTCTCCCCAGACACCGCTGCCATATTCCCCAAAGGGATAACGCGTTTTATAAGCCGACTCCTCATCCGGCGGCCAAAAGGCGAGGAAGCAAAGCGTCGACGCATGAACGTACGGCGCGAGTCGTCGGGTAGACGAGTGTTGCACCACGCCTGGACGATTTTTCTCCACCAGGTGAACGGCCACTACCTCGCCCCCCATCGGCTCAGCGAGTACGACTGTTGCGTTCGGGATCTCCGACGCTAACCGGCGAACGAGTTCCTCGAACTGCTTGGCGATCTCTCGATGCCTCCACGCCTCAGCATTCTCTAGCACAGCGGGACCCAGCAGGAATCGCACGGGCTTCGTGGTCTTTTCGAGATATCTCTGGGCCACTAGCGTGCGGGTGAGATTAAACACCGTCGGGCGCTTTACACTCAGGGCGTCAACCAGCTCCATGAGGGTCAAGCCACTGCCCGAACGCGCAACCAGATCGATAATGATCATGCCGCGCTGCAGGGATTGGACGAGGTCATTATTGGCCATGGTCGCGAGGAAAGCTTGGTCCAAGGCCGCAGACCACCACCAAGTTGTCTGCGAAATGGCAAAAGCAGTCAGGCAGGTCGGTGCGCAGCGCTGTGTCCTGTAGGACGACATACATAACACGTCGCCGGTTCAGATCGTCGTTGACGGTTTGGCCTGCAAGCCACGGAGCGCGTATTCGGACCAATTCTCTGGTGACGAATCGTTTGGGCTGGCCACGATTTTCGTCACAGTTCCGCGACGTGCGCGTATGCACCTTGATTCGAACCGGGCTCGGTCCAGCCAGTGGCGAGGTAAACGGTGCCTTGGAACCGCTCGGGCCCCGGCGACACGTAGACCTCGGAGCACGGTATCGACGAAGCTTTCCACCAGCAGCACCAGATGATGATAGCGGGCCAGCAATCTTCGCTTAACCGCGCCAACACTCGGCTGAGCACCACCGATCCGAAATTGGGCATGGTCCGTTCGGGCAAAAGCAGGAACCGCACGTTGTTGGCGACCAGCGGCAGGCGGCGATGTCGGTGCTCGTCGCTCAGGCAATTTAGGTGCCGCGCGCCCTCGATTTTCCGGACGTCCTGCAATCGATGGACTCGACCGGGCTAGGGGGCGGCGGGGTGTGGGCCGCGCGGCAGACGCGGCAAGGCGCACGCGGGTGCGCTGGCTCAGGGCAAGCCCGCGGAGCCCCGCGAGCAAGTCGGGTGACCGAGCCCTCTTTTGGGGTCCGGTGAACGGCGGTTTTCGGGCCTACGGCAGAGGGGAGCGGGCCGAGGCGAGGATGCGATCCAGTTCCTTTTCCATTTGCTGGCGGGCGGCGGTGGCGGTCGGCGCAGCGATGAGGTTGGAGAGTTCGAAGGGATCTTCCAAGAGGTCGTAGAGCTCGTTCATGTCCCTGAGGTCGCGGTAGCGGATGTATTTGTAGCGCTCGGTGCGCACGGCGTCGTAGCCCATCTTCAACGTGCGCGGGAATACGATGTCGGTCGTGTATTCGATCAGGAACGACTTTCGCCAATCTGCCGGCGTGCGCGCGAAGAGCGGCACGAGCGAGCGTCCGTCGATGCCGGGCATGGCAGGCGCGCCGGCGAGTTCGACAATCGTAGGCGCCAAGTCCGTGGTCAGGGCCAAGCCCACGGGCTCCGCGCCCGCATTGACCCGGGGCGGATAGCGCACCAACAGGGGCAACCGGATGGACTCTTCGTAGGCGAGACGACGCTCTTGGCTGAGGCCGTGTTCGCCGTAGAAGTAGCCGTTGTCGCCGACGATGAGCACGAGGGTCCGGTCGAGAGCGTTTTGTTTTTCCAGCGCAGCCAGCATTTGCCCAAGACCCTCGTCGACGGCGGCCAACATGCGGAGACGGTCGCGGATGGTTTCATCGGGCGTCACCGTGGTTGGACCCAGCGGTGGCAGGCCCGGGATCGTGCGCTCGAGGGCAGGTTTGCCCTGCGGCGGCACCGCGTAGTTTCCGCGTCGGGGCGGCCGGTCATCGGCGTAGAGCGTTTTGTGCCGGTCGGCGGGGATGAAGCCGCCTTCACCGATCCGCACCGACGTCCCGTCGGCTTGCTGGCGGTTATTCGGGTGAAGGGCTTTGTGGGACAAGATCAGCAGGAAGGGCGCGGTGCGGGGCTGTTCAATAAAGCCGACGGCGCGGCGGGTGAAGATGTCCGTCACATAACCCGGCGCGCGCTCCAGCTTACCGTTTTCGAAGAGCTCCGGATCTTTCACTTCGCCTTGGCCCTTCATCGAAATCCAAAAATCGAAGCCGGGTCGCGGCGTGGGGTCGTTGCCCATATGCCACTTGCCGATAAAGCCGGTGTTGTAGCCAGCCGCTTGGAGCGTGCGTGCAAATGTCGGCAACCGGTGGCTGAGCGGGCTGCGATCGGTGTTGTCGAGGATGCCGTGGTGACGGGTTTCGAGCCCGGTGAGGATGTTGGCGCGGCTTGGGGAACATAGCGGCGTGACGGAGAAGAAATTTTTGAACTGCGCGCCTTCGCGGGCGATACGGTCGATATTGGTCGTGCGGGCAAACGGGTGACCGGCCGCGCCGAAGTCGTCGAAACGGAGATCATCCACCACGATGAGCAGGACATTGGGCCGGGGCTCGGCGGCGAACGCGGCCGACGCTAGGAGGAGTCCGGCGAACGCGGATAGAAGCGGGAGCAGCGAAGTTCTCATGTGGGCGAAAAATAGGGTTTAGCCGCGATGAACGGGCTTCACTCGAGGGCTTGCAGCACGGTGGCGGAGATCAGGTGTCGCAGCCGATTGCGGATTTCCCCGGGGGCCGCCGCCATCAGCACCACGGTGAGTTCCTCTTTGCGATCGACCCAGAAATACGTGCCGCTGCCGCCGCCCCAGTTGAAATCGCCGGGCGTGCCCAACATGCCGGATCCGACCGTGGCGCGGCGTACGGCCACGCTGAGGCCGAAGCCGTAACCGTGGACATTTCCTCTCGACCACAACCGGTCCAAGGCGATCTCCGGCGTCATCTGATCCGAGGTCATGAAGTCCACGGTCTTCCGGCCGAGGTAGCGGTGGCCGTCGAGCGTGCCCTGCTGGCGGAGCATCTCGGCGAAGCGCAGGTAATCGAGGGCCGTCGAGTAGACGTGGTTGCCGCCGCTGTCTCGCAAGGGCGCGGCGGTGCGGAGCCGAGCGTTGGTCGGCTCGCCGGTGAGCGGATCGGTTTTGAACGGCCGCGCGAACCGTGGGGCTTTGGCGGGAGGCACAAAGTAGCCGGTGTCGATCATGCCCAGCGGCCCGAAGAGGTTCGCCGCCTGATAATCGCCCAGTCGCTGCTGGGTCAGTGTTTCGATGACGGCGCCGACGACTTCGAAGCCCACGCCGTAGTCCCAGCGCGTGCCCGGATGGTTGTGCAGGGGCAAGCGGCCCAAGCGTTCGATCAAGTCGGTTGCCGTGCGGTCGGTCGCGGTGAGTTCGAGGTAGTTGCGCTCGAGCGTGCTGCCGTTGGCGACGCCGTTGGTCATGCCGGCGGTGTGACGCATCAGGTCCTGGATCGTGGGTTGGCGGCGGGCGGGCTCGGTGCCGGCGGCGGTGACAACTTGCCGGTCGGCGAGCTGGGGCAGGTGTCGGGCCACCGGATCTTCGAGCAAAAGCTGTCCGGTTTCGACGAGCATGAGGGCGCCGACCGTCGTCATCGGCTTGGTCAAAGACGCGATGGGAAAGATCGCATTTTTCGGCATCGGGGTGCCGTTCGCCGGATCGAGCGCGCCGAAGGCCTCATGGTAAACGAGCTTACCCCGTCGGGCGACGGCGACCACCGCGCCGGGGATCGCGCCCTGCTGCACCTCGGCCCGAAGCGCGGCACCGATCTGCTCCAGCCGCGCGGCGGAGACTTCGACGGTGGAGGGCGCGGCGGTCTCCAACGCGGCCCCGGCAGCGGCCGCCGCACTCGCGAGCAACAGGGCTGCACCTGCGACGAGCCGGGGCTTTGTTGTCATCGCGCCGTTTAGAATTTCAGGCCGGCGCTCAGATACCAAAGACGACCGATCGGATTGTAAGTCGCGAGGTCGGCGCCGACATCGCCACCGAACGCCTGCGGGGCCATGGGCGGCATCCGGTCGGCGAGATTATTGACGCCGAGGGTGAGCTTGAGACCCGAGAGGGATTTCTTCCAGCCCGGGATGCCGAGGTTCTTGAAGGCGTAGGAGACCGAGGTGTCCCAGGACGTATAGGAAGGCACCGACACGCGCCGGAGGCTCGTGCTGTTGGCGAAAATGATGCCGCCGGCGCCGAGATCGACGACGCTGGAGATGTAAGTGTTGTTGAGCGTGGCGGACCAACGATCCCGGCTCCAACTGAGCGCGGTAAACCACTTCATCCCGGGAATGGTGCCTTGGCCCTCGGCGAGGGTCGTCGCATGACCGGCGTATTCATAGTAACGTTGGGTGGGGAGCGCCTGAAATTGGTAGTCGATGAAGAACGTTCCGGCGGTGCTGACGTTGAAGTTACCGAACGTGGATTTGGGGAATTCGTAGTTCGCCGAGACGTCCACCGCTTTCAATTTCTGACCGGCGATGTTGATGCGGGAGTCGGTGACAAAAACGACGTTGGGCGACACCCCCGAGAGCAGCAACGATGAGAGCTGGCCGGCGCTGGTGATGCGCGTGGGCGCGGGAAGCGACGGATCGGGATTGGTGGGGAAGTTGCCGATCGCCACTTGGTTGATGAAAGGCGACGCCGTCCCGGACGCATTGACGCTGCTGAGGATATTGGCGGCACCGGCCACGCCGACCAAGGAAAGCTGCCGGACCTCGATGTAGTCGATCCCGAGGGTCAGACGCTTGATTGCCTTCGGAGAATAGACGGCGCCGAACGAAGACGTCTTGGCGGTGGACGGTTTGAGATTCGGATTTGCGCCGGAGCGCTGCCGGGCGAAACCGGGCACACCGAACACCGTCTGGATGACGCCGGCGGCGGTGGCGCCTTCGGTCGTGGGGCCGAAGAGAGCGAAGAGCGAAGGGGCGACGAAGGCCTCGGAATACGTGCCACGCACGGTGAGTTCATCGCCGAAGGGACGCCAGCGAACGCCGTATTTCGGGACGCGGGAGGCGCCGGCATCGCTATACTTTTCGTAGCGGTAGGCGGCCGAGAGCTCGAGCAGCCGCAGACCGGGCAGGTTCATTTGCTCGTTCGTCACCGGCACGCGAATCTCGGCGAAGCCGGCGTCGATGGTGCGTTTGCGGGAGATGGGATCGAAGAAGTTTCCGTTCTGCCAGCGGCGGGCAGTGGGGCCGGTGCTAAAAGAGTTTTCGTCGGGCGTTCCGATCAGTTTTTCCTCGCGATAATCCAGGCCGAGGGCGGCGCCGAAAGGTCCCGCGGGCAGTTCGAAGACCGAACCGGAGACGCGGGCGTCGATCTGCGTGAGGCCCGCTTCAAAGACATTGGCGGTCGCGCCCCGGATGTTGTTGAAGAGCGACGTTGAAATGCCTTCCGGCCGCGCAAACAGGTCGATGGCGGGCTGAACGACGGAGTTGGCCGGGGTGAGGGCGGCCTGCCATTGCGCGAGCGTGGTCGTATTGGCCGGGGCGTTGTAGTTGCGAAATACCCGGGCAAAGCGACCGCCGACTTGGGAGTTGCCGTTGGCATCATAGCCGCCGGCGATGGCGAGTTGGAAATTGGGGGCATAGTATTGCCCGCTTTGTGAGTTATCGAGGCGGTTGATGTTCGTATTGTAGCCGGCCTCCCACTGGAAACGGTCGCCGATCTTCCCGCGAAAACCACCGACGAAACGGCGCAGGTGCCCGGCGCTATCCGCGCGGCGGACATCGGGAATATTCCGGAACGCGGCAAACACGGACGAGCGGGTGGGGTTGAAGGGAGCGTTGACCGGGACGGTGGCCGTGATGCCGAGCGCGCCCTGCTGCAACCAGCTTTCACTGAGGGAGTCCATGGCTTCGGCGAACAGCTCAAGGCGGTCCGGGATGAGTTTGGCCGTGGTCGCAAGCGTGATCGCCCGCTTGCGGGATTGGATGGTGAGGGTGACGAATGGCGCCAGATCGAAGGTGTCGGCGATCGGCTGGACGGAGGAGGCTTGATAGATGCCGGAGGCGACGAGCTCGTTGAGATTGGCAAAAACCGCCGCGGGCCCGGTCGGGGTCGCGAGGCTGGGAGAATTCAAGCCGGGGCGCAAAAAGGCCGTCGGGAAAGCCGTCGAGGATTGGCCGAGAGCGCCGGAAATCGTCGCCGATTTACCGCGTTGGGGATTGGAGAACGGGCGCTCGGATTGAAGCAACGGCGTGATGTCGGACTCGGATAGGGAAACCGTCAGGCTGATCCGGTCGGTCTTGGCCCCGGCCACCAAATAGGCGGAACGTTGCGTGTAATCGCCGTCGCCGGTGGACCGGGCGTAGCGGGCGCCGACCTCGAGGCCCTCGTAGTCGTGTTTCAACTTCACGTTGACGACGCCGCCGACGGCATCGGAGCCGTAGATGGCCGAGGCGCCGTCGGTCAGCACTTCCATCGACTGGATGGCGGCCAAGGGGATCTGGTTCACGTCGACGAAGGATCGGCCGCCGCGGGCGCTGGCGCCGGAGTCGGGCAGGCGGCGACCGTCGAGCAGCACGAGGGTCGAAAGATTGCGCAGCGAAATCTGCGAACCGCCGGAGGTGGCGTTGCCGCCGGCGATGTTGCCGTTGGTCGCGCCTAGGTTACCGCTGCCCGCGAAGCTGGGCATGCGGGTTTGCATGACTTCGAGGAGATTGGAGCCAAGTCCGGAGCGCTCGATCTCGGCCTGGTTGATCACGGTGACCGGGGCGTCGAGCGCATCGGCGGCGGTCGGGATGTTGGAGCCGGTGATGACGAACGCGGCGAGTTTCACCGTTTCGCTGGCGGGAGCGGGGGCGGCGGCGGACGCGGCCGTCTGCGCATCGGTGGGCGCGGCGGTGGCGATCCAGCCGGCGAGGACGGCGAGGAGGGTGCGGGAGGATTTCATGGTGTTTGGTATTGGGCTGGTTTGCGGGTCTGAAACGGGTTTGGCATCGCCGGTGCGCGGGGTGGTTTCGCCGGGGCGCTTGCGGCTGATGATGAAGGCGCCGGTGGAGGCGTCTCGCACGGCGGCCAAGGCCGAGCTAGCGAGCATACGCTCAAGGGCATCCTGTGGGGCGAATTCGCCGCGCACGGCATTCGTCGTCTCGCCCCGCACTTTGTCGGTGACGAACACCAGCGATCGGCCCGAGGCGGCCGCGAACTGCCGCAGGGTCGTCGCGGCATCGCCGCGGGGAAGATCGAAGTCGCGCTTGGCCTCGGTCGTGGCCGCGCCGAGCGGGGCGGCGGCCATGAGCGCGCTGCACGAGGCCACGACGGCGGGAGCAAAATGGAATGAGGGACTGAAGCGGAGCAGGGCCACTGCTCCTATAACGCCGGCGCGCAGCAATCCGTTTAGTCGCATCCGAAAAAAAGGGGGCGACGGGGGCAACGCCGGGAGAGATACCGCGGGGTGCGCACTTTCAGGGCGAGTGGAGCCGCACGACTTCGCCGTCGCGTTCGGGGCGCACGATGCCGTCGCGCTCGAGCAGGCGCACGAAGGCATCGACGTCGTCGAGGGCAAATATCCCGCCGATGCGGCGTGCGCCGAGCGCGGGATCCGCGATCACGAGTTGCCGGGTGTGGTGGCGGTTGAAGCGGGCGGCCACCTCGGAGAGCGGCGTGTCCGAAAAATCCGTGACCCGTCGTTGCCAAGCGAGGGCGGCGCGCATTTCGGCTGGGGCGAGCCGCTCGACGGCGCGGGAGGGCACGGCTACGTCTCCGTAAAGGGAGGCGAGCGGGATCGCCAACCGCTCGTTGGCGGCGAGGAGCATCGGGCGGCGCGGCGTCACCGCACGGTCGGGTGTGTCGGTGGCGGCGCGCTCGCGGACGGTTACCCGCTCCCGAGCGATCGAGACCTTTCCCTCCGTCACCGTCACCTCGACGGCTCCGGAAACAAACCGGACGTTGAAGGCCGTGCCGACGGCGCGGACGACCACGCCGCCCGCGCTCACGACGAAAGGCCGGGCGGTGTTGTGCGCGACTTCGAAGTGGGCTTCGCCCGATTCGAGTTCGATGCGGCGTTCCGCCGGGGTGAACTGCACGCGTGCGGCGCTCGCGGTGTTGAGTTCAAGGGTCGAGCCGTCGTCCAGCCGAGCGCGTTCGTAGCCGGCGTTGGTCGTCGTGTAGCGGGTGGCGGGCGTGGCTGCCGATTGCCACATAGTCGCTCCGAAAAATGCCCCAATCAGCAGAGTGGCGGCGATGCCACCCCACGCCATCGGCCGCCACCCGCGCGAAGCGAGGGCCTGAGCAGGCGCAAAAGCCGCCATAGGCCGCGGAGGCGAGGTGCGGTCAAAACGTGCGTTCACTTCGTCCCGGCGGGCGGCGAGACCGTCAAGTTGGGCGAGCATCTGTTCCAGTTCGGCGACCGAAGTGGCGTGGCGCGGGTCGCGGCGGCGCCAGGCGTTGAAGGCGTCGGCGCGGCCGGGCGCGAAGCCCTCGTCGCGTTCGGCCAGCCACGCCATCGCTTCGGCTTCGATGGGCTCGGGATTGTGATGGGAGGGGGATTTCATCGGCCGTCCTCCCGGGTCGGGGCGATTTCGATCAGACCGTGTTCGCGGAAAAACTGTCCGCAATCGCGCACGCCCTTCATCAGGTGTACGCGCACGGTGGCGGCCGCGAGCCCGAGGTGGGTCGCGATTTCCTGGGCGGTGAACCCGTCTACGTAACGGAGGAGCATGACCTCGCGGCAACGCTCGGTCAGCGTGCCGAGGGCGGTGAGCATCGCCTCATGGCGCTGCGCCCGGTCCAGCACCTCGGCGGCGCCGGGGGCGGGATCGAGCAGGGCAAGCTCGGCTGTTTCATCGATGGGATCGACGGGGGTGCGCTGCGAGCGGCGGACGTGGTCGATCGCGACGTTGCGCGCGGTAGTGAAAAGGAAGGCCTTGGCGTGGACGAGCCGCGCCGGATCGGACACGCGCAGCAGGCGCACGTAGGTCTCCTGGATCAAATCGTCGTGATCGGGCAGGCTGGAAAATCGCCGGGAGAGAAACGCGCGCAAGGCCGGCTCGTGGAGCCGCACGCTCTCGGAAAACCAAACGGCCTGATCGGGTGGTGGCATTGAGTTCGTGACGGGCGGAGCCCGGCGCACGATGGATCGCCGACGGTTCCACTGCCGTCGAGTGAAATTCGGGTGGCCTCCGGTCGGAGAAAAATTTTCCCAAATCGGCCCAAACAAAAGGGCGCCTTTTGCGTTTCAAGCGCTGGCGTGCTCCGGCCCGGAAAAGGGCCACGGCCGGGCCGTCGGGACGCCGGAGATTTATCGGAGAAAAAGAAACCGGGGGTAGTCAGGTCGCGAGAGCGGTGAAGTCTAGAAGGAGAACGTGGTTCGCAAATCCAGCTTGTCGCCGAGCTGCTGCTGCAGGGCGACGAGTTGCCGGAAAAGTTTCGTGCGCACGGAGGCGTGTTCGGGCCGGGCGGCCAGGTCCGTCAGCTCGTCGGGATCGGCGGCGAGATGATAGAGGCGTGCGACTCCGGCTTTCGGATACAAAATCAGTTTCCACCCGTCGAGCACGACGGCGCGCTGGCGGTCGAGGTAGGCACCGTAGGCTGCCGGATAGGCCGAGACCTTCGTTTTGCCCTGCAGCAACGGCACGAGGCTGTGGAAGAACACGTGGGCGGGCTTCTTCGCCCCCGCGAGTTCGAGCGTGGTCGGCATCACATCCTGCAGGTAGATCGGCGCGTCGATGCGGCGGTTGGCGGCGACGCCAGGGCCGACGACGAGAAAGGGCACGCGGCGGCTGTGTTCATACATGTTCTGTTTGCCGAAGAGACCGTGATGGCCCACGGCGAGGCCGTGATCGGCGGTGAAAAAAATCCACGTATTGTCGGCCTGACCGGAGGCGTCGAGCGCATCGAGGATGCGGCCGATCTGCGCGTCGAGGTGGGTGACAAGGGCGTAGTATTCGCTGCGGTTTACTTTCACGGCCTCCTCCGTGCGCGGAAACGGCCCGAGCTTCTCGTCGCGCAGCGTACGGCCGGAGCCCATCGCCTCGCTGTGCGGATACTCGGGAAGAAAACTTTTCGGCAACGCGATGCGCGATGTCGGGTAGCGGTCGACGTAGGCTGCGGGCGCTTGCCGCGGGTCGTGCGGGGCGTTGAACGCGACATACATGAAGAACGGCTGCACGGTGCCCTTCGCCTCGCGCAGGAAGCCGATCGCGTCGTCGGCGCCGACTTCGCTCCAGTGTTTCCCGCCTTCCCAGAAGCCACCGAACTTCGGATCGGACGGACTCCACGGATCGGGCACGCCGGGTGCGGGGCGGTTGTAGCCGGCGGGCACGTCTTTCGGCATACCGGGGCGAACATGGCTCGCGACATCGAACGCGGCCTCGACCTTCGCCTGGATGTGCCACTTGCCGGTGAAGTAGGTGCGGTAGCCGGCGGCCGCGAGCAGTTGTGGCCAGAGGCGGCCGGCGACGCGCTCGGCATCGGTGGTTTTGTAAATCGATTCCGCGTCCCACACGCTGCGACCGGTGATCAGCATCGTGCGGCTGGCGACGCACACGGCGGGCGACCACGAACCCATATTGGCCGCCTGCGTGAACGCCGTGCCGCGCGCCACGAGGCGGTCGAGGTGCGGTGTGTCGATGTCGGTGTGGCCGAAGGCGCGAATGGTCTCGAACGCCTGGTCGTCGGCGAAGAGGAAGAGAATGTTGGGCTGACGCGTGGCGGTGGCGCCAAACGTGGAGGAGAAGGCGAGCAGCAGGGCGAGAACGAGGGAAATTGGGCTGAGGCGCATGGGAAGAAATTGATCAGGGTTTCACGGGCTCGACAAATTTTCGCATGCGGGTGGGCGTGTAACCGGGGAAGGGTGGGGTCGCGGCTTGGGCCGGGATGGAGGCGAGCGCGGCAGAAAGTGCGCGGTGGGCGGCGGCGGTGGCGGGATCGCGCGTCGGGGAAAGGCGATTCTTCTGGTCGGGGTCGAGGGCGATCTCAAAGAACCCGCCCTCCGAATCCAATTTGAAGCGCTGATCGCGGACCGTGCGGGAAGTGTCACGCTGCGCGTAGATCCACTCGCGGGGAGCGTATCCGGAAGCATTCCGCAGGAGCGGAACCCAAGAGCGTCCGTCACCCGCGGTGCGAGGCAGGCCGGCGAGATCGAGAATGGTGGGAAAAATGTCCGAAAAATCCGTGAGGGCGGTCGTCGCGCGGCCTCCGTCGACTCCGGGCAGGCGCACGATGAGCGGCACGTGGACGCCGCGTTCGATGGTGCGGCCCTTGCCCGAAGAGACGGCGCGACCGGCGTGGGTGCCGCCCGTGGAGGAGCCGTTGTCGCCGGTGAAAATCACGACGGTGTTTTGAGCGAGACCGAGGCGGTCGAGCTCGTCGAGGAGTTCGCCGATTTGCCGATCCATGTAAGTAACCGAGCCGGCGTAGAGGGCGGCTTCGCCCTTGGGTGGAGTGGCGCGATTGAGCGGCGTGGGCTCGTTGGGCCCGTGCACGGAGATCATCGGATAATAGAGCAGAAACGGCCGGGTCTTGTTCTCGCGGATGAACTCGAGGGCGAAGCGCTGCGTCACTTCGGGGCCGTATTCGCCGGTGTGAACCTTGCGCGTTCCGTCGGTCTGCAGATAGGCGTCCCAATAGCGTCGTGACGAGGGCGGGTTGCCTTCTTCTACGCCGGGCCACATGCAGTGTCGTTGGAAGCCGTGGCGGGCAAGGATATCGGGCTCCGGGCGGAGATCGTTGATCTGCCACTTGCCGGCGATGGCGGTAGCGTAACCAGCTCGGCGCAAGTGCTGCGGCCACGTCGAAAATTTCTCGGGGATGAGCCCGGCGCCGCCCCAGCGCGGCACGTCGTAGTGCTCGGTCCAGCCGGTGCGGCCGGGGTATTGGCCGGTAAGCATCATCACGCGCGTGGGCGTGCAGATTGGCGAAGTCCACGCGGTTTCGAAGCGCACCCCGTTGGCGGCGAGGCGATCGACGTTCGGCGTCGGATGGGACGATCCGTAGCAACCGAGCCAGTCGGTGCCGAGATCGTCGGCGAGGATGAAGACGATGTTGGGGCGAGTCTCGGGCGTAGCGGTGAATGCACTCAGCGGGAGCAGGAGACCGGCGAAGAGTAGTGTGCGGAGGAAGCCCATGGGGAAAACGGCGTGCGCGCGACCGGTTTGAGCAGGAAAACAGAGCGATCAGAACTCGACCGACGTCGAGAAGGTGATCTGCCGCGGATCGTTGGTCGCGGCGCGACTGCGGATGAAGAAGACGTCGTTGAGGTTGTCGACATTGACGCCGAAGGAAACGGCGCGGCCGGCGAGCTTGGTGCTGTAGCGGGCGAAGAGGTTGATGACGGTGTAGCCATTCTCCACGACCAGTTGGTTGTTGCTCGTGCCAAACTGCTGGATCGGCCCGCGAGCGACGATAAATCCGCCGCCGAAGCGCAGACCCTTCAGCGGGCCTTCGTTGAAGCCGTAGCTGTTCCAAAAGGTGAGCTTGTTCGGCGCCGCGCCCTCAAGGCGGAGATTTTTCGCGAGCGTCCGGCTGACGACGACTTTTGCGTCGATGTGGCTGTAGCTGATGATGGACTGCCAATTTTTGATCGGGTTGAAAAACAGCTCGGCTTCCCAGCCTTTGCTTTCGTCGTCGGAGATCTCCGTGTCGGCGCGAAACAGGATCGGATTGAAATCGGAGCGGACGACATTTTTCTTTCGGATGTTGAAGAGTGAGACCGAGCCGCCGATGCGACCTTCCCACAGATCGTCGAACTTGAGCCCCGCCTCGTAAGCCCGCGACAACTCGGGGCTGTAAAACGTGCCCGAAAGGGCGTCGAAACCGTTGGGGTTGAAGGCGGTCGCAATGTTGCCAAAAACTGAAAGCTGTTTGGTGAGGTCGAACACGCTGCCAGCTTGGTAGCTGGTCTTGCTCTGATCGTTGAAGACGCCGGTCTTCACGCCCGCGGTGTTGGTGGACTGGCCTCGGATGCGGATATAGCGCACCCCGCCGAGCAACTTGAGACGATTGTCGAACAACGATACATTGTCGGTCGCGTAAACGGATCCGACACGGGTCTCGCCGTAGTCATTGGTGCCGGTGCGGGTGCCGATGGTACGGAGTTCGGTGCGGCTGGGCACATCGTCGAGCCAGTATTTTACGCCGGAGAGAACGTCCGCCTTGGTGAGGAAGAGCCGGATGGGCCGGCCGCCGGCAATCAGGCCCGCGAGGGCGGCACGCTCGGGGGCGGTTCCGAGAGCGCGAAGGGCGTAGGTGTTTCCGCGATTAAAATCGTAGGTGTAACGGCCGCCGATCAAAATGCGGTGAGCGAGCGGACCGGTGGAGAAATTGAGCAAGCTATTGAGCGTATGCGCATCAGTGCGGTTGAAATCGTAGCCGGCCGAATGGTTGGCATCGGACGACCCGGCGGTGAACGTGTTGAATTCGCGGAAGCTGTTATCGAGTTCCTGCGTGGTACGGACCGCCATGTATTGCACGTTGATATGCGAGTTGAAGACGTGGCGCACGCCGAGCTGAAGGAAACGGTTCTCTTGTTCGTAGCGTGTGGCCGCGGTGGCGCTGGTGTAGTTGCGCGGGAGGAAGGTGTTGTTGTAGCGCGCGGAGCTCTCGACGACGCCGTTGACGTTGGTGGCGTCGATCTTTCCGTCCCGGTTCAGGTCGGTGGGAATGATCTCGAAAGAAAAAGTCGAACGCTGGCTCGGGATGCCCTCGGTCTTCGAGCCGCTGCCGTGCAGCACCAGCGTGGTGTTTTTCCCGAGGCGAAAGTCACTGGCGAGGCCAAGGAAGTTCGACTTGTTGCCGTCGAGGATCCGGTATCCGTCGGTCTCCGTGTGGGCTCCGACCACCCGCACGCCGAGTTTGCCGTCCAACGCCGGCTGGTTGGCGTCGAACTCGGCGGTGAGCCGACCGTGGTTGCCGGCGCGCAGGTTAACATTGAGATGTTCGCGGCCGCGGGGGCGTTTGGTGATGATGTTCACCAAGCCGCCGGGATCGGACTGGCCGTAAAGAGTGTTGGGGCCTTTCACGACCTCAATGCGGTCGATCATTTGGGGCGGGATGTAGTCACCGCCGGTGACGCCGTCGATGAGGACGTTGCGATTGCGGAAGCCGCGAATCGAAAAGATATCGCCGCGATTGGAGACGGGGACGCGGTTAGTCTGGGTGATCGAGGCGTTAAACGTCAGCGCGGCGGTCAGATCGGCCGGGACCATATCGGCGAGCAGTTCTGCGGTGATGACATTGATGGTCATCGGGACCTCCTTAAGCGGCGTGTTCATCGCGGTGCCGGAGATGGTATTGGTCGCCATGTAGCCCTGCGTGCTGCCGGCGGTGACATCAAATGGATTCAGGAGAATTGTCTCGTTGGCGGCCGGCATGGCCGGGGCCGGAGCGGGGGTTTGAGCGAAGCTGACAATGGTGCCGACGAGGAGCGCCGTGAGGAGAGGGCGCGTAACTGCTGACGAACGGAGGGTTTTCATGGGTGGGGAAGGGCGCATCGGTAGTTGGGGAAAACGACGCTGGGGGATCCGAGGCGAGCAAGCCGGGGGCTGGCAAGGGTGAGTTAACTTAAACGCTTAAGTGATGAATGTCGGTGTGCGGCAGAAGAAAACGGTGATCATGGCTTTCGCTCGCGGGGTGGTTTCCTGACCGTGCGGCCGTCGTGCCACGAGCCGTCGATCTGGGTGCCTTGGGCGACGGCGTGCGGGCCGCAGTGATTGCGGTGGAGCAGGCCGTGCAGCGCGTCCACGGCGGCGGCGCCCATGACGTCGCGGTGTTGGAGAATGCCGCTTACGTCGGGCGCGTCGTCGACCACATTCAGACTCGCGTAGCCGAGGTCGCGAGGCACGTGGAGCTTTAATGTGGCCGCAGCCGCGAAGACATCGTTGCAACGGCTGATCACCGCGTCGGGCCGGTGCGTGCGGAGCCAAGCGCCGATGGCGGCAGGGGAATCTGGCCCGGACACGATGAGATTCGGGATCGGGGCGTTGGCGGGGCCGGTGCGACTTTGTTCAAAGGCGTGGGCCGCTTCCCATTGGTGGGCGACGCGCTCGGCTAGGTCGGCTTCGATGACGAGGCCGATCCGGGTGTAGCCGCGCTCCCGCAGACGGGACCACGCGAGCCGGAGGTCGGCGGAGTAGTTGGGCACCACATGATAAAAGTGCGCGTAACGCACCGGGCGCTCGATAGTGACGGTGGAGAAATTTTCCCATGCGAGATCGAGGTGGCTATCAGGATGCTCAAGCGGCGCGAGGATCAGCCCGCGAATGCCGCGGGACGTGAGCACGCGACTGAAACGGGCGGGCGTCATGCCGCTTTCACGAGCCCAAAGGTGCTGTAGTTCGTAGCCGTAGGCGCGGGCGCGCGCTGTCGCTCCGGCGAGCAGGCGCTGGGCGCTCGGGCGCTGCAACCAGTCATCGCACGTCGGCCAATTTGAAACGAGCGCGATGACGGAAAAATCACGGCGCACGCGCAATTGCTGGCGGTGGGCGGCGAGGGCGCTGCCGGCGGAGTTGGGTGTGTAGCGGAGCTTGAGCGCGGCGCGCTTTACCCGGGCGATCGTGGTGGCGGGGAGTGAGGCGTGGTCGCGCAACGCCATCGACACGGCGGCGATGCTGAGGCCGATGTGCTCGGCGATGTGCTTGAGGGTCGTAGTGGTCGGCATGGTCGCTTAAGCGATTCAGTAGACGCGGCCTTGTTTTGCGCCGCAAGGCCCGACAAAGCTTGGCCGCATGCCCATTGGCGCCGGCCTTTCCCAACCCAACATCCTCTTCGTCGTCGTCGACGATCACCGGGCGGATGCCATCGGGGCGCTGGGGCATGCAACGGTGAAAACGCCGGTATTGGACGGCCTCGTGCGGCGTGGCACGACGTTCACCCGTGCGACGATTCAGGGCAGCCTGATGCCGGCGGTGTGCGCCCCTTCGCGGGCGTGCTTGTTGACGGGCAACGGCGTGTTTCGCGCCGATGCCGAGCCGAAGCTCGATCTCGGACCGGTCTTCGAAGTCCAACTGCCGGCCGACGCGTGCACGCTGCCGGAGCGACTGCGGGCGGCGGGCTACGAAACGTTTGTCACGGGCAAGTGGCATAACGACCTGACGGCGCTGCTGCGGTCATTCGAGCGTGGACAGAAGATTTTTCACGGGGGGATGTGCGATCACACGGCGGTGCCGGTGAGGGACCTTGAGGAAATTCGGCGCGGCGAGCCCGCGCGGGTGGGCGACGGATTTTCTTCGGCGATATTTTGCGGCGCGGCGGAGGAATTTGTGCGCGAGCGCGCGCGGTCCCGGCCGTTTTTTGCGTGGGTCGCGCTGACCTCGCCGCACGACCCGCGGACGCCGCCCGCGGAATTTCGCGCGCGGTACGATGCGGCGCAGATTCCGCTGCCGAAGAACTTCCGACCAGGCCACGGGTTTGATAACGGCGAGCTCAAGGTGCGCGATGAGCAGTTGGTGCCGAGGCCGCTTTCGCCCGACGTCGTGCGCGAACACCTCGCGGATTATTACGGGATGATCTCGCATCACGATGCGTGCATTGGGCGGGTGCTTACCGCGCTGCGTGAGACCGGGCAGGAGGAGCATACGTTGGTGGTTTATGTATCCGACCACGGACTCGCGTTGGGCAGTCATGGTCTGCTGGGCAAACAGAACCTCTACGAACCCAGCGTGCGTGTGCCGTTGATTATCGCGGGCCCGGGCGTGCCGGCGGCGCGGCGGTGCGAGGCGTTGATGCACCCGCTCGATCTTTACGCGACGTTGTGTGACCTCGCGGGCGTGACGGCGCCGGCAGGACTCGACAGCCGGAGTCTCGTAGCGGCGATGGCGGGCAACGGCGGCGGGCGGGAGTCGGTGGGCGCGGTCTACATGGACTTCCAGCGGATGATTTCTGACGGGCGCTGGAAACTGATCGTCTATCGAGTCGGCGGGATTGAGCGCGTGCAGTTGTTCGATTTGTCGGCCGATCCGGACGAGTGCGACGATCTTGCGAGTGACCCGGGTAACGCGACGCGGATCGCGGCACTGCGCGTGCGGCTGAAAACATGGCAGGAGGAAACGGGAGACCGGTGGTTTGGGCCGGTGCGCTCTATGATTTCATGAATGCGCTTCGGATCACTCCCCTCGACGGTGTCATTGTGGGCGCCTATTTTCTGCTGACGATTGCACTCGGGCTGTGGTTTGGGCGGAAAAAAATCCGGAGCGCGGAGGCGCTCTTCCTCGCGGACCGTGAGGCGACGTGGCCGATGGTCGGGGCATCAATGTTTTCGGCGAACATTTCGAGCCAGCAGTTTGTCGGGCAGGCGGGTCTCGCCTACACGATTGGTTTGGCGGCGGGAGCGTTTCAGCTCGTCGGGGCGTCGTGCTTTGCGCTCCTCGCGGTGTTTTTCGTGGACGTTTATTTGTCGTTGAAACTGCGCACGGCGCCGGAGTTTTTCGAGCGCCGTTACAGCCCGGGCACGCGGATGTTTGTTTCCGCGATCAATATCGTGATGATTCTGGCGGCGAGCATCGCGAGTGCGCTCTACGCGGGGGCAACCGTGTTGACGGACCTGATGGGTATGAGTTCGACGCTGCAGTTCAACTTGGCGGTGGCGGCGATCGCGGTGGCGGCGGGCACCTACACGATTTTTGGCGGGCTGCGTTCGGTGCTGTGGACGGATCTCCTGCAGGTCGCGCTGCTGGTGGCGGGCGGAGCGATTACGTTTTTCCTGACGCTATCGGCCGCGGGCGGATGGGCCGGGGTGTTGTCGACCGCCGGTGGGGCGGGCAACAGCCTGTGGACCGTGGTGCTGCCGTGGGATCACGCGTTTGGCTGGCTTCCGATGATAACGGGCGGACTGGTGCTCGCGGTGCATGGGCACTGCACGGATCACGACTATGTGCAGCGAGCGCTGGCGGCGCGGAGTGTATATCATTCGAAGATGGGCGCGGTCTTCGCGGCGTTTCTGAAGATTCTTGCGCTCTTCATCATCGCGGCGCCGGGTGTGATTGCGGCGAAACTGATTCCCGGGCTGGCGCAAGCCGACCAAGTTTATGCCCGGTTGGTGTCCACCTATGTGCCGGCGGGGCTCGCGGGACTCGTGCTCGCCGGATTGCTCGCGGCGATTCTTGGCACGGTGGCGGCGGGTCTTTCGGCGGCGTCGTCGATGATATCGTATGATTTTGTGCTGCGCTTCGCCCCGAAATTGTCCGAGCCGGCCCGCGTGCGGATGGGCCGCGGTATTATGGTAGTGGTTCTGGTGCTGTGTGCGGTGCTGGCGCCAGGGATCAAGGAATTCAAGGGCGTCTACAGTTATCTCGTACAAATCTGGTCGCTGCTCGCTCCGCCCGTTTTCGTGTGTGTCGTAGCGGGCATCTTCAGCCGCCGTGCGACCCCGCGTGGTGCCGTGGCCACGCTGACGGTGGGCACGGTGCTCGGGGCGATTACGTTTTGGGCGCTCGGCCAGCCTGACATCGTCGCGCAGCTCCCGCGCTACCTCCGCAGCGCGTTGAACTGTGGCTTTGTGATCACGCTCGTCTGCGCGGCGACGATGGCGCTGGTTAGCCGTAGCGGCGGCGCGAATCCGGGCGCGAACGAAGTGGCGGATCTCACGGCTGCGGCCGCGGCAAACTCGATGACCAGCCGAGAGCGGCGTATTTTCCGATTCACGCTCGCAGCCTTGGCGATCGTTTGGCTTGCAGTGATTGTGACGTTCTCGCCGTGGGGCGTGGCACGGGCCGGATAAAGCGAGGAGCTTAGTCAAATTTCGGCGTCACGAAACACTCGGACTGCTACCGCTATGAGGAGTGAACGAAGTGAAGAACCGTGGGCCGGTGAAAGAGACACTCAACCGGGAAAAATTAATTGAAAGAAGATGCACACGTTTGGACTGAAATTGAGTGAAAATCACGGCGTCAGCCGGCTGGGTTGGCGGAGAGGCCGGTGCCCGTGCGGCTGGTGAACGAGTTCCCGGGATCGGCGCGGCATTTTTCGGCGAAGGATTGGAGACGTTGAACGATCGGGCTGGAGGGGCGGTTTCGTATTTGCCGGCCGGCTGTCGCCCCCGCCCAGACGGCGGCCGAGAGTGCGGTAGCGGTGGGCGTGGGCGCGGGCTTGAGCGTTGAGGGCTGGTCGGAGACCTCGTCCTACTTCGTCTTTGGGGCGGGCTTGCGCTTGGGCGGGCGGCGGCGGGAAGGTGGGGCGTGAACATCGGTGAAGACCTCTGCCTTGCTTGCGGCCTGTGCTGCGACGGTACCCTTTTTGACAACGTCCAGCTCGGGCCGCGCGACGATGCGAAGCACTTGCGTGCGCTCGGCCTGCCGGTGGCGGTCACGCGCGGTCGGTCGGCGGTGACATTCTTTCGTCAACCGTGCGCGGCGTTGTGCGCGGATCGCACGTGCCGGGTTTATGCTGACCGGCCGGGGCAATGCCGGGCGTTTGAGTGTGGCTTATTCAAGGCCGCGCAAACCGGCGCGATTTCGGCGGCCGCCGCTATGAGCGAGGTGCGAAAAGCGCGGCGCGCGGCGGAGAAAATCCGCCGCCTTTTGCGCCGCTTGGGCGACACCGATGAGCATCGCCCGTTGGCCGAGCGCTTTCGGCGCACGCAGCGGCGGATGGAAAGCGGTGCGGCCGACGCCGATGCGGGAGCGCTTTTCGCGGAGCTGGGCTTGGCCGTGCACCGCTTCAATCTGCTTGCGCATGAAAAATTCCACGTGCGGGCAGAGGCGAGTTGAGTGGCACGCGCGGACGGGCTCCTGACCTCGTCTGCCACGGGCTATTATTCACCGCGTTCGACGAAGAAAAGCGCCTCCGGGCTTGAGCCCGGCGGCGGGCGTGTATGCTGGTCGACGCGGCGCGAAAGCCGCTTTGACCCTATGAAAGAAATTAACCGACGTGCATTTTTGGTGAAAACGGCTTGGGCGGCGGGAGCCGGTGCGCTGGCTGCCGGACTCCGGACACCCGCGTGGGCCGCGCCGGTCGGGGCGAATGACGCGGTGCGGCTGGGCATCATCGGCTGCGGGGCCAAGGCGCAGGCGCACATCAAGCAACTCATGCTGCGGACGGATGTGCGGGTCGTTGCGTTGTGCGATGTCGATCCGACGCAGATCACGAAGGCGCAGGCTGGACTGAAACCGGGGACGGCGGCCCCGTTTACCACCCCGGATGCGCGCGCGTTGCTGGCGCGGGCGGATGTGGACGCGGTGCTCGTGGTGACGCCGAATCATTGGCACGCGTTGCTCACGGTGTGGGCGTGTCAGGCGGGCAAGGATGTCTACGTCGAGAAACCGATGAGCCACACCGTGTGGGAGGGGCGCAAGATGGTAGAGGCCGCCGCAAAGTATGGGCGCATCGTGCAAGTGGGCACGCAGTATCGCTCGGAGGACGGGCTCGCGGCGGGCATCAAGTTTCTGCACGAAGGCGGGCTGGGGAAGATCAAGTATATCCACGCGCCCTACTACGGGAAACGCGACGCGATCCCGCGCCGGGCGCCGTGGTATCCGGACTGGATGAATTACGAGGCGTTTTGCGGACCGGCGCCGGTGTCGCCGCTCGAACGGGACAAGGTGCACTACGACTGGCACTGGTCGTGGGCGACGGGCAACGGCGAGCTGGGCAACAACGGCGTGCACATCCTCGATGTCGCGCGGCGCATGGTGCGGGCCGACGGACCGCCGAAGCGGGTCCTCGGGCTCGGGGGCCGCTTCGTGCACGACGATCCGGCAGAGACGCCAAACGCGCAGATCGCGGTTTACGATTACGACGCGGCGCCAGTGATTTTCGAAGCGCGCGGGCTGCCGGCGAAGCCGGGCGTGACGTATATGGACCAGGCGGGTGGGCTGCGCGTGGGCGTGGTGGCGCATTGCGAAGGCGGCACGTTGGCGGGGCTGATCGGTTGCACGGCGAATGACCCGAGCGGCAAGGTTATCAAGAAATTCCCCGGGGAAGGCGGCGTCGTCGCGCACATGACGAACTTTCTCGATGCGGTGCGCAGCCGGCGCACGCAGGATCTCGCGGCTTCGGCCGAGATCGGCCACGCCTCGGCGGCGATGTGTCACCTCGGAAATATTTCGATGCGCGTCGGAGCGCCGGCCACGTCGCAGGAAATTGCGGGCGCGTTGGACGCGATGCCGGCGGCGGCGGGGGTGGCGAGGTCGTTGGCGGAGCATCTCGGGGTGCACGGCGTCGATCTCGCGCGACGCCCGCTCTCGCTCGGGCCGTGGATGGACATCGAGCGCAACGGCGATGGGATTGCGCGGGTGGCGTCGGGCGGGGAAGGCACGCTGGAGCGCGCGCGCTATCTCCTGCGCGAGACGCAACGCCCGCCGTATGTGATCCCGGAGAAGGTCTAATTTGAGCGATGAAGATCCTGCGTGCCGGAGCCCTCGGAGGGGTGTTGAGTCTGATGCTGGCGATCGCGCTGGGTGCGGCGGAAACGACGGTGGCGGTCGGCGGGGCGAAAGTTGATATCACGCCGGAGCTGCCGATCCGGCTGGCGGGTTATCAGTCGCGGCTCGCCGAGGCTACGCGGGTGGAGGCGCCGCTGTCGGCGCGCGCGCTCGCGATCGGATCGGATGCGGACGGGCCCGTGGTGATCGTGACCGCGGACGTGATCGCGGTGAGCGAAACGATGAGCGATGCCGTGGCGGCGGCGGTGCGGGCGAAGCATCCGGGGCTCACGCGGGAGCGTATCGCGGTGTGCGCGACGCATCAACACACGGGCCCGGCGATCGCGGGCACCATTCCCTTCATGTTTTCGCGGGACCTGCCTGCGGAAGAGAACGCGCGGATCGAGCGCTACGCGGCGAGGTTGCAGGAAAAACTCATCGAAGTGGCGCTGGCGGCGTTGGCGGATCGACGGCCGGCGCGGCTCGCGTGGGCGCAAGGCACGGTGGAGTTCGCCGTGAATCGCCGGCTGATTGTTGACGGCAAACATACCGGTTACAAAGCGACGCCGGGCGGGCCGGTGGATCATGCGCTGCCGGTGCTGCGGGCGGTGGATGCGCAAGGCGCGGTGCGCGCCGTGTTGGTGAACTATGCGTGCCATTGCACGACGCTCAAGGGCGGGGACAACTACGCGCATCCCGACTGGGCCGGCGAGGCGGCGAAACGCATCGAGGGCAGGCACGCGGGGGCGGTGGCGCTCGTGGCAATCGGTTGCGGGGCAGACGCCGATCCGCAGCCCCGGGGCTTGCCGGCCGTGGCGACGAACGGCGGCGCGGTGGCCGATGAAGTGGCGCGGGTGATGGCGGGGGAAATGCGCGCGCTGGGCCGGGTGACGCACGCGGCGTTTCGCCGCATCGAACTGCCGCTGGGCCGCGTGGTGCCGCGCGCGGAACTCGTGGCGCGACTCACGGGAAAGGCGAATGTGGCCTACGCAGCGGCGCAGTTTCTGCGGCAACTCGACGCGGGGAAACCGTTGCCCTCGGTCGTGCCCTATCCGGTGCAGGTGTGGGCGTTTGATGGGGATTTCGCGATGGTGTTTTTGGGGGGCGAAGTTGTCGCGGAGTATGCGCTGCGGTTGAAACGTGAGCTCGGGGTTTCGCGCCTGTGGGTAAATGCCTACGCGAACCATGTGCCGTGCTACATTCCCTCGCGCCAAGTGCTCAAGGAAGGTGGGTATGAAGCGGAGGCCGCGATGGACTATTACGGCTGGCCGACGCGCTTGGCCGAAGACACGGAAGACCGGATTGTACGCACCGTGCATGACCTGTTACCTGCAACTTTTATGAAAGGAACATCGCGATGAAACTTTGGTTACGCGTGGGAATGCTGGTGGCCGCGAGTGCGGGCATGGTCGCGCCGGCGCGCGCTTATAAGGAAGTCGCGCCGCCCGCCACTCTGGTGGTGCCGGAGGCGCGGAGCCCGGCGGCCTCGCTGGCGGCGATCAAGGTCTCGGCCGGATTTGAAGTGGAACTCGTCGCGGCCGAGCCGATGGTGCTGGATCCGATCAATTTCTCCTTTGGCCCCGACGGACGGATGTGGGTGGTGGAGATGGCCGACTACCCGAGCGGCATGGATGGCAAAGGGAAACCGGGCGGGCGGATTCGCGTGCTGGAATCGACGCGGGGCGACGGCGTTTTCGATAAATCCACGCTGTTTGCCGACGGCCTGAGGGCGCCCACCTCGGTGTTGCCGTGGCGCGACGGCGTGCTCGTGGCCTCGGTGCCGAACGTGCTCTTCCTGCAGGACACCGACGGCGATGGCCGCGCGGACCGGACGACGGTGCGATTTCGCGGGCTCGCCGAAGGCAACGAGCAGCATCTCACGAACAGCCTCGAGTGGTCGCTCGACGGTTGGGTGCATCTGGCGAACGGGGAGAGCGGCGGAAAGATTACCTCGACGAAAACCGAGCGGACCGTGGACGTGGGCCGGCGGGATTTTCGCATCGCGCCGGATACGGGTGAGATCGAGCTGTTGGTGGGGAACTCGCAGTTTGGGCGCAGCCGCGACGACTGGGGAAATTGGTTTGGCTGCAACAATTCGAACCCGCTCTGGCACTATGCGCTCGAAGAACGTTACCTGCGGAGAAATCCGCACCTGGTGCCGCCAAACGCGATCGTGACGGTGGGGGCGAGCGCGGGGGCGGCGCGGGTGTTCCCGGTGAGCGAGACCTTCGCGCGGTTTAACGACCCGCACGGTTTCAACCATTTCACGTCGGCGTGCAGCCCGGCGATCTACCGCGACGATCTGCTCGGGCCCGAGGTGGCGGGGAATATCTTTGTCTGCGAACCGGTGCACAATTTGGTCCATCGCGAGCGGGTGAGCGCGGTGGGGGCGTCGTTTGTCGGCGAGCGCCCGGAGGGTGAGAAGGAGTCGGAGTTTTTTGCGTCGGCGGACCTGTGGTCGCGGTTTACGGCCGCGCGGGCGGGTCCGGACGGAGCCCTGTATATCGCGGATATGTATCGGCTGGTGATCGAGCATCCGAAATGGGTGCCGGCCGAGTGGCAGAAGCGGCTGGGCGATCTGCGGGCGGGCGAGGACAAAGGGCGGATCTATCGCGTGCGGGCAAAAGGCGTGCCGCTGCGCGCCGTGCCCCGGCTGGACCGGGCGGATGCAGCGGGCTTGGTCGCAGCATTGGAAAGTCCCAGCGGGGTGGTGCGCGATCTCGCGCAGCAGCAACTCGGGTGGCGCGAGCTGCGCGAGGCTGCGCCGCAGTTGGAGAAACTCGTGGCGGAGTCGCTGCGGCCGGTAACGCGGGCGCAGGCGCTGTGGACGTTGCAAGGGCTCGGAGCATTGCAATCGGCAGTCGTTGTCCGAGCGATGGCGGATGAGCACCCAGGCGTGCGCCGGCAGGCGGTACGGTTGAGCGAGGCGTGGACGAAGGACTCGCCCGAGTTGTTGCCCGCGATCATCGCGCGGGCGGACGACACGGATGCGGGCGTGCGGTTGCAGGCGGCGTATTCGTTGGGCGAATGGCACGAGCCGGCAGCGGGCGAGGCCTTGGCGCGACTGCTGCGGCGGGAGGACGATCGTTTTGTAAAGGCGGCGGCGATGAGTTCGGCGCTGCCCCACGCCGAGACGCTCATGGCGGCGTTGCAGCGGGACGGCGGGGCGGAGAATTCGCTGCTCGTCGAAGTGGCGACCGTGACGGAGAACGCGAAGGCGCTCGCGGGGTTGTTGACGGCGATCGCGGGCCGGAGTGAAGCGGGCGACTGGCCGGCGGCGTTTCGTTCGCTGGCGCAGCTCCTCGATTGGTTGCAGCGCAACAACAAGACCCTCGCGCAACTTCAGCGCACGGCGGATGAGCCGATGCAGCGGGCGCTGGCGGGGACGGATGCGCTGTTTGCTGCGGCGCGGCGCGTGGCGGCCGAGGCGAACGCCCCGGCGGCGGACCGGGTGGCGGCGGTGCGGATCTTGGGGCGCGCGCGCTCGGCGCAGGATGAAGACTTTGAATTGCTCGCCGGGTTGTTGGTGCCGCAGGTGCCGGTCGACGTCCAGGTCGCGGCGGTGGCGACGCTCGGGCGGATGAACCGTTCGACGGTCCCGAATCGGGTGCTGGCCGGTTGGCCCAGCCACGGTGCGGCGGTGCGCGCGGCGGTGATCGAGCTGGTGACGAGCCGCGTCGCGTGGTCGCAAGTGTTGCTCGACCGCGTCGAGGCGGATCCGACGATGCTCGCGCAGATTGATCCGGCGCAGAAACAACGGCTGACGCATCACATCGATGCGAACCTGGCGGTCCGGGCGACGCGCGTGTTTCAGGCGGGCATCGATCCGAACCGGCAGGCGGCGATCGACCTGATGTTGGCGGCGCTCAAAGACCGCCGGGGCGACGCGGGAAAAGGGTCGGCGGTTTTTGCGCAGAATTGCCGCGCGTGCCACGCGTTCGGCCAGGAAGCTGGCGGGCTCATCGGTCCGGATATCGCCGTCGTGAAGGACCGGTCGGCGCCGTATCTGGTGACGCATATTCTCGATCCGAATCGGGCGGTGGAAGATCGCTACATGATGTATGCGGCGACGCTGCTCGACGGACGTTCGCTGGCGGGAATGTTGGTCTCCGAGGCGGGCAACAGCATCACGCTGCGCGGGCTCGACGGCGCGGAGCATGTGATCCTGCGCAACGAAGTGCGACTGCTGGTCAGTTCCGGGCGGTCGCTCATGCCCGAGGGGTTGGAAGCCGCGCTCCCGCCGGCGGCGATGGCGGACTTGATCACGTATCTCGCCAGCAAGTGAGCGACGGCGGGCGAGGGCCGTAGCCGACGGGTGGCGTCGAGGGCTTTGCGGGGGCGCGGAAGGAGAATTGCGGGCTGGCCCGCGCAATCGACTCGGCCTCCTGCTGGCGCGGCCGTCCGATTCGAAGCTTACGTGAGCGGTGTTTCCCCCGGGGACGGCGACGGTTGGAACGGGTAGCGGGTCAAACTCCGTGGGCGGCTTGGACTCGAAGTCCTCGCTCTGGCGACCGACCGCGAGAAGGAGTGGGCTCTCGGCAATTTTTCCCGGCCGGACCGACGGACCGCTGCCGCCACCCAGGAGAAACGCGGGGTGGGTGCGGAGATCGAGGCCGCCTTTGGTCATGGCCTCGTCCTTGCCGTGGCACGCGAGACACTCCTACTGCACGAGCGGCAGCACCCGGCGGAAGAACAACGCCTCCGTCTTCGCCGTCGCCGCGACGGCCACCATCGGCGCGCCGAGGAACATGACTGCAAGCGCACGGCGGGCGCAGCAACGGAGTCGGGGAATGGATGCCATGGTGATAACGAAACGCGTCCGATCACTGACCCATAAACGGCGAAATTAGGACCCGGTTTTTTGATCCGGCCGGCCGCCAGCCATTCACTCGTAAATCCATTTGTGCCGCCACGGATCTACGGTTCTTTCCTGAAACGCGCGGAGTTTTCCTACGAGTTCGTTCTTCAATTCCTGATGCGCGGGATCGTCGGCGAGGTTCATGACCTCGTCCGGATCGGTTTCCAGATCGTAAAGTTCAAACGCCGGGCGGCGGAGGAACTGCGCGATCGGCCGGCGGCCAAAAACCGTGCCGCCCGCTCGCGTGACGCCAATCCACGACGGCGACTGGATGAGATCGAGCGCCGAGGGGAAGACGAGTCCGCTCGCGAGATTATGGATGAGTTTGTGGCGGCGCGTGCGCACCGCGCGCATCGGATAATACATCGTAATCTCGTGCAGCGAGTGCGACGCGTAGACTTCGTCGCGGTCGGCCATGGGCGCGCCGTCGAGCGCGGGGCGAAACGAACGTCCGTCGAACTCTTTCGTCTCGCCCGCCGGCAGCGCGCCGACGACGTCGAGGAGGGTCGGTGTGAGATCGGCCCACGAGACCATCGCCGATTGCACGGCGCCGGGCCGGGTCCGGCCGGGTGCGCGCACGATCAGCGGGAGCCGGATGCCGGGATCGTAGAGCGTCGTCTTGGCGCCGGGAAACGCCGGGCCGTTGTCCGAGAGATACACGATGAGGGTGTTGTCGTAGTGGCCTGTTTCCTTGAGGAGCGCGATCAGGCGGCCGACACCCTGATCGAGGCGCGCCACGGATTGATAATACTCGGCCAGCTCGGCACGGCAGGTCGGCGTGTCGGGGAGGAACGGCGGCACGACAACGTCCTCGGGGCGAAACTTAATCTCGGTCACGCCCGGATAGCCACGGTCGCGGTTGCCGAAACGATTCGGCGCGGGGTAGGTGTCGAACGTGGGCTTGCCGCCCGGCAGGATGGCGTTGGCGCGATGCGGATCGTCGGTGGCGAAATAAAGGAAGAAGGGCCGCGGATCCGCTGAGGCGAGCACCGCACGGGATTGCGTGGCCATCTCGACGGGGCTGCGACCAAGGCTCGCCGGATCGTTGGCCACGCCGCTCGAAAGCACGGTCTCAAACGCATAGACCGCCTCGGGGGCGACATGGAATTTTCCGATTCGCGCCGTCCGATAGCCGGCCTGCCTCAGCCGCACGGGGAGGCTTTTCACGTCGTCGAACGACGAGAAATGGTGGTCCTGATGCTGGAGGCCATACATGCCGTTGCGGTGATTTTGCTGCCCCGTGAGCATCACCGAGCGGGACGGGCTGCAGCTGGCGGTGGTGCCGAAGGCATGAGTGAACCGCGTGCCATCCGCCGCGAGCGCATCGAGGTGCGGCGTCTTCACGACGCGGTTGCCATAGCAGCCGAGCGCATCTGGGCCGTGATCGTCGGAGACAATGAGGACGATGTTGGGCCGCGCCGGCACCGCGGCGGTGAGCGGCAAGACGCACGCAATTGGCGCACACATGGCAACAGCCAGCAGGCGGAGCGGGGAGAGTGTTTTGATCATCAGGAGTGAAATCGCGGGGCACCCAGGTCAGTAAGCTCGCGGATGCTAAGGGAGGAACCTGCTGCGGGCGATGTTGGAGTTCTTCCGCTGCAAAACGGCACGTCGGCAAGCAACGGCCCCGCGGCACTCAAATGGATCGCTCCGTCTCAGGCGGCGGCGACTTCGCGAGGTTTCACTTCGCGCGCAATGCGGGCGCCAAGTTCCCGTTGGGCTTTGCGCAGGTCGCAGTCCAACTGGAGCCGCACCCACCAACCCTCGGAGAGTCCAAAGTAGCGATCAAGGCGGAGTCCGGTGTCGGCATGACTCCGTTCGGGCCGCCGTCTCCGCCATGACGGAATCCTCGCGACGACGGGCTATTCCTTTCGGGACGTAGGAATCACCGGGGGCTTCGCTGCCACGGCTTTGCGGGCCTCGGGGTGGGTGGCGAGAATCGCGCGGAGTTCGGTGACGACGGCGGGTTGCTCGGCCGCGATGTTGCGGGATTCGACCGGGTCGTTGGCGTAGTCGTAGAGCTCGATTTGCGCGGTGTCGGCGGGGGCCCCGATCTTTTTCCATTCAACGAGGCGGTAGCGATCCGTGCGGATGGCGCGGCCGAGCGAGTCGCCCCGGGGAAAGCAGTGGTAGGCGTGGTCGCGCACGCGGGCGGCGGGATTTTTTAGGACGGGCACGAGATTGATGCCGTCCAACGGGACCGGGCCGGAGGGTTGCGGCAGACGGGCGAGGGCGGCGAGGGTGGGGTAGAGGTCGACGGTTTCGGCGAGTTGGCCGGTGCTGGTGCCGGGGCGAGTGACGCCGGGCGCGATCACGACGAGCGGGATGCGGTTGGCCTGCTCGAAATTGGTGTGCTTCGTCCAGATGCCGAGATCACCGAGGTGCCAGCCGTGGTCGCCCCAGAGAACGACGATGGTGTTGTCGGCGAGTTTCAGATCGTCGAGAGCGGTCATGACGCGGCCGATCTGCGCGTCGACGTAGCTCGTGCTGGCGTAGTAGCCGTGGATAAGCCGGCGCTTGATGTCTTCGGGATACGGCTGCACCGGCGGCTTGGGCACGGGGAAAAAGGCATCGATTTCGCCGCCGCGTTTCATGGCGGCGGGCACGACGCCCTCCGGGGCGGTTTCGCGGGCGGGCATGGGCAGCCGGGCGGGATCGTAGAGATCCCAATATTTTTTCGGGGCGGAGAACGGCAGATGCGGGCGCACGAAACCGACGGCGAAGAAGAAAGACTCGGCGGGATTTTCTTTGGCGGCGCGCAGACGTGAGATCGCGTGGGCGGCGACGCGGGCATCGGCGTAGGCGTCGTCGGGCACGTCGGGCGATTCCCAAGCGGCGCCGCGCGGGAGCGGACTGGATCCGGGTGGGCGGCGGAGATTGGTGAAAAGCGCCTGTTCGTTGGTGGGCGAGCCGTCGCGCGTGCTGGCGGGATCAAGATACTCGATAACGAGATCTTTGTGCGGGGGCAGGCTCCAGGAGGCGGCATCGTCGTAAGTACCGTGACCCACGTGGAAGACCTTGCCCATCGATTCCGCGCGGTAGCCGTGGCTCCGGAAGAATTGCGGGAGCGTGACGGCATCGGGGTAAGGGTCGCGGAAGTTGCGGCCAAACTGGTAGAGACCGGTCGTCGTGGAGCGCGCGCCGAGGAGGAGAGTGTAGCGCGACGAGGCGCAGACGGCTTGGTTGCAATACGCGGCGTCGAAGCGCAGGCCGCGCGCGGCGAGCCGGTCGAGATGGGGCGTGACCGCGGTGCGGTCGCCGTAGGCACCGAGCGTGGGCTTCAGGTCGTCGACGAGGATGAGCAAAATGTTGGGGCGCGCGGCGGCGGAGAGCGGGGCGTGGGGAGCGAGGAGAGAGACCAGGAGGAGAAGGGCGAAGGCGGAGCGCATGGGTGGAGGGATGGGGCGGAGAAGGGGAAATGTTTCCGGCAGCGGACAACGGTTGAGCGATACACCGCGCTCGCACCACCTGAAAGCTCCGCGATCGCACATTCGACCGATGAAAATCCACCTGCGTTCCGTCTCACCGCCGTTGGCCGTGACGGGCGGGTCGCGGAGGAGGTGCGCCGTCGCCGTCGCCGTCGCCGTCGCCGTCGGGGCGGGGCGGAGCGGGGCGGGGCGGGGCGGGGCGGGGCGGGGCGGGGTCAGCGCGCTTGCAGGTAGCCGGTTTGGCCGAAGCGGAAGAGCGGGGATTCGGTGCGGAAACCAAGCATGATACCAACGTTTGTTGATATCCGGGCGATCGTCGAACCGCCGCTCGCTCACGCTCGCAGCTACCATAAATCGAGAAATCAAATTGCCGTTGGTATGAGTTCTTTACCGCCGGTCGCGTCCGCGAAGGGAGGCCAAATACATTTGTCGGCCGTCGGCGTAAGTGGAGTCGACGCAGACACACTTTTGCCGTCGCGGCTTGAGCGCGGGTGCAGGTCGCATGTCGCCAAGGACTTTGGTCTGACGGTGGAGGAATTTCCCATGCGTTGGAGCGGATGAGCGGAGTCGAAGCGTCGCCCTCAGGATGTGCGGCAACAGGGCGTGATGTCGGATGAAATGCGCAAACGAGCAGCTCAAGGAAACCCCGGGAAGCGTTCATGGCTTGACCCCAAATTCCCAAGCCCGACCACGCGCGGCTGGTCAAACCGGCCAAACTGAAGTTGAAAACCCGGGGAAGGCCGTCCAGTTTTTGATTATGACTTCATTCGCGACGACTTTGGATGCAGCTGACCGGCTTACCTTGGAGGAACAGGAGGAGCTCGCCGATACTCTGCGCCGCCGAATTGCCGAGAAGCGACGCGCGGAGCTCGTCGCTGCCGTGAAGGATTCCCGGATCGAGTTCGCCCGTGGGGACTGCAAGCCGGTGAGCGTCGGCGCGATCATGAAACATATTCGAGCGTGAAACGCGTGCTGCTGCCCAGCAGCGCGTTCTTGCGCGCGGCACGACGACTGGCGAAGCGGCATCCCGCGATGGCCGACGATTTTCAGGCCGCTTTGGAGCTGCTCGCGGAGGATGCGCATCACCCGGCCTTACGCACCCACAAGCTAAAGGGGAAACTGGCGAAATCATGGGCCTGCTCCGCCGGATATGATCTGCGCATCGTGTTTCAGTTTGTTCGGCATGGAGCGCACGAGGCCATCTTGCTCGAAGTGGTCGGAATGCACGACGAGGTCTATTGAAGGGCCCAACCGGCGGCGAATCCTAGCGCTGCCGGAAGGTGAGGTTGGGCCCCGTTATGGCTCACCGCGGGACGGGAAAACGTTGTTAGCGATTACCAAGCGGCGAGTGCCGGCGGCAGTTGCGCATCGGCCAGAAATTTCACTTGGCCAGCGAGACTACCGCGTGGTCCACCTGTCGGGCCGCGTATTCCAGCGCCGCTTGAATGTCTTCGCGCTCGAGATACGGATAACTTTCGAGGACCTCAGCCTCAGAAGCTCCGCTGGCCAGCATGTCCAACCCGTCTTTCACGCGGATGCGCATACCCCGAATGCAAGGGCGGTCGCCGCATTGGTTGGGGTTAAACGTTATGCGCTCAAGCTGGCTCACACGGCGAACGCAGGTCGCAAGCCCGGCTTTTGGGGAGCGAGCAGGAGAACCAGTAGGAGAAGTGCGAAGGCGTAGCGCATGGGTGGAGGGATGGGGCGGAGAAGGGGAAATGTTTCCGGCACCGGACAACGGTTGAGGCATACACCGAGACCGCACCACCGGAAAGCTCTGCCCTCGCACATTCGACCGATAAAAATCCACCTGCGGTCCGTCTTACCGCCGTTGGCCGCGACGGGCTAGTCGCGGAGGAGGTGCGACGTCTTGCGCGGCGGGCTGCTCAGACGCGCGACCAAGGGTTGAAGGGAAAACAAGAGGCGCGGTCACCGCCCGACCCGAAATCCCAACGCCAGATCTTGTTTGGCTGTTCCCCTGTCTGGCCAATCGCGTCAATCCCGCTCCAGTTCCTTTGATTTTTGCTCCACCGTCGCCAGGAGCACGGGCACATCAAGCCGCACCGCATCCCACAGCACTTGGTGATCCACGTCATCGTAGCCGTGGCTCAAGCGGTCGCGGGTGCCGGCGATTTCTTTTCAGGGCACGGATGGATGCCGCGACCGCAAGTCCGCCGGCAATCGCTTCACTACCTCGCCCATAATCTCGAGGAACCGCTCCATGGCCGCAGTGGCCTGCCAGTCGGCCAGTAGCGTTGCTAGGGTCTGCCCCGCGCAGATCAATTGGAGGCGGCGGGCCGCGTCTTCAATTTGCCGCAGAGTCGCCCGCGGATCACGCGCGCTGATAAATCGGCACGGCTTCCCGACGGACCGCCGCATCGATATGCCGGTTGAGGCGTGAACAAAAATCCACCTTACGGCCGATGATGGCGGCCAGCTCCTCGCCGTAGCCAAAGTAGCGAAACCCCACTCCGTTCAGCGCGCCCGGCGCAAACTCCGCCAACACATCCACATCGCTGTGCGCCGGATCGAAGTCCTCGCGCAACACGGAACCGAACAGGCTGAGCTTCTGAATGCCGCGCGCACGGCAAAACTCCGCGACCTTGTCCCGGGCAATCGGGATGGGAAGCTCCGCGAAAACTTCGGCCTGATTCAGGCGCGGAAGCTACCGCGCCGGTCGCCCATCGCGAGTCCCGGTTTGACGCCGGCCAGCACCGTAGTTCCCAACGGCAACGGTTCGAAACGCCGCGCGCGGCGGTGCCTGCCGGCTCTGCTGCAGCTCGCGGTGGAAGGGGGGGCCTGAACGTGGAGGAACTCTCCGGGCGGCCGAAGAGGGTTAGCGGAGTCGAAGCGTCGCCGTCACGGTGCGCCGGTGACGGGGCGCGATCTCGCGGGAAATGAGCAAGCGAGTTGCTGAAGGAAACAAAGGACGCGTTCACCGCTTGACCCCAAACCCCCAAGCCAGATCCCGTTGGGCTGCCTGGTCCCCGTTGGGTGAACAAAACGGTGATCCACCACCATGGCCGGACCCTTTCGTCTTGGCCCGTTTGCTCTATCCAAGGTAAAGCGGGAGAAGAAAAATGTGGAACACATTCATCGCGTGACGCCAACCCCCGAAGCCTGACAATGTCCGGCTGGCCTGTTGGGTTCGGCGGTGTGCAGTGCGGCCTATGGCGCGATCAGCCGGTCGGCGCGTAGTTCACCACGGCTCAGAACGCCTAAAGGTAGCGTGATCGATGGAGCGAACGAAGGGTTCTTGTTGGCCTGCCCGTCCCAGCCGATGCACTCCCAGACTTTGCCCTGCTGCGCACGCAGGTGGCCGAGCCAATGTCGCTTAACAGCCTGCGCCAACTCCGGATACCCCGGCTGCAGGATGGTCAACAGCCAGCCGACCGGGACGTGCCAGTAGGCGCCATTCATATACGTGTTCTTGGGGCAACTGGTTTTCTCCCACATGGTAGTTGGCGACGCGTCGCCGCTCAGCGGGACGTGGCGCAGGGCACCCTCAAATTCGATTTCTCCTGGCTTGGCCAACGCCGCAGCAATTGTCCTGAGCAAACCAGCGCGGGCCTCACCCTCAATGGCGCCGATATAGATCGCGTAGATGCTGCCCCACACATCCGACTGCCCGGAGATGCCGTTAGAGGCTTTAAGCCAGCCGCCTCGGGTGCCGTCGGTGTCGGCAAAGACCTGCAAAATATGCGAGCGGATCTGCTGGGCGATGCCGACATAATGTTTGGCGTCTTCCGGCTTGTCTATCTTGTTGGCGAGCGAGGCGAGGTGCAGGGCTGCGCGGTAGCGGATCAGCGAGGCCATTAAGAGGTCCCCCGTCATTTCGATGGCATCATAGAAAATGAACCCTACCGCCCGCCGCGCCGCGGTGGTGCGCACCAATTGTGTAGCCGGATCGATCTCGGGCACGGCAAACGCCAGCTTCAATCGCTCGTATACTGTGAGGCCGCCAATCTCACGGCCAAGCAGCCCTTTTGCATCACCACTGCGAGCGAGCATGTGGGCGAGCCAAATTACATCGAACTGGTTGTTGCTTGGCGGACGAAACCCAAAGTCGCCATTCATGTTGGCCAACGGATCGTAGGTGCCAGGAAAAAACACCGGTGCGCCGTCCACGTTGATATGATCGGGGATGGCATGGGCGGGTATGACCACCTGCCGGCCCAGATCCCTTGGCTCCGGACCGTTTTGTTTTTCCAGAATCAGTTGGAAGTGCCGGAGTCCGTCCTCGCGCGCAATCAAACCGCTGGAATAACTCATGGTGAAGTCCTGGATCCAGATCGCCGGATAACCACCCGGCGTGATAGCCCGGAATCCTAAGGTGTTGGTTTTGCCGTCCGAGATGGCACCCGGAGCCACCCCGCAGGATACGAGGGTGGCCGTCGCCAACTCGCGGACCAACGCCAGTTCATCCGGCGCCAGAATTTCCGGCGGGGCCGCGCCAGAGGCTACGGCATCGGCAGCAGGCAAAACATCGACCAGCGATGCGAGCAGCAGCGCGGTGAGGATGGGTTTCATTTTTCCGAGAAAGGGCTTTATGCGATGAGATCTTTGATGACCGTGCCGCCGAACTGGCTGAGCTGTTTGAATCGGCCGGCGTGATAGTAGGTGAGTTTGTTGTCGTCCAAGCCGAGCAGGCGCAGGAGCGTGCAGTGGACGTCGCGCACGTGGTGGACCTTGTCCACGGCGGTCATCCCGGTCTCGTCGGTGGCACCGATGGTGTGGCCGGCTTTCACGCCGCCGCCGGCGAGCCACATCGTCATGGCGGTCGGGTTGTGGTCGCGGCCGTAAGCGGTACCGCCGCGCACGCCGTTGTCGGGGGTGCGACCGAACTCGCCGCACCAGACGACGAGCGTGCTGTCGAGGAGGCCGCGTTGCTTGAGGTCGGCGATCAGGGCGGCGATGGGCTGGTCCACGCCGCGCACGAGGTTGCCGTGGGCGCGCTCGATGTAGTCGTGGCTGTCCCAGGTGCCGTTGTAGAGTTGGACAAAGCGCACGCCTTTCTCGACGAGCTTGCGGGCGAGCAGGCATTTGCGACCAAACGCATCGGTCGCGTCTTGGCCGATGCCGTAGCTGGCTTTGGTTTTCTCGTGCTCCTTGGAGAGGTCCAAGGTCTCGGGAACTTGCAGCTGCATGCGGAAAGCGAGTTCGTAGTTGTCCATGCGCGCGGCGAGTTCGTCGTGGCCGGGATGGCGGGCGGCATGGGCGGAGTTCAGCGACGCGAGGAGATCGAGGTTGGCGCGTTGGCGGGCCGAAGTGACGCCGGCGGGCGGAGAGAGATCGAGGATGGGCGAGCCTTTGGCGCGGAGCGGGGTGCCTTGAAAGCTGGCAGGGAGGTAGCCGTTGCTCCAGTTGGCCGCGCCGCCCTGCGGGTAGGAAACTTCGGGCAGAACGATGAAGCCGGGGAGGTCTTGATTGAGGGAGCCGAGGCCGTAGTTGACCCATGAACCAAAACCGGGGTCACCGCCGAAACGGTTGCCCGTGTTCATCTGATACATGGCGGTCGGGTGATTCACGCTGTCCACCTGACACCCGCGGTAGAAACAGAGATCGTCGGCGACCTTGGCGAGGTGGGACCAATTCGTCGCCATGTCGGCACCGCTTTGGCCGACCTTGTGAAACGAAAACGGGCTTTGGACGTAGTAGCGTTTGCCGCTTTCCATCGCGGATTTTTGCTTCCCCTCGCGGATGAACTCTTGGAGGTGCAGGCGCGAGAGCGCCGGCTTGGGGTCGAAGGTGTCGATGTGCGAGGGGCCGCCTTCCATCATGAGGAAGATGCAGTTTTTGGCCTTGGCGGGGAAATGGCCGGGCTTGGGCGCGAGCGGCCCCGGTGGGGACGATGGGGTTTGGGCGGCGAGATCGCGGGAGAGAAGGGCCGAGAAGGCGACGCTGCCGACGCTGGCGCCAAGGCTGTAGAGGAAATCGCGACGGGTGGGCGCGTGGAGGGCGCGGGCTCCGGCGCAGGGGAAGTAGGGTGTGCTCATCGGGGGATAACGGGTTCAGTAAACGTAGGAAAATTCATGGGCGTTGAAGAGCGCGAGGCAGACATCGGCCAGCGCGCGGGTGCGGAGGGGAACGTCGGCCGGCCGAAGATCCGGAACGAAGTCGGCGTTGGCGTGGAGTCGCTCGGAGAAGGAGAATTTTTCGCCGGTGTTTTCCTCGACCGCTTCGCGCAGGACTTCGAGCGGCGGAGCGGAGGAGACGAGTTTGTCGCCGGCGATGAGGTCGGCGATTTTTGTCCAATGCGCGAGACAGGCCGCGAGTTCAGCGGCGTTTGGCGCGCGGGCGAATGCGAGTGTGAAGCAGCGCGTGACAGCAGCGGCGTCCGTGGCCGTTTCCTTGATGGCGCGCGCGGCGAGCGCGAGGGCGCGGGCGTGGCTCGCGGCGCCGTTGAACAGACTGAAGACCTGCGGGGTGACAGTGGAAGCGTCGCGGCGTTCGCAGGAAAAATCGGGCGTGGGCTGGTTAAACACCTCCATGGCAGGATCAGGCAGGCCGCGGATTTTCAGGGCGTAGAGGCTGCGGCGGTGGCGCTGGGCCGGGAGCGGGTTGGGGACCCAAGCGGAGGCAAAGGTGCCCATGACTTGGCGCGGTTGGAGGGCGGCTTCGAGATTCATCTCGGGGCGGTTCGGGATGCCGCCGAGGGTGGGATTGAGCTCGCCGGTGGTGGCGAGCATGGCGTCGCGCAATTCCTCGGCGGTGAGCCGGCGCGGGGCAAAGGCGGCGTAGCTCGTGCCGGCCGGGTCTTTCTCGGCGAGGAGCTTGCGGTCGGGGTGCGCGGTGGAGCGGCGGTAGGCCTCGCTGGTCATGATGAGGCGGTGGAGTTTTTTGAAAGACCAATCCTCTTCGACGAACGTAGCGGCCAGCCAGTCGAGGAGTTCGGGGTGCGTGGGCTTTTTGCCCGTGCTGCCGAAGTTATTGGGGTTGCCGGCGAGTGGCTGGCCAAAGTGCCAAAGCCAGACGCGATTCACAATGGCGCGGGTAGTGAGCGGATTGGCTTGGTCGGCGACCCAGGCGGCGAACGCGGCGCGGCGGCCTTCGATCGCGGCGGGGATCGCGGACGGCGGCGGGAGACCAATAGCGCTGAGCACGCCGGGGGCGACGGGCTCTTGGCCTCCGAACGGATCGCCGTAAGGCAAGATGCGCGTCTCTTCGAGTTCGCCCTCGGTCATGCGGGTGGCGGGCATCCGCATGGGGGCGTTGACGGATTTCAGCTCCGGCGTGCGACCGGAGTAGACGGCGAGGGCCACGGGCTCGTAGCGGTCGAGTTCCCACCTGAGGCGTTCGAGACCTTTGCGAGCGACGCGCTCGTTGCCGTAGTCCTCGGGGCTAAAGCCGACGAGTTTCGGCGGGAATTGTTCTTCCGGAATTTTTTTGCGGGTGAGGATTCCGCGGGCTTGTTCGAAGACACCATTGAACTCACGCCGACGGCCGGCGCGTTCCTCGCGGTTGGTCGTAGCCTCGGCCACCGCGGCACGCCAAGCGGTCGGGTCAAGGTTGCGCTCAGTAAACCATGATTCGGCGGCGGCAACGAGTTGGGAGTCGAGCCGCTCCAGCGTGGCGAGGTAAGAGGCGCGGCGCGGCTCCAGATATTTTTTCTCGTCGAAGCCTTCTAGGTTCTCCGCGGGGAGAAACGCGGCTGGGCGTTCGCTGAGCTGGGTGGTGGCGAAGACCGCCTGGATGGCATAATAATCGCGCGTGGGCACCGGATCGAACTTGTGATCGTGGCACCGCGCGCACTGGAGCGACTGCGCGAGAAACGTCTCGCCGGCGCCATTGGTGACATCGTCGAGGAAACGTTGGCGGGCGATTTTCGGGACTTCCATGCCGGTGAGTTCCCAAGGGCCCATGCGGAGGAAGCCGGTCGCGAGCAACGCGTCGGGGCCCGGGGAGGCCAGTTCGTCGCCGGCAATCTGCTCTCGGGCGAATTCGTCGTAGGGCTTGTCGGTGTTGAAGGAGCGGACGACGTAGTCGCGGTAGCGCCAAGCATTGCCGCGTTCGTAGTCGTTGGCGAAGCCGCTGCTGTCGGCGTAGCGCACGACGTCGAGCCAGTGCTGCGCCATCCGTTCGCCGTAGTGCGGGCTGGCGAGGAGGCGGTTGATTAGATTCTCGATTGCCGATTTCGGATTCTCGATGGTCGCGCGCTCGAAGGCAGTGACCTCGTCGGGGGTCGGCGGGAGACCGAGAAGATCAAAGGTGGCGCGGCGGATGAAGGTGCGGGCATCGGCGGGCGGGGCGAGCGGCAGGCCGGCGGGCAGGCGCGCGGCAAGAAACGCGTCGATGGGGTGTGGCCCGATCTCGGGCACGACGGGCTTCTTGACGGGCTGATACGCCCACATGCCCTCGGGTTTGTAGCGGCGGTTTGTCCAATCGGGGGAAAGGCCACCGCTGGTGGCCATGATGACGCCGTCTTCGGCGGACCATTTTTCGGCGTTCGCCGCCGCGATGGACTTTTGTTTGGCTTCGTCGGGCCAAGGGGCGCCGGCGGCGATCCAAGTTTGGAGCCAGTCGATTTGTTCGGAGGAAAGTTTGTCGGCCTCCTTCGGCGGCATCGCTTCGAAGTCTTCGCTTTGGCGGAGCACGGCGAGAAGGAGCGGGCTCTTTGGGATGTTGGCGGTGTCGATCGAGGGGCCGCTGTCGCCGCCGATGAGAAATGCGGCTTGGGTGCGCAGATCGAGGCCGCCCTTGATCTTGGCTTCGTCCTGGCCGTGGCAGGAAATGCATTTCTCTGCGAAGAGCGGCTGGACGCGACGGACGAAGAGCGCCTCGGCATCAGCGGGGTCGAGGGGCGCGGCGCAGGCGAGCGGCGCGACGGACGCAAGAACGGCGAGCAGGCCGGGCGGTTTCATGTGGCAATAGGAACGGCTTTTCCTCCCTGTGCAACCGAAGCATAGACGGCCTCCATGATGCGGACGTCGCGCAGGCCCATCGCACCGTCGGCCTTGAAGGGCGCGCCGGTCGTGATTGCGTGCGCGAAGGCGTCGAGCATCGCGCCGAGTTGGAGCGTGTCCTCGGCGGGCAGGTCCTTGCGGTTGACTACAAGGCGCTTCGGGCTGGGTTTTCCGTTGGCGCTCTGACCGAAGACGCTGCCGTTGGGCGCGCCGGGGAGAATCTCGACGACGCCCTTGGGGCCATAGGTGGTGCATTGGTGGAAACTGCCGCTGTAGCTCGCGCGGCAGAGCGCCTGAAAGCCATCCGCGAACGTCAATTCGAAGCTCATCGTTTCCTCCACTCCGGCGGGGAAGATTTCTTTGTGCCGGGTGGAGGCGAAGCCGCGTGCGGTGACTGGCACTTGGCCCGTCATCATGCACGCGGCCTGGATTGGGTAGACTCCGGTATCAAAGAGTGCGCCGCCCCCGGTCATTTTCGGATCAAGGAGCCACTGTTTGATGGTTTTTCGCCGCTCGGGATCGGCGAGGCCGCCGGCGTAGCCCCAGGAAAATTCGTAGCTGCCGTTGGCGAGATTGCCGGCGGCGCCCCCTGCGAGCTGGGCGGCGGCCTGCACGTGGTGCGGCTCCCAGTGCAAGCGGTAGCTGACGCCGAGGTGGACCCCCGCGGATTTCGCTGCGGCGATCATCTGCTCGCACTGGGCGCTGCTGGTCGCCATTGGTTTCTCGACCATGATGTGCTTGCCGGCCTTGGCCGCGGCGATCGTGTGCGCGGCGTGCAGGCTGTTGGGCGTGACGACGTGGACGATCGCGATGTCTTTGGCTTCGGCTAGGTGGGCCATGTCGGCGTAGCTCCAGATATTTTTTTCGGGGAAGCCGTATTGTTTGGCCCACTCGCGGCCCTTGGCGGCGTCGCCGGTGATGGCTCCGGCGAAGTAGACATTTTTGGCCGAAGGTAGCTCTGGGGCGATGCTTTGTCTGCTGAATCCGCCGAGGCCGCAAAGGGCGACGCCGAGCTTGCCCTCGCGGGCGGTTTGAGCGCGGACGACGGCGTTGAGGCCGAGGAGCGCGGGCGCGGCAAGGGCGGAGGTTTTCAAAAAGGAGCGGCGGGTAACTGGATGTAAGGGCATGGTTGGTATGAGATGTTGGGAGCGATTGAAAGAGAGCGGGGTAAAGGTTGGGTTTCGGCGGCTAAAGGTTTACTGCCGCGGGATGGATGATTGGACGCTTGATCGGTTAAAAGGCCCGTGGGCGCTCGGGCGCAGGGAGGAAGCCGCTGCGGGGCGCGGAAGAGGTGGAGAGCTCGTCGTTGAGCGGATCGTCGAGGGCGAGGAGGTCGCGGAGCTCGGGCGGGAGCGATGCCTGCACTTCGGGGCGGAGGAGTTTCTTCTGATACTGCTGTTGGGGCTTGTCGCGGCGGCAGTAGAAGGCGTGGAGCGCGGTGCGGTGGCCTTGCGTGCGGTTGTCCACTCCGCCATGCCACGTGTGGGCGTTCATGACGACGACGGAGCCGGCGGGCGCGGTGATGAGTTGCTCCGCAGGATGTGAGGCGCGCAGGTCGGGCAGCTCGCTCGCAGGGAGGCGGAGCCAGCGGTGTGAGCCGGGGACAACGCGAACGGGACCGTTGTCGGGCGTGTAGGCGTCGAGCATCCAGATGATGTTGCAGACCCAAGCGCCGCGCTCGTCGGCAATACCGCCCATGTCGGCGTGGAGCGGCTGGGCCGCGCAGCCGGGGAGCGCAGTGCGGCAGTTGAGCGAACTGAGCTTGAAGTCGGGACCAATGACGTGGCGCACAAGCGCGAGCATCTCGGGCATCGCGACCACGCGCTGGAAGATAGCGCCCTTGTCGACCAGGTTGGCGAGCCGGAGGCAGCCGGGCTCCTGCCGGAATTCACTACCAGCGGTCTCGCCTTCGATGGCGTAGAGCTGTGCGACGGTGGCGCGGAGTTCAGCGAGCAGGTCCGCGGAGGCAAAAGACCGGATGAGTGTGTAGCCGAGTTGGTCGAGCTCAGCGGTGTGGCCGGAAAAGATCATGCAAAGATATCTAGGGGAAAGCTACGGATTTAGCGCAGGGCGGTGACGAAGGCCGCATCGCGCGTGGTGATGCAGACGAGGCGCGACGGCGCAGGGGCGAAGGCGATCGCGGTAGGCTTTGAGGGCAGCGCGATCACGCCGAGGTCGCGGCCACCGGCATCGAAGACATGCACACCGTCGAGCGCGGCGCACCAGAGTCGGCCGGCCGGGTCGAAGGCGAGGCCGTCGAGGCCCCGGACCTTGAGTGTCGTGAAGACTTCGCGGGGGCCGAGCGTGCCGTCGGAGTTCACGGCAAAGCGGAAGATATTGTAGCCACCGCTGTCGGTCACGAAGAGGATTTTCTCGTCGGGTGAAAAGACGAGGCCGTTGGGTTTTTCGAAACCGCGGGCGGCGGCCGTGAGCGTGCGGGTGCGCGGATCATAGCGGTAGAGGTTTTGTTCGGTGAGTTCTTTCACCTCTTGCTTGCGCTGGGCAAAGAGCCAGTCGGGATCGGTGAACCACACGGAGCTGTCGGAGCGGACGATGCAGTCGTTGGGGCGGTTCAGGCGCTTGCCCTCAAATTTGTCGGCGAGGACCTCGGTGCGCTCGCCGCGGGTGTTCCAGCGGGCGAGCTGTCGCGTGGTTTGCTCCACGACGTAGAAGCCGCCGCGGCCGTCGGGGCGGAACGACGTGGCTTCCGGCGAATCGTCGCGCCACACGGCGAGGCCGGCGCGCTCCGTCCACGTGAACGCGAAGCGGTCGTGGTGCGCGGCGAAGTGTAATTTTTCCCCGATCCATTGCGCGCCCTCGCTGCCGGCGTAGCCGCCCCCAACCATGGTCCAGCGCGCGCCGGGTGCAAAGGGTGACTCCGCAAGCGTGGTCTCGACGGGCGGGCGGCCGCGGTGCGTGAGGTGGAGCGTAAAGAACGCGGCGGTTGCATTGACCGCGAGATCGAAGGTCCGTTGCTGGCCGAGAAACGCGTGCGGCGCCTGCGGGATCACGGTGAGGCCGGTGGCGACGCCGAGGCGCAGAAGGTCGCGGCGCGTGTCGTCGGCGCGCGTGCTGGTGTCGTCGAGTTCGCCCGTGATGAACGCCAGCGGCGGATCAGTGCGGTCGAGGTGATGGCGGGGCGAGGCGAGGGCGTAGAGCGCGGGCTGGGCGCGCTGCGTGGCGCCGAGAAACGGCGTGTAATGCGGATCGTCGGGGCGCTCGGAAAGCGCGCGGATGCGTTCGGTCGCCAAATCGGTCTGCGCTCCCATCGCGACGCACGCCTGCACGGCGGAAGAGTGCGTGGCGTGGCCGCCCTCGCCCTCAAGTGCGGTGACGCCGCCGCTCGTGGCGAGCAGCGCGGCGAGGTGGCCGCCGGCGGAGATGCCGGTGACGCCGATGGCTGCTGGGTCGATACCGTAGGTCGCTGCATTCGCGCGGAGCCAGCGGACGGCGGCCTTGGCGTCGTGGATCGCGGCGGAAAACTTCGCCTCGCCGGAGAGCCGGTAGTCAATCGTGACGGTGACGAAGCCGCGTGCGGCGAGGGCTTGCGCGAGCTGCGTCTGGCTGCCGCGCTCGCCCTTGAACCAACCGCCGCCGTGGAGGCAGACGATGGCGGAGAGCGGCGCACCGCGGGCGGCCGGCCGGTGGAGATCAAGCTGGAGCTCGCGGTCGTCGTAGCGAGCGTAGGTGAGCGCGAGGTGGGACTCGAGGCCGGCAAGGAGCGCCGGGGCGAGGGCGCTTTTCTGGGTGGAGTCAGTCGGCGCCGGCTGGGCGGCGATCCCCCAGCCTCCGAGGGCGAGGAGCACAAGTGGGAGGAACCCGCCGGCCGAGCGGATTTGCCCTCGATAGCGCGGATGCTTCCACTTGTGCACGGGCTCGGCCTCAGAACTTCAGGCCGACTGAAAATACCGCTACGCGGCGTTCGCTGGGGATGGAGGTGTCGGTGTAATAGAATTCATCGGAGGCGTTCTTGAGCGCGAGCTCGGCATGCCAATTCTGCGTGCCGCGCTTCCACGTGTAGCCGACACTGCCGTTGAGCACGGTGTAGGCGGGGTGCTCGAGCAGATGGAGATTCTCCAGCGTGCCGTAGGGCCGGCTGCGGCTACGGTAGTTGCCCCCGAACGTGAGATAGAGGCCGCGCGCGGGGCCTTGCTTGAAGGTGTATTTCGCGAAGGCATTGAACGCGCGTGGAAACGCCGAATCGATCAGGCTGCCCTCCGTGACCGGGGAGGCCGTGTTGCTTACGACCACAGGATCCATGTCGGTGTAGTTGGCGACCAGTTGGAGCGCATCGGTCGGAAAATAAAACAGATCGATCTCGAAGCCCTTGCTGCGCTCCATGCCGCTGAGACGGATGATCGGCACGGGGAGGTTGGGGTCGTTGCGCGGGATGTTGGTGCGCTCGACACTAAAGTAGGAGATGGAGCCGGAGAGGCGGCCGCCGAGAGTCTCGACGCGCACGCCGGCCTCGTGGCCGGTTCCTTTCTGCGGCGAATTGGGGAACTGTGCGCCGTTGGACTGGATCGACTCGGAATTGGAATAAAAAAGGTTGGTGCCGGGCAGCACGCGGAACGCGAGGCCGCCTTGGAAGCTGTCGAACGACGCGCGCGGAACGACCAACACGCTCGGGGCCTGGCCGCTCGTGGCGCGCAGATCGGGAGAGATTTGGATGCCGGAACGGGCGAAATCGCGGTTGGCCGCGCCGATCACACTGAGGCGTTCGCCGAAAAACTGTGCGTTGGCGATGGCGTTGATTTGCTGGCCGTGGCTCGCGGTGCGCTGGAAGACGAGATGGTTATAGTCCGCCGGGAAGCTGCCGAGGTTGTAGTCGGCGGCGGTGGGCGCGAAGAGATTGAAGACCGGCCGGCGCAGGTTGCGGAAGACGGAGTTGGTGCCGGCGGCGCGGGTGTCCTGGGCGCCCGCCACAACGTTGAGCTTTGCGGCGGAAAAATTTTGGCTGTAGCTGAAATCGCCGCGCACGGTGCGGTTCCATTGGTCGACATCGGAACGCCACGACTGGATCGGCACAGTGCGCGGGAGATTCCCGGCGGCGTCACGTTTAAGCGAGCCGTTGGCGAACTGAGTGAAGCGATCTTGGTGGCGCTGCGAATCGGAGTAGACGAGGCGCGCGGAAAAGTGATCGCTAAAGGTGTGGGTAAACGTGGCTTCGAAGTATACCTCGTCGTCGGTGCGCCGAGCGTTGGGGCCGGCGATGTTGAACTCGCGACCAAGGCCGGGCACGTAGCCGGTAGCAACATCGATCACGCGGGCGGTGTTGCTACCCACGGGTGCGGGGCGGGGCTCGACTACCTGCGGGTAGCGTTCATCAGACGAGGTCATGCTGGGCACGTGGAGCCACTCGGTCGTCACGTTGAGCGTGGTCGGATACGGCTTGCCACGAATATTCCAGCGCAGGGACGGGGCGATGTGCCAGCTCTGGCGTTCACCGAATTCGCGCGTGGACTGCTGGTTTTGGCCGGCGACGATCATGCGGTAGAGCAGCGTGCCTTCGCGCGTGACGGGTCCGGTGAGATCAAATTCGCCACGGAGCGAACCCTCGCTGTCTACGGAGGTCTCGATAGCGGTGGCGCGCTTCGCCTGGGGCTGCTTGGTGACGATGTTGACGACGCCGCCGGGGCCGCCAGTGCCGTAGAGGGCACTGGAGGGACCCTTCACCACTTCGACGCGGTCCACCACGGAGGTGTCAATGGCGTTGGTGGTAGAGAAATTGATGCCGTTGCGGCGTGGGCTGCCAGTCTGAAAGCCGCGGATGGTGTATTGGCCGGCGGAGAAACCGGCCGTGCCGACGCCGCTGGTGTAAATCAGCGCCTCGTCGAGATCCGTTGCCCCGATATCCTGGATGAAGTCGGAGGTGAGCACGGAGATGGTCTGCGGCACATCCATGAGCTTCACGTTCACGCGGGTGCCGGAGACCGAGTTGGTGGCGCGGTAGCCGGTCTCTCGGGTGCTGGCGACTTCGAAGGCGGTGAGGACAACGGCCTCTTCTTTGGGCCTGTTCGTCTCAACGGGCGGCGGGGGCGTCTGGGCCGAGGAGACGGCGGCGTTGAGGGCGAGGAGCGCAGCAGCGAGCCGGGCAGGGAGGGATTTCTTCATGGTTTTGTCATTGGGGTTGGATTGCTGATCGGAAACGGGTCCGACCTCTCCCTTCGGCGGCTTGCGGCTGACGACGAACGCGCCGGTGGCGGGATCGCGCGTCGCGCTCAAGCCGGTGCCCGTGAGCATGCGGTCCAGCGCGTCGCGCGCGGCGTAGTCGCCGGCGACGGCGTTGGTCCGCTCGCCCTTCACCTTATCCATCATAAAAATGATCTGTTGGCCGGAAGCTCCGGCAAACTGGTTGAGGGTCGAGGCGGCGTCGCCGGAGGGGAGGTTGTAGCTCCGCTTCGATTCGACGACCGCCGCTCCCGAGACGACCGACACGCCAAGCGCGCAGCATAAAGCCGAGGCGACAAGACGGGGCGGGGTAACGAGACGATGCGTCATGAACAGAAGGAGAACTGTCCGTATAACGCAGCGACGCAGGAAATGGGTTAGTGCCGGGGTGGAACTCCGTAGCTGAGAGCTGAGAGTTGAGAGCGGGGAGACCAAGGCACGGAGAGAAGACATCGAACCGACGCGGTGCGCGAGGCGTGCGGGAAGCGAGCGGATGGATTGCCGCGTCGTTCCGGAGGCCGGAACTCCTTGCAATGACAAGGACGGGAACACTGCTTATGGTGCGCGGCGCAGGACGATCTCGGTGGCGGCGCGGCGTTCGGCGGTGATGTCGCCGTCCTGCGCGAGGAGACGCACGAAGGCCTCGACTTGATCGGCCGCGAAGGTGCCGCCGATCTTGCGTTCGCCGAGGGCGGCGTCGGCGAGAATGAGCTGCTGGGTGTTGCGCCGGTTAAACAGGGTGACGGCGTCGCGCAGCGGGAGATTGGTGAACGTCATGACCTGACTGTGCCAGCGGACGGCGGCTTGGAGCGCATCGGTGGAGACGCGCTCAATCGCGGCTGCGGTGTTAGCGGCATCGCGGAGGATGACGGTGCGCTCGCCGGCGACGAGGAGCGGGTGCGCGGCGGGCAATGCGGGAGCAGGCGTGGAGTCGGCGTCGTCTCGGGTGATCTCAACTTTGCCCTCGGTGACGAGGACTTCGACGCCGTGGTTGCCCAGGCGGACGCTGAAGGCGGTGCCGACGGCGCGCACGGAGACGCCGCCCGCGGTGACGATGAAAGGCCGGGCGGTGTCGTGGGCGACGGCGAAGTGGGCTTCGCCTGCGGTGAGCGTGACGCGGCGGGCGGCGGGTGTGAGGGCGATTTGGACGTCGGTGCTGACGTTAAGATTCACGATCGAGCCGTCGACGAGGGCTACCTGCTGCTGGCGGGTGGCGGCTGTGGCGTAGTGCTGGGTCTCGGCTAGGCCGGTGCGGCCCGGCGCAACCCACCAAACCACGGCCGCGAGCGCAAGGGCGGCGGCGAGGCCGGCGGACCAGCCCGGCACGCGGAAGAAGGCGGGGCGAACGATCTTGGTTTCCTCGGCGAGCCGGGCCGCGAGAGGTGCGCGAATGGCGGGCATCTCGCCGATGAGATCGAGGGCGCACTCGGTGCGCAGGACGGCGGCTTCGTGCCGGGGATCGGCGGCGGACCACGCGGCGAAGGCTGAGGCGCGACCGGGGGCGAAGCCGGCATCGCGCTCGACGAGCCATTCGGCGGCGGCGGTGTCGATCGCGTCGTCTGAAGAGGAATGATCGGCAGGCGGCGAGGATTTTTCCGATGGCGGCGTCATACGGGCTTTGGGTGGACCGGAAGGGAGGAGCCCGCTTGCGGGCGATGAAGGGCCAGGGAGTCGGGCGCGGAACGCAAATCGCCCGCAAGCGGGCTCCTACCTTCGGAGCGATTGTCGGCGCCGAGGAGGCCGCGTTGGCGGAAGAAGCGAGTGCAGTCTTTGACGCCCTTGATCATGTGGACCTTCACGGTCTCGGGTGAAATCTCGAGACGCTCGGCGATTTCTTTGTAGGCGAGGCCGTCGAGGTGGCGGAGCATCATCACCTGGCGGCAACGTTCGGGCAGGGCGAGAATAGCTTCGAGAAGGAGTTCGAAACGTTGCTCACGCTCGGCGGTGTCGCCGAGGCCTGGGGCTTCGTCGAGGACGGGTAGGGCGCTGATCTCGGAGATCTCCTCGTGGTCTTGGCCGCGGCGACGGCGGAAGAGGTCGATGGCGGCGTTGCGGGCGGCGGTGAACAGAAAGGCTCGGGCGTGGGTGACGCGTCCGCCGGCGTGGGCGCGGAGGGTGCGAATGTAGGTTTCTTGCACGAGATCGTCGTGGTCGGGCAGAGCGGGAAACCGTTTCGAGAGGTAGGCGCGCAAGGCTGGTTCGTGGGGTTGAACCTGCTCGGAAAACCATTGGGCCTGTTCGGTCGGGGGCATGGGAAATTTCGCGGGGTAGCGAACTGCTGGCCGGACGATTTGAAGGCGGGTGGCGACTGTCGAGCGCGATGTGGCGATTTGGCGGCGGGGAAAACTTTTTCCAAAAAAGACTAACCCATTTGTAGGTGTGGTACGTTGAATATAGGCGCTTCACGGTAGGAGACTGCTTGTGGGCGCTTTCTACGGGATCGCGAGCAAGCTCGCTCCTACAGCCGACGTTCGACCGTCGAGGGCTGAAACAGGTTCAACCCGTCTCGGGCAGGAAAGTGGGGAAGGTCAGGCCGCGGGCGGGGGCGACCGGGCCGAGGGCTTGGGCGGCGTGGAGTTCGACGTTGCGGGCGCCCCAAGCGTAGCACTGGCGCACGAGACCGGCGGCGGTGCAGGGCACGAGGAATACAGGACTTGCGCCGCGTTGCGCGTCGAGCGCGCGCCAGAGGAGCGCGGCGGCGGCTGCTTCGTCGCGGGTGACGCCGGGACCGAGCATGACGCACGAGGGATGATGGCTCGCGACGAGAAAGCCTTCGAGTTCTCCGGCGGTGTTTTCCAGCACCCACGTGCGCCAATCGCCGACGGTGTTGCGCAGGAAAAAAGCGTAGTCGACGGTGCGGTCGAGGCCTTGCCAGGCGAGCTCGAAGGCGGCGAGACGCGGGGCTTCGGCGGGATCGGTTACGAGCCGCACGCGCGCGGCGCCGGTCGGAGTCGGGCCGGGCAAGCCGGCGGCGGGGACGGTGAGAGTGAGGTCTTGGTAGATCGTGTGCGGGACAAAACCGAGCCGTGAGTAGAGCGAAAAGGAATCCAGATTGAACAGGCTGGAAACGAGTCGCACGGGCCGTTGGGTGCGACGGGCGAGCGCCAACGCGGGCGCAAGCAGGGCGCGGGCGACGCCGCGGCCCTGAGCCTCGGGGGCGGTGGCGACGATGCCGAGAGCGACGTGCGTGGGGCGCGGGTGGACGAAGCACACGCCGAGCAGGTCGCCTGAAATCGGATCACACGCGGCGAGCGCTTCATCTGGATCGAGGGCGGCATAGACCTCGGGGAAGAGGCGAAACGGAACGGGCGAATCGCCGAAGCGCGCGCCCTGATTGAGGTGGCTTTGATACCAGTCCACGAGCGAACGGTGGAGCAGTTGAGCGGTCGCGGCGTGGTCGGAGGCGAGCAGCGGGCGGATGGTGGGCGGGAGCATGGGGAGTAGGAGAGAGCGGTAAGAGGGAAGGAGGAGTAAGTGGCAAAAGGGAGTAAAGAAAACGCCGTGCGATTTGCCTCCTCTTGCGGGGGGAATTGGGCACGTTGGCGGGCACATGGCTTCAATTGGTAAACGCAATCAGCTTCCTTTTCTGCGTGAGATGCCTCCGGGCTATTTTCTCGATGGGGGCACACACGGCGACGTGTTACTGCCGGGCAAACAGCTGAAGCAGCGGCCGGCGGTCGGGGCGTTGGTGGATGTTTTCGTCTACCGCGATTCGGAGGACCGGATCGTGGCCACGACGGAGACGCCGTATGCGATGGTGGGCGAGTTTGCTTATCTGCGGGTGGTGAGCGTCAACCCGCGCATCGGGGTGTTTCTCGACTGGGGTTTGGAAAAGGATCTCCTGCTGCCGATCCGCGAGCAGGCGGTGCCGTTGCGCGAGGGTGCGTGGCTCGTGGTGCGGGTCGCGCTCGACGAGAAGACGGACCGCGTCATCGCGAGCGCGCGGCTCAATCGCTACCTGAATCTTGCGCCGCCGCCGTTTGTGGCTGGCCAGCCGGTGAAGTTACTCGTGATCGGCGAATCGCCGTTGGGCTACAATGCGGTGGTGAACCACACGCATCGCGGGCTGTTTTATTTTAGCGATCTGACCGGGCCTTTGGCGACGGGGCAGGCGATGGACGGTTTCATCAAGGCGGTGCGACCCGATGGGAAGATCGACCTCACGCTCAACGGCGGGCGCGTGGGCTATGGGCGGATCTTGCCGCTGACGGAGACGATTTTTGAAGCGCTGAAGGCGAGCCCGAACGGGAGGCTGGCGTTGCACGACGGGAGTCCGCCCGAGGAGATCCGGGCGACGTTCGAAGTGAGCAAGAAGGCGTTCAAGCAGGCGATCGGCGTCCTTTTTAAAGCGAAGCGAATCGTGATCGAGGCGTCCGGGATCCGGCTGCCGTAGTCAACCGGAGTCCCGAGCCCGGACAGGGTGGGATTATAGTTTTCGTGGGCGCACGGGGATGTGGACCTCGAAACGTTTCAGGAAGAAAGGCACGTAGGGAGCGTTCCAATAGACGCCGTAGGGTTCGCCGGCGGCCTCGACGGCGGACTGGGCGGCGAGCCAGGCGAGCAGGGTGGCGCGGGCTTTTTCGAAATTGGCGCGCGAGTAGCCGCCGCGCGCGCCGTGGCTGGCGACGCGCCGCTCGGGGATGTTGATGACCTCGACCCCCGCTTCGTTGCCGGCGACCTTGGTGCGCTCACTCTCGGCGACCCAAAAAAACATCGCCGCATCGTCGATACGCGCCTCGACCGGGGTGGTCATGGCGATCTTGTGTTTTGAAATGTAGCGGAAAAGCGGGCCGAAGAGGTTGTCGGCGCCGTCGAAGTAGTTGCCCCGGCCGGCGGATTTCAGGAGTACGCCGGCGGGCAAACTTTTCAACTCGGTGATTCCGGGAGCGGTGGGAGGGAAAGCTTCTTGGGCGGACATGGGGAGAGTGAAGAGGAGAAGGGCGAGAATGAAGCAGGGTGAACGCATGGCGGGATTGAACGCAGGGGGGCGAGGAGGGCAAATCGGTACGAGTCTTGACCGAGGAAAATGTCGGCGGTTGCCTCGGAATGACAATTCGAACGCTTTTTCACGATGCGCCTCATCGACCTCTCGCAGCCGCTCTACGACAACGCCCCGAATTGCCCGGTGCATCCGCCGGTTTCGTTTCGGCGCACGGCGGACCACCCGGCGGACGGCTGGCGGATGGAGGAGATCGCGATGGCGACCCACACCGGCAGCCATCTCGATGCGCCGCTGCACAAGATCGCCGGCGGGAAAAGCATCGATGCGCTCCCGCTGGAGACGTTTGTCGGTCTGGCGCGGATCGCGGATCTGCGCGGGCTGACCGCCGATGCTCCCATCACGGCGGAGTTACTGGCGGAAAAACTCCCGGGCCTCGCGGCGGGGGAAATCGTTTTGCTGGCAACGGGTTGGGGCGAGCGGCGGGCGAAGTCGGAGGAGTGGCTGCACCACTCGCCCTATGTCGATCCGGCGGGCGCGCGCTGGCTGGTGGCGCGCGGGGTGCGCGGCGTGGGGATCGACCACTATTCGATCGGAGGCGGTGGCGCGATCAACGCGGAGACGCATACGATTTTGCTGGGGGCAGGGCTGTGGGTGGTGGAGGAGTTGAAATTTCCGGCGGAAGTTTTCGCGCTAAAGGCCCCGGTGAAATTCTGGGCGCTGCCGCTGAACTGGCCCGGTTGCTCGGGCGCGATGTGCCGGCCGGTGATCGAGGTGGCGTAAAGACCGGGCGGCGGAGTTGACGGCGGGTGACGGCTCGGCACGGTTTTCGTTCTCATCCGCTCCCTCTCCATGAAATCCATCACCATCACCACCGTCGGTTCGAATTTTGAGCGGGAGCCGCTCGTGCGGCCGTTTGGGTTTAAGGGCGGGTATATGTCGGAGATCTGGCAGAGCGCGGCGATGCTCGGGAGCGCGGGCGGCAAGCGGGGGATCGGACTGTGTTCGCAGGGTGTGTTGTGGAGCGACGCCCACGTCTTCGCGGGGCATTCCGAGAGCGGTGGCAACGCGCTGATGTATGCGATGAGCGAGTGGGCGGTCCAGCAGCTCAAGGGACAGACCTTTTCGGATCCCGTCGCGCTGCTCGAATCGATCCGGCACGACGTCTATGCCTACGGTAAAAAAATCACGGGGCACGCGGGTCTGCGGGAGACCTTTGCCCTCAACGCGCTCGTGGGCGTCGATTTCGCGGTGTGGCAACTCTACGCGGCGGAGAACGGGATTTCCAATTTCGACGATCTCATCCCGGCCGCTTACCGGCCGGCGCTCGCGCATCGGCACGCGCAGGCGGCGAGCATTCCGCTCATGGCCTACGGCATTCCGATCGAGGAACTGAAAGCGGCGGTCGAGGCGGGCTATTTTTTCATGAAGATCAAGATCGGCCAGCCCGGCACGCAGGCCGAGATGCTCGAGAAGGATATGGCGCGGATCAGCGCGATTCACGCGGCCATCGGTGATGCCCGCACGCCTTACACCGCGAACGGCAAGCTGCCGTATTATTTCGACGCCAACGGACGTTATGAAAGTAAGGAGACGCTCCAGCGTCTGCTCGACCACACGAAGGCCATCGGAGCCTTTGACCAGATCGCGCTCGTCGAAGAGCCGTTTCCCGAGGAGCTGGAGATCGACATCCGCGACATTCCGGTGCGGGTGGCGGCGGACGAGAGCGCACACACGGATCACGACGCGCTGAAGCGCATTCAGATGGGGTATTCGGCGATCGCGCTGAAGCCGATCGCGAAGACGTTCAGCATGTCGCTCAAGATCGCGCAGCTCGCGCACGAGCACAGCGTGCCCTGTTTCTGCGCCGATCTGACGGTGAGTCCGTTGCTCGTCGAGTGGAACAAGAACGTGGCGGCCCGGCTGGCGCCATTTCCGGGTCTTGGGATCGGGCTGATCGAAACCAACGGCCATCAAAATTACCGCAACTGGGAGACGATGCGCGGTTATCACCCGCGCGCCGAAGCGCCGTGGGCGCGGACGCAGCGCGGGGTGTTTGAGCTCGACGCGGATTACTACGCGCAGAGCGGCGCCGTGTTGCAGCCCTCGCCGCATTTCGAGGCAATGTTCGGCTAGAATTTTTCCGCCGATGATCACGCTTCGCTCCGTCAAGCTCCACCGCACGCACCTGCGGCTGCGGATGCCGTTTCGCTACGGGATCGCCACGCTCACGGAGCTGCCGCACGTGATTCTCGCGTTCACGTTTGAAATTGAGGGGCGAGTCGCGACAGGCGTCGCGGCGGACCACTTGCCGCCGAAGTGGTTCACAAAAGATCCGGTCCGGGCGCCGAAGGACGAGATCGAAGACATGATAGAGGTGATCCGCGCGGCGGTGGACCACGCTTTCGGCGTGAAGGCGGCGACGGTGTTCGATTTTTGGCGCAAGTTGTATGCGGCCCAGGCGGCATGGGCGGCGGGGGAAAAGATCGCGCCGCTGCTCGCGCATTTTGGGACCTCGCTGGTGGAGCGCGGGCTGATCGACGCGTTTGGCCGGATGCACGGGGCGGGATTCGCGGCGGGCCTGCGGGCCAATATTTTTGGCGTGGACCTCGGGGTGATGTGGCCGGAGCTGGCGGGGTCGGCGCCGCGCGATTGGCTGCCGGCGGTGCCGGCGGAGGCGGTCACGGTGCGGCACACCGTGGGGCTGGGCGATCCGCTGGAAGACGGAGACATCCCCCCGGAAGAGCGGTTGAACGACCGGTTGCCGCAGGCGCTCGATGCCTGCGTGCGCGTTTACGGGCTGCGGCATTTCAAGCTGAAGATCAACGGGGAGGAGCCGCGCGATTTCGAACGGTTGGCGCGGATGGCGAAGATTTTTTCGAAGGAGTGCGCAGGGACGGATTGGCGATTCTCCCTCGATGGCAACGAGAGCTTCCGGGAGGTCGGGGCGTTTGCGGACTACGCGCGCCGGCTGATGGCGGCGCCGGAACTGAAGACGCTGTGGCCGCGGCTGTTGTTCATCGAGCAACCCTGGCACCGGGAAGTCGCGTTGTCGGAGGCGATCGGCGAGCTGGCGCGGGCGTGGCCGGACCGCCCTCCGATCATCATCGACGAGTCGGATGCGGAGACCGGCAGTGTGCCGGCGGCGCTGGCGCTGGGCTACGCGGGGACGAGCCATAAAAACTGCAAAGGCATCTTCAAAGGCGTGGCCAACGCGTGCCGGCTGGCGCAGCGACGCGCGGCGGGCGAGCCGGGGATGCTCTCGGGCGAAGATTTGGCGAATGTGGGCCCGGTGGCGGTGTTGCAGGACCTGGCGGTGCAGGCCGCGCTCGGCGTGGAGAGCGTAGAGCGCAACGGGCACCATTATTTTGCCGGGCTCGCCGCGTGGCCGGCTGCGGTGCAGAATCATGTCCTCAAGCACCACGGCGATGTTTACTGCCGCGCCGTGGTGGCGCCGCACTGGCCCCGACTGGATGTGCGGATGGGCGAAGTGCGGATCGGATCGTTGACGCGCACGCCAGGGCTGGGGGCGGTGCCGCCGCCCTTGGACGGACTGGCGGCGGAGGAGCTGTAAACCGGCGGGCTGGGGGCGGGTGCGGAACAGTCCGGCCTTGCGCGGCGCGCGGGGACGCGGCTGTTTCGGCGCATGAAAGTTTCGTTCACGGCCAAGGAATACGCCCGCATTCTCGAACTCGCTTACCTGGGGCTGCGCGTCGCAAGCAGCGGCAGCGATGCGCCGGATGTGTTGCCGGAGCGGTATGCCGATGCGGCGCAAAAACTGTTCGCGCTCGCGACTCCGCTCGGCTGCGCCGATCTCGTTGAAGAAGTCGCCGAGGGTGAGTTTCAGCCGTCGGAAAAATTAGAGTCGGAGGCGTTGCTCGAAAAAATTACGCGGTTTGAAGAGGACTCCTTTTGGCGCGAACTGGTCGAGCGGCTGGCGGAGCGCGATCTCAAGGCGGAGTTGGGTTCGACCAAGCTCAGCGAGGAGCTGACCGAAGATGAGGCGAAGCGGCTCGGGGAGATTGAGGATAGTTACTGGCGCGAGTTTGAATCGAAGGGCACCGATTTTCTCGTGTTGCTCAAGGGCGGGCGAGGTTAGGGCGGTGCGTGTGGTTGCCGGTGCATAGCCGGCGAAACCAAACCCAAACGTCGGAAATTTTAACCGCGAATGGCTCCGCTACCGCTGCGCCTCCAAAGTGGGTTTCGACTGATCGTCTCCACGGATAACTCTGGGCCGGCTAATCGCCGGCAGAATTTTGATCATCTGGACGTGCAGGCGGTGCCTGGGGGTGGGCTCAATTACGGGTTTATCTTTCCGCAGCGGTGATGTTGGGTTGGGCCATGCAACCTACTCTGCTCGTGCTCGCTGCCGGGATGGGCTCGCGTTATGGCGGCCTCAAACAGATCGATCCGGTCGGGCCTTCGGGCGAGACGGTTTTGGATTATGCGGTGTTCGACGCGGTGCGCGCGGGCTTCAAGCGCGTGGTGTTTGTGATCCGGGAGGAGTTTGCCGAGCTCTTCAAGGCCCAGGTCGCCGCGAAATACGCCGGGCACATCGCGGTGGATTACGTGTTTCAGTCCCTCGGGGCTCTGCCCGAGGGCTTCACGGTGCCGGTGGGGCGCGAGAAACCCTGGGGCACGGGACACGCGGTGTGGTGTGCGGGCAAGGTGCTGGGTGGGAACTTCGCGGTGATCAATGCGGATGATTTCTACGGCGCCGATTCATTCGCCCAGCTTGGGGGCTTTCTGGTCGCGCCGACCGCCGGCTATGACCCGATGTCGGGGCACCGGCCGCCGAAGGCGACGCTCGCCGAATTTGCGATGGTGGGCTTCCGGCTGGATCGCACGTTGTCGGAACACGGCGCGGTGTCGCGCGGGGTGTGCACGGTGAAATTCGGGCTGTTGAACGATATCGTGGAGCAGACGGGGATCTTGCCCGCCGAGGTGGGGGCGGGGAAAAAATTTACCGGCGAGGAAACGGTTTCGATGAACTGCTGGGGTTTTACGCCGGCGGTGTTGGCGGGACTGGACGAGCAGTTCCGGGAGTTTTTGTCGACCCGAGGCACGGAGCCCAAGGCGGAGTTCTACCTGCCGGCGGCGGTGGCGGGTATGGTGGCGCGGGCGCAGGCGACGGTGCGGGTGCTGCCGACGGCGAGCACCTGGTTCGGCGTGACGTATCGCGAGGACAAGGCGCGCGTGCAGGCGGCGATCGCCGAGTTGGTCGCGAGCGGGACGTATCCGGCGAAGTTGTTTTGAGCGGCGGAAAGGCGGTCGCTTGACGCGGCCCGCAGACGTCGGCTCGCTTTCTCTCCTATGGCAACTGCACCCAATTATCGCACCATGGCCGAGTATTACATCCGCGGCCTCACGGAAGGTTTCATCGACGCGGCGGAAGTGATCGCGTGGACCGACGGCGTGGTCGTCGAAGCGGCGAAGACGGAAGACTGGATGCTCGATATTTCCTCGGCCAGTCCCGAAGACCGCATGGGCGTGCTGCATCACCTTCACGCGGTGCAGGGCGAAGTCGACGAGGCCGCGCTGGCGGCGCTCTTGGCGGCGAAAAAATAAACGCGACCTCCGGAGTAGATTGGTCCGATGAAATTTTCCCGTCCTGAAGCGGATGTGTTTGTGCCCACCGGCGGCGACGCCGCTCGCGCGCTCGCGCGGACGACGCACCTGTGCGTCATCGCCCACCAAGATGACATCGAGATCAACGCCTACCCGGCGGTGAGCGAATGTCTCGGGCGGGCCGATCGGTTTTTCACCGGCGTGGTCATGACCAACGGCGCGGGCTCGGCGCGCACGGGGAAATTTGCCCACGTGACCGATGTCGAGATGCAGATGATTCGTCGCGACGAGCAACGCGCGGCCGCGGTGCTGGGTAACTATAATCTGCAGCTCCAGCTCGCGCATCCGAGCAGCGACGTGAAGCAAGCCGGCCACGCGGGCGTGACGGCGGACCTCGCGGCGATTTTTGTCGGCTGTCGGCCCGAGGTGGTTTACCTGCACCAGCCGGCGGACAAGCACGACACGCACGTCGCGTGTTTTCTGCGCTGCATCGAGGCATTGCGGGCGTTGCCGCTCGACCGGCGGCCGGCGCGCGTGCTCGGCGTCGAAGGCTGGCGCGACCTCGACTGGCTCTCGGACAACGAGAAGGTCGCGATGGATGCCAGCGCGAATCCGGAGCTGGCGGCGAAGTTGGTTGGAGTCTTCGAGTCGCAGATTGCTGGCGGCAAACGTTACGACCTCGCGGCCATGGGCCGGCGGCTGGCCAATGCGACGTTTTTCAATTCCCACGCGACCGACCAGACGAACGCGATCTCGCTCGCGATGGACCTCACGCCGCTGGTGCGTGACGACACGTTGAGCGTGCGGGAGTTTGCCCTGGGTCATATCGACCGGCTGCGGGCGGATGTGGCCGGGCGGATCGCGAAGTTTGGCGGCTGACTAGGCCGGCGATGAATCCCGCCTCCCGTCACCTGCGCGCGTTCGACAACCGGAACCGCGCGTTGGTTGCGCCGCAGTCCGGCCTGTTGGCGTTAAGTTATTTCAATGTGCTCCGGTTGCGGGCCGGCGAGTCGCTGACGTTGACCGTCCCGGGCTGCGAGTTGCTGTGCGTGGTGCTTGCCGGTGCGGCGGATGTGTCGGTGGCCGGGCAGGCATTTGCAGACGTCGGTCGGCGCGCGGGGATTTGGGACGGCCCGGCGGACTCGGTCTACTGCGGCACCCACTCGCCCGTCACGGTGCGCGCGCGGCGCGACGGCACGGAGATCGCGGTGGCGGGCGGAGTTTGCGCCGGGTCATTTGCGCCGTTTCGGATCACGCCGGAAGCAGTCGAGATGGTGGAAGTAGGCTCGGCGGCGACGCACTCACGGCGTCGGATTTTTCATATTCTCGGCCAGAACGCCACGGGACGCGCCGGCAATCTCCTCGTGAGTGAACTCTATGCCGATGCCGGCTGTTGGTCCGGCTATCCGCCGCACAAGCACGACACGGAGCGTCCGCCCGAGGAGACGGCGTTTGAGGAAATTTATCATTACCGCTTCCGGCCGGAGACAGGTTTCGGCGCGCAGTTTTGCTATGAAGAGCAGGCCGGGGTGCCCGACGCGGCGACACCTCAGGTCGTCATGACGCGGCACGGCGACACGTTTTTGGTGGATCGGGGCTATCATCCGACGGTCGCATCGCCGGGCCATGAGGCGTATATCTTCACGATTTTGGTGGGCGCGCACCAACGCTCGCTTGTGCAGTCGTTCGAGCCGCAGCACCGGCATCTGATGGCGAAGATTCCGGGTATCGATGCGATGCGGAGTAAGTTTAAATGAGGGCGGCTCCGCGCTACTTCCGGCCGGGAACCGGCTGACCACCGCCAAGCTTCGGAAATTTTAACCACGAATGGCTTCGCTACCGCTGCGCCTTGAGAGTGGGTTTCGCCTGATCGGCTCCACTTGGAGTTTCGGGCCGGCTGATCGCCGGCAGGGGGTTCGGACCAAGGATGAGGGGGCGAAAGACGTCACCGATTCTCCCTTTGAAGACTGTAGGTAACCTCAAAGTATTCCACCAACGGCCGGTGCTTCAGGCCGAATTCTCCCATGACGCCAAAAATTCCTCTCTTTGATCTCACCGGGCGCACGGCGCTCGTCACCGGTTCCAGCCAGGGTATCGGGCTGGCGCTCGCCCGAGGACTCGCCGAAGCGGGCGCTGCCGTGGTGCTCAACGGCCGCGAGGCTCAGAAACTTGACGCAGCGGCCGAGGGTTTGCGGGTCGTCGTGCCGGGCGCGCGCGTGACGACCGCGGCCTTTGACGTGACCAATGCGGCGGCGATCGAGACGGCGGTGGCGCGCATCGAGGCGGAGTTCGCGCCGATCGATGTTCTCTTTAACAACGCCGGGATTCATCGGCGCTCGCCGCTGGCCGAAATGTCCGAGGCGCAGTGGCGCGAGGTGCTCGACACGAATCTCACGAGCACCTTTCTCGTCGCACGGGCGGTGGCGCCGCGGATGATCGCGCGCGGTGCCGGGAAAATCATCAACACCTGCTCGGTGATGAGCGAGGTGAGCCGGCCGACGATCGCCAACTACGCGGCGGCGAAGGGCGGCCTGAAAATGCTCACGCGCGCGATGGCCGTCGAATGGGCGAAGCACGGTCTCCAGTGCAACGGGATCGGGCCGGGTTACATCATCACCGAGCTGAACCGCGCGTTGGTCGAGAACACGGAGTTCAACCGGTGGATCTGCGGCCGCACGCCGGCGGGGCGTTGGGGGCAGCCGGAGGAGCTCGTCGGCGCGGCGGTGTTTCTGGCGTCGGCGGCGTCGAACTTTGTCAACGGGCAGATTCTTTACGTGGACGGCGGTCTGCTGGCCGCGATCTGAGCGGGAACTATAAAGGCGCTATTGTAGGAGCGAGCTTGCTCGCGATTTTGGAGCGGGAATCGCTCCTTCGGAAATCGCTCTTTCGGCCATCACTGCATAGGAAATCGCCCGCAAGCAGGCTCCTACAGCAATCATTGGAACGCCTGGCAGCCGATCATTTGAGGCGGAGCACGGCGGTGACGGGATAGTGATCCGACGGGTAACGGCCGTCGCGCGCGGTGCGGTCGATGGCGGCGGCGGTGGTCGTGAAATCGGCGGTGTGAAAAACGAAGTCGATGCGCGAGCCGGCGGTGCCGCCTTTGAAGCCGTTGAACGTAAGTTCGTCGGGCGTGCGGGTCGGATACATGGCGCGAAAGGTGTCGATCCAGCGGATCGCTCCCGGGGTGGTCGGGCGGGTGAGCACCGCGTAGGCGGGGTTGTCTTCGTCGATGTTGAGGTCGCCGGTGAGAATCGCCGGCAAATTGGCGGCGATGAGCGGCAGCCGCGTGGAGATGACGCGGCTCGCTTCTTGGCGCGCGACGACGCCCCGGTGGTCAAAATGGGTGTTGGCAAAAAGGAACTCGCGCCCAGTCGCGTTCTCGCGAAGGCGCACCCAACTGCAGAGACGGGTGAGGGCGGCGTCCCAAGATTTGCTGCCGGGAATCTCGGGTGTTTCCGAAAGCCAAAAGTCACCGCTGGCGACGGCGGTGAAGCGCGATTTGCGGTAGGCGATGAGGGACCACTCACCTTTGCGTTTGCCGTCGTCGCGGGCGACGCCGGCGAAAGCGTAGTCGGAAAGTCGTGCGGTGATCGCGTCGTGCTGGACGGCGAGGACTTCTTGGAAGCCGACGAGATCGGGTCCGAAGGCTTTGACCGTATCGAAGAAAAATTCGGTGCGCTTGGACCAGGCGTTGGCGCCATCGGACTCGGTGGCGTAGCGGATGTTGAACGACATCACGCGCAACGGGTCGGCGGCGTGGGCGGTGGCGGCGGCGAGGATGAAAAGGGCGAGGGCGCGGAGAAGCGAGGGCATGAGGGCGTTTGTAAGCGGGACGGCGCGATGGCAATCTCGCTTCAGGATTTTGAGCCGGGTCACGCGAGATGGTTTGCATTGGCGGGTGACTTAAGCACCTGATGGGCGAATGCTTAATTGGAATCGATTTATTTCTCCGGGCGTGATCCTCGGCGGGTGGCGGGTGGTTTTGACTCTCGTGTTGGCGTGCGGCGCCTCGGCTGCGCCCGCGCCGGACGAGGCGGAGTTGATCACGCTGACGCGCGAGTTTGAGCGTGCGCTTGAAGGCGCGGGAGATGCGGCGGCGTTGGGCCGGCTGTTGCACCCGGATTACAATTACACGGGACCGGTTCGGCCGGATTTGAAGCCGGGAAAGACGGACCGGGTGGCGCGCCGGATCGGCCTGGGGGGTGGCGCGGGCAACGAGTTGGAGGTGCGGCGGGCCGGTCCGGTCGCGGTGGTCACGGGGGGCTATAGCGCCGATCAAAAGCGAGTGAAGCCCCGCTTTGTGGAACGGGGACGCTTTACGATGACGTGGGTTTCAGAAGGGGGGCAATGGAAGGTGCTGGCGGAGCACCGCTCGCTCAATGATGAGCTCGAGTGGACGTTGGCTACGGCCAAATCGCCGGTGGTCGCGCCGGCCGAGCCGGCACCGGACCCGTTTGCCGCCAATTCCGAGCGGCGCCCCGGAGAGCAAGTCGAGGCGCAGGCCCTGCGCGGGGCCTTGGCGACGAGATTCGGGCGCTTGTTCCGACCGTATGAGGCCAACCAGATCGGCTACACCTTCGACGAGGACGATGCGTCGTTCATGGATTTCAAATTCTCCACGATGTTTCCGATTTTCCACCACGGTTATCCGGATCCCATCCGGCGCAGCACAGGGGAATCCCCATGGCGCGAATTTGGCGGCTTCACCGGACCGAACGTGTATTTCGCGGCGACCGTGCGTGGCGGACAATACATCGACACGCGCCCCTCGTCCCCGGTGGTGGCCAAGCGTTTTAATCCGGTCCTGGCGGTGCGTTTTTGGGCGACGGACCGGGCCGGTGGGCAAGAGTCGGAGGACAATTTCCTGGAGTTTGCCTATGGGCACGAAAGCAACGGCCAGTTCATTGCGAGTCGGGCGCGTTTCGACGAACAGTTGCGGGTGTATCTGAACCAAGCCCGCGATGCGGCGACGGCGGCGGAAGCGGAGCAGGCGCGGAAGACCGCGTTTCTAAGTGCGCGGGGCAATATCAGCCGGGGCTGGGATTATCTGGGGTTGCAGTTCGCCCGGGATTGGGACGCCGACTTGGCGTGGGCGCCGGAGGCCCGAGTCGCCTTCCGCGCCAAGTTCAATTATTTTTTGCCGACGGGACTGCTCCAAGGCGGGGCCGAGCAATACAACGCGTGGGAAGCTGATCCCGAAGGCAAGGCGCGGCGCAGCGTGGACGGGTTGTCGTTTCGCTACGTGCTCACCGCGGCCACGCCGCAAGGATCGGCCGAGCCCGAGGGCTGGGAACGTGTTTTGCAATTCGAGCGGCGTTACGCCCTCACGTGGACCACGGGCTACGAGGATCCGTTTCGTTTCAACACGGTGCAATTCGAGGTCGGCGTGAAGCTCTTTGAGCTACCGCTGATGGCGTGGTATCGCTACGGCTATAATCGCGACCTCACCGAGTACTACCGACGAGATCACAGCTTCGGACTGATGCTCTCGTTTTGGAGTTTCTGAAACCGGTGGCCGGTGCGGCGCTCAGGCGAGTCTGCGTTCCCGGGCCACGAACCAAAGGGGCATGCGGTCGTCGTCGAGAACGGGCGTGATCTCGATTTCGGCGACGTAGGCGGTGCCGTTTTTGTGGTAGTTGACCAAGGTTTCGCAGACCGACCGGCGCTCGGTGAGGGCGTTGCGGATGCGCTGCACGGCGGCCGGATCAGTTTTGGGGCCTTGTAGAACTTGGCCGGGTTTCAAGCCGACGAGTTCGGGCAGGGAGAAGCCGCACATCGCGCTGAAAGCGGGATTGAGCCATTCCACGCGGCCTTGCGGATCGGTGACCACCATGGCGGCTGATGGGTTGGGTGCGGGGCGGGTCCCGAGGGACGACAGGATTCGGGTCTTGAGATCAGATGGAGGGGCGGCGGCCGGGCGCGGGTCGGTGAGGGCAAGAGCGGCCGCGACCTGGCTCAAGTCGGCGACTTCGGCGCGGAGCTCCGGTTGAAATTCGAGGACCAGTTCAAATACGTCCCGGTCGGCCGCCGGCATCGTGCCTGCGACATAAAGCGCGGCGCGGGTGGCGAGGAGTTCGGAGAGCATTCGCGGAAAGGAGCAGAAAATTTGTCGGCGTCAAATCCCCGGCGCCCGAGAGCCGGCGGCGGGTGGCAATTCAATGCCGCCGAGGGTGGCGTAGAGCTTGATCACGGCGCTATCGTCTTCGCCGCCGTGGCCGGCGGCGGCGGTGTCGAGGTAGAGTTGATGGGCGGCGGTGGCGAGCGGGAGGGGGAAGCCGAGTTGCCGGGCGGCCGCGAGCACGATGCCCAAGTCCTTGACGAAGACGTTGACCGCCGAGAGCGGGGTGTAATCGCCCGCGAGAATGTGGGGCACGCGGTTGGCAAACATCCAGCTCGAGCCGGCGGAACTACAAATCACTTCGTAGAGCCGCTGCGGATCGGCCCCGGCGCGGATGCCAAGGGCGAGCGCCTCGCAGGCGGCGGCGATGTGGATGCCGGCGAGGTGCTGGTTGACCATTTTGACGGTGGAGCCGATGCCCGCGCGATCGCCGAGGCGAAAGACTTTGCCGGCCACGGCATCGAGCAATCCGCCGGCGGCGGCGAAGGCCGCGGGACGACCCGAGGCCATGACGGTCATTTCGCCGGCGGCGGCCTTCACGGCGCCGCCGGAGACCGGGGCGTCGATCAGCCACAGGCCCGCGGCCTCGAGGCGGGATTCCCAAAGCGGGGGTAGCGCCGGATCAACCGTGGCGGAGGCAAACACGACGGAGCCGGGTTTTAAGTGGGGAGCCAGACCGGCGGCGCCGAAGAGCACGTCTTCGGTTTGGGCGGCGTTGACGACGAGGAGCTGCACGGCGTCGCACTCCCCCGCGAGTTCCGCCACACTGCCGGCGATGCGGCCACCGGCGGCGGCCACGGTCGCGCAGGCCGCAGGATTAAGATCGAAGCCCCAAGTGGGCACGCCGCGCCTGAGCGCCGACAGGGCGGCACCGCGTCCCATCGAGCCGAGTCCGATGATGCCGAGAGTGGTGGGGATTGGCATAAAAAGAAGAATGGGTGCGGACACCGTTGCCGAACGAATGGCTTCAGCGAACGCGCCGGGAGAAACCGGTCAACGGGCGAAAACTCCAAGCTCGCGCCGGGCCCCGACGCTTCTTCAGCTACGGGAACTATCGATCCCCACCTATGAAACACCCCCTCGTTGCTTGTTTGTTTGCTCTCGCCGCGATCGTGCGTGCCGCTCCGCCGGCGACCGCCCCCAACATCGTCTTCATTTTCTCCGACGATCACGCGTATCAGGCGATCAGCGCTTACGGTGACGGGCGGAAGCTGATCGAAACGCCCAACATCGACCGCCTCGCGAAACAGGGCATGCGCCTCGACCGTTGTCTCGTCACGAACTCCATCTGCGGCCCCTCGCGCGCGACGATTCTCACGGGAAAATACAACCATCTGAACGGCTTCGTGAACAATTCGAACTCCACGTTCGACGGCACGCAGGTCACCTTTCCCAAGCTCCTGCAAAAGGCCGGCTACCAGACGGCGATCGTCGGCAAGTGGCACCTCGGCTCCGATCCGACCGGATTTGATTTTTGGCAGATCCTCCCTGGCCAAGGGATCTATTATAACCCGCCCATGATCAAAATGGGCCAACGCGTGACGGTGCCCGGTTACGTCACGGATATCGTCGGCGATGTTTCGATCGACTGGCTCAAGCAGCGCGACAAGACGAAACCGTTTTTGCTCATGAGCCAGCACAAGGCGCCGCATCGCGAGTGGGCGCCGGCCCTCCGGCATCTCGGTTTTGACGGCGACCGGGTCTATCCCGAGCCGGCGACGCTGTTTGACGATTACGCCGGGCGCGGCATCGCCGTCCGCGATCAGGACATGACGCTCGAGAAAACGTTTACCGACCGCGACGCCAAGCTCGCGGTGCCGCCCGGCCTGACCGCCGAGCAACGGGTGGCGTGGGACGCCTACTACGAACCGCGCAATGCGAAGTTCCGCGCCGCCAATCTCACGGGCAAGGACCTCGTGCGCTGGCGTTATCAACGCTACATGCACGACTACCTCGCGACGGTGAAGGCCGTCGATGAGAACGTCGGTCGCCTGCTCGATTATTTGGAAAAGGAAGGTCTCATGGAAAACACGATTGTCGTCTACTCGAGCGACCAAGGCTTCTTCCTCGGCGAGCACGGTTGGTTCGACAAGCGGTGGATCTTTGAGGAATCGGTGCGCACGCCGCTGATCGTGCGTTGGCCGGGTGTGACCAAGGCCGGATCGGCGAGCCCGGCGCTCGTCTCCAATCTCGATTTCGCGCAGACCTTTCTCGACGCGGCGGGCCTGCCGTCGCCGGCGGAGATGCAGGGCCGCAGCCTACGGCCGATCTTGGCGGGGAAGGCGCCGGCGGACTGGCGCACGGCGTTTTACTACCAGTATTTTGAATATCCCGCGCCGCACCGGGTGCGACCGCACTATGGCGTGATCACCGACCGCTATAAACTGGTGCGATATTTCGGCACCGGCGAAGACTACACGGAGCTCTACGACCGGGAGCAGGACCCGAACGAAGTGAAGAGCATGTGGGGCGATCCGGCCTATGCGGCGACGACGGCGGATTTGGAAAAGCAACTCGCGCGGCTGCGCACCGAGCTGAAGGTCCCCGAGACCGTGCCCGCGAGTTGGCTGGGGAATGCAGGAGCGGGTGGCGGCAAGAAGAAGGCGGCGGCGTCGGCACCGTAAGCCGGCGGCGGAGTTTCATCCGCTTCGACGCAGTCTTCCGATGAAAACGTCCCTTCGTTCGGCCCGCCTTTGGATTTCCGTTTCGCTCTTCGGGCTCGGCCTCGGCCCGGTTATGGCCGATTCGAATTCAACGACGCCGGTCGTGGCGCCGCCGTTGTTCACGGATATCGGCTCGCATTCGCGGATTATCTCGGGCGCGAAACCCGAGACTCAGCGCTATTTCGACCAAGGCGTGGCGTTCGTCACCGGGTTCAACCACGACGAAGGTCTGCGTGCGATGCAGCACGCGACGCGCCTCGATTCCGAGTGCGCCATGGCGTGGTGGGGCGTGGCGTTGGCCTGCAGTCCGCACATCAACGGTACCGGCGTTTCCGCCCCGCGGGCCAAGCTGGCCTGGGAGGCGCTGGCGCAGGCGCAGAAGTTTTCCGCGGCGGCGACCGCGCCGGAGCAGGCCTTGATTCGGGCCATGGCGACCCGGTTCTCCGGCGACGAGAAAGCCAAACGACGTCCGCTCGACGAAGCCTACGTGGCCGTGATGCGTGAGGTCTATCAAGCCCACCCGGGCGACGCCGACATCGCGGCGTGGTTTGCCGATGCCATGATGATGCTACGGCCTTGGGATTTATGGAAAAAGAACGGCGAAGCGCATCCGGGCACGGAGGAAGCATTGGCCGCGCTCGATGAGGCTTTGCGGCTTAACCCGCGGCATCCGTTGGCCAACCACCTCGCGGTCCACGCCCACGAGGCGTCGCCGCAGCCGGGCCGGGCCGATGCGGCGGCCGATCGGCTGCGGGATCTCGCGCCGGGTCTCGGACATCTGGTGCACATGGCCGCGCACATCGACGTGCGCCGGGGCCGTTGGGACGAGGCGATCCTCGTCAACACGAAGTCCATCGCGGCGAACCGGCGCTACCGTGAAGTCGTCGACCGGCCTTTGAGCGGTTACTTGGGCTACATGGGGCACGACTATCATATGCTCACCTACGCTGCGATGATGAGCGGGCGCAGCCGGCTCGCGGCGCAGACGATGCGTGATCTTTTCACGGAGATGCCGGCCGAGTGGCCGCGCGAAGGCACGATGGGCGACGGGTATTTTGCGATGCACTTCGAGGTGATGAAACGTTTCGGCCGATGGGACGAGATATTGGCCGCGCCGGAACCGATTGAAAAATATCGGCACGCCCGCGTGTGGCGGTTTCTGGCGCGGGGCATTGCGTTGGCCGCGAAAGGCGACCCGGTGGGCGCGCGGGCGGAGGAACGGGCGTTCGTCGAAGCCCGGGCGAAAGTGCCGGAAAAGGCGGAGTATCGGAAAAATTCGCTGAACGACGTTTTGGAAATCGCGGCGCGCTTGCTCGACGGGGAAATTCTTCTGCGCGAAGGAAAAATCGAGGCCGCGCTGGCCGCGCTGCGGGAAGCGGTCGAGCGCGAGGACAAGCTGCGCTACGCCGAGCCGCCCGCTTGGGCGCAACCGGTGCGCCACGCGCTCGGGGCGGCGTTGCTCCAGCGGGCGCGTCTCGCCGAAGCGGAGGACGTTTACCGCGAGGATCTCGCGCGGACGCCGGACAACGGCTGGTCGCTCTTCGGCCTCGCGCAGGCCCTGCGTCTGCAAAACAAAAATCCGGCGGAGGCGGCGGATTTGGAAGCGCGGTTCAAGCGCGTCTGGGCCCAGGCCGATGTGACGCTGACGTCGTCGTGCTTTTGCCTGCCGGGGACGTGAGGCAGGGGTGTGGAGTTCGGCCAAGGCCGATGCGTCTTCAGCCGTGAAATGGTCTCAGCTGTAGAACCGACCGCCGGTCGGTTGCTCGCGGTCTTTGCCCGACCAGCGGCGGGCCTACGGCGGAACGGATCAGCGCTCGAAGACTGCGCTGTAGGCGATGATGTTGCGGCCGGTGATTTTGATGCGAATGTTTTTGCCCTTGAGCGCGTCGAGATTGGGCTGGGTTTTCCAGACGATCTCGCGGCGCAGATGGTCGCCGGTGACGGGCGTGCAGTCAGCGGTGGTGTAGCCGGGATACTCGCCGCCGTAGCCGGGGCGTTTGATCGCGACGGTGACTTCGCCGGAGCAGATGAAATTCAAAAACAACCGGCCGCCCGGGCAGACGAACGGCAATGTCGCAAAGAAGCCGTCGTGCTCGGTCTGCTGGCCCACGAGGCGGTTCTTGCGGAAGGTGGCGTAGGCGAGCGCGGGTTTTTGTGCGGGGTTTCCGCCGGTGTCGGCCGCATCGTGACGGTCGGCGGAGGCATAGTAATAATAGCGGTGCTCGTCGCCGACGGGAATGGGCTCGGCGAGTCCGACGTAGGCGCCGCCGCTGTCGTAGGTTCCCGGTGCTCCGGGCTGGAGAAGGTGGGGGCGTGAGGGCATGCGTTGCCAGTGGTGATTGTCCCCGCTCTCGATCAGCTCGACCCAAGTGGTCTGGGTGGTGAGATCGTAGAGATTGAGAAAGCCGAGGGTGCGGCCGCAGAGCGTGAAGGCCGATTGGTTGTAGAAATGGGTGCCGGCGTGGTCGCCGTGGTCGGGCGTGAAAATCCACTGCGGCTCGCTCCAGGTTTTGAAATCGTCGCTGTGGGCGAGCATGCGGCTGCGGTGGTTGCCCTGGCGGTCTTTGAGAAAGGCGTAGTAGCGGCCCGTGCGGCGGTCTTGCCAGAGACACGAGGCGTCCTGCGAAGGGAGGACGGTGCCGGTGAACGTCCAGCGCAGGCCGTCGGGTGACACAAAGAGGCCGCAGCCGTTGAGGTCGGCGTCCCGGGTATCGATGTGAAACATCATCAGCTTGAAGCGGCGCTGCGGATCGGGGTCGTGCGAGTCCTCGATGACGGAGGGGGCGTCGTTGTAGTAAGAGGTCCAGGTGAGAATGATGTTGTTGCCCGGAAATTCCTTTTGGAAAAACAAGTCGAGGGCGGGGCGGCGCCAAGTGAGGCCATCGTCGGACTCGGCGTAGCAGACGACGCAGTGGTTTTTTCCCTGCATGGAATTGTCGACGAGGACGGCGCCGGCTTGGGCCCCGGGAAAATCGGTGCTGTAGAAAAAACGAAATTTCCCGTCGCGCGGCGAGCGGAGGACGCTGCCCCAGCAGACGCCGGCTTTCTCCCACGGCATTTCGGCCCGCAGCACCGGATTCTGCGCGGGTTTGCGGAGCGGCTCGTAGCGGTCGTAACAGTTTTTCTTTTCGGTTATGAAACCGGGGCTGAAGAGGATTTCCCGAAGGATGTCGGAGTTGGGCGCGGGTGGCGGTGGGGTAAAGGCGGCGGTGGCGGCCGTGAGGCGGTGGTTCACCAGCGGAAGCGCGGCGGCAAGCAGCGAGGTGTTTTGGATAAAGGCGCGGCGAGAGGAGTTCATAGGCGGGGCGGGGGAAGGAGGCGGCGAGCTGCGGGTCGAAGCGAACGGGGATTCGTCTTTAGCCGAATCTCTTCAAGTTCCATCAGTCAGCCCAATCGACAGTGCGCCGATTGTTAGCTTTAGACCGATAATCCGAGGGCGAAGCTGAGCGCCGATTTGATTTGGGCGAGTTGACTTGAAGCGACGGTGCCCAGTGGGCGGATCAAACGTTCGTGGCCAACTGACATGAGGCCTTGGACGTTGGCCCAAGACTCCTTATTCAGGAATCGTAGTTTACCGAGCGAGACCTCGTAGTCCGAGCCGCGATTCTCCGTGGTCAAAGGAACGAGCAGCGCAAGGGCACGGGGACTGTCGAGATCGTGGCGGGAAACGACCACGGCGGGACGGACCTTGGCGGCCAGCCCAAGGTCTACGAGATAGATTTCGCCCGGTTTGGGGGTCACGGCTTCGCGAGGTGGGAGTAATCTTCTTGGTCGAGTTGATCCCAGACCTGCGCCGTGTGCTCGATGGGAACGGCAACCGCTCGGTCGTGCCCGAGTGAGAGCGTAAACGGGATCGCTTTGCGTAACTCGATTTGAGCGTAAAACATATTGATGGCTTGATCGGGGCTGACCCCGAGCTTGGCCATGATCGCTTCAGCTTTGGCTTTGCGGCGCGGATCAATGCGGGTGCGGATGATGGCGGTCTGCGACATGGATTCACGAAGGCTTCGTTTGTGCCCGAGTGCAAGAATGAGGTGGGAAGGATTTGTTGAAGGGATGTCTCCGATGCTGCCCGGCGGGGTGTGCTTCTCGGCTCGGAGCGGAAGCGAGACACGGACGCCTGATTTGCGAGCCGGAGACTTTTGTTTTGGCGCGTCCAAAATCACTCCGCCCTCGGGCTGGGCCGGACGCAGACCGGGACGAGGGCGTCGCGTCCCCAAAGAGGTGAAACATAAAACAAAAGGCTCTGATCCACGAACTGAGGCACTGTGCCACTTCCTTGACCCGGCCAAGTGCGGGGCCGATCACTAACGACATGTCATCGGCCGAACGCATCAAACAGGGCTACGAGCGGTTTCCTTATCCGGGGAGCGACGTGGCGGCGCTCAGCCAGCGCGGCGGCTCGATGCCGGCGCTGCGGTGGATGCTCGGGATCGGCCGGCCGGGGAGCGCGAAACCTCGACGCGTGTTGGTCGCGGGGTGCGGCACGGGCGTCGAGGCGTTCCGACTGCGGTTGGCGCTGCCGCAGGCGGAGATCGTGGCGGTGGACTTCAGTCCGCGGTCAATCGCTGTGGCGCAGAAGTGGGAGCGGTCGGGAAAGTTTGGGCGAGCGATCCGGTTTTTGGTCGGAGATCTGACGGCGGGAAATTTGCGAAAGGAAATCGGCGGGGATTTTGATCTGATCACCTGTCACGGGGTGTTGAGTTACATCCCAAAACCGGAGCGGGCGCTCGTCGTGCTCGCGACCTGCCTCGCGCCGGACGGAGCGCTCTACCTCGGCGCCAACGGCGCGGGGCATCCCACCGTGGCGTTGCGGCCGTGGCTGGAGACGTTCGGTCTCACGGTGACGGGGATGAAAGAAGAACGGCGGTTGCGCGAGTTGCTCCGGCTCTGGGACGCGTTGCACGACGACGACCTCGGCGAACTGGCGACGATGCCGGCGAGCTATCTGGCGAGCGATATCTGCGGGGCTTGGTTCAACAATTGGTCGCTGGGGCGGTGGCGGGCGGCGGCGCGTCGTGCCGGTTGGGAAGTCGCGGGCACGGCGGTCTTGCCGGCAGCCCTGCGGTTGACGATGGACGACGGGCGCGAGCGGCCGCTGTTTCCGGCGGGCGTGGGCGAATTGGCGGAGCGGCTCGACCAGGTGCGCCCGGCCGGGTTTCACCGGATCATGCTGCGGCGGGCGGCGGCGATGAAGACGAGCGGGCTGGCGTGGACCGAACTCTACACCGTGAAAATTTCCGAGGGCCGGGCGCGGTTCTTCAGCGCGACTCTGGGCCTACGGTTCGAAGAAACGCTGACGACGCGGCAGGCGGTAGCCTTGCGGACTTTAATCGAGGGGAAAAACCGGACGAAGGTCGGGGAGAACGCCTGGGTGCGGAGTGACGCAGGCCGGCGGATGCTCTGGCGCTGGCGCGCGCTCGGCGTGGTGGCGGGGTGATACGGCGAAGATTCGGCCGCGGGTTTCGGCGACTGGCGCTACACGCCGGAGCCTACTCGGGGACAAGTTCGGCGACGATGGGGCGGCCGACGCTGCGGCGGATGGATTCGAGATTTTCGCGGATAAGGGCGCCCATCGATTCGCAGCGCAGGTAGGCGTCGCGGCCAAAGTGTTCCGCGAGGCCGGCGCGCAGCTCGTGGACCTTTTCGATGGGGGCGATCGGGTCGCGGGCCATGTCGTGCAGTAGCAAGCTCAGGCGCTCGGCGGCGAGGCCGGCGCGTTGCAACATGAGGGTGTGTTCTTCGCGGACGTATTGGTGCGCGGTCTCGGGGCGGATGTGTTTGGTGCAAAACAGCGCGAGCGGCGTGTTCTCGGGGAAGAATTGCGGGAGATAAAAGTTTTTGCGGCCGTTGTAGCTCTGCTGGTCGAAATCCATGGCGCGGATGCGGACCTGCCAGTCGTCGAAATCCGGCGTGAGGAGGACGACGAAGTTATACGAACGCATGTCGCCGAGGAGGCGGATGAAGCAGCGCTCGTTGAACTTCACGAGCTCCTTGGCGATGCGGATGGGGCGCAGGTCCGGGCGGTTGAGCCAGCGTTCGATAAACGCGTCGCCGGGGAGCCCGATGATGTGCTCCTCGATGAGCGTGGTACCGTGGGTGATGTAGTTGATGCGGTTCGGGGAGAGCAGGTGTTCGAGCTCGAGGCCGTAGATGCGTGAGGCATCGGCTTTTTTGACGTAGAAGTAGTCCTGATTGTCGTTGTAGGCGTTGACGATCCGGATGCGGAACGGGGTGGAGTTTCCAAACGTGCAGAAGTCGATGCGATCGACGTAGAGGTGCTTCATCACGGAGAGGTCGCCGTCGACTTTCAGGAGAGCGTAGACCTGTTTCAGCGCGTCGTTGAGTTCGCGCATCTCGGTGGAGTCGTAGATGACTGTTTCCCAAAGCGTGGGCCGCCCCTTTTCGTCGGTCAGAGCAATGCCCTCGCGAAAGCTGCGGAGGCGTTCGTAGGTGACGGAGAGATCGCGTTCGCGTTTGTAGCGGCGGAGGTAGCCGAGCAGATCGGGGCCGATGGGGAACGAAGGTTTCTTCCGCGTCACAATGGTCGCCATGGGGAGAGGTTCAGCCGCGGTGGAACGCGAGGCAATGCTGGGGGCGTCGCGCCTTTGGGCTTTTGCGCTGCGGGTGGAAGCGGAGTCCATCGCGCTCATGACGAGACGGGTTTGGCTGCGATGGCTGATGCTGGTGCCGCGCGCGCTGCCGGCACGGGCGCGCGGGCGGGCGATCGCGTGGGAGAATTTCGACCCGGCGAAGCTGGGCGCGGCGCTTTTGGCCGAGACCAACCGGGTGCGCCTCGGGATGGATGATTCGTTGAAAGGTAACACCGCATCCTCGGTGATAAATGGCAGTTTTGGGTCGCTCGTTTCAGGTCGACACGTTGGCCGATGAAGGCGTCGCCCGCATTGTAGCTACGGCGTCGATCTGCCGCGTGGCCGCAGACAAGATCACTTTGCCGGGCGTTTCTCGGGATATCCCCACGGCAGAGGGCCTTGGCGCGGAGGTGCGGCGAAGCGGCGGCGGAGAATCGTGAGCGCTTGGGCTTGAAACTCCGGTCCGTACTGAAAGATGGCGCCCTCGGCCTTGAGCTGGCGCTGCAGATCTTCGATCTGGACGTCTTGCACCGGCGCGTGGTCGCGGATTGCCAGCTGCGCGGCGATGCCCGCGGCATGTCCGAGCATCATGTATTGGGGCTCCATGCGCATCGAAGAATAGGCCGCGTGGGTGGCCGAGAAGCAAACCGGCACCAGCAAGTTGGTGACCTCCTCGCGCTTGGGTGTGAGAACGCGATAAGCGATGTGGTACGGGTTCACGGAAGCAGAGACCTGGAAGTCGCCCTCGTTTTCGACAAACCCGCGGTCGTTGACGAAGCGTTGCACGTTGTGCGAGTCCGCGCCGTAGCTGCCCATGGCGATGGCGTCGAGCTTTACGAGGTCGGTTTGCAGGTCTCTTTGCGTGGCGACGAATGGCCCGACCATGCGGCGCGCCTCGCGGATATATAATTGGTGGGGCCAGTGGCCGGTATCCACGAACTCATCCTTCGGTAGTCCCCACTCGCGCATCTGCGCCTGGAGTTCCTTCGGCACGCGGGGATCATTGGCCAAGAACCAGTAGAAGCCCTTTTGGTAGTCCTCGTGGTCTCGCCAGATGCGGGCGCGGGTGGCGTAGTCGCCGTCCGGATAATCGTAGTTCTTGCCGATGTAGTCGCTGGAGAAGCCGCCCCGGTTATTCCAATCGGCTTTGCCGTTGGGGATGACGCGGAGGAGGTTGACCTCGTTGATGTCGAGCGGTCGGCCCAGGTAAGGGGTCATCTTCGTGAGGTAGATAGCCAGCAATTCGTAACGCTTGACGTCGTAGTTGTCGGGCTTGGGCCAAGGGATCCGGTTGGCTGCAACATTGGTGGCGACGACGCGGAAGTTGTACGCCTGAATCCGCCGGTCGGCGGCGCCGGGTTCTCCGCGCGGCGCTCCGGAGACTTCCGGCAGGAGCGTGCCGTCCGCGGCGCGCGCCGGGATCTCCACTGCAAACTGGTGGCTGGGGGTGAGGGCGCGCACGCCGGCGAGGCTCTCGCCGTACTGCGCGGTGCTTTCGCGGCCGGTGGTATAGCTGACCTTTGATTGCGCCATCAGGTCGCCTTCATACGAGGTATCCACGAAAATTTTCCCCTGAAAGCGGGTGCCGTTCTCGGTGGTGATTTCGATGATCCGGGTCCCTTCTTGGCGCACTCCAGTTTTCTCGCGAAGGCGGTGGCGCTCGAGCAGGGTGACGCCGGCCTCTTTCAGCATCTCGCGGAAGATGGCTTCGGCGACCTTGGGTTCGGGCATCCAGGCGAGTTCCTGATGATGGCGGTTGAGGCCGTAGTGGCGGCCGGCGCGAAAATAGAATTCGAGGGCGAGCCCGCCGATCACTTCCCGCTTACCGACATCAGTGCCGGAGAGTCCGCCGCTGACGAGTCCGCCGACATGGTCGCGCGGCTCAAGCAGAACGGTTTTGAGCCCTTGGCGCGCGCCTGCCACGGCGGTTGTAACGCCGGCGGCGCTACCGCCGTAAATCACCAGGTCGTAGTTTTGCTGCGCAAAGGCCGACGCGGCAGCCAGGGAAAAAACGAACCGAATTTTGCTGATCATAGTTGTGGCTAAAAAACTCGGTTTTTGGGGAATGGATGCGGAGGGGCCTTGATTCCAACCGCTATTGATCATGAAACGCCAGATTGGAGCGCCGCGATTTGCTCGATCGGCGAGCCAGCCTTGGATGAGGCCGACGGCGGCAGCCGGGGTGAACCAAGGCCGGATCGGAAAGCTCGCCCTGCCTTGATCGCCCGGGCACGGTCGGGCGTTGGGCTTACTGCACGACGACGGTCGCGTCCTCGATGATGAGCGGGTATTTGTAGCCGCTGCCGAAATCGCGGTCGGTGCCGAGCTTGCCGGTCACGAGCACGAGGTCACCGACTTTGACGGTGGCGCTCGTGGTGATGGTGAGATCGTTGGTGCCGGGGCCCCCGGAGCCGTCGCGGATGTGCAGCCAGTTTTTGCCGAGAATCTGGGCGTTGTATTTTACGACGCGCGCGCGGATGGCGACGGACTTGCCGGCGAACTTCGTTTTGCCGGTGATGACTTCTTCCACGGTTTGCCCGTTTTCGGCGCGCTTGATCCCGGTGAGATCGGGCGCGGTTTTGGCCGACTTCGTCCGGTGGCCGGGAGGCAGAGCGGCGGTGGAGGGCGCGGGAATCGGGGCGGTGGTGGAAGGGGCGGCGGGGGCGCCGTTGACCGAAATGTTGCCGGTAAAATAGACGACGTCGAAGGTGCGGTTGAGGGTCTTGCTCTGGTAGTTTTTCATCGGCATCGCATCGGCGATCGCGGCGGTGTCGCCGACCTTCACCGCAAACTGCGGGGCGGCGACCCAGGATTTTTTCGCGCCGGTGTCGATGAGCACGTAGGTGTAGCCGGCGGCGTTCATGGTCTCGACGACTTTGCCGGAAATCGCGCCGGCGGCGGCGTCAGGGGCGGCTTGGATCGGGGCAACGGCGAGCGCGAGCAGAAGGGTGAGGCGGCAAAGCATGGGCTGAGGTTTCATGGAAAGCAGTCAAGCGACGGGTGGTCGTTCAGCAAGATAGGCGAAACGAAAAATGAGCGGGGTGTGGCTCAGGGGTTGGCGGCGTCTTTCTCGGGACCGAAACGGGTGCCGAAGAAATCGCCGGGTTTCCAGGCGGGGGCGACGGGGTCGTCGGCGACGGCGCGGATAAACTCGGCGGTGAGCACGGCGAAGTTCCCGGCGGACGGCCAGTGGATCGGGCGGGTGAGGTCGTCGCTGGGTTTGTGGTAGTGGGTTTTGCGGAAATCGGCTTCGAGGGCGGCTAGGTCTTGTTTGGGGTCGAGGCCGAGCTGGCCGGCTTTCATGAAGAGGGCGGGGACGCCGGCGCGGATGAAGGGATATTGGTCGCTGCGGACGAAGACGACCTCGTCGGGCGTGGGGTCGGGGCTGACGGTGAAATTGAGCTTGGCGGCGACGGCGGCGAGGGAATTGCCGAGGGACGTGTGTTCGGCGCCGATGCCGATGACGTCGCGCGTTGGGGCGAGGATGACGGGCATATCGAAGTTGAGGTTGGCGGCGAAACGACGGACGCGTGCGGGCGGATGTCTTACGAGATGCGTCGCACCGAGGAGACCTTTCTCCTCGGCGGTGAGTGCGGCGAAAAGCAGGGGGCGTTGCGGGCGCGGGCCGGTGACGAGTTGCTCGGCGGCGTCGATGAGGGCGGCGGTGCCGAGGGCGTTGTCGAGGGCGCCGTTGTAGATCGAGTCGCCGTTGATCGGCGGGCCGATGCCGAGGTGGTCGAGATGCGCGGTGACGACGATGGGCTCGCCGGCGAGGGCGGGGTCGGTGCCGGGGAGCCAGCCGAGGACGTTGGCGCTGGTGATATCGGAGACGGCAGCGCGGCCGCCGAGGGTGAGTTCGACGTTGAGGGCGAAGGCTTGGGGCTCGCTGCGTTCGGAGGCGGCGAAGACGCCGTCGACTTGGCTAGAGGCGTGTTGAAAGAGGGTGGCGGCGGCGGCGCGGCTCACGGAGGCGGTGGCGCGGAGCTCGGGGTAGGCTTCGTGAAGGGAGCCGTCGGGGTTGATCAGGCGCATCGAGGCGAAGCGCGCGGCGTTGACGGTGAAAGCCCACGGGGCGCGTTTCTCCTCGGCGGGGGTGAGGATGGAAACGATGCCGACGGCGCCGCGGCGGACGAGCTCGGCGGTTTTCTCGCGGGAGTAGTGGGCCTTGGCGGTGGCGGGCAGGCTTTTGGGCGAGCCGGCGAGGATGACGGCGATCTTGCCGCGCACGTCGATGCCGGCGGCGAAATCGGAGTAGTTGAACTCGGGGGCGTGAATCGCGAAGCCGACGAAGACGGCGGGAGCGGTGAGCTCGCTCGCGGCGGTGCCGGCGGCGGGGCGGGCGATCATATCGTTGATCGGGGCGAGGGTGACGTCGGGGCTGCCGGCGCGACGGATGACGAATTTTCCCGCGTCGATATCGAGGCGTGATTGGCGGAGCGCGAGGGGCTGTTGGTAGCCGGATGCGCCGACGGGCTCGAGGCCGAGGCGCATGAACTGGGCGGCGATGTAGTTCATCGCGAGGCCATGGCCGCGGGTGCCGGTGTCGCGGCCCTCGAGGAGGTCGTCGGCGAGAAAAGTGACGTGGGCGCGGACGCGGCGCTCGGCGAGGGTGGCGGGGTCTTGGGCGTGGGCGACGGAGGCGACGGCGAGGAGCGAGAGAGCGGTGACGGTGGCGAGGGCGAGAGGGCGGAGGTGAAGGTGGGAAATCATTGGAAGATCGAGGGAATGGAGGGAGCGCCGGAGCGGAACGGCAGAAAAAGGAAGCGCGACCGCGGAAGAATGGTTCGACGGAGCTGATCGCCGAAGTCAATTTTGGAACCATGAAACCCGTCATGCTCGTCTCCGATTATTCCGCGTTTCTGACCGAGGTAAAGGGGCGCATCCAGTCGGCGCGGCTGAGCGCGGGGCGGGCGGTGAACCGGGAGTTGGTGATGCTGTATTGGGAGCTTGGGCGCGGGATCGTGGAGAAGCAGGCGGCGGTGGGCTGGGGTGAATCGGTGGTGGAGCGGCTGTCGGCGGATTTGCGGGCGGAGTTTCCGGATATGCGGGGTTTTTCGGCCAACAATCTTTGGTTGATGCGGCAGTTTTATGCGGAGAACGCAGCCGACGGATTTCTTGAACAGGCTGTGCGAGAAATGAAATCAATGGCCCCCGCGCTTTTGGAGCAGGCAGCGCCGGAGGCTAACCAGTCGGGGGCTTCGCGGCCCAATGCCGCAATTCTTGAACAGCTTGTTCAAGAATTTCTGGCTCCTATCCCGTGGGGGCATCACGTCGAGATTTTGAAAAAGGCCAAGGACCCCAGGGCTCGGCTCTATTACCTGAAGGCCACGGCGAAGTTTGGGTGGAGCCGGGCGGTGTTGCTCAACCAGATCAAGGCGCAGGCTTACGAGCGGGCGAAGGCGGAGAAGAAGACACACAATTTCGCGGCGGCGTTGCCGGAGCATTTCGCGGAGCAGGCGGATGAGATGCTCAAGAGCCGCTACAATCTGGAGTTTCTCGGCATCGCGCGGCCGATGAAGGAGCGCGAACTCGAGGAGCGGCTGATCGGGCGGTTGCAGCAGTTTATCTTGGAGCTCGGCTATGGGTTTTGCTTCGTCGGCCGGCAATACCGGCTCGCGCTGGGAGCTAAGGAATACTTCGTGGACCTGCTATTTTATCACCGCTTCCTGAAGGCGCTCGTCGCGTTCGATTTGAAGGTAGTCGCATTCGAGCCGGAGTTTGCGGGGAAGATGGATTTTTATCTGAACTTGCTGAACGAAAAGGAACGCGCGCCGGATGACCGGCCGTCGATCGGGATCATTTTGTGCGCGGAGAAGGACGACGTGGAGGTGGAGTTCGCGCTGAAGTCGAAAGGGAATCCCATCGGCGTCGCGGAGTATCGGATGCAGTCGAAGCTGCCGGCGGAATTTAAGGGGAAGCTGCCGACGGCGAAGCAACTGGCGGACGTGGTGCGGGAGATTCTGCCGGGAGCGGCGAGGCCGCGGGGGTGAGGGGCGGCGCGGGACGGGCCCCACGGGGAACGAAACCCGGTTACGCCGCGAGGAGGCGTTCGCAGAGGGCGAGGAGGCGGGCGCGGAGCGGGTCGCCGCGGGTGGCGAAGGCGCGTTGGTGGGTTTCGTATTCGGCGCGGCCGGCGGGAGTCTCGGTCGCGATGGGCGGGTAGCCGAGGGCGGCGAGGTCGTAGGGGCTGGCGCGCATGTCGACTTCGCGGATGGCGCAGGCGAGTTCGAAGCAGTCGGCGACGAGCTCGCTGGGCGTGAAGGGTGCGAGTTTAAAGGCCCATTTGTAGAGATCCATGCCGGCGTGGAGGCAACCGCGTTGCTCGTGTTGCGGCGTGGTCTCTCGGGTGGGTTGGAGACGGTTGAGCGGGCGGGCGGGCGGGGTGAAAAAACGGAACGCGTCGAAATGGGTGCAGGTGATGGGCGCGGCCTCGACGATGCGGGCAAGGGCGTCGGGCGGATAGCGGAGCGGGTAGGCGTTGTGGCGGATCTCGTCGGGAGTTTGGCGGTAAACCATGGCCCACTCGTGGAGGCCGAAGCAGCCGAAGAAGGCGGGACGCGTCTGCATCGTTTGCAGCAAATCGCGGAGCCACGTCACGAAAACGCGGCGGTGAACGGGGAGCGTGGCGGGTTCGAGGGCGACGGCGGTGGTGCCGTCGGGCAGGGTGATCTCGCGATACTCGGGCCAGCGGAGGAAGGCGCAGGCGGATTCGCCGGTGAGAGCGACGTCGGGGCCGGGATGCCAGCGTTTCAGCCAGGCGGCGCGGTAGGCGTAGTAGCTGAAAAGAAAATCGTGAACCGGATGTTTTTCGCCGCGAGAGGAACGGGCTTGATGCGGATCGGTCCACACGCGCACGCGGACCTCGTGGGCCGATTGGCGGGCGAGCCAGACGGGCTCGGGGAGAACTGCAAGAACACTGAGTTTGCTGAGCTGCACGAGGAACTCAGCGGCGGTGAGGAGTGCGGGCGCGAGAGATATAGGCATCAACACTCAGTCCGTCGGGCAAGGCGCCGCGACCACGCCATTTTTTGAAGACGTCGCGGTGCGCGGATTTTTTACCCGCACGCGAGGGCGCTGCGTTCGGGGATTGTTTGCGGGTGGCGGCGGTCATGGTGCGAAAGTAGAAACTCGAAGGCTCGGGGCAAGCGGGGTGTGGATCGCGAGATCGCGCCGGAGAGATGCCGATGGGACGAAGACGTCCGCGGCGAGTGACGCGGTAGCAGGCTTTTGACAGAAAGATTTTGGACAGGAAAATCCCCTGACGGTCGCGCATGGGTTTGATCGCCTTCGAATCGAGGCATCGGAACTGCGGGCGGGAGAAGGTCGGTCTCGTAACCTCGCCTTTTTTCCCGATCAACCGTAGGCATCGGGGAGCTCGGGTTTGGGTTCAGAACGTGCGTTCGATGGATTGGCCGGGGTTGAGCGGGCGCCAGGCGGCGCCGAATTCGCGGAGGGCGAGGCGCACGCGGGCGAGATCAGCGGGGGCGAGCGTCGGCGGCGTAGTGCGCGTGCGGCGGCAGGCGGCGGCGAGCTTGGCGGTGAACGCGGTGGGATCGCTGGCTCCGCCCCATTGCTCGGCTTGCAGGCAATCGATGAGCGCTTCGATCTGGCGGACTCGTGGGGGTGGGACGGGCGATTTTTTGACCGGGTGAAAGCAGGCGGTGGTGTCGGCGAGGCTCGCGCCGGCGGCGACTTGGCCGAAGAAAGCGCCGGTCCAGCCGAGGGTTTTTTCCACGACGAAGTGAAAGGCGTCGTGCGGGAGAATGCCTTGCTTCGGCATGGCGGCGGTCGAGCTCGTGCCGTCGGGGCGCTCGCAGACGAGTGCATCGTTTTTGGCAGCGACGGAGCCTTTGGTGAAGCGGACGAGCATGGGTGCGAGGTGGGAAACGGGCGAAGTGGATTATTTCTTCGCCGCGAGGTCGAAGGCGTAGTGCTCGCGGAGAAAAGGGGTGAGAACGTCCACGGTGAGGCGGGCGAAGCGGGCGCGGTTTTCGGACGTGTCGCGCACGCCGATGCGGTAGGTTTCGATTTGCAGGCCGTCGACTTTCGGCGTGTCGGGGGCGGCGGCGTAGGTGCGGACGATGTAGCCGCCGGCGAAAAACGGATTCGCACCGGGCTGGGGCTCCTGGGGGCTAGGGATGGCGCGGAGGCCGGCGGCTTGGTAGAGCGCGCCGAGGCTGCGTGGGCCGCGGATGAGCGCGGACGGAGCGAGTGCGGGGCCGGAGCGGGCGTGGAGATCGCGCAGGGTGCTGAGCGTGATCAGGCCGGAGGCGTCGAAGGTGGCGTCGGGGCGGTTGAGTTGCGCGGAGTCGAGGGCATAGCCGAGTTCGAGGCGGGCGATGGGGTGGGAGTGGCCGTGGAGATCGATGAGGAAGGCGAAGCCGTGACGGGCGACGGTGGCGTCGAGCGCGGCGCGGATGGCGGCGTGGAAGTCGCGCCAGGCGGACTCGGCGGTGGGGTCGCCTTGGGCGGCTTCCTTGATCTCACGATTGGGGTCGAGTTTCGAGCGGTGGAGATGACTTGCGACCAAAGCGGGGTGGCGGCCGGTGCGGGCGAAGAGTTCGGCGGCGAGGGCGCGGGCTAGCTCGAGAGAATTTAGATCGGCGCCAAGAACGCCCTCTTTGCGATTGGCGATGGAGTCGGGTTTGAGGGCGCCGCCGTGCGGGGCGGTCAGGACAATCGGCAAATCGCCGCTGACCGATTCGACGTAGCGGTTGGCGGTGAACGTAGCTTGGCCGGGCGCGGGCGCGGGTGCGGCATGAACCGCAAGCAGGGTAACAACGGCGAAGGCGACGATCGACCGGAGGCAACGCATGAGATTAACGGGAGCGAACCAGCAAGCGGCGCACGCCCTCGATGGGCGCGGCGGTGATGGATGTCAGGGGCAACGAAGTGCGCGGGGCGAGGGCGGCGCGCACGGTGGCGTGGGTGAGGAGCGCGCCGCTGAGACCGGTGGGGATTTCGGCGAGCGCGGTGCCGGGAAACAGTTTGGCCGCGACGTGATGGGCGAGATCGAGGAGCTCGGTGGCGGATTCCACGGCGACCTGATGGGCGGTGGGATCGCCTTCGGCGGCGAGGCGGAGCACGGCCGGAGCGAGGGCGGCGATGACGCGGTTGGGCTCCGCGTGGGCGTAGAAGTAGCGCGTGATGGCGCGGGCGTCGGCGGCGGCGCCGAGCTGCGTGTGGTCGCGTACGGCGGGACCAAGGCGCGAGGCCGGGAGCCAACCTTGGAGTTCGAGCAGGGCGCGGGCGATGGCGCGGCGGCCGAGTTCGTAGCCGCTGCCGGGGTCGCCGAAACGCCAACCGGTGCCGCCGGCGTAGTGGACGGTGCCGTCGGGCGCTCGGGCGGCGACGAAGGAGCCGGTGCCGGCGTGGAGCACGAGGCCGGGAGCACCGTCGGTGGCGAGTTCGAGCGTGGGCAGCGAATCGGGTGCGGCGGTGACACGGCCGAAGCCGTTGAGCGAGGCGGCGAATTCCTGCCAAAACGTCGGCGCGCCGGACATGAAGAGCTGAGTCGTTTGGATTTTCGATTTTGGATTCTCGATTTTGGATTCGGACAACAGGGCGGTGAGGGCGGCGGTGACGATGGCGCGGGCGGCTTCGGTGCCGGCGACGTTGGGGTTGCAGCCTGGGGCGAGGTGGTGCGCGACGATCGTGCCGGCCTCGTCGATGAGGATGCATTCGGTTTTGGTGCCGCCGCCGTCGACGCCGATTTTGAAAGAGGAGTTGCCCACGGAACACACGGAATACACGGAAGCAGGCGGCGCGAAATTATTTTTCAAGGTCGGGCAATTGAAGGGGAAACGGCCTTGCGACGGCGGGCAAGGGCGGGAGCATGGGCGGCATGATTCTTGGAATCGACCACTTGAACATCGTCGTCGCCGACATGGCGCGGTCGTTGGAGTTTTACTGCGACGTGCTCGGCTGCGCGAAAACGAAGGAGGCTCACCTCGAGGGCGAGTGGATCGAAAAGATCGTGGGGCTGCGCGGGGTGAAGGCGCACGCGGTGTTTGTCGAATTGCCGGGCGGCGGGCCGCGAATCGAGTTGCTGCACTACCACGCGCCGGAAGGCGTGGTGCTCCCGGAAAACTCCCAGGCCAATACCCGCGGGTTGCGGCACTTTGCGCTGCGGGTGGACGATATTTTTGCGGTGACCGCGAAGTTGCGCGCCGCGGGCATCGAGGTGTGGGGCGAGCCGACGGCGGTGCCGGGTGGCGTGGTGAAATTCGATACCGGCGCGGGCGGGAAGACGTTGGTTTACTTCCTCGACCCCGACGGGGTCATCGTGGAGCTGGCAGAGTATCGGTGAGGGTGATGGCGCGTTGGGCTAACGCGCCCAACCTCACGCTTCCCAGCGGCCGTAGATGCCGCAGGGGAGGATCTTGCCGTCGCGCTGGATGGGCAGACCCACTTCGCCGGCGGTGATGTTGCCACCGCGACCGTGCATGAGCTCGGTGAGGAGATTCGCCACGACGGTCGGGGAAAGGCGCGCGGTGTAGGCGTTGATCAGGAAGAAGAGCGGCGAGGGCGTGAGCAGGGCGCGGCACTCGGTGAGCAGCGGCCAGAGGTGTTCTTCGAGCTTCCACATCTCGCCGGTGGCGCCGCGGCCGTAGGTGGGCGGGTCCATGATGATGGCGTCGTAGAATTTGCCGCGCTTCTGCTCGCGGCGGACGAACTTGAGGCAGTCGTCGGCGATGTAGCGGATGGGCGCATCGACGAGGCCGGAGAGCACGGCGTTTTCCTTGCACCATTTCACCATGCCTTCGGCGGCGTCGATGTGGGTGACGCTCGCGCCAGCTTTGGCGGCGGCGCAGGTGGCGGCGCCGGTGTAGCCGAAGAGGTTGAGGACATTGACCGGCCGGCCGGCGGCGCGTGCGGTTTTGATCTTGGCGGAGAACCACTCCCAGTTGACGGCTTGCTCGGGGAAGAGACCGGTGTGCTTGAAAGAGGTCGGGTGGATCTTAAACGTCAGCCCGAGCGAATCGTAGGCGAGCTTCCAGTGATCGGGGAGGGATTTGCGGTATTCCCATTTGCCGCCGCCCTGTTCGCTGCGGTGGTAGAAGCCATCCCAGCCGTCCCATTTCGCGCCCGGCGCGCCCGGGGTCGCGATGCTGCCGGCAGAACCGTGGCGTGGCCAAATGATCTGGGGATCGGGCCGGACGAGATTGTAGGCGCCCCAGCGCTCCTGTTTCAGGCCGTCGCCACAGTCGAGGAGTTGGTAGTCGCGCCAGCGGTCGGCGACGATGAGGGAAGGGCGTTGGACGGGGGCGGGCATGCGTAGAGCGTTGAGCGGAGGCAAAGCGGCGAGTCGGGCAGTGTCGAGCCGCGTTGCCGTGACGCCTCCGTAAAAATACCCTGCGCGGTAGGCTTGAGATTGACAGATTTTTTGGAGCTGGCGATCTCTGTGACTCCCATGAACTTATCTAAACTCCTGCGGTCCGCCTCGGCGGCCATGTTGATTGCGCTTTCGGGCGCGATGCTTTCGGCCGATACGGTCGAGACGAAAGACGGTTCCCGCCTCGTCGGGACGGTGACCAAGATCGACGGCGGCAATGTCACATTGCTGACGTCCTATGCCGGCGCGATCACGATCAAGCAGAGCGACGTCGTTTCGATCACGACGGACAGCGCGGTGGCGGTGCGGCTTGCGAGCGGCACGCGGATCGATGGCAAAGTGTCCACGGAGGGCGGCGCGGTGAAGATCGCGGGTGCCGATGGCGTGATCTCCACGTCGGTAGACAAAGTCGCGGCGAGCTGGGCGGCCGGCGGCAAAGATCCGGCCATCGCCGCGCTCGAGCGGGGCTGGGCCTACGAGGCGGCGGTTGATGTGTCGGGCAAGAGCGGCAACAAGAGCCAGCTGGCTACGGCGTTCGCGTTTCGCGCGACCCTCGCGGGAGCGCAGGACACCCTGCAGTTCTATACCGGTTATGACCGCCAGGTTTCGGACGGCGAAAAATCGGCCGATCAGTTCAAAGTCGGCGTGGACTACGCGAACAACTTCGCGAGCCATAAATCCTGGTATGTGCGCAACGAAGGCGGCTTTGACCGGATCAAGGATATCGAACTCTACGACGTGGCGGCGGCCGGTTTGGGCTACGATCTCATCAAAGATGCGAAGCAGACGCTCACGGGCCGCGCGGGTTTGTCGTTCCGCTATGCCGGCTACAAAAATCCCCGCTCCGAAGATGTGAAGGCGGCCGGTTTGGACTTCGGCCTAAACCATCGCCTGCAATTGGAAAACTCGATTTTGATCAACCGTCTGTCCTTTGTTCCGACGTTTGAAGACTTCGGCGTCTACGTGGTCACCCATGAGAGCTTGCTGGAACTCCCGATCGCGAGCACGCAGTGGAAGCTCCGAGTCGGCGTCGCCAACGATTACAATAGCCAGCCCGGTCGTGGCGTCGACAAACTCGACACGACCTACTTCACGCGGCTCGTGCTGAGCTGGAAGTAATCGATTTCGTCGCGGACGTTTCGCGGAGTAGTCCGCGGTCGAAGGCCTCATGTTCTGCATGAGGCCTTTTTTGTTTTTGGATTGATGATGAGGTGGGGCGTGGGGGCGGAGGCTTTTTGCGGGCGGCAGGCGGTTGCCGATCGTGGTAAGTGGGTGCGGGTAGAATTACAATTTGCGCCGGGGCGGAGCGTGTCGCCCAATCTCGCCCGAAACCCGCCATGCCCACGTCCGCCGTAACTTCCGTCCCGCTTTTCAATTGGCTCGATGCCCGCGCTGCGGGGGTGTTGTTGCACCCGACGGCGTTGCCGGGTGATCAAGGCGTCGGGACCTTCGATGCCAATGCGGTGCGGTTCCTGGATTTTCTCCAAGCAGCCGGGCTAAAGTATTGGCAGATTTGTCCGCTCGGGCCGACGGGTTACGGGGATTCGCCCTACCAGTGTTTTTCGGCGTTTGCGGGCAATCCGTATTTGGTCGATTTGCGGGCGCTGGTGGCGCCGGGCTTGTTGTCGACGGCGCAAATCGCGCCGCTCGCCGCGCTGAGCGCCGAACGGGTTGATTACGGCGCGCTCTACGAAAAGAAATGGCCGCTACTCGCGCGGGCGTTCGCTCGGTTCAAGGCGGCGGGCGAGCCCGTGCTGGCGGCCGACGGCGAGACGTTTGCCGCGTTTCAAAAAAAGCAGGCGGCGTGGCTCGACGGCTATGCGTTTTTCTTGGCGTTGAAGGATCACCACCAGGGCGTCGCGTGGTGGGAGTGGCCGGCGGCCGTACGCTCGCTGGCGGCGGCGGAGAAAACCCCGTTGCGAAAACAACTGGCGGCGGAAGCGGAGGCGCACGCGTTTTATCAATACCTGTTTTTTGCACAGTGGCGGGCGCTGCGGGCGGCGGCGGCCGCGCGGGGCATCGAGATTATCGGCGACATTCCGATCTTTGTGGCGGCGGACTCGGCCGACGTGTGGGCCAATCCGGAGCTGTTTGAGTTGGACGCTAAGACGGGTCGGCCGTCGGCGGTGGCGGGCGTGCCGCCGGATTACTTTTCGGCGGATGGCCAACTCTGGGGCAATCCGCTTTATAGATGGGAGCGGCATGTGGCCGACGGCTTCGAGTGGTGGCATGAAAGGCTGCGGGCGTCGTTTGAGTTGTGTGACGTGGTGCGCATCGACCATTTCCGCGGGTTTGACGCCTATTGGCGGATTCCGGCGACGGCGCCGACGGCGCGCACGGGAGAGTGGGTGCAGGCGCCGGGCATTGAGCTGTTCAAATCGGTGCGGGCGGCGTTTCCGCAGGCGAAGATCATCGCGGAGGATTTGGGCGAGCTCACGCCGAGGGTGGTCGCGCTGCGCGAGGCGACGGGGTTGCCGGGGATGGCGATCTTGCAATTCGCGTTTGGTGGCGACGACGCGGAGAATCTTTACCTGCCGCACAATCTGGTGCCGAACGGCGTGATCTATCCCGGCACGCACGACAACGACACGACGATCGGCTGGTACGCGACGACGACGGAGAAGGAGCGCGATCACGCGCGGCGCTACCTGCGGGTCGACGGCCGCGAGATCGGGTGGGACTTTATCCGCGCGAGCTACGCGGCGGTGAGCCGGTTGGCGGTGTTCCCGATGCAGGATGTGCTGAGCCTCGGCAGTGAGGCGCGCTTCAATGCCCCGGGCAAACCGCAGGGCAACTGGCAGTGGCGCTATCGCCCCGCGCAACTCGAGCAACTCATCACGGGCGGCACGGCGGCGTATCTGAAATCGCTCGGGGCGATGTATGGGCGGTGAAGCGGCGGGATGGGGCAAGCGATGGAGGTCTTTGGGCGACCACGTGGCTGTGCGGGATAACTCCGCGGGCTCGGACGCGGTGGCGCGCATCGGGGCGCGCGCGTTGCATTTCGGCGCAGATCGATATGGTGGGAGCGTGTTCTCAAATCTTCTCCAATTGATTTCCCGCCGGTCGCCGCCGAGCTACGATTTGGAATTTGTCCGCGAAGTGAGGGTCACGCGGCGCGCGCCGCGCTCGGCGAAGTCGAAGCGGCTGATGCTCGCCGGTTGGATTTTGATCGCGCTGAAATGCTGGTTGGTCGTTTGGGCGGTGGGGCATTACAACGTGCCGGTGAATCCATTGTGGGTCACCTTGCCGACGGTGATTTTTGCCGGGGTGTGCACGTTGATGTATTTTCTGGGCGAGTAAGCCTCGGGGTTGGATTGGCGATTGCGGATTGGCCGCCGGTTTTTTCAATGGAGTTTATCTCAACTGCTCATGCCTAAAGTCTCCGGTCTTCGCAGTCCCTACGCTCTTGTCGGTCGCCTCGTCTATTTCGGGCGAATGCTCGACAAGATCCGGCTGCATGCGCGCGGGATGCTGCCGGAGGAATACAGGGAAAATCTCGGCGATGAAACCCCGGGCCGGTTCGATGCGCGGTGCTGCACGTTTCTCGGCGTGAGTTACGCGGCGGTGAAAGAGCGGGTGCTGCGCGGCGAATCGGATGCGGAAGTGCTGGCGTGGGCGGGAGCGGTGGGCACGCCGCGAGCGGACGACGAGTGTACGGTTTGGAATGCGTTTATGATGAAGCGGGGCTGGCGGGATGAAAGCCGGACCACGGTCGAGCGGCGCGTCCGCGAGGCGGGCGGATTTCCGGGCAAGGTGATCGAGACGATGTTTGATTTCATCGATTTTGACGAAGGCCGGGACCCGGTCGCGGCCAAGAGTTGGGAGCTGCGGCCGCCGTTGATCGTGTTGATCATGGGGGTGGCGGGCACGGGCAAGACGACGGTGGGCCAGGCGCTCGCGGACTCGATCGGCTGGGATTTTCGGGACGCGGACGACTTTCATCCGCCGTCCAACATCGCCAAAATGGCGGCGGGCCAGCCGCTGCAGGACTCGGACCGTGATCCTTGGCTGGCGTCGATCCGGGTGCACATCACGGCGACCTTGGCGCGCGGTGAGAGCGGCATCGTGACGTGCTCGGCGTTGAAAGAATCGTATCGGAAATTTGTGATCGAGCACTCGCGGGGCGTGAAGCTGGTGCATTTGCATGGGTCGCCTGAATTGATCCGGCAGCGAATCGCGGCCCGGAAAGGGCATTTTATGAAGCCTGAGATGCTCGACTCGCAACTGATGGCCTTGGAGTCGCCGACGGACGCTTTGATGCTCGATATCGCGGAGCCCGTGCCGGTGCTCGTGGCCAAGATTCGAGAGCACTTCACCCTTTAAAAACCCTGCGTCCCATGGCTTCTCGAATCGTCAAGAGTTTGAAAATCGGCGGTTGGGTGTTGGCGGTCGGCGGCGTGCTGGGCGCGGTGGCCGGCGGCTGGTTTTACCTGCGGATGCAGGCGAGCCTGCCGCAACTCGACGGACCGGCGACCGTGGCGGGACTGACTGCGGGAGTCACGATCGAGCGTGATGGGTTGGGTGTGCCGACGATCACGGGTGCGAACCGGGTGGACGTCGCGCGGGCGCTCGGTTGGGTCCACGCGCAAGAGCGGTTTTTTCAGATGGATCTGATGCGGCGAAAAGCGGCGGGCGAGTTGGCCGAAGTGGTCGGCGCGGCCGCGTTGGGCTTGGACAAAGCGGCCCGGATGCATGGGTTTCGAGCATTGGCGAGAGGGGCTGTAGCGCGGGCGACGGCCGAAGAGCGGGCCGTCGTGGAAGCCTATACGGCAGGAGTGAACGCGGGCCTGGCGGCGCTCGGTGAGAAACCGTTTGAATACTTGGCGTTGCGCGTGAGTCCCCAGCCGTGGCGCGCGGAGGACTGCGGGTTGGTGAGCTATGCGATCACGCTCGATATGCAGCCGGACCCGGTCGGCTACGAGCGGATGTTGGGCACGCTGCGGGAGACGCTGGGCGCCGAGGCGCTGGCTTTTTTCGTCCCGCTGATCGGGCCGCGCGACGCGGCGTTGGATGGGAGCACCGCCCCGTTGGCGAAGCTTCCCTCGGCGCAGGCGATCAACCTGCGACGGGCGGGCGCGGCGGCGCCGGCCAAGGTCTCGGGGCTTGCGCCCGGTGCCGGCGAGCGCGAGTTGCCGGGCTCAAACGCGTTTGCGTTGGCCGGCGCGCACACGGCAAGCGGGGTCGCGATGCTGGCGAATGACATGCACCTGCGGCTGGGCCTGCCGAACACGTGGTATCGCGCGGCGTTGGTCTGGATGGATGCGGGCACCCAACGACGGGTCGTTGGAGCGACGTTGCCGGGAACCCCGAGCCTGATCGTCGGAAGCAATGGCCGCGTCGCCTGGGGTGTGACGGCGGCGCAGATCGATAGTAGCGATCTGGTGGTTGTGCAGACGGGAATCTCACCTGAGCTCTACCGGGTGCCGGGACGTGAAGCGCTGGCGCAGATCGAGGTGCGGCCCGAAACGATCCTCGTGAAGGGTGGGGAACCGGTGGTGATGGAATATCGCTGGACGGTTTGGGGACCGATTGTGGGCGCCGATGAAAAAGACCGGCCGATCGCGCAGCGCTGGATCGCGCATGAGCCGGAGGCGATTAATTTTGGGTTCTTCGGCTTCGAGACGGCGCCGAACACGGCGGCGGCGGTGGCGGTGGCGCAGCGCTCTGGGGTGACGCCGCTCAATGTTTTGATCGTGGATTCCGCGGGTGAGATTGCCTGGACGCTCGCGGGACGGGTACCGAAACGCGTCGGCGTTGACGGACGGTTTCCGGTCATGTGGACGTTTGGCGACCGTCGTTGGGACGGCATGTTGAAGCCGGACGAAGTGCCGGTGGTGCGCGCGCCGGCGGGCGGGCGGTTATGGAGCGCCAACCACCGGATGCTAGGGGGTGCGGCGGCGGCGAAGTTGGGTGACGGCGGGCACGATTTTCCGATGCGGGCGGCGCAGATTCGGGACGCGCTCGCGGGGCTGGAGCGGGCGGAGCCGAAGGATCTGTTGGCGTTGCAATTGGATGACCGGGCGTTGGCGCTGGACCGTTGGCGGGAGTTGTTGTTGCGGGTGCTCTCGCCCGAAGTCGTCGCGGGGAAGCCGGACCGGGTGGAACTGCGCGCGCGCGTCGAAAGCGGTGCGGCCCGGGCGTCCACCGACGACGTGGGCTATCGGTCGGTGCGAGCGTGGCGGGATGCGGTGGCGAAGCGGGTGCTCGATCCGATCTTCGCCTCGTGCGTCGCGGTTGACAGAAAATTTAACTGGGGGCGGTTGCCGTATGAAGAGCCGCTCTGGGCGTTGTTGGAGCAGAAGCCGCTGCATCTGTTGAGCCCGCGGGAGTCCAGTTGGGAGGAGTTGCTGGTCGCGGCGGCGGACGATGTGGTCGCCGGGTTGGAGCAGAGCGGGACTTCGCTCGCGCAGGCGACGTGGGGTCGGAAAAACGTGGCGCGGATCGAGCATCCGTTGGTGCAAACGTTGCCGGCGTGGATGCCGAACGGGCTGACGGCTTGGTTGCGGATGACGGCCGATGAGTTGCCGGGAGACCGCGATATGCCGCGATTCCAGCGGCCTAATTACGGCGCGAGCGAACGGCTCGTGGTGTCGCCGGGGCGTGAAGCCGAGGGAATTTTCCACATGCCGGGCGGGCAGAGCGGACATCCGTTGTCACCGTTTTTCCGAGCGGGTCACGCCGCTTGGGTGCGGGGCGACGCGACTCCGTTGTTGCCGGGGAAGACGGAGCATACGGTGACGTTGCGGCCCTGAAAACGGGCGGTCCGGCGGGCCTCGTCAGGAGCGGATAAAAAGCGTTGTGGGGTGGGGGAAACGGCCACTTCCTCAGGCACGTTCACGCGATGAAGAAAAAAACGCGCAGCTCCACCGTCTATTTCGCCAGCGAGCTCTTTACGTTAAAACATCTGATCGGGAATGCGTATCTCGCGGAGGCGATTTACGAAAAATCACAAGGACGGTACCTCTGCGAATTGCCGCAAGATTTCGAGCCGCGCGGGACTACGGCGCGGGCGGTGCGGGATCAGGACATCAAGGCGCTGATGGCGTGTGATCTGGCGCTGTTTAATTTCGACGGGACAGAGCTGGATAGCGGCACCGTGGTGGAGTTCATGTTCGCGAAATTTGCGGACATTCCCTGCGTGATCCTGCGCAGCGATCTGCGAAAAGCGGGCGACGGGAACGATCCGTGGAACCTGATGGCGAGTTTTTATCCGCGCACCGTGAACGTGGTTGTGCCGAGCCTGCTGGCCTACAAAACGATTTTGAAGCGCCGGCATCGGCGGATGGATGAAGTCATCCGGCTCGCCGGCCAGCACAGCACGGCCGACGCCCAGAAGATGTGTGATGAGATCGCGTTGCTCTGCGTGCGCGCGCTCGATCGGGTGCGTGTGATGGAGCCGGTCATGCCGAAACACCTGCGGGAGGAGGTCTACAACTGGCTCGCGCTCATGCCGGGGCTGCGGGGCAAAGCAAAGGAGCTGAGAAAGGAATTTGAGCACTTCCTCGAACGGAAGGTGGAAAGGGATTTGCTGTGACAAGATCAGGGAACGTGGGGAGCTGAATTTTTTACCATGCCGCTGCACATCATCGCCCACCCGCTCGCCTCCCACATCATGACCCATTTGCGGGATGTTACGACGAAGCCAGCGACGTTTCGCACGCTCTGCTATCAGTTGAGCCTGCTGCTCGCGATTGAATCGACGGCGGATTTGCCGACCGAAGATAAACCGATTCAGACGCCGCTTGAGCCGATGACCGGGCGTGTGCTCACGCATCAACCCTTGGTCGTGGTGCCGATTTTACGCGCGGGACTCGGCATGGTGCAGCCGTTTTTAGATACGTTTCCCGACGTGAGTGTCGGCTACCTCGGGTTGGAGCGGGACCACGAGACGGCGGTGGCGCGAAATTACTACTGCAAGCTGCCGCCACTCGCGGGCCGGCGGGTGTTTTTGGTCGACCCGATGTTGGCGACAGGAGGTAGCGCGTCGCAGGCGATCACGGTGGCGAAACAGCACGGCGCGGTGAGTCCGCAGCTGGTTTGTATCGTCGCGGCGCCCGAGGGCGTGGCCGAGGTTGAAAAGCATCACCCCGGCACGGTGATCCATGTGGCCGCGCTTGATCGCGCGCTCAACGCGAAGAAATATATCCTGCCCGGCTTGGGCGATTTCGGCGACCGGCTTTACGGCACCTAAATCGCGGGACCCCGGAAAGCCGGAGCGAGGTCGAGGCGGGCGTTACGGAGTCTTGGCGTAGGCGGCGAACTGTTCGGCGAGGCGGGCGGATTTTTCGTCGCCGGTATGAAAGAGCAGGCGCCAACGGAACGTGACGCTTCCGCCGGCCGGGATGATGAGCTCGCCGGCCTTGGGGTTGTTCTTTTGGGCAGGCTCGAAGTCGTGTTGGCCGAACGGATTGGCGGCGAAGAGGCCGTAGTCGCGGACGTGCCACCACGTCGGGTGGCGGGGATTCTTCGGATGGTCGAACATCGCGATGCCGTAGGTGGTGCCGTTGTTTGGCGCGGAGTAGCTGACCCAAGTCGAACGTTTGCCCCAAGCCGCGCCATCAGTCACGCCGGCATCGTTGACGATGCGGCCGACGCCATCGACTTTCTTCTTCGCTTGGGTGTGAGGCGGAGTCAGCCACTGGGCGACGCGGAAGGCCATCGATCCCTCCTTGGTGTCACCAAGGACAACGGGCTTGTCGGCGGGAGCGCGCAGGGTGACTTCGTAATCGATCTGGCGACCGGCCGGCACGGCGCTGAGATAAACGGTGGTTTCGTCGGTGCAGACGACCACTCCGCTGGGTGCGACCCAACGATTGCGCGCCTTGATGGTGGCCGTGGGGCCGACGGCGGCGGCGACCACCGACTCGCTCACGATCGTTCCTTTGGTCGGACCCTCGGTCCAAAAATCGACATCGTTGACGGCACCATGGGTGAACCAAAGCGAGCGGTGATGGGGGTGATCGGTAGCCTCGCCCGCGGTGTCCTTTTTCATCGGAAAGTCGCGGTTGAGCCGCGTGCCGTCGGCCGCGAGCACGGGATAGAAGTAGGGGCGGGGCGCGCCGGTGAAGATGTATTCGGAGAAAAGCTGGCCTTCCAGTTCGACGCGGATGCGGTCGGGTCCCGAGATAACCTTGGCGGCGGGGAGTGCGGCGGCGGCGTTTAACGTAAAACCGGCGAACACGAGAAGCAGGGTGGCGTAATTTCTCATAGATCAGCCACGAAAGTCGGGTGGAGAGCAGGTGCAACGGCGAAGTGCACGGACGGCCCCGACTAGATCCTTGCAGAATTTTTCGCCGACCGGCTCGCAATGGAACTCTTTTCAGTTAAAGTGGATCCCAGTTCTCTATGAAAACATTCCCCTGCCTCACCCTGGTTTTGCTCGGATTGGCGGCTCCTCTGGCGCTCAGCGCCGTCGAGACGGCCAAGGCCCCCGCCCGCACCGAAGTGATCTTTGAAAAACCGGAGACCTTTACCGACGTGAAGGACGGCGACTTCGGCACGGACAAAGGTCGCGACGGTATTCTCGATGCGATCAGGTCCTTCATTGTGGATCAGGCTGAGAAAGCCCTGCCTGCCGGCCAGAAGTTGGTCGTCACATTCGTGGACATCGATCTGGCCGGTGACTATGAGCCCTGGCGCGGCCCACAGTTTTCCGACGTGCGGATCGTGAAGTCCATCTACGCGCCACGATTCAAGTTTTCCTTCAAGGTCACGGACGCCGCGGGCAAGACGGTCAAAGAGGGGACTGAGGATATTCGCGACCTAGCCTTCGACATGCGCCTCACGCTCGACCGACAAGACCCGCTTCGCTTTGAGAAGGACATTTTGAAGGATTGGATTTCTTCGAATCTGCGCGCGCAAAAAGGGTAACGCCGCGCCCCGACTGACGCTTAAATCGTTCGATCGACGATGGAGGCTGACGAAGCAAACACCGCCCGAGTCGACAAGTGGCTCTGGGCGGTTCGTATTTTTAAGACCCGGCCCCTCGCTACGGCTGCCTGCCGTGAAGGCAAAGTCTCAGTCGGCGAATTGGTCGCCAAGCCGGCGCGGACGGTGCGCGAGGGTGAAATTGTGACGGTGCGCCAAGGCGTGATGCAGCGTACCCTTCGAGTCGTCGCCGCGCCGGCGAGCCGCGTGGGCGCCGTGCGGCTGCCGGAGTTTTACGTCGATCTGACCCCGCCGGAGGAATTTGCCCAAGCGCGAGAACAACGGGCCCAACAAGTGAACGCGCGCGCCCCGGGCACCGGGCGCCCGACCAAGCGCGACCGCCGCCTGCAGGATCGTTTTTTGGGGTAGCCCCCTGGCGCCGTTCGTTGTTTGATCGGCGGACCGCCGGGGGAAGCCGGCATCATCACTATGGACGTATTCTCCAAATTTGAGACCGAACTTTTGGTCCGGCCTGACGACATCGATCTCTACCAACACGTTCATTCGACGCGTTACCTTGATTATGTGTTGGCCGCGCGATTCGACCAAATGGAACGGTGTTATGGCATGTCGATGCAGGCGTTCTCGGCGCAAGGGCTGGGCTGGTTTATGTCGTCTGCCGCGATTCAATACCGCCGGCCTTTGGGTTGGGGGGACCGGATGGTGGTGCGGACTTGGATCGAGAGCTTCACCGCAACGGGCTGCCGGGTAGCGTTCGAGATCGAAAAGCTGCCGACAGGAAAGCGAATCTGTGACGGACATTGCGATTACGTGTTGGTAACTTTGGCAACAGGCCGGGCAACGGACATTCCGGTCGAGATTCGGGCCAAATACTCCATTTAGCGGCGTGCGACCGCGCGCAAACCCGGTCTTGCCGAGGTTTTGCCGACGGGCGACGGATTGAAATTGTCCTTGCTATCTTTGTCGTCCCGGCCTTTCTGGCGTCTCAGTCGTTAGTGAAAGCGTTTTGGTGACAGGATCTGGTGAGTCGTAGGCTGAGCTAAGTTGCTCAAGTGATGATTTCGAAACCCACAGTGGGAACGGACTGGCAGCGAGCGATGGAACTACGCAACATCATCATGAGTAACTCCAAACTATACGTTGGAAACCTGTCGTTCAAGACCACCGAAGACGAGCTCCGCTCGGCTTTCAGCCAGTTCGGCACCGTGACCGACCTTTACGTCGCCATGGACAAGATGACCGGCCGCCCACGCGGTTTCGCCTTCGTCACCATGGGCACCCCAGAAGAGGCGAAGCTCGCCACCGAGAAGATGAACGGTCTCGATCTCGGCGGTCGTCAGCTCACCGTCAATGAAGCCCGTCCAAAAGAAGAGGGCGGCGGTCGCGGCTTCGGCGGCGGCGGCGGCGGTCGTGGTTTCGGCGGCGGCGGCGGCGGTCGTGGTTTCGGCGGCGGCGGCGGTGGCGGCGGTTACCGCGGCGATCGCGGCGGCGGCGGCGACCGTGGCGAGCGCCGTTACTAATCGTAACGCGATCCGTTAAGGATCGATTATCAATTCGAGACGGAGCGCCTCCGGGTGCTCCGTCTTTTTCATTTCTTTACGGCTCACGAGCCGTCGAGCGTCAGCGAGTGAACAATGACTCTGCCTGCGCTCCTGTTCCTGGCGCAGTTTGCCAGAATCATTCACTCTCATGGCTTTTAAGGCTCTTAATCTCTCCGAGTCGGTCCTCCGCGGCGTACAAGCCGCCGGTTATACCGACCCGACTCCTATCCAACTTCGCGCCATCCCCGTCGTCCTCGGCGGCGGCGACCTGATCGCTTCGGCTCAGACCGGTACCGGCAAAACGGCGGCCTTTGCCCTCCCGGTGCTCACGCGCCTCGGCGCCCACGGCCGGACCCGCGTCCTCGTCCTCGAACCTACCCGTGAACTCGCGGCACAGGTCGAGACGTCTTTCCGTAATTTTGCCCGCTTTACCGATATCCGCACGGTCGCGGTGTTTGGTGGCGTTGGTTACGGGGCCCAGCGTTCCGAATTGAAGCGCGGCGTCGATATCATCGTCGCGACGCCGGGCCGGCTTGTGGACTATCTCAAGACCGGAGAGATCAGTCTCCGCGACATCAACATTCTCATTCTCGACGAGGTCGATCGGATGCTGGACATGGGGTTCTTGCCTACCGTCAAAGACATTATCGCCCGGTGTCCGCGGGAGCGGCAGACGTTGTTTTTCTCCGCCACGGTGCCGCCGGAGATTGCGGCCGTCGCGTCGTTTGCGCTTCGCAATCCCGCCAAAGTCGAGATCGGCGTGGCCCGTTCGGTCAATGAATCGGTCAATCACGCGCTCTACCCGGTCGCGCATGATCAGAAATTTGACCTGCTCGAGGCATTGCTCGCCAAAACCGAGTTCGACAGCGTGATCGTGTTTTCCCGCACGAAACACGGTGCCGACAAGATCGCCCGTCGTCTCAAGGCCGGCAATCACGCGGTCGCGGTGTTGCACGCAAATCGGTCGCAGAACCAGCGCATCGAAGCCCTCGAAGGCTTCAAGTCCGGCAAGTATGAAGTGATGGTTGCCACGGATATTGCCGCCCGCGGCATCGACGTCGCCGGGGTCTCGCACGTCATCAATTACGATGTGCCGGAGAAGCCCGAAGATTACGTCCATCGTATCGGCCGCACCGGCCGGGCGCAGGCGGTGGGCGACGCGATCACTTTGGTCACGCCGGAAAACGCGGCCGATATCCGGGACATTCAGCGTTTCATCGGGGCCAAGATTCCCGAGCTGAAGCTCGAGGGTTTCGTTTACGCCCCGATCATCGCTCGTCCCGAACAGCCTACGCAAAATCGCGGCTTTCGCGGCGGCGGTCAGCGTGGCGGCGGCTATGGCAGTGGCGGCCCGCGTCATGCCCAAGGAGGTGGCGGCGGTCGCGGCCAAGGCCAAGGTGGTCGTGGCCAAGGCGGCGGACGCGGTGAGGGCGGCGGCCAGCCCCGGTCATCCGAAGGCGGATGGAACCGCTTCGGTGCCAGCGGTGGCGGGGCAACCGGAGGCGGACGCGGATCGCGTTGAGGTTTTGCTTTACGACGACAGATTTGGGGGCGGACGTTGAGTCCGCTCCTTTTTTATGCCCTCGATTGCCGCCGTTGAAGCCCATCTCGCCGCTCTGCGGGCGTGTGTCCGCTGTCCGCGGATGCAGCGGCCGAGCGTCGTGGGCCGCGCAGTGGCGGGCCGGGTGTTGCTCGTCGGGCAAGCGCCGGGCGACAAAGAGCCCAAGGCCGGCCGGCCGTTTGCATGGACTGCGGGGAAGACGCTTTTCAAATGGTTCGCCGGTGCTACAGGTTGGTCGGAAGAGCAGGTTCGCGATCGGGTTTACTTTGCGGCGGTTTGCCGCTGTTTCCCGGGCAAACGTCCGGAGGGAGGCGACCGGGTGCCGGCACCCGACGAGATCGCCCGGTGCGCCGATTGGTTGGAGCGGGAATTCGATTTGCTCCGGCCGGAGTTGGTGGTGCCGGTTGGGAAGCTCGCGATCGCGCAATTTCTCGGGGAGCGACCGCTCGTGGAAACCATCGGACAGGTTTTCACGATCACTTATCGCGGTCACGCGGCGGACTGCATTCCTTTGCCGCATCCCTCGGGCGCTTCGACGTGGCACCGGATGGAGCCGGGGCGGGCCTTGCTGGACCGGGCGATGGGGCTCATGGCGGCGCATCCGGCCTGTGGGCCTAAAAATTTCCGTGTCAACGACCGCGGCGACGTTACAACTTTCCCTCAATGAACTGCCGTTTCCTCCACCCTTGGATCCTTGCGACTGCGACTTTGTTTTTCGTCACCCCGGCGCTGCTGGCGCAGCGCGAGAAGATTCCCGCCGAGGATCTCGTCTACGTGGAGAAGACTTGGCCCGAGGCGAAGAAGACCAACACGGGGATTCGCTACGTGATTTTGCAGGCTGGCAGCGGCGCGCAGCCAAAGCCCGGCAACAACGTGGCGGTGCTCTACACCGGCAAGCTGCTTTCCGGGGTCACGTTCGATGAGAACTTGGACAAGTCGAAGCCGTTTGTTTTCCGCGTGGGGCGCGACCAAGTCATCCAAGGCTGGGACCAGATTCTGCAACTGATGCGCGTCGGCGAGAAACGCCTCGTGATCATTCCGCCCGAGCTGGCTTATGGCACCCGCGGTCAGCAGCCGAAGATCGGTCGCAATGCCACGTTGGTGTTCGTGGTCGAGCTCTTGGAAATCAAGCCCGATTGACCGGCGGGCTCGCTCTGGCGGAGCCCGGGGCTCACTTGAGCATTTCAGCGAGCAACGGTTTCATCGCGTCGGCCCAGAGTTGGTAACCGGCGGCGTTGGGGTGCAGCTGGTCGGGCATGATGGCGTGGGGAATTTTGCCGTCCTGCCCGTAAAACACTTTCGCGATATCGAGAAAGCGCACGCTCACACCGTCGTCGAGCTTGGCGAGATCGGCATTGACGGCGTTGATCACCGCCGTGCGTTTCTCCGCATCCGCCACGGCGACCGCGGTCAGGTTGCCGTCGGCATCTTTGCGGGCGCCACGGGGGAAGATGGCGAGCAGGAGAACCTTGGTCGCGGGCATTTTGGTGCGGATCAGGCCGATAATTTTGGTGTTGGCGGCGGTGATCTCCGCGGCGGTGTCGTTGGCGGAATTATTGGTGCCGATCATCAGGACGGTAACCTTGGGTCGGAGCCCTTCGAGTTCGCCGTTTTCAATCCGCCAAATGACGTGCTGCGTGCGGTCGCCGCCGATCCCGAAATTGGCGGGTTGGAATTTCCCGTAGTAGTGCTCCCAGATGTGCGGCGCTTTGGTCCAACCGGCCGTGATGGAATCGCCAATGAAGAGCACGCCGATCGGGCCGGCTTTGCCCCGGGCCAAGAACGATTCGTGGGCTTTGCGAAAAGCACCGGTGGTGTCCTTTTTCTCGATCGCGGCCGATGGGTCGGCTTTGGTCGGAGTGGCAGAGGGGGCGGTAGCCGTTTGGGCGGCGGCGAAAGGAAGGAGTACGGCGCAGAGCAACGAAGATAGCAGGGGGCGGAGGTTTTTCATGGGAGTGATGGGAGTCGAATTTATCGCTGAAGCGGCGTCGAGCCCGCTCTGGCGCGTTGGGCGCGGAGATTATCTACGGTGTAAAGTACCAGCCCGGCCCAGATGACCGCAAATGCCAGCAACCGGTCGCGGGCGAATGGCTCATGGAAGACCGCGAGGCCCAAAATGAATTGCACGGTAGGCGCGATGTATTGGAGCAGGCCCAAGCTGGTCAGACGGATGCGGCGCGCGCCAAAGGCAAAGAGCAACAGGGGGATCGCCGTCACCACGCCGGTGCCGAGCACAAGGGCTTGAACGGCGACGCCCGCATGGCCGAGGGCGCCGCCGTTTTTGAATTCGTGCCACACCAGAAACGCGGCGGCGGCCGGCGCGAGCAACGTGGTCTCGACGGCCAAGCCGGTGAGCGGACCGAGCGGGGAGCGTTTGCGCAGCAACCCGTAGCCGCCGAAGGTTACGGCGAGCGCCAGCGCGATCCATGGGAGGTGGCCGACCTGCCAGACTTGGATGGCGACGCCGAGAACGGCCAAACCGATTGCGATAACTTGGGCCGGCCGCAGCTGCTCATGCAGCACCCAACGGCCGAGAGCGACGTTCAGCAGCGGCACGAGGAAGTAACCCAGGCTGCATTCGATGACATGGCCGTGGTTCACGCCCCAGACGTAAACCAACCAATTGCCCGTGAGCAGCAGGCTGCTCAACAGGTTGATCGCCAGACTTCGGCCGGGGACGAGTGCCGCCCGGACTTCGCCGAACCCGCCTCGCCACCACAGCACGGCCGCGACCAAGACCAGTGACCAGACCAGCCGGTGTGCGACCAACTCGGTCGCGGAGACCGAAGCCAGTTGATGCCAATAGAGCGGCACCAGACCCCAAGCGAGATAACCCACCGCAGCGGCCAGCGCACCGCGCGTGGCCTCGGCGGGACTTGGGGCCGACTTCATCCGACCTTGGCCCGGCCCCGAACCGAGCGGACCTGTCTGGAAAAAACCGGGCGCACGCCTCCGTGCATCACTTTTTCTTGGGCTCGGGGAAGTTGAACTTCACCTTAAATTCTTCAAACGCCTGCGTGCGGGCGAGGTCGGCAGCGACGCCTTTGGCGGTCAATTCACCGGCCCGCTTTTCTATCCAGCGTTGGCGGAAGCTCTCTTCGAGCTCGGCGGCGATAGCTTGGTTTTCCTTGGGCTTCGGATTTTTGCGCGATCCCAGGCAACCGGCGGTCAGTTGGAGGCAAATGAAGGCGAATAGGAGCGATAAGGGACGGATCATGGTAGTTTCAGCGGATTTCCAACGTGGTTCAGGCCGAATTGGACCGCGAGGGAATCTTTTTGGTTTCGTGTGGCGAGGAATTCGTTTCTATCAGGGTCATGAGTGAGGAGACGCACCCGCTAAAATTAAAGCCGCGTTTACCCGTAGCTACGGCCGATGGAGCCGTGGTACCGCCGGTGGCGTCCGCCCTTAACGCCTCTAGCCCCGCAGGAGACGCGCCGCGCTTTAGACTTAAGCCCAAGCTCGCATCCGAGCTTACGATGAACCCGCTAGCTTCGGCTTCAGCTGCGGGTGCTACCAGTCCCGGTCTGCCAACGCCGCCGGCGGATCCGATGCTCGATTCCGAAGAAGCAGTTCCTGTGATCAAACTCCGCCCGCGAGCGGTTCAGGTCGCCGGACCGGAGAGTCCTCCACCTGCCGCCCCGGAACTGACGGTAGATTCCGATGCGTTGCGCCCGCCTTCGCTCCCGTCGTTTCCGGCGGGTGTCGGTTCCGCAGCGGTGAGCGACGGCGAGGTGCCAAAGTTTAAGCTGAAGCCAAAACCCTCCGGAGGGGCCCCGGTGCCCCCCCAACTTGAGCCCGAAGCGCCGGCGGTAGAAATTGCGGCCTCAACGCCGGAGTCGGCACCTCCGTTCCCGGTTATGGCACCGCCGCTCGGTGCCGGTCCACGCCCGCCGGTTCCCATTCATATCCGAGCTCCCCAAATCGCTGTCGCCAGCGACGAGGCCGCAGCGGCCGAGATTGTCGTTGCTCCTCCGCGCCGACGGAAAAAGGGCGGGCTCGTCACGTTGGTGGGCGGTCTGGTGCTGCTTGGTTTGGCGGGCGGAGTAGCAATTTTGACGTTTCAGCATTTTAGCGAAGAGCCTCCGCCGCCGCCAAAGCCGAGACCAAAGGTTGTGGTTAAGAGCCCCGCGACCGCGACGGCGGAGAAGACCACCGGCCCGACGCCGTCGAAAACGCTGGACGCGCCCGTCTCCGCTCCGGGCAAGCTAATCGAAAGCGCGCAAGAAGCGGTGGCGGGTCGCCGCGGCAACGTACAGGCGGGCATCGATGCGATTATGGATGGACGCGATCCCTCCGGCTCGCCTGCGTTGGGCACGCCCCAGTCGGGAGATTTGGTTGGCCGCCCGGGCCCGGCTTTGAGCAGTTTTTTTTCATCGGCCGCGATTGCGCCGGGAGTGAGCGTGACGACCGAGATTCAAGCCAGCAAAGAGGCGAGTGCGGCTTTTCGCTACATCGTGACCGACGCGAAAGTCACCGGTGTATATCAGGGCTCGCCTCCGCGCGCCTTGATCAACGGGCGGCTCATTCGGGTGGGGCAGATGCTCGATGAAGGCTTGGAGATTTCGTTCGAAGGAATCGATGCCGAGAATCGTATCCTGAACTTCGTGGATCGCTCCGGAGCGAGAGTCTCCAAGCGATACTGAATCGGACTGCGTGCGGGGCGGGCGCTCAACGGGGCTGCAGGGCGTCTCGGATGCCCCGCAGCAAGGCCGGGTCGGTCGCGATGCCCACGACTCCGTTCACGACGAACTGGATGCCGATGCATAGAATCAAAAAGCCCATGACTTTTGAAAGTGCATTCATGCCGTTGGTCCCGATCACCACCACGACGCGTTCGGAAAGCCGCAGGGTGTAGTAGGTGATCGCCGCCACGATTAGAATACCGAGTATGATCGCGACGTAGTCGAGCCAACCTGTCGCGAGCGAGGTAAAGCCGATGGTGACGGCGATAGCGCCCGGGCCGCTGAGCATTGGCATCGCGAGCGGGGAGAACGAGACGTCGCGCTTCGCCCGCGCGGCCTGTTGGGCGGCATCGTCCGTGAAGACCTCGCGGGGCGCCGCCATGAGCATGGTCGAGCCGATGCCGGCGACGAGCAACCCGCCTGCGATCCGCAGGCCCGGGATCGAGATGCCGAAAAACCCCATGATGAACGTACCGCCGATCAGAAAACTCACGAGGACCGCGACCATGTAAACGCACGCCATTCGCAGCTGCTGTAGACGCCGTTCGTGCGTATCGCCCTCGGTGATGGCGAGAAACGTCGGGGCCGAGGCAAGCGGGTTGATCATCGGGATCAACGCGATGATCGTGCCGAGAATGAGTTCCCAGAAGTGACTGACGGTGGGCATGGAAAAACGATTACGCCGCGCGGGGTAGCGCGCAATCCCGCGCCGTCAGGGGTGCGCCGCGTGACCGGGCGCGGCGCGTTTCACCACGTGTCAACCGGGCCCTTGGGCACCGGGATCGACTCGCGCGAGAACACTTCGGCATCAGCCGGATCGCGCATGAAGGACGCGACCATCGGCGCGGGAGAATACTTCGGCAGCGACTCGCCGTGTTCGTCACAGAAGGGCGCACGCCACGTGATGTATTCGGTGAGCGCGGCCTCAAAATCCGCCCGCGAGGTGATGGAAACGATGCGCTGCTTGAACAGTTTTGAAGGCCCGAAACGCTTCGCATACCACGGGGCGACTTTGCGAAAAAGCCGCGCGCCATGGTCCTCGCCGTAAAACTCGATGTACCGTTCGAAATGGCGGCGCAGCACCCGGATCCGCTCGGCAAACGTCGCCTCGGGCAAGAGTTCGCCGGTCCGCAACAGATGTTCGGTCCGCCGGAAAATCCAAGGATCGTAGAATGCGCCGCGGCCGATGCTCACCCCGGTGCAGCCCGTTTCGGCAAACATGTGTTGGGCGGCTGCGGGAGTCGTCACGTCACCATTACCGATGACGGGAATGCTTTTGACGGCTTCCACCACGCTGCGGATGCCGGCGAGATTGACCGTGCCGGAAAAACCCTGCGCCCGGGTGCGGCCGTGGACGAAGATCGCGGCGACCCCCACGTCCTCGAGCACTCGCGCGAGGTCGGGCGCGGTGAGATTGTCGTCGTCCCAGCCGAGGCGCATCTTGGCCGTGACGGGAATCTTCACGGCGGCAATCATGCCGCGGACGAGTGAGGCGGTCTTATCGAGCTCGGTCATCATGGCGGAACCGCCGCCGATATTGACGACCTTCTTCACCGGGCAGCCCATGTTGATGTCGACCGACTGGGCTCCGAGTTCCTGGCAGATCACGGCCGCGTCGCGCATCTCTTCGGGCACGCTCCCAAAAAGTTGAATCGCCAGCGGTCGGTCTTCGGGTGACGAGGCGACGAGTTGGAGGGCGACGCGGTTGCGCTCGATCAGTGAGCGGGCGTTGACCAAATCGGTGGTGGCCCAGCCGAGTCCGCCGAGTTCACGCACGGTGAGTCGCATGGGCAGGTTGGTATAACCCGCGAGTGGCGAGAGAAACAGATTCGATGAAAGCTGGTAAGGCCCGATGCGCATGGACGGCCTCGAACGTGGTTTGCCGTCGTTGACCCCGCAACTCCCAAGGCGGTGTCACAGGCCCGGAGATGCCGGCCAAACGAGATATAACCAAACCGGCAAGATCTAGGGTGATACGGGGGCGCTCCGTCGGGTGCGTGCAGCCGATAAATCAGAGAGATCGGCCGCGAATCCCGTGCCACGCATTACGAGATATTTGGCTCGGTTGAGAACGGGACGTTGAAGAAGGGCACCGAGGCCCGGGGCGAGTTAACGGTCGGCGATGGCGGTCTTCATGCGTCGAAGCGCCTCGGTGAGCGTGGCGCGGGTGCAGCCGAAATTTAGGCGCATGTAGTGGCCCTGCGGGGCGCCGAAATACGTGCCGTCGCTCAGGCCGACCCCGTGTTTTTCAAAGTGTGCGATGGGATCGGCGAGGCCGAGATCGGTCACGTTGAGCCAAGCGAGATAAGTGGCCTCGATGGGCGCTTCGACGCGGATGCCGGGAAGTTCACGCGCGATGAAATCGAGGAGGAAATCGCGATGGCCGCGTAGCGTGGTGAGTAAGGCCTGGCGCCATGGCTCGCTGTCCCGATAGGCGGCTTCGCAGGCGGTGAAACCGAGGCAAGTGACTTCGGCCACAATGCCGGCGGTGGCGCGCACAAATTGGGCGCGCAACGTCGGGTCACTGATGATTGCAAAGGAGGTGCCGAGGCCGGGGACATTGTAGGTCTTGCTCGGCGCCATGAGTGTGAGCGTGCGCGCGGCGAGTGCGGGTGAGAGCGAGGCGGCGGGAAGATGGGGCAGCGTCGGATCAAGGATGAGGTCGCAGTGGATCTCGTCGGCGCAGAGCACGAGGTTGTGGCGTTCGCAAAACTCGGCGAGGTGCGTGAGTTCGTCGCGGCGCCAGACGCGGGCGAGGGGGTTGTGCGGATTGCAAAGGTAGAAAAGTTTGGTGCGCGGCGTGACGGCGCGTTCAAGTGCGGCCCAGTCGATTTCCCAGCGGCCCGCGAAGAAAACAAAGGGGGCTTGTGTGGATACGCGCGCGGAATTTTTCGGTGCGCTCATGAACGGGGGGTAGACCGGCGTGAGTGTGAGCACGGCATCGCCGCTTTGGGCGAAGGCTTGGGCGGTGACGTTGAGCCCGCAAACGAGCCCCGGCAACCAGACGATCCACGAGCCGTCGATTTGCCAGCCATAGTTGCGGGCGCAGGCATCGACGACGGCATCGACGGTGGACTTCACCGGGCGGGCGTAGCCGAAGATACCTTCGTCGACGCGGGCGTGCAGCGCGGCCAAAATTGAGGGCGACGATTTGAAGTCCATGTCCGCGACCCAGAGCGGGAGGATGTCGCGGCTGGCATACTTTTGCCATTTCTGGGAATCGGTGCCTAGGCGGACGTGGGGCGTTTCGAAGTCGAAGGTCATGGTGTAAGCGTGCGCGAAACGAACCACGGTTTGGGCGGCGGGGCACGAATTTTCCGCGGGTAAGGCCGAAGCGAGAGCGGTGTTGCACGGGGCCGGGTCGATTTTGCTCGGGTGCGACGGCGCAGGCGCGCAATTTTCGCACACGGTCCGAAGGCGGCGGGAAATAAATCGCTGTATGATTGAGAGATAGCGGCGGCGCAGTCCGGTATCGAATGTGCGAATGGTGCGGCGCTTCGAGGGCGCACCGCCCGGAAACGAAAACGCTCAAATCAATCCAACCACTACCATGAGAATCATCCGATATACCTATCCCCGTGTCCGCAACTTCGTGCCGGCCTACGGCAGCTTTCAACGCTCGCCGTGGTCAGGCCTTGAGACCGAAATCGACCGTTTGTTTGAATCTGCGCTCGGTGAGATTGCCCCGGTCCCATCGGGTCGTTTCCCGGTCGATCTCTACGAGGACGGCGACAATATCTACGTCCGCGCCGAGTTACCCGGCGTGAACCGCGCTGACATCGGGGTCGAACTGGTCGCCGATACCTTGACCATCACGGCGGTCCGCAAGACGCCGGCAAGCGAGGGCCAAACGGAGCAATCGGTCAGCCTGAACCGCTCCCTCCGCATCACTCACGAGGTGCAGAACGACAAGGTCACCGCCACGAACGAGCACGGGGTCCTTACGGTCACGTTGCCCAAGCTCGTCGCGGTCAAACCCACCAAGATCACGGTCGCGGTGAAATAATGCACCGCCTTCACCCACGCCCAACCATTCAAAAATTCCAAACTCCCATGAGCCTGCTCAATTCTATCCTTCCCTCCCTTGGCCGCAATCCTGCCCCTGCATCCGATCCGAACGAATCGCCGGTGCAGACGGTGAAGCCGGTTTTCGAAATCAAAGAAACTCCCGAAGCCTTCGGTGTCGTCGTGCAGTTGCCCGGCGTCGCGAAGGACGGTCTCGAACTCACAATCGAAGACGGACTCGTGCGCTTGGTCGGTCGCCGGTCCACGGCGGTACCGACCGGTTGGACGACGCTCCATCGCGAGACGGCCGACTCCGCCTACGAGCTGCTGCTGGCGCATGACCATGCCTTCACCGCCGATAAGGTCGTCGCGGAATTGCGCGACGGCGTGCTGAGGCTTTCGCTCCCGAAAACCGAGGCGCTCAAGCCGCGCAAGATCGCGGTGAACTGATTCCCGTCTGCCCGCAAAAAAGCCGCGGCAAAACACCGCGGCCAGTAAGCCATGCAACCGCCGGATGCCGCTCAAGCGGGTCCGGCGTTTTTTGCGCGTTCAAAAGTCCATCGACGTGGAGAAGCGGAAGCTGCGCGGCGCGCCCCACGAGCCGGTGTTGAGAGTCGCGGAGACGTAGTAGTCCGTGTCTTGAACGTTATCGACGTTGAGGGCGAAGGTCGTGGGCCGGTTGAGGATCTTGGTGCGGTAGCCGGCGAGGACGCTGATGAGCGTGTAAGAGGGCGACCAGAGCGCCTCGACGGGCGAGCCTTGGACCGGAGTGCCGTTGCCGCGGAACGTGCGGTCGCGCCAATTGGCGCCGCCGCCGACGTAGACGCCTTTGAGCGCACCGCGCGGGAATTCATAGCGCGTGAAGACGTTGAAACGCGTCTTGGTGTAGCCGGCATTCGGCACGCCCTCGGGGAAATTTAGGAGGAACGTGTCGAGCAAGGGAGTGGGGCGATTGAGGGCGCGGGCCTGGGTTTGGAAGCTCTTCAACAGCGGCAGCCGGTCCTCGGTGACGAGCTCGTTGGTCGAGGCGTTGAGGGAGAGGCGCCACGTGCGGGTGAGGTTGGCGATCAACTCCAACTCATAACCGCTGGTGGTGAGCTTTTGATAGTCGGTGCCGGTGGGGTTGAAGGTCGTGGGGAAGATCGCGGCGACCTCATCCCGGATAGCGATGACCGGGCCGGGGGAGATGCGGGCGTTGGGCTGGTAGTTGTCGTAGCGGGTGAGGTTGGCTTCGAGGCGACCGCCGAGGAGGGTGAAACGGGCGGACATGTCGGAGCCTTCGCCGGTCGGAATGCTCTGCCTGGAACCGACGGTGTAGAGCTCAGCGCCCTCGCCGAGGGAGATGCGGAAGGATTGGGCGCGGTTGTAGGAGACGGCGAACATGTCGTTGAACCGGTAGACGACGCCGTAGTTGGAGCCGCTGAGCTTGTAGTTAACGAAGGAGGGGTTGGGCGCAAAGGCGCCGGGGATGTTGTCGTTGACCCACGTGTTGGCGATCGGGCGCGGGGCGCCGACGGTGGTCTTCATGTTGAACTCGTCCTGGCGAAAGCCGACCAAGGTGAAGAGGCGGTTGTTGAAATAGCTGCCCGATGCGCCGGCGCCGAGCGACGGCGTGTAGAAGCGGCGGGAGATCTGGTTGCCGCCGGCGGGGACGAGGTTGGAGAAATCTGGAAACCAGGCCGAGACTCCGGGGATCGGGCCGAGGTCGCCGGTGATGCTGCCGCCGTCGCCGTCGCGGAGGTAGTAGCGGCGGATGAAACGGTTGTTGGTAAACGTGGCGCGGTTGGCGGTGAAGGCGGCTTGGGTGCCGGCATTGTTGATGGTGCCGACGAAGTTGGGGTTGGAGGGATCGACGTATTCGCCCCACTTCGGCTTCATGGCGCCGGGGTTGTCCTGATGTTGCTGGGCGTTGAAAACGAACTGCTGCTGCATCCATGAGAGCTTGAGGTCGTAGACGGCGGAGAGGCGGATATCGCGGACGATGTTGCCGTTGATGTTCCGGGTGCGGAAATACTCGGTGTAGAGTTGGTTGAAATTGGGGTTAATCGCTCCGCCCGGCAGCGTGGGCGAGAGATCGCGATACACGGTGCGGGCGGCGGCCGCGCCCCAGGTATCGAGCTTCTGCTGGTAAAAATTACCCGAGAGCATCAGGTGGAGATTTTGGCCGATGTGGTGTTCGGCATCGAGGGTGATGGAGTCGTAGTAGTTCTTGGCGGTGCCGTTGGGCCCGGTGACTTGGAGATCTTTGGGGACGATGGTTGGGTCGACGGCGGTGAGGTTGCTGCCGGCGCTGCGGCGCATGGTATTGGCGCGGAAAAGTGCGCCGCTGGCGGGCACGTAAACATAGCCGGCGGTATTGGTGAGGGTGGTGACGGTGTTGAACGAATAACCGTCGATGAAAAGGCCCTGCGCGTTTACGCCCGTGCTCTTGGCGTGCTCGGCCATGAGGCTGATGGTGGTCTGGCGGAACGGGCGGTAGGTGACGGCGCCGTAGATGCCGCGGAACTCGCGGCGGACGTTGTGGACCCACGATTCGTTTTTCTGCTGCACGGCGGCGAGGCGCACGGCGACTTTGTCGCTGAGACGGCGGTTGAGATCGAGCTCGGCGCGGAGCAGATCGTTGCTGCCGACCATGAGCTTGATGCGGGTGAGATCGCGGGTGAAGAGCCCGCGCTTGGTGATCTGATTGTTGGCGCCGCCCAGGTCGGCTTCGCCGTAGAGAAAGGCATTGGGGCCGCGGAGGATTTCCACGCGCTCGGTGGCGTAGGACTCCATCGGAGAATACCAGATCCAGCCGTTGCGCACGGCGTAGTTGTTCACGATGCCGCGGAAGATGCCCTTGTTGGGGAGGGCGGGGTCGGGGTTGGCCTCGCCGGTGACGAACCATTTGGACATCTCGTCGAGGTTGGTGGCGCCGATGTCTTCGATGAACTGCGCGTTGATGATCGAGATGGAATTGGCGACGTTCTTCAGGTCCTGCACGGTGCGCATCCCGGAGGTCGTCTGCATGGATTCGTAGCCGAGGTCCTGCTGCTCCGAGACGGTGAAAACCGAGAGCTTCACCGCTTCGGCGTTTCTGGCCGTCGCCGCTTCGGTGGCGTTGGCGCCGGGCTTGGGCGGCAGCGCGCTTTGGGCGCGGGCCGGGGCCAAGGCGAAGAATCCTAGCGCCGTAGCGGCGAAGATGAGAGGGAGCAAGGGACGGGGGCGGACATAGGAACGTAGCATATTGATCAGAGTAAAGGCAGCGGAGAGCGGATGAAGCGGGCGGCAGAGCATAGAATTGAGCGCGTGCGAATCTGGAGTTGGACGTCGAGGCAGGACAATTGGCGCCGCGTTACGATTGGGTTTCGCTGCGGGGATTGGCGAGGGGTTTTAGGCGCGATGATTTTTTTCCGCGGGTCACGGGCGGAGGCTTTATTTTCGGCCGCGGCCTCGCATGGTGGTGCGACGCGATGTCTCTGCCTGCTGCTAACGCTCCCTCGGGCCCGGTGCTGTTTTTCGACGGCGAATGCGGGCTGTGCAACCGGATCGTGCGCTTGCTGCTGAGGCTGGACCGGCGGGCCGTGTTGCGGTTCGCAACGCTCCAGGGGCCGACCGCGCAGGCGTATCTGCGGGCCCACGGGTTGCCGACGGCAGATTTTGATTCGCTGGTCTTCGTGCCGGATTGGGCGCGACGCGACCGGCCGGAATTTTTGCTGCGCACCGATGGGGCGCTGGCGGCGGCGCGGGCGGTCGGCGGCTTGGGTCTGGCGCTCGCTTGGGCGCGGGTGATTCCGGCGCGTGGGCGTGACGCGGGCTATAGATTGGTCGCGCGGTACCGCTACCGGATTTGGGGTGAGTGGACGCCGCGGCCGTTGGCCCGATCTGAATGGGCCGCGCGGTTTTTGCGGTGAACGGCTTTGCCGCCGATCAGTGCATGACGCTCAGCACGTCGCTCACGAGGCAGAGGCCGCCGGTTTTCTTGAGCAGGGGGCGCACGGCATCGACCAGCGCGGGGAGTTGCTCGGCCTTGCAGGCGGTGAGCAGACAAATGTTGGTGAAGACGCCGGTAAGATCGTCATCGGCGCGGATGCCGCGATCGCCGCGGCCGGTGGCGTGGTGGAACACGGTGTAGTTGAGACCGAGCTTTTCCACGAGCCGCTGGAGCTTCGGCAATTCGGGGGCGCTAAGGATGATCTCAACTTTTTTGAGGGCTTGCATGGGGCGGGGAATCAGGGGCCAAGGACGGCGGTGACAGCGGCTTCGTAAAGCGGGATGCCGATGAGGATGTTGAAAGGAAACGTGAGGGCGAGAGACATGGTGACGTAGAGGCTCGGGTTGGCCTCGGGGATGGCGAGGCGCATGGCGGCGGGCACGGCAATGTAACTGGCGCTGGCGCATAGAATGACGAAGAGCAGGCCGTCGCCGTGGCCGAGACCGAGGAGCCACGCGCCAAGCAGGCCGAGGGCGGCGTTTACCAGCGGAACAATGATCGCGAAACACGTGAGAAAGACGCCGGCCCGGCGGAGGTCCCCGAGGCGCCGTGCGGCGATGATGCCCATATCGAGGAGGAAAAGGGCGAGCACGCCCGTGAACAGTTCGTTGGTGAACGGCACGAGGGCCACGGCGCCCGGGCGGTTGCCGGTGAGCGCGCCGACGATCAGGCTGCCCACGAGCAGAAACACCGAGCCGTTGAGAAACGCGTCGCGCCCGATGTGGCCCCAATCGACGGGTTCGGCGTCGGCGGCATCGGCGCCGGATTTGGCCGAGCGCTTGGCGGCGAGCCGGGCAAAGACGACGCCGACGACGATGGCGGGCGATTCCATGAGCGCCATCGCGGCGACCATGTGGCCCGAGTAGGGGACCTTGGTGGCGTCGAGAAAGGCGGCGGCGGTGATGAAAGTGACGGCGCTGATGGAGCCGTAGGTGGCGGCGATGGCGGCGGCGTTGGCGGAGTCGAGTTTCAGCCGTAGGACGAAGTAGGTATAGACCGGGACCACGACCGCCGCGATCATCGCGACGCCGAGCGTCGAGGCGATCTGAAGCGTGAGCCCGCTATGGGCGAGCTCGACGCCGCCCTTGAAGCCGATCGCGAGGAGCAGATAGAGCGAAAGAATCTTGGGCAGCGGGGCCGGCAGTTCGAGGTCGCTCTTGACCAGCGTGGCGAGCAGCCCGAGCAAAAAAAACAGGATCGGCGGGCTGAGGAAGTTGGTGAGCAGCTGGTCGAAATTCATGCGCGGAGGATCAACGCGTCTCCGGGGCCGGAGGCGCTTTGATCAAAACCGACATCAGGATCGAAGCAGTCAGCACGCCGCCGATCACGGCGAGCGAGGTGCCGGTGGTGATTTTCATCCAGTGCTCGATCAGCATCTTGACGCCGATGAACACCAAAATGAAGGACAGCCCGACCTTAAGAAAACGAAAGAGCCCCATGATGCCGCTGAGGGCGAAGTAGAGCGAGCGCAGCCCGAGGATCGCAAAAATGTTTGAGGTGAGCGCGATGAAGCTGTCCTTGGTGATCGAGAGCACGGCGGGCAGGGAATCGAGGGCGAAGACGAGATCGGTGGTCTCGATCACCAGCAGGACGATGAAGAGCGGGGTGGCCATCCGCCGGCCGTTGTGGATGGTGAAAAAGTGGCCGCGGTCGTTGTGCGGGGCGACGGGATAGAAGCGGCGGAAAAGTTTGACCGTGAAATTATGCTCGGGATCGACCTCCGCCTCTTTGCTCGGCAGGGCCATCTTTATGCCGGTGTAGACGAGGAATGCCCCAAAGATGTAGAGGACCCAGTGGAAACGCTCGATTACCTCGACCCCGACGATGATGAACACCGCCCGCATCAGCACCGCGCCGATGATGCCCCAAAAAAGAACGCGGTGCTGGTAGCGGGGTTCGACTTTGAAATAGGCGAAAACGAGGATGAATACGAAGACGTTGTCCACACTCAGGCAGAGCTCGATGAGGTAGCCGGCGAGGAACTGTTGGGCGGGCTCCGCGCCGCGCCATTGCCAGAGCAAGGCGCCGAAACTGAGGGCGAGCGTGACCCAGACGCCGCACCAAATCAGCGCCTCTTTCATGCTGACGACGTGCGTCTCGCGTTGGAAGACGCCGAGGTCGAGCGCGAGCATCGCGGTGATGAATGTGAAAAAAGTGACCCAAGCCCAGAGCGGCATGGCGTCGATGACGGATAGGAGTTGCAACATCGGGGAACGTTTTGGCTTGGGTCGGGGCGGGCGTGCAAGCGGGGAGTTGGGGCGGAGGCGGGCAATGCTTTTGACACGGATGGCGGAGCGCGGTGAGTTCGCCGTCCGATGAAACGGATGATTGTGACCCTTGTTCGATCGCTGCTTTTGGGCGGCGGGATGCTGCTCGGTTCCGTGCTCGCCCAAACGACCACGGCGGCGACCGAAGCGGCGCAAACGACCACGACGGCTGCCGCGGCGACCACGGTCTTGGCCAAGAGCGGGGTGCCGCGAACACCCGATCTGCTCGAGCATCTCGTCGATGAGGTCCTCGGGCTCTTCAACGTGGGGAGCAGCGGCAACACGGCGACGCACTACGCGATTTTCGCGCTGATTCTCGTCGGGGCGATTTTGCTGCGGCGCTTTGTCACCACGATCATTTTCAACCGGCTCAAGCGGTTGGCGGCCAAGACCGAGACGACGCTGGATGACAAGCTGTTCCCGGCCCTCGAAGGACCGGTGACAACGTTCGTGATGGTCACGGGTATTTTCGCCGCGGTGAAAGTGCTGAAGCTTTCCGAGACGACAGATCGCACCATCGGCTACGGCTCGACGGTGGCGTTCTCGCTGGTGGTTTTCTGGGGCTTGCTGCGGGCGTTCGGCGCGGTGTTGGACCACATGCACGAAGTCGCGCGGGAGAAGCAAATGGGCGTGGCGGCGTTTATGCCGTGGATCAAAAAAACCCTCGTCGCGATCTTCGTCGTCATCGGCGTCCTGATCACGGTCCAGAGTCTCGGCTTCAACGTCTCGACGATCCTCTCCGGTCTTGGGATTGGCGGTTTAGCCTTCGCGCTCGCGGCGCAGGACACGATCGCCAACCTCTTTGGCTCGATCGTGGTCGCGATCGACCAACCGTTCAAAGTAGGGGAAACGGTCAGGATCGGGGCGAACACCGGCCTGGTGGAAGACATCGGGCTGCGTTCCACGAAGATCCGGCTGATCGACAAGTCGCTTGTGATCCTTCCGAACAAATTGGTCTCGTCGGAGGCGATCGTGAATCTCTCCCGGTTCACCCAGCGGCGCGTCGAGCAGGTGATCGGCCTGACCTACGATACGAGACCTGACCAGATGGAGGCGATCGTCGAGGAGGTGCGGCAGATCATTTTGGCCGAGCCGACGGTGGATGTAACTTCCGTGATGGTGTTCTTCCGGGACTTCAGCGCGTCCTCGCTCGACCTTTGGATTGTGTATCTCACGACCGGAGACGATTTCCAAGAGGGCCTCGCACTGCGGCAGCGCGTGAACCTGGCGATCATGCGGGCGGTGGCGGCGCGAGGTTTGTCGTTCGCGTTCCCGACCCAGACCATGCACCTCGATGGGCCGGTGGCGAAGCAGTGGGTGGGTGGAAAAGGGTGACGCGGAAACCCAACGTCCGTTCATGGTGTTAGCTCGCCAATAGAAGCGGAAGAGGCGGGAATCGGCGCATGAAAAACCGCCGGCGTTGGAAATTGCTCTGGGTTGTGATGGTGCTGGTCGGCGGGTGGGGCGGCGTGGCGGTTTGGCGGATTAACCCGGCGTCCGAGGCGGTGAAGGAACGGGTGGTTCGAACGGCGGTTACTTCGCCGGCCCCGGCGCATGCGCCAAACCGGGAGGTTGAGGTTTCAGTGCTCGAGCAACGGCGAGAGCGGGCCGCCTACGCGCAGCGGTGGGACCGCGAACTCACGGTTTCGCAGACGGCATTTCGTGACTGGACGAAGCGGTATCTCGCGGCCGCTGCGGGTGCGCCGCGCGCGAGTTTGGAGGCGGAAGGGTTGGCGCTCGCCCAGGCGCGGCGACCGGAGTTACTCCGGTTGATCAAGCTCGATCCGGCGAGTGCGCTCGCGGTGACGGTGCCGATGACGGTGCGACGGGTGTTGCCGGCGGCGGTGTTGGCGGAGCTTGAAGTGCGGGTGGCCGGCACGGGCGACCTCACAACGATCATAGAGTGCGAGCATCCGCCGGGCACGGTGCGGACGGGGCCGGATGAATGGCGGAGTGCGACCGTCGGTACGGAAAATTACGTGGCGTACACCTATGGTCGGCGCGAAGGCCAACTCACGAAACTCGGCGCTTCATTGCACGGCATCGCGCTCGGCCGGGACTTGGCATTGCACGAAAGTCCGGTGCGGATCTTGGAACCGGGCGAAGCGGAGGCTGTGGCCGCCGGGCGGGTTTGGGTGGCTGCCTTTGGGCGGGAGTACGATTTTGCGGAGGAAGACGGGGCTGCGCTGGGTGAGTTTGAGCGCAACGCTGAAGCGGCGGAGGACAAGGCCGATCCTCGCGTAGCGGGACCGCACGTGCCGCCGACGGCGGCGGAACCCTCCTCGAGTCGCACCGTGGGCCCGCAGACTGTGCTCGTGATCCGGGCGGATTTTTCGGATTTCCCGGGCGCATCGGTCACGGCATCCGAGGCTCAGGCGACGATGGACGGGAACGTGCGGGAGTTTTTGGAGAGTGCGAGCTATGGGCAGACGACGATCGTGACGACCGTGAGTTCGAAGGTGTATCGGTTGCCGCAGACGGGGAGTGCCTACGCGTTGGCGGACAATGCAGCCCAGCTCCACACCGACGCGCGTTCACTGGCGGCGGCCGATTTTACGCTGACCGATTTTCAGCGCATCGTTGTCACTTTTCCGAGTATCGGGACGGCGCGGGTGCCGGGATCGCTCATCACGTTTGCCGGGCAGGCGAACCGCGCCGGGCCGAATATTTGGATGAACGGTGCGTTCGGGTGGCAAACGATGGCTCACGAACTGGGGCACAGCTACGGGATCTTGCACGCGAATCTGTGGCGCGCGGTAAATGGCGACCCGCTCTCGGCCGTCGGCACGACGCTCGAGTATGGCGATCCGTTCGACATGATGGGGTCGTCCACGGCGACCAACGTCACGCGCGATGCGCGGCACCATTTCAATCCCCGCTTCAAAAATATCCTCGGTTGGCTGTCCGATTCGGCGGTGGCGACGGTTACGACGAGCGGGACTTACCGGGTTTTCCGTTTTGATCATCCGGCCTCGGCCGCGCTCAAGCAGCCGATGGCGCTGCGCATCTTCCGCGATGGCGTGCGCTCCTATTGGATCGGCTATCGGCAGAACTTCTCCACCGGATCGCTGCAAACGCAGGGCGCCTACATCACGTGGGCCTACGGCGATTACAAACAGAGCCAACTGCTCGATCTGACGACGCCCGGAGTCAGCGCCAACGACGCGGTCTTGGCCGTTGGGCAGACGTTCACGGACCCGATTTACGGCATCACCATCAAGCCGGTTGGCCGGGGCGGGGCGGAGGCGGCGCTTTACCTCGATATCGAGGTGACCATTCCGCCGGCGCCGCCCGGGGTGGCCGCCGCTTGGGGGCGGGACGGTGCGTCGTTTTTTGCGGCCAACACCGGGGAGTTGGTCACCCCCGCGCCCGAGACGGCGGTGCCGCAGAATTTGACCGAGGTGCGCCAAATCGCGGCCGGCGACGCCCACGCGCTCGCGCTCAAGACCGACGGATCGGTGGTCGCATGGGGCAACAATGTGAGCGGCCAAATCTCGGTCCCGACCGATCTGGGCAATGACAACGTCGCGGTCGCCGCCGGCGGCCAGATCAGCGGGGTGGTGCGGCGCGATGGTACAGTGCGGCTTTGGGGTTCGGTCCTCGGGGGCGTGACCACGCCGCCAGCCGGGCTTACGGGTGTGACGCAGCTCGTGATCGGGGGCAGTCAATCCGTCGGGATTTACCACGCCCTCGCGTTGAAGAGTGACGGCACGCTGGTGGGGTGGGGCGATAACTCGCGCGGGCAGGCGACGCCGCCCGGGGATATCGGCCGGGTGATCGCGGTGGCGGCGAATGATCGGGGCAGTGTCGCGCTGAAGGCCGACGGCACGGTCGTGCGTTGGGGCACAAACTTTACCGGCGCACTGCCGTTGCCCGCCAGTTTGAACGGCATCACGGCGATCGCGACCCATGCCGCCGCAGCGCACACCTTGGCGTTGCGGACCGACGGAACGGTGGTGGCCTGGGGGATTAATTCCAACGCGCAGGCGACCGTGCCGGCCGGCCTCAGGGATGTGGTCGCGATCGCGACGGGGCAATTTCACTCCCTTGCGCTTAAGGCCGACGGCTCGGTGGTGGGTTGGGGCGTGTCCGGCAACGGGCGGTTAAGCGTCCCCGAACACCTGCCGCGTAGCCGCGCGGTCGCGGCGAGCGCGAACGCCAGCTTCGCGATCAGCGGCGCGCACCTCTATCTCACCGGGCAGCCGCAGGCGCAGGTCGCGGCGGTTGGGGGGAGCGCGCGGCTTTACGTGCAGGCGTTGGGCGCGGGTGCGTTGGCTTACCAATGGCGGAAAAACGGCGTGGCAATTCCGGGCGCGACGGCCGACACGCTGAATTTGGGCGGGCTCACTACGGCGGATGCGGCGGGCTATGATGTGGTGGTCTCCGACGCCGGCAGCGGCAGCCGGCTTACGAGTGCGTCGGCCGCGATCACGCTGGCCCCGGCGGGCAGCCCGGGCCGGTTGAGCAGCTTGTCGGTGCTGACCTCGGTCACGGCGGAGTCGCCCTTCTTCACGGTCGGCACGGCGATCGGCGGCGCGGGCACGAGCGGGACGAAGCCCGTGCTGTTGCGGGCGGCGGGGCCGGCGTTGACCAAGCTCGGAGTGGGCGGCGTGTTGGCCGATCCCTCGATCAGCCTCTACTCCGATGCCGACTCGGTGACGCCGTTGGCCGTGAATGACGATTGGGCCGGAGCCCAGGTGTTGACGGCGGCGTTCGGGCGCTTGGGGGCGTTTCCCTTCGAATCGGGGGTTTCGAAAGACGCGGCGATCTTCCGCGAAGGACTGCCGGCCGGGGGCTATACGGTGCAAGTGCGCGGCGTCGCGGGTGCGACGGGCACGGTTATCGCGGAACTCTACGACGGCACGGCGGCGGCGAGCTTTGCCCCGAGCACGACGCGGCTCGTGGGCGTGTCGGTGCTTAAGCAGATCGAGGCAGGGGAAATTCTGACGGTGGGCTTTGTGGTGGGCGGGACGACGTCGCGACAAGTGCTCGTGCGGGCGATCGGGCCGGCGCTGGCGTTGGCGCCGTTCAACATCCCGACCGCGATGGCCGACCCGCGGCTTAATCTGTTCAACCTGCAGACGCAGGCGGTGATTCAGTCGAACGACAATTGGGGCGGCGCCGCCCTGTTGCGGACGACAGCGGGCCGGATCGGTTCGTTTCCCGTGGAGAACGCCGCCAGCCGCGACGCAATGCTGACGGCCACCCTCACTCCCGGAAGTTACACGGTGCAAGTGAGCGGAGCAAACAGCGCCAGCGGGCTGACGTTGGTCGAGGTCTACGAGGTGCCGTAACGTCACGTGGCGGTCACTCTAGTTTTTCGACGGCAGCAAAAGTTTCAAAGCGCTGAAGACGGAGGCAACGTCCGCCGGGGCCAGCGCGCCGGATTTTCGGAGCACAAAACGTTCGTCGAGGGTGAAGAGCTTCATCCGCACGACCGAAGGATGGCTCAGGCCGGCGGCCGAAAGATCGCCGATTTGCGTATCGAGCGGCCAGCCGCGATTCTCCCGGCTGGTAATCATCGCAAGCACGATATGCGAGGCGCGTTCGTTGAAGCCTTGGGTGGACAACACAAGAGCCGGTCGCCGCTTTGTCGTGGCGCTGTCCGTGAATGGAAACGGGACGACCACGACCTCGAACGGCTTATAAGTCGGCATAGGCTTTGTCGTCGTGAGCCGAGTTCCATTCGTCCGCGAGCGTCTCTTCGACCGCGCCGGCCAGCACCCGGTCGATCGGCCGGGCCTTTTGGAGGTAGATGTGGCCGTCCTTTGTTTTGAAGACGATGGAGTCTCCGGGCTTGAGCCCGAGTTTGCGGCGCACCCGATCCGGAATCGTGGCCTGACTTTTGGTGGTGAGCTTGCTGACCGAGAGTGTTTGCATCGGAGTAAGGTCGGTATTACCGGCCTTACCACTGGTCAAGGATGACCTCAGTCCAGCGTTTGCCGGTAGCGTTTCACGCCGATCGTCATGGCGATCACGACTTTTCGACTTTGTGCGCCGGCTCTGCCTGTGCGGCGCACGCCCAGCGCTTGCTGCAGCCGATGCAGGTGGGCAAAAGCTTGAACGGAGCACGTGCTTCGGTGCCGGCGGAATGGACATCGCGGAACGCCAGGATGTCGTCGAAGCGGTCTTCGCGCCAATCTTCGTAGCCGCAATGCGACGGCACGGCTTCCGACCTCGGGTTGTGATAAGTGCCAAAGAGTGCATCCCAAAGCGGCAAGTCCGCAAAATTCTGGGTGTGGTGCCGGAATTGATGATGGATCCGATGGGATTCAGGGCGTTGGATCAGAAATCCGATCCAGCGCGGAGTGCGCAGATTCAGGTGGTAAAAATATTCGGCGATGGCCGTGAGGAACGTGTAGATCGCGCCGGCTTCGACGGAGCAGCCGAGCAGCAGAAACACGATGCCGGCGCTTAGGATCGAATTGATACAAATCTCGACCGGATGTTTGAAAAACGAAGTCACCAGCTCGATGCGCCGGGGCGAGTGGTGGAGTTGGTGGCAGAGCCGCCAGAACCATACGGACTCGTGGCGCCAGCGGTGCCACCAGTAATAAATGAAGGTCGAAACAAAGTAGGCAACGAGCCCTTGGCCGATCGGCGAGAAGTAGCCGCGCAGGCTGAAAACCGACCATTCCTGCAACCAGCGGTCCCACGTGAAACCTGCGAGAATCACGATGCCGAGTTGGATAAGATTTATGAAGATGACTCTCGCCCACCAGTTCGGGACTTCGGGCAGCGGCCGCGCCGGCCAAAGTCGCTCGACCCAAAACAAGGCGGCGGCGATGACTACAAGCAGACCAATGATCACAGCGACAATGTGTAGGCGCCCGGGTGGGACCGGGAAGCCAAAAGTTGCCGTTGAAGCCGGTCGCGCGGCCTGTTGGCTTGGCCGTGATGCCGCGCCTGCCACCGAAGACTGCAAACCTTGCCGCGCTTGGATTGGTTTTTGTCGGTTGTCTGCCTGTCACCGGTTATCTCGTCGACTCGAGGGTTTTGCGCGGGCTCGGGGCGGCGACGGCGGCGGCACCGTTTCCAAAAGTGTTCTCCGATGTGGACGGGCTGGAGACTTTTGCCTCGGACTTTACGCTGCATTGGCGCGACGGCCGGGGCGGCGCGCACGCGCTGGCGATCACACCCGAACTGTATTCGCGGCTCTCGGGAGCCTACAATCGGCGCAATGTCTACGGGGCGGCGCTCTCCTATGCGCCGCGTCTGCCCGAAGCGCTTTGGCAGAAGGTCTTCTGCTTCGGATTGGCGCCGCAGGGGCCGTTGCGGCGGGAATTCGGACTGCCAGATGACGCGAGAGACTTTGCGGTGGAGATCCGCACCAAGACCCGTAACCGCACCGACCGATGGATGTTTCAACCGCCTTGCGCCAAGTGAAGAACATCGACTCGAGGCAGTTTGCCGTGTTTCGCGTCATCTTCGGCGTCTATCTTTTGCAGCACTTTTTGTGGCTGTTGCCAGTGGGTGCCGAGTTGTTCAGCACGGCTGGGGTGTTGTCGGATCCGCGGCTTAACCCGACGCACGGCTTGTTGCCCAATCCTCTCGCCACGGCGTGGGGCGGCTCGCCGACCGGGGTCGCGGTGACGCTTTGGAGTTTGGCGGGTCTAAGCTTGGCCTTTACCCTCGGGTGGTCGCGGCAAGGTGTGGCGCTGGTGCTTTGGTATGGCTGGGCCTGTCTGTTCAACCGCAACAATCTTATCAGCAATCCGTCGCTACCCTATGTCGGCCTGATCCTCTTGTGCTGCGTCATCGTGCCGCCGGGCGAAAGTCTGCGTCGATCCGGGCGGGACGACCGCCTTGCGGAAAGCTGGTATTTTCCGACGCTCATTTTCTGGGGTGTGTGGTTCCTGATGGCGGGCGGATACACGTTCAGCGGCCTGATCAAGTTGGCGAGCCCGAGCTGGGTCGATGGCACGGCGTTTCGTCATCTGTTGGAAAACCCGCTGGCTCGGCCTGGACTGATCCGCGACGCGTTTCTCGCTTTGCCAGACAGAGCAATTGCCATGCTCACATGGAGTGTGCTCGTTGCGGAGATCACGTTTCTGCCTTTGTCGTGTTTTCGCAGGGGACGTTTGATAGCTTGGTCCGCGATGATGGGGATGCATCTCGGAATCGTGCTGATGGTCGATTTTGCCGATCTAAGTTTTGGAATGGTTATGCTCCACTTATTTACTTTCGACCCGGATTGGATTCCGAACTCGCAGCGTGCGGCAATATCTCGGCAGCGACATGCCCGAGAGCACGATGCCACGCCGGCGTGATTTGCTGGGCGGCAGCGGGAAGGAGTCGGGGATCATTCTTTGGCCCTCCGACGGATAGTTTTCGAAATTGGCTTTGAGGCGAAGGCCGAATGACGCGAATGATGATCAACGGAAAAACCCTGTCACTTGACCCGGGCGGGTGCGTCTACTTTGTTTCCCATGCTGTTTATGTCCGCGTCTCGAACCACCCTTTTTTCCCTGCCGTTGTTTGCGGCGCTGCTGCTCGGGACGGTCACGCGCAGTGGGGCGCAATTGGCCCAAAGTTCGCCTTTTATGCCGGCGCAGGCGGCGGCAACCACCGCGGTGACCGAAGGTGCTCCGCTGGAGTTACGCGGGGTGATGGATACGGGCTCGGGGCTGCTCTTTGGGATTTTTGATCCGGCGAAGAAAGTCAGCGTGTGGTCGAAGCTGAACGAAAAGGACCACGATTTTTTGGTGAAATCCTACGATGCAACCAACGAGATGGTAACGGTCCAGCACGGTGGGCGAACGCTCAATCTGGCGATGCGCGCTTCCAAGGTGGCTTCTTCGGGCCAAGCCACGGCGCCGCCGCCGATGTCGGCTCCCACCGGGATGCCCACGGCCGTGGCCCAGAGCGTGGTGCTCAACCCCACGCCGGCCGATGAGCAGCGCCGGCTCGAGGCCGTCGCGGCCGAAGTGCGCCGCCGCCGCGCGCTGCGGGAACAGGCTTCGATTCAGGCCGCGCAAGGCCAGACGCCGGTTGTCGAAGCTCCGGCTCCGGCTCCCGCTGCGCAGGCGCAGGCGCAGCGCGGCCAACGCGCCCCGACCCAGAGCCAGAATCAGAATCGCCCGAAGCAGCGGAACTGAGGCGGGGTCGCGCGGTCGGCGACGCTTGGGGTGAATAAAAAAAATTCGTGCAGTGCCGGGGCTCGGGCTTAGGTTGCGGGCTAAATGTCTTTGCCTCCGTCCATGTCCGACGTCGTCGGCCCCTCCAACGGGGCGTTGATCCGGCGGCTGTTCGGGTTGGCGTGGCGCTATCGGCTGCACTGTCTGCAGGTGCTCGGCCTGCAACTGTTGTTGTTGGTCATGGGCATCGGCGGCCTGAGTTTCACCGGCCTCGGCATCGACTATATCCGGCATAAGCTCGATGACACGCCGATGGGCGACAACGTCCTGCACGTTGCGTTACCGATGGCGTGGGCGCCGTTGCAGGTGCTCGGGCTCTTGGCGGGGCTGATCCTCGGGCTGGCGCTGAGCCGGGCGCTGCTCAACTACGTGCTCGCGGTTTCGATCAACAAACTCGTGCAGCAGAAACTCGTGGTCGATCTGCGGGGCGAGGTTTACGACAAGTTGCAGCGGCTCAGTTTTCGGTTCTTCGATGCGAACTCCACGGGCTCGATCATCACGCGCGTCACAGGTGATGTGCAATCGGTGCGGATGTTTGTGGATCAAGTCATGATCCAGAGCGTGATCATGGCGGTGTCGCTCACGGTCTATGTGATTTACATGGCGAGCCTGAGTCCGTCGCTCACGTTGGCCTGCCTCGCGACGACGCCGTTGCTCGCGGTGCTGTCGACTTGGTTCTCCAAAAAAATCCAGCCTTCCTACGCGCACAACCGCACGCTCGTTGAACGCATGGTGCAGATCCTCGCGGAGAGCCTGCAAGGCGTGGCGGTGACAAAGGGCTTCGGCCGGGAGCCCGAAGCGCGGGCGAAATTCGATGCGGCGAACCAGGCGTGCTTCGACCAGCAGCAGGGCATTTTCTGGCGCGTGAGCCTGTTTTCCCCGGCGGTGGGTTTTATCACGCGCATCAACATGATGGTGCTGCTCGGCTACGGCGGCTGGCTCGTGGCGAACGGGGAACTGCCGCTGGGCACCGGGCTCATCGTGTTTGCCGGTCTGCTCGAGCAGTTTTCCGGTCAGGTGAACAACGTCGCCAACATCGTGAACTCCGTGCAGCAGTCGCTGATCGGCGCGCGCCGGGTGTTTGAAATCCTCGATGCGCCGGTCGAAGTGAAGAACGCGCCCGCCGCGATTCGCCTCCCGCGGTGCACGGGATTGGTGCGGTTCGAAAACGTCTCCTTCGCCTACGCCGGGGCCGAGGCGGTCGTGCGTGACATCGACCTGGAGGTGAAGCCCGGCCAATGCGTCGCAATCCTCGGTGCGACCGGTGCGGGCAAGAGCGTCCTGATGAGCCTGCTGCCGCGTTTTTTCGACCCGACCGCCGGCCGCGTTTTGATCGACGGCGTGGATATCCGGGAGCTCGATCTCGACGATCTGCGGCGCAACATCGGCATCGTGTTTCAGGAGAGCTTTCTCTTTTCGAACACGATCGCGGCCAATATCGCTTTTGGTCACCCCGCGGCGACCCGTGAGCAGATCGAGCGCGCCGCCCGGATCGCCGCCGCGCACGACTTTGTCACGGCGTTACCGCTCGGCTACGACACCGTGCTCGGCGAGAGCGGGGCGAGTCTTTCGGGCGGGCAACGGCAGCGATTGGCCATTGCGCGCGCGGTGTTGTTGGAGCCGGCGATTTTGCTGCTCGACGATCCGACGGCGGCGATCGACAGCGAGACGGAGCACGAGATCTTTGAAGCGCTCGACCGCGCCATCGCGGGCCGCACGACGTTTATCGTGGCCCATCGCCTCAGCACGTTGCGCCGCGCCGATTTTATCATCGTGATGGAGCAAGGCCGGATCGCCCAACGCGGCACCCATGCCGAGTTGATGGCGCAGCCCGGTTCCTACCGCCGCGTCGCGAGCTTGCAACTCGTGGACGGCCGCGAACTCCAGTCGCTCGGCACCGCCAAGACCGGGGAGGAACGCGCATGATTCCCGTCGTCCCCCCACCTCCGCCGCCGAAGCCCATGGGCCTCGTGCACCGACTGCCCGACGACGACGATCAGGAAGAGCAGTTCAAGCCGCTCGAGTGGGGCCTGATGCGCCGGCTCTTCACCTATGCCCGGCCGGTGCGCGGCAAACTCTCGGCCTTGATCGGGCTCTCCGTAATCCGCTCGGCGCAACTCCCGGCGCTGGGCTGGGTGATGGCTCTCGTGATCAACGGGCCGATCTCCAGCGCGAATTACGTCGGCATTGCTCTTGGCGTGGTGGGCTATGGCCTGCTCGCGATCACGACCGACGGTCTGTTTCACTTCCGTCAGCGCTACGCGCTTCAAGTCGGCGAAACGGTGGTGAACGGATTGCGCGCGGACATCTTCGACAAGGTCCAGCGCCAGCCGATGAGCTTTTTCCAGCGCATGAAGCTCGGCCGCATCATCGGCCGCGTGACCAGCGACGTCGAATCGGTGCGCAGCGGCATCCAAGACGTGCTTTTCGTGAGTGTGATCCAAGGCGGTGCGATGGTGTTTTCCGCGATCGTGATGGCGTGGAGCGATTGGCAGCTTTTCCTGATTGTGCTCGGGATGGCGCCGGTGCTTTGGGCGATCAACCGCCACTTCCGCGTGAAACTGAGCCTCTACTCGCGGGCCGCGAGCGAGAGCTTCAGCCGCGTGACGGCGACGCTCGCGGAATCGGTCAACGGCATCCGCGTGACCCAAGGTTTCGTGCGGCAGGAGACCAATGCCGGGCTCTTCCGCAGTCTGCTCGCCGATCACTCGGCCTACAACATCGCGCTCGCCCGTACCTCGGCGATTCTTACGCCGCTGCTCGAGCTGAACAGCCAGTTTTTCGTGGCGGCCCTGCTCATGTTTGGCGGCTGGCGGGTGTTCAACGGTGACATGACGCTCGGTGCGTTGATCACGTTTTTCCTGCTCGCGAACCAGTTTTTCTCCCCGATCGCGATCATCGGCAATCAATACAACCAAGCGCTGGTGGCGATGGCCGGGGCCGAGCGCGTCTTCAAACTGATCGACACCGTGCCGGAGTGGGTTGACGCGCCCGAGGCGGTCGGGCTGCCCGATCCCCGGGTGCCGGTCGCGGGAGTTTTCCCCGTGCCGCCGCCGCTGCTCGCCGCGCCCGGCGTGCGCGTGGAATTCCGCGGGCTCTCGTTCGGTTACGACCCGGCCCGTCCCGTCCTGCACGACATCAATTTCGTGGCGGAACCGGGGCAGACCGTCGCGCTCGTCGGGCACACGGGCAGCGGGAAGAGCTCGATCATCAATCTCGTTTCCAAGTTTTACCTGCCCACGAGCGGCGAACTGCTGATCGACGGCCGCGAGATCCGTACGCTCACCAGCCGCTCGCTGCACCGGCAGATGGGCATGGTGCAGCAGCAGAATTTTCTCTTCAGCGGCACGGTGCTCGAGAATCTCCGCCTCGCCAAACCGGAGGCGACGGATGCGGAAGTGCGCGCGGCGGCCGCGTCCCTCGACTGTCTCGATATCCTGGAGGCGCTGCCGCAAGGCCTGTTGACGGAAGTCGGCGAGCGCGGCGCCAGTCTCTCGGTGGGGCAACGCCAGCTCGTGTGCTTCACCCGCGCGCTGCTCGCGGATCCGCGGCTCGTGATTCTCGACGAGGCGACGAGTTCGATCGACGCGCTGACCGAGGCGCGGCTGCAGACGGCGTTGCTGAAGCTGCTGCGCGGTCGCACGAGCTTCGTGGTGGCCCACCGGTTGAGCACGATCCGGCATGCGGACCTCGTGCTCGTGCTCGACCAAGGCGTGATCATCGAGCGCGGGACGCACGACCAATTGCTCGCCGCCGGCGGACGCTACGCCGCGCTTTACGAGCAATTCGTGCAAGTGGACGACGGTGATTGAGGCGCGATATGTGAGCCTTTCAGAGGGACGCAAGGACGTTTTCCCTCTGAGAATTAGACGATTTAGAAAAAATTTCCTCGGAAATGCCCCGGGCTTCCTCCTAGAACTACCCCGCTTTCAGTCGAAAGCACTTAATCCCAAATCCACTATGGCCAAAAAAGCTGCTCGTAAACCAAACGCCGCGTTCATGAAACCTGTTACGCCTGACGCCGCCCTCGCGGCCGTCGTAGGCTCGAAGCCCCTCCCACGCACGGAGCTCACCAAGAAGCTCTGGGATTACATCAAGAAGAACGGTCTGCAGGACAAGAAGGACAAGAAGCAGATCAATGCCGATTCCGCCCTCAAGGTCGTCTTCGGTGGCAAGGCCAAGGTCAGCATGTTCGAAATGACGAAGCTCGTTTCGAAGCACGTCGCCTGATCCGGCTTTCGTCCGAATCAACTTAGCCGCCGTGAGTTCGCTCGCGGCGGTTTTTTTGTGCCCGGAAATGGCCGGGTGCCATCTGCGGCGAAGTGCGCGGACCGCGTAGAATGGTTGTGGAACCGACCGCCCTTCGGGTTCTGACGTGAGCCAAACGCGGAGGGATACTTTGCCCGGCCATCGGCCGGGCCGACCGGGAATCCGTGAATGTGCGGCTACGGTTTTTGCAGCGCGGAGAGGGCGCGGCCGATGGCGGCGGCATCATGGAGCGCGTGGGGTGGCACGGGGAAATCAGCGGTGAAGACACGCAGGGCTGCGGCGCGGTCAATCGTGACGCGGGACTCGTCGATCCGGCCGGCGTTGTCGGTGATGGCGGCAAGATTGAGGCCGAGCTGCGCGGCGAAGAAGCGAGTGACGGCGTCGCGTTTCGACGGACCGTAGTCGTGGCCCTCGTCGGGCAGGTGGACGTTGGTGACTTTGTCGGAGGCACCGTAGTAGCCGTAGATTTTTTGGAGGAAGGGGAATTCCACGCGCGGAGTGTTCAAGGTCCAATCCTTGCCGCAGGAGACCAGCAGTTGCGGGCGCGGCGCGGTGAGGGCGGCGATCATGGCGTTGTTGGCAAAGTAGTCGGCGCCGCGGTGGACGGGTACGCCGCTCTCGCAGGGGCAACCGCCGAAGAAGTGGGCCGAGACCATCACGACGGGCGCGCTCACGGTCACGCGCGGGTCGAGAGCGGCGAGGAGAAACGTCTGGGTGCCGCCGCCGGATTCGCCGGAGACCGCGACGCGCGAGGCATCGGCGCCGTCGAGCCCGAGGAGAAAATCGAGCGCGCGCATTCCGTTCCACACGTGGATCGTGATGGCGAGGGTATCGCGGTGCGCGGCGAGGCCGTAGAGTTGGATGCCCTCGCCGTTGGCAAACATATCGATGGAGAACACGATCGCGCCCATGCGCGCGAGACTGGCGCAGCGGGTCTGCATCGTGGGTGAGAAACGCGCGTGCGTGTCGTAGTCCTCGGGCTTGGTCACAGGGCGGGCGTGGCCGTGCGTGGAGAGAATCACCGGGTGTTTGCCGATGGCGCCGGTCGGGCGGTAGAGATTGCCCGTGACGAAGACGCCGGGCGCGGATTCGAAGGCGACGTTTTCGACGGTGTAGCCGTCGTGCGTGCGGCGGTCGCGGATGATGGCGTTGAGGGGAGTGCGCTTCGGCCAAGGCGCGAGGCCGGCCGCTTCCTGGATGCGGGTGCGGAGATGGGCGGCGTAGGTGTCCCAGCGCGCGCAGTCAGGAAACTGGGCGAGGGCGGCGTCGAGGACGGCGGCACCTTGGGCGGGTTTGAGAAAGTCGCCCGGGCAAAGCGCAGGCCCGGTAGCAGGGGCGGGCGGGAGACCGGGCGGGAGCCACGGCACATCGGCGCGGGCGAGGGAGACGGCGGCAAACGCGAGCAAAGCAAAGCGGGCGGGGCGAGGGGGCATGGAGTGAGCGTGGAAGTTTGGGCGGCTCCGGCAACGCCGCACTGGGTGGCTGCGCCGGAACTCGCCCGAGTCTTTACCGTGGAGGCATGAATGTCTGGGGTGCGGGGGTGAGGGCGTCTCGGACGCGGAGCAGCTGGGCGGCGATGCTGAGGGCGATTTCGTGGGGGTGGTTGGAGCCGATGGGTTCGCCGATGGGGCAAAAGAAGTTTTCGGCGCGTTCTGGGGTGAGGCCGTGGGCCACGAGTTCGCGGCGGAGGACAGTGGCTTTGGCGGCGCTGCCGATGGCTCCGAGATACGGGAAATTTCGTTCGGCGAGGGCGCGTTGGAGGATGGGGCGGTCGCTGGCATGGCCTTTCGTCATGCAAAGGACGAAGGCGTTGGCGGGGAGCGTGGGGATGAGGTCGGCGGGGTTATCGTGCGTGATGGTGCGGAGCGTGCGGGCGGCGGGGAGGCGGGCGAGCCAGTCGGCGCGCGGGTCGATCACGGTGAGCGTGCAAGGGAGCGGCAGGAGGACGGGGACGAGGGCTTGGACAACGTGGCCGGCGCCGAAGATCACGAGGGGCCAAGGGCCGGTGGCGGCGTGGGGTTCGAAGTAGAGTTTCACGGAGCCGCCGCAAGTCATGCCGACATCGGCTTTAAGGCTCCAGTTGACGAAGCGCGGGCTGGTGGCGCCGGCGGCGAGGAGCTCCTGCGCGAGGGCGATGGCTTGGGCTTCGACGCGGCCACCGCCGACGGTGCCGGCGAGCAGGCCGGCGGGAGTAACGAGCATCTTGGCCCCGGTGTCTTGCGGGGTGCTGCCGAGTGCATCCACGAGCACGACGAGCACGAAGGCGGCGGATTCGCGTTCGAGGGCGGCGAGTTGCTCGTAGAAGGCGGGCATTTAAAGGGTGGCAGCGTGGCGAGGCCCTAAGGCCGGTGGAGTCTCAGGCCAATCGGCGCGTCGTCGTGCTCCTCGCGATAAAAAAAAGCAAGTCGCTGGGGTGCGGGTGGCGCGTTTGAGGGCTTGGGGAATTTCGGCGCGAGGGCAGGGCGGCCGTAGCGGTGTGGACCAAGGCGAGCGGTCCGCGGCCGGCCGTTTGGATCGGGGCCCGGGGGAGGTCGTATCGGCCGAGCGAAGGCGACAGTGATGAGGCTGACGCCGTGGCAATCGCGGGCGGTGCGGAAAGAGCTCCAGCCGGTGGCCGGGGCGACGAGCCAACCTTTGAGGGTGAGCACCGAAACGAAGCCGGCGATGCGCCGCCAAAACACGTCCCAACAGGATGGGGCGCCGGGAACTTTGATGCGGGTCCAGAGTTCGGAGCGATGCATGCGTCCCTTGGGGTCGAAGGCGGCGGGCCTTTGAAGGTATCCATGGGCTCGGATCGGTGGACTCGCGGCGAAAACCGGGCGCGGCCTCAGCCGGTGACCCGGGCGGCTCGGCCGACGCCGAGACGTTTGCAGATCCGGGCGAGGGCGAGCTGATCGCGGCTGGAAAGGACTGAGAATTCGCGCGTCAGGCCGGCGGCGATTTTTGGGAAGAGTGCGCCGATGAAGCGGCGGCCCTTGGGCGTGAGCTCGACTTTGACGAAGCGGCGGTCGGCGGCATCGCGGGTGCGCGAGACGAAGCCGTCGCGCTCGAGGTTGTCCACGACGAGCGTGAGGTTGCCGCCGCTCTTGAGCAATTTGGCGGCGAGCTCGGATTGGAAGAGCGGCCCGAGGTGGTAAAGCGCTTCGAGGGCGGCAAACTGCGTGAGGGTGACGCCGTCGGGCAGGACGAGGTGGGCGCGGGCGGTGATGGAGTCGGCGGCTCGCATCAACTTGATGTAGGCGTCGAGGGCGAGAATCTCGGTTCTCGGTCCTTGGTGATGGGTGCCCATTTCAAAAAAACGCAGGAATGTTATTTTGAGGTCAAATCATCACGCGACGCCGGCGAGCGCGGTCTAGGCGGCGTCGATTTTATTGATGCGGGCGACGTGGCGGCCGCCTTCGAAGGGCGTCGCGAGCCAGACTTTCACGATGTGCAGGGCTTCGGCCTCGGTGACGGTGCGTTGGCCGAGGGAGAGGACGTTGGCGTCGTTGTGCGAGCGGTTCCAGATGGCGACCTGTTCGTTCCAGCAGAGGCCGCAGCGGACGCCTTTGACGCGGTTGGCGACGATGGCTTCGCCGTTGCCAGAGCCGCCGAGGACGATGCCGCGCTGATAGTCGCCGCGGGCGACGGCCTCGGCCACGGGCCGGATAAAATCGGGGTAGTCGCAGCTCGCCTCGGAATAGGCGCCGAGGTCGCGCACGGTGTGGCCGGCGCCGAGGAGCATGGTCTTGATGGCTTCTTTGTAGGCGAAGCCGGCGTGATCGGAACCGATGGCGATGGAGAAGGTGTCGGGCATGGCGGAGAAGAAGCGAGGGGCTTGGGCTGAAAGGTGCGAGCCGAAAGGTGAGTCGGCCGGGGGTGCGGCCGCAAGTTCGCCGCGAATTCGCCCCAATCGTTTGTCATCCAATAGATGACAAACTCGCCGGGGGATACGGTTTTTTGAGCCGAGTGGAGTGACCGGGAGAACTACGGCTCGAAGAGGAAGCGACTCAGGCCGAAGGCGTCGATGGCGGCGTTGCGGTCATCGGTCCAGATGAGGCGTGGTTGAATCAGCGGGGAGGTGACGGTGGTGAGGGTGCGTAAGATGCGCTTCGGGTCTTCTTCGAGCGGGAACCAATCGGGAGCGGTGCGCATGGTCGGAAGGTCGCCGATCACGATCCACTCGGTGCGGGTGGGGTCCCAGTCACGGGTTTCGGTGGAGTCGAGGATCTCGGTGTAGACCAAAAGCGAGGAGCGGCCGAGCGTGCGGGCGGTGGCCTCGACGACGGGGAAAAGGCGGGAGTAGCGGTTGGAGGCTTGGACGACGAGGAGGCCTCCGCGTTTCTCAAGGCGCTTGAAGTAGACGGCCATCGCTTCACGGGTGAGCAAGTGGGAGGGGATGCCGTCGCCCGTGAAAGCATCGACGACGATCAGGTCGTAGTCGGTCTTGGTCTCTTCGAGGGCTTTGCGGCCGTCGCGGAGGATGAGGTCGATCTTGCCCGGAGACTCGGCGACGAAGGTAAAGTTTTCGCGGGCGACGCGGATCGATTTCGGGTCGATGTCCCAGAAATCCATGGCGTCGGGCTTGCGGGCGTAGGCGGCGAGGGTGCCGGCGCCGAGGCCGATGACGCCGACGTTGATCGCGGGCCGGGTGGCCTGGAGCGTTTCGATGACGCGGCCTATACCGGTGCTTTCGGTGAAGTAGAGGGTGGGACGGCGACGGGCGGCGAGGTCGGCGGTGAGTTGGCTGCCGTGCGTGGTGGTGTCACTGGAGAGCACGACGCTGCGCTCATCGGTCTTGATCATGATGTGACCGTAGAGATCGCGGTAATGTTCGAGCCGCCCGCCGCCGTGGGAAGCGCTGCCGGTTTGGGAGATACCCATGCCGATCACGGGCGCGACCAGCACGGCGGCCGTGACGAAAGCGCCGCTCGCGGTGCGGGTGCCGTTGAGCCAGACCATGCCCGCGGTGAGGAGGGCGACGGAAGCGAGGGCAAATTCGATGGGCTGAAAGAGCACGTAGGGAATAACGGTGCTCGAGAGCAGGCCTCCGACCACGCCGCCGGCGGCGAGGACGAGATAGAAACGCTCGAACCGTTGTGCGGGGCGCAGGGTGTGGAGCAGGGCGTTGCCGAGGAAACTGCCGCTAGCGGTGAGCGAGAGCAGCCACCACGCGGTGGTGTGGTTGACGGTCACGCCCTTGAAGCCTTTGGCGACCATGAAACCGGCGAGGCTGACGGCGAGCCAGACGATGGTGGTGACGGTCATCCAACGCACCCACCGGCCGGAGAAAACGACCATGAAACTGAACAGAAACACGCCGAACGGTCCGACCCAGGCGAGCGGATTGGAGCCCATCTCAGCGACCAAATGATTGGTCGCGCCCAACATCCCGACGCAAGTGAGCGCGCTCAGGCCGAGCCACGCACCGACGGTGCCGGCTGAGAGAGATTCCGCCACGACCGGGGCGGGCTGGTCGGATGCGACGGGCAGACTCTTGCGCAAAATAAATCCGGCCGCAGCGAGCAAGCCGACGATGATCGCCAGACAGCCGTGCCAGAAAAACGCCTGATCGTGCAGGCCGATGCGCGTTTCGACGACGAAGGGATACAGCAGCACGGCGGCGAGGCTGCCGGCATTGGAGATCGCGTAGAGGTAGTAAGGGACTTCCTCGCCCCGGCGGCGCAGCCAGCCGTGCAGGAGCGGCGAGGCGCTGAAAAGCAAAACCATCGCGGGCAGGCTGCAAATCGACAGACGCCAGACGACGCGAAGAATGCTCGCCGTGGCGTGCGCATCGTCGTCGGGCATATGAAACGACAGCACTGCGACAAGGCCGAGCGCGGTGGTGGCGAGGGTCTGAAAGCCGATGCTTTTCTGCACCAGCCACGCGGCCCAACTGTAACCGAGCAGCAGGGCGAGTTGAAAAAACACCATGCAGCCGAGCCAAGTGCCCGCAGTGCCGCCGTAAATCGGGAGCAGTTGCTTGCCCATCATCGGTTGGATCGAGAAGCCGAGGAAGGCCGCGAGCGGGACGGCGGCGAAGACAAACGCGGGCAAAAGCGGCGAAAAGCGGGTGGCGGGTGGCGGAGACGGGAGGTCGGACATGGGAGAACGGCAGAGAAGTTGAGGGTGAAAAAAAGAAAATTAGCCGCCGCGGGCGAGGGCGACGAGACTGCGGACCGGCGAGGCGCCGATGGCGGGATAGGCTTCGCACGGAGTCCAACAATTGGGGCATTTGCCCTCGGCGACGGCCCGGCGGACGCCATCGCGGCGGGCGGCGGTGATGATGGGCATGAGCGCGTAGTTGGAATTGCGGACGTTGCCGAGGGGCTTGTCCCAGATCGTGCACGGATAGACTTCGCCCTTCTCGGAGAGGTAGGACGTCGAGAGGAGCGCGGAGCAGGTGATGGCGGTGCGGCCGGTGGCCAGATAGCGCAGGGCCTCGGCGCGGTAGATGCGCTCGACGGCCCGCATCGCGGAGATGCCGGGCTTGGGTTTCGACGCGGCGAGGCGGAGGGCGGCCGCGATCTCGGCGCGGTGAGCGGGTCCGCCAAAACCGTCGGCCTCGGCGCTGGCGGCGTTGCCGTAGTAGTGGGACGAGAAATGGGGAATGTTGAGATGGAGCGCGTCCCAGCCGATGGGTGTTTCGTTCTTGGTGACGAGGGCGGAGTTGACGGCGGCAAAGGTCTGCTCGACGAGTTCGGAAGAGGTGTGACCGGTCGAACCCTTGTGGCCGTGCAGCGTCATACCGACGAAGACGTTTTCGGGGCCGAGCTCCGCGCGGACGGCGGCGAAGGTGTTGATCGCGTGGGCAAAGTCGTTGCGGATGCCGCGAAGCCGATCGTTGAGGGCGGGCGGGCCGTCGATGGAAACGGTGACGACGAGTCGGGAGCGGACGGTGGTGCGGAGGGTGCGGACGGTTTCGAGGATGCGCTTGGTCGCGATGCCGTTGGTGGGGAAATGAACGAGCAGGAGATCGGGGCAGGCAGCGGCAAAGGCCTGTACGACCTCGACGAAATCGGGGCGGTCGGTGGGTTCGCCGCCGGTGAAGTCGATCCACTGGAGAAACGGATTCGCCATCGCGACGGAGCAGATCTCGGGGAGGGTGAGCTCGTGGTCCAGGCCGCCGGGCGTGTCTTTGACTTTCCAGATGTCGCAGTAAACGCAGCGGGAGTGGCAGCGCTTGGTGACGACGAAAATGAGTTTGGTCGGGGTCGATTCCACCCCGAGGGCGGCGGAGGCGGTGCGGCCGGCGAGGCGACTCCAGGAGTAGAGCGTGCTCATGGAGAAGGAGCGGGAGCGGGCAATGGAGGCACTTGGGCGCGGAAGCGGGCGATGAGCGTATCGAGATCGGAATCCTTTAGCGGTGACGTCGGGACGGGGCCGCCGAAGCGGGCGATCGCCTCGGGGGTATCGACGCGGTAGAGCGCGATCTTGAACGCCTCGCTCTGCATGCGGTTGATGACCTTGGCATCGGTCTCGGCCAGCAGTTGAGCGGCTTGGTGGGCCATGGCGGGCTCGGCGGTGTGCCAAAAACTCCAGTGCAGGTAGATGCCGCCGGGGAACTGATTGACGAGTTCGCGGAGATTGCCGCGGACCATCGAGTCGATGGTGAAGAATTGGGTCGAATTTTTATGCTGGAGGAGCCAGAGGCAGGGATCGGGCGAGATCACGAGTGAACCGTCGGGTAATTTCGGCGCCTCGCGGGCGGCGAAATCTACGTCGGCCAAGGCTTCGGCGGCCTCGCGACTGAGCGTCGGCACGAAATGGGCCGCGGCGGTCCAGTTGATGACGGCGCAGGTGATGAGGCCGGTGAGAATCACGATGCGCCGGCGAAAGAGGCCAAAGAGCGCGGCGGCGCCGATGCCCATAAAGGCCGCGACCGGAGCGCACGAGACGACGGCGTAACGGGAACTTGCACCGTAGTGATAACCGCCGGCGTAAAAGATCACGAAGATGCCCCACGAGAGACCGAACCAAAGCCCGAGGGTGAGCAGGGCGGACCGGTTCTTCACGAGCAACCAGCCGATGGCGACGAGCGCGAGAGCGGTGCCGGTCAGAGGAAACCACTCGGAGTTGACGAAGTAGCCGGCGTTGCTCTCGAAGTTTTTCGGAATGAACTCGGTGGCAAAACGGCGGCCGTCGGTGGCGCCCCAGTCCTCGGTGCGCATGGACCACGTGTGCATCACATTGGGCAAGGCGAGCGCGAGGCTGAAGGCGCCCGCGCCCCACGCGGAGAGATCCTCGACGAAACGATCTTCGCTGGACCAGAGCACGGCCGCGACCAGCGGGAACACCAGCAGCGACTCCGGGCGAAAATAAACGGCGAACGCGGTGGCGCCGGCGAGGAGCAGACCGCTCGCGGGCAGGCCCTGGACGGTGGAGAGATCGCGCAGCCGGGTGTGGGCGCACGCGGCCAGAAAGGCGAAAGCAACGGTCGCGGCGGCGCTGGGCTCGACGGCGACCGTGTTGCCCCACCACGGCACGAGCGGCGTGAGGATAAACAATAACGCGGCGGCCAAAGCGGCGCCCGCGGGCAACGTCCAAGGGACCAGCGAAAGACCAAGGTAGAGCGCGGCGGCGGTCGCACCCACGAGCGCGGGATTGAGAAACCCGGCGGAGGCATCGGACACGCCGACGGTGCGGTAAATCCACGAGAGCAGATAGGGCAGACCGTTGGGCTGTTTGTTGGTCCACGGGGCGTAGTTGAAATACTGGCCGTATTCGGCGCGGCCGTAGTTGGCGCCCTCGGCGCGGCCGGTGTGGGCGATGTTTTGGCCGATCTGCGCGTAAAGATGTTCGTCGTAAAAAATGCGCGTGGTGCGCGGGGCGATGTCGCAGGCGAAATAGCCGAGGACGACGAGGCCGAGCGCGGTGAAGCAACGGCGCCGGCCGAGATGGCGGTAAAGCGGCACGGCGATGCCGCCGAGGCCCGCGACGATGGCGACGATGCAAGCGTGCATTCCCCACATCGTGGACACGGGCACGAGCGCGCGCTGCTCGTCGATGGTGAGGCGGGAAACCCGGAAGGCCCACCACGCCGTCGCGACGGCGGCGAGACAACCGAGCGTGCAAAAAACAATGCGCTGGGTGCGGGGCGTCATGGAGCGGAGCGGCCCGGGGCGGCTGAGCTCCCGCGGGACTTGGTCAACAACGCGGAGCCGAGGGCAAGGTGCTCGACTCCGCTCTCCAGCCACGCTTCGACGACGCCGGCGGCCGCGTCGGACATCGGTTTGCCGTGCATGTTGAGACTGGTGTTGATCACGGCGCCGGTGCCGGTGAGGGCGCGGACGTTTTCCAAAAGGCGATACCACGGCTCGGCCGGATCGGCGGCGACCATCTGTGGGCGACAAGAACCATCGGGGCCGACGGCGCCGGCGAGGGCGGCGCGGCCGCGCGGCGTGGTGAGAAAGCCCATCGTCATGTGGCGGTTCACATCGCGGTCGCCCCGGTAGTCGGCCAGCAAGGACGGTGCCTCGGAGAGCAAAATCGACGGGCAGAACGGTTGATACCAGACGCGGCGTTTGAGGCGGAGATTGAGGTCGTCGCGGGCGGCGACGCTGTCGGCGCGGGCGATGATGCTGCGGGCGCCGAGGGCACGGGCGCCGAGCTCCATGCGGCCTTGGGCCCACATGACGATTTCGCCGGCGGCGATGCGTTCGGCGGCGGCGACGGCGATATCGGCGGGACGGAGGAGTTGCGCGCCGGCATCGCGGGCAATTTTTTCGGCGTCGATGCCGAGGTCACCGTGGTCGGTGCCGAGGCGGAAATCGGCGAACGGCTCGGGGCGGCGGCCGGTGACGCGGTGCCAGGTGGCGAGTGCGGCGCCGAGCGCGAGACCGCCGTCGCCCATGGCGGGGCAAACTTCGAGCCGCTCGACGCCGGGGGTGGTGCGGATGAGGCGGTTGACCTTGATGTTGGAAGCGACGCCGCCGGCGTAGCCGAAATTCCCGCAACCGGTGGCGGCGGCGAGCAATTGAAAGAAGCGCGGGACGAGTTGCTCGAGAGTTTGCTGCGCCATGCGGCTGACCTGTTCGCGCGGGGTGCACCAGACGATGCGGGCGACCGCGCGGGCCATCTGCGTGGGCGGGATCGAACAACGCAGGACGGGCAGACCGCGGGCGTCGGTGGTCAGCGAGAACCAGCGAAGAAAGACGTTGGCCGCGACGGGGGTCTCGGCGGCGTAGGTGGCGAGGGCCATGACCTTGCCCTCGTCCTCGAGGGGGCGCATCTGGAGCTCGTTGGTGACGTGTTCGAAGAAGAGGCCGAGGGAGGCGCTGCCGGGAATTGAGAGCAGTGGGGTGAGCGCGGAATTTTTTTCAGACCAAGACCAGACCGAGCCGGACTCGCCGTCGCCGATGCCATCGAGGGTGACAATGGTAGCGTCGCCCGACCACTTTGGCCAATAGGCGGCGGAGGCCGCATGGGCGGCGTGGTGATCGACGAGGAAAATATCGGAGGCCGGGACGGCGAGCGCGGAGGAGAACGAGCGCCGGGCCCAGGCGCGGAAAAAACCGTTGGTCGGGAGTTGGGTGAGGGCGTATTTGGCCCGTTGCTTCAGCCCGTGGAGCGGGCCGGGCGGGGTGAGGCGGCGGCGGAGCTTGTAGTAGTTTTCCTTCATCGCCGGGAAAACGCGGGTGAGGGTTTTCGCGGGATCGGAGGTGGTGGGCGCGTAGGCAATGCGGCGGGCACCGGCGGCGGCGCGCAGGGCGGCGAGGGCGCGGACGGGCAGACCGACATCGAGCTTGCGGCCGGAAAGGCGTTCCTCGTTGAGGGCGAGAACCACGCGACCGTCGATCACGAGGGCGCCGCCGGCATCATGGCCGTCCCAAATGCCAATAACGGCTTGGTAGGACAAGAGACTCATGCGGCGACGTGGCGGGATGTGCGGCGGCGGCAGAGACCGCGGATGAGACACCAGCCGTAGGAAAACCAGGTGCCGGGCCGGGCGAGGGAGATTTTGGAGAAGCCGGCGGCGCGGGGACGTTCGTGGGTGGGGACCTCGGCGATGCGCAGACCGGCGGCGAGGGCAGCCATGATCATTTCCATCTCGATGGTCGTGTGACGGGCGGTGAGATCGAGGCGGCGAAAATCGGCGGTGCGCATGGCGCGGAAACCGTTTTGGGAATCGGACAGGCGGGTGCCGTAGCGGCGGTTGATGAGGTAGGTGATAAACGCGGAGCCGGCGAGGCGGAGAAATTCGTCGCCGCCGCCGTGGAGTTCATCGGAGCCGCCGAGGAGGCGGGAGCCGGTGACGTGGTCGGCGAGGTCGGCGTGGATCGGGGCGATGAGCAGGGGAATATCGATCGGATCGTGGGAACCGTCGGCATCGACGAAAACACAAAGCGGAGTTTCGACGTGGGCGATGGCGAGCCGGAGCGCGGCGCCTTTACCGAGGCCGGGGTCGCGGACGACGCGGGCCCCGGCGGCTTGGGCGATCGCGGCGGTGGCATCGGAGGAGCCGCCCTCGACGACGATGACGTGACCGGCGTAGTTGAGGCATTCGCGGACGACGGCGGCGATGGTGGCGGCTTCGTTGCGGGCGGGGATGACGGCGGTGACGGCGGCATCCGGGCCGGCCTCGGGCTCGGCGAGTTGACCGATGGAGATCTTGCCCTGTCGGATCATGCGCCGGGCGCGGAGGGTGACGAAGCTGTGGTCGCCTTGGCCGAAACTGAGGATCTCGGTCTCGTCGGAGGCGGAAAAGGGCGGACCGGTGCCGGGCTCGAAGGGGGCGGCGCTACGCCGGGCGGCGGCGAGGACGGACGGGTGGGGAAACGGGCGGAGCGTAGACGACCGCACCGGGAGCGGGTCTCGGTGTGAGATCATGTGCAGAGTTACCAGTTGAAGAAGCTCCCGCGACTGAACGACGTGGTCTGGGGCGTGCCGGGCGGAGCGTAGGTGAGGATGTTTTGGTCGAAGCTGAAGGTGCGGGAGGGATTCCAATAAACGGAGCCGACGCCACCGAACGGAGCGACAAACTTGGTGGAGCGAAAGAGCCGGCCGATCGAGCCGAAGTAATTGACGTTCCTGCCTCTCCAATCTTCGAGGTAGCGCACGAGATTGTGGGCGCCGCCGCTGGAAGCGGTGATAGTGGAGGGAATGTTCCCGGTGAGGATGCCAGCGTTGAAGGAGACGGTGCCCGCGGCAGCGATCCGGGAGCCTATGCCCAGAGCGGCGTTGTCGTCGTTCCAATCGGTTGAAAGCAGGGTAATCGCGTCGGCGATCAGCATCGCGGGCACGTAGCCGGCGGTGCCGTCGCGCTTGGGGAAAACCGGCAGTCCGCCTTCAACGGGAGTCGCGGTGTTATAGTTGCCGACGACGTAGATGCCCCCGTTGGTGGCGACGGAGAAACCGCCGAGACCGCTCGTGGCGGGTACGGCACTGGTGTAAGGCAGGGCAGTCGCGTCCTTCAAACGGATGGCGGCGGGGGTCGCGGCAGAGGCGCGCAGGAGATTGACGTAGAGCAAGCCGTTGAACTTCAGATCGACATTGTGCGGATTGGCGGGGGGCAGATTGCGCTGGTAGTCGATTTCGTCCTTGAGGTCACCGATATCGATTTCGGTGACGCGGACAAACTTTCCCTCCCGAAAATCCCAGACATCCTTGAAATAAACCGGCGAGGCATTGGTGCCGAAGTTGGTGATGTCGTCGATGAAGCGGTTCGTGACGTCGGTGCGAGTGCCGGTGAGGAGGTCGACCTTGGTGAAGATGATGGTGCCGGAAGCATCGTCGGCGACCGAGATCTGCAGGGCGGACTTGTTGTAGGCGCGTTGGGCGCTGATCACGGGGTCGTCGGACGGGATGGTGGCGGTGCTGGCGAGGGGAAACTCTTTGTTGGGGTCGGTATTATTGCCGACGTTGTCCGCACTCGGCGGCGGGACAATGAGCGAGCGGTAGACGTTGTTCTCGGCGGTAGCGAGTTCGGCGGCGGTCCAGACGGTCGGATCGCCGCGGTTGATGGCGGGGCCGAACAGATCGTTGCCGCGGGCGATGGCGGTGACGGTGACGTCGATGCCGCCGAGCAAGTTCTCGGGCTCTTCGAGAGTTTCGAGTTGAGAGGCTTCCGAGGTGGCCCAGGTGGGCGCGACGAGGGTGATTGGCGGGGTAGGGGCGTTGGGATTGGAGTAGGTGACGGTACCGACGGCGTTGGTGTTGAAAAAGCCGGTGCTCAAGTACCGGACCTTGCCGTTGATCATAATGGTGCCGCCGGACTGGGGACCCATGTAGATGCTGCCGTTCGCCACCACGTCGCCGCTGATGGTGGTGGTGATCGCGCCGCCCGGGTTGAACTCGAGATCGCCCTGAAAAAAGATGCTGTATTGAAAGATCGGCGCGCTGGAGTTGGTGAAGCGCCGGCCGATGCTGAAGGTGCGAACGGTGCCGGTCGGGTTGGAGGGTGAAGGAGGCTCAGCCCAGTAGAATGGACTCGAAACGGGAGGGATGGCCGAGACGCGGGCGATGAGGTAGGTGAAGCTGCCTTCCTTGGTGGTGCCGGGGAGTCGTTCGTTCTGGAGATAGCGGTCAACGATCAAGGAGCGGCGGATGGTCCAGCCTTCGTTGCTAAACGCCTGAAGAAAGGGGGTGAAGGCGGTCGTGGGGGTCGCGCTGTCATCGCTGAGGTTGAGGCCGGTGGTGGGCACGAATGCTGCCGGCACGCTCTGAGCGGCGGTGCCGGCAAGGACTTGGGATTTGAAGCGAAAATACAGATACTCCATCTCGGCCTCGGCGATCGCCCGAGCCGTGGTCTGAATCTTGTTCTGCATCGATATGCGGTAGGAGGTGCGGCTCATCTCCAGCACCGTGACGGCGGTCGTCGTCAAAATGATGAGGAAGATCATCAAGATGATTAACAAACTGCCGCGTTGACGGGATGATTTCATGAGGAAAACGCGGGGCGGGGATCACTCGCCGTCGAACGGAATCGAAGTAGTCGACGACGTGGTGGACTTGGTCGAGGTGGAGGTCGAGGAGGAGGTAGTGGACTTGGTCGAGGTGGACGTCGAGGTGGAGGTGGTGGACTTGGTCGAGGTGGACGTCGAGGAGGAGGTAGTGGACTTGGTCGAGGTGGACGTCGAAGAGGAGGTAGTGGACTTGGTCGAAGTAGACGTTGAAGACGAGGTGGTGGACTTGGTGCTCGTCGAAGTGGACGACGTGGTGGTCGTCTTGCTGCTCGTCGAGGTGGTCGTCTTGCTGCTCGTCGAGGTGGACGTCGAAGTGGACGTTGAAGACTTGGACGACGTAGAGGTCGAGGTGGTCGACGTGGTGGTCGTCTTGGTGCTCGACGTGGTGGTCGTCTTGGTGCTCGTCGAGGTGGTCGTCTTGGTACTCGTCGAGGTGGAGGTCGACGAGGTGCTCGTCTTAGAAGAGGTCGTCGAGGTGCTCGTCTTGGAGGTTGTTGAGGTCGAGGTCGACGAGGTGGTGGTCGTTTTGGTGGTCGTTGAGGTGGACGTCGAGGTGGATGTCGTTTTGGTGCTCGTCGAGGTGGACGTGGAGGTGGAGGACTTAGTCGAGGTCGACGTGGATGTTGATGAGGTGGTCGTTGTCTTGGTGGAGGTGGAGGTGGTGGACTTGGTGGAGGTGGTGGAGGTGGTGGACTTGGTGGAGGTGGAGGTCGACGTGGTGGATTTGGTGGAGGTCGAGGTAGAGGTCGACGTGGTGGACTTGGTGGAGGTAGAGGTCGACGTGGTGGACTTTGTGGAGGTGGAGGTCGACGTGGTGGACTTTGTGGAGGTGGAGGTCGACGTGGTGGACTTTGTGGAGGTCGAGGTGGAGGTCGACGTGGTGGACTTGGTGGAGGTAGAGGTGGAGGTGGACGTGCTCGTGCTCGTGGTGGTCGTCGAGCCGCCGCCGAGGACGGACGCGGCGCTCAGCGGATTGCCCGATTTGGGCATGATGAGGCCCTCGGCGTACCCGGTTTGATAGTAGTCGGAGCGGTTACCCCCGGCGAACGGCCCGGCAGAGGGAGCGGCGTAAGTAAACTGCCAACTTACCGCCGGTTCTTTGGCGGGGATTCGGGCCACAAGCGGAGGCCCGACGACTTCGGGAGTGTCCTCGGGAATCTGGGCAAAAAGGTAGCGTGAGTTCGAAGCAAGGTTGTCGGTGAGGACGACGTAGTTGGTGGGGTTGATGGTGTTTTCAAACCACCGAAGCTCGGTGACCGGACTGGTGGTCGGAAGGCCCGCGACGGCCGGGGCTACGGTCTGGTAACGACGCTCGCGCTGGATGCGGACAAGCTTTTGCGCCTTAGCGTCTTCTTTGATTTCACCGGGAGGGGGCGGTGCGGTAGCGTCCTCGATGCTTGACGCCAAAGTGATCGTGAGGTCGCCCAACGAGTCGGCCGGGGAAATCGCCGTGATGCGAACTCCCGAAAGCAAATTCGGGGTATCCATCAAAAAGTAATCGCCGACTTTGGGATAATCGGCGACGCGAGAGGCGAACGAGGCCGGAAAATTGACCGAAATGACGCTCAGATTCTTGGCCGTGTTGGAGACCACGGTGCCGAACGAACCGATCGGCACCCGATAGTCGATCTGGCTGTAGCGGACGGGTGGGGTGGCGGACGCACCGGAAAAGGACGGGCGGATTTCGATCGGCTCGAGTTGGCTGATCGCGATCGACATCTCGCGATTGAGGTGTTCCTGCACCAGCCGGGTAGCCGTGGTGGCGGCATCGAGCTGCTGATTCTTGTGCACTATCCGCAGGCTCATCAACACGATTGCCCCGATGGCGGCGAGCAACGCCAAACCGATAGTGGAACTGATCATGAGTTCGACCATGGTGAAACCACGAACTCGCGAGCGGGGAAGACGACGCAATCTTGACGGCAGCGAAATCATTTAGGGAACGGCGCGGACCACGGTAAGCGATTCGACGTATTGTTTACCCACTTGTGAGTAAGTGATGGCAAAGGTGCCGGTGAGCAGAAAGCCGGCAGCGTCGATTTGCTGCGTGCCGGAGGGCACGCCGGTAGAGGGGTTCACGTAGCTGACGTTGCGGGTGAGGGTGGCGGGCGTGGTCTGGGTACCGGAACCGAGAGTGATGGCGATAGACGACACGATGGGGGCGTCAGTGCTGGTGTTACGGTCGCTGAGCGCGCCCCAAAGCAGCCCGCGGCCGGTCGCGCCGCCGGTGGGATTAAAGAGCCAGCGGTTGTAGGTCGAGGCCCCGACTTTCTCGGTGGTCTGCAGGCGCATAAACTGGTCTGCGTAAGTACGGAGCACGGCGCGGGCTTGGTCGCGGGAACGAGCGAGGGCGATGATCTGGTATGACTTTATCAGCGTAGAGAACACGCCGAGCGCTAGCATGCTGAAAAGCGCGATGACGATCATGACCTCAAGAAGGGTGAAACCGGCGATTCGCCGCCGCCGCCGCGGTTGAGAGCCCGGAGACGCTTCCCCGCGAAGAGGGGCGGGAGGCGTGGTGAAGGGCTTGGATTCCAATAGCATGGTGAGGCGCGGCAACGGGGAACTTGGGAAGCTGACAGGAAAGCGCCACTGGAAAATGGGCCCTACCCCACTAGGGCCAAACGGCTCTGGAGGCCGGGGCGGCCTGCATTTCCGGCTCGACAAAACCCTTGACTCTCCGGCGGGCGTTTGAGTCTTTGGCCGGCTTAAAACTCTCCTACGACCATGGCCAACACCAAATCTGCAATGAAAGCCGCCCGCAAGGCCGCTCGTCTCACCACCCGGAATCGCGGCACCAAGACTGCCATCAAGACCTTGCGCAAGAAGTTCGATGCGGCTGTCGTCGCGAAGGATATGGTCACCGCCAAGGCTGCCGGCGCGAAGTATGCCTCGGCGATGGACAAGGCGATCAAGTCCGGGGTCGTGCACCGCAACGCGGCCAGCCGCGCCAAGGCCCACGTCGCCAAATACGTGCTCGCCAAGCAGGCGTAAACCTCGCGACCGCGCCCGCTCCGGCCGGTTTGCTTCATCCGACCCTGGTGCCTTTTGGCTCCGGGGTTTTTTGTTTTTCAAGGTCAGCGGACGATTCCTGCGAAACGGATTTGAACTTCGCGGCTCGGGCCATGTTGATGCGGGTCCTCGCCGTGTCGCCTCTCCCCGCCAACGTTAGCCGCCATTTTCTGCCGTGGGACCGGCCGTTGTTGCCCCAAGCCGTGGCGTGGTTGGCGCGGGATTGGAGTGGGACCGGCCCCCTGGATCTTGCGCGCTGGCTGGTGGTGGTGCCGACGCGGCAGGCGGGGCGCCGTTTGCGGGAGGCGCTGGCGGAACACGCGGCGGAGGCAGGCCAGGCGGTTTTTCCCCCGAGGGTGGTGACGCCGGAATCGTTCATCTCGCAGGGGATGACAGCAGGCACGGCGACGCGCTTGGAGTCGCTGCTGGCTTGGACGGAGGTCGTGCGCGGAGTGCGACCGGAGGAGTTTCCCGCCTTGTTGCCCTTCGAGCCGCCGACGCGGGATTTTGCCTGGGCGCGGCGCTGGGCGGCTGAACTGGCTCTTTTACAGGCGACGTTGGCCGAAGGTGGATTGCGGCTGGCGGACGTGAGAGCGCGGGCTGGCGAGGATTGTCCGGAGTCGGCGCGGTGGGGAGAGCTCGGGGAGCTGGAGCGGCGGCTTGAGGTTTTGCTGGCGGCGCGCGGGTTGCGGGATGGTGCGGCGGCGAGAATTCTGGCCGCCCGCGAGCCTTCGTTGATGCCCGGCGTGACGCGGATCGTGATGATCGGAACGCCCGATCCGCTGCCGCTGGCGATCTTGGCGTTGGCCATTCATGCGGCGGCGATTCCGGTCGAAGTCGTGGTGTATGCGCCTGCGGCCGAGTCGGAGATGTTCGACGATTGGGGGCGACCGCGCGCAGGGGCATGGGCGCGGCGGGAGTTGGTCGTGCCGGATTTCGAGCGCAGCGTTCATTTGTGCGCCGACCCGGCGGAGCAAGCGGCGTGGATCACGGCGAAGGCCCGGGCCTACGACGAACCGGGAGCGGCGCTCGGGATCGGAATCGCCGATCCGGAATTGTTGCCGGTGCTGGAGAATGCGTTGGAACGGGTCGGAATCGCGGCGTTTAATCCCGAAGGTCGGTCGCGCCGTCACGACGGGCTTTATCCCTTGCTGGCCGCGGTGGCGGCTTTGGTGGCGGAACCGGCTTTTGAAACGGTGGCCGGGTTGCTGCGCTGCCCGGATGTCTGGGCGTGGTTGGGGCGGCGGTCCGGCGGCGGGTCGCGATTTTCTCCGGCCGAACTTTTGGCGGAACTCGATCAACTGGCGGCGCGGCACTTGCCGCCGACGCTTGATGCGGCCCGGGTGCACGCGGAGCATTATCCGGCGGTCGCGCGGGCTCTGGCGGATGTGGCCGCGTTGCGAGCCACGCTTTTGGCGGGTGAGTTTCCGGCGAATGCGGCCGGGGCTTTAGCGGAGATTTTTTCGGCGCGGTCCCTTGATGCGGCCGGGCCGTTGGCGCAGTCGGCCGAGGTGTGGATGGCGAAACTCAAGGAGATCGGGCGGGCCTTGGCGGCGGGCGGCGCGGTGCAGCTCGGGTTGGCCGAGGCGTGGGAGCTGGCGCTGGAAGAGCTGGCCGGCGAAGTGAGCACGGCGGAGCGGACGGCGGGCGCGGTGGATTTGTTGGGCTGGCTCGAGGTGCTTTGGGACGATGCGCCGCACTTGATCGTGGCGGGCTGTAACGAAGGTCGGGTGCCTTCGGCGATCGTCGGCGATGCCTACCTGCCGGAGACGTTGCGGGAGCGATTGGGCCTCAAGCGGAATGCGGAGCGGTTGGCGTGTGACGCTTATTTTTTCGCGGCGATCGCGGCGGCCCGGTCCGAAGGCCGCGGCCGGCTTGAGGTGGTCTTTGGTAAGACTTCGGCGGCGGGGGATCCCTTGCGGCCCTCGCGGCTGTTGTTGAGTTGCAAGGATGAGGAGTTGCCGACGCGGGTGGCCAAACTCTTTGGGCCGGTGGCGGTGGCGCGGCCGGGGCCGCCGTGGGCGCGGGCGTGGCGTTTAAAACCGCGGCGGGGGGTGAAATTGCGGCGGTTGTCGGTGACGGCGCTGCGGGACTGGTTGGCGTGTCCGTTTCGTTTTTATCTCAAACACGGACTGAAAATGACCACGGTCGAGCCGGGGAAGGCCGAGTTGAACGCGGGGGATTTTGGCACGTTGTTGCACGAGGCGTTGCAGTGTCTCGGTGAGGCCACGGCGCTGCGCGAGTGCACAGATCCGGCGGTCCTGCGGGATTTCTTGTTGGAGCAATTTGAGCGGGCGGCCCGGCAACGGTTTGGGGGAGAACTGACGCTGCCCTTGGTGGTGCAGTTTGAATCGGCGCGGCAACGCCTGCGGGCGGCGGCGGAAACGGAGGCGCGGGAACGGCAGGACGGATGGCGGACGGAGCGGGTGGAGTGGAAATTTGAATTTCCGCTGGGTGGGCTCACGGTGAGTGGGAAAATCGATCGTATCGACCGGCATCGCGACGGACGCGTGCGGGTGCTGGACTACAAGACGGGCGACAAGACGGTCGAACCGGCCGCAGCGCACACGCGTTCGGCTCGGGCGGACGACGACGCCGAGCGGGCGGAGTGGATGCGGTGGACGGGCGAGGATGGGAAAACGCAGATGTGGGTGGACCTGCAACTGCCGCTTTACCGGCGGGCGGTAGCGGCGGAGTTTGGCGATGAGGTTGCGGCCGGTTATTTTCTGCTGCCGAAAGCGGTCGGGGAAACGCGGGTTTCCCTCTGGCCGAATTACTCGCGGGAGACCCAAGCGGCAGCCGAGCGTTGCGCGTTGGGCGTGGTGACGGCGGTGGTGGCGGAAGAGTTTTGGCCGCCGCAGGAGAAGTCGGGCCGCGCGGCGGAATGGGATGAGTTTGCCGATCTCTTTCATCACGGGGCGGCGGCCAGCATCGATTGGGAGGAAACGACGTGAAGCAGATCGGCCACGAGATGATTCTGGCGTCGGCGGGATCGGGGAAAACCTATGCGCTCACGCATCGTTTCGTGCAATTGCTCGCGCACGGGGCGGCGCCGGAGCGGATCGTGGCGTTGACGTTTACGCGGAAGGCGGCCGGAGAATTTTTTGACGAGATCTTGAAGAAGCTGGCGCGAGCGGCGACGGAGCCGGCGTTTGCGCGGCAATTGGCGAAAGAAATCGGGCGGCCGGAAAACGGCTCGGCCGATTTCTTGCGGATGTTGCGCGAGGTGGTGACGGCGATGCCGCGGCTGAACCTGGGCACGCTGGACGGTTTCTTCGCGCGGGTGGTGCAAGCGTTTCCCCGGGAACTGGGACTCGACGGAGAGTTTCAAATCTTGGACGACGCGACGGCGCGGCGGGAACGGCGGCGGGTCTTGCGGCGGATGTTCACGGCGGCCGGGGAGCCGGATGCGGCGCAGCGGGAGTTTATCGAGGCGTTTAAGCGGGCGACGTTTGGCGTGGAAGAGAAACGACTGGCGAGCGTGCTCGACGGATTTCTGGACGAACACGGCGAGACATTTTTAGCGGCGCCCAACGAAGCGCAGTGGGGAAATCCCGGTCGAATCTGGCCGGAGGGTTGCGAGTGGCCGATGGCGGCGAAAGTCGTGGAGACGGCGGCACGGGACCTGAAAACGGCGATGGGAGAGATGGAGTTGAACGAGAAGCAACGGGTGCGGATCGACGATTTCTTTGCGGCGCTGGACGAATGGTCGCCCGGGGCGATGCTGCCAAAGCCGGTCGAATATCTTGTGAAGAATGCTTTTGAGGCTTGGCCAAAACTGGAGGAGATCGTGGTCGAGCGGAAGCGGGTGGCGCTCGCCGTAGCGGCCCGCGACGCGTTGCGGGCGGTGGTAGCGGGCATCATGGGAATGGAACTGGCGCGGCGACTGGAGATGACGCGCGGGATTTTTGCCGTGTTGCGCGGCTATGAGCACAGTTACGACGGCGCGGTGCGGCGGGCGGGACGACTGACATTCGCGGATGTGTTGCGGCGGCTGTTGCCGGGCGGCGGTGCGCCGCGGCTCTCAAGTCACCCCGATGACGAGACGCAGGAGGCGCGGTTGATGATCGATTGGCGGCTCGATGCCCGGTATGATCATTGGCTGTTGGATGAGTTTCAGGATACGAGCGCGGAGCAATGGAGCGTGTTGCGAAATCTGATCGACGAGGCCGTGCAGGACCCGGAGGGACGGCGGAGTTTGTTTTACGTGGGCGACGTCAAGCAGGCGATTTTCGCGTGGCGAGGGGGAGACCCCCTGCTGTTTCGGGAGATTTTCCTCCATTATAACCGGATCAATGCGGGGACGATCACAGAGCGGCGTTTGGACCAGTCATGGCGATCCGGTCCGGCCGTGATCGAACTGGTGAATCGCGTGTTCGGAGCCGAGGCGGTGCTGGAGGAGTTGGTGCCGCCAGCGGCCGCCGCACTGTGGACGGGTGAGTGGCGCGCGCACGTAAGCGCGAAACCGCAGTTAGGGGGCTATGCGACCGTGCGCGAAGCGCCCGACGAAGCCGGGCGATTTGCCGAGACCTTGCGGATCCTGCGTGAAGTTGAGCCGGCGCGGCGCGGGCTTGACGTAGCGGTGTTGGTGCAAAAGAACGCGACGGCGACGGCCTTGGCGGATTATCTGCGGCGGGAAGGCGGAATGGGGGCGGTCGCGGAAAGCGATTTGCGGGTAGCGACGGACAATCCGCTGACGACAGCGCTGTTGGCGCTGGTGCGCGTAGCCGCGTTTCCCGGTGATACGGCGGCGCGGGAGTTGGTGCGGATGACACCGCTCGAACCGGTGTTGGCCGCGGAGGGAATTCAGGGGCGCGACGAATTGACGGCGCGAATCCTGGGCGAGATTCATGATCGTGGCTTTGCCCGGACGTTCGAGCAGTGGTTGCGGCGACTCGCGAGCGTGGTCGAAGGAGATGGATTTAGCGTCGACCGGGGGCGGCGTTTGGTGGCGGCGGCCGAGCGGTTCGACGAGGGCGGGAGCCGCGATGTGGCCGAGTTTCTGGACTTTGCGGAGCGCCATGTGGTACGGGATACGGATTTGGCCGGGGTCGTGCGGGTGATGACGGTGCACAAAGCGAAAGGCCTGGGCTTCGACCTGGTGATTTTGCCCGATATCGAAGGCAAGAAACTCGCGACGCGGCGCGACGGGATGGCGGTGAAACGCACGAACGAGCGGACCGTGGAGTGGGTGTTTGAATTGCCGGCCAAGATTTTTGCGGAGCGGGATACGGTGCTGGCGGCGCAGGTGCTCGAAGACGAAAGCGCGGCGGCTTATGAAAATCTGTGTCTGCTCTACGTTGCAATGACCCGGGCGAAACGGGCGATGTATCTGATTATCGAGCCGGTGCCGGCGAAATCGACGTCGTTGAACTTTACCCGGCTTTTGCGGGATGCGTTGGGCGAAACGTGGAGCCATGGAGATGCGCGTTGGTTCGAGTCTATCGAAGCTGCGGGCGGGCCTGTTGCCGAGGCTGTCGACCGGGGCGATGCGACGGGGCCCTTCTCGCGGCGGGTGAGGCGGCTCACTCGAACTCCGTCGGCGATCAAACAGAGTGAGTTAAACGGTGCGTTGTTGTTTGAGCTGACTCGGGGACGGTCGGCCGATTTCGGCACGGCGGTGCATGAGCGATTTGCGGAAATCGAATGGATATTGCCTTCACGCATCGCGGACAAGGCGGCGGATTGGCGGGCCAGACTCGGCCCGGATGAGGCAACGGACGAAGCGGTGGCATGTCTTTCGGCGCCGGGCTTGGCCGAAATTTGGGTCGAACCGAGTTCTCCCGGCATAGAAAAATCCGTGGTTGAAGTGTGGCGCGAGCGACCGTTTGAGGTGGTGCTCGACGGCGAGTGGATATCGGGCGTCTTCGACCGGGTGGTCGTCAAAAGAAGTTCCGATGGCCAAGCGGTTGAAGCAACGGTGGTTGATTTTAAAACTGATCGGATATCGGGCGAGGCTGCGATCAGAAGTGCGGCCGATAAGCATACGGCCCAACTAAATCTGTATCGTCGCGTCGTCGCGACGCTTACCCAAATCGAGATCTCGCGCATCCACTGCAAGGTGGTCTTTACCCGGCTACGTTGCACGACCCCTATTCCTTGGGAGGGGCCATGAAACTTAATAACTTCGGGCTTTACAGGCGGGAATGGCACTTACACGTTGGACCCTCACCAACTCTCAAGCACCATGGGCAATCTGAAAAAGAAACGTCGTTTAAAGATGAACAAGCACAAGCGCCGCAAGCGTTTGAAGTCCCATCGCCATAAGAAGCGTTCGTGGCAGCAGTAAGGATCGGACGGTTCGCTTCGAGCGAACGCCCATAGATTTCCAACCCGCCTCAGATTCGTGGCGGGTTTTTTATGTCCGTAAATCGGGCTTCGGCCGATCTACGCTCCTAGGATTCTGGCGATAAGCTGCGGCTCGAAGTTTGAAGGTTGGATCAGCAAATCGAACCGGTTCCGACTGGCGGAGGTGTATTCTGGGGAGAGTCTTGCTCGGCCTTGGTTGGTGCGCGGTGGCTGAGTCAGAAAAGGGCCGGGGGCGTGAAGCGCTTCCTATGACCACCAAACGAAATCTCGGGCGGGGAATGACTGGTGGCTGCCTACTCGGCTTTGACGTAAATTCTGAAGAATTTAGTCAATAAAATGACAGATGAGTCGATATCTAGACAAATGATGTTAGCGCGACGTTTAGAAATGAGCTTGTAATCAATGGGTTTTGCGAGACCTTCACCCGGGCTTTCTGAGGGCAACGTTCTGCAATCCGATTGCTTTTTTGGCGGTTTGGAGATCGAAGCGTGGGAAACCTGTTACTTCCGATAATTTTTTGCCCGCATGTTTTTCTCGAAAAAATCCAGCAGCTATTTCATCGACGCGAATGATCACGCGGTGATGCTGGCGCGCACCTCAGCCGGGACGGCGCCGTTTACGATCGAAGAAGTTCGGGAATGTCCGGCCAATGATCCGACGGCGCTGGCTGAAATGGTTAAACTCATGCAGCCGAAAAAATCGGCGACGGGCTATTTGCACGCGAACGCAAGTATCTATCCCGCAAAGCGTGTTATCCGACGCCAAGCTCTGGAACCCAAGCGATTGAAGGAGCCGGAGTATCTCAATGAGCTCATGGCTCAGCAGTTAAGAATCGATCCTTCGAAATACGTCGTGGCGGTGATCCATGCCACCGACGGTGTCGACTACGATTTGGCGAATGGTTCGCAAAAAGAAGCGTTGTTCTGTGGTTTGCCCGTGGAGGATTTGATCGCCGCGCAAGACTCTCTTTTGGCCGGCGGAGTTTACCCGGAGCGGGTCGAACTTGGAAGCGTGGCGGTGTTGGGTGCTCTGGCGGATTATTTGGCGGGGACCAAAGCAAAGATCCCGACCCTAATGCTAGAGGTGGGCTTGGACTCGACCCAGTCGTTTATCGTGACCCCTGCCGGCGTCGAGGCCTCCCGACCGATCGCGCTGGGATTGGATTCGATGGTCCCTGTTGTTCAGAAAGAACTTGGGTTGAAGGACGAGGAAGCGGCACGCCGGCTTTTTTATTCAAACACGTTTGATTTTACTGGCATGGGCGCGCTGTTGGTGAAGCGATTGATGAAGGAGCTGCAGTCATCGATCGGATTTTATGAAGTCCAAACGGGTCAGTCCGTCGGACAAGTGTTGTGCACGCAGCTCATGCCGAAACTCGGCTGGCTCGAATCGGCGATCGCCACCGGTTTGGGTATATCCAGTTTGAGAATTGAGCCGGCTGGCTGGCTAATGAATCGCCAAATCACTTTGAACGAAAGTGTTGCCAAAACCGTGCAGGAAACCCGTTGGTTCGGCCTCCTCAGTTTGATGACCCGTTATAACACCGATCATGCTATCCCGGCTGAAGAAAAAAAGTGAAGTGACGGCACCGGTCGTGCCTGCTTGGCACCCTGACCTCCGCAACTTTGAGCGGTTGCCGGATATCAAGGTCGTGCGCACGGCGTTTTTCACGAACGGGATATCCGTGGTTATCGCTTTGGTGGCGGTATTTATCTTTGGGTATCGCGAGTACCAGCTCTATGACTTAAAGCGGCAAATCGCCGATTGGCAGAGGCAGATTGACCGAGATCGTTCGGTGAGCACCGCCGCGGTGGGACAGTTCAAGAGATTCCAAGCGGAGGCGGCTCGGGTCGCTGAAGTGGAGGCTTTTGTGAATTCGAGGCCGGTATTTTCGGAGGTTTTGTTGCGGCTCGCTGAAACCTTGCCCCCCACGGTAGCGATCGACGGATTGGATTTTAGGGACACCGGATTCAATCTCCGGGGCACAGTTAGGGGCACGCCGGACGTCGCCGCAGGCCATGCATCTAATTATGTTCAGCAGTTAAAAGCGGACACTGTCCTACTGGAGCGTTTCAGGGAGATTACCTTGGCTGGCCTCACCCCTAATGCTCAGTCCGGCCGGCTGCAGCTTGAAATCAAGCTAGGGCTCAAGGACATCAAAACGCCATGAGCAACGAGCAATTACTAGAGCTTCTCAAGAAGAACCCCATCAGCGTCGCCTGCGGAGTGCTGGTGCTCTTGCTGGGGGTCGCAATTTATCTCCGACTAGACCTCGTGCCGGAGGCGGCGAAGTTGCTTGAAGAGAAAGTGTCTGAAGGGGAGCGTCTTATCGCCAATGTAAACAACTCCGCCCAACTGCTCGAGCAGCTTGCGGCGATGACAGAGGCGAGGACTGAAGTAGAGAAGCGGTTCGCGAAGCGGAATGAGCTCGCGATGAATCTTCAGTATTTTTACCGGCTCGAAACGGAAACCGGGGTCAAGCTCCTGACACTTGTCCAAAACCCAGCTCCGCCCATCAAGCCGGGTACCAAAGTTTCTTTGGGAGGAATCGGATTCACGCTTTCGTTCCAAGGTTCGTATTTGACGGCGATGGACTTTCTTCGGCGCGTAGAGAACGGATTTCATTACTCCCGGACCACCTCGGCGGGTATCGCAACGGTCGCAGGAAACCGAGCGGGCCCGGTGACGATTTCGCTCTCCCTGGAACTCTTCGGCCAACTATGAACACCCGACTGCGAGTTTTTGAACGATCCTTGTTGTTAGTCCTGCTGACAGCGCCGTTGTTCGCAGCAAAGGCGCCTCCAGCGGGGGATATTGCTCCCGCCGCGAAGCGTCGGACAATGGTTGAACTCGCCCAGAAATTCGCCTCGGTCGCGGCACCGGTGCCTCTGGCGGGCGATTCTGTTTTGCCGTTCAATCCGGCGGCCTTCAATCAGCCTGATCCTGAGGAACAGCGAGCGTTCGACCAGGCGGCCGCAAATCTAAGGGCCCAGTCGGGGGCAGCTGCCGCCGGATCCGGACCACCACGCCCCGGGGCCACTGCCCGCGAACAGCTCGCCGCGATCGCCTCGCAAATCAGGCCTTCGGGATCGATGTTGGTCAGAGGCGAACCGCGACTCATCTTACAAAGTCGATTCGTGAAAACCGGTGATAAGTTCACCGTCACTTATGCAGGAGTTGATCACGTGCTCGAATTGACCGCGATCGATCTCACCACCTTTACGCTTCGCCTCAATGGCGAGGCCATCACCCGTCCCATCAAATCCGGAAGCAAGTCACCATGACCACTCTTCGCCGCTCCCTCGCCATCGTCGCCGCCATGTTTGTCGTCACGATGTCTGGCACCGCCCAGACTCCCCCCGCGACACCATCTGCCGCGCCTACGTCGCCCGCCGCGGCGACCGAGACTCCCGATTCTGCGCCCGCCGGCGGGGTCGTCATCAAACCTGAAGAACCCTCCCCCAGCACGGCGAAGAAGAGCACGGACGCCTCGGGCCGCGACACGCTCTCCGTCGATTTTCCCGAGGAAGATGTGCGCAATATCGTCCGCAACGTCGCCGATCTTTTTGAGCTGAATATCATCATCCCGGAGGCTTTGCAGGGCAAAGCATCGATCAAGCTGCGCGATGTTTCGTGGCGGCAGATTTTTCAAAGCGTGCTCAGCCCGATCAATTTCACCTACATCGAAGAGGGAAATATCATCAAGATCGTCAGCAACGACAGTCTGCAGATCGAGCCGGTCTCGACCGAGGTCTTCGTCGTCAACTATTCCCGGGCCGCAGATCTCTTGCCGACGCTGACCACGTTGGTCGATGCGACGATTGGTAAAATTGTGGTCGATGCTCGGAGCAATGCGTTGGTGATCACCGAACGCCCGACCCGGATGAACCGGATTCGCCCGATTATCGAGCAACTCGACCGCGCGACCGACCAAGTGATGATTGAGACCAAGTTTGTCGAAGTTACCGACCGCGACGTGCGCAACATCGGAGTTAATTGGTCCTCGCTTGCGAACTACACGGTGGGGGCCGGCCCTTTGCAGGGGGAATTTAGTCGCGAACGCGGGCAAACGGGGAGCGACGGACGGTCCGGGAACAGCGGTACCACGGGCCTATCCAGTTCTGCGACGACAGGTTCAACCACAAATTCCGGGTCGAGTAATCAGTCCGGGTCAAGTAGTCAGACGGGTGGATCGACCACGTCAGGAAATGTGACCTCCACGGGTGGAACGGTGACGTCCACCTCGTCGACCGGCAGCAACGGCGCGCTCACGAACAGTTCGACGCTGGCGACCGCAGCCGGGACGGCCAGCTCCAGTGGCACGACCAACTCCGATTCCACCGGCTCGTCGAACGCGCTCAATCTGTTGAATTCCCTCGCCAACACCGGTGGCACGACGCGCGCTCTCTCCACGGTTTTTTCCGCAGACGAATTCAAATTAGTCCTGAGCGCCCTCCAATCGCAGAACAGTATCAAGCTGGTGTCCAATCCCACGATTGTGACGCTCAATAACACCCCGGCGACGATTTTGATCGGTCAAAAGTATCCTATTGCCACGCCGAATATCTCGGGTGGAGCGGCGGGTGCTTCGAACGTCATCACTTATACAATTACGGAGAAAGATATCGGCATTCGTCTCGAAGTAACCCCGCAGGTGAACAACCGCGGATTCATCAAACTGTCGGTCAAGCCGACCGTCAGCAGCATTGCCGGCACGGTGACGATACCGCAGGGCGCCGAGTATCCGATCGTGGCCACCCGCGAGGCGACGACCCAGATTTCGATCAAGGACGGTTATACGATGGGTATCGGCGGGCTTATCCAAAACACCACCTCGAAGGGTGAAACCAAGGTTCCTTTGCTGGGCTCGATTCCTGGTCTGGGCCGTCTCTTTCGGTCTGACAGTAAAACGGCAGAAAGTAGCAATTTGATCATCTTTATCACCGCCAAGACCGTCAGTGCGGAAGGCGCTCCGATCGAGGCGCTCTTCAGTTCCGAACAGGTGCGGCAACTGGATATGCGCCGCGAAGACCTGCCCGGCTATCGCGATGGATCTGATCCGTTCGTGAAACCGGTCGATCCTAAGGATGCAAAGAAGTCCTCGAAGAAGTAACCGGTCATCCACCGCCACGTCCGATCACCAGGCTACACCATGAAACTTTCCCTTCGCCTTGTTCTAGCGACCTTTCTTTCACTGTTCTCAACGGCGGCGGCGCACGCAGCCGCTCAGTTGGCGGTGACCGGCGTGTCAACCAGTGCTTCGGCTGCACCGGGAGAGACGATTACCTTTACGATCACGATTGCGAATCAGACTCCAGTTCCACCGGGAGGCCAGGCGGTGCAGGAATTTGGGGGAGGTGCGCTGGACGTTACCTTGAGGCTTACCAGTCCGACGAATTCGCCAATCAATCTCGGGGTCTCAAGAGTCACTATTCCTCCTGCTGGCATTTTGTCAGGTGGCGGCACGGTCACGGTCACGACGAATCGAACCATTCCGTTGAGCTACAGCGAAGCCGGCAGTTATTCGATCAATTGCACGATCGATTTTTCACCGACTTCAGCGACTACGGCGACGGCATCTCTTTCAGGCTCGGTCAACGAAATCGTTCTCTCGTCGTTGGGTTCAGGTTACGCGACGGTTCCCACCGTGTCTTTCACTGGTGGCGGCGGTACGGGCGCGGCGGGTACAGCGGTGGTGGCGGCAGGTGCCGTTGTTGCGATTCACATCACTAACCCCGGAACGGGATATACCTCAGCTCCCGTGGTTGCGCTCACCGGTGGTGGCGGCTCGGGGGCTACCGCGCTCGCGAGGATTTCGGGCGCGATCAATACCATAACCCTTGTTGGCGGCGGCACGGGTTATGCCAGCGCGCCGGCGGTGGTTTTTACCGGTGGTGGAGGTGGCACGGGGGCAACCGGCTCGTTTGCTATTTCAGGTGGCGTCACCGCAGTAGCCGTCGGTTCTTCGGGCGCAAATTATACTTCGGCTCCTACCGTCAATTTTGATAATGTTAGTGGTGGTACAGGTGCTGCGGCCACTGCGGAAGTGAGTACTACACTAACTGCTGTCACTGTGGTTGGCGGTGGAGCGGGCTACGCGACGGCGCCTACGGTGGCTTTCTCTGGCGGCGGCGGTAGCGGTGCCGCTGCAACTGCCAGTCTCGTCGTCGGTGTTGGTTCATTCACAGTCACCGCTGGTGGAACGGGTTATACTGCTCCGGTTGTATCGATCAGTGGAACTGGCACGGGGGCAGCAGCCACGGCCACCCAGGTTGGTGGTGTGATCACCGCGGTCACGTTGACTAGTGCTGGATCCGGCTACACATCGCCCCCTACCGTCACAATTACCGATTCGACCGGCACCGGGGCGACGGCAACCGCGGCGTTGAATACTCGAGTAGGTGCTGTAACATTATCTTCAGCGGGCACCGGTTACACCTCGGCGCCCACCGTGTCCTTTTCTGGTGGTGGCGGTGCGGGTGCCACTGCGACGGCCGAAGTTTCACGAACGGTTACCAAGATCACCGTCACTTCGGCTGGTTCAGGCTATACCAGCGCTCCCTCCGTTTCCATCAATGGCGGCGGCGGATCGGGCGCGACGGCCACTGCGTCTTTGGCGGTTTCGGGGGCAACTCCGGTAGTCCGGTCTCCGGGCTTTGGCTATTCCACTGCTCCGGCGGTTACGCTCGCCGGCGGCGGATCGGGCGGGGTCCATTCTATCTCGGTCGGCACGCTCACGACCACGGGCGGGATATCCATTACAGGTAAACCCGATCTGCGAATCACCAGCCTGAGCTATCCGGCCAGTGTTGCTTATCGCGGGGGAGAGGTGGTGCCAATGTCGCTCACCTACACGAACAAACTCGCGTCAAATGCGGTGACCAATGTGCCGTTTGTGTCGCGTGGCTTCGCCTATTTCCGTATCAGCGTGCGGTTGTCGCCTAATCCGCAGTTTGGCGACGCGGATGACTTTCAACTTACGTTTCATGACGTAGCTTCAACCGTCAACGCGGACGGTCTGTCGCACGTGATCTCATGGAATCAACTGATGCCGGGAAATTTTTCCGGCTCCTACTACGTCTTGGCCAAGATCGACGCACTGGATGCGGTGGATGAAGCGGTTGAGGGCGATCTATTGGAAAATGGGAATAACATCTATTTTGATACCAATGCCACCCGCATAGCCCTGTTGCCGACGACCTTTCCGACGCTGACTCTTGCGAGCACGACCGGCGCGGTGACCGCCAACGGATATAGTGACAACCCGTCCCTCAGCGCTGATGGCCGCTACACGGCCTTTGCCTCGGATGCTTCCAACCTAGTGACCGGGGACGGCAACGGCACGCGCGATATCTTCATTTTTGACAGCCAGAACAATACCGTCCGGCGCCTGAACGTGTCGCAGCAAGGCGCCCCGGCGAATGCTCCTTCAAATAATCCAGCGCTCAGTGCCGACGGCCGTTTCCTCGCATTTAGCTCTGAGGCCACCAATCTGATTCTTGGGGATACGAATGCGTTTTCTGATATTTTTGTCGTCGACACCATTACGGGTGCAATCGCGCGACAAAGCGTTTCCACCGCCGGGGGTCAGTCCAACGGATCCTCCTTCCGGCCGGCAATGTCCGGTGATGGCCGCTACCTCGTGTTTGAATCGTCTGCTACCAATCTGATTGCCGGCACCACGGCCGCCGGAATTTCCCACATCTACGTACGTGACCGCACGCTCGGCACCACGACGCTCGTTAGCCAGTCCTCTGCCGGCACCGCCGGCAATGGCGCCAGTCTCCAAGCTAGCATCAGTGGCGACGGCCGCTATGTCGCTTTTGAATCCGATGCCAACAATCTCGTCGATGGAGACACCAATGCCCTGCGCGATATATTTTTGCGGGATCTCACGACCGGCACCACGACGCGAGTCAGTGTCGGTCCCGGTGGTGTGCAATCCATCGGAAACGCGGCGGGTGGCGCCAGTCGGGCTCCGTCCATTACAACGGACGGTCGCTATATCGCGTTCGGATCGGAGGCCACGAATTTGGTCGTCGGGGATACGAACAACGTTTCTGACGTCTTCGTCTATGACCGGGTCTCGGCTACGACGAGTCGGCTGAGCGTGGCGAGTTCGGGTGGACAGGGAATCGATCCTTCCATCGCGCCGTTCAACATCGGCAGCTTTAACCCCAATATCAGCTCCACGGGCCGTTATGTTACCTTCGCTTCGATCACGGACAATATCACGCCGGGCGACGAGGGTGGCCAATACGGCACATTGGCGGCGGCGACGATCGGCGGCGGCGGTGTGACGGCTGTAACTGTTACGAATCCTGGCGGGGGCACGGCCTTCTCCAACGGTATCACGGCCGTTTACTATTCTACGGTTCCCAATGTCGCGCTTCTCGGGGGCGGCGGAACGGGTGCTCAGGCTGTTGCCAATCTGGGATTCCCGGTGGCCTCGATCTCGGTCACAGCCGGTGGTGCCGGTTACGTGAATCCCACGGTTATCATCAGCGGCGGCGGCGCTGGCGCCACCGCCTCGGCGACGGTGTTGGGCGGTGTCATCACCAGTATTACCCTCAACACAGCCGGCGTCGGATTCGGTTCGGCCCCGATCGTGACGATTATCGACTCTGCCGGTTCCGGTGCGGCGGCCACGGCCACACTTTCCACCACACCTTGCACGGCGGGATTCATTACTGGATTTACCATTACAAATCCCGGCACCGGCTACACCTCCGCTCCCACGGTGGTAATCGCCGGTTCATTCAATTCGGCGCTCAACATCTACGTCATGGACCGCGACGTGAACAACACCGGTACACTGGATACTGCCGGAAACCTTGCGACCTCGATGGTCAGCGTAAACAAGTTCGGCTACCAAACGGTGCGGATTTTGGGCCAGCAGAGCACAGCCGCTTCTGATATTTATCCGGTGATCAGCGCCGATGGGCGTTGGGTCGCGTTGCCCTCGGATGCGGAGAACAACTCCGGCCTGTCGGTGACCACCACGAATTTGCTGAATAACGACAGCAATAATGCTCGCGACGTGTTTCTCCACGACCGCCGCATCAATACTCTGCCCAATCCCTCCGCCGCGCCGTCGGTCACGATCACGAGTCCCGGGACCTCGACTGCAATTTTGGTCAACACTCCGGTCCCAATCACCGCCAGCGCAACGACGACGGTTGGCGTCGTTTCTACGGTTCAGTTCTTTGTTAACGGAACCAGCCTCGGCACGAGTGCGATCTTCCCCTATACGCAGACTTGGACCCCGACTGCTGTTGGTACGTATGTGCTTAGTGCTCTTGTGACAGACAGTTTTGGCAATCTTGGCGTTTCCTCGAATGTCAGCGTTACAGTGAATGCCGCACCGTCGGTTGGCCTTACAAGCCCCGTGGCGGGCACGAGCATCACGGTTGGCACCGCACAAACGGTCACTGCGACGGCAGCAGCGACCACGCCTGGAGCGACCATTACAAGTGTCCAATTCCTAGCCAACGGAGTTTCTCTTGGAAGTGATGCGACCGCCCCGTACAGCGCTCCTTGGACCCCAACCAGCGCCGGCACTTACAGTCTGACTGCGATTGCGACCGATAGTCTGGGAACTAACGCAACCTCGCCCGCCGTTTCTGTTACAGTCAATGCTCCGTCAGGCGGAGGTGGAGGCGGAGGCGGACTGATCGCTCCGGTTGTTTCTATCTCCACTCCGGCTGATGGTAGTTCAATCGCGGTCAATACCCCGCAAACGATTAACGCGACGGCCAGCCTGACCAATGGAACCGTTACCAATGTGCTTTTTTCGGCCAACGGTGTGCCGATTGGCTCGGCGACCAGTTTCCCTTACACCGTGCAATGGACACCCGCTACGGCAGGCACGTTTACGCTGACCGCTGTGGCCACGGGCAGCAACGGCGCACAGGCGACTATAGCCAATACGATTACGGTCGTCAGTGCCGGCGCGCCCACCGTCTCCCTGACCTCACCTTTAGGCGGTTCGGTGCTCCCGGTTAATTCGGCTACTTCTCTGTTCGCAACGGCGGCGGATGCTGATGGCACAATTCGCAACGTGCAGTTCTTCGCTAACGGCGTGAGCGTGGGGACGGCTACCGCTTTCCCCTACAACGCTGTTTTCACCCCGAATTCACCCGGAATTTATGTGATCGTTGCCGTGGCGACAGATAATGTGGGAAACCGGACCACAAGTGCCGCGATTTCGGTTACAGTGAGCGGGGGAAGTGGGCCCTCGGTCGGTATCACCGCCCCGGCGGCCGGCAGCTCGGTCGGTGTGAATTTGCCGCAGGTAATCACCGCGACGGCAGCATCCAGCGGAGGCTTTATCACAGGGGTTCAATTTTTGGTAAATGGGGTGACCTTGTCGACCGACACCTCATTTCCTTACGTCGGAGCATGGACGCCGACTGCGCTGGGGACTTACACCTTGTCGGCTTTGGCCACCGATAACTCGGGGAATGTTACGACATCGGCTCCGGTTTCAATCATAGTAGTAAGCGGGGGAAGTGCTCCCACGGTCGGTATCACCGCCCCGGCGGCCGGCAGCTCGGTCGGTGTGAATCTGCCGCAGGTAATCACCGCGGCGGCAGCATCCACCGGAGGCTTTATTACAGGGGTCCAATTTTTGGTGAATGGGGTGACCTTGTCGACCGACACCTCATTTCCTTACGTCGGAGCATGGACACCGACTGCGCTGGGGACTTACACCTTGTCGGCTTTGGCCACCGATAACTTGGGGAACGTTACGACATCGGCTCCGGTTTCAATCGTGGTAGCCGCCTCGGCATCACCAACCGTCAATCTGACCAATCCGGCGTCAGGCAGTGGTTACACCGTGGGCAGCGGCATTAGCATCACGGCAAATGCCGCAGACAGCGACGGCACGATCTCCCAGGTAGCGTTTCTTGTAAACGGTTCGATTCTATCCACCGATGCAACATCCCCCTACGCTGCGCCCAATTGGACCCCGGGATCAACCGGTGTCTACACGATCACTGCCCAAGCGACCGATAACACGGGTAACGTTACAACCAGTCTGCCCGTAACGGTTACGATCGGAGCCAACGCGGCTCCGACGGTTGCGCTGTCCAGTCCGACCTCTGGTCTCAATCTTAGCCTGGGGAACAATGTGCTCATTGCAGCGGCCGCTAATGATTCCGATGGCTCCGTTGCCAGCGTGCAGTTTTTTGCGAATGGCATTTCTATCGGCTCGATTTCGACTGCGCCCTACAGCTTGAGTTGGAAGCCGGCCAGTGCTGGCGTGTTTTCTCTGACGGCGGTTGCTACGGACAACGCTGGCAATTCGACAACCAGCGCCGCCGCTAGCGTGACCGTCACAGGGGCCTCGGCCCCTATCGTGTCGATCAGCAATCCGGTCACCGGTGCCACCTTCGGCGTCGGCACGAGTGTTCCGCTCAATGCGATTACTAGCGGCGGCAACGGCCCGATTTCACAAGTCCAGTTTTTCGTCAACGGAGTGAGCCTGGCGATAGACTCAGCTGCGCCATATAATACGATTTGGTCGCCGAACAGCGCCGGCACCTACAGTCTTTTGGCTGTTTCCACAGACAATGCAGGTGTTTCGGGAACCTCGACCGCCGTGACCGTCACCATTTCGCCCAATGGCGCGCCTTCGGTCACCTTGGTCAGCCCCGGCACTAACCTTGTTGTGGGTCTCGGCACGGTGGTAAATCTTTCCGCGACCGCGAGCGACACCGATGGCACGATCGCCAACGTCCGATTCCTTGCCAACGGCACCTTGCTCGCCACGAGTGCGACTTTGCCTTATCGCACGAATTTCACCCCCACTGCGGCCGGCATCTACACGATTGTCGCCCAGGCAACCGATAATGCCGGCAATATCGCCGACTCCGTCGCGCAGACAATCACTGTCCTCGGCGGCAATGTGCAGATCGTGACTTTGAACAATCCGTCGGCCGACACGTCGATCACGGCTGATTCCAGTTTGCTCCTCTCGGCCGGTGCCGCGATCAGTTCGGGCACAATTGCCCGCGTTGAGTTTTACGCGGGAACTACGTTGCTGGCGACCAAGACCGCCGCCCCTTATACCTTCGTGTGGCGTCCCGCCGCCATCGGTTCATATGCAGTGCGCGCGGTGGCGTTTGACGGCAACGGCAGCGGAGTATCTTCCTCGGTGAGCAATGTGACGGTGGGCCCACCCCTGCGCACCCCCGGGACCTATTTTGTCAATTTGGTCAACCCGGCTAACGGCTCGAGTGTCGTCGCCTTCCGCAACATCACCTTCATCGCCGGAACCAACGTGCCAGATAGCGCCGAACCGCAGGTTGATTTCTACGCCAACGGCGGGATCTTCGAAACGGTGACAGCGTTGCCTTATCAGACGACACGTAATCCAACGGTCCCCGGCAGCTTCGAATTCTACGCCGTTATTCGGGTGGGCGGTGCGGTTTATACTTCTGCTCCAGTCACTGTGACGGTGCTCCCGAACACGCCCCCCGTGGTAGCTCTGACGGCACCAAGCTCAGGCTCTACGGTTAATGTGGGTTCTGTCGTCACCATTAAGGCGGCTGCCTCCGATGCCGAGGATTCGATTGATACCGTGAAATTCCTGGTGAACGGCCAGGTTGTTTCCACGTCCTCGGCCTTCCCTTATTCCGCGAGCTGGACGCCGACTTCCGAGGGTATCTACACCCTCACGGCTATCGCCAAAGACAGTCAGGGTTCCGTTGGCGGCAATCAAACTTCATCCGAGGCGGTCTATGTGCGAGTGACCGCGCCCGCTGCTTCCGGTGGTACGGGCGTTGTCCCGGACTCGGTCTATGCCGGTTCATTCCAATCGATCGGCGAGACGGGCAAATATGCCGTCATCACACTCGCGGGCAAAACGGCGACGTTCATCGGTTATACCACGGCGGGCGGCGTCAAGACGCTGTTCTATCCGAGCCTCAGCTTGGATGCGACCGGCGGCTTTAGCTCTGGCAGCGCGTTGAGTGCGCGAGTCAATACGACGGGAGTCAGCGGCTCTTTGGACGCCAATCGCCTGCCGTTTATCGGCCAAGTCGCATTTGCGGGAGCGACCCGGGTGGCCTCTGGTTTGTTCACGGGCAACCTCGCCAACCGCAACGCGAGCACGGTCGCGGCGATCGTCGGACCGGATGGATCGATCATGATTTATGTGGCCGACGGCGCATTCAGCGACGCAGGCGCAGGCGCGGTAGATACGGCGGGCAACTTCAATCTCTCGCTCGCCGGCGGCAGTCGGTTGGTAGGCAAGGCTGATCCCGTGACCGGATTTCTTAACGCCACCCTTACCGGTGGACCGGGCGGCTCGGTCATTGGTGCACTTGCTTCGGGAGGCTCTTTTAGCGACGGTACGCTCCGCAGCCTCTCGACCCGCGGCCAAGTGGGCACCGGAGCGAATTTCCTCATCGCTGGATTTGTGGTCGGAGGCTCGGCGCAGAAGCAAGTGATGGTGCGGGCAATCGCTCCCACTTTGGGCACGGTTTTTGGCCTTTCAGGGGCGCTGGCTGATTCACAGTTGGAAATCTTCAATTCCAGCGGCTCGCGAATTATCGCCAACGATAACTGGGCGACCTCGACCAATGCTTCGGCCATCGTCAGCGCGGCGGCAACGGTGGGGGCATTCCCGCTCACTTCCGGCAGCTTGGATTCGGTCATTCTTACTACGTTGGCGCCGGGTGCCTACACCGCCCAAGTGAGCGGGGTCGGTGGGCGCACCGGGGTGGCGTTGGTCGAACTCTACGACGTCGATAGCGTCGGGCCCTTCTCTCCCCAAAAGGTCACGAGCGTATCTACCCGGGGCGTAGTGGGCACCGGCGAAAACAATCTTATCGCCGGTTTCCAAGTCAGCGGCAGCACTTCGAAATTGGTTTTGGTGCGCGGCATCGGTCCGGCTCTCAGCGCTCTCAACGTCGCCGGGGCTTTGGCAGATCCGCTGCTCCAAATCATCCGGATGGATCGTGGCACGCGCACTGTGGTGCGCGAGAATGACAATTGGGAGACGGGCAACGACGTCACTTTGGTTACCGATGCGTCAACCAAGGTTGGTGTCTTTCCGCTCCGCGGCGGCAGCCGGGATGCGGTGATTCTGATCAGTCTCCCTCCCGGCACCTACAGCGCGACGGTCAGCGGAGTCGGCAGCACGACGGGCGTCGGCCTGGTTGAGGTCTACGAGGTGCCGTAAGCCGGGAGCGATCGTTCTCCTTCAGGCAGGCCGGTCTTCTGACCGGCCTTTTTTGTGGCCACGGTGTCCGCGCAATAGAGATCGGCGGCGGTCTTCAGAATAAGGAGCAGGGGATGATTCCTCGGCTTTTGGCGTCTCCGGGGGTTGTCTATTTTGAATATCCAAATAAACCATCCTCTGTCCTATGACTAGCCTCGCTTCTCCCGCAAAACCAGTTCCGTCCACCTTTGCGGCTGGATTTGGGCACCTTGCGCCGCACATGGCGGCGCTTGATCGCTTTCTTCATCAAGAACTTGCCACGTTCGAACCGGAGATTCGCGAGATGGCCGACTACTGCATCGATACGTCGGGCAAGCGCATTCGTCCCGCCTTGGTCTTCTTGAGCGGCTGGCGCGGGCCTGGCGTGATCACGCCGGACCTCGTACGAGTCGCCGCCGTGGTCGAACTCGTCCATCTGGCGACCCTCGTGCACGACGACATCATGGACGAGGCCGACGTGCGCCGAAGCCGCCGCACGGCCGCCCGCGAGTTTGGTCCGGTCGCAGCCGTTTTGTTGGGTGATGCACTTTTCGCCCACGCTCTGCATCTTGCCACCCAGTTTCCCACGACCGAGGTGTGTGCGGCGGTCTCGGAGTCCACGCGCCGGGTTTGCGCAGGCGAGATTGTGCAGACGCTGCGCCGCGGTTCCCTCAATATCACACTCGCAGATTACCAGCGGATCATCGATCTCAAGACCGCCGAGCTGTTCCGGGTGTCATGCTATCTCGGCGCGAAGCTGTCCGGCGCCGAGCCCGCTTGCGCCGAGGCGGTGGCCCGTTTTGGCCGCCATCTCGGAATCGGCTACCAAATTTACGACGACCTTGCCGATTACTTCGGCAACGAAGCCCGCATCGGGAAGACGCTCGGCACCGACCTCGCGAGCGGGAAGATAACCCTACCGTTGATCAAGCTCAGCGAGCGGCTGTCGGTTATCGAGCGGGAGGCGCTCTCCGAGGAGATCACGGGCAAGCGACCGGCCCAGCTCGCGCTCCGTTTGCAACAGATGAATGATTTGGGCGTATTCGCCGCCGTCACGGCGGCGGTGCACGAAGAGATTGCCAGTGCGTGCGCGGCTCTGGCGCCGTGGGCCAATTTTCCGGCGACGCCCCATTTGCTGGCGCTGGGCGAGGTCCTGCGCGGTCAGGTGGCGGCGCTGCAAATCCGCGGTTGAGCGGTCAGCGACGTGCCTCGGCGCGTTCCCAAGCGAAGAGGTATTGCTGGGCGAGGCCGGCGAGGGGCCCGAAGTGAGCGCGGCCAAACTGCGCGACTTGCGCGGGCTTCCAGCCGACGAGGCCGTAGCGTCGCTCCATCGTTTTTAGAATCCACACATCCACGGGAAACGCTTCTATCCGGCCGGCGCCGAAGAGGAGCACGCAGTCGGCGACTTTCTCGCCCACGCCCGGGAGCGAAATGAGCCGCGTCTTCGCCTCGGCGTAGGGCGCGGCTTCCGTCTCTTCGAGCCAGCCGGGATGTTGGGCGATAAACTGCGCCGTCTCGTGGATGTAGCGGGCGCGGAAGCCGAGGAGGCACCCGCGTAGCTCGGCTTCGGGGATGACGGCGATTTCCGCCCACGTCGGCAGGCGGTTAAACCGGAGCAGGGCGGGATTTGGCGAACCTGCGTCACCGATGGCGGCTCCATGGCGCTCGGCGAGGAGTGCCATCATTTGTTTGATCTGCACGATCTGCTTTGTGGCGCTGCAAAGGAAGCCAAGCAGGGTTTCGCCGAAGGGCTGACGCAGAATGCGCAGATCGGGAAACGCGGCGATGCACCGGGCGAGATGGGCGTCGCTGCGCCACGGCAGCGTATCGGCGAGCGCGCGGGGATCGCCGTTACCATCGAGGTAGCGCAGCAACGCAGCTCCGGTATCGGTAGCGAGGGCGGACCAGTGCAGCCGGGCGTCGGGGTCGAGGCTGAGGCGCGCGACGTGGCGATCCCATTGGCCGAGGAAGGTGCCGCCCGGCTCGGGCTGCCAACGAAATGCTTGCCCGCCGTCAACCGTCTCCGCGAGGACCGCCGCAGACAGCGCGTGGGTCAGCGCGAGCGGTTGCCAAGGAGTCCAACGGGCCGTCGTCACGGCGCGGATTTGGCCCAGAGGAAACTTTCGCGACTCGCGAGCTCTTCGCCCTTGCCGTTGACGAGGGCGAGTCGCCACGCGACGGGATGGGTTTTGCGATCGGGCCAATCGATACCGGTGAGACCGAGGTTGAAGACAATTTCCCGGCCGGTGAGCCCGACGGGAAAAGTGTAAGTCTTCGCCCGTGGGGCGTCAGGTTTGATGATCTGGAGCACAAATTTCGCGTCCGCGGCGTTGAGCGTCGTCTTGGTGCGCACGAGAAAATAGTAACCGGCGCGGGTGTCCGGTTGGCTGCGAAGGACGGTGTGACTACCGGTGTTCTCCTGACCGTCGAAATACTCTGAGATCCGGTCGAAGGACTCGGCCGTGCGCCACGCGGGCCAGACCCGAATGAATTCGACGTCGGCGGCGTGCGCAAGGCAGGGCACCACGAAAAACACAAAACATACGAAGGTCAGAATGCGGCTGCGGCTCATCCGGCGAAAGATGCGGGACGGAAGGGTCGGCGACAAGCGCGTGCGTGGTTCCTCACGGTTCCAGCCGGACGAGTTGGAAACGACGGATGCTCAGCGGAGCGGGTTCCCAGTTCTTCACGGCGGGATGGATCAGGTAGGTGCGGGCGCGGTGGACGAGCGGGGCGACCGGGGCTTGGTTGAGCAGGAGCGCCTCGGCCTCCTGGAAAAGGGCGAAACGCCGCACCGGATCGGCGGTGGCGGTGGCTTGGTCGAGGAGCGCGTCGTAGGCCTTGTCGCCCCAGCCGGTCCAGTTCTGGCCGTTGCCGGTGCGGAAGATTTCAAGAAAGGTGGCGGGGTCGGGGAAGTCGGCGGTCCAACCGAGGAAGCCGAGGGTGTGGGCGAGGTTTTGTTGGTTTTGAAACAATGTTTTCTGTTCGAAGGGCTCGATCGTCACGCTGATGCCGAGTTCGCGCTGCCACATGGCTTGGATGGCTTCCATAATGCGGGGCTGGTTTTCATCGTTGAGCACCTGCACGGGGATGGAGGGGAAATTTTTCCCGCCGGGAAAGCCGGCCTCGGCGAGGAGGCGGCGGGCTTCGGCGTAGTCGAGGGCGAGACGCGTGCGGGAGACGTAGGCGCCACAGTCGGGCGGAACCACCGAGGCGGCGGCGAGGAAAGCGCCGTTAAGGACTTTTTGTGAGAGAGCGTCGCGATCCACCGCGAGGGCGAGGGCGCGGCGCACGCGCGGATCGGTGAAGGGGGCCTTGGTGGCGTTGAAATTGAGATAGGTGATGTTGAGCAGCGGATCGATGCGGAGGGGCGAGGGGGACTGGGCGCGGTAGGTGGGGAGCTTTGACTTCGGTACATCGAAGGTGACGTGGACCTGGCCGGCGCGGAAGTTGAAGTCCTCGGTGTCGGATTTCTCGGTGGGGAAGAAGACGACGCTCTCAAGCGTGGTGCGGGCGGCGTCCCAGTAGCGGGGATTTTTTGCGACGACGAGACGGGCGTTGGGCGACCACTCGGCGAGGGTGAAGGGGCCGTTGCCCACGAGATTGCCGGGGCGGGTCCACGGATTGGCGCGGTCGTCGATCCGGCCGAATTTCTCGATCGTGGCGCGGTGCACGGGCATCCAGGTGTTGTGGGCGGCGAGCGCGGGGAGATAGGGCGTGGGGTGAGTCAGGCGGAGTCGAAGCGTGCGGTCGTCGATGACTTCAACGCCGACGTCGGAAAAATCCTTGAGGTCGCCCTTGTTGAAACGTTCGGCATTCTTGAGCGGCCAGAGCATGTAGGAGTAGCCGGCCCCGAACGCCGGGGTGAGAATGCGTTGAAATGAGAACGCGAAGTCGCGGGCGGTGACGGGATCGCCGTTGGACCAGCGGGCGTCGGCGCGGAAGTGAAACGTGTAAACGAGGCCGTCGGCGGAAATTTCCCAGCGCTCGGCCACGCCGGGGAGGGCGGCGGAGGATAGTTCGTCGGTGACGGTCAGTCCCTCGTAGAGCGAGGCGAGGATGATGCCATCGGTGAGCGAATCGACGACATGGGGATCGAGGGATGCGGGCTCGTTCTGATTGCCGAGGAGGAGAGTTTTCGTGCGGAGACCCGCTTCGGCGGTGGTCTCACGTTTACCGCAGGCGGTGAGCAACAAAGCGATGGAAGCGAGCGAAAGGGCGAGGACACGAAGGCGCATGGGGAGATGAAACGGACGGTTGGCGGCGGAGGCAAAAAAGTTTTCCGGGTTCCCCAAGAAAGCTGGCGTCGGCTCGTTTAGAGCACGGGAGTCCTTGCGCTCGGCTCAGGACGTGGGCCGATCAACGGCGATCTCTACAGGGTGACCCGGATAGAAAATGGCGACCCCGGGCGGATGCGCGGCGCGCAGGTGCAGTGACCGCGGCGATTCGAAGCGGGCGCGGGACGGATCGATCCGATTGTGAGTGCCACTTACTCGGTATCGCGGGCAACGGTGCCGACACGACCGGCGGGCCACGATGGCCGGTACGGATCTGAGCAACGCTCCCGAGCGCAGCTCCGAGGCGACGACGTTCCGGGTGACGCGAAACCAATCCAGCACGACGATGTGGCGGCTCAGGGTGGAGGTGACGGGGTTAAGGGTCACCGGTGCCCAGCCTAAATCACGCCGCGAGGGCGTGGATGTAGTGGGAGAGCTGGCGGTCGGTGAGGGCGGGGTCGCGTTGCAGGGCCGTGAGCGCTTTCGGTTCCCACAACATGCTGCGGAGGGGATCGAGGAAGCGGCGGGGGAGATTGGGTTGAACGACGTTGCGGAGGATCGCGAGAGTCTGGCGCGACGCAGGGAGGCCAAGCCATTCGAGGATACCGAAGACGCCGTTGCGCTCGTGGACGACGTTGATCTCGGACCAGCGCGGGGCGGAGGTACCGCGGAGTTCGACGTGGGCGGAGACGAACGCGGCGAGCGCGGGAGTCTCGGCGAGATCGGCGAGCAGGCCGGGGCAGCGGGCGGCGACTTGGAGTGCCTCGAGGCGGGCGAAGGCGAATTGGGCGATGAATTCGCGGACGGCGGCAGGAACGAATTCGAGGTAGGGTTGCCAATCGGCGGCGGTGAGCGTCTTGGCGGCGGTGGCGAGGGACTCGGGGCTCGGGGCGAGCGCGATCCACTCGGTGCCGTAGAGGCGCTCGAACTGGACCTCGGGCCAGTGGGTGACGCGGTGAAGGACGCCGCTATGCGACCACGTGAGGGCGAGGGGAACGGAGCAGAGCACGCGGCGGGCGCGGCCGGTGACGGTGGCGGGGCGGCTGGCGGAGCGGGCGCGGAGGGGAGATGGAAGTGAGATCATGCACCCACTTTAGCGCAGAGGGTGGGACATTGGCTGGGTCAGGTATCAAAATTGTGAAAGAATCTTCGGCCCACGGAACCCACGGAATACACGGAAAATTGAAGGGGCGAAGGGACGGAGAAGGAGAACTGGAATAATGTGACGGGAAAAACGGGGTGCCCGCGAATCACGCGAATGGGCGCGAATGACGGAAGGAGGGAAGCCCATCTTTTGAATTTCTGGGCTCGGGTTTTATTTGCGAAGATTCGCGGGATTTGCGGGCGGATTTTTTTGGATCGGGAAAAACCGGGCGGGCGCGGAATCGAATTGCGCCGGGGAAACGGCTGGGGCCGGATGGAGCCAATCATCATGAATCCTCGCTCCCAGTCTTCCCGGCCCCCTTTGGAGCGGATGCTGCGAATCCACGAGGAACTGCGGCGCGGCGCGCTCGTGAATTGCACCATGCTCATGCACGCGCTCGAGGTGTCGCGGAAAACAGTGGTGCGCGACATTGCATTTATGCGGGACCGGTTGGAGCTGCCGATCGAGTTCGACAGCGGCATCCAAGCCTACCGCTACACGGAAAAGGTGAGTTCGTTTCCCACGGTGAATGTGACCGAGGGCGAGCTGCTCGCGCTGCTCGTGGCGCAACGGGCGCTGGAGCAGTATCGCGGGACGCCGTTTCACCACCAGCTGGAGGTGGCGTTTGCGAAGTTGTCGGGCGGGTTGCGGGACAAGATTTCGTTTTCGCCGGCGGACGAACTGCGCGCGGTGTCGTTTAAGAACATCGGGCTCGGGAAAACGGATCTCACGGTTTTCAACGCGCTCAGCGCCGCCGTGCTAAAGGGCGTGGAGGTCGGCTTCGCTTATCGGAAACCGGGTGAAACCAAATCGGAGCCGCGGCGGGTGCAGCCGTATCATTTGGCGAACCGGGAAAACTCTTGGTATCTCGTGGGCTTTGATCTGGAGCGCGGGGCGTTGCGGACGTTTGCGTTGCCGCGCATCGGGGAAGTCGTGACGACGGCGGTGGAGTTTGAGCGGCCGGAGGATTTTTCGCCGGAGAAGTTTTTCTCCAGTGCGCTGGGCGTGTTGGGCGGTGAAGGGAATTTCGCGGTGGTGATCCGGTTCGACGCGACGGTGGCGGAACGCGTGCGCGAGCGGGAGTGGCATGAGTCGCAGGAGATGCGCGAACTGCCGGGCGGCGCGTTGGAGTTGAAGTTGCGGCTGGGCGCGCTCGTGGAAGTCGAGCAGTGGGTGCTCGGCTGGGGCGCGGCGGCCGAGGTGGTCGGGCCGGCGGAGTTGCGCGCGAGCGTCAAGGCGACCGTGGCGCGGTTGGGGAAGATCTATGGGTGAGTGAGGAAGTGGACGGGCGAGCGCAGCGGTCGTGGGCGGGGCGGAGGGCAGGTCTGAGACTTTGCCCCACTTCGTGTGCTCGCGGCTTGCGGAGTGGTGGACGAGCGGCCACGGTTTCCCTTCAGCCCGGTATGAACCCTTACGAGAACACCAATGAGCATCAGCCCGTGACCTGGGTGAAGGGGTATCCCGTGTATGCGGCGCATTTGGTCGTGCTGGGTTACGTGGTGTCGTTGTTCGCGACCACGTTGTTACTGGCCCTTAAGCTGGAGGCTTGGCTCGGCTGGCTGACGTTTGAAAGCGCAGCGGTGCTGCGCGGCGACGTGTGGCGCATCCTCACCTACGGCCTCGTGAATCCACCGAGCCTCGGGTTCGTCATCGATATGGCGATGATCGGTTGGTTCGGGCGAGAGGTAGAACGCGTCTATGGCCGGAATTCATTTTTGGCGCTCTACGGGTGCCTGTATTTGATCTCGCCGCTGATCTTCACGGTTTTTGGTGCGTGGGTGCCCGCCAAGCTGGCGGGTGAATCGGGTTCGCTCGCGTTGTTTGTGGCGTTTGCGGCGATCTATCCGACCGTGCCGATGTTCTTCAACGTGTTGGCGGCATGGATGGCGGTGATTTTGGTCGGGCTCTACACGCTGATGGCGTTGGGCTCACGGAATTGGACGGCGCTGATCACGCTCTGGTCGACGGCAGGATTTGCGTTGGCCTATGTGCGCTGGAAGCAGGGTCGGCTGGATTTGACGCTCCCGCGCATCGAGTGGCTGGAGAAGAAGCCGAAAACAAAATTGCGGGTTTTGCCCGATCTTGAGCCGGCGGTGAAGACGAGTGCCAAAGTGGAGCCGAAGCGCGCCGAGGCGACGACAGTACGGGTCGGGCTGGACAAAGCGGCGACGAGCGAAGTCGATGCGCTGCTCGACAAGATCGCGCAGTCGGGCATCGGCAGTCTGACGGCAAAAGAGCGTGCGCGGCTGGAATCGGCGCGGGCGGAATTGCTGAAACGGCGCTGAGGCGGGGTGGGGTCGTTAGGGGCCCGCGACGGACGCCAATCAGGCGAAAGTCCGAGGGGTGCCCAAGGAATACACGGAAGACCCGGAAAAATCTGAGAACAAATCAGAGCGGAGAGATCGAGGGAGCATGCCCTGGCCGCGGGTTGAGCGGGGTGGGGTTACACCGCCTGCATTGGGGCAGAGGGCGCGTACGAGGCGCGCCCCGATGGCGGAATTAGAGAGCTGGCGTGACCGTGTAGGTCGCGCCGGGGGTGGTGGGGAAATCGACGGTGGTGGCGGGTCGGAGCGTGAGGATGGGGAGGGTGGCGGGGTCTGCGATCTCGGGTGTGCCCGCGGCGACGGTGGCGAAGAATGAATTGGGGTTGGGGCCGGCGGTGGGTTTGGGTTGGGCGTCGGTGACGGTGACGGGCGCGGCGGTGCGCAGGCGGAGGTTGCCTCCGAGTTTGGAGCGAATGACGGCGCGGGTGAGCTTGCCCTCGGCCCACGCGAGATCGACTTCGAAGCCGCCCCGGGTTTTGAGGCCGGTGACCGTGCCGCTGGGCCAGACGGTCGGGAGCGCGGGCAGGAGTTGGAGGACGCCACCATGACTTTGCACGAGCAGTTCGGCGATGCCGGCGGTGTAGCCAAAGTTACCGTCGATTTGAAATGGCGGGTGCGCGTCGAGCAGGTTCCGGTAGAGGCCGCCGCCCTTCATCGAGGTCTCTGAGGTGCCCACGAGATTGAAGAGATTTTGGATGATTTTGTAGGCGTGGTCGCCGTCCAGCATGCGGGCCCAGAAATTGATCTTCCAGCCCATGGACCAACCGGTGGCTTCGTCGCCGCGGAGCTCGAGGGTGCGGGCGACGGCGCGGAAAAGTTCGGGCGCGGTGTCGGGGGTGATCTGGTTGCCGGGGTGGAAGCCGTAGAGGTGGGAGAGGTGGCGGTGTTTGGGGTCGGGCTCTTTGTAATCGGTGCGCCACTCGAGCAGTTGGCCGCGGGCGCCGACGCGGTAGGGGGCGAGGCGGGCGAGTTTGTCGCGGAGCTCGGTGACGAGAGCGGGATCGCGGCCCAGCAGCTCGGCGGCGGCGATGGTGCGGGTGAAGAGTTCGCGGATGATCGCGTGGTCCACGGTGGCGCCGGCGGTGATCGAGGCGCTGCGGCCATCGGGCGCGAAAAAGGTGTTTTCTGGCGACGTGCTGACGGGGGTGATGAGCTGGCCGTTGTCGTCGGGCGTGAGCCAGTCGGCGCAGAACTCGGCCGCGCCTTTCATGATCGGATAGGCTTCGTCGGCGAGGAAGGTTTTGTTGCCGGTGTGGAGCCAATGTTCCCACAGGTGGGAACTGAACCAGCCGGCGGCCATGTTCCAAAAGGCGGAGCTCGCGCGACCGTCGACGGGAAAGGTGTCGCGCCAGAGCGAGGTGTTGTGATGGGCGACCCAGCCGCGGCGGCCATACATGTCGCGGGCGGTGCGGGTACCGTTGGCGGCGATTTCGCGAATGAGGCGAAACAGCGGCTCGTGGAGTTCGGAGAGATTGGTGGACTCCGCGGGCCAGTAATTCATCTGGGCGTTGATGTTGACGGTGTAGCTGGAGGCCCAAGGCGGGATGACCAAGGGATTCCATTTGCCCTGAAGGTTGAGGGGTTGGGTGCCGGAGCGTGAGCCGGCGATCAGGAGGTAGCGGCCGTAGTGGAAGAGCAGCGCGGCGAGTTCGGGGTCGCCGCTGGCGCGGAATGCGGCGATTCGCGTATCGGTGGGCGATTGGTTTTTGGCGGGATCACCGTCGAGCCGGAAGGAGACGCGGTTGAAGAGGGCTTGGTAGTCCTCGAGGTGGGTGGCGCGGAGGGCGGCGTAGGATTGCGCGGCGGCTTCACGGAGGTCGTGGGTGGTGCGGAGGGAGGGGTCGAGACCTTCGCGGCTGGGGCTCTTGAACGGGCCGTTGAAACTGCTGGCGGCCGTGACGAAGACGGTGGCCTCGGTCGCACCCTCGACGCGTATAGCGTCGGCATCCGCGATCACTTTGCCATCGGTGCGGATGGTGAGGCGGGCTTCAAAGAACATGCCCTTGCCGTCGATGTCGGCGCCGTAGAGGACCTGGGCGGCGTGGGGTTTGCGGGAGCCGTCGGGATTGAAATTTTCGGGGTATTTGTGCTGGTCGCCCCACTGCTCGACGAGCTTGAGATCGCGGCGGCCGACGTAGCCGGGGAGTTGGCCGCGGAAGATGAGTTCGCCGGCCGCAGTGGACGCCTTGGCCGTGGGATGGACGGACGTGAACGAGGTTTTGAACGAGAGGGTGCCGGGTTTGTCGGTGCGCAGGCGGAGGGCGATCACCTGGTCGGGGGCGCTGGCGATGATCTCGCGGGTGAAGGTGGCGCCGTCGCGTTGGAAGCTCACGCCGGCGGTGGCGGTGGCGAGGTCGAGCCAACGGCGGTAAGCCGTGACGGGCCCGGTGCCGGCGAAATCGAGCCAAAGATCGCCGAGCGGCTGGTAACACGGCTGGTTGCGGCCAAGCCAGTGTTTGGAGACGTACGCATCGGCCTCGGAATTCTTGCCGGCCTTGATGAGCGCGGTGACGTGGTCGAAGTCCTTCGTGATGTTCACGGAGCGGAGATCGGACGGCGGCTCGCCGGAGGTGAGGGTGTCTTCGTTGAGCTGGAGCTGCTCGCGGAGGGGGCCGCCGTGAACCATGGCCGCGAGGCGGCCGTTGCCGATGGGCAGGGCGTCGGTCCAGCGCTCCGAGGGCTGGTCATACCAAAGCGTGAGCGCGTCGCCCGGGGCGGCGAAAGCGGCGGGTGCGAGCGCGGTGGTGAGGGTGAGGAGGACGAAGGCGGTGGGGCGGCGGAATGACATGAAGGGGAGAGGACAGAGCGACACGAACGGGCGGAGAGCAGAGGGAAGATCGGCGGAGAACCGCGGAAGAGAAATAAAAAAGAGCTTTCAAACCGTTAGATGGACCGGCTGCGACCTTGACGCCGATGCTGCGTCGCGCACTGGTATAGACCATGGTAACCGCGAAGCTTTTTGCCAACGGCCGTTCACAGGCGGTTCGTCTGCCGAAGTCGTTCAGATTCTCCGGCAAAGAGGTTTCCGTGCGGCGGGAGGGTGACGCCGTGGTGTTGGAACCGATCAAAGGCGGCAAGTGGCCGCGGGATTTTTGGCGCAAGATTCGGATTGCGGATTCCGCATTTAAACGCGCCCCGCAAGGCGTGGCCCCCAAGCGGGCGGCCCTCGACGCCGAATGAGCTTCTTGCTCGACACCGACACATGCATCGCGGCGATGCGCGGACGTGAAGATGTGGTCAGCCGGCTCTCGCAGTTGTCGCCGGACGAATGCAGGGTTTCGACGGTGACGGTTTACGAGCTCGAAGTGGGTGTGGCCAAATGTCGTGAGCCGCAGAAAGAGCGGGCGAAGGTGACGCGGTTTTTGGCCAGCTTGCAGGTGCTGGCCTTAGACGCAGAGGCAGCGCAGCGGGCCGGTGAATTACGCGCCGATTTGGAGAAACGCGGTGCGATGATCGGGCCTTATGATGTGTTGCTGGCGGGGCAGTGTCTCGTGCACGGGCTCAAACTGATTTCGGGCAATTTGGCCGAGTTTAACCGGGTGCCGGGGTTGCAGGTCGTGGGATGGTGACGATTCAACGGCCGCCGGAAAGAACGCTGGCGAAGTGGAAAAAATTATTCCGGTTTTGGGATCGGCGGTTGATTGTGGGTGACGCGATGCTCCATGAATCCGTGCTGTTTCGGCGCTATGCCGATGAACGCGAACAAGCCGCGTTCGCGGTGATCCCGCGGCGGCGCATCTGGCTCGTTTACCCTCCGAGCCGTGGCACGACGGCCCGCGGGGCGAAGAATCAGAAGCTCACCGTGTTGGTCCAGACATACAGGCGGGGTTGGCCGTAGAAGCTGACGCCGAGGTTGGCGGGGTTCGTGTAGCCGGAGCCGTTGTTGGGGAGGGTGCCGAAGACGTAGTGGTTAAAAACGTTGGTGACGTTCACCTGGGTGGAGAAGCCGTAGCGTTTGCCGATTTTGCGGCGGTAAGAGACAAAGGTGTTGGCCTGCCACGTGTCGGGGGAACTGAACAGTTCGCGGCCGCCGCCTGGGATGTTGTAGTAAAACGTGCGGTTCTTCAGGCCGACGCCGATGGTGCCGCCGACGCTGATGCCCTTGAGAAAATTGTCGCCGGTGAAGCTGTAGCTGTTGGTCATCGAGAACACGTATTGCGCGTAGCCGACGGTGTTCTCGCCTTTCTTGGCGACGGTGGTCTCGCCTTTGGTGCCGTTGGGGTCGGACCAAGCGTAGGGGATGTCGGAGGTGGAGCGGCCGGTCTTGCCGGTGAGGGCGCTGCCGTTGGCGCCGACGAAATACTGGAGGACGCGGCGGAGGTTGCTCGTCTGGAGGCGACCGTTGTCGTCGGCCGGATTTGCCCAGTAGGGGTTGGCGCGATCGTTCATCATCGCGAGGGTGAGCGGCTCCCAAACGCCGCCGACCTGGGCCTGAAGGGTGGCGGGGTCGACCTGGCGATTGAGCGTAGTGATGGTGGGGGTGATGACGTTGGGAGTGGTGGGGACGAGGACGGGGTTGCCGTTCTGATAGGTGACGCCGCCGTTGCGCACGTAAAAATCGTCGTTCCAAAGCAGCGGGTATTTCTTGTCGGAGAGGTTCTGACCGTCGGAGGTGGTGGCGGCGAGGCGGACCTTCCAATTGCTGGTGGGATTGGCCGTGAGGATGACTTCGATGCCGCGGGTGGTGCGGTCGAGGTTGACCCATTGGTTTTTGAAACCCGCCGGGCCGTCGAACGAGCCGTTGAGCCCGGTGGGGTTGATGAGGTCGCGGACGCCGGTGCCGGCGTTGATCATCTCGTCCTTCGAGTCGGTGGCGTAATACTGGATAGACCCGGAGATGCGGTCGCGCTCGTCACCAAACTTGAGGCCGAATTCGTGACCGACCCCGCTGGATGTGGCGGGGGGATTGCCGAGCGGGTCGTTGGCGTTGACGAGGGCCGTGTTGTAGGTGCTGGAGAAGCTGTAATAGGCGTTCAACCACGGAAGAATGGCGCCGTTGATGCCGAGGTTGTAGCTCTTGTTGGTCTTGGTCGACTCGGCCCAGGGCGGCGCGGAGGCGAGGGTGGAGAGGTTGGGCGTGCGCTTGAAACTCTCGTTGATGCGCAGGCCGACGAGGGTGTGGATGCGGTCTTTCCACCAGTCGGTGTTATTGGCGGCGTAGACACCGGCGACGCGGCTTTCCCAGTGGTGGCCATCGTTGTTTTGGCCGGAGACGCCGGGATTGCCCGCGAGGCTGGCGAGGCCGAGGGGATTGTTGGGGCGAACCCAACTCGGGTCGCGGGGATTGTTGGCCATGCGGATGTAGTTTTGTCCGCCGGTGGTGACGCGCGGCCTCAGCCAGCCGCCGCGGCCGAGGGGATTCTTGACCGGGCCGTCGGCGACGGACCACCAGAGGCGGGGCATCGGAGTGCGGCCGAGGTTGGAGGGAATGGCGGGGTTGTAGATGACGTTGAAATTGGCGTCGGCGAGGAAGTAGCTGTAGTCGGTGGGGCCGGTATCGGCCCAGTCGATATCGAAGCCGACGAGTGTCTTGCTGCGGGCGAACCCGCGGAACAGATCGTTCGTCACAATCGCGGATCCGCGGGTGGCCCAGCGCCGGGTGGGCTGCTCGGTGTCGGCGAGCGTGCCGCCGTTGGCCCAGACATCGAGCGGATTGCCGTTGAGCAGCGGGGCGCTGAGGTTGGCGAGGCCGCCGTTGGCGCGGTCGGTAGGCGCGTTGTTGTAGAGCGCGGAAAATTGTGTGGCGAGCCACGGAGTCCAAACGGTCTCGGCCGTGGCGATGAAGTACTTGTTGGTGACGTATTCGGAGGCGGCGGTGCCGGCCCAAGAGTTAATGTTGTCCCACGTGAGCAGGCCGTTGGCGATGGCCCCGCGGGGGTAGGGTCGGCCGGTGACGGGGTCGTTGGCGCCGGCCATGTTGTTGCGGAGGAGATAGGCGAGGCCGTAGTTGTGGCGGGGATCGGTGGCGGCGTTGGTGAAGGCGATGTTTTCCTGATTCGAGTTCAGGACGCGGGTGTTTTCGGTTTGGCCGGCGATGAGGCGGACGACGGTGCGGAGTGGGGCGACACGGGCGGCGACCTGAGTGTAGATGCCTTCGGTTTCGTGGCCGATGAAGACGCGGCGGTAGAGCTGGTGGTCGTTGAGCAGGGCGACGCGGACGGCGACATTTTCGGCGCCCCAGTTGTAATCGAAGAGCGCCTGTTTCGAGCCGTGTTGGTCGATGCGGAAATTGGCGCGACCGTAGGTGCGGTTGAAGTTGGCGCGCTTGGAGACGATGTTGACGGTGCCGCCGGCGCCGCTGGCACCGTAGAGCAGGCCTTGCGGGCCGCGCACGACATCTGCGCGCTCGATGTCAAAAAGGCTGTTCATGCCCGTGCCGGTGCCGAAGGTGCCGGCAAAGCCGTCGCGACGCGGAGCGCCGACGCCGACGCCGCGGACGCCCATGGTCTGGTTGCCCACGCGGTCCCCGGGTTGCTGGCTGAGGGCGTCGGACTCGGGGTTGGACATGACGGTGCCCGCGCCGGCGCCGTAGGATAGCATGAGGTCTTCGAGGTTGGTGACGCCGACGTCGCGGATGAAATCTTCGGTGAAGATGTCGGCGGAGACAGGGACGTTTTTAAGAGCGGCGTCGAACTGGGTGAGCGAGTTGGAATTGAGCGCGCCGTAGCTGTTGTCGGCCGCGGATTTGACCTCGAACGGATTCAGCCGGACGAGATCGTCGGCCAATCGTTTGGCTTCGGTCGCTTTGATTTCGCCGGCGCCCGGGGCGGGGGTGGCGGGGGCAGGGGCGATTTGCCCGTGCGTGGGCGGGATCGCGCAGGCGAGGGCCAGAAGGAAGGCCGGGAGTGAGGGGTGGCGTAGCAGGGCGGTGAGACGCATAAGATTTCTTCGGGGCGGGGTTGGTGGTGGCGGACGATCCGGCCATCGGCGTTGGCCGGGGGCGCGACGAAAAAGAGCATCGTTGGGACTTTGAGGAGAGCTCCGCCATTCCAATTTAACCCGAGTTCCGCAGTTGGAGCAGGGAGTGAAAATAGTTTCAGAGGAGAGTGGTTTTTCCAGCGGGGCGGTTTACGAGGGAAGTTGATTTTTTTGAGCGATGTAGTGCCGAACACCCCGTTGTGA
>JBIKWB010000067.1:0-6428 GCA_044356555.1 Opitutaceae bacterium | reverse complement strand
CGGAGGAACAGCCGTCAGTTCTTCGCGAGGCCTTCGCGGAGGGCGAGGCGGGTTAGATCGGCGAGATTGTCCACTTTTAGCTTGGCCATGAGGCTGGCGCCGTGGGCCTCGACGGTCTTGGGGCTGAGGCCGAAACTTAAAGCGATCTCTTTGACGCTGTGACCTTCGGCGAACCGTTGGAGCACCTCGCGTTCACGGGCGGTGAGCAGGTCGGCGACGCCGGCAATCCCGCCCTCGTCCAGCAGCCCCATCAGCCTCGGGCTGAGAAAGAATTCGCGTCGGCTGACGGCATCGATGGCGTCCAGGACTTCATCAAATGCATGGTGCTTAAGCACGTAGGCATCCGCTCCCGCTCCCATGGCTTGCGTCACAAAACGACGCTCGTCATGCGAAGAGAGCATGGCGATCCCGCCGCCGAAGCCGGCGGCGCGCAATTGCCGGGTGGCTTCGATGCCATTGAGCAGCGGCATTTCTATGTCCATGATCACGACCTCGGGGCGGAGTCGCAGCACGAGTTCCACGCCGGTATGGCCGTTGGGCGCGGTGCCCACGACTTTGAACTCGGGATTGAGTTCCAAAAGCGCCGTCAGGCTGTCACAGATGATCTGGTGGTCGTCGATGATGATGATTTTCACGGGAAAAGTGTGGGTGGTGCGCGGCAAAGAAACGAGTAGACTATATCAAAGATAAAGAAGGGGTTAAGCGGTAGTTCGGGTCAATACCCGGGTGGCTCGCGACCGGTCAAGCGCGGCGGCGACCCGGCCGCTTTGATCGGTTTGGTGAGGTAATCCTCTCTGCCGGCGGCGAGACAGCGCCCGCGGTCGCGCTCCATGGTGTACGCGGTGAGCGTAATGATCCACGGGCGGTGGGCGCGGTCGGAAAATGTTTCTTCGAGCAGGCGGGTGGCTTCGAGCGCGTCGGCCGCAAGACCAGTACGGAAGCCAAGTTTCGCGAGCAATTGAAGGACGAGCTTTTGGTTTACCAGGTTCTCCTCGGCCAACAGAAGTCGATCGGGCTGGTTTTCACCGGCGGGAGCCGTTGCACTGACGACGGGTGCGGCGCCGGGATCGTCGCAGGCCAGTATCGCGTCGTCGAGTTTCAGCACGAGCACGTTGAGGATCGCGACATAGAATTTCTCCCCGGCGGAGGAGCGGGGGAGGGCTTCCCGACCGGTCTGGCGCGTCGTGGGACGTAGGCCCCATTCCTCGCCGAGGGTGGAGAGAATGCGGCGGATGGGGGCGTTTTCGTCGACCACGAGCAGGCGTTTACCATCGGGCTGAGGGCGGGGAGCGGTCTTGAACATGTACTCGTTCATAGCGGGCGGCGGAACGGCCGATAAAACCGAAGGCGAGCACGCCGGGAAACGCTCTGAGTAATCTTGCGAGGCGAAGTGGGTTCGGAATTCGAGCCGGCGCAACGTTTTAGCCGTCTAGAAAACTGGCGCTGGCGCCCCTGAGCCTCCAGATGGGCTGGTGGATCAAGCTCAGGTCGCATAATCGTGGCGTGGCTCGAACAAAATTCGAATGGGTGTTGTGCTTCCCGGTGTCCCGACGGTTTGCTTTGCGTAGAAAAAAGGGCGCCCTCGTCACCTGCGAACGCGGAGACCAAGTTCGGGCAGGGACAGGTTGAGGCGGGTCGCAATTCGGCAGGAATCGGAGAGACAGATTAAGATTAGTCGGTCGAATTTTGCCGGACTGTAGCTCAACTTTACCGGCGCTTTCATCAGGCCCATCCGAAGGGGGGGGGCGCTGGCGGGAACTGCTCCGGTCAAAGTCTGGTCACCCAAATGCCCCCTCGACTAGGGTGCCGGTCGGACCGGGGTGAGGGCCTCCAACCGCGTCGGCCTAGCCGGAGGCGCGCCGCAGCGCCTCCAAGTGAAGTAGGAGGGTCAGGGCTTGATTGGCTTTCAACGCAGCTGGGGAAAATCCAATTGTTTCGTCTGGTTTTGCATCACTTCGCATTGGATTCGTACGGCGGGCGCCGGGGCCGCTGGCTCGGCAGGTCCCGTTGAAGACGGTGGCCGTTCTTTCGAGCGCCGGCAAATAGTGCCGGGATTCGAGGCCGAGGAACCGGCCTCAACGGCCGCGGTAGTGCGCTGTTTGCCGGCGTGTGAGCCGCGGGTTTGTGCTCAAGAATCTCGATGCCCCGCCGATAGTTAGATCTGAGGCAATTGCAGTGTCGTCACTCTGCCTGCTCTCAAACCAAGCCGCTCTGCCCGCCATGATTCCTACCAAGGAGACTTTCCTTAACGCGCTAAAACACATCGAAAAATTCAGCCCGGCGCCGATGATTCTTTCCAACGCTATGTCGTTGGTGAGTGATCCGCGGTCGGACATTGGCACGATCGCGGCCCTCGTGGGTCGAGATTCCGCGCTCGCGACCGATGTCATCCGTTGTGCGAACAGCGCTTATTATGGCGGCGAGCCTTGCGGCAATGTTTTCGAAGCGGTGCAGAAGATCGGTTTGCGCGAGACGATGCGGGTGTTGAACCTCGCCGTCGCGCGAATAGTCGGCCAACGGGATCTGGCCTGTTACGGCATTCTCGGCGCCGATTACTGGGCTGAGAGCCTCTTTAACGGGCTGTTTCTTCACGTGCTGGCGCGGGAGACCGGCGGGAGCGATCCGGAGGAGGCCTACACCATCGGCTTGCTCCGCTACATCGGACGGTTGGCGATAGACCAGACCATCGAATCGGTGCACGGGGAATTGTTTTGGGACCGACAGGAAAGCATCTCAAAATGGGAACGGGACAATGTCGGGTTCACGCAGGCTGAAGCCGGAGCGATGATGCTGACGAAGTGGAATTTCCCCGAGGCAACGGTGCGCGCCATCGGAGCGCAAGACACGCCGGCGGCGTTGGCCGAAGACAACTGGTTGGCTGATGCGCTTTATTTCACCACGGCGTTGTTGCCCCAAGGGGTCGGCACGCCCTTTTTACCCGCCGTAGGTCCGACGTGGAGCGCGGGTCCAATCACCGATGATTTTATGCGGCGCCATAATTTGTCCGCCGAGGCGGTCGATGCGATGCTTCAGGCGACGAGCAAGTCGTTCGATAAGATCCGCGCAAATTTCGGCATTTGAAAGTTGGGCGTTTCCTCCGGGCCTCAACGGCGACGAGGGCGTCGCAGCCAAGACACGCCCGCTGGCATTCAACTGGGCGTCAGGACGGCATCTTGGTTGAATCGCACCAGCACGCGACAAACCGAACTGGGCGATGTACGATTGTTGGAATTTTGAGGTTCATGGGGCGGTGCGTTAAGCATCACCCTCAACTTGGTCGCCGCCGCCGAATCTGCTAGCGGATCCAAAAAATGCCGTTTTCCAAAACCTTGGATATCACAACAGGCGAAAACTGGAGCCGATTAGGGGCTGGCCGACCGGTGAGCATGAACTCGCCAATGTTAGGGCTCCGTTGGAGCGAATCGGCGTTCGCTAAGCTTCCCCAAACGAGGCGTGGGTCGCAGTCGTCACACAAATCATGAAGCCGATCCGAGCTGAGAGTGACCAATATCAACACCCGCAGCCTTGTATCTTTTTGGCTTTTTGACTTTTGGCATTTGGCGCATTTTCGGTCGCGGCTGGCGTGGCTGACCGAATCGGCGACGCGGCGGCAAATTCACGCGACTCCGATCTTCCTTGCGGCGTTGCTGCTGCTATTGCCGCTGCCGGTGCCTTTCAGCACTGCAATGCCCGAATGGGTATCCTGCTGCTGGCGGCCGGCCTGCTGGAGCGCGATGGCCGCTTCCTCCTCGGGGGCTATGTCATGTTTGCCGCCTCGGTGATTTTTTCGGAGTGCTTGGAGTATAAGCCTAGAGGCGGTCGTACGCTTGTGGCACTCGTCGGGATTGTAGCAGATCGCTCGGCGTCATAGACGGCCGCTGCGGAATTTGGCGCGGTCAGTGCGCGCCTCGGCGAAGACCTCGCCGCCCACGATCGTGCCGATGCAATGGGTGGTGTATTCGAAAGGGTCACCGTCGAAGAGAGCGAGGTCAGCGTCCTTGCCGGGCGCGAGCGAGCCGGTGCGGGCGTCGATGCCGAGAATCTTCGCAGCGTCGAGGGTGATGCTCGCGAGTGCATTGTCGAAACCAAGGCCATTGGTAGCGGCGATCGCCGCCTCGAAGAGCACCACGCGCGTCTTCGGCACATAGCCTTCGTAGCCGCTCTGCAACGCAAACGGGACGCCAGCCGCCTTGAGTTTCGCGGCGGTTTCCATGCTGAGGTTTTCGGCGTCTTCGTTGCTGCGCTTACCGCCGATGGGCGGAACCTGCGCGCTTTTTGGCGGTAGAGCCAGAGTTGATCCGTGCCGGACCCGACGTCGAGCCTGCGCCATAAAGAAACGTTTCTGCGTTCTTGTCCCCCCAGTATGAAGGCTCAGGGTCCCTTCATGCGTGCACTTCCCCTGCTCCTTCTCGCATTCTTCACATCTGCGGCTTTCTCCGTGGCCGCGTTGCCCGTCGTCTCCGTCACAACCGCTCAATCCTACCGCGGCTGGAGTGATGCCATCATCCTCCGCAACGTCGCAGTTGAGGTTGTGGTCGTGCCTTCCGTCGGTCGCGTGATGCAATTCCGCTTCGTGGGCGAAACCGACGGCCCGTTCTGGGAAAACGAGAAACTCGCAGGCCAGCCCATGCCGCCCGAGCCGTGGAAAGCGGCGCACGGCAGCTTCGGCGGCGACAAGACTTGGCCCGCTCCGCAATCCGCATGGAAGTGGCCTCCCCCCGTCGCCTTTGACGCCTCCGCCCACACCGCCCGCGTTGCCCCCGACGGCTCCGTCACGCTTACCTCGCCCGCTGACCCGCACTCCGGCCTCCGCGCCAGTCGCCACATCTTGCTCGATCCGAAGGAGCCCATGCTGCGCATCACAACCACCTACGAAAAAATCTCCGGCGAACCCGCACCCGTCGCGGTCTGGGTCATCGCCCAGCTTCGCGACCCCGTTGCGATCTTCATGCCGGTGCCCTCTGCTTCGATCTTTCCGACCGGCCACGCCCCTACTTGGAAGGAGCCCGATGGCACTCTCCGGCGCGAAGGCAACGTCCTGCGCCTGACCCGTAGTCGCAACACATCGCAAAAAACCGGCAACGACGGCACCGACCTTGTCTGGGTCGGCGAAACTCAACTCCTTCGCATCTCCATCCCTCGTATCTCTGGCGTCCCTTACACGCACCACGGCTGCAGCGTCGAAGTTTACACCAACGCCGATCCATTTTCCTACGTGGAACTCGAAACGCTCGGTCCTCTTCAAACCCTTCGCCCCGGCGAACGCACCTCGGCCACCACCACCTATCGCCTTGGCCGCCGCACCGCCGCATCCCCCGGCGAGGATGCGCGCGTTCTCCTCGCCCGCTAAGCGATAGCCGCCCACGCAGCCTCCTTTCGCGCGCAAGCGCGCTCCTACACTTAGCCGCTCCCTCGCACAACCTAGGTCTTCGCCGACGAACCGCCAAACTACTCGCGCATCGCGGCCGCCTTCGCCGCGCTGCCGGGGGCCGGGCCGGCGCCCGCCCCGCGCCTGCTGGTGCCTTTGGCTACCGGCCAGAACGATATCCTACGGCGGCCTCGTTGCAAAAATACGCTGGGGTGGCTCCGGAGGTTGAAAAAGCGGCCAGAAAAAATGGACCCACTGGCGCTGGGCCGCGCCCACGTTCTTGCGGCAAAGTTTCGTCGAATGGACCGGACAGACTGTGGTGCGCTGCGACTGGGTCCACGCCTATTATCAGAAGCAACGCCGGGCCGGCAAAGCGCACCATGCGTCCTGCGTGCGCTCGCCTTCAAATGGATCCGCATCCTGTGGCGCTGCTGGCACGATCAGAAACCTTACGATGAACCACGCTACCTCGCCTCCCTACGTCGCCACGGTTCAACCTTCACCCCGGCTCTGCAAAAAATCGCCTAGAAACCCTCGACCGGACCACCTCAGCTTTTGCCCTACTTTTAGAGCCGCCCCGCCTATGCCAAAATCCCTTTCACGACTTCGCCGTGGACATCGGTGAGGCGGAAATCGCGGCCTTGGAAGCGATAGGTGAGCTTGGTGTGATCGAAGCCGAGTTGATGGAGAATCGTGGCGTGGAGGTCGTGCACATGGACCGGGTCGCGCGCGACGTTGAAGCCGAGGTCGTCGGTCGCGCCGTGGACGTGGCCGGCCTTCACGCCGCCGCCGGCGAGCCACATCGTGAAGCCGCGGTTGTGATGGTCGCGGCCGTCGTTGCCGCCCTGCACCATCGGCGTGCGGCCAAATTCTCCGCCCCAGATCACGAGCGTGTCTTCCAACAATCCACGTTGCTTGAGATCCTGCACGAGGGCGGCGCTGGCGCGGTCGGTGTCGCGGCAGTTCTTCTGCAAATCCCTCGAGAGGTTGCCGTGCTGGTCCCACGCCTCGTGGAAAAGCTGCACGAAACGCACGCCCCGCTCGATGAGCCGGCGCGCGA
>JBIKWB010000066.1:0-6511 GCA_044356555.1 Opitutaceae bacterium | reverse complement strand
CGATCCCGGCATCCGTCGCGTCAACCTCGTGGCCTTCGTCTATGCCCTCGCCTTCGTCGCGATGGAGGCCTCGCTCACGTTTCTCGCCGCCGAACGCTTCGGCTATACCGCGAGGGAAAACGGTTACCTGCTCGGTTTCCTCGGCGTCTGCTCGATCGTCACCCAGGGTTTTATCGTCCGCAAACTGCTCGCGCGCGTCGAAGAAACCCGCGTCCTGAGCGCCGGGCTCGTCTGTTCGGCCGCGGGGCTGCTCGCCGTCGGTTTCGCGATGCAGCCTTGGTTGCTCTACGCCGGTCTCGCGCTCCTCGCCGCCGGCTCCGGTCTCGTCAATCCGGCCAGCACCGGGCTCATCTCGCTTTACTGCGGTCCGCATGAGCAAGGCCGCGTGCTCGGGATCTTCCGCTCGCTCGGCTCACTGGCCCGCGCGATCACGCCCGTAGTGGCCGGGGCGGCATTCTGGCTTTACGGCTCACGCAGCGTTTTTCTCGCGGCCGCCGTGTTCGCCATCGGAGCGTTCATCCTGAGCCTCGCCTTGCCCAAGCCCGCGAAATGAACCGACGCCGTCTCATCGCCCTCGCCCTCGCCGGGCTTGGCAGCGCGCTGCTCACCGGCTGTTCCACGTTTCGGCGCGAAGCGCCGCGGCCGGGCCGCACCACCCTCGATTCGCCGTTGGTGATTTTGCCCGCCCAGCGGCTGGGCACGTATCTCGTCGTGGAAGGCAAATGGGATCGCGGCGGCCCTTGGCGTTTCCTCGTCGATACCGGAGCCAACACCACGTTGGTGACACCGGAATTTGCCAAGCGCTACGGCGTCAAAGCCGAGCTCGCGGCCCCGGCGGCTCCCGTCACCGTTTTCAGCGCCGACGGCATTCCGGTTTCGCTGCAACCGGTCACGATTCGCGAGCTGGAACTCGGCGGCGCCCGATTCGAAAGCATCGCGGCGCGCATCTACGACTGCGCCGCGCTCTCCGCCCACTTGGGCGTCAAGATCGACGGAGTCCTTGGCTTCCCGCTGTTTCGCGAGGCCCGGCTCACCCTCGATTATCCGCGCAACCGCGTCGTGCTCACCCCCAATCGCAGCGAGGCGTTGGTCCCGGGGCTCTCCGTGCCGTTCAGCAACGCCAACAAAACTCCGCTGATTTCCATCCGGCTCGCCGACCGCACCTTCATCGCCCTGATCGACAGCGGCAGCGACGGCGGTCTGAGCCTGAATCCCGTGGGACTACTTCCCAACTTCACCTTCGGACCCCGCGAAGGCAGCACCGTCGGCACGTTGGCCGGCGACCGGCCCCAGCAAATCGGGCGGCTCGCCGAAACCCTGATCATCGCCGACTACGCGTTCCCAACCCCCATCGTCGAACTCTCCGACGAGCTGTCCTCGATCGGCGGCTCAATTCTCAAGAATTTCAGTGTCACCTTCGACCAAGACCGCGACCGCGTGACCTTCTACCGCGACTCGCCCGCCCCGATCCCAACGCCCCGCCGCCGTAGTGCCGGCGTCAGCTTCGCCAAAAATCCCGCCTACTGGCGCGTCGCCGGAGTGGTGCCCGGCTCGCCCGCCGCCAACGCTCAGGTGGAGTCACGCGACTTGGTGACCCGCATCAATGGCGAACCGGTGGCCCGTTGGGATCTAGGCCGTTACGAACAGCTCATCAACACAGCGGACGCGGTCGCTTTTACGTTCCTCAACGGCACGAGCGAAACCGAAAAACGTCTTCCGGTCTTCGACCTCGTGCCGTAGCCCCGTAAGGCTCTTCAGAGCTTCTTGCGCAGCAAGAACGCACCCGCTCCGTCGTGACCTGTGACCCAAGGCTGACTGATGCTCTTGGCCTCGAGCTTAAACGGCCCGCCCGCCCGGCTGTCGAAAAAGGCCTTGATCACGCTTTCATTTTCCTCGGGATCGATCGAGCAGGTCGAATACACCAACCGTCCGCCCGGAGCCACGAGTCGCGCCGCCGCGTGCAACAACTCGAGTTGCTGCCGACCGTGCTTGTGAAAATCACCTTCTTGCAGACGCCATTTTACGTCCACCCGATGCCGCATGACGCCGGAATTCGTGCAAGGCACATCCAGCAACACCGCGTCGTAACTCGTCGGCAGCCGCGATGCGTCGAGCGCCGCAAATCCATCCTTGGCCACATCCGCCTGCACCAAGGCCACCTCCACCACCTCGGCCCGCGCCAGATTTTCCTTGAGGCGCGCGATCCGCTCCCCGGGCAGGTCCATCGCGACGACGCGGCCCGGGCCTTTGGCCGACGGGGCGCCGACTCCCGAGACGACCATCGCGTCGGCGATTTGCAGACTCTTTCCACCCGGCGCAGCGCACACATCGAGCACGGTCTCGCCGGCGCGAGGCGCGAGCAACTCGACCGCCAACCGCGTCCCGGGATCTTGGAGGTAAAGTTTCCCCTTTTTTAGCAACGGCTCGACGTCGCTCCAACGTCCGGACGGAACTTCACAAAACCCGTTCCATGGCGTGGCCTTCAGCCAATCCGGTGGCGCCGCCGCCCAGTCGCGCCAACGCGCATAGACCGGTGCCGGCGATTGATTCCACTTCAGCAAGGCCCGCGTATGCTCGGCCCCGAAGTTGGTGAGCCAGCGTTTCACAATCCACTCGGGATGCGAGTAGTAGCTCGCCAGCACATCCGCCGCCGCGAGGCGGTTGGGGGCGAGCTGGGCGTGCAACGCGATCGCGAGCTTACGGACGACCGCGTTCACCAACCTCGCCTCCGCCGCGCTCGCCAACTGCTTTGCTTGATCGACCGCATGGTGGACAATCTTTGCCACCAATCCTCTGTCCGCGTGCTCACCTTCGGCCTCGATGAGCTCGAAGCCCGCGAGATAAAGCACCGATCGGGTCGAGTAACGCGGCGGGTGGGCGATCAGTTTCGCCAGTTCCCCTTCGAGCCGACTGGCGTGACGCACCACCCCGAAAACGAGGTGCTGACAACGCGCCCGCTCCGGACCGGCCAGCTTACCGGGCAACGTCTCAAAAAGTGCGTCGATTCGCTCGCGGCGCTCGAGCCAACGGGCGACCAATTGCGCCGCTGCGGGCCAGGCCGTTAGCCGTGATGGTTCGTTTTGGGGGCTCATGGGCGCGTGGATTCGAGACTCGGGTTGACAGCGTTAATCATTATCCGCTCAACTCTCCCGTTCAGGCCATCACTCACGCAACCATGAATTCCGCTGAAGTATCCGCGCTCATCGCCAAGAACCCTACGCTTAAGGCGTCCAAAGCCAAGTTGGAGTCCATGGAGGCTAACGCCTACGTGGTGCACCGAAGCTGGGGATTCGGCCAGATCAAGCGCTACGACGATGCTGCCCAAAAGCTCATCATCGATTTTAAGGGCAAGAAGGGTCATTCAATGGATCCTTCGTTCTGCATTACGACCATGGATGTGCTGCCGCCCAAACATCTGCTCGTCCGTAAAGAGACCGACACCAAGACGATCAACGAGTTGATCGCTGAGAATCCCGCCCAACTTCTCGTCGAGACCCTCCAAGGCTACCCCAACAACGCCGCTACCGCCATCGAGGTTGAGATCGTTCTCTCGCAGGTGCTCGGCGAAGAGAAATTCAAGAAATGGTGGTCGGCCGCCAAGAAACTCATCGCCAAGGACGCCCGCATCTCGATTCCGGCCAAGAAGACCGATTGCTACGTGATCCGCGAAACTCCGGTTTCCGCCGAAGACGAACTGGTGGAGCAATTTACCGGCACCCGGTCGGCTCGTCGCCGCATCCTTCTTGCCGAAGAACTGGTCGACGGCTCCGACAAAGCCACCTCCCAAAAAGATTTGATCTCCGTTCTCGCGGGCCTCGCCGAGTCCGTGAAGGACAGCAACCAGCTCGACGCTGCCGAACGTCTCTACGGAGCGGCAATCCGCGATGATCTCGCGAAGCTTGTCGCATCGGAAACGGCCTACGAACCCACTCAAGCCAGCCTCATCGCGAACCAGCGCGACCTGCCCGAAATCGCCGAAAAGATCCCGGTCCACTTCCAAAGTCGGTTCCTCGAACTCATTTTGGCCACCCACCCGATCGAGACCCGCGACATCGTTTTCGGCCTTCTCAAGGTTTCCCAAGGGAAGTTCACCACCGAGTGCATCAACTTTCTGATCGAACAGAACTACTCCGACGATCTCGCGGCCACCCTCTCCCGCTGGCAAACCGAGCAAAATCTTCGCGCCCCGGTTTTGCTCTGGATCGTTAAGAACCGTCATTCGAAGAAATTTGCCAAGCTGCTGAACGACCTGATTACCCCCCGCCTGCTCAGCTCCGTTTTCTTCGCGATCGACTACGAAGCGCTCCAAGCCGCCAGCGCGCGCCGCATTCCATTGGCCGACATCCTTTCCGAGGACACCGATCTGATCGCCGATCTGTTGTCCACCGCCGATCCAGAGACCGCCCGCGACCTCGCCAATACCCTGATGTTGAACCAAGGCTTCGAGGAACTGACCAAAAAGTCGCTCCTCGCCCGCTTCATCAAGATCTTCCCGAAGATCCAGTCCCTCGTTGCCGCCGATGCCGAGAGCAAGGAAGAGCAACTGCTCGTTTCCCGCGGAAGCTACGAGCGCAAGCGCGAGGAATACGAGAGCATCGTCTCCAAGAAGATTCCAGAGAACTCAAAGGCCATCGCCACCGCGCGCGAGCACGGCGACCTCAAGGAGAACTCCGAATACAAGATGGCCAAGCAGGACCAACAGGTTCTCATGGCTCAGAAGACCCTGCTCGAAAAAGACCTCGGCCGCGCCCGCATCACCGACTTTAAAGAAGCCTCAACCGAGCAAGTCAGCGTGGGCAGCATCGTCAGTGTGAAGACCGGCGGCGACAAGGCAACCTACACCCTGCTCGGTGTGTGGGACGGCGATCCCGATAAAAATATCCTCTCCTACAAGACCCCGATGGGAGCCGCTCTCCTCGGCAAGAAGGTCGGCGAGACCGTTAAAGTGAAAACCGGCAACTCGGAAGAGTCCTACGAGGTCCTGACCATCGCCCGGTACATCGACACCTTGTAAACGAGGGAGCGCGGGCGTCCCCCGGCCGTCCCAAGCCCGACCGCGTCACGCGCCGTCGGGCTTTTTTCCGTCCGCACCCGATCAACACTTTCTCCCCCTTAAGTTGGACGCCCTCATCACAGGCGCTTTTGTTGGTTTCTCCATCGCAGTTCCGGTGGGCCCAGTCGGCCTCCTCTGCATTCGCCGCTCGCTGAGCGACGGTCGGCTCGCCGGCTTCGTCACCGGCATGGGTGCTGCAGCCGCCGACACCCTCTATGGCCTCGCCGCCGCGTTCAGCCTCACCGCGCTGACCAACTTCCTCGTCGATCATCGCACCTCATTTCAGCTCTTTGGCGGCTTGTTCCTGCTGGGCCTCGGCGTTGCAACCTTGTGCTCCCGCCCTGCTACCTCAACCGCTGACCGCCCGGCCCACCACCCCGGGATCGCTTTCGTCTCGGCCTTTGCCATCACGGCCACCAACCCGATGACCGTGCTCGCCTTCATCGGGATCTTCTCCGGATTGAGCCACACGGCCTCCGATACTTTTTCCTCCTTGCGCCTCGTCTTGGGTGTTTTCCTCGGCAGCGCCGCCTGGTGGTTGATCCTGAGCAACGGCGCCGCCCACTTCTCCCGCAAGCTCCAGTCCGGCGGATTCCGCGCCCTGAACTTAATCGCCGGCACCGGCATCATTTTTATCGCGCTCTGGCAACTCGCCCAACTTGCGCTCCGTCTTGGGTAAACGGCCGCGCAAGCCGCCGACTCCGACCGCGCGATTGCGAACCGCGTAACCCACGCCATCCGGAACCTTGCCTCCCTTCACCCAGCCCTCACATCCTGCCCAAGTGAACGCTACGTGGGACATCCTAAAAACTCTCTCCGACCCCACCCGACTCCGCCTGCTCGCGCTCGTACTTAATGAGGAACTCTCGGTGGCCGAGTTGCAGGAAATCCTCGGCATGGGCCAGTCGCGCATCTCATCCCAGCTCGCCCTTCTCCGCCAAGCCGGCCTCGTCACCGACCGCCGCGAAGGGAAAAAAGCGTTTTATTCCTTACGTTCCTCCGTCGCTCCCGCCTCACTCGCCCTGCTCCGCGCCGCCGTTGCCTCCGTCGCTTCCCTGCCCGAACTCACCGACGACCGAGCCAACCTTGACCGCATCCTCCAAAAGCGCCGGCGCACTCAAGAACAATACTTCAACCTGATCGCCGGCCGCCTTGGCAAAGCCTACTGCCCCGGGCGTTCTTGGGAAGCGATCGGCCACCTCGCCCTGCGCCTCACACCCGCGATCACGATCGCCGATCTCGGCGCCGGCGAAGGCCTCGTCTCCCAGCTCCTCGCCCAACGCGCCTCGCAGGTCTGGTGCATCGACAACTCCCCCCGTATGGTCGAAGTTGGCACCGAGCTCGCCGCCAAAAACGGCCTCGCCAACCTCGCCTACAAACTCGGCGACATCGAACGTGTCCCGCTCGCCGACAACTCGGTGGACCTCGCGATCCTCAGCCAAGCCCTCCATCACGCCC
>JBIKWB010000022.1:0-85711 GCA_044356555.1 Opitutaceae bacterium | reverse complement strand
CGCGCCCAACTCCTCGACACCATCGCCGCCGAGATCGAAGCCCTCGGCGACGCTCTCCTCACGCGCGCAAATCTCGAGACCGGTCTCCCGCTCCCGCGCCTCACCGGCGAGCGCGCCCGCACCTGCGGCCAGCTCCGCCTCTTCGCCGCCGTCGTGCGCGAGGGCTCGTGGGTCGACGCCCGCATCGACACCGCGTTGCCCGATCGTCAACCGCTCCCGCGGCCCGATCTGCGCCGCATGTTGATCGCGCTCGGCCCCGTCGTCGTCTTCGGCTCCAGCAACTTTCCTTTCGCGTTCTCCGTCGCCGGCGGCGACACCGCTTCGGCTCTCGCGGCCGGCTGTCCCGTCGTCGTCAAGGCCCACCGCGCCCACGCCGGCACCGCCGAGCTGGTCGGCCACGCCGTCGTCCGCGCCGTGGCCGCCTGCGGCTTGCCCGCCGGCCTGTTTTCCCTCGTGCACGGCGGCGGATCGACCGTCGGCATCGCGATGGTCAAGCACCCCGCCGTCACCGCCGTCGGCTTCACCGGCTCGCACGCCGCCGGCCGCGCGCTCTGCGACGCTGCCGCCTCGCGCCCGCATCCGATTCCCGTCTTCGCCGAGATGAGCAGCCTCAATCCCGTCTTCCTCCTGCCCGGCGCCCTCCGCGATCGCGCCCCCGCCATCGCCACCGGTTTGTGCGGTTCGTTCACCCTCGGCGTCGGCCAGTTCTGCACGAAGCCCGGACTCGTCTTCGCCCTGCGCGGCGCCGACACCTCCGCCTTTCTCGAAAAACTTGCCGCCGCCGTTCAGGGCGCCGCCTGCGCCACGATGCTTACGCCCGGCATTCGCTCCGCGTTTTTGGAGAACCGCGCCGCCGTCACCGGGCTCGCCGGCGTCACGTTGCTCGCCGCCGCGTCCGCCGCCCCCGACGCCAAGAGAACCGAAGCCCAGCCCAGCGTCGCCGTCACCACCGCGCAAAATTTCCTCGCTCACCCCGCGCTCGCCACCGAGGCGTTCGGCCCGTTCACCCTCGTCGTCACCGCGGAAACCGCCGCCGAGCTCACCGCCTGCGCGCGCGCCCTCGAGGGCCAGCTCACGGCCACGCTCCACGGCAACGCCGATGACCTCGTCTCCGCCGCGCCGCTCGTGGCCCTGCTCGAACAAAAAGCCGGCCGTCTCGTCCTCAACGCGTTTCCCACCGGCGTCGAAGTCAGCCCAGCGATGAACCACGGCGGCCCGTCGCCCGCCGCGAGCGACACCCGCTTCACCTCCGTCGGCACCGCCGCGCTCCTGCGTTTCGCGCGCCCGATTTGCTACCAGAGTTTCCCCGCCGCACTGCTGCCCGCCGCGCTGCAAGACGCCAACCCCCTCGGCCTCATGCGCCTCGTCGACGGTCAGCGCACCACGGCGGCCCGATAGCCTCTGCCAAAATGTTGCCCCGCTCCCTCGCCCTCGTTCTCGCCTTTTCCGCCACCCTAACCGCTACCGAACCCGCCCCACGCTCGCCCGAGACCATCGTCGCCAACTTCTGCACCGCCTGCCACGGCGCGCAGCTCACCGGCGAACGCGCCCCGAGCCTCCTCGACGACCGCTGGCTCCACGGCAGCGACGACGCCTCCGTGCTGCGCAGCATCGCCGAGGGCTTTCCGCTCCTCGGGATGCCCGGCTATGGCGCCGTCCTCTCGACCGTCGAACAACGCGATCTCCTCGCCTACCTCCGCCGTCAGGCCGCCGAGTTCGCCGCCGGTCGCATCGCCCCGCCGCCTCCGCCGCCCGCCGAGCCGGTCGAGAGTCAGCTCCACTCGTTTCGCATCGAAACCCTCGTCGAGGGTCTCGAACGCCCTTGGGGTTTCGCCTTTCTCCCCGACGGCCGCGTCCTCGTCACCGAGCGCCCCGGCCGCCTCCGCATCATTGAAAACGGCCGACTCCTCCCCGCGCCGGTCGCCGGCCTCCCGGAGATCTTCGTCAAACAGGACGGCGGTCTGCTCGACCTAATCGCCCACCCCGATTTCGCGAACAACGGCTGGATCTATCTCGCTTACACCGAAGCCGGCCCGGTCGAGCGCACCTCCATGGCCGTCGTCGTCCGCGGCCGCATCCGGGAGAACCGCTGGACCGATCAAGAAACTATTTTCCGCGCCGACCCCAAATTCTACACCACCGACACCTCGCACTACGGTTGCCGCTTTCTCTTCGATCCCACCGGCCATCTCTTTTTCACCATCGGCGACCGTGGCGATCCCGCCCAAGCCCAGGACCTCGCTAGCCCTTTCGGCAAAATCCTCCGCGTCACCGCCGACGGCCGCATCCCGCCCGACAATCCTTTCGTCAACCGCCCCGACGCCCTCGGCTCCGTCTGGAGTTACGGCCACCGCCACGTGCAGGGCCTGAGTTATCACCCCGTCACCGGCCAACTCTGGACCACCGAGCACGGCCCCGTCGGCGGCGACGAACTCAATTTCATCGAGCCCGGCCGTAACTACGGCTGGCCCTTCATCTCCACGGGCGTCGATCCCACCCGCGTCTACACCGACGCCCGCCCCGGCCTCACCGCGCCCGCCGCGCAATGGACGCCCAGCATCGCGCCTTCCGGCATCGCATTCTACACCGGCGACAAATTTCCCGCGTGGAAAAACCAACTGCTCGTCGCCGGTCTCGCCGGCCAACAGCTCCGCCGCGTCGAGACCGAGGGCGACCGCGTCGTCCGCCAAGAGGTTCTGTTCAAAGGCTTCGGCCGCATCCGCACCGTCACCATCCGACCCGACGGCCTGCCCTACGTACTCTTCGACGGCACGCCCGGCCGCTTCGCCCGGCTCGTGCCCGTCGCCACCGACCCGGCGCTCGCCGCCGCCCGGCCCGCCGTTCGCCGCGGCATCTTCGGCCGCACCGCCGACGGCATCGAAGTCGAAAGTTACACCCTTACCAACCGTGCCGGCGCCACCGCCCAGATCATCACTCTTGGCGCCATCATCGCCGATCTCCGGGTCCCCGATCGCTCCGGCGTGATGTCCGGCGTCGTCGAAAAAATCACCCCCAGCGCTGAGGGCTTTGCGAAAGGTTTCAAAAGCCCGGCCGCCGTCATCGGCCGTTTCGCCAACCGGATCGCCCACGCCCGCTTTACCCTCGACGGACGCACCGTCGAGGTCACCCCCAACGCCGGCATCCATCACATCCACGGCGGCCGCCGCGGCTTCGACAAAAAAATCTGGCTCGCCGAGCCGCCTGCACCCACCGGCCCCGCGCGCGTGCGCCTCTCGCTCGTCAGCCCCGCCGGCGAGGAAGGCTACCCCGGCACCCTCAACGTCTCGGTCACCTACACGCTCACCGAGGAGAACACCCTCCGCCTCGATTACGAAGCGACGACCGATGCGCCCACGCCGGTCAACCTCACCAACCACGCCTTCTTCAATCTCGGCAGCGGCGGCGACGTCACCGACTACGAACTCACCCTCGCCGCCGCCCACTATACCGTCGCCGACGACCGCCGCTTTCCCACCGGCGAAATCGCGCCCGTGCGCGGCACGCCCCTCGATTTCACCACGCCCACCCGCCTCGCGGCCCGCGCCGCCCAACTCGGCCCCCGCCCGATCTACGATCACAATTTCGTGATCGACCGTCCCGCCGGCGACGCCTCGCTCCGTTTTGCCGCGCGGGTCTACGACGCCGCGAGCGGCCGCCAACTCGAGACGTGGACCACCGAACCCGGCCTGCAACTTTACACCAGCGTGCTCAGCCTCACGCCCGTGATCGGCCGCGTCGGCTTCTTCTGCCTGGAGACCCAGTACTTCCCCGACTCCGTCAACCACCCCCACTTCCCCTCAACGATCCTCCGCCCCGGCGACACGTTCCGCTCCACCACCGAGTATCGCTTCACGACCCGCTGATATCTCCCTACGAACTTCCTCTTTGCCGCCAGCTGCCCTTCTGCTAGCTTCATCGATTATGGCCACTCTCGTGATCGAATCATTTCCCGAATCACTCCACGCCCGTCTGGAACAAACGGCCGCCGCCCACCGCCGCTCCGTGCCCCAAGAGACCATTCATCTTTTGGAGAGAGCTCTGGCGATCACGCCCCCAAACCCACCCGTGCGCTCCGGCCCCTCCTATTGGGGCACGCGCCGCGTCCTCCCCTCGCTCGAGGCAGCTCTCCGTTCGACCCCGTCGGATCACTCCATCGACTCCACCCGTCTGGTTTCCGACGAACGCGACGCCCGATGATCGGTGCTTACTACGATTCCAGTTACCTCCTGAAGCTTCAGTGCCCGGAGCCTGGCAGCGCCGCCGTCCGCGCCCATGCCGCTACGGTTGACGTGATTTTTTGCTCCCTACACGGACGCGCGGAGTTTGTTTCCGCCTCCCACCGCAAGATTCGAGAAGGCGCGGCGACACCCGACGTTTTATCCGCATTGCTCGACCAACTCCACGCCGACACGGCCGCGGGGGCATTGCGCTGGCTTCCTGTCACCGAAGTCCTGATTGCCCGTGTCGAAGCCGTCTATCGGGTCGCACCACCCGACACCTTTCTCCGCGCCGCCGATGCGCTTCATCTCGCCAGCGCCGCTGACCAAGGCTTCGCGGAGATCTTTTCCAATGACCGCCATCTTTTGAACGCCGCCCCGCTTTTCGGTTTACGCGGCATGAACGTCATTCCTTAAACGTGCCCTCCGCATTCCCCGTCCCGTAGTTCACAATCGAGTTACCGAGCGCAGCGACAGTCCAGGATCGAAAATCCCCCCGCCCAGCCCCCGCAGCTCGGCCCCAAGTCTGAACTTTGACGTTGTTTACAGGGCATAGTTTTATACGTAGAAGCCTGTGAAAACTACATATTCCGTCACCGAAGGTCAGGCCCTTTTCCCCCGGATCATCAAGCAGGCACAAGGCGAACTGGTGACGATCCAGCGGCACGGAACGGTGGCGGCTTTCGTCGTCGGGCGCACCCGGATGGAAGCAATCGCCGAAACGATGGAGTTGCTCGCGAACGACGATTTCCGCACCACGCTGAAGAAATACCGGGCCGGTAAGCTAAAGATGAGAGCGCTCACCACGGCCGATGTATAAAGTCTGCATCTCCGAGCAAGTAGAGGGATTTTTGGTCGGCATGGCTCCCACGCCAAAGCTTCGTCTGCGCGCCGCCCTGGCCAGACTCGCAAGCGAAAAGGGTGACATCATCGCGCTCGAAAACGAACTCGTGGGTTTCTCGCGCCTAAAAGTGGGGCGCTACCGTGTGGTGTTCCGCTACGTCGAACCCCGCACCATCGACTGTATCTTCGTGGAAGAACGAAAACTCGTTTATGAAATCTTCGCCGCTCTGCTGAGCGAAAAGTTTGAGGCGAGCTGACACTCTCAGTATCCAAATTCGAAATCTCAAAAAATCCCATGCTCACCACCCGCCGCCACTTCCTCGCCGGTCTCTCCACCGCCGCCGCCGCCACTTGGATTCAACCGCTCCGCGCCGCCGCCGGCGATCCGCCCTCCCCGTTCGACGTCGGTCACGGCCGCTTCCGCTACCGCGCCAACAAAAACTGGGTCCCGCCCGGCCAAGGCCGCAATCACCCCATCCTGAACTGCCACGAAATGGTCCAGGTCCGCGACGGCCGGCTCTTCATGATCGGTGACCATCCCGACCATCAGATGCTCATCTTCAAGCCCGACGGCACCATCCTCGAATCGTGGGGCAGCGTCTGGCCCGGCGGCCACGGCCTCACGCTCGCCGAAGAAAACGGCGCCGAATTCCTCTTCGTCACCGATTCCGGTTTGTGGAAAACCGGCACCGGCGCCTATCGTCAAACCGGCCGCGTCACCAAGATCGACCTCACCGGCCGAGAGATTTTCTCCCTCAGCCACCCCGCCACCGTCGGTGCGTATGAGCCGAAAATGCCCTTCAATCCCACCGAGACCGCCGTCGCGCCCAACGGCGATATCTACATCGCCGACGGCTACGGTTCCAACTTCGTGCTGCGCTACGACCGCAACGGGAAATTCATCGCCCGCTTCGGCGGCAACGCCGGCGTCCCCGCCGAACAACGCCTCAACAGCGCCCACGGGATCGCCGTCGATCTGCGCGCCGGCGCCGACAATGCCACCCTCCTCGTCACTTCGCGCAACGATCTTTGCTTCCGCCGTTTTTCCCTCGACGGCCGCTACCTCGAAACGCTCCCCGTCCCCGGTTGCAATGTCTGCCGCCCCGTCATCTTCGGCCAGGAACTCTACGCCGGCGTTTGCTGGTCCAAAGACCCCGTTGCCAGCAAACTCCCCGGCAACCCCTCCGGCTTCACCGTCATTCTTGATGCAGCCGGCAAAGTCATCAGCGCCCCCGGCGGCACCGAGCCGGTTTACGTCGACGGCAAACTTACGCCGCTCACGCGCGGCCAACCGATCATCGACCACGGCCACGATGTCTGCGTCCTCACCAACGGCGACATGATCGTCTGCCAATGGAACGCCTTCCAAACTTACCCGGTCTACCTCGAACGCGTCGTCTGATTCCGCCCCTCGCGCCGCAGACGACCAACCAAAATCCGGATCATCGTCTCCCCCTGTAGGAGCCCGCTTGCGGGCGATTCCGAACGGTCGCCGCCGGCCCTGCGGGCTCCTACAAGGGTCGCCCTATGTTCCCGATCTCGCCGACCCGACCACCGCTCAGCCCCGCGCCAACTTCTTCCAATCGTCGCGCCGCGGCCGCGAGCGCAGGGCATTCGCCGCCGCGTCGTCCACGAAAACTTCCGACGCCGGGTCCCACTTCAGCGGTCGTTCGAGCTCCATCGCGATCGCGCCCACGTGCAGCGCCGTGCTCAGCCGCTGCAACGCCTCCGCCGTATACATCGGCTCGCCGCCCGACTTGATCACATCGAGGAAATCCCGCTGCTCGCGCGGACGCCGTGGCCAGAGCTTGTTTGTCGCCGGATCGTAGGTTTTCCGAAACACATCCATGTCGCTCCCGGCCAGCGGCCCCGCCCAACCTTTGTTGCCCACCCAGCCGGTGCTGCCTTCAAACCGCAGCGCCACTTCGCCCGCCGTCACCTCCAGCTCCACGCCGTTCGCATACGTGTAGGTAAGATCATAGGTCTGCGGCACTGAGTTGACCGAGTTCGGCGGGATGAAACCCTTGCCCCGCACCGCGACCGGTCCGGAGTTCTCGGAGAAATTCGCCACCTGCGCCGTGTCCACCAGATGCGCGCCCCAATCCGTCAGCGACCCGCCGGAAAAATCCCGGATCTGCCGCCACACCTGCGCATCCGTCAGCGACGGCGTGTAAGGCCGATACGGCGCCGGCCCCAGCCACATCTCGTAGTCCAGATCGTCCGGCACCTTCACCGGCTCCTCCCGCGCGAAGATCGGCTTGATCGGCAGACTCACCTTGATGCGCTCGAGTTTTCCGATCGCTCCGTTACGCACGGCCTCCGCGAGCTTGTGGTAATAAATCACCGCACGGTCCTCGAGGCCGACGGCAAACAACGCCCGCCGCGCCGCCACGTCGTTCACCAGCTCGCGCCCTTCCGCAATCGTGAGCGTGGGCTTTTCGCAGAACACTTTCTTCCCCGCCGCCAACGCCAGCTGCGCCATCGGTACATGCCAGTAATCGGGCGTCGTGATGACGACCGCGTCGATGTCAGGCCGCGCCAACAACGCGCGGAAATCCGCGATCATCGCGCAGCCCGGCGCGCCGTAGCTTTCATCGACGAGCTTCCGCGCCTCCTCGCGCCGCTTGCCCCACACATCGCACACCGCGACCACGCGACAGTCGTCCTGCTGCAAAAATGATTTCAGATTCACCCCGATCCCGTGCGCGCCCATGCCGATAAAGCCGAGCGTCACCTGTTTCGAAGGCGCGTTCGCCCCGAGCAGCCGGGCCGAAATCACCTGCGGGGCAATCCCGACCGACACGATTCCCGTGAAACCGGTTTTGATAAAGGCGCGACGTGAACGAGCGAATTTCTTCATGGGGGGGTGAAAGATGCCCCCAAATGTCGCCAACCGCATTACAACGTCGAGCCGAGTTTTTCAAAAACCTAAAGCAAACCGCCCCTTGCTAAGGAAGACAGCATCGCCGGACCGCCGCTTTCATCGGATCGCCCCAGCCCGCTCCCGCTGTATCTGAGACCGCTTCGCCACTCCCAATTCCCCGTGAATCGCGCCTACTTCCTCGACCAACCTACCACCCACGGAAAGCCCAGGCATCGACCCAAAAGACGTCACTTAATCTCTAACATAGTCGCACCCATGGCCAAGGCTTGAGCCCGTCACACCGTCTCGCTTTCCTCCGGATTCCCCTATGCGCCCCTTCTGGCTTTGCCTCAACCCCTGTGCCCTTTTGCTCCTCGCCACGCTCACGTCTGGCGCTCCCGCACCCACACCCGCCGAGCTCACAACCGCCGAGGAAAAAGCCGCCGGCTGGCGTCCGCTCTTCGATGGTCAATCGCTCAACGGTTGGCGCCTCTACGGCAAACCGTCCGGCACCCCCATCGGCCCCGGTTGGCGCGTCGAAGACGGTATCCTCAAAAAAATCGCCGGCATCAAAACCGGCGACCTCATCACCGAGCAGACCTTCGACAATTTCGAGCTGAGCTGGGAGTGGCGCATCGAAAAGGACGGCAACAACGGGATAAAATATCTCGTCACCGAAAAACGCCCGGGCGCTCCCGGCCACGAATACCAGATGATCGACGACGACTCCCCGAAATGGGCCTCGCTCCACGCCGAGTCCAAGACCGCCTCCTTCTACGAAGTTCTCCCACCCGCGGCGGACCGCCCGCTCAATCCCCCCGGCCAATGGAATCGCTCCCGCCTCGTCATCCGCGGCCCACTCGTCGAGCACTGGCTCAACGACCGCCTCGTCCTCGCCTACGAACTCGGCAGTCCCGCCGTCAAAGCCGGCATCGCCAAAAGCAAATTCGCGAAATACCCCGACTTTGGCCAAAAGCTCCGCGGCCACCTCATGCTTACCGATCACGGCGACGCCGCCGAGTTCCGCGCCATCAAACTCCGCGAACTCCTCGCCCCTTAAGCTTCGCCGCCCCCGTTACCCCATGCTCTCCCTCGCCCCCGTGCTCCGTCGCGGCGCCTTCACCGCCATCGCTCTGAGTCTCCAACTCGCCCTCTCCGCCGCCGAAGCCCCGATCGCCCGCACTCCCGCCGACGGTCCGTTTCTCCCCGCCGCCGCGCTGCCCGGCGGTATCGTCCTCCCACTTTACCCGGCCGATTCCCCGCTGCTGAAACGCGAGCGCCTCCACGAGGCCGAGGCCTACAACACCACCTCCGGCGGCGTCGCTCCCGGCGGCAAAGTTCAAAGCACGCTCAACATCCACAACCCCAGCATCGAGGTCCACCTCGCCCCCGACCGCGCCAACCACGGCGCCGCCATCATCGTCATCGCCGGCGGCGGCCACAAAATCCTGTGGATCGGACCCGAGGGCCACGATTGCGTCCCGCTCTTCGCTCGCTACGGCATCACCACCATCGTCCTGCGCCACCGCCTGCGCGTCGACGGCTACGACGCCAAAGTCGACGCCGTGAACGACGCCTTCCAAGCTGTCCGCCTCGTCCGCGCCAACGCCGCGAAATGGAAACTCGACCCCGCCAAGATCGGCCTGCTCGGCTTCTCCGCCGGCGCCGAACTCTCCGCGCCCGCCGCGATTTTCTTCGACGATTTCGCCGCGAAAAACAACGCCCCCGCCGATCCTCTCGCCGCGATCTCCCCGCGCCCCGATTTCGTCGGCCTCATTTACCCCGGCCCCACGCCCTTCGCCAAAGGCGCGACGCCCGCGATCCCGGGCAACGTGCCGCCGAGCTTCATCGCCTCACCCGGTTCCGGTGACCGCGTCCATGCGCTGTGGGCCACCGAGTATTTCACCGCGATGCTTCAGCGCGGCGTGCCGAATTTGGAAATGCACATCTACGGTCGCGGCACCCACGGCGGCGGCATCAAAGCCCGCAGCGGTATCCCTCTAGGCACTTGGCCCGATCGCTTTATCGACTGGTTCCGTGACCTCGGCTTCCTCGACAAATCCGGCATCCCCACCAAAGCCGCCGCTGAATCTGCCGCCTTCGCCGCCAAACCGGCATCCTGATTTTTCAAGCCCGCGGGCGGTGTTTTTTACGCCAATGCCCACTTCGCGTTTGCACCGACGCTCGAGCCGCAAACGCTGAAAGCCGGCGCACGATTTCCCCCACCCGCGCCCCTATTCTCCGATGCCCTTCCCGACCGTCTCGTTTTGCTTTTTCGCGTTGCTCACCGTCACGTTTGCCCGCGCTGCGGAAACACCGGCAACCATCCAGTTCAACCGCGACATCCGCCCCATCCTCTCGGAGAACTGCTTCCACTGCCACGGTCAGGACGCCAACCACCGCGAGGCCAGGCTCCGCCTCGACGAACGTGACGACGCCACCCGCGACCGCGACGGCTTCTTCATTATCGCCCCCGGTAAACCCGACGAGAGCGAACTCATCGCGCGCATGCTCTCCAAAGATCCGGACGAGCAGATGCCCCCGCCCACGGCCAACAAACACGTCACCCCCGAGCAGACCGAGCTTCTTCGCCGCTGGATCGCCGAGGGCGCGACCTACGAAAAGCACTGGGCCTTCGTCGCACCCGTCCGCGCACCAATTCCGAAAATCGAAAATCCAAAATCGAAAATCCAAAACCCCCTCGACGCCTTCGTCCTCGCCCGCCTCCACGCCGAGAAGCTCTCCCCGTCCCCCGCCGCCGACCCCGAGACGTGGCTGCGCCGCGCCAGCTTCGATCTCACCGGCCTCCCGCCCACTCCCGCCGAACTCGATGCCTTCGCCGCTGACGTAAAGAAACGCGGCGAGCCCGCCTTCGCCGACGCCGTGGACCGCCTCCTCGCCTCGCCCCACTTCGGCGAGCGTCAGGCCATCGAGTGGCTCGACGCCGCCCGCTACGCCGACACCCACGGTTTCAACAACGACTCGACCCGCACGATGTGGCGCTGGCGCGACTGGGTGATCGACGCCTTCAACGCCAACCTCCCGTACGACCGCTTCATCACCGAGCAAATCGCCGGCGATCTCCTGCCCAAACCCACCCTCGAGCAACGCATCGCCACCGGCTTCGCCCGCAACCACGTCATCAATTCCGAGGGCGGCATCATCGAGGAAGAATACCGCGTCGAATACGTCGCCGACCGCGTCCGCACCCTCAGCACCGCCTGGCTCGGCCTCACCATGGAATGCGCGAAATGCCACGACCATAAATTTGATCCGGTCACCCAACGCGATTACTACCGCCTGTTCGCTTTTTTCAACCAGACCTCCGAGCGCGGGGAAGACGGCCGCGTCGCCAACGCGGTCCCGATGATTCCGGCCCCGACCCGCGCCCAACAGGCCGCACTCGCCGAGCAGTCCCGCGAGTTGGCCGTTCTCGACGCCCAACTCGCCCCTGCCCACACCGCTTGGCAATGGCGCCCCGCCGATGCGGACCGCCTTGAACCGGTACTCGCCTCCGCTCGCGCCAAGGTTACCGCGGACCCCGGCGTCGCGCTCCTCCCCACCGAGACCGATCCCACGGGTATCGCCGGTTCCGCGTGGCGCCCAGATCTGGCCCAGCCCGCGCCGAACCTTGCGGCCACCGCGTTTGATTTCCGCGCGAAGTCCGGCCTCACCCTCGCTTTTTGGCTCAACCCGGACGCCGACAATCCCCGCGATGTCGCCCTGTTTTCCGCGATCAATTACGTCGGCTCCGCCGACGATTCCACCTACGGCCGCGGCCGCGAACTGCGCCTCATCGACGGTGAGATTGAACTCCGCCTGAGCGAGCGCTACCCCGCCTATGCGGTCGTCGTCCGCACCGTCGGCGCCGCGATCCGTCCCGGCCAGTGGCGCCACGTTGCCGTGGCCTATTCGGGCGGAAAGAACGCCGCCGGCGTGCGCTGTTTCATCGACGGGCAGGAGCAACCCGTCCACGTCCTCTTCGACGGACTTCCGGGTGAGCCCAAGCAGGCGGAGTTTCTCCTCGGCGCCGACAACGCCCCGGCCGGCTCCCGCTGGCGCGGCGCGCTCGACGAAGCCCGCAGTTTCCCGCGCGCGCTGGACGCCGCGGCCGTCCGCGCCCGCTTTCAAGCCGAGGCCCTACCCTACGCCGCCGCCCGCGCCGCCGCCGGCACCGCCGATGTCGTGACGCTCGGTTGGTTGCGCGACACCCTGCTCGCCGACGCCGATCCGACCCGCGCCCTCTCCGCGCGCCGCACCGCGTTGCACGAAGCCCACCTCGCCCTCCACCGCAGCCTGCCCACGGCCATGATCATGGACGAGCTGCCCGAGCCCCGCCCCACTTTCGTGTTGGACCGCGGCAACTACAACGCACCCGGCGAACCCGTCACCGCCGGCGTGCCCGAGGCGTTGCTCTCGACCCCTTGGCCCGCCGGCGCGCCCCACAACCGCCTGGGCCTCGCCCGCTGGCTCACGCAGCCCGAGCACCCGCTCACCGCCCGCGTGGTCGTGAACCGTTTCTGGGCGCAACTGTTCGGTACCGGCCTCGTGAAGACCCTCGAGGATTTCGGCTACCAAAGCGAATGGCCGAGCCATCCCGAGCTGCTCGACACGCTCGCCCGCGACTTCATCGACGGCGGCTGGAACACCAAAGAACTGCTCAAGACGATCGTCCTCTCCGCCACCTATCGCCAATCCAGCGCGACCACCCCCGCGCTCACCGCGCGCGATCCGGAGAACCGGCTCCTCGCCCGCGGCCCCCGCGTCCGCCTCCCCGCCGAGCTCATCCGCGACCAGGCCCTCGCCGTCTCCGGCCTCCTCACGCCTCAGATCGGCGGTCCTAGCGTCTACCCATATCAACCGGAGAAACTCTACGAAGGCATCGTGGTCGACGCGCCCTACCCGAGCACCAAATGGGGCGTCAGCACCGGCGCCGATCTCCACCGCCGGAGCCTCTATACGTTTTGGAAACGCACCATCCCGCATCCGGCGATGACCACGTTTGACGCGCCCGACCGCGAGTTCTGTTCCGTCCGCCGCGCCCGCACCAACACCCCGCTGCAAGCCCTCGCCCTTTGGAACGAGCCCGGTTATCTGGAGGCCGCCCGTCTGCTCGGCACCCGCATGTTGCGCGAAGGCGGTACCGACGATCCCACCCGCGTCGACTTCGCCTTCCGCCTCGCCACCGGCCGCCGCCCCAAACCCACCGAGACCGCCGTGCTCACCAAGACCCTCGCCCAACTCCGCTCGGAGTTCACGGCGAACGGCTCCGACGCCTACGCCTTCGCGAAAACCGGTGCGTCCCCCATGGACCCGCTCCTCGCGCCCGCCGAACTCGCCGCCCACACCGCCGTCGCCAACATGATCCTCAGCCTCGACGAAACGATCACCAAGAACTGACCGCCATGTCCTGCCACAACTACCAACAGTTTCACTCCCGGCGCGACTTCCTCACCAAGACCGGCCTCGGCCTCGGCACCGCCGCCCTCGCCCAACTCCTCGGCCGCGACGCCTTCGCCGCATCATCTCCGGTCTCTCAACTCTCAGCGCTCAACTCTCAACTTTCCTCCGGCGTCACCGGCGCCCTCCCCGGCCTCCCCCACTTCGCCCCGAAGGCCAAACGCGTCATCTGTCTCTTCCAGTCCGGCGGTCCTTCCCACCTCGACCTCCTCGACGACAAACCCGTCCTCCGCGAGCGCTTCAACGAGGACCTCCCCGATTCCGTCCGCCGCGGCCAACGCATCACCGGCATGGTCGCGTCGCAGTCCCGCCTCGCCGTCCAGCCCAGCAAGTGGGACTTCAAACGCGGCGGCAAAAGCGGCACCGTCGTCAGCGACCTCCTGCCCCGTATCCGCGACATCGCCGACGACATCTGCGTCATCCGCTCGATGCACACCGAGGCGATCAACCACGATCCCGCCATCACGTTTTTCCAGAGCGGCAGCCAACTCCCCGGCCGCCCCAGCATGGGCGCCTGGACCGACTACGGCCTCGGCCGTCTCAACGAGAATCTCCCGTCCTTCGTGGTGATGCTGTCGGTCAACAAAGCCCGCTCCGGCCAAGGCCTGCTCGCGCGTCTCTGGGGCAGCGGCTTCCTCCCGAGCCAACACCAAGGCGTGCAATTCCGCGCCGGCGGCGAACCCGTCCTCTACCTCAACGATCCGCCCGGCCTCACCCGCGAGCGCCGCCGCCTTATGCTCGACGGCATCGCCGATCTCAACCGCCAGCAACTCGCCACCAGCGGCGACCCCGAGATCGAAACCCGCATCGGCCAGTTCGAAATGGCCTACCGCATGCAGCGCAGCGTGCCCGAGCTCATGGAACTCTCCGGCGAGACCAACGCTACCCTCGAGAGCTACGGGGCCGACGTCAACGAGCCCGGCTCCTTCGCCCGCAACTGTCTCATCGCCCGCCGCCTCGCCGAGCGCGGCGTGCGTTTCATCCAGCTCTACCACCGCGACTGGGACCATCACGGCGGCCTCCAAGACCACCTCCCGCGCCTCGCGACCGACGTCGATCAAGCCAGCGCCGCGCTCGTGAAAGACCTCAAGCAACGCGGCCTGCTCGACGAGACGCTAGTCATCTGGGGCGGCGAATTCGGCCGCACGCCCTACGCGCAGGGCGACGCCAACCGCGACAAATACGGCCGCGACCACCACGGCAAAGCCTTCTCCATCTGGATGGCCGGCGGCGGCATCAAGGGCGGCATGACCCACGGCACGACCGACGATTTCGGCTTCAACGTCGTCGAAAACCCCGTCCACATCCACGACCTCCAGGCGACGATCATGCACTGCCTCGGCATCGACCACACCCGCCTCACGTTCAAATTTCAAGGCCGCCAATACCGCCTCACCGACGTCCACGGCGAAGTCGTCAAAGCCATCCTCGCATGATCCGCCTCGCACTCCTCCTCGCCGCCCTCGCCTCGTCTGCCTTCGCCGCCAATCCGTTCTTCGCAATGGACAACATCGCCCGCGGCGGCCCCGACGTCGCACCCGCGATGCTCAAGGAACTCGGCTACGACGGCTTCGGCGGCCGCGTGCCCGACGAAACGATGCCCCCCGCGATCAAGGCCCGCGGCCTGAAGTTTTTCAACGGCTACCACGTCCTCGATCTCAACCCCGCCCAGCCCGCGCCCAACGACGCGCTCCGCCGCTGGCTCACCGCGATGCGCGGCCAAGACGTCGCCCTTTGGCTCGCCATCAACAAGGTCGCCCGCGCCGACGGCACGCTCTACCCCGTCTCCTCCACCGAGGCCGACGCCTACGTCCTCACTCAACTCCGCGCCATCGCCGACGTCGCCCAAGCCAGCGGCGTCCGTGTTGCGCTCTATCCCCACACCGCGTTCTGGCTCTCCCGCGTCGACGACGCGCAACGGATCGCCGACCAACTCAACCGCCCCGATGTCGGTGTGACCTTCAATCTCTGCCACTGGCTTAAAGTCGAAGGCGCCGAACGCGACCCCGTCCCCGTCCTCCGCGCCGCCCTCCCGCGCCTCATGTTCGTATCCATCAGCGGTGCCGACACCGGCGACACCAAAGCCATGGGCTGGGACCGCCTCATCCAACCCCTCGACGCCGGTACCTACGACCTCGCCGCTTTCGTGCGCACGCTCCGCACCGTCGGCTACACCGGCCCCGTCGGCTTCCAAGGTTTCAACATCAAGCTAGAACCCCGCGAAGCCCTCGCCCGCAGCATGACCGCGTGGCGCAAGTTCAGCGCGACGCCTTGAGCGATGGAGTTTCTCGTCGAACTGGTCATCCAACTACTGTTCGAACTCTTGACCAATCTGGCCGGGCGGCCGTTTCGCTCGCGATCGTCGCCGCCAATTTTGATCGCCCTCGGCTACGGCACTCTCGGTGCCGCGGTTGGCCTGGTGAGCGTGATTTTTTGGCCGACATCGGCCTCGTCTCCTTTGGCGCTGCGACTCCTTACGCTCATCCTCGCGCCGTTGCTCACCGGCCTGGCGTTTGCCGCACTCGGTGCATGGCGTCGCCGGCGCGGCCACGAGCCGGAACGGCTCGAACGATTCGTTTACGCCTGGCTCTTCGCCGTCGCCATCGCCCTCGTCCGCTTCATCTGGGCGAAATGACAACCGTCGGAAGCACGACCAAACCGGCCGCTTGCTCCCACCACCGTTTCATGCGGCTCGCCCTTCTCCAGCGCGCCGCCGGCTCGGCCTTCCCTCGAAAAACTCACGCACACCTAGGCGCTGGCGATGGCCCCGGCGACAAATTGATTGAGGCTTTCCCCGCGGGCTTGGGCCTTGAGCGCCGCTTTTTGGTGAATCTCCGGCGACACCCGCACCAAAAACTTACCGCTGTAGCTCTTGCCGGCGGACGGTGCCGGCAACGGCTTCCCCTCCCGCAAAAACACCTCAATCCACTCGTCTACGATCACCGCCAATTCCGCCAGCACCTCGGCTTCGGTCGCGCCGTGGCAGCACTGCCCGATGATCGGCGGTGCACTGCCCACATAGACTCCATCTTCTTCGCTCCACTCGACCACCTTGAGATAACGGCGGGCGTGAATTTTGATTTGGCCGGGGGTTGGTTTCATTTTTGAGCTTCTCCGATACGCTGACGAATTTGTTTTTCCTGATAATGATAGGCGTCGTCCCCGGGCTTTCCTGAAACGGTTACTCGCGGGCCTCTGGGATGAACATAGTTGCGATGACTGCCTCTGCCGCCGCGATCGACAAACCCGGCGCGCTCCAAGTCTGCGATCAATTGGCGAACCTTCCGAGGGATAAGCAGTATCGTGATGATACCACAGATCGAGTCAAGGCGGTGTTCGGTTTCCACAGCCAAAACGACTCCGGTCCACCTTTGCCCCATCGCCGGGCTCTGGGCCGCCCGGCTTTGCGTCCGTCGTAAAGAGCAAACGGGCTGCTTTCCGGTCGTAGTGGTTGCGCGCCCGAGCTATTGGTCCCATCCAGTTCCCCCATCCCATGCGCTCCCTTCGCCGCCTCCGCACCGCTCTAATTATCCTGATTGCCCCAATCGCGTTCGCCCAAGCGGCGGTTCCCGCGCTCCCGCCTAAGGAAAACTTCCACCTCTTCCTCCTCGTCGGCCAGTCCAACATGGCCGGCCGCGGCGTCGTCGCCGACTCCGACAAAGTCCCCCGCCCTCGCGTCCTCATGCTCGACAAATCCGGCGCCTGGGTCCCCGCCATCGATCCGATGCACTTCGACAAACCCGCCGCCGGTGTCGGCCTCGGCCGCTCGTTTGCCGAGGCCGTCGCCGCCGCCACGCCCGGCGTTACCATCGGCCTCATCCCCTGCGCCGTCGGCGGCTCGCCCATCGACGCGTGGACCCCTGGCTACTACTATCAGCCCACCCAGAGCCACCCGTGGGACGACGCCATTCGCCGCGCAAAACTCGCGCTCCCCGCCGGCACGCTCAAAGGCATCCTCTGGCACCAGGGCGAATCCGACTCCAACCGCGAACTCGCTCCCGCCTACGCCACCAAACTCCACGCCCTCATCGCCCGCTTCCGCGCCGAACTCCGCGCGCGCAACATCCCGTTTATCGTGGGCCAACTGGGTCGCTTCGCCGGTGCCCCGTGGAACGAATTCAAAACCGAAGTCGACCGCGCGCACCGTGAACTGCCCGCCAAGATTCCCCGCACCGCCTTCGTGAGCGCCAAGGGCCTGACCGACAAAGGCGACAAGACCCACTTCGACTCCGAGTCCTGCCGCGAGTTCGGCCGCCGCTACGCCGAGGCCTACCTCAAGCTCGCCCGCTAGCCTCATCGCGCCGCTTGCCTTGCGGTTTCCCGGAACCCGAAACTCGATCCCCCAAAACCCGAAACCCTATTTCCGACCCCAACCCCCGCCCCGTGCCCCCCTCCGACCCCGAGACCGCCCGCTGGTTTGTCGAAGACGTCCAGCCCCACGAATCCGAATTGCGCGCCTACCTCCGCGCCAAATTCTCCGCGCACCTCGATATCGACGACCTCGTGCAGGAGACCTACGCCCGCCTCCTGCAGGCCCGCGAACAGGCACCGCTCCAATCGGCCAAGGCCTATTTGTTCACCACGGCGCGTAACGCCGCCTTCGATTATTTTCGTCGCCGCAAAATTATCGCCATCGACGGCATAGCAGAAATCGACCTCCTGCCCGTCTTTGATGACAGGCCCGGTGTCGCCGAGGCCGTCTGCCATGACCAAGAACTCCAATTTCTCGCCGAAGCCATCCAGGCGCTCCCCGAGCGCTGCCGCCGCGTGCTGACTCTCCGAAAACTTCACGGCCTCTCGCACCGCGAGATCGCCCAACAGCTCGGCATCGCGGAGAACACCGTCAACGCCCAGATCGCCATCGGCGTGCTCCGCCTCCGCGATTACCTGCGCGCCCGCGGCGTCACCCAAAGCTCGTCCCCGTGAGTGCCGCATCGCCTACGCCCGACCCCACGCCCTCGCCCGAGGTCATCGAGGCCGCCGCCGCCGCCTGGCTCAGCCTGCGCGACCGCGGCATGACCGCCACCGAGACCGCCGAGTTCGTCCGCTGGCTGCAACTGGACCCGCAACACGCCGCCGTTTTCGCCGAACTCGACGCCGTCTGGAAAGACTTCGACCAACTCGGCGCCGTCCCCGCCACTTCATCGACGCCCGCCGCACCCGATCCCGATCTGCTCGCACCCCGCGTGCGCCCGCCCGGCCACCACCGCCCGCTGGTCTGGAGCGCGGTCGGCCTCGCCGCCGCGGCCGCGATCATCGTGTTGGCCGTCGTCCAGCCCCGCACCCCGAGCCACACCGCCGAGACCGCCGTCGGGGCGTTCCAAAAATTCGACCTGCCCGACGGCTCCGTCGCCCAGCTCAACACCGACTCCGCCATCGACACCACTTTCACCGCCGGCGAGCGCCGCGTGCGCATCGTGCGGGGCGAAGTGTTTTTCACGGTCACCAAAGACCCTGCACGCCCCTTCATCGTCACGTCCGGCCCCGTCGCCGTCCGCGCGGTCGGCACCGCCTTCAACGTCCGCCAAAGCCCCGCGGGCGTCGAAGTCCTGGTCACAGAGGGCCGCGTCCGTCTCGACGACGCCGCCCACGGTCGCTCGCTCTTGCCCGCCGCCGCGACCGAACCCGTCCCGCTGCTCGTCGCCGGTGAACGCGCCCTCGTCACCGCCGGCCCCACCGGCTCCGCACCCGCGCCCGCAACCGTGGCCAAAGTCGATGCGCCCGCCATCCAACGCGCCCTCTCATGGCAGGAACGCCGCCTCGAATTCGACGCGGTGCCCCTCGCCGAGGTCGCCCGCGAGTTCAACCGCTACAACCGCCGCCAACTCGTGATCGCCGACCCCGCCCTCGCCGCCAAGCGCTTCAGCGGCACCTTTCGCGCCGACAGCTATGAACCGTTCGTGCGCCTGCTGGAGGACGATTTCGGCGTGGTCGCCACGCGGACCGAGCACGCCATCACCTTGCGCCCGGCCCGGTGACGCCTTTCGCCGATCCGATGAGCGCGACGGCCATCCCCCGCCCGCCCGCAGCGGTGACGAACCGCATTCGCACCGTGCTCGATTTCCTAAAAATTCTTCTAGCAGTTTTTCGCGCGCCAACCGTCTGCCCCGGTGCCCCGACCTCTCCGGTCAAAGACCCTGCAGACTCCATGCCCCGCCTGTTTACCCGTCCCTGCCGTTCGCGTCGCCCCGGCCCGGCCCGCGTTTCTCTGGGCGCGCTCCTGGGGCTCGGGCTGCTTGTTTCACCCACCTTGAACGCCGCCGAAACCGTGCGGCGCTCATTTGATATCCCGGCCGGCGACGCGGCCAGTGCCCTGCGCCAATTCGCCGCCCAATCCGGCGAGCAACTCCTCTTCTCGCCCGACGACGTCGGCGGCATCGAGACTTTTGCCGTGCGGGGCGATTTTCCTTCGCTCGGTGCCTTGGCCGTGATGCTCGCCCGCACTCCGCTCCAAGCCCGCCAAGACGAGCTGACCAAAGCCATCTCGATCACGCCGACCCCGCCGCCGCGCGGCCCCCCGGTTCCCCCGCAAGCCGACCCGAACTCCGAACCCAAGCAACCGCCCGCACCCAAATCCTCCCCCTCCTCGCCCGTGAAATCCCGCTCCCTGCTTTCCGCTCTCGCCATTCTCTTTGCCTCAGATTCGGCCTCCGCCCAAAGCGCCCCCGTTCCCGCTTCGTCCACTTCCGCCGCGTCCGCTACCGAAGAGCCCGCGATCAAGCTCTCCCCTTTCACCATCGAGGCCGATGCCGAGCGGGGCTGGGTCGCCACGCAGACGCTCGGCGGATCTCGCATGAAGACCGACTTCAAAGACATCGCCCAACCGCTCGAGGTCATGACGCTCGATTTCATGCAGGATATGGGCGTGACCAATTTTGAGCAGGCCCTGCTTTACTCGACCAACGTCGAGGGCCGCGAGGAGATCACCGACGGCGACGGGCTCGGTTTCGGTGTCTTCCAACCGCGCAACACCACGCGCGTGCGCGGGCTCACCGGCGCCACCTTGTCCCGCAATTTCTTCGAGGCCCAGATGCCGACCGACAACTACAACCTCGATCGCATCACCATCGCCCGCGGCCCCAACGCCATCCTCTTCGGTCTTGGCAGCCCCGCCGGCATCGTCGACGTCAGCCTGCAACGCGCACAGCTCCGCAAGCGCTCCGCCGCCTTGGAACTCCAAATGAACTCCGAGGACTCCAAGCGCAGCGCCATCAACCTCAACCTTCCCCTTGTGAAAGGAAAACTCGCGATGCGCGTCGCCGCCGTTTCCGAGGAAGCCGTGACCCATGTGAAGCCGAATCTCGACCGCCAAGACCGTTACTACGGGGTCGTCACCGCCCAACCGTTCGCCAACACGACCATTTCCCTGCACGGAGAGAAAGTGAACCGCTTCAGCAACCGCGCCCCGCGCGTGATGCCCGTGGACGCCGTCTCGCTCTGGGAAAATGCCTCGCGCGTCACCGGCAGCGGCTACACCTCCGATCGGCCGCTTTTCGACAACCGGGTCACCGGCGCCGTCAATCCCGGCGGCTTCACTGTCGGCAATCTCGCCAACAGCCCGGTGTTCGCCCGCCAGGGCCTTCCGGCCGTCATGCTCTTCGGCGCCGGCGCACTCACCGGCAATTTCCAGAGCTGGAACAACTCGGTCGAGGCCCGCGAACCGCAGAACATCCCCACCGCTCTCAATCCCTACAATTCCCTCGACCGGCAGGCCTTCACCCTCCGTGACGCGCGTATCGTCCCGCTTGATCTCAATCTCTTCGGCAACAGCCGCGGCCAGAAACTAAACTCCGATCTGATGAACGTCTTTCTCGAACAGCGGCTCGCCGAGAATCTCTTCCTCGAGCTTGCCTACAACCGCGAGGACCTCGACGAGCGCACGGCTGACTCCGGGTTCAGCGCGGGGACGATCAAGGTCGACGCCAACCGGTTCCTCCCCGACGGCGTGACGACCAATCCCAACGCGGGGCGCTACTATATCCAAGGCCGCGCCACGGGCTCCGAATTCTGGGAGAACCGCGAGGACTGGCGCGCGACGTTGTCCTACGAATTTGATTTCGCGAAAAAATTTCGCGGATCGAAGATCTTCCCCTGGCTCGGCCGGCACCGGCTCGCCGGTCTGGCTTCGGGTTCCGATTTTACCCGCCGCGGCCATCAGCTCCAACGCGGCATCATCGACGCCGCCCCCGTAGTCAACGGCGTCACCTACACCACCGGCACGGTCGGCCGTCCCACCGGCACCGGCACGCTCAACTGGGCCACCGACGGCCGCCGCGATCTCCAAACCCGCTACTACCTCAACGGTCCTTCGGGCAACATTGTCGGCCACCCCTTCGGCGATCTCTTCGGCACCTGGAAATTCACCGACAACGCCGGCCGCACCATCAACGCCCCGCTCTTCGATTCCCTCTACACCAACGCCGAGGGCTGGAATCTCGTCCGCACCGGCTCCGGCCCCGAGGGCACCCGCACCCGCGTCGATACCAAAATGCTGGCGCTCCAGAGCTATCTGCTGAAGGACCGGCTCGTGCTCCTGTTCGGCTACCGCAAAGACGACGCCAAGAGCGCGACCATCGATCCGAAATATCAGGTTCGCGACTTCAGCGGGCTCTACCCTTCCGCCGCCAACGCCCGTATCGGCGCCTGGGGCGCGGCGCAGGCCGGCATCACGCGCACCATCGGCGCCGTCGCGCATCTCACGCGCTGGGCTTCGCTCACCTACAATCATTCCAATACGTTTCAGCCCAACATCGGGCGATTCGATCCTTACGGCCGCGAGTATCCCGGCGCCACCGGCGAAGCCGACGACGTGGGCGTCTCCCTCGGTCTCTTCGACGGCAAACTGCTCGTTCGCGCCAGCCATTTTCAGAATTCCGCCGGCCCAACCCGCGCCGGCAACACCGGCTTCAACGATCCGATCCGCGACCAGCTTTACAACATCGACAACAACCTGCGTCTCTTCGACCCCGCGCTCCCCGCCATCAACGCCGGCCAGGGCGGCTTCCGGGAGAAGGGCCGCGCCAACTACTGGGTCACTTTCGACAGCGAGTCCGAGGGCTACGAACTCGACCTCAGCTGGCTGCCCACCCGCAACTGGAGCTTTAAGCTCAACGCCGCCAAGCAGGACTCCGTCGAGTCCAACATCGGCCTCGAGTGGTTCGCCTGGATGGCCGAGCGCCTGCCGGTCTGGAAATCCCTGAACGTGCCCGAGGGCGGCAAATCGAGCCCCCGCGATGTCGACGGCAACGGCACCATCGGCACCTGGACCTGGGACACCGCACCGTTCGACGGCAACCCGGCTTCCAAGACCTTCGCCCGCTATTTCGAGGAGGACGTCGGCTCGTCCGTCGCCTTCATCAAGGCCGTGGACGGCCGCGGCCGTTCGCAGGGGCGCAACCTTCGTTGGAATCTGATCGGCGACTACAAGTTCACCGAGGGCCGGCTCAAGGGACTCGGCGCGAACCTCGCGTTCCGTTTCCGCTCCGCCCCGAACCTCGGCTATGCGCTCAAGACCTTGCCCGACCGCACCGTCACCTTCGACCTCGACAAACCGCTCGAGGGCAAAGTCGAGAGCTACGTCGATCTCGGCCTCAACTACCGCGGCAAAATGAAATTCCTCGGCAACGTCGGCTACCGCGTCGCGCTCAACGTCCGCAATCTCCTCGATGAGCAGGACCTCGTGCCCTTCCGCGTGCTGTCGACCGGACAATATGTCGGCTACACCCGCATCGAGCCTCGCACGTTTGTCTTCACGCTCGGCTTCGATCTCTGAGCCCCCGTGGGCGCGGTCGCCTACGGCCGCGCCCGGCGAGGTGGATATTCGTCACTCGAAGGTGCGACGCCAGGGCTTCCCCTGCCGCCCCCGTCCGACAGCTTCTGCTTAACCCCCGCGAGAAACCCCGACCAATTCATGATCCACCGCGTTATCCCCGTCTGCACCGTCGTCTCGTTTCTCGCCCTCGCTCTCACCGGCGCCGCGCAGATCACACCGGCCACGCCGCCCGTCGCAAAACCGGCGACAGCCGCGGCATCCGCACCCGCCGAAGAGGTGCCCGTCGTTCTCTCGCCCTTCGAGGTGACGACCGGCGACGACTCCGGCTACCAGGCGGGCAACACCACCTCCGGCTCCCGTCTCAACACGAAACTCAAGGACACCTCCGCGCCCATCTCGCCGTTCACCCCCGAGTTCCTCGCCGATTTCTCCCTCACCAACATCGAGGAGATCATGGCCTACTCGGGCAACTTCGAGAAGGACTTCGAAGACTCCAACGCCGGCTTCAATTCGCCCGCCGCCCGCAGCTCCGCCGCCTCGACCCAGCCGTTCCGTATCCGCGGCATCATCGGCTCCTTCGCCGTCGACCAGATCGAGAGCGCCGTCCCCCAGGACACGTTCAACATCGACCGCGTGGAAGTTTCCAGCGGCCCCAACTCCGTCCTCTTCGGTCTCGGCGCCGCCGGCGGCACCGTCGCGCTCACTTCCAAACAGGCCGGCGTGCGCCGCTCCGCCACCACCGTCAAGTTCACCGCCGGTTCCGAAAACTTCCACCGCGCCGAGTTCGATTCGAATTACGTGCTCGTCAAAAACACCCTCGGCCTCCGCCTCAATCTCCTCGACGCCCACACCAACGGTTGGCGCGAATACGATTTCAACAAATCCCGCCGCGCCGCGCTCGCCCTCACCTACGTTCCGTTCAAGCACACCACCGTGCGCGCCGCCTGGGACGCCGGTAACCACGGTCGTCACACCGACTGGCCGTGGCCCGCCGGCGACGGCGTGAAGGGCTGGTTCGCCGCCGGCCGTCCCGCCATCACGCTCGCGACGACCCCGTTCAACGCCGCCGCGTTCGCCCGGCTCGGCATCAACCGCGCCGACACCGCCGTCCGCTGGACCCTTTTCGACAACAACAACCAGGTCGTGAACATGCAGAATCAGCTGCAGAGTTTCACCGGCGTGGATGCGGCCGGCGTGGCCTTCTCGGCCGACGTGTTGCCCACGCCCGATCTGCTGCCGCCAAGCGCCAGCTTCTCCGGCCCAGGCTCGTTTCTCACCGGCTTCTACCGCAACTACAGCGCGAAGATCGAACAACGTTGGCGCGGCCTCATCATCGAGGGCGCGTTTCTCCACACCTTCAACAAATCCTCCGCCAACGGTTGGGCCGTCCCGGGCAATTCGATCAACGTCCGCGGCGATCCCAACACCACCCTGCCCACCCTCGCCGGCCCCGCCGCCAATCCTTTCGCCGGCCGCCTTTATCTGGAAAATACGTGGCGCCCCGACGACACCGCCTTCCGCAACGAGGTCTACCGTCTCACCGCCGCCTACGAACTCGACCTCGGGAAAACCCTCGGCCGCCACCGCATCGCCGGCATGACCGAGACCGGCAAGATTCGGCAAGTCCGCCACGTGTATCAGGAAATCCTCGTCAACCAGGCCAACGTCCCGATCAACAACGCCGGCACTCCGGAAAATGCGACCAACCACGTTTTCCGACGCCACTACGCCACCGAGGGCAAGTTCGACACCTACTACCAGAGCGACCCGCGGATCCCGTTCCCGAGTTTCTCCGTCGGGCCCAACACCTACACGTCCCGCTACGTCGCGCTGAATCAAAACGGCAACAGCGATGACTTTAAACTCACCGACACCGCCATGGTCGCCGCCCAGAGCAATTTCTGGCGCGACCGCATCATCACGACCCTCGGCTACCGCGCCGACCGGGTGAAGTTCAAGAACGGCGTCACCTCGCGTCTCGCTGCCAACGACCCCGCCGTCCTTTCCGGCGGACGCGTCGCCAACGAATGGGCCATCGTCCCCGGCCAGTCCACCGACGTCGTCTTCAAACCGCGCACCTTCAACGCCGGCGTCGTTGTCCACGCCACCCGCCGTCTCTCCGCGTTCTACAACCAGTCCGACAACATCGGAGCTCCCTCCTTTACCGCCCGCATCCTCCCGCCGAACGCGCCTCCGCTCAACGTTTCTGCCCCCGAAACCAAAGGCAACAGCCGCGACTTCGGCCTTATGTTCGATCTCTTCGGCGACGACCGCTACTTCGTCCGGGCCACCCGCTTCGACACGACCTATCTCGACAGCACGCCGATCCAGCCCGGCACCAATCCCTTCCAGCCCGCCCAAGGCCTCGGCCTGGGTCTCGACGCCCTCGTCGCCGGCGGCCGGATCACCGCCGCCCAGGCCGCGCCCTATCGCGTGAATCCCGGCGCGTTCAGCATCGATGTGATTTCCAAAGGCTACGAATTCGAGTTCAACGCCAACCCGAACAGAAATATCTCCCTGCGCGCGACCTATTCCTACTCGGACCGCGGCCGGGAAAACTTCTTCAAGGAACGCGATCCGTTCGTGCCCGCGCTCTACTCGTTCCTGAAGACCGTAAACGACGCCGGACTGCCCCCGATCGTGCTCAACGGCCTCACCCGCTCGCCGAAGGACACGATCACCGGCGAGATCGACGACTTCATCGACGTCACCGGCGGCAACCAAGCCCAGTCCTTCGGCTCGCGGCCCCACAAGCTCAACCTCAACGGCCGCTACCGCTTCACCGAAAACGCCCTCAAAGGTCTCGCCCTCGGCGGCGCCGTCCGCTGGCAGAGCAACAATTACATGCAGCAAGACCGCCGCCTCACCGTAAACGGCGCGAACAATCCCAACTACCTCAAGGAATTCTACGGCCATACCTTCGAGATGTGGGACGTCTTCGGGACGTATAAATTCAAGCCCGGCTTCCTCGGGAAAAAGACGCTCACGCTCCAGCTCAACGTGCGCAACGTCTTCAACCAAAGCCGCGTCCAGCCCGCCCGCTACACCAACGATTTCCTCGGCCTGCGCCGCGTCACCCTTAACGACCCCCGTTCCTTCCGCTTCACGACCACCCTCGACTTCTGAAAATAGGGCGGGGTCTCCGACCCGCCCTCCCACGGGAGCGCCGCCGTCAACCCGCCCGCAAACTACCCACTCAGCGCACGGTTCACGTTCTGACCTCTCGCGCGGTGCGTCACCCGCCGTTTCCCTCGTCCGTCCAAACCCCTCCCGCCTGATGATCCGCCCCCTTATCTCCGCCGCCCTCTGGATCACTGCCGCGCTCTGCGCTCCGATTTTCGCCGCCGGACCGCGTCCCGACCTCGTCGTGTTTCTCTCCGACGATCACGGCCAACTCGACTCCACGCCCTACGGTGCGACCGATGTGCGCACCCCGCAGATGCAGCGCCTCGCCGACGACGGCCTTGTATTCACACACGCTTTCGTCGCGTCGCCTGCGTGTGCGCCGAGTCGCGCCGCCCTGCTCACCGGCCTCATGCCCGCCCGCAACGGCGCCGAGAACAACCACGCCTACAAACGGGCCGACATCGCCTCGCTCCCCGAGACGCTGCGCGCCCTCGGCTACGAGACCGCCGCCTTCGGCAAGGTCGCCCACGGCGATGCCGACGTCGCGCGCCATGGCTTCGATGTCCACGACCGCAGCGGCAGCGCCGCCACCGTCGCGAAATTCCTCGCCGCGCGCGACCGCGCCAAACCGCTGTGCCTCTTCGTCGGCTCCCACGAGCCGCACGTCCCGTGGCCCGATCTCGACGGCTACGATCCGGCGAAACTGCAGCTTCCGCCCACGCACGCCGATACGCCCGAGACGCGCAATTTTCGCGCCCGCTACTACACGGATGTCACCAAGGCCGACACCCAACTCGGCGAGGTGCGCGCCCTGGTCCGCGCCCACCTCGATCCGGCGCGCACGCTCTTCGTCTACACGAGCGACCACGGCGCGCAATGGCCCTTCGGAAAGTGGAACCTCTACGACGCCGGCATCCGCGTCCCCTTCATCGCCGCCTGGCCGGGCGTGATCCGCCCCGGCACGCGCACGGCCGCAATGATCCAGTGGATCGACCTGCTCCCCACGCTCATCACCGCCGCCGGCGGCGCCGTGCCCGCCGGGATCGACGGGCGTTCCTTTCTTCCCGTGCTGCGCGGCGAGGCCGCCGGGCACCGCACCACGATCTTCACCACGCACAGCGGCGACGGCCGCATGAACGTCTACCCCATCCGCGCGATCCGCACCGCCGATTGGAAGCTCATTCTCAACCTCCATCCCGAGTTCGCCCACACCACGCACATCGACAAGGCCCTCTCGCGCGACGGCGGCCGCTACTGGATTTCGTGGTTTGAACGCGCCAAATCCGACCCCGCCATCGCCGCCCTCGTGCGCCGCTACCACGAACGCCCCGCCGTCGAGCTCTACGATCTGAGCACCGATCCCTTCGAGCGGCGCAACCTCGCCGCCGATCCCGCGCACGCCGGCCGCACGCGCGAACTCCGCGCGCAACTCGAGGCGTGGCTGGAGACCCAGGGCGACCGCCGCACCGTTTTCAACGAGCCCCGCCTGCTCTCCGATCCCGCCTCGACCTTCCCCGGCGCCAACTCCGCCAGCGACGCCGCCGCGCCCAAAAAGAAGCCGTGAAAACCACCGAACCGCACCGATGAAAAAACCCCGCCCCGTTTGCCTCCTCTTGCTCGTTGCCTCCGCCTCCCTGCTTCCCGCGGCGGAGCCGGCCGCGCCGGCCAAACCCAGCAAGCCCGCCGTCTGGATTTACACGGACATGTCGGACAAGAGGATCCCGGGCCCCAATCACATGGGCACGCTCAACGATCCCGATGACATCTCGGCGATGGCGGCCTATCTTCTTTTCGCCGATCAATTCGATACCCGCGGCATCGTCGTCGCCAGCACCCACCGCGCGAATCATGCCACGACCCCCGATCAGGCCGCATGGGCCGACGGCTTGATCGGCTCCGCTTTTCGCGCGGAGTCCGCGCACTTGAAGCGAGTGCTCGGCGGCGACTTCCCCGCCGATGTTCGTTTCATGCAGTCCGGCATCAAGGCGACCGGAGAAAGCTTCGACCCTTCGCGCAGTTACACGTCCTTGGAGGCTCATCCCACGGTGCGCGCCCTCTTCGATGAGGCGCGCCGCGAGCCGGCGGGTAGCTTGATCAATGTCCTCTGTTGGGGCCCGCTCACCGAGCCCGCCATTCTCGTCAACCACGCCATCGTCACCGGCAACACCGGGATTCTCGCCAAGCTCCGTTTCATCGCGCACTGGACCGATTCGCCGCTGCACCAAGGCACGCCCGATCACCCGGAGAATGTCGCCAACTGCCGCGAGGATGCCTCCGCCTGCGCCTACCTCAAGCGCATGGCGCACGAGCGTCGCATCGATTATCACGAGTGCGGCGCGATCGGGCAGCACGGCATCGTCAGCGGCAGCCCCAAGGGCGCGGCCTACTACGACGCGTTCAAGGTCAGTCGCCTCGGCCGGATCTTCGCCGAGGGCAAATTCGTCCATAACAGCGTCGATCACTCCGACTCGGCCACGTTTTGGGTGCTGCTCGGAAACTGGGGCGTCAGCCTGAAAGACATCCCGCCCGACGGCACCAACAACGCGGCCCGCGAGCTGGCCAACGAGAAAATCTTCAAGGACTGGTCACGCCGCATCCACGACGAACTCCTCCGCCGCGCCCGCGCCGCCGCGGGCATCGCTTCCGACGGCGCCGCCGCCCCGAAAAAGTAGGTGTAATCCTTCACGCCCGCCAACCAATGAAAGCCTGCTTCCGCGGGCTTTCGCTCCGCGTGTTCCCGCGCCTGTCCCCCTGCTCCCTTTCTCTCGCTGCCGCAACTCCGGCCCGCCCACTCTCGACGCCACCCCGACCAAGCGACCATAAAGACCCTCGGCGCCACCTTCGCCACTCTCAACCCCGCAACGCCCCGAAAACTCGCAGCCTCGTTCACCACCCGTTAAGCTCCGTTTCCCCGATGAAAACTCTCCTGCATCTCGTCCTCCTGTGCGCCTTGGCGCTACCGGCCCTCCCCGCCGCTACCCCGCCCCGGCCCAACATCATCTTCATCCTCAGCGACGACCTCGCCCAGGGTGACGTCGGCGCCTACGGCCAGAAACTCATCCAGACCCCGCGCCTCGACCGCATGGCCCGCGAGGGCACCCGCTACCTCCAAGCCTACTGCGGCACCAGCGTCTGCGCCCCCTCCCGCACTTCGCTCATGACCGGTCTCCACAGCGGTCACGCCCCCGTGCGCGGCAACTGGGAAGTCCCCGTCGAGGGCCAACTCCCGCTCCCCGCGAGCACGGTCACCGTCGCGCAGATTTTGAAAACCGCCGGCTACGCCACCGCCGTCATGGGCAAGTGGGGCATGGGGATGTTCGACAGCACGGGCAGTCCGTTGAAAAAAGGCTTCGACCACCACTTCGGCTACAACTGCCAACGTCACGCGCATTCCTATTTCCCGAAATTTCTCTACCGCGACAGCGCGCGTTTCGACCTGCCCGGCAACGACGGTGTGGGCATCGGTGCCACGTTCGCGCAAGATCTCATCCAAGCCGACGTGTTAAAATGGGTCCGCGCGAAAAAGGACCAACCGTTCTTCCTCTATTACGCCATCACGCTCCCGCACGGCCGCCATGAGATCGACGATCTTGGCATCTACGCCGACAAGCCGTGGACGACCACGCAGAAGTCCTACGCCGCGCAGGTCACCCGCCTTGATCGCGACATCGGCCAACTGCTCGATTTGCTCGCCGAGCTCGGCCTTGAAAAAAACACCCTCGTCATGCTCGCCGGCGACAACGGCTCTTCGTTCGAGCCTACCTCCGAAGTCGGCAAGCTTTTCGATCAGGCGAACAACGGCCTCCGCGGCTACAAGCGCGGGCTCTACGAAGGCGCGCTCCGCCAAGCCTCGCTCGCGCGCTGGCCCGGCACGATCCCCGCCGGCCGCGTCACCGACGAGCCGTGGGCGTTCTGGGATTTCCTGCCGACCGCCGCCGAACTCGCCGGCGCCACGCTCCCCACCGGCTTCAAGCCCGACGGCCTCTCGCTCGTGTCTTTCCTCCGCGGCGGCCCAGCGCCGTCGCGCGAGTATTTCTATTGGGAACTCCACGAACAGCGCCCGCTTCAAGCCGTCCGCTTCGGCAACTGGAAAGCGGTGAAACCGCGCCACGACGCCGCGACTGAACTCTACGATCTCGCGACCGACCCCTCCGAATCGAAGAACCTGGCCGCACAAAAACTCGAGCTCGTCGCTCGCGCCGAAACCTTCATGAAATCCGCCCACACCCCTGATCCCAACTGGCCCCTCACCGGCCGCGCCGCCGCCCGCGAAGCCGACCGCCTGAAAAACACGAAAAAGAAAAACTCAGATTGATTCACCAACGACGCGCGCTCTCCGCCGCCAAGCCCACACCCAACGGCACCTACGCGCCGCAACCCATCCTGAACCACACCGTCGCCGTGATCGAAGGCACGATTGCGGCCCTCGTTTATCCCACAACCATCACCACTTCACCCCCATGAAACAAAAATACCTCAATCCTCTGATCGCAGCGGCCCTCGCCGCAACGGCCCTATTCGTTCCCCTGTCCCAAGCGGCGGTCGCCCCGGCCGCAGCAGTTACCGCCTTCGGAGAAATCTCCGGCAACGTCGGCAACATCGCCACCGGTCGCCTGCTTGAAGGCGCCAGAGTCGATTTGCCCAAGTTGGGCCTGTCGGTCCTGACCGACCAGACCGGCCGGTTTGTGCTCCGCAACGTTCCCGCCGGCTCCCACGAGATCGTGGCCACTTACCTGGGCCTCGATCCGGTCACCGCCGCCGTGGTCGTTTCCGCCGGCCAGCGCGCGACGCGAAATTTCGACCTCACTACCGGCGTGTATAAACTTCAGGCATTCGCCGTCACCGGCGAACGCGAAGGCAATGCCGCCGCCCTGACCGCCCAGCGCAACGCGACGAACAAGAAGGACGTCGTCGCACTCGATGCCTACGGCAACTTGCCCAACATGAACGCCAGCGAACTCGCCGTTCTCCTCCCGGGCGTGGCCGGCAGTCTCTCGGACGAGGGTAATATCATCGGCTTCACCGTGCGCGGCATGCCGCCGGCCATGAACACCATCACGATCGACGGCGCACTCATGGGAAGTCAGGGCGGCATGGCCCGCGCCACGCGCATGCACACCATCACCGGCTCGATGTTCGAGGCCCTCGAGGTCACCAAGGGCCACACTCCCGACAAAGAAGCCGGCTCGCTGGGCGGCACCGTGAATCTGAAGAGCCGCTCCACCCTGAGCATGAAGGAAAAGCAGCGCATCTCCTACAATTTCTCCACCCGCATCGCCCCGCCGGGCACCCAACAGATCCCGATGCGCGAGCAGCACCGCGCCCACCCGTTGGTCAACGTCAGCTATCAGGAACTCTTCGATGTGCTGGGCGGCGAGCGCAACCTCGGCGTCGCGGTCAACCTGTTTTACAGCGAGCAGGCCGTCGGCTTTTTCAGCACAACCCGCGATTTCCAAAATACCGTCGCTGTGCCCGCCTACGTCTGGGACTACCGCACGCAGGACAACTACAACAACCGCAAGCAGGCCAGCGTGAACACCAAGTTCGACTTCCGGCTTTCGGCGAATTCCAAGTTCTCGCTGAACCTGATCTACAACGACGCGTTCGAACGATTCCGCCTGCGCTATCTGTTCCGTGCCACCACGGGCAACCAAGCGTCCGTCCCCGACAACACAACCTCCGGCATCATCCCGGGCTTCACCAGCCGGATCACCCAGGTGCGCCCCGTCGCGGGCTCGCTCATCGATATCACCTCGCAGATGTCCCATTTCTACAACCGCCAGCGGCACGTGGCTTTCGGCGGCGAACATAAGTTCGGCGCGCTCGAACTCGACCACGATGTCGTCTACAGCGCCTCCCACATCAATGGCGGCGGCGGCGACGGCGGCGTGCTCGTCAACCGCGTGACCGGCGTAGGCTGGAGACTGGATCGCACCGAGTCCGATCTCTACCCGCGTTTCACCCAGACCGCCGGACCGGACATCAGCAACCCGGCCAGCTACCGACCCAACAGTCTGAACTTTGCCGATAGCACCAATATCCACGAAGTCCGCGAAGTGCGGGGCAACGCCCGCTATCGCCTGCCCATCGCGATTTCCGCGTTCCTGAAAACCGGTTTCCGCTACCGCGAGGAGCGGTCCGCCGACGAGGGCCGGGATCGTCGCTCGGTTTTTCTCGGGACCAACTCTTCCCAGCTGCCCACCGACCCGACGATCAAAACCTTCGGCAACCAAAAGACCGGTCTGAACATTCCCGCGTGGAATGCCAACGCGGTCAGCGTCGGTCGCAAGCCGGTTAACGCGGCCCTCTGGCGCGACGACATCTATTTCGCCGAGACGACGAAATTCATCGGCACGCGCGAGGTCGTCGAAACCGTGAAAGCCGCCTACCTCATGACCCAGGGGACGATCGGCCGGACCGGTTTCCTCGGCGGCGTGCGGGGTGAAGACACCGCCACCGAGAGTGGAGGCTGGGTTCGGTCGCGCTTCGCCAGCACGGTCGCCGAGCAGAACGCCGATCCCGTCGGCGCCGCGCGCAAAGACTACGCCAACAACCGGCGGAATCTTTCCGGAAGCTACTCCAAGATGTTTCCCAGCGCGCATCTCACCCAAGACCTCACGCCCAATCTCAAAGCCCGGCTCAGTTGGTCCAACAGTTTCGGCCGGCCGCCGATGTCCAGCCTCTTGCCCAACGAAACCATCAACGAGACGGCCCAAACGCTCACGATCAACAATCCGAGCTTGAAACCGCAGACCGCCGAAAACTGGGACACCTCTTTGGAATACTACTTCGAGCCTGTCGGCAGCTTTTCCGCGAGTTGGTTTCACAAAACGATCAAGGACTACATCGTCGGCGGCCAGATCAGCGGCACTGTCGGCTCCGGCGCCGACAACGGCTACAACGGCGAGTATAGCGGTTTCTCCGTTTTGACTTCCGGCAATCTCGGGATGGCCATCGTCCAAGGCTGGGAGCTGACCTACCAGCAGCAGTTCACGTTTCTCCCCGGGTTGCTCAAGGGCCTCGGTGTTTCCGCCAACGCCACGATTCTGGAAACCCGCGGAAACTTTGGTGTTACGGGCCAAACCCGCCGCACCGGTGAAGTCCCCGGCTTCGTGCCGCGGACCGCCAACCTCAGCCTGAGCTGGCGCCACCGCAATCTGGGCACCCGCATCAACATCAACCGCACCGGCGAATTCATCAACGCCTTCACCGCTCCCGGTTCCGGCCGCAATCAATACACCTTGGAACGCACCGTCGTGAATGTCGGCGCCGCGTATCGCCTGCGCCCGACCCTGAGCTTAACTGCCGACGTCGGAAACATCTTCAACGAAGCCCAAGTCTTCTACCGCGGCATCGCCGACAATATCTCCGAGTATCGCATCCCCGGTGTGACCCTGACCGTCGGCGTGAGCGGACAGTTCTGAGCGAACCGGCCAAAGGCCCGGACCGCCCACCATGCGGTCCCGGCCCCGCCGGCGGTTCCGCCGCATCCGAATCACGGAAGCCCCGTCTCCCGGAAGGAAAATCTTACGTTCAATTTGCGATCGTCGCGGCCCTGATTCTTTGCGAAAGCATCACGCCGTCCTGCGGCTATTTTCGCCGTGCGCCGCGCGCCTGGCGGATTCAGCGCCCTCACCCCAATATCCGACCAAGCCGTATGATCTTCCCGATTCAATTTAATCGCATTCTCCAGGTCGCCACCTTCGCCGTGGCCTTGGTTGCGCCTTGGGCCCAAGCCGCAGATGCCGTCACGCCCGCCGGCCAGCGGGTTTTCGTCTGCGCGCACAGCTTCATGCTTTTCACCGCCAAGCTCCTTCCGCCCGTGGCTGACGCGGCGGGTATCGCCCACGTCAACGCGGGCCAACAGATGATCGGCGGCTCCCGCGTCATCCAGCATTGGAATCTGCCGGACGCGAAAAACGGCGCGAAGAACGCCCTCCGCGAAGGGAAAGTCGATGTGCTCACCCTTTCGCCCCACACCCTGTTGCCCGACCCGGGGATCGACCAGTTCACCCGACTAGGCATCGAGAAGAATCCGGCCCTGCGCGTGCTCGTCCAAGCCTCGTGGCCCACCCACGACGGCACGTTCGACAAGACCTTCACCAACGAAACGCGCAACGCCGCCACCGTCTCGAGCCTCCGCGCCCAACGGGTCGCCCACAACTCCGGCTGGCTCGTCAACCTTGAGGCCCAAATTCGCAAACTCAACGACACCGTCGGCCGTCAAGCGGTGTTCCTCGTGCCGGTGAGCAACGCGGTCTTCGCGCTGCGCGAGCGCGTCGCCGAGGGCCGCGCGCCCGGCCTCGCCCGGCAGACCGATCTCTTCAGCGACGCCCTCGGCCACCCTCGTCCGCCCGTCGCCGTGCTCGTCACGTATTGTCATTTTGCCGCGATTTACGGCCGCAGTCCCGTCGGACTCCCCGTGCCGGCCGCTTTGAAAGAAAACCCCGAAGCCGAAGCCCTCAACCGCCTCCTCCAGCAACTCGCTTGGGAGGCCGTGACCGCCCATCCGTTGAGCGGCGTGCGGTCCACTCCGACGAATCCTTAGCCCCGTATCTACCCGGTTGAAGCGGTGCCAACCTCAATTCGACGCGCTCCAATTTATCCCCTGACTTCCCATGAAATCCCTCGTTTTTCTGTGTCTTTGCCTGCTCGCAGCCCCGCTCTTCGCGCAGACGAGATATCCCCCGACCTTCACGGACGACCGAGTTGAAATTTACCGAAAGATCGACGCCACCGAGTTGAAACTCTGGATTTTCGGCGAGTCCGAACCCGGAGCCAAGAAACCTGCAGTCGTGTTCTTTTTCGGCGGTGGCTGGAACTCGGGATCGCCGGCCCAGTTCGAACGCCACGCCCGGCACTTCGCCCAGCGCGGCATGATCGCCATCACCGCCGACTACCGCGTAAAGTCCCGGCACGGCGTTCAAGTGGTGGAATGCGTGAAAGACGCCAAAGCGGCCATCGCTTGGATCCGCGAAAATGCCCTACGTCTCGGCATCGATCCCGACAAAATCGCCGCTGGCGGAGGCTCGGCCGGCGGCCACCTCGCCGCCTGCACCGGCACGATCAACGGCTTCGGCAGCGACGAACGCCCAAATGCCATGATCCTCTTCAACCCCGCCGTTGCCCTCGCTCCGGTCGCGGGCTGGGCCGCCCGCGGCAGCGACTCTGCAGTCGGCCTTGAACGACTCGGCGTGCCGGCTCAATCGATCTCACCCGCCCATCACATCGGCCCGCACACGCCGCCGACCCTGATTCTTCACGGGAAGACTGACACCACCGTGCCCTATGCGAGTGTGGTCGCTTTCGAAAGCATGATGAAGCAATCGAACCGTCCCTGCACGCTGATCGGTTACGAAAAAGCGGGCCACGGCTTCTTCAACACGGCGCAGTATTTTGACAAGACCCTCGCCGAAGCCGACCGCTTTCTCGTCGATCTGGGCTGGATCAAAAAGTGACCGATTCGCGGCGCAATTCGCCGGTGCTCTGCGCGTTGTTCCAAGTTCACCGGCCCTCAATCCGTCTCCCTCACGAGGACGTCTGACGCTGGGATTTTCAGCCGGCGAAAGCGCTCCTCGCTTGGGGAGGCAACCACGCCAATCCGTTATATTTCCAATCCTCAATTGACGCCTTGGGCCGGCAAAGTTTGCTCGGAAGTTCCGCCCCGTCTTTGAAACCCCCGGCGCACCCCTGCGCCCGTTCAAACCTTACAGGATTCCCCATGCGCGCTTTCTCCACCCTCGTCATTGTTACCTTTCTCACCACGCACAGTATAAACGCTCAAGTCGCCCCGGCGACCCCGGCCCAAAACACCCCGCCGCGAACTGCGGCAGTGGAGGAAGCGATCGTCCTCAGTCCCTTCGCGATCAACGCCACCACCGACACGGGCTACGCCGCGACCAGCACGCTCGGAGGCACCCGGCTCAAAAGTGAATTGCGCGACGTTGCCTCACAGATCGACGTGATGACCTCCGAATTCCTAGAAGATATCGGAGCTCTGACGCTCGACGAAGCCGTGCGCTATTCGATGAATATCGAATCAAACGAGGAGAACTTCTCCCCCGGCACCGATCCCAATTCGAACAGCATTTTCGGATCCGGCTCCGGCAGCCGGACCCGCGGGTTGAGCCGGTCCAACAACACCCACGATTTCTTCGAGACCAACGTCCCGCTCGACACCTACAACACCGGCCGGCGCTTCACCTTGGTCTCCGGCTCAAATGCGATTCTCTTCGGTGCCGGCTTCGCCGGCGGCACCAACGACGTCGCCTTCGATCGGCCGGTTCTCCGAAAATTTTCCGGTAACACCACGATCCGCACCGACTCGAACGGCAGCCTGCGCGCCTCGGTCAATCTCAACCAACCGCTCATCCGCGACCTCGTCGGCCTGCGGGTCGCCGGCCTGCGCGCCGACGAGCGCGACTACCGCGAAGGCGTCGGCTCGATCACGGACCGTCTCTACACGTCGCTGTTGATCCAGCCGACCAAGCGAGTCTCCGTGCGCGGCTGGTTGGAGAAATATGAGTCGAAGCAACGCAACGCCGCGAACACCCTTGTGGCCGACCGCGTGAGTCCATGGCTCGCGACCGCCTCACGACCCTTCTTCAACAACGCCGGGCTTACGCCGAGCAGCACGGCCGCCCAATTCAACACCGCCTTCAACGCACAAGGCGCCGACCTCGCGGCCTCGGCCGAACGTTTCAACAACGTCACCTCGGCCGGCACCGTGGTCTTTAACCTTGATGGCAGCCAGCCGACGGCGATCCGCAACTGGACCAACACCGTCGCCTCCCGCCGGCCGCTCGACGGCACGCAAGATCCCAGCATCGTCAATCCCGCCATCTATCCGCTCGATCAAAACGTGATCGGCAACGCCCTGCAGCGCCGCTGGCGCGGCAGTATCCACGGCCTGATCTTCGAGCTGAATCCTTGGCGCGACGTCTTCGTCGAGGGCGGCTACAACCGCGAGATCTTCGATACCCGGTCGCTCAGTTTCGTTTCCGGCAACAATACCGACCTGCGCGTCGATCTGAACCGTTTCCAGCCCGATGGCGTGACGCCAAATTCCAACGTCGGCCGCTACTACGTCGAGGATGACATCACCGGCAGCATGTGGCGGAATCGCCGCACCGAACGCCGGCTGCAGGTCGCTTTCGCCCACGACCTCGAGCGGCGCGGGGGCTTCTGGCGCTGGCTCGGCTCCCATCAGGGCGCCGTGATGTATACCGGCGCCGAGAACATGCGCGTGCAGCAAAACAACAACAACGCCCGGATCATTTCCGACAACACGTTCGACGGCATCGTCTATCCCGCCGGCACCAACGCCGCCAACGACAGCACCCGCAACACCCGTCGGCTCCGCTCCCGTTTTTACCTCGATACGCCGCAGAATAACAGCGGCCGGAACCAATTTCAGGTGCAGGCTCCGTTCAATCTCTGGGACGCCGAGACGCGCATCATCGGCAAGGATTCCGCCGGGCGCGACGTCGTGATCAACTCCGGCATGAGCAACCCCTACGGTGCCCAGGTCGCGACCTCGAACGGCAAAAAAAAGGAGGACTCGATCCAATACGGGCTGCAAAGCAGCTTTCTCGAAGGCCGCCTCAACCTCACGGTGGGCGAGCGTTTCTCCAAGGCTTCGTTTGCCCCTTGGGTCGGACAGGGCGGCGCGTCGCGACGACTCCCTCGGCGCTACAACGCACTGACAGGCACCTACGAAGAGCCCGTCCGCCGCGGGACGGCCATCGTTTTCCCGAGCGACGGCCGAGCGGTCGGCAACGCTGGCTTTGAACCTTGGGATGCCATGCTGAGCCGGGGCGGCGAACACGACTCGCTCGATGCTCCGACCAAGTATGATGTCTCCTCCCGCCTAAAGAGCGTCGTCGTTCATCCGCTGGGGCGGGACGGAATTCCCAGCCTGCATTACACCGAATCTTCCTCCGCGTTTGTCGCGGATTTTACCCGGAAAGCACCCAACGGCGCCGAGGCTCAACTCGACGACGGCACCACTCGCGAATACGGCTTTTCCGTCCGTTTCTTGGAAAACAAGCTCGTGCTGCGGGTGAACGCCTACGAATCCGTTTATTTGGGAATCAACGGCGGAGCGCCCACCCCGCCTAACCCGGTGGCGATCAATGGAAATTCCGGCATGGATCGCGCCGACATTCGCTGGACCTCCATCCACATCGAAAAATCGGTGCAAAACTACAATCTCCTCAAGTCCGGCGGTCGGTATGAAACAGCGGCCACCGGCGCTCCGGTTCTTGGTGGCACGGCGAACGGTATCGATTCGGGTAGTCCGATCCGATTTTTCCAAGACGATGTTTCAACGTGGATCAGCGAAACCGCTGCGGGCACCGCTTTTTCCCTTAAATACGTGAACGCGGCGGACCGAATTGCCAAAGGCGTTGAGTATCGTCTGATCGCCAATCCCGTCCGCGGGTGGAGCCTGAGCGCCAGCCTATCCCAGAATAACACCCGCAGCACCAACATCACGGCGGACTGGTTCGGAGTGATCGGCCTGCGCCTCAAGAGCTGGTTGACTGCGGCCAACGACGCCGCCGCGCCCCAACGCGCCGGCGGCACTGGCCCGACTCAGCTCCACATCAACGCCGCGACCAACGCCAACGAAAGCCTGCTCGACTACATCCGCAGCTCGGCCCTCGGCTGGGCGTTCCTCCGGGAAAGCGAGGGCGCGGCCACCAGTCAGGAGGTGGAGTGGCGCGGCAATCTTACCAGCTCGTATCGCATTCAACGCGGCCCGCTCCAAGGACTCCGCTTCGGCGGCAGCCTGCGCTACCGCGGCGATCGCATTCTCGGCTATCGCAACAAGACGGTGAATACCTCAGACCTGTCGAGCGATCCAATCCTCGGCACCCCCGGCCTCTTCGCCCCGGGCTCGAGCATCTCGATCGCCAACATCGATCAACCGATTATGGGCGGTTCAAACTGGAACACCGATGCGGTCGTCGGCTACTCGACCACCCTGTTCAAAAAACGGATCCGCTGGAATCTGTCGCTCAACGTCCGCAACGTGCTCAACGACGACACGCTCATCGCGCAAAACGGGTTGTCCGCCGCGAACACGCCGGTCGTGTTCCAATATCCGGAGCCCCGGATATTTCTCCTGACGAGCGGCTTCGATTTTTAGGCCCCCACGCGGATAACGCAGGCCCTGCGTCGCGCCCGGGGAGTTGCTCCTTACTATGGGCGAGATCCCCCCTGCCGCGCCCTGTCCGCCGCCTAAGCCAAGATCCCCTTCACCACGTTCGCCTCGACGACGCCGGTGAGTTTCTGATCGAGGCCCTGCGACTTGAACGAGAAGCGGTGGTGGTTGATCCCCATCAGGTGCAAAATCGTCGCGTGCAGATCGCGCACGTGCACCGGATCGCGCACGATGTTATAGGACATTTCGTCGGTCTCGCCGTAAATCGTGCCGGGTTTCACGCCGCCGCCCGCCATCCAAATGGTAAAGCAACGCGGGTGGTGGTCGCGCCCGTAGTTCGTCTCGGTCAGCGTACCCTGACTGTAAACCGTGCGGCCGAATTCTCCGCCCCAGATCACCAGGGTGTCGTCGAGCATCCCGCGTTGTTTCAAGTCCTGCACGAGTCCGTAGCACGCCTGATCCACGTCTTTGCACTGGGCCGCGAGATCGCGGGGTAACGAGCCGTGCTGGTCCCAGCCGCGGTGGAAAATCTGCACGAAGCGCACCCCGCGCTCGACCAGCCGCCGCGCCATCAACGCCGAGCTGGCGAAGGAGCCGCGCGTGCGCGAGTACTCGCCGTAAAGATCGTAGGTCGCGGCGCTCTCGCCCGACATGTCGGCCAGCTCCGGCACGCTGCTCTGCATCCGGAACGCCATTTCGTATTGCTGCGTGCGCGTCTGGATTTCGGGGTCGCCGATCTGTTCGTAACTGCGGCGGTTGAGTTCGCCGAGACCGTCGAGCATCCGGCGGCGGAGTTCGCGCGGGATGCCGGGCGCGTCGTTGAGGTAGAGCACCGGGTCGCCCTGGGTGCGCAGCGAAACGCCCGCGTATTTCCCGGGGAGAAAGCCGCTGCCCCACAGCCGAGAAGAAATCGCCTGCACGTTGGAAAACGGACTGGAGTGTTTCGCGTGCAGCACGACGAACGAAGGCAGATCTTCGTTCATCGAGCCGAGCCCGTAGGAGAGCCAAGAGCCCATCGAGGCTTTGCCGTTCTGCATCGAGCCGGTGTAGACGAGCTGGTTGGCCGGCTCGTGGTTGATGGCGTCGGTCTTCATCGAACGGATGAAGCAGAGGTCGTCGCTCATCTTGGCGATGTACGGCAGCAGCTCGCTGATCCACATCCCGCTCTGGCCGTGCTGCGCAAACTTGAAGATCGAGGGCGCGAGGGGAAACGACGCTTGGCCCGAGGTCATCCCGGTCAGGCGCTCGCCTTGGTTGCCGAGGTAGGACTTGAGGTCTTCCCGGAAGCGGGTCTTGAGCGCGGGCTTGTAGTCGAAGAGGTCGAGCTGCGAGGGCGCGCCGATGAGCGAGATGTAGATCGCGCGCTTGGCCTTGGGCGCGATTTTCCACGGCTCCGTCATCGCGGTGCGTAGCGTGTCCGCGCCCGACGAACCGGCCGCAATCAGCCGCGGTCCCAGCAACGAAGAAAGAGCGGCGACGCCGAGTCCCGTGCCGGAGGTGCGGAAAAACTGCCGGCGCGTGAGCGCGGCATTGTAAGCATCAAACGTAGCCTGCCAGTCGGGAGGGAGGGGTGTCATGGCGGTTATTTGGTCAGCGATTCATCGAGGTTTAGCACCTGACTCGCGACGAGGGTCCAAGCGGCGAGTTCGGGCGCGGGAAGTTTGGTATCGGCGGGCGAATCGCCCACGTCGAGCAACTCGAGCGCGGCCGCCGGCGTGCGGCGATAGGTCGCGAGCGCGTCGTCGAGCGTGCGGCGGACGATGGCCCGCTCGGCTTTTTCGAAGGGACGGCCGATCAGGTTCAACGACACGAAATCGAGCCGTGCGTCGATCGACGAAGCCGCATGCAACGCCCGCGTGGCCAGCGAGCGCGACGCCTCGACGAAGAGCGGTTCGTTGAGCGTAACGAGGGCCTGCAACGGCGTGTTCGTCCGGTCGCGGCGCACGCACGAGACCTCGCGGTTCGGGGCGTTGAGGATATCCATCGCCGGCGGCGGCGCGGTGCGCTTCAGGATGGTGTAGAGCGAGCGGCGGTAGAGCGCATCGCCGACATCCTGTTTGTAGAAACGCGTGGTCGATTGCTTCATCGCTACTTCTTCCCAGATGCCTTCGGGCTGGTAAGGACGCACGGGCCGACCACCGAGTTTGGTCACGAGCAATCCGGAGGCGGCGAGGACTTGATCGCGCAATTGCTCGGCGTCGAGCCGGTAGCGCGGGCCACGCGCGAGCAGAACATTCGCCGGGTCGCGCTCGAGCAGCGCGGGCGAGACCGCAGCCGATTGGCGGTAGGTCGAGGTCATGACCAGTTGGCGCACAAGCCGACGGTAGTCCCAGCCGGAGTCGCGGAAATCCACCGCGAGCCAGTCGAGCAGCTCCGGATGCGTGGGCCGGGTGCCCGTCACGCCAAAGTCACCCGAGGATTCAACCAGGCCGGTGCCAAAGAAGTTTTGCCACACCCGGTTCACCGTGACGCGTGCTGTGAGCGGATTCTTCGGATCGACGAGCCACCGCGCCAACGTGAGGCGGTTGAGCGGCGCGTCGGCCGGCATCGGCGGGAGCACGGCCGGCGTCGCCGCCGGCACGAGTTCACCAAGTTGGGAGTATTCACCGCGCGTGAGCACATGGGCAAAGGGTGCCGTGCCTTTCTTCTCTTCCATTACGAGAGTGATGCCGCCGCGGGCGCGCATCGCATCATCCTCGGCCATCAATGCGTCGAGCTTGGCCGCGAGCGGCAATGACGACGCGTCCACCGTCGCGAGGTAATGCGTGCGCAGGCTCTCTTTCTGCGGATCGGTGCGCTCGGCGGGCGCGGCCAGGAACGCCTTGTAAATCGCAACCGTGTCAGCCCCGGGTTTGTCGGAGACCACTTGTTTTGAATCGGCCGGCAGGAAACCGCCGCTGTAATGCCGCACGTCCTGCACCCAGACTCCACCACCGGTCAGCGTCACCGCCGGCTGGCCCGTCTCGGCCGCGCGCGCGCCGAGGCGCAGGGGAGCCGTCGGCACGATGTCGTTGGGAAAGCGGCTGACTTCGCCGGAATTCGCGACTGCCCCACCGTTCACGAAGACGTCGATAGATCGGCTGCGCTGCGACGCCGCATCGTAGCTGAGAAACACATGATGCCACTGGTCCGGAGCCAGCGCGGTTCGGGCCACACCCCGGCCACTGACCCCGCTCTTACCGTCGGTGAATACCAGACCGATTTTACCTTCTTCCAAAAACAGCTCCCAGCCGTTCGCCTTGCCGTCCGGCTCCAGACAGGAAAGCAGCGGGCCGCTCGGCGTCCCAGAGACGCGGACGAGCAGGCCGAAACTTTCCGCGCCTTCCCGGGTCATGGCCACCGGCGGCGCGAGGACTTGGTCGCGCCCGTCGATCTTGGGGGCTTCGCCAAACGGACCGGCCACCGTGGGACCGCCATCGACCGAACCGACCTTGGGCCAGATCTGGCGCACGTAACGCTTCGAAGGCAGCGGCGCGAGGGACTTGGCGGAAGCGAGCCACGCTTCAAAATCTGCGTCCGAGCCCTTCGCGCGGTCTTTCAGCGCGGCCTTCACCGCCGCGATCTCGCCTTGCAACGCCGGCCACCGCGCCCGGTCCGCGACCGCCGGCACGAACATACTCGGCGGCGTGTCGGAAATATTCCCGTCCATCGCCGGCATGGTGTTGTTGCGGAAAAACGCGGTCAGCGCGTAAAAATCCTTGGTGCTAATCGGGTCGAATTTGTGGTCGTGACATGCCGCGCAACCGGTCGTGAGTCCGAGCCACACCGTGGACATCGTCTCGACCCGATCCTTGGCGTAGATCGCTTCATACTCGGCCGCAATCGCTCCGCCCTCGCTCGTGGTGGGCAGGCAACGGTTGAAACCGGAGGCGACTTTTTGGTCGACGGTCGCATCGGTCAACAGATCGCCGGCCATCTGTTCGACGGTGAACCGGTCAAACGGCATGTTCTGCTTGAACGCGTTGATCACCCAATCGCGGTAGGGCCAGATCGAGCGGTAGTTGTCGATGTGGATGCCGTGGGTGTCGGCGTAGCGCACGGCATCTAACCACTGGCGGCCAAAATGTTCGGCTGAAGCGTCGCTCGCGAGCAGGCGATCCACCGCGCGCTCGTAAGCGGAGGGTGACGGATCGCGGGCAAACACCGCGAGCTCAGCCGGCGTGGGCGGCAGACCGGTGAGATCGAGCGTTACGCGGCGCAGCAGGCGCGCCGGCGACTCCGGCGAGCTGGGCACGAGATTTTCGGCGCGGAGCTTGGCGAGGATGTAGCCGTCGATGGGATTGCGATCCCAGCCGGCGGGAGCGGCGGCGACGGGCGCGGGCGGCTTCGCGACCGGCGGCAAAAACGACCAGTGCTCCTGATACTCCGCGCCCTCGGCGATCCAGCGTTTGAGCAGGGCAATCTCGGCCGGCTTCATCGTCTTGTGCGCCTCGGGCGGCGGCATGATCTCGTCGGGATCGGTGGCGAGGATGCGCTCGATGAGCGGGCTCACGTCGGGTTTACCCGGGACGATCGCCGCCTCGGCGTCACCCCGGTCAACAGTCGCATATTCGGCGCGGTCGAGCCGAAGCTTGGCCTTGCGGGTGCCGGAGTCGGGCCCATGGCAATGAAAACAGTTCTCGGCGAGAATCGGTTGGATGTGCTCGTTGAACGAAAGCTTCGCGGGACCTTTGGCCGGCGGCTCAACGGATGCTGAAGCCGCGACCGCAGCCGGGCGGGCGGCGTCGGAGGTGACTTGGCTCGTGCCGCATCCGACATGGGCGAGCAAAACGGCAGCAGCCGATACTGCGGAAATGGAGAGAAAAATACGGCGCATAAGGGTAAAAGACAGCGGGGCGAAAACAAATAACGCCTCATCTTAACGAAGCTCCGCGATGCTGTCTATTAAGAGAACAAGGTTTTTTGAAATGGCTAAGGCCCCAATGCGATTTCTTTCGGCGAGCCGTCGTGGTACGTCGGGCACCGCAGCTCGGATCACGTCGGCGCGGGCCGGTCTACAGGCGCCAGCCCAGCGTGCGAGTCTTGCGTCGCACACCGGTTCGCCCGCCAGCTCCCCCCTCAGCAGTCGGCGCGCTTGCTCGTAACGGCCCACTGGAAATCATTCAGGGTCGATCAGGGAGTAGCCAAGGCCGCCGATTACTTCGCGGACTCAAACGGAAAATGTATGGCGATCCGCTACGTCTCCCCTCCCTGCGCCCCCACCCCGGTTCAGCTCCATCCGCGCGTCATCTCAGCCCCCTCTTCAAATACCAATAGCTGTTGATTTCTAGACGGCGGGTTCCGAGGTGGCACGGGCATCTTGTCGGTGGTTTTGAGTCTGAAAATCAATAGCTAGCGGTGTAAGGGAAGGAGGACGGGGCTGGCGTGGGAGCTCTTAGATTTTCGGCTCTGGCCCGATGGGCACAAGAAACGAAAGTCAACTTAGACGCCCAAAGGGGCTTCGTAACCACGGCAGACAAGTGTCCACAAAAAAGCCGCGGACGAATCCGCGGCTTTGAATGTGGCTGGAGGAATAAACAACCCGTTGATCAACCCGCGCTGACCTCGGCCACCATATTTTCGTCGACCGGCAGCTCTGCTCCAAAGGGCAAGCTGATCTTGAGTTTCTTGTAGCGCGGCAGGCCAGTGCCCGCCGGAATCAAGTGACCCATGATGACGTTCTCCTTGAAGCCGCGCAGGAGGTCGACCTTGCCGAGGGTCGAAGCGTCGGTGAGTACGCGGGTCGTTTCCTGGAAGGAGGCTGCGGAGATGAAGCTTTCGGTTTCGAGCGAGGCCTTGGTGATACCCAAGAGGATCGGTTCCGCTTCGGCCGGCTTACCGCCAGCTTCGTCGATGCGCCGATTGTCCGCGAGGAACGCGGCGCGATCCACTTGCTCGCCCCAGAAGTACTCACTGTCGCCCGGATCGGTGATCCGAACTTTGCGCAGCATCTGGCGGATGATGATCTCGATGTGCTTGTCGTTAATCGTGACGCCTTGGAGACGATACACTTCCTGCACTTGCGAAATCAGGAAATCGTAGAGCGCGGATGGCCCGAGGATTTCCAAAATCTCGTGCGGGTCGGCGGAGCCTTCCGTGAGATGCTGGCCTTTGTGGACCACGTCGCCAGGCTGCACAATGATGTGCTTTCCGGTCGGAATGAGATGCTCTTCTTCTTGAGAAGTCTCCTCGTTCTTCACGACCAACTTACGCTTTCCGCGGACCGTGCCCTCAAAGGCAACGACACCGTCGATACGGGCCATCTCGGCCGCGTCCTTTGGACGACGAGCCTCGAAAAGCTCGGCGACTCGGGGAAGACCACCGGTGATGTCTTTCGTCTTCGACGCCTGACGGGGCGTCTTTGCGAGGAGCGCGCCGGGGGCGATGGTGTCACCCTCGTTGACCGCGATCTGGGCGCCGACGGGAATCGAATAGGCGGCGAGTGCCTTGTTCTTCGCGTCGCGGATCTCGATCTGCGGATTGAGGTCCTCCTTGTGCTCAATGACAACCGTGGCAATGCGGCCCGACGATTCATCGAGTTCCCGCTTCACGGTAACGCCCGGGATCATGTCCTTGAAGTGCAGCGAGCCGCCCTTCTCAGAGAGAACGGGAACATTGTAAGGATCCCATTGAGCAAGGATATCGCCCTTGCCGATCTTCTCGCCGTCGCCGACGTGCAGGAAGGAACCGACCACAATGTTGTAGTTTTCGAGTTCCTTGCCCTCGTCGTCGATGACTTGGATCGTGCCAGTTTTGTTCAGGGCAATATTACCGCCCTCGGCCGTCTGCACGAGACGCAGACCTTTGTATTTGATGGTGCCTGCCGAGCGGACACGGATCTCAGGGGTCTTGAATCCGCCGGAAGCGACGCCGCCGATATGGAAGGTACGCATCGTAAGCTGCGTTCCGGGCTCGCCAATCGACTGCGCGGCAATAATGCCGACCGAATCACCAATCTTTGCAACGCGGCTGGTGGCGGGATTGATGCCGTATGATTTGGCGTCGATTCCGGCCGGGCTCGTGCAGGTGAGCGGGGACATGACTTTAACGCGCTCGATGCCGACGTCGTCGATCTTGGAAGCTGCTTCTTCGGTGATGAGTTCGCCAGAGCCGACAATGAGTTCGGACGGATTGAGCGGGTTGTAGACATCGTCGCTGGAGCAACGACCGATCAAGCGCTCCTTGAGCGCGACGATTTCATCGTCACCTTCAAAGATCGCTTTCTTCCAAACGCCATCACGGGCGCCGGAGTCGTCTTCGCAGATGATCACATCCATAGCGACGTCGCACAACTTACGGGTGAGATAGCCGGCATCGGCGGTCTTGAGCGCGGTGTCGGCGAGGCCCTTCCGGGCGCCGTGGGTCGAAATGAAGTATTCGAGGACCGTGAGACCCTCGCGGAACGACGAAAGAATCGGACGTTCGATGATTTCGCCGGAGGGCTTGGCCATCAAACCGCGGGCGCCGCAAAGCTGGCGGACCTGCTGTTTGTTACCACGCGCGCCGGAGTCCATCATGATGTAGACCGGGTTGACCTCGGTCTTACCTTCGTTGGTTTGGAGCTTAGAAAAGACTTCCTTCGCGATTTGATCGGTGGCTGCAGTCCAGATATCGACGACCTTGTTGTAGCGCTCGCCGTCAGTGATCGTGCCCTTGTTGAACTGGGCCTCGACCTCGGTGATTTTTTTGCGCGAGTCGGTGACGATCGCTTTCTTCGACTCGGGGATGATCATGTCATCGATACCGATCGAAATGCCCGCTTGGAACGCGGTCTGGAAACCGAGCTCCTTGAGCTTGTCGAGGGTCTCGACGGTCATCGAATGACCGGCACTTTTGTAGGTATTAAGAATCAGGTCGCCCAATTTTGCCTTGGGGACCGGAAAGTTCACAAATCCAAGTTCCTTAGGCCAGATCTGATTAAAGATGACGCGGCCGACGGTGGAGCGAAGGACTTTCTTCTCTTTGTTGCCGTAGACAGTGTCCTGACCGAAGTCAGGATTTGGCACCTCGACCCAGTCATGGACCTTGAGTGCTCCGTCTGCTTTCGCATAGAGCACCTCGTGCAAACCGCTGAGGAGCGGCACTCGAACACCCTTTGCCGGCTTGGTGCGCGGCTCGATCGTGAGATAATAGGCGCCTAGAACGATGTCCTGGGATGGGGTGAGGATCGGCTTGCCGGAAGACGGCGAGAAGATGTTGTTAGTCGCCATCATCAGCAGCTTGCACTCGAGAATAGCCTCAAGGGACAACGGCACGTGAACGGCCATTTGGTCTCCGTCGAAATCCGCATTGTAGGCGGTGCAGACAAGCGGATGAACGCGGATGGCTTCGCCTTCGATCAGGACGGGCTCGAACGCTTGGATGGAGAGTCGGTGAAGGGTCGGCGCGCGGTTGAGCAGCACCGGATGGCCCTTGGTCACTTCCTCAAGAATATCCCAAACCTCGGGCGATTTCTTCTCGATCATCTTGCGGGCACCGCGGACGGTGTGCACGAAGCCGAGTTCCTTAAGGCGACGGATGATGAACGGCTCGAAGAGCACGAGCGCCATCTTCTTGGGCAGACCGCATTGGCTGAGCTTGAGCTCGGGACCGATGACGATGACGGAACGACCGGAGTAGTCCACGCGCTTGCCGAGCAAGTTTTGACGGAATCGACCCTGCTTGCCCTTGAGCATGTCCGAAAGGGACTTCAAGGGACGGTTGCCGGCGCCCGTGACAGGACGACCGTGGCGACCGTTATCAAAGAGCGCGTCGACGGCCTCTTGCAGCATGCGCTTTTCGTTATGAATAATAACGTCGGGCGTCTTAAGCTGCATCAAGTTTTTCAACCGGTTGTTGCGGTTGATGACTCGACGATAGAGATCGTTGAGATCGGAGGTCGCGAAACGACCACCCTCAAGCGGAACCAGCGGACGAAGATCGGGCGGGATCACCGGCAACACCTCGAGGACCATCCATTCCGGACGGGACTTCGAGTGGATGAAGCCTTGGATCACCTTCAGCCGCTTAGATAGTTTCTTTTTGATCTGCTTCGATTTCGTTGCGCGCATCTGCTCGTGCAACTCGGCCACAGTGGCCTCCATATCGGTCTTGACCAGCGCATCACGCACGGCCTCAGCGCCCATCTTGGCAACGAAGGAATCCGCGCCATATTCATCAAGAGCTTGGCGATATTCGGTGTCCGTAAGCAGTTGTTTGAGTTCGAGCGGGGTCTTGCCCGGATCGATGACCATGTAGTTCTCGTAGTAAATCACGCGCTCGAGAGAGCGAGCGGTCATATCGAGCAACAAACCGAGACGGCTCGGCATGGACTTAAGGAACCAAATGTGCGTAACCGGCACAGCCATCTCGATGTGCCCCATGCGCTCGCGGCGGACGCGGGCGATGGTGACCTCGACTCCGCAACGATCGCAGACAACATCCTTATACTTGATGCGTTTGTATTTGCCGCACGCGCACTCATAGTCACGGACGGGCCCGAAGATCTTTTGGCAGAACAAACCGCCTGGCTCGGGTTTGAACGTGCGATAGTTAATCGTCTCGGGATTCTTCACCTCGCCCTTGGACCATTTGCGGATGGTCTCGGGCGAAGCGACGGTGATGGACACGCAGTCGAACGGGCTCTCTTCGAGGCCCAAGGCGGCGCGGGCTTCATCACGGTTGGAGGCGGCGGTTTCGGCGGGTTGAATCATGGCTTTAGCTCCTGAATTTTGTGGAAGGTGAACGGGACTCGGGCGGTGGCTTAGGAGCCGTAGCTGAGCGAGTCGCGTTTCTGGAGTTTAATATCCAGGCCGAGGGACTGGATTTCCTTAATGAGAACGTTGAACGACTCGGGCGTTCCGGCGACCAAGGTGTTGTCGCCCTTGACAAGCGACTCATAGATCTTCGTGCGGCCCTGCACGTCGTCGGATTTGACGGTGAGGAGTTCCTGGAGCGTGTGCGCGGCGCCGTAGGCCTCGAGCGCCCAGACTTCCATTTCACCAAAGCGCTGGCCGCCGTATTGGGCCTTGCCGCCCAAAGGTTGCTGCGTGACCAGTGAGTAAGGACCGACAGCACGGGCGTGGATCTTGTGCGATACAAGATGGTTCAGCTTCATCATGTAGATGTAACCGACCACGACCTCCTGATCGATCTTCTCGCCGGTGCGACCGTCAAAAAGCACGCTCTTGCCGGAAGTCGGCAACTTAGCCTCCTTGAGATATTCGCGGACCCGTTTCTCGGATATGCCGTCGAAGACTGGAGTCGCAACTTTCAAGCCGAGCTTTTTACAAGCCCAGCCGAGGTGCGTTTCCAGAACCTGTCCAACATTCATACGTGAAGGCACGCCGAGAGGGTTCAGGCAGATTTCGACTGGAGTGCCATCCGGGAGGAACGGCATATCTTCTTCGGGAACAATCTTCGCAACAACGCCTTTGTTACCGTGGCGACCGGCCATCTTATCTCCGACTTCAAGCTTCTGCTTCGTCGCGACATAGACTTTGACCTGCTTGATCGCGCCGTCACCAGAGCCTTCTCCGGCTTCAACCGCACCCATCTTGCGCTCGCGGTCAGTTTCGAGTTCGTCGAACTTCGTTTGGTAGCCGCCGATGATCTCCATGATCTTGATCCGAACCGGCGAAGGGTCGATCTGGACATGCTTGGAAACGGCTGCAAGACGCCGCAGAAGAGTCTTCGTGATCTTTCGATTGGCTGGGATGATGATCTCACCAGATTCACCGTTGATCACGTCGAGCGGGATTTTTTCGCCAAGAAGGATGTTGGAGAGGGCCTCAGTCAGGCCTTCGCGCAATTTATCGATCTGCGTTTTATATTCCTCTTGAATTTGCTTCCCTTGGCGGCGGCGGTCAGAAGGCGAGAGTTTCTCCTCTTGATTGTCGATCCGGGATGATACCTTCACGTCCATGATGATGCCACCAACACCTGATGGAACAACTAACGAAGTATCTTTAACATCGGCGGCTTTTTCACCGAAGATAGCGCGAAGCAGCTTTTCCTCAGGGGCTAGCTCGGTCTCAGACTTCGGCGTGATTTTCCCGACGAGAATGTCGCCAGGCTTCACTTCCGCACCGATCCGGATAACACCATTATGGTCGAGATTCTTGAGCGCTTCTTCGCCAATATTCGGGATATCGCGGGTGATCTCTTCCGGCCCAAGCTTCGTATCGCGCGCATTAACCTCAAACTCTTGGATGTGAATCGACGTGAAAATGTCTTCCTTCAAAACCTTTTCCGAAATGAGGATAGCGTCTTCGAAGTTATAACCGTTCCACGGCATGAAACCGACGAGCACGTTTCGTCCGAGGGCCATCTCGCCTTTGTCCGTTGAAGGACCGTCAGCAATAATTTGGCCCGCCTTGATCTTCTGGCCAAGCGCGACGATCGGCTTTTGGTTGAAGCATGTGCCGGCGTTCGAGCGCATGAATTTGCGCAACTCGTAGATAAAAACGTGATTTTTCGGATCGTGCTTCAGATTACGCGGCAATTCGCCATCTTTCGTGACGACAATGCGTTTCGCATCAACGGAGGCGACAACGCCAGCCTCGTCGGCGACGACTACGATCTTTGAATCGCGGGCGACACGCTCTTCGATACCGGTACCAACAAGCGGTGACTCGGCTTGGAGAAGCGGCACGCCTTGGCGTTGCATATTTGCGCCCATGAGCGCACGATTTGCATCGTCGTGCTCAAGGAACGGGATCATCCCGGCCGCAATCGAAATGACCTGCTTAGGCGAGACGTCCATATAGTGGACTTCGGACGCTGCGACTTCGAGAAATTCACCATCTTGGCGGACGGTAACTTTGCCGATAAAGTTACTCTTATCGTCGAGCTCAGAGTTGGCCTGGGCGATAACCTTGGCTTCCTCTTGGTCGGCGGTGAGATACTCAATTTTATCGGAGACACGGCCGTCCTTAACGATCCGGTAGGGAGTCTCAATGAAACCGAACTCATTCACCCGGGCGTAAGTGGAGAGGGAGTTGATTAGGCCGATATTCGGACCTTCAGGAGTTTCGATAGGACAAATGCGCCCGTAGTGCGACGGATGAACGTCGCGAACTTCGAAACCGGCGCGCTCGCGATTGAGACCACCTGGCCCGAGTGCGGAAAGCCGACGTTTGTGCGTCACTTCCGCGAGGGGGTTGATCTGGTCCATGAACTGAGAGAGCTGACTCCGTGCGAAGAAGTCACGGATAACGGTTGTTAAAGCCTTCGGATTGATGAGCTTCTGCGGGGTGATAGAGTCAACACTCTGATCATACATGGTCATCCGCTCGCGAACCAGTCTTTCGGTGCGACTGAGGCCAACCCGGCACTGGTTGGCGAGCAATTCCCCTACGGTGCGCACGCGACGCGAACCAAGGTGATCGATGTCGTCAACTACGCCTTCGCCCTTCTTGAGCCGACCAAGATACTTCGTCGCCGCAACGATATCGCCACTTTCGATGATGCGCTGCTCGAGCGTCACTTTGAGACCGAGTTTCTGGTTAACCTTGTATCGGCCGACCCTTCCGAGGTCATAGCGCTTAGGATCGAAGAATAGTCGCTTCAATAGGGCCTTGGCATTCGCCGTCGTCGGCGGCTCGCCAGGACGCAGACGTTTGTAGATTTCCTTGAGCGCCTCTTCCTCGTTGCGAGTCGGGTCTTTCTTGAGCGCCCGGATCAACGCTCCCTCATCAACGGTCGTGTCAATTACACGAATCGTAGAGATCCCGTGCTTCTGGAAAGTCCGCACGATCTGCTTCGTGAGCGGTTCAAAAGCGCGTGCCAAAACCACCCCCTGCTGTGCGTCGATCGCATCTTCGACCAACACCAAAGTCGAAACGTTCTCGAGATCCAAAGCCTTAGCAACCTTGAGATCCTTGATCTCGTAAAAGAGATTCAAAATATCTATGTCGCTCGAATAGCCGATTGCCCTGAGCAAGGTCGTGATCAGAAACTTTCGACGGCGACGGCGACGATCAAGGTAGACGTAAAGCAAATCATTATTGTCAAACTGGACCTCGAGCCAAGTCCCGCGGTCGGGAATGATTCGGAAAGAGTGCAGCAACTTGCCGTTAGGGTGCGGTGTAACTTCAAAGGCGATACCTGGCGAGCGGTGGAGCTGGGAGACAACGACACGCTCCGCGCCGTTGATGATGAAAGAACCACGTTCAGTCACCATCGGGATCTCGCCCATGTATATATCTTCATCCTTGATAAAATCTTCCTCGCGCAACCGGAGCTTCACGTACAGCGGCACGGAATATGTTATACCTTCGCGCAAACACTCGAGTTCGGTATTTTTGGAGTCGCCCAAATTGTAGGAAACATACTCCAGCACCAGACGTTCGTCGTAGGAATGGATCGGGAAAACCTCCCGAAATACGGCTTCCAAGCCCTGAGGCTTACGTTGTTTCTCGGGAATTCCCTTCTGCAGGAACTCGAGATAGGACGTGATCTGAATCTCGATGAGATTCGGCGGCTGAATGACTTCGCGGAGTTTTCCGAAGTTAGTGCGTTCGGGATGTGTGCGGTCGGCCATGGGAATTTCCGGAGGAGATAATTAACGAGGGAACAGATACACAGGGCTAGAATCGCCCCGCGCGGGAACCTGACGAAAGAACAGAGAAAAACCCATCGAAGGGATTACGCATAGCGCAATCCCTTCGATGGATTTGTAAATCAATGCAAACTAAGTCGACCAAGTGATTACTTGAGTTCGACTTTGGCGCCGGCGGCCTCAAGTTTCTTCTTAATCTCTTCGGCGTCAGCCTTGTTGGCACCCTCTTTGACGGGCTTTGGAGCGGCCTCGACGAGATCCTTGGCTTCCTTCAAGCCCAAACCGGTAATCACACGGACCTCCTTAATGACGCCAATCTTGTTTGCGCCAGCCTCCACGAGGATCACGTTAAATTCGGTTTTTTCCTCAGCAGGTGCCGCAGCAGCAGCACCGGCGGCAGGTCCAGCGGCGGCGACGGCAGCGGCAGCGGAAACGCCCCACTTTCCTTCAAGGTCTTTGACGAGGGTTGCGAGGTCGAGCACGGTTTGTGCGGACAGCCACTCGATTACTTGGTCTTTGGTGATATTGCTCATGTTTGTATTTTCTCGGGATTACTAGCGGTTTCTAAAAGTGAAACACGTTTAAGAGACGAATCTCCTAGCTCACCCCAAAGGATGTGGTTTATCGCCTAGGGCACTGCCGTAAAAAGCAGCACCGCAGGAAATTTATGCTGCCGGTTGCTCCTTCTTGACTTTCGCATCCAACACACGGACGAAAGCCCCTGCGTTGCTGACGAGAAGACTGAGGAATTGGGAACGAAGAGCTTCGAAAGAGGGGAGGTCGGCCATTTTTGCCAAATCAGCCGAGCTCACCAACTTCTTGTTGAGCACGCCGATCTTCACCTCGAGCTTCTGTTTGTCTTCGAAGAACTTCTTGAGGACCTTAGCCACACCCGCCGGGTTTTTGCCGCCGACAATAACCGCAGTAGGACCGGTCAGTGCCGTTTCGATCTCAGGGAGGCCCAGCGCCTTGGCCGCAACGCGAAGTGAACTGTTTTTCACGACGTGAAATTCTGCCTTCTCCGCGTTAAGTTTGGAACGAAGGTCAGCGACATCACTGACAGTTACCTTGGTAAAATTGGCCAAGATAACGTATTCGGATTTCTTGAGATGCGTCTCAACTTCGGCGATCAGATAATTTTTTTCGGGTCTCATGGGTCAGGCTCCGTTTAGTATTTGCTGAACTCACTTGAGGCGACGCGAACGCCGGGACTCATGCTGGAGGACAAAGTTATGGATTTGATAAAGACACCGCCCTTAAATGAGGCGGGTTTTGCCTTACCAACGGCATCAATCACGGTCGAAGCATTCTCCAAGATTTGCGCGGAGGTAAACGAGCACTTACCTACACCAACTCCGATGATCGCAGCCTTATCCATCTTGAACTCAACTCGACCGGCCTTCACGGCCTTGATTCCGGCAGCGATATCGTCGGTCACCGTTCCGCTCTTCGGATTTGGCATAAGACCCTTTGGACCGAGCACACGAGCAAGAGTTCGAACTTGTTTCATCGCCTCAGTAGTAGCGATAGCGACATCGAACTCTAGCCAACCTTCGTTTATCTTCTGCATGATATCCGCCAGTCCCGCAGTGTCGGCTCCGGCGGCCAACGCAGCTGCCGGATTGTCTGTAAAGACCACGATTCTAACTTTCTTGCCCGAGCCGTTTGGCAACGGGGTGGTTCCACGAACGTTCTGGTCTCCAGAGGCGCCGTCTACGCCAAGCTTGAAAGAGAGTTCAACGGTCTCATCGAACTTTGCCTTTGGGAATTTACCCAAAATCGATACGGCCTCGGCGAGGGAGTATTCTTTAGATAGATCAGCGACTTTTTGGGCGCTGCGATAACGTTTGCTTTGTTTCTTCATGATGACTCCTTGCGGTGCATGTGTTCCGAGTGGAACTCCCGCGGTGAGTGGTTGTTGTGGAGGAAAAAATTAGCCGACGACTTCGATGCCCATGTTTCTGGCGGTGCCGGCGATGATACGAATGCCTGCCTCGTCGTCTTTTGCATTCAAGTCTTTGGCCTTGAGTTTATAGATCTCGAGCAGTTGCTTCTTTGACACCTTACCAACTTTGTCTTGGTTGGGTCGCGCCGAACCGCTTGCAATGTTTGCGGCTTTTTTGAGAAGCACAGACGCCGGCGGGGACTTAAGGATAAAAGTGAAGCTCTTGTCCGAAAAAACCGTAATTACTACAGGAAGGATCATTCCGTTTTGATCCTTGGTTCGGGCGTTGAAGTCTTTACAAAACGCCATGATGTTGACGCCCTGAGCGCCGAGAGCAGGACCCACCGGAGGAGCAGGATTTGCAGCACCGGCAGGAAGTTGGAGGCGGATGTAACCTTGAATTTTCTTAGCCATTTTAAAATAGAGTTAAATCGGGTGCGTTAACAGAAATCGCGTAATGAGGGAGTGAGAAATGGGTCTATTCAGTATTTCTTTGGACTTGCCAGTATTCCAACTCAACCGGGGTAAAGCGACCGAAGATGGAAACAGAAACCTTCAGCTTACCACGCTCAGGGTCGATCTCATCAATTCGGCCCGTCAGACTAGTAAAGGCACCATCAGTAATTTTCACTTCCTCGCCGACAGTATACTGAATCTTCGGAACTTCTTTCCCATTGGCCGCTTCGATTCGCGAGCGGATTTCAACAATTTCCGAGGGCTGTAACGCCGCTGGTCGTTCGCCGCCGACAAAACCAATTACTCCAGCCACTTCCTTTACGAAATACCAAGGTTTATTGATGACTTTCTTGTCCTCACCATAAAGCCACATCTGGATAAAAACATATCCTGGATAGAGCTTGCGAACCTTGGTGGTCTTTTTGCCGTTCTTTACTTCGGACACCACTTCGGTAGGCAACAACACCTCAAAAATGTGATCCTCGAGTTCTTCGGCTTTCTTGAATTTCTCGATGTAGGCTTTAACCTTGTTCTCTTGACCCGAAAGCGTGTGTAACGCAAACCATTGAGCCGCAGAAGGAATCGGAGGAGTGGCAGACATGGTTGTTTGGATTAGTTAACCCAAGACGTGAGCAGGTCGACGACATTGATAAGAGCAAAGTCGCTGATGCTGGTGAAAACACCGAGCAATACGCCGGCGAGCACGACAACAATTGTTGAATCTCGCAACTCCGTGCGCGTCGGCCAAGAAGCTTTTTGAAGCTCGCCAACCATTTCACCGATAAAGATACGAGTGCTGCGAAACGGATTTTTCATGGACTTAAATTTGGCAGGCGCGGAGGGAATCGAACCCCCAACCAACGGTTTTGGAGACCGCTACTCTACCAATTGAGCTACACGCCTGTGGGATGGGCTTTCCTAGACGACGCCGCCGAGGCCCCGTAGCGAGACCTCGGCAGAGTCGAGTTTAAGGTTTTGATCGAACTTATTCGATAATTTCCGTGACGCGACCTGCACCAATCGTGCGGCCACCTTCACGGATAGCGAATTTTTGCGTCGTCTCCATCGCGATTGGAACGATGAGGTCGATCTCAACAGCAATGTTATCGCCTGGCATGATCATTTCAACGCCTTTGGGAAGATTCACGATGCCAGTAACATCCGTCGTCCGAAAATAGAACTGAGGACGGTAACCGTTGAAGAATGGCGTATGCCGACCGCCTTCGTCTTTCGAGAGGACGTAAATTTCAGCTTTTGCCTTTTTATGGGGCTTGATTGATTTTGGTGCCGCGATGACTTGCCCCCGCTCGATACCGTCTTTTTCAATGCCTCGGAGGAGCATGCCGACATTGTCTCCAGCCTGACCCGAATCGAGGAGCTTACGAAACATTTCGATACCTGTGATTACGGTAGTTACCGTATCTTTAAGACCAACAATCTCAACGGTTTCGTTGATTTTGCAGGACCCACGCTCGATTCGGCCGGTAGCAACAGTGCCGCGGCCGGTGATCGAAAAGACATCTTCAACCGACATCAAGAAAGGCTTATCGTTTTCACGGATCGGCTCTGGGATGTCCTTGTCGATGGCATCCATGAGGGCGGTGATGGCCGCATTGCCCTCCGGCTTATTGTCGAGCGCCGCGGTAGCGGAGCCGCGCACGATGGTCGCGTTATCGCCGTCAAATTGATATTTGGAGAGCAACTCACGGATCTCCATCTCAACCAGATCGAGCAGTTCCTTGTCATCGATGAGATCGACTTTGTTGAGCCACACTACGATCTTCGGAACGCCTACCTGCCGCGCTAGCAATATGTGCTCACGGGTTTGGGGCATTGGACCGTCTGCGGCGGAAACAACCAAAATAGCACCGTCCATTTGTGCGGCGCCAGTGATCATGTTCTTGACGAAATCCGCGTGGCCCGGGCAGTCGACGTGGGCGTAGTGGCGTTTTTCGGTCTGATACTCAACGTGCGCCACAGAGATCGTGACGATCTTGGAGGCGTCACGCACCGTTCCACCCTTCGCAATGTCAGCGTAGGTCTTAACTTCCGCGAGACCTTTCCGGGCTTGAACAGCTAGAATTGCGGTCGTGGTCGTCGTCTTTCCATGATCGACGTGTCCGATCGTGCCGACGTTGACGTGCGGTTTGGTGCGTTCGAAGTTACTTTTAGCCATGGGATACGGGTGTTTTGATTTGGATTAAATGTTACTTCTGGATTATCGTCGTAGAAGCTAATCCGACGTTGTTTTATGACATGGAGCCCAGAACCGGAGTCGAACCGGCGACCTCGTCCTTACCAAGAACGTGCTCTACCAACTGAGCTATCTGGGCAGACTAAGCCACCGTGCCAAAAAACGAAAATGAGGGTTCAAAGTGCGATGGGCGTTTTGTGTCGTCAACAGCAAACTTGCCGTTTTTAGCAGAAACTAAGGTCCTACGATGATTCGATAAACTCCTGGAGACAATTTCTCGCCAATTCGAAACACTTTGACCAGGAAATCGGCGAAATAAAGATCAACCTCTTCGAGTCCTGATAGAGTAATCGAAACAGGAGGACCGACGAGTCCTGCCGCTGAAACCACCGCCATCAATTCAATCGGGGACCAGTTGATTGTTCCTGGCGGTAGATCGAGCGTCAGAGCTTCACGAATTACGGCAATTCCGTCTTTTGCCGAATAGACCTCCAAGTATCCAACTGCTCTGCGTGTCACCTGCAGATTTTGCGCTTTTTGACCAAAAGATAGAAACGCGGAATTTGGCCCCTCTATATCTAGAATAGCACCATTTAAACCCTCTTGATCGGAACGAAAAACACCAAAGCTATGGTCTCCCTCCTTATAAGCAAAGGCTGACGGGAAATCAGCGAACACGCCCCCGGTTGCCGGAAGCGAAACATCCTTGATTGATGTGTTCCATGAGGTCGGCAAAAACAAAGGGGTCTTATCGAGTAAAGCCGCTTCATCAGCCACGACGCGTTGAACGACGAGCGTTTCGAAACGCGAACTTCCTGCAGCGTGGTCCGTCGAGGCCGAGGGCACTTCGAACCAAAAGAGCAGCCCAAATCCGATAATTGTGGTGGCGAAGCCTGCTGCCAACCAGCGCAGTTTTTCACTCGCTAGAGTCTTCACTGCTGGCCCGCTCCGGGGGCCGTTGGATCCAAGGCCCCCCAAATAACGGAAAATCCTGCGCCTTGCACCAAACTGAAGATTTCAGCCAGTTCATCGCTTGGAACGCCTGCACCCGCCAAAATCAACAGCGAGGGCTTGGGAGTTTTAGTTTTCTCGCGACGCAGCCATTCCACTAGCTGCTTCTTCGTTACCAATCCATCATCGGCTAGGATTTGGCCCGAACGCTGGACTGTAATGTGATGGGTGGTGGTTCGCGCACCTTTGGCCGCTCCCTTTACGGTGGGCACCAAAAAATCCACGCCCAATCCGGGCGCCAAAACAAAACGCGAACCAAACATAAGGAAGAACACCACCAACAATCCGACGTTTACATAAAACATCGCGTCGAGACGTGTGGGTTCCGGCCTCAGATGCCCCAAAAGATTCAGCGGCCTCGTTATCATTGTGGCACCTCTTGGTGGGGTGCTTTTCGATTTGCGGCCTCAACGGCTTCGCTCCCAACCGGCTTGAGGCCACGATAGTCGTTTTGCAAATACCGCATCATCTCGTTCCCGGACCATTCGATATCACGCACAATCGACCGCACCCGCCCGCTTAAAAAATGGTGCGCCACATGGGCAGGAATCGCCAAAATCAAGCTGCCCGCAGTGCACAGGAGCGCCTGCCACATCCCAGTCGCCAAGGCACTTGCACTCATGTAATCGCGCTCAAACGCCAAGAACGTGGTAGCCATCCCCAAAACCGTCCCCAAGAGGCCAACCAGGGGGGCAACTTGGGCAATCGTCGCGATACTTCCGAGTCTTCGCTCAAGCGCCGGCAATTCAACAATCGCAGCTTCCTGAACGTGAAAACGCATGGCTTCCGCGTTCGCATCGACGTGCAGCAACGCAGCTTTGACCACGGCCGCCACCGGTCCGGGCGTCTCTTCACAAAGAGTCAAAGCCTCGACCAAACGCCGCTTAGCGAGACTGTTTTTTATTCCGTCCAAGAATGTCGTCGCCCGGATTTGGCCGCGATGGAGAAACAGCAACCGTTCAAAGACCAGCAAGAGCGCCAATATTCCTAGGGCCAAGAGCACCCACATCATCGGTCCACCTTTGGCAAAAAGAGTTAGATTGTAAGCAGACATCGCGAAAAGCCGCACACTACACGTTATTCTCGACGCCGCGTAAACGCGAAAGGTTCATCGCCCGGTTCATTGCACGGGCGCGGGCACCCCGTAAGCCGCGAGTTTTTCGGTGGCCTGACCCGCGCCCGGAAGCCCGCTCTTGAGCATCAGAAGCCAGGCATTTTTCGCTTCCTCCAAATTCCCCTGGCGCTCCCTTAGCGCGCCAAACTCCAACAGTGTTTTCGCTATCCAATAGGGCCCCTTTGCCCCCAGCTGCGCTCTCATTTTCGGCTCGATCAAAAAGGCCATCACAACATCTCGCCACCATACCGTCGCCGCTTTCTCGGACTCACCGCGTTGCTTGAGCACCGCCCCGAGATTGAAGCCCGCCTCGACCCGCACATCCACCGGAGCATCCACCCGATCACGAAGATTTTCGAGCAAGGCGAGCGCGCTTTCTTGGTGAGCAGGATCGCTCGCCGCCTGCGCATTGTGAGTTAGCGCCAAGGCCAACTGCGCGAGTACCACATCCGGTCTCGCCGAAAAATTGTTTACCAAATCCTCGTAGGCCTGCTGCGCCTGCGGAAACTGATTCAGCTTTCGCAAAAGGTGTCCTTGCTTTAATCGCGCCGCGAAAACCAGGTCGCTCTGGGGATAACGTTTCACCAAATCCTCGATCAAACGATTGGCCTCCGCGAGGTTGGCTTCACCCCTCGCTTCAGCCTGCAACGCCGCAAAATACAGCGCGTACGGAGCATTGATGTTCTTCGGAAAGTCATCCGCCAATTTTGTGTAGAGTTGCTGCGCTTCCACTAATTTGAACTGCTTCACATAATGGTCTGCCTCCTCGAGGTAAGACGATACCGCCGCTTCCGATTCGGGGAACTCCACCCGCAATTTTCTTAACTGCTCCAGCGCCGCCGCCTCGTTGTTTTGCCGGAAGAACGCCTGCGCCTTTACCACGGCCGCGGAGCTTGCGATTTCCTTACCCATCGCCGGAGACACCCCGGCCAGAGTCTTCTCCAGTATGACAAGATATTCCAAAGTCTTCGCCGGCTGCGCCGGGGTAATGTCCAGCGTCAACCGCGCCCTCAACCACTCGAGCCGCGCTCGCAGGTCCGCCGATAGGCCCGGATCGACTTCGCCGCCCAAAAGCCGCTCGACCCGCTCGAACGCCGCCGCCGCTCCTGCTGCTCCAAGCGCTTGCAGGGCCCGCGCCAAATTCCACTCGGCTTTCCAACGCTCCTCAGCGCGAAAATCCGGCTCACGCACCAGTCCATCTAGCGCCGCGCTCGCCCCATCCAAGGCGCCCGCTTCGATCTCCGCTTGCACCCGCTGAAACTTGAGTTCGCTCAATCTCACCCCGGTCAAATTCGCCGGTGGGTCCATCAGCACCGCCGCATAGGCATCAGCCGCAGATCTGAAATCCTGCGCCCGAAACCACGCCTCCGCTACCAAAACGCCCAACTCAGCGCGCCGTGTGCCCGCCGCCATCGCCGCCGCCGCGCGCGTTGCGCTGTCCGCCGCCAACCGGTAACGCCGCTGCTCCCAGGCCGCTCCGGTCAACACGGCCAACGCTTCCGCCTTCAACCCCGATCCGGGAAATTTTTCCAACAGAGCCCGGGCGTCATTCTCCGCCGCCGCATAGCTCTTGTCGCCCAATAGCAAACTCGCCCGATACAGATAAAAATCTTCCTGCAACGGATGGGCCGGCACCAACGCGATGAGCCGCCCCAATTCCGCCCGCAACTGCCCGCGCGCCGGATTTATCTCCGAGGCCTGCGCCAGTAGACGCAGCGCCATCCGTTGCCGCACGGGATCTTTGCCCGTCGCGACCAGTTCGCTCAACGCCACGCGCCCCTCCCCTTCCCCCGCACCCGCAATCAACCCGAGCCACAAACGAAAATCATCGGAATACTGCCGTTCATCCCGCGGCAAAATCAGCAGCTGCTGCTTGATCACCGCGATCGCCTGCGACTTTCGGCCGAGCGCATTGAGATTCGCGGCATACCCCCGAGCCGCCAGAAAACCCAGCGCCTGGCCAGCCGACCGTTCCATGGCCTGCCGCTGTTCCGCGAGCTGGGCCTCGTTACCACTCCCGCTACGCCGCAACAGCGACCACTCTTCCTCGAGCCGAAAACGGGTGCGCACGAGGTCCGATCCTGCGGCCGCCTGCGCCTGCTCGAACGCCTTGTTCGTCGCTTTCACATCGCCCGCCGCGCCCGCCAACAACGCCTGCGCGAAAAACCACCAAGCCCGATCCCCGTCGGTCAGCTCCGTCTCTTTCACCGCCGCCACCGCCGCACCCGCCACCTCCATCTTGCGCAGAGCTAGCGCCGCCAACCCGGCGCGCAACTGCCACGCACTGCCCCGCAGGCCGACAAATTCGTTCAGCACCTTCTCAGCCTCCGACGCGCGGCCTTCGTCAAGCAAAGCCGTTGCCAGCCCCAAGGTCAGCGCCGCGCGGTCTGCGCCGGGATCGGCCAACGCCACGCGGTAAAGCTCTGCCGCGGTGACCGGGAATCCCAGTTCGTGAGCCCGCTGGGCCGACGACGCCGTCAAAGCCGCTGTCCCACTCGTTGACCCCGCTTCGGTCGTGCTGGCCAGTGGCACCACTCGGTTCAACGGCGCTTCAGTTTGGGCCAACGTCCACGGCAAAACCGCAAACGCCGCCACCCAAGAGAGAAAAAAAGTCGAACTTCGACGAGGACGCATGATTCCCCTCCAACGTGCTCGACCTTGGCCAACAATCAATCGCGATGTGGCCAGTTCCGCCTCGCCCGACGCATGATTAGACCTATCATCTGGATAGTTTCATCCGCTCCGCCCACGACTTTCGAACCTCCGCACTCCCACTCCGAACTCCCACGCTACCATGCTCATCCTTATCATCCTCGGCGTCATCTTCGCCATTTTTCTCATCGCCGCGTTCTGGATCACCAGCATCTACAACGCCCTCGTCGCCCTCCGCAATCGCTTCAAAAACGCCTTCGCCCAAATCGACGTCCAACTCAAGCGCCGCTACGATCTCATCCCCAACCTCGTCGAGACCGCCAAGGGCTACATGAAGCACGAGAGCACCACGCTCGAGGCCGTGATCAAAGCCCGTAACATCGCCGCCGCCGCCGCCTCCGCCGTCGCCGCCAATCCCGCCGATGGCAACGCGATGAAAGGTCTGCTTTCTGCCGAAGCCGGCCTCGGCGGCGCCCTCTCCCGCCTCATGGTCGTCTCCGAGCAATACCCCGATCTCAAAGCCAACCAAAACATGATGCAGCTCACCGAGGAGCTCACCTCGACCGAGAACAAAGTCGGCTTCGCGCGTCAGGCCTACAACGACGCCGTCATGGCCTACAACACCGCCCGCGAGATTTTCCCTAACGTGATTTTCGCCGGCATGTTCGGATTCCAACCTGCCGAACTCTTCAAGATCGAAGACCCCACCGAGCGGAATGCTCCGAAGGTTTCGTTCAACTGACGATCGAAGTGGGGCCGGTCTCCGAACGGCCCCCATGTTACCGTCCCGCACATGACCCCAAAAACTCCGCCGCCCGAATTCTACGTGGGCTGGGGCACGCTCGCCTTCATCAACGCCGGGCTCGCCCAATCAAAAAATCGCTCCCGCCTGAATTGGTTCTTGGCCAGCCTCTTCCTCGGTCCCGTCGCGACGGCGTTGATCGTCGTGCTCGACCCGGTTGATCGACCCCTCGGGAAAAATTAAGTCCGAGCATGGACTTCTTCGAAGCCCAAGCCCGCGCCAAAAAGCGCACGTCACGGCTCGTTGCGCTCTTCTCGCTCGCCGTCCTCGGCACCATTGCCGCCGGCTACTTCGGCGCCGTTTTCCTGTCGCGCCAAATCGCCGAGAGCGATTACCGCCCTCGCTCAAGCCGATACTCCGAGCGTTCTCAGCTCTCCGCTTTTCGCTCTCAGCTCTCCCCCTCCGCCTCTCTCTGGCAGCCCAAGCTCTTCGCCCTCGTCACCCTCGGCACCCTCGCCGTCGTCGGCCTCGCCTCTCTTTATAAATGGCACCAGTTCTCCGGCGGCGGTTCCGCCGTCGCCGAGAGCGTCGGCGGACGCCGCGTCGATCCGCACACCACCGACCTCGCCGAACGCCGCCTGCTCAACGTGGTCGAAGAAATGGCTCTCGCCTCCGGCATCGTGATGCCCGGCGTCTTCATCCTCGACGACGAGCCCGCCATCAACGCCTTCGCCGCCGGCCTCACCACGAGCGACGCCGTCGTCGCAGTTACCCGCGGCACCTTGGAAAAACTCACCCGCGACGAACTCCAAGGCGTCGTCGCCCACGAGTTCAGCCACATTCTCAACGGCGACATGCGCCTCAACCTGCGCCTGACATCGCTCATCTTCGGCATCCTTGTCCTCGGTCTCATCGGCCGCGGTATCATCTCGTCGCTCGGCCGCACCCGCGTCACCTCTTCGCGCAACAGCAAGAACTCCGGCGGCCTCATCGCCGCGATCGGCGCGGCCGGCCTCGGCCTCCTGGTGATCGGCTACGTCGGTTATTTTTTTGGCCGACTCATCCAAGCTGCCGTCTCCCGCCAACGCGAATTTCTCGCCGACGCCGCCGCGGTCCAGTTCACCCGCAACCCGGCCGGTATCGGCGGCGCGCTCAAAAAGATCGCCGGCTACGCGATGGGCTCCTCCCTCGCCCACGCCAAGAGCGCCGCCATCGGTCATTTCTTTTTCGCGCAGGGTTTTCGATCTACGTTTGGCGGCCTCTGGGCCACCCATCCTCCCCTTGAGGTCCGCATCCGCGCCATCGAGCCTGCCTTCGACGGCAAAGTTTTCGACCCGCCAAAAATCCTCGATGCGACCTACGACAACTGGTCCCGAGTCCGGGGCTTCACTTCACCCGCCTCGGGCGACCGTGGCACTCCGGCCGCCGCCAACCCAGAGCAGAGAGCCGCGCAGCCCAAATTCTTCCCACCCGGTTCGCTCAACCTCGCCCTCCTCGGCGAGGCCGCGGTCCTTCACGCGTCGCTGCCGCCGCGTCTTCTCGCCGCCGCGCACTCGCCCGTCCAAGCACCCGTTCTTCTTTACGGTCTCGTGCTCTCCGATCACCAGACTACGCAACGTCGCCAAATCTCCCTCGTCGCCAGCCGCGCCGGCGGTGAGGCGCTGCATCTCCTCGAAAACCTCGACGCCCCTCTTCGCTCGCTCGGCCCAGAGCAAAAACTCCCGCTGCTCCAACTCGCCCTGCCCGCGTTAAAAACCCTGCAGCCCACTGCCCTCGCACCGTTTTTCGAACTGCTCGATGAGCTCGTTCATGCCGACTCTCGCGTCTCCCCTTTCGAGTTCGCCCTGCAAAAGCTTCTCCTGCGCAACGTCGCCGCCACCCGCGCCCCCGCGACCTCGATCACCCAGATCTACTCCTTCCAAGCCGTCGCACCCGAGATCGCCACCGTCCTTTCCGTGCTCGCCCACTCCAGCCCCGGCGACACCGCCGCCGCCTTCGCCGCCGGCGCCGCGCAACTCAGGCTTCTCGACGGTCGCCTCGACGCGCCCGCGGCGTCCATCGACCTGCTCGCCCTCGACGTCGCCCTCGACAAACTCGCCTCCGCCAGCTCGCCGATCAAGCAACGCCTCCTCGTCGCCGCGACCGCCGTCGTCACCGCCAACGGCGAGGTCCACGTCGAAGAATACGAGCTCCTCCGCGCGATCGCCGCCACCCTCGACATACCGCTTCCTCCGCTCCCGCAGTAGGGGCGTCGCGCGTCGACCCCCGTTCGGCACAGCCTGCTTCTGCCCGCGCCTCTCGTTGTCCCGCGCGCTTTCTTCTTCGTAACGCTTTGTTCTGCCTCGCCGTTTCACGTCACGGGGAAACCAACCCGCGCCCCCAGCGTCTTTCTTCCCATGCCCCTTGACCATCACTCCGACCGGTTCCACGGCCATAACTCGGCTTCGGCTTCCCATCTCGTTCATCCCTGTCACGGCATCTCGACCGACCTCGAGGACTACTTCCTAACGCGCCGCCAGTTCCTCTCCCGCGTCGGCATGGGCGTCGGCGCCCTCGGCCTCGCCTCGCTCGTCCCTCAATCCCAACTCCGTGGCGCGCCGGCTGCCTCCGCCCTCGCCCTCGGGCCCAGTCCGCTTCTCCCCAAGCCTCCGCATTTCTCCGGCAAGGCCAAAGCCATCATTCATATCTTCGCCCAAGGTGCCCCTTCCCACCTCGACACGTGGGACCCCAAGCCCGCCCTCTCCCTCCGCGACGGCAAGACTCTCCCCGATGGCGGCATCGCCATGGGCTCGCCCTTCAAGTTTCAAAAATACGGCCGCTCCGGCCTCGAGGTCAGCGACGCCTTTGCCAAGACCGCCACCCATGCCGACGACCTCGCCGTCATCCGCTCCATGTGGACCGATATTCCCGCCCACGACGTCGCCACCGTCTTCATGAACACCGGTTCGCTCCGCATCGTGAAGCCCAGTCTCGGCTCTTGGCTCGTCTACGGCCTCGGCACCGAAAACCAAAATCTCCCCGGCTTCATCGCCTTGCGCGACGGCCGGCTCCCCGTCGGTGGCGTGACCAATTACGGCTCCGCCTTCCTCCCCGGCACGTTCCAAGGCGCCTCGGTCAACACCACCGCCGCCAACGTGCAGCAGATGATTCAAAACATCCGCAACAGTTACGTCGCCCCCAAAGAGCAGCGCCGCCAACTCGACTTCGTTAACCAGCTCAACCAGGTCCACGCCCAAAATCTCCAACGCGAATCCGCCCTCGAGACGCGCCTCGAATCCTACGAGATCGCCTTCCGCATGCAGACCGAGGCCACCGACGCGTTCGACATCACCAAGGAATCCGAATCCACCCGCGCCGCCTACGGCACCAGCCAACAGGGCAAACAACTCCTTATCGCCCGCCGGCTCGTCGAGCGCGGCGTGCGCGTCGTCCAAGTCTGGCACAACGGCTGGGACCACCACCAGGACCTCCACGAGAAACTCTCCACCAAGGCCGGTGAAATCGACGGCCCGCTCGCCGCCCTCTTCGCCGACCTCAAACAGCGCGGCCTGCTCGACAGCACCCTCGTCGTTTGGGGCGGTGAGTTTGGCCGCAAGCCGACCAAAGATAGAAACGGCTACGACAACCCCGGCCGCGATCACAACGCCAAGGCGTTCTCCGTCGTGCTGGCCGGCGGCGGCATCAAGGGCGGCACCGTCCACGGCGCGACCGATGAATTCGGCGCCGCCTCCGTCACCGACAAGGTCCACGTCCACGACCTCCACGCGACGATGCTCCACTGCCTCGGCCTCGATCACACCAAGCTCACGTATCGCTTCAACGGCCGCGACTTCCGCCTCACCGACGTCGCCGGCGACGTCGTCAAACCCGTCCTCGCCTGAGCGCTCCGACCACCATGCGCCCCCTCTCTTTCGCTTTCCTCTCTCTCTTCCTCTTTCTCCCCACCGCCCGTGCCCAGGCCACTGCGCCAGCCGCCGCGCCGTCGATTTCCCCCGCCGACCTCCAGTTTTTCGAGAACAAGATCCGCCCCGTCCTGATCGAGAATTGCTACAAGTGCCACAGCCACGAGGCCGACCGCGTCAAGGGCGGCCTCTTCCTCGACTCGTCCGCCGCCCTGCTTTCCGGCGGCGACACCGGCCCGGCCATCATCCCCGGCAAGCCTGCGGACAGCCTCCTTCTCACCGCGATCAGTTACAAAGACGAAGAACTCCAAATGCCCCCCAAGGGCAAAAAACTCACTGACGCCCAAATCGCCGACTTCACCGAGTGGATCCGCCGCGGCGCCCCCGATCCCCGCGTCCCCACCGCCACCAAGCCCGGTTCCGCCACCGCCGGCTACGGCGGCGTCGGCAAAAAACACTGGGCGTTCCAGCCCGTCAGCAAGCCCGCCGTCCCCGCCGCCGCCACTGCCGCCGACACCGCGTGGATCAAAAACACCGTCGATCACTTCATCCTCGCCAAACTCGCAGACCACGGCCTCACCCCCAACCCCGCTGCTGATCGCCGCACGTTGATCCGCCGACTCACCTTCGACCTCACCGGCCTCCCACCCACCGAAGCCGAAATCATCGCCTTCGAATCCGATTCGCTCCGTGATTCCGACTCCGCCTACGCCGCCCTCGTCGACCGCCTGCTGGCCTCCCCTGCCTACGGTGAACGCTGGGGCCGCTACTGGCTCGATGTCGCCCGCTACGCCGACACCAAGGGCGACGCCAAAGGCCGCGAAGACCTGCGCTACGCCAACGCCTGGACCTACCGCGACTACGTCATCGACGCCTTCAACCGCGACAAACCTTACAACCAGTTTGTCGTCGAACAACTCGCCGCCGACCGCCTCCTCGCCGAGTCCGTCAAAAAATCAAAAGCCAAGAACCCCTCCGCCGAGCCGCCCCAAGATCAGCGCGTTCTCGCCGCCCTCGGTTTTCTTTCCCTCGGCAACAAGTTCGACGGCAATCCCCACGACATCATCAACGACCGCATCGACGTTACCTCGAAAGCCTTTCTCGGCCTCACCGCCACCTGCGCCCGTTGCCATGATCACAAGTTCGATCCCATTCCCACCAAGGATTACTACTCGCTCTACGGCGTCTTCGCCAATGTCACCGAGCCCAAGTTCGCCCGCGATCAGCCCACGCTCTCGGCCAAGATTCCGAAAACGCCCGAGCTCATCGACTACCTCGCCAAATCGGACGAGTTGAAAAAACAAGCCGACCAAGTCGAGGCAGACTACGCCGCCTTCCGCAAATCCCGCTCCCGCGACGCCGAAAAACGCCGCGAATTGGTCCGGGCCGAGACCAAGGTTCTCCGCGAAATCGGCGACCTCGATTCGTCCCACCCCGGCGCCCCGGCCCGCGCCCACGTCGTCGCCGACGTCCCCCGCTCCCGCGACTATCCCGTGCTCATCCGCGGCGAAGCCCAGAACAAAGGCCCCGTCGTCCCCCGCCGTTTCCTCGAAATCCTTTCACCCGATCCGAAAAATCGCCCCGAGTGGAAAGACGGCAGCGGCCGCCTCCAACTCGCCCTCGCCATCGTCGATCCGAATAACCCCATGACCGCCCGCGTCCTCGTGAACCGCATCTGGCAACAACACTTCGGCGCCGGCTTCGTCGCCACCCCCGACGACCTCGGCAACATGTCCTCCCCGCCCACTCACCCCGAACTCCTCGACTACCTCGCCGCCCGCTTCGTCGAAGGCGGTTGGTCGATCAAGAATCTCCACCGCCTCATCGTGACTAGCGCGACTTACCGCCAAAGCTCCGCCAATAATCCCAAGTTCGCCGCGCAGGACCCCAACAACCATTACCTCTGGCGCGCCAATCTCCGGCGCCTCGACTTCGAGCAGCTCCACGATTCCCTCCTCGCCATCGCCGGCACACTCGAGCCCAAGCTCGGCGGCAAATCCATCGGCATGGGCACCGAAGATTTCGCCACCCGCCGCGCCGTCTACACCTACATCGACCGCCGCAACCCGCCCGAACTCCTCACGCAGTTCGATTTCCCCAGCCCCGATGTTCCCAGCGGCCGCCGTTACGAAACCATCGTTCCCGCCCAGGCGCTCTTCCTCATGAACAGCCCCCTCGTCGTCGAGACCGCCCGCAAACTCACGCACCGGCCCGCCTTCGCCGATCTCAAGAGCGACCAGGAACGCGTGACCTCGCTCTACCTCGCCATCTACCAACGCCCGCCCAGCGAACAGGAAGTTTCACTCGGCGTCCGCTATGTGAAAGCCAACCCCACGGGCAAAGCGCTCGAAGTCCCGCTCGCCCCCTCCGTCGCCAGCGCCCAAGAAGCGAAACGAAAACAGCGCATCGCCGACAAAGTCGCCGCCATGGCCGCGACCAAAAAAGGCGGCACGGACAACCGCCCCCCCGGCGGCATCGCGATGAACGCGTCTCTAGCCCCCGTCGACGCCTGGACCAAACTCGCCCACGCCCTCTTCCAAACCAACGAAGCGATCTTCCTGAACTGAAAGTAGGGCAAGGTCGCCGACCCGCCCTTTTGAGATCGCGGACGTCGCTCCCGCAACCGCGCCCCCGACCCCGCGCTGTCGGCCTCTACTTCAACCGCCGCTGCAACGCGGCCAACGCCGCTTCCAGCGCCGCCGCCTGCCGCCGCAGCTCCACCACATCGTCGCCGAGGCGCGCCTCGCCTGTCGCCGTCAAGTGCCGCTCGCGGGTATCGTCTTCCATATCCTGCCGCGCTTCGTCCATGCCGTTCACGATCACGCCGATCAACAGATTCAACGTGATCATCGTCCCCAGCAGAATGAACGACACGAAATACGCGATCGATACCGCCGCACCCGCCGGTCCGGCGATCTGCGTGCGCATGATGTCGGCCCAGCCCTCCAGCGTGACCACTTGGAACAAGGTCAGCGCCGTCGCGCCCAACGTGCCGAAATGCTCCGGGTCCGTCCGCCCAAAAAGCGACACGCCCAACACGGCATACACGTAAAACAACACGCTCAGCAGCAGCGCCACGTAGCTCATCGAGGGGATGCTCTTGAGCAGCGCGCCCACCAGTATCTGCAACCGCGGCACCGCCGTGATCAACCGCAACACCCGCAACACGCGCACCAACCGCAACACCGCCGCAAACTCCGCCTGCACCGGCAGCAAACACACCGCCACAATCACGAAATCAAAGACGTTCCAGCCGTCGGAAAAAAATTTCCACGGCCGCGTCCCGCACGCGCCGATCCGCAGCGCCAGCTCGACCACAAAAAACGCCAACACCACGCGGTCGATCGCATGGAGCACGCCGCCGGCCCGCGCCATCAACGTCACGCTCGTCTCCAAACCCACGAGCACCCCCGCAAAAAGAATCACGCCCAACACGGCGCGCTGAAACCCTTTCGACTCCACGATCTTTAGACAAAACGTTTGCATGGTCCCTAAATTACCCGGCCCCAACCGGCGCCTGCAATCGCGCAGCGGGAACCCCCGCCATTTTTTGGCCGCGCGAGGCGTCTGGCTCTAGCACCGACCGGCGGTCGGTATTCAAAAACTCACAGCGCCTCGTAGCCCAGCTTCGCCTCAGGTGGAGTGGGCGGCGGGGGCGTCACCCCGCGAGCGATCATGATCTCCTTCATCGTCGCGATCGCCTCAAACCCCGGCTTGAAATTCCCGAACCGGTGCCCTTCCGCGATCAGCAACGGCGTCCAACCGCGTTTGTTTTTCTGATTCCACACCTCGATCTTGGCGCCTTTGGCGTCCAAAAGTTTCATGACCTTGCAAAAATTCGCGAACGCCGCGCCGTGCATCGCCGTGTCCCCCGTGGCCGCCACCGCGTTGATGTCGGCCCCGAGCCCAAGCAGATACTCGACGGTCGCGACCGCCTCCTCGTCAGTGCCCGCCTCTTCCTGCACCGCCCGCGTCCCGAGGCCCGCCGCCGCCATCAGCGGGGTGACCCGATCCACATTCACCGTCGTCGGATCGGCCCCGAGTTCCACGAGCAACTTCATATAGGCAAGGTCTGCCGTATCGGCCGCCATCAGAAAGGGCGCACTCCCGTTGGCATCGACGCGGCCCCCACCTTTGGGGCCGCCCGTCAATCGCAGATTCACGTCGGCACCTTTTGCCACGAGTTTCCGGACCAGCTGTTCATTCGTCATCGTGCCTTTTCCCTCGGGGATCGGATCGCCTTCGTCCTCACCGCTCGGCGGCTTCCGAATCCAGGTGAGAATATGCAGGGGCGCGAAGCCCGAGCGCAGATCGTTGGGGTTGGCGCCGGCATCAAGCAGGAAGCCCGCGAGTTCAAAATGCCCGTTCTCCACCGCCATCGTCAGCGCGCTGGATCCTTTTCGCGGGTGCTTCCGGGTCAGCTTCATCGTCGGTTCCGTCGCCGCGTTCACATCAACGCCCGCCTTCAAAAATGCCGACACAATCTCGAGGTGGCCCGCTCGGACCGCGAACAACAGAGGCGTGAATCCCGTGGCCAAGGGCGTCCGAAAATCCGCTCCCGCCGCGAGCAACGCCTTGACGACCGCCAGATGCCCTTCGGCCGCCGCCCACATCATCGCCGTCTGGCCGTCCGGCAGTTTTGCGTCGCTGCCCGCGCCGCGGGCCAACAGCACATTCACCACCGCCACTTTGCCCGTGCGCGCCGCCGTCATGAGCGGCGTCTCGCCGCCGTGAAGCGCCGTGTTCGGATTCGCACCGTGGGCGAGCAGCAGTTCGGCAAACTCCGCGTTGCCGTTCGTGCAGACGAGCGAGAGCGGCGTCACGCCGTAGCGATTCGTCATCTCGGCCTTCGCCCCGGCGGCGAGCAGAGTTTTCCCGGTCTCAAGATCGTCGTGATACGCCGCCCAATGCAGCGCCGTCATACCGTCAACCTGCGCGACGTTCACGTCGGCCATCGCCGTTTTGGCGAGCAGCCCGCGCAGGACCGCGGCGTCTTTTCGCTCGGCGGCGTCGGCGATCGGCGCGGGCGCGGCATTCGCGTTCGCGCCGCCCAACATCAGGCCGGCGGCCAAGATCAGGGAACGCGGGCCCGGCACCAACCGAAACCGCCTCACCGGCGAAAACGCGTGCCGACCGCCGGTCATACCGAGAGCGGTTGAAAAATCTCGTCCATCTTGCCGCTGCTGTCGCCGAAGCGGTCCAACTTCACCCCGACTTTGTCGAGGAGCGAGAGGTGAAGATTTGCGAGCGGCGTGGGCTCTTTGTAACGGATGTGTCGCCCGCCCTTCATCCCGCCGGCCGCACCGCCCGCGACGAGCACGGGGAGATTCGTGTGATCGTGGACGTTCGGATTGCCGATGCCGCTGCCGTAGAGCAGGAGCGAGTGATCGAGCAGCGTACCATTGCCTTCGGGCGTGGCCTTGAGGCGTTCGAGGAAGTAGGCAAAAAGCGACACGTGAAACGCGTTGATCTTGGCCATGCGCGCGACCTTCTCCGGGTCGTTCCCGTGGTGGGAAAGCGGATGGTGCGGATCGGCTACGCCCGTCTCGGCGACATAGGTGCGATTGCTGGTCTCACGGGCGAGCTGGAAGGTCGTGACCCGCGTAATGTCGCCCTGCATCGCGAGCACTTGGAGATCGAACATCAGGCGCGCATGGTCGGCATACGAAGCCGGTACGCCCAGCGGCCGGTCCAGATCGGCCGGGAGATTGTTTTTCGCGACATCCGCCTCCGCCTTCTGGATGCGGCGCTCCACCTCACGCACCGTGTCGAGGTACTCGGCGACCTTGGCCCGATCAGCCGGCCCAAGATTCCTCCGCAAGCTCGCGATGTCCTCGGTGATCCAATCGAGCAGACTCGCCCGTTTGCGCAGCGCCGCGCGGCGCTCGGCCAGCGAGCCGCCTTCGCCGAAGAGCCGTTCAAACACGATGCGCGGGTGCGCCTCCGATGGCAGCGGCGTCGTCGGCGAGGACCACGAGAGATTGTTTTGGTAGACGCAGGCGTAGCCGTTGTCGCACTGGCCGGTCGTTTGCAGCATATCCATCGAGAGCTCGAGGGACGGGAGCTGGGTCGCGTGCCCGATCTGCTGCGCGGCGATTTGGTCGGCGGTCGTGCCGAGATAGTAGTCGGAGCTTTCGGTGTGCTTCGCCTTGGCCGCGCTCAGAAAGGCCGCGTTCGAGGTCGCGTGGGAGCCGGGGTAGGCCGTGCGCAGCTCGAGGTTTGTGATCGCCGTGACGTGGCTCTTCACGCTTTCGAGCGACTTCAGAATCGGTGACAGCTCGCCGAGTTTTCCATCGGTGCCGCCGGGCGTCCATCGGCCGATGTCGCAGCCCATCGGCATAAAGATGTAGCCGAGCCGCTTCACCGGCAGGGCCGCCGTAGCGGACGCGGCGGTGGCGGCAGGAATCATCGCATCGAGCAACGGTAGCGCCAAGGAGGCGCCCATTCCGCGCAAAAACGTCCGACGGGGCAGGGATTTTTTTGTAATGATCATGGGGTCTTCCTCATCTGAAACGGGGTGCTGTTCACAATACCGAGAATCAAAGCGGAGAAACGGAAATCCTCCGCGCTGGCCCGGCGGAGTATTTGCCGAATCGCCGGCGCGTCAAACGGCTCGACGCCGCGGCCAAGGGCGTAAATCAGGAGCTTTTCCGTCAAAGCGCCCGCGAAATGTTCCGGGCGTTGCAACAGCGCGCGCTCGAGTGCCGCGACGCCGACAAACATGCTGCCATCCGCCAACCCGCCCGAGGCATCGACCGGTTGACCGCCCTCCGCCGATCGCCAGCGCCCCACCGCGTCGAAATTTTCCAGCGAGAACCCGACCGGGTCGATCACATCATGGCAGCTCGCGCACACGGGATTCGCGCGGTGGGCCGCGAGCCGGGCCCGCATCGGCAAAAAGGATGAGACGGTGTTGTCTTCCAGCGTCGGAATGTCGGGCGGTGCCGGCGGCGGCGGCTCGCCCACGATGTTTTCCAAAACCCAATGTCCGCGGATCGTCGGCGAGGTGCGCGTCGCGTAAGAGGTCACGGTCAAAATGCTCCCATGCCGCAGCAGGCCGCCGCGCGGCCGATCCGGCTCACCCGCAAACGACACCCGCCGGAACCGTGGGCCGTAGATGTGTGGGATGCCGTAGTGTTTCGCGAGGCGCTCGTTGAGGAACGTATAATCCGCGCTGAGCAAGTCGGTGACGCTGCGGTCTTCGCGCAGGATGCTTTCGAAAAACAGTTCCGTCTCTTGGCGCAGAGCTTGGCGCAAGTTGTCGTCGAAATCGGGAAACAACCGCAGATCGGGCGTGGCCGCTTCGAGCTTCCGCAGATACAACCACTGGCTCGCAAAATTAGTCACCAAACTGCCCGAGCGGCCGTCGGCCAGCATCCGGCGCACTTGCGCCTCCAACAGCTTCGGTTGCCGCAAGTCGCCCCGCACCGCCGCCGCGATCAATTCATCATCGGGCAAACTGCTCCAGATGAAGAACGCCATCCGAGACGCCAGTTCGAGGTCGCTGACCCGGTAAACCGAACCCGCCGCGAGCCCGACCGGGTCCTCTTCGACGCGGATCAAAAATCGCGGACTCACCAAGACCGCCGTCAGAGCGCCCTCGATCCCGGCCTCGAAACCGTTTTCATCCCGCGCCTCCCGGAAGAACTGCAGGGGTTTGCGCAAGTCGTCCTCCGTGACCGGCCGGCGATACGCGCGGCGGATCAGGGGCGTCAGAATCTCGCGGGCGCGCGCATCCTGCTCGGCCACCGTCGCGGTCGCCGCGAGCGGTTTCGCGTCGCCAAAAATCGCGCGCCGACTCTCTGACTCGCCCGGCCCTTTCGCGTCAAACGGCCCCGTGATCGTCACCTGAAAAAGCGCCGGTGCCGTGCGCGGGTGCCGGTGCATGTTAAACCGCGCCAAAAACGGCAACCGCTCCGTCTCGATCAGCGCCGAGGGATTCTTGATAAACGTCACCCCCACGTCACGAGCGCCCGCCTTCACCGGCACCCGAAATTTGAGATGCGCATCCACGCCCTCCGCGTTCTTGTCGCTCCCGGTCGGCTTGACCGTAAAGAGCCTCACGCGCTCCCGATCGATCAACACCTCGACTTCGTGCGGCTTGCGCAGCCCTTCCACCTGCTCGTTCCGGTCACGCTGGAGCCGGATCTGGATCTCGTAGTCACCATCTTGGGGAAAGACATAGGGAATCAACGTCCCGCCGCGCGTGCCCGGCGGCAGCCCCGCGATGCGCTCTTCCTGCGTCAGATCGGCCCGCACGCGAAAGGTGTCTCCGCCCGGCACCTTGCGCGGCGTTCCGATCGCCAGCCGCGCGATCTTTTGCGCCGCCGAGACGTAGCGATCCAGCAGCGTCGGAGAGAGATTCCCCACGGTGACGTTGTCGAAACCGTGACTCGGCTCGTCATTCGGCAGCAACGTGGTCGCATCGACTTCGAGCGCGAGCAGATCGCGGACGGCGTTTTGATACTCCGTGCGGTTCAACCGGCGAAACGTGTCCGTGCGCCCGGGATTCGGCGCGGTGGCGGCGGCCAGATCGAGCGAACGCTCCAGCTCCGCCACGACCCGCTTGTAACTCTCCGCATCCGGCCGCTCGTCCGCGATCGGCGGCATCTGCCGATGGTCGAGCTTGCGCAAGACCTTCTCCCAGACCGCCGGATTCGTCGCCGGATTTTTCGCATCCAAGCCCTCCAGCGAAAACTTGCCCTTCCGAATCCCATCATCGTGGCAATCGATGCAATAACCTTGGATCAACTTTTCCGTCGGATGCGTCGCCGCGCCGCTGTTCTGCGCGAGGCCCGCCGACACCCCGCTCCACGCCACGCCGCCGAGCACGACGAAGCGCGACAATCCAAACCAAGGAATCACGGCAAATTGCGGCATGGGGGCGGGGTAACGGGGTCCGAAATAAAAACGATACGGCTAACGACGGACTGTTTCAAAATTTGGTGCGGAGAAAATAGCAAAATCTTCCACCGCCCGTTTGTTATCACCCAAACCAGCCTCACCCCCACCGCGATCGCCCGGGCTCGTCCTAAACCTCGAGTTTCCGTGCGCGGTGCACCTCAATCGCGGCGACGAACCCCACCCGGCCGGCAAAGTCCGACGGCAACCTAAATCCCGGTAGAAGAATCAAAAGATTTCCCGGCATTGCATTCGCCTCTTTCGAAACAATAGCCCGGCCAACCGCCCCGCAATGTTCGGTTCGCCCGCACAGTCCGCCCTCTCGCCGTTCCTCGCTTCTTCGCCGTCTCGGGCTTGCCGGCCCCTCGGTGCCCTCGCCAGTTTCAAGCTCCGTGAACCTCGAAACCCGACTCCAAGCGCTCATCGACGATTTCGCGCCCATCGACGATCTCCAGGAGCGCCTCTCGCTCGTCGTCGACCGGGCCCGCCGTTACCCGCCGCTGCCGGCCGAAACCCGCATCGACGCCCACCGCGTGCTTGGCTGCATTTCCGCCGTCTGGCTCACCGCCGAGCTCCGCGATGGCCGGCTGCACTTCCACGCCGACGCCGATTCTCCTCTCGTGCGCGGCCTCGTCGTCTTCCTCGCCGATTTTTTCAACGACAGTCCGCCCGCTGAAATCGCCGCCAACGCGACCGATCCCTTGGCCGCCCTCGACCTGCTCAAGAATCTCTCCCCCACCCGCCGCAACGGCCTCACCGCCGTCCGCCAACGCATCCGCGCGCTCGCCCAAGCCCAAGCGTAGGGCGGGGTCTGCGACCCGCCCCTCCGCGCCGCGCCGCCCTTTCTCCTTTCTCTCCACCGCCTTCTTTTCCGTGTGTTCGGTGTATTCCGTGGGCCTCAAATCCGGTTCCGACGTTCGTGTCTTTCGCGTGGTTCGTGGTTAACCTTTCATTCGCTTCCGACCGATGTTCTTCGACGCCCACAACCACCTCGCCGCGCCCTCGCTCGCGCCGCACCTCCCGCAAGTTCTGGCCGACCTCACCGCCGCCGGCGTCACCCAAGCGGTCGTCAACGGCACCGAGGAATCCGACTGGTCCACCGTCGCCGCCCTCTGCGCTGCGGTCGCTCAACCCTCACCGCGCCCGCCTCAACTTTCGCTCCTGCCGTCCTACGGGCTTCACCCGTGGGACGTCGGAAATCGTTCTCCCGCGTGGCTCGAAACTCTTCGAAGCCACCTCGGCTCCGATCCCCGGGCCGCGATCGGCGAAATCGGCCTCGACCGCTGGATGCTTGACCGTGCCCGCCCCGATGACCCGCGCCTCGCCGGCCTCCGGCGTGCACCGCTCGACGAACAACTCGCGGTCTTCAAAACCCAACTCGACCTCGCCGTCACCTTGGATCGCCCCGCCACCATTCACTGCATCGATGCCTTCGGCCTTCTGCTCGAAACGCTCCGCTCCGTCCCGCTCCCCCCGCGTGGTTTCCTGCTTCACGCCTACAGCGGCTCCGTCGAACTCGTCGCCCCGTTTGCCGCCCTCGGCGCCTATTTTTCCTTCAACGCCGCCTACCTCGCCCCGCGCCACGCCCGTCTCCGCGAACTCTTCCGAAAAATCCCGCTCGACCGCCTCCTCGTCGAGACCGACGCCCCCGCGATGCTCGCGCCACCCGCCCACGCACCCCATACAATCGCCGTCGCGCCCGCGCTCAACCACCCCGCCAACCTCGCCACCTCCTACGCCGCCCTCGCCGACCTCCGCGCTCTCGCGCTCGCCGAACTCACGCCACGGGTCGCCACTAATTTCAACCGACTTTTTCTTCGCGAGTAAACCCGTGACCAAAGACGCTCACGCCTGAGGAAACTGACCGCGCAACACCGCCGCCAACGCCGCCTTGTCCATCTCCCGCCGTGCGATCGCGATCATCGCGTCGTAGAGCATGGTCTCATCATAGCGGGACCCCTTCAGGAAAGTGAGAGCGCACGCGACCGCCGTGCGTTTGTTGCCGTCGAGGAACGCCTACGATTCGGCGATGTGAAACGCAAACGCGGCCGCGATGTCGAATTTGTCTCCGTCGCCATAGAGCCAAGTATTCTGGGCCGCCGCCAACGCCGATTCGATCGCACCTTCGTCGCGCACCCCGTCCAAACCTCCGTGCCGCTGGAGAGACTTCCGATGCAGCAGGTAGACCGTTTCAAGACTCAGAAACAGCGGATCATTCCGACCGGTCATTGGGCCAGCCGACGAAACAGTTCTTTGTGTTGGTCGAAGACTTGCTCGGAAATGCGGTCGGCTTCTGCCGTCGACATATACCGGATCGTCTTCGGCTCGTCCGGAGTCGGCATGGTTTTTTCTTTCGTAGCCAGATAAGCGCGCACCGTGGCCCGCTCCGTGGGAGGCAGTTTTTCAATCATCTCGATAACTTCGGCGGCACTCATGTTGCCCGCACATTAGCCGCTCCCCCGCCTCGCGCAATCCCCAGCTCCGTCTCCGCCCTACGCTCCCTCACACGTAGTACCGCCGCTCACGCCGGTAGTAATCCAGCGTCCGCGCCAGCGCCGTGCGTAGATCCGTCCGCGGTTTCCAGCCGAGCAGCCGCGCGATCTTCCGGTCGTCCGCAAAGTAGTCGCCGATATCGATCTTCTTTCGGTCCGCGGGAAACTCCCGTACCACCATCGCTCCGCCGCCGTTCTCCTCGATCATCAACTCGGCGAGCGCCTGCAGCGTCACCGGCGGCGGCCCGCCCAAATTAAACACCTCGCCCACCGCCGCCTCGTTGGCCGCCGCGAGCAAGAACGCCTCCACGGCATCGTCCACGTAGGAAAAATCCCGGCGCTGCTCCCCGCCCCAGACTTCAATCGGCTCGTCTTCGAGCAACCGCCGCACCCACACGCCGACGAAGGTCTGGCGCGCATCCTTGATCCGCATTCGCGGCCCGATCGTGTTCGTCAGTCGCAACGCCGTCGCGCGGATCCCGTGTACCCGCGCATACAGCAGGTGAAACGCTTCGCCCGCCGCCTTGTTGATCCCATTCACGTCCACCGGCCGCACCGGATGCTTCTCGTCCACCGGCAAGTAATCCGGCTTCCCGTAGATCTGCCGCGTGCTCGCAAACACGATGCGCACGCCGGGGTTGTGCTTCCGACACGCCTCGAGCAGCGCGAGCTGCGCCCGGCCATTGATCTCAAGATCGGTCTCGGGGTCCGTCATCGAGTCCATGTGGCTCGTCTGCCCCGCGAGGTTGAACAAAAAATCCTGCCCGCGCACCAGCCGGGCCAGCTTTGCGTGCTCGCGCACATCCGCGCGGTGCACCGTCACCTTGCTCGCGACCCCCGCCAGATTCCGTGCATTGCCGCCGTATTCCGGAATCATCGAATCCACGACCGACACGCGCGCCCCCAACGCCACCAGCTCCCGCGCCAGATTCGAACCGATGAACCCCAACCCGCCGGTGATGAGCACCCGCGCGCCGGCAAATTTTCGTCCAAAATTCTTCACATCGCCCATGCTCCGATTAACCCGCCCCGGCTGCCCGTGCGCAAATTTATTTCCCGTCCGTCCCCGCGGCCGGTGATCACTCCTTGGGCGACATCGCCTCGGCCAAGACTTCCAGTTCGATCTCGTAAAAAACAAAGCCCAACGGCCGCCCCGCTCCGGCACCGGCCCCGGTCGGCGGCGTGCTCGATCTCAACTCCAGCACACTCGACCCGCTCGGCAGCTCCATCACCGGACCCGCCCGCCGCTCCAGATCCTTTGCGATCGTCCACGTTTCCAAGCGTTGTCCGTTCAACCAAAGCTGCAGATCGCGCGGCTCCTCGCTGCGCAGCAAGCCCCGCATCACCACCCGCAGGCGGCGGCTCTGGGGGTTTTCCAACCGCAGGGTCGCGTCGCCTTTCGTCCAGTTCCAGCGCGTCCCCGTGCGCACGATCTGCTCCGGTTCATACCAGCCGTCGCCCAACCGCGACCGGATGTAATAAGGACTTCTCGTGTCGACCAAGCCGTAATGGGGGTTGATTCGTTCGCTGCCACCCGCCGGCAGCTGCAAGGCGATCAAGCCCCCCGTGAGATCCCATTCGCCTTTCATCTCCGTGTTCAAGCGCGCCTCATACGTGTGGGTTTCAAAATATTGCGCTTTCTTTAGCAGCAGAGCGTTGAGCCACAGGCGCGACCACATGTCGGGCACGCGCAAATTAAGGGAAGCGATGTCCGTGCGTCCTTCGATCTTTGCCACTTGCAACAGCTCGCGCCCGACCAGCAGCGGCGGCTGCTGCATCGCCCGGGTAAACCGATCCGCACCCAGCAAGTTCAACGCGACCACCAGCAGCCCGCAGCCGACCACGAGCCACCGCCGCCAGCCCGCGGCATCCAGCGTCACCCAGAAAAACAGCCCCGCCAAGACGCCCGGATAAAACACCGCCAACACCTTGTAGGCATCGTAGCTCGCATTCGTCCCCAACTGCGCTCCCCGGAAGTTCAGATAGCCATAGCCCAACAGCGGAATGACCGTGAGGCCCAGCGCCGCAAAAGCTCCGCTGCGGCGCCGGCTCGCCCCGAGCACCAGCGCCGCCACCAGCAGGGCCATCACCCCGCCCGCCAACCCCCAGCGCCAGCCTCCGCTCATGGGCTCGAGCGTCGTTGCCGCCACGATTCCCAGCCAGCCTTCGGGCCCCAACCACGGAATCTTCCAGCCAAAATCATACTGCTGCAACAGCGCGAGCCGCTCCGCCAAACCCGCCACCCGCTCCCAAAAAATCACCCCGGCCACCCCCAGCGGCACCACCATCGCCACGCTCCACGCCGCCAACTTTTTCCCCTGCCGCCGCCAGATCGCGTGGCCCACCGCAAACGCCAGCACCGGCCCCAGCGCGATCAACAGGATAAATCCATAGCTCCCCAGCGCCAAACCATACGCCAACGCCAAAGCGCCACCGAAGCTCGCCGCCCTCGCCCACCCCAATCGCCCCCGCCACAACGCCAGCCCCGCCCACGTCACCACCGCGATCGCCTGCGCCGCCAGCAACTGCCCCATCGCCGTGTGCGCCACCGCATACCATGTGATCGGGCTCACGCCATAAATTGCCGCAATCGCCCAGCTCGCCCGCCCGCCATAGCCGAGCCCCGCCCGCGCCAGCCAAAACACCACCGGCACCGATCCCGCCAGGATCACCATCGTCATCAGGCTCGTCAGCTCATGCGGCGCGCAGTCGAGGATCGTCCCGTTCAACGCGATCAATGCCGCCGGCGCGAAGTGATTCAGCCGCGTCCAGTAATCGAAAAAGTTATCCACCGACATCACCTGCACCACCTCCGTGAGGCCCATAAAGCCCCCACGCTCGCCCCGCGCGAATTCCATCAAAACCCGCGCCCCCGCCCCGTAGTCCGCCGCATCGCAACTGCCCAGCGACGTCGTCGTCAGCCCTTTCGCCGCCCGCGCCAGCGGCGCGACGAGCATCACCAGCACCACCGCCGTCGCGCCCCACACCGCCCAAAACTTTCCCAGCCCCGCCCGCAGCACCGTCAGGCCCCGCCACCGAATCGCCGCCGCCAGCACCACCACCGGGACCAGTTCGCTGGCCCACGCATAGCTGTTGGTTCCGTTTAACCCCAACCACACCGCCACCCACACGACGAGGGCCTGCAAGGTCAGCCCCGCCGGCACCGCCAGCACCGGCCAAAAATTCCGCCACCGCCCCGGCATCACCGCCAGCGCCAAACCCGCGCCCCAAAACAGCACGTGCGCCAACAGTCCGAATGCGACGAGGTAGAAATACATCCGGCGCGTTTCCTACTGCGGCTTCCGCGCCGTCGCAAACACCGACGAACCCCACGCCCAGCGCCCGCCCGCCCGCACCCAGGCGTGCTCCACCGCCATCGCCGCGTTGAACCCCGCCTCCAGCACCGCCGGATACGGCTTCACGTCGCTCGTGTCCTGGGCCGTCCGGAAAATCTTCCGCTTCGCCCAAAGCAACGGAAACGGCAACGCGTTCCAATGCGTCGTCCGCACGTCCTCAAACCCCGCGCCGCGCAGCAGCCCCGCCAGCTCCGGCCGCGTGTAGCGCCGCTTCGTCTGACACGAATCATCGTGATACGACCACATCCACATGTAGGCCGGCACATTGATCACCACGATTCCGCCCGGCCGCAGCACCCGGAAAAATTCCGCCAACGCCACCGCCGGGTCATCCACTTGGCAGATCACGTCCGCCGACACCACCGCGTCGAACGTCGCGTCCCCTTGCGGCAACGCCGTGATCGAGGCCTCTGCAAACGTCACGCCCGGCACCCGCCGGCGGGCGAGTTCGACGCCGAGCGCCGAAAAATCGATCCCCGTCCACCGCCATGCCGGCCGCTGCGCACGCAACCTCAGCACCAACCCACCGGTGCCGCAGCCCGCATCGAGCACGTCCGCCGCATCCGCCAGCCCGCCCCGCTCAAGCCCGTGGCGCACGTGCCAGTGCAGGGAGGGAAAATACCACATCCGGTCTTCGACTTCAGCGAGCTTCAGATATTCGTCACTATTCATGTGAGCGGATGAACTTGTCCGCCCTTCCCCGCCGCCCGCAAGGCAATCGTTCAACCCCGATTCCCGCCGCCCCGCGCCGATTTTGCCGGCCCGTATAAGGGCGCGCCTCGTGCGCGCCCGGCTCGACAGCAGTTCTGCTCCGCTGGAGACACGACGCCCCGTCGCGCCCCGCGACCGCGCTGGGCGAACCGCCCCTCACTCACGCTCGCGGCTACCGATTTGGCTAAAGTCCGACACCCGACAGGCAGCGGCCTCACCCTTGATCCAGCGGCGACCGCACGCCCAGCCCCGGCTTTTGCATCACGTGCGTGTAGATCTGCGTCGTCTCCACGCTCTCGTGCCCGAGCAATTCCTGCACCGTCCGGATATCCGTGCCGCTCTCCAGCAAGTGCGTCGCAAATGAATGCCGCAGCACGTGCGGCGTCACCCGCTTGTCGATGCGCGCCGCGGCCGCCGCCCGCTTGATCGTGTTTTGAAAAGTCGTGTCGATCAGATGGTGCCGCCTCCGCACCTTGCTCTGCGGATCTACACTCGTTTCCCGTGACGGGAAAACCCACTGCCACTCCCACGACTCGCCCGCCCGCCGGTATTTCCGATCCAGCCCCTCGGGCAGCCACACCCCCGGCAACCCCGCCGCCCGGTCCTCCGCATACAGCTTTCGCAACCGATCCAGATGAGCCACCAGCCGCCCCGCCACCCGCGCCGGCAATACCGTCACCCGGTCCTTGTCGCCCTTGCCTCCCCGCACCATCAGCCGCCCCCGCTCCAAATCGAGGTCCTGTACCCGCAGCCGCAGCAGCTCCATCAACCGCAACCCCGCGCCATACGCCAGCTCCGCCATCAATTGTGCCGTTCCCTCCAACTCCCCAAATAACCGCCCGCACTCCGCCCGGCTCAACACCACCGGCATCCGCTTCTTCGGATACGCCCGCTGGAAATCGATTTCCCCCAATTGCCGATGCAGACCCTCCCGCAAGAAGAAGACCAAGGCATTGAGCGCCTGCTTCTGCGTCGAGGGACTCGCCCGCTGCCTCACCGCCAACTCCGTCAAAAATGCCGCGACCTCCACCTCCGTCGCCCGATAAGGCGACACCGGCGCCAGAAACGCCGCAAACCGCGCGGCCCATCCGCGATAAGTCTGCTCCGTGCGCCATAGAAAACCCGCCACGCGCGACGCCCTGATCAAATCCTGCTCCCAATCCATTTTCCCCATATCCTCCGCCGCCACCGGCGGCACCGCGTTCCGAGGCGGAGCGTACGCGGCGCCCGTGGCCACGTTGGCCGGTCGAGTCGCGCCACTCGCCCGCCCTTCCGCCGGCTTGCGAGTCACTGTTTCTCCCGCCCCCGCGGTTCGCCCGGCCAACTCGCCGGCTCCCGCACCCTTAGCGGCCTTGAAAAACCATCTCAGCGCCTCGCGCAACGCCTCGTCTCGATTCCCCGCTTGCCTTTCGCGCTCACCGATAAAGTCTTGCGCCACCGTGATCGACGCGCCCGCCCGCTTCGCCTTGCAGAATCGCAGGAACGCAAAAACGCACTGTTGCACGTCGTCCTTCGTCGCCTGGCTGCCCGACGTGGTCGCCAAAGCCTCTTTCCAGTTTGGAAACGAAACCGGCACCGCCCGCTGCTTCGCCGCTCGCTCCGAATCGCCCGATTCCCCAGTAAGGCTTTGCACAGGAATTACATTTCCGCCGAAACCCTTACCCGGCAAGCCGGTTGCTTTAACCCTTTCACCCTCAAGTTACGCCGTTACTCAATCGGCCATCCCCAAAATCCCAGTCCCGCGTTCGTACGCGACTGAGTAAGGGATGATAACACTGTTGGGCAAAACCAAAAATGATATGAACTGGATCTACGAAAACAGGGAATGGGCCTTTAGTGGCATTGGTGTTCTCGCAATAACCTTGCTGATAAAGCTATTTATTCCCTCAGCAAAGAAACCAAGAATGACACAGAAATCTGGCGCAAATTCAGTAAATATACAAGCGGGTGATAAAGTGGAGGTTCGCGATGTTAGGCGATGAAATTCAAAAGCAAAATGCAGGGGATTCATCCACGAATCTCCAAGCAAAGAGTATAGTCATAAATCAGGGGCTAACATATCGGGACGCCAAGGAGATTGCGCTTGATGTCTATAAAGAAAATTTCCTGAAATTATCTGCTGATGCCGCCCGAGTAGCAATACAGCGCGCCGAGGAGCTCACTGACAAATTTCTAGAAAAACTAAAAAACGAATCGGAATCTTCTGTTGAGAGCATGAAGGAGCCAGGTATGCAGATCGCTTTATACTCGGCACAAAAAGAATATGCTCGAACAGGTGATGTAGACCTACAGAACCTACTAGTGGACATCTTAGTGGAGCGTAGTAAGTCCGCGTCCCGCGATATAAAGCAGATCGTATTGGATGAGTCGCTCGAAATTGCGCCAAGGCTGACGCCGGAACAATTTGATGTTCTAACCTTGTCATGGCTCCTTACGAAGACGAAGAACCATACAATCGTAAACATAGAATCATTGAATAATTATGTGATAACCAATCTATTGCCGTTTATCGACTCCCTTAATGAGTCTTCATCGTGCTACGAGCACTTGCAGTATCTCGGCTGCAGCGATCTTGTTCAGTTAGGCGCTTGGGGTAAGATTGAGAAGTTGTTGAGGGATCGTTATCCGGGGATTTTCTGTAAGGGCGCAACGGAGGATGAAGTTAGGGTAGAACTTGCCAATGCCGATACAAAAGGGATGATTATACAGTCACTTCATAACAGCGCGCTTTTCCAAGTTTCGGCTATGGATTTAGATGCGATCAGTTCTGAGTCCAAAAGGCGTGGCCTAAACGAAGAGCTGGTGCCGAAACTAAATTCTATTTTCGAGAAGAGCAGAATGTCAGAAACTGAGGTGCGCGAATACCTCCTTAAAACACATCCTAAGTTAGAACGGCTGTTTTCTATATGGGAGAAGACGCCACTGAGTCGCCTTACCCTGACCACAGTCGGGTACGCAATAGCGCAAGCAAACTTTAGAAGAAAAACTGGCCTAAAGGTAGATTTGTCAATGTGGGTGAAGTAGATGTATAGGCGTATGTCAATTGATCAAAATATCGATAGTAATGAGCCCAACAAGGCACTGAAGCCAACGAGCATGGCTGTCACATTTCGTGCTCCGAGCAGCACGAAATGCGCCAGCCATGCTCGCGGCTCACTTTGAACGTTGATCTAGCTGCGTGTGTTCAAGCGGAAAAAAGCGGAGCCTGGCCACGGCGTTGGGGCGGTGGATTGAGTGATCCGCCGAAGAGGGCGGCAACGGACAGGGACC
>JBIKWB010000021.1:0-86015 GCA_044356555.1 Opitutaceae bacterium | reverse complement strand
ATCCAGCCGCACCGTTTGGTTCGCCGTCTCGTCGACGGCCTTGCTCGTTATATGTTTCACACCATCAACGACGCCAAACGGTGCGCCTTTTGGCGACTACGTCTTCAACTGCATGAGCCCGGCTCAGGTCCGCCGACAGGTTTACGAGTTCTTGGATTCCTTGGCCCGTCACCCCTTTCAAGAAGGGCATATGCGCTACCGCGATCAAGACGGCTTTGAGTTTCGCATCTGTTTCCTCGGCGACCTTGATGTTCATTATCGCTTGGATCACGCCGCCCGTGAAATCCGCGTCGCTGTAGTTGAACAACATCCTTCCTTGGAATAGCGCACCTAGTGCTTCCGTGTTTTCCGCGTGTTCCGTGGGCAGAAAAGTTCTCAGCCGTCAGCTATCTGGCGCCTTCCAGTTTCCCGCTTCCGACTTTCGTGTTTTTAGTGTGTTTCGTGGTTAAGAAAAGCTCTAAGCTCTAAGCCATAAGCTATCAGCCGTCAGTGCTCCGTGGCCTCTGTAACCCCATCCGTTTCCGATTTCCGTATTTTCCGACTGTTCCGTGGAATACTCCGAGGCTCTAGATCAGAGCCGATCAGCGAAGATTAGCGGTTAAAACCTCCGTTTCCGTTTTTTGTGCTTCCTGGTGCTTTTTGTGGCCAATCCTCCGATCCCACAGTCCCAATTTTTTTCACCGCGGATTACGCAGATGAAGCGGATTACACCAGGATCCCAGATGGTATCACAGAGAAAAGCCGGAGTGCCGACACAGAGTTCACCGAGTGAAGGCTGAGGGTCGGTGGCTGAAAGCGAAACGTCCCCGTGAAGCCTCGCGTTTACATTGAGACGACAGGGGGCAGTTATGCATGGCCGGCGATTTGCACGCCAGACGAAATGATGAAAGGTGAACTATGAGCGATGAAATCCTCCGCGAGATCCACGCGATCAAAGATGCGAGTGGGGCACGGTTTGCCTCGGTCGCTGCTCTGGCGCGCGAATTGGCCACGCAAGAGCGTAAATCCGCGGCCCTAGGGCGGACCCTGATCGCATTGCCCCTCCGTCGGTCAAAGATCGGGCAGGCCAAGCCGCCCGCGCGAGTTGACCGCCGCGAACTCTCGGTGTGATCAAAGCAATTCCCCCTGATTCGATGCTCAGCAAGGCTCCCGCCAAAAATGCCCTCCGCCTACGAACAGCTTAAACTCGACCTCTCCCGGGCACCACAAAGGTGGCTCGTCACCGGTGCGGCCGGTTTTATCGGGTCGCACCTGGTCCAAGAGCTTCTCGCGCTTGATCAGGTTGTGGTCGGCCTGGACAATTTCGCCAACGGACATCGACACAATTTGGCCGATGTTCAGGCCCGCGCCACCCCCGGCCAGTGGTCTCGGTTTACCTTCATTGAAGGCGATATCACATCGCCGGGCGACTGTGAGCGGGCTTGTGCCGGAGTCAGCCGCGTCTTGCACCAGGCCGCCCTCGGCTCGGTTCCACGCTCGTTGGCGGATCTGTGGCGGTTCAAGCACGAGGCCGACATTCGAAGCCAAGCACGAAAGTTAGGGGCCGACCCTGTTCACCATGGCGCAGGCCAAACCACTTTGTGTCCAACGTAGCCTACAAATGTTTGGACTGATTTTCAGCGACGGCCTCGGGCCAATGTGTCAAGTTGATCAATTTTGACGTTAAACTTAAGCGCTTAATTTTTGGGTGATTAGAACTAAAATTCGATTACCCGGACCGCTCGCTCTGTTTAACTTCACTTGCTCGGAATAATCTAAATGAGATCACTAAAAAGGTCAGAGACATAAACCACCAATATGAAAATTGCCATAGTCGGATTGGGATATGTCGGACTGCCGCTTTCGCTGCAGTTTGCGCACAATGGCGTCAATGTGATAGGCCTCGATATCGACCCAGCCAAGGTTGCCGCTATCAACGAAGGCCTGAGTTACATTAAGCACATCGATCAGGCACAGATAGCTGAGCAAATCCAGGCCGGGCGCTTCAAGGCCTCAACGGATTTTGCTGAAGTATCGCGGGTTGACGCTGTCATCATCTGTGTGCCGACCCCGCTCAACAAGAATCGGGAGCCTGATATGTCCTATGTGTTAAACACCGGTCGTTCAATCGCTCCGCATCTGCGCAACGATTGCCTCGTTGTGCTGGAGTCTACCACCTATCCCGGAACTACGGATACGGATTTGCGCCACGTCCTCGAAGAAGGTTCACAATTGACCGCAGGAGTAGACTTCCATCTGGCGTTTTCGCCCGAGCGAGAAGACCCGGGCAATCCGGACAGCAAGGTGGCCAGCATTCCCAAGGTCGTTGGCGGCTTGACGCCCGCCTGCCTGGAGAAGGCCAAGACGGTTTACTCACACGCAGTCAAAACACTGGTGCCAGTCTCCTCCTGCCGGGCTGCCGAAGCCACCAAGCTGCTGGAGAATATATTTCGCAGCGTGAACATCGCACTAGTGAACGAACTCAAGGTGGTCTATTCGGCCATGGGCATCGACATTTGGGAAGTCATCAACGCGGCCAAAACCAAGCCCTTCGGGTTCATGCCATTTTACCCCGGGCCGGGTCTGGGTGGGCACTGCATTCCTATTGATCCCTTTTATTTGACATGGAAGGCACGGGAGTATGGCCAGAACACGCGCTTCATCGAACTCGCCGGCGAGATCAATACCGGCATGCCGGACTACGTTGTGGGCCGCGTTGCCGAAGCGCTGAACGACCAATGCAAGCCGGTTAAGGGTGCGCGCATCCTTTTGCTTGGGCTCGCGTATAAGGCGAATGTCGACGACGACCGTGAGTCCCCGAGCTACGTCCTGATGGAAAAATTAGAGGCGCGTGGTGCGACTGTGGCCTACCACGACCCGCACGTGCCGCTCATCCGGGCTACCCGCGAGCACCCGCATTTCGCCGGGCGCCGCTCGCAGTTGGTATCAAGCAATTACGACCTAGTGCTTATTTCGACGGCGCACGACGAATACCGGCAGATGGACTTTAGCTCGTTCGCCTGCCCGGTCGTAGACACCCGTAATTGCGTGACGCAGCGCCCGACAAACTATTATCAGGCCTGAGGCGAGGCCGATGAGTTCTGACACGAAAAGCCAACGTCGCGAAGTTCTGTGGAACCTGTGTTTTCAGTATCTCAACCTCGCGCTGATGCTGACCCAAGGAATTGCGCTAATTCCATTTTATCTGCGCTTTTTAGGCGCGGCGGAGTTCGGTGTCTGGCTGATGGTAAGCGGCGTGGCGACGTGGCTGTCTATCATCGATCCTGGGATTTCCACTCTCGTGCAGCAGCGCATGTCTATCGCGCTCGGCCGTGGGGCGGAGGTAGAAGCGGCAGGACTGGCGCGCCGTGGCTTGGCGCTGACCTTCGCGCTTGCTGCCGGCATCGCTGTCTGCGGCGTCTTGGCCAGTCCCTTCCTGAACGCGCAGGTGGATCCCATGGGGCTGCTCTCCGCGCACACCCGCTGGTGGCTGTTTCCGCTTTCGATTTTCGGAGTCGCTTTGGGCGTGATTTCTGCCTACCTCAGCACCGTGGGACTGGCGCTGCGCCAAGGCCGATATCATACCCAGGTGGTGCTGGTGAGCGCGTTCCTCGGCATCGGGTCGACGATCGGAATGCTTTTCGCGGGGCTCGGCGTCCTAGCTCTACCTCTCGGCCAAATCGTGCGCGCCGCCGCTCATGCTGGTTTTTCCCTCCGGCGGGTGCGCTCGTCGCTCACGTTAGCGGCCGGAGCAAACGTCCACGCGACGATCGGCGTCAGGACCCTCGGCTGGTCGGCTATCGAAAAACTCGTCGGCACAATCTCGATGAGCGCGGATCTAATGATTATTGGCCGTCTATTTGACAGCACAACGGTGTCCACTTACGCGCTCACTAAGCGGCCGGTTGACATGCTCGTAAGCCTATTCCAGCGACCTGTGTTGGCGATCTCCCCAACCGTCAGCTTTCTTACCGGTGAGGGTCGGCTTGACCGTCTAGGGCAGTTCGTGCTCGTATCCACTTCTCGGGTGTTCTGGCTCGTGGGATTTGCGGTCGTAGGCACAGCGTTGCTGCTGAAAACCGTCGTATCATGGTGGGTGGGTCCTGAGCATTTTCTCGGCTTAACAGCCAGCCAAATTCTGGCCCTATGGCTCGGGGTAACTGTGAGCGTAAGCATTTTTTCCAATCTCTACTGGGCGAGCTCGGATGCGGTGAAGTTCTATCGGCTTAACAGCGCCTTGAGCTTCGTCACGCTCGGTGCGATGATCGCCGGCGGCTATGGGTGGGGCGTGACCGGACTGCTGGTCGGTTCACTGCTATCGAAGGTGCTGCTCGCGGCATGGATATTCCCACTCCTTGCATGCCGGGCGCTGCGACTGGACGCCGCGACCAAGAGCGAGATTGCGATGAGTGCGTGCGCGGTCGCGCTCGCTGCGGCCGTCGCCGTGGGCGCAGCTTGGGCCGTGAGCCGAGCGCAGGTGACTGGGTTGCTCCCAGCTTTCGTGGGTTTGGGCTGCTACGTCGCGGTCCTCGGCCTCGTTTCTAGGCGCTTTCGCGCCGACCTAGCCGCAGTAGCAGCTGGAGCCCGACTAAAGATAGCATGATCATTCTGCATGGAAACCGAGCATAAACTTCGCGCCAAGATTCTCGACGGCGGCTTGACTTTGGCGGAAGGGCTACTGGGTCGGGGCCTGCTAAATCGACTTGCCGGTTACGTCTATTGGCGCACACGCGGCGAAAACCTAGACGATCCGAATCGGAACGGCGAATATCGGTGCATGCAGGCGGTGATCCGCCACGTGTTGGGGGGCTCCCCCGTCGCTTTCGATGTCGGCGCCAATGTCGGCGATTGGTCCGCGCTCTTTCTCGAACACGCACCGCGCGGCTGCGTTCACGCGTTCGAGCCAGTTGGCGGCACAAACGAGTTTATGCGTGGGCGTTTTCTCAACGACCCGCGGGTTGAGTGTCACCGCCTCGCGGTTTCCAATGCTCCCGGCACCTGCGTTCTGCGAGTGGGCGGAAACTTGTCCGGCTCCAACTCTGTCTACCGTATGCCGGACGAGGTGAACGTGACTGAAGAGGAAGTGATCGCGGTCTCGGGCGACTCATTTGCAGCAGCTCACGATATCCGGCAGGTTGATTACCTCAAGATCGATGTCGAGGGCCACGAGGTCCAAGTCGTGCGCGGCTTTCGCGAGTTGATTGCAGTCCGGGCTGTGAAGTGCATCCAGTGGGAATACAATAAGACGTGGATTGCCTCGCGCGCGGCGCTGGCTGACATGTATGAGATTCTTGGGCCCGCCGGATACCGGCTTTGTAAGCTGCGCGGGCGCGACCTTCTGCATTATTCCACTTACCAGCGATCTCTCGACAACTACTGTTATTCCAACTGGGTCGCGGTGAGCCCAGACTTTTTTCCGGCACTAAGGAAAGTGGTGCGGGTCGAGACCGGCACGAGCGAGGACTGGTGAACGCTATGAGCTATCGAGACGTCATTTATCAGCAATACGCGTCCCGGTTCCAGGGGTCCGGCTATGCGCGCTCTGACGTCATCCACCACTGGACGAACACCTACCGGTGGTATCTGCGCGACTGGCTACCCGCCGATCGTGCGGCCGCGATCTTGGATGTCGGTTGCGGCGGCGGCCAGATGCTTATGGCGCTGCAGCGGCTGGGTTATACCAGTAGTGCGGGCGTCGACATCAGCCCTGAGCAGGTCGAGCGCGGCCGGGCAGCGGGGCTCGATATCCGCCTTGGCGGCGCGGTCGAGTTCCTCGCGCGCGAGCAAAAGCGGTGGGATGTGATCCTCGGCATCGACATTCTTGAACACCTCACGAAAGACGAGGCGCTCGAGTTCATTTCCTCGGCCCGCATTGCGCTGAAGCCGGGCGGCAGGTTGATCCTGCAAATGCCGAACCCTGCCGCGCCTTGTGGTATGGCGGTGCGCTATGGCGATCTTACACACGAGATATCTCTTGCTCCGGACTGCATCGGGCGCCTTCTGAGCTTGTTTGACTTTGAAGCTGTCGAATGCCGCGAAACCGGACCGGTCCCTGGCTGGAAAAGCCTCGCCGGATGGTTCGCGTCGTTCCGTTTCGTTCTGTGGTGGGCTATCTGCCGGCCGATGCTAGCCGCGTTCGATGTGATCGAAACGAGCGGTCGCCTAAACAAGATCTATACGCGGGTATATCTGGTCACGGCCCGTCAGCCGATTTCTAAAAGATGACCGAATTACGAGTAGGTTACGTGGGCCCCTTGGAAAAGGGAGGAACTTGTTTCTCCCGTCTGTTGGCGCTGCAAATCTACGAAGCGCGGGTGTTTCCACTCGATGTCAACCGGTCGAGCCGCAGTTTTCTGACGCGCGCGCTCAGACACCTGCCGTCGCTCTCGTGGGAGGCGCGCGAACTCAATGCGACTTTGCTGCGGCATGTAGAAGAGCATGAACTCAATGCAGTGTGGATCGATAAGGGCAGTTGGGTGTTTCGTGCGACATTGCGGCAGTTGCGCAAAAATGGGGTGGTGACAGTGCATCATCTTACTGACGCCCTCTGGCCGGACAACGCACGCCTCCGCTTTACGCGCCGGCAACTCGTTAAGACCGCGCTCGACTACGACTTCTACATCACGAGCAACGACCAGGATGCGGCGCGCCTGCGGGCCACGTCTCGCGGAGAGGTGGTTGCAACGCAGCTCGGCTACGATGAGCGACGTTTCACATCTACGCCAATTGCGGCTGGGCATAACCGCGCCTCGCAAGACATCGTCTTTATTGGGCACCGCGAAGCGCATACAGAGCAGGGTATATGCGCGCTCATCCAAGCTGGATTGCCGGTTAGCGTCTTTGGGCGCAATTGGATTGAGCGGGCGAAAGTGAATCCGGTGCTCTCAGGCCGGGCGCATGACGCCTTGGGCGACGAAGCTTACGTCGCCACACTGCAACGTGCGAAGATCGGTCTTTGTTTCGTTTCGCATTGGAACTACAATCAGACGGCCGGTCGCAGCTACGAGATTCCCGCCTGTGGCACGTTCCTCCTCGCGATGCGCACTGCGGGCCACCTCGAACACTACCGCGAAGGAGAAGAGGCCGAATTTTTTGATTGCGAGACCGAGCTTGTGGCGAAAGCCCGGCGCTATCTGACCGACGAGCCTGCCCGCAAGCGAATCGCCGACGCAGGTCATCGTCGTTGCGTCGACTCCGGTTACTCGTGGCGTGAGATCATGCGACGAGATTGGGCGGCCATACGCCCCCGAATCACTGCCCGCTTAAGTTCACGCTGATTCTCATGGAAACGCCCTCGTTCGCGCTCATTGCTTGGCTGCTCATCGCGAGCGCAATTAACGGTGCGTTCGCATACATCATGTTTGCTCGCTGGCGGACTCAAGTGTTGCTCGGTGGTGTCGCTGTTTTCTTCGCGATGCAATGCATCTGGATGCTTGTATACTTGGCGCTGTCGGGTTCGACACTAGTCGATATCAGCGCGGAGCTGACGTTTGACCTCAATTCTTCGCCGTTCCGCGTAGCGATGGGACAGACGCTGTTGCCTATCGTAGCCTTCGTTGTCGGAGCGAGGCTCCATTCAAAAGACACACCAACGACAAATTTTCTCCTCGCGAGAGCGAACCACCAAAAGAGCTATAGCTTCGGGTTCATGCTCTGCGCGTTCGCGCTTGGGCTACTGCTTTACTTTCTCGGGACCATTTTCGTGCGTGTGCCGTATCTCACGCCCGCGATTATCTACGCGCATCTATCTTTCTTCATGACACCGCTGCTTATTGGCCTCTGCTGGCGGACTTATCGCGTCCCGGTTATCATTTTTTTCTTCAGCGTGTTGATCGGGGGGCTATTCGCGTTCACCCTGGGTTCTCGTTCACTTCTTTTCTTACCGGTTCTTTTTTTCGCGCTAGGCTTTGTGTTTACACTGCCGCGGAAGGGCCGTCTGTGGTTTTCGTTCGCGGCCCTTGTGATGACTGTGCCGGTCCTCTACGTAAGTGCCCTCATGGAGGAGGTTCGGAAGGAAAGCACCTCGGACGTCAGGCAAGTTTTGACAGGCCGCTTTTCGGAAATGACGAAGCTGGCGCGGGAGGCGGGGGCCACTTCGCAACTGACAGATGGCATGGCGCGCGGTATCGGCCGAATGCTGATGTGGAGTAATTGGGTCGCGTTGGATTTCGCACCCGAGCGTGTGCCATATCGTGGCTTTGGTGACCTTTGGGCTGAAGCGAAATTCCTCAACAAATCGACGCTTTTCCGCGACGCGAATGAGTATCTTGACGAGAGTCTCAACCTCGACTTTGGACTTGGCGTCGCGAGGCTCTTCGGATTCTCAATTTCCGTAGGCGGCTCTGTGCCGTTTGCAGTGCTAGCTGACGGTTGGTCCCGGGCTGGGCCGCTCGGTGTGATGTTGTTCGGAACGGTGCTGTGCATGTGTTGGGGGCTGGCCGAGCGTGTTATCCGGAGACACTACGCAGAACGACCGCACTACGCGCTTATCCTCATCACGATTCTCCTGAGTTCCTCCTATGACAAGATGAGCGTATACGGCATGATCTACAACCTGCGCTACCTGACTATGCAGCTGGTTCTCTGGTGCACAGTTGTCTATCTGGTATCTCGTTTTCTCCGCGCGCCGAAGGCAGTAATGACTCGCATAGGAAATCGCGCGCCGTGGAGGCCGCATCCGTTCCGCCCGCCGGTAGGAAAGAACCCTGCGGGACGTTAATCCGTTATGAGACGCATAATATTCGCGTGCCAATCGTTGACGGGTGGAAACGGTGGAATCGCCCGCGTAGACCGACTGATTGCTGCCGTGCTTCAGGAGAAGTATGAGCGGTCACGAGTTGAGGTGCACGTGTTCTCCGATGCGCGCGGTGACGCCGCTTCAACGGACTCGCGCCTTCCAGTGCGCTACTACGGAAGCTCGCGCCTGCGGTTCGCTCTGGGTCTGTGGTATTCGATGCGCGCCCCCGGCTACTGGATCTATGATGCCGCTTACCTCGCTCGCGTGCATCCCCGCCACCGATTTGGGCGTAGACGTCCATTCATGATTTTCTTGCACGGGATTGAGGTCTGGGAGGGCGCTCGTCCATCGAGCATCGAAGCCTGCCGTCGTGCGCATCAGCTCGTGTCAAACTCAGACTATACCTTGTCCCGCGCGCAGCGTTCTCATGGCGCCTTCCGCAATGCGCGCGCGTGCTGGCTGGGCACCGAAAGCGACGTGCAACCAATACCCGTGTCGGCCCCGTCGGTCGCGGCGCCCCCGACAGTGCTGATCGTGGGCCGGATGGACATCCGTGAGGGTTATAAGGGACACGACGAAGTGATTCGTGCTTGGCCCGACGTGTTGCGGGTGCATCCTCGGGCCCGCCTTGAGATCGTGGGCCGCGGCAGCCTGTTGCCGGCGCTGCAGCAACTCGCTTCCGACTGCGGTGTCACCGGGCAGGTGGTGTTTCGAGGCTTCGTTTCTGAAACCGAACTAGCGGATTGCTACGCCCGGGCCCATGTGTTCGCCCTGCCGAGCCGTGGTGAAGGTTTCGGCTTGGTCTATATCGAAGCGATGCGGCACGGTCTGCCTGTTGTCGCGACGCGGCACGACGCCGGAGCAGAGGTGGTCGTTGACAAGGAGACAGGCTTGCTTGCCGACCTTGCACAGGCAGGCGATTTGGCTGCGAAACTGACGTGGCTACTCACGAACCGCGATGCGGCCGAAGCCATGGGGCTCGCCGGCCAGCGCCGCTGGCAGGAGCTTTTTACCTACAGTGCATTCAGAGTCCGATTCAGCGAGGTGTTGGATCAGGCGTTCTCGGAGAAAACGTCATGAGTCCTCCCCGAAAGCAGCGCATCCTGGTTTTTGTGCAAGGCACGATTGGCGACACCATCGTCAGCGTGCCGGCGTTACGTGCGCTGCGGCGGCACTACGGCGCCGCGGCGCACTTCACGCTATTGCACGAGACGCACAGCCACCTGTCGTTTAATCCGCAAAACGTCCTTAATGGGCTGGGGATAGTGGACGATTTCATAAGTTATCCCTTTAGTTTCAACCGCTGGGAGCATCGCGTTGGACTTCTGCGGCTCCTGCTGCGTCTGCGCTCGTGCGGTTTCCAAGCATTCTACTATCTAATTGGAAGCAGCCGCGTAGCTGCGCAAATCCGGCGCGACGACTTGTTCTTCAGGTTTGCTGGAATTTTGCGCCGACATGGTTTTAATTCCATCGCAGACGAACGGCTGCGGCCCCGCTTGCCAAACGGCGGGCTTGGACGGGTGCCCCAAGAAGCTATTCTACGTATGGAGGCCGTCGAATCGGCTGGCATCGATACGAGCGAGGAGCGTCGCTTCGCCATGCCGATTATTTGTGTGCCAGCGCTTGCGCATGTGGAATGCGATCAGGTGCTCAAGAAACTCGGCGTCGATTTGGACCGACCCATGGTCGCGATTGCGCCTGGTGCAAAACAGGCCGCGAATGTCTGGCCATTGAGCCGCATGGCGGATGTGGGGCACCGGATTCTTGCTGGGTTCGACATTACGCTTGTTGTGGTTGGTGGCGCTGGTGAGCGCGACGCCGGCATCGCGCTCACCGAACACTGGAGCCAGGGACACAATCTCTGCGGTGGTCTCAGCGTGCTTGCGACCGCAAGCCTATTGGCGCGTTGCCGGCTGCTCGTTGGCTTGGACACTGGCACAACACACCTTGCCGCCTCACAGGGCACGCCCTGTGTCGCGGTTTACTCGGGTCGGAATTGGCCTGGACGGTGGGAGCCGTTCGGCACCGGCCATGTGGTGGTGCGACGTGAAGTGCCGTGCCAAGGCTGCCAGTTGAAGAATTGCAACGTGGACGGCCATCCTTGCCTTGAGTCAATCGAAGTCGACGACGTCTGGCCGCATATCGAGACCATCCTTAACCTCGTGGCGAGACCCGCCGCGCTGACCTAAAAAAATGTGTGGGATTGTCGGAGTAATTTCTAGAAAAGGCAATGTCGAACGCGAGTTGCTGATAGCGATGCGCGACACGATGGTGCATCGCGGACCCGATTCGGAGGGTTTGTGGTTGTCGCCCGATGCGCGAATCGGGCTGGCGCACCGCCGGCTGGCGATCGTCGATTTGAGCCCGCTGGGCCACCAGCCAATGGTCGACCAAGAGACCGGGTGTGTACTTATCTTCAACGGCGAGATTTACAACTACCGCGAGCTGCGACAAAAGCTCATGCAGAACGGGCACACGTTTCGAGGGGAGTCTGACACCGAGGTGCTGCTAGCAGCGTATAAGCAGTGGGGGGTCATCTGTCCGAATCATCTTGATGGCATGTTTGCTTTCGCGATCTGGGATCCAAGGCAGCAGATGCTGTTCGCCGCTCGGGATCGAGCAGGCGAGAAACCATTTTACTACGCGGTCGACGAAGCAGGCTTCCGATTTTCATCCGAGATCAAGGGTTTACTGGCCGATCCCTCTTTCCCGCGGCGCGTTGACCCGGACGCGCTCCGCCAGCTCCTCAGTCTGGGCTTCGTGCCGGCGCCGCGCTCGATCTTCCAAGGTGTATCGAAGCTGCTCCCTGCCCAAGCGATGACGTATCGGTTTGCCCTTAACCATGTCGCCACTTGGGTCTACTGGAGGTTGCCTTCTGGCCAATCGGGCAAGGTGCAATCCGGTTTTGACGATGATAACGCCTACGTTGCCCGATTCGAGTCGGTGCTGGAGGACGCCGTGCGTCGCCAAATGGTCGCGGATGTCCCGGTCGGCATTCTGCTCAGCGGCGGCATCGATTCGTCGCTAGTGACCGCGATGGCCGCGCGCGTGAGCAGCAACAAGGTAAAGACTTTCACGATGAAGTTCCCCGGGTTCGGGCGTTTCGACGAGTCCAAGCACGCCGCACAGATCGCGAATCATTTCCAGACCGAACACTACGAACTAGAGGCCAAGCCAGCCTCGCTGGACCTTCTGCCACGGCTGGCGGAGCAGTTCGATGAGCCGATGGTCGATTCGTCGATGATCCCCACCTTTATGGTTAGCCGACTGATCCGGCAGCACGCAAAGGTGGCGCTAGGCGGCGACGGTGGCGATGAACTCTTTGGCGGCTATTCGACCTACGGTCGGCTCGATCTGCTCCGTCGGCTACACAAATTATTGCCATTCCCTGATCAGATGAAGCAGTTCGTCATCGACGGCGCGCGGCGTTTCTACGGAAGAAATCGCCGCGGCACGAACTATTTGACCGCGCTGGATGCAATCAATCAAGGCCGGCTGCCGAGTGTGCGGAGTCTTTTTCAGAAGTCGGAGCTAAACACCATCGTTAACCGCGACTATCTAATTGGCTTGGGCGACTGGGAAGAGCATCGCAACGGAGGAGATTCACCGGCCGAGTCGTTTATTTACAGGCTCTGCCGAGCGGATTTCTCCGATTATATGGTGGAGGATATCTTAACCAAGGTGGACCGCGCCAGTATGATGGCCTCGCTTGAAGTGCGAGCGCCGTGGTTGGATCACCGCATGATCGAATTCGCCTTCGGCTTCGTGCCGGACTCGCTCAAGACGACATTACGTCGGCGAAAGATATTGCCCAAGGTTCTCGCGCGGCGGCTCTTTCCTGTGGGCTACGACTTTGATCGGAAGCAAGGGTTCTCGCTGCCACTGTCCGCTTGGTTTAGGAATGGATCGATCAAAGAATTGCGCGATCTGATTCAGGCAAATCAGCTGCCGTTCATCGACAAAGCTGGGCTGAATGTGTTCTTCAGCGGCGACATACCGTCGCCGGAAAAGATTTTCGGCTTGGCGCTGCTGAGTCTTTGGTGCCGGCATTATAAGGTCTCGTTCTAGGCCCGCCACTATGTCCCGCGCGCCAGCATTCTCCATCATCACTCCGACTTACCAAGCAGCTGAATTTGTGCGGCGTTGCCATTGGTCCCTCGCTCAACAGACAGTGAAAGACTGGGAGTGGATAATCGTCGACGACGCTTCCCGAGATGACACGGCCGATATTGTGCTTTCTCTCAACGATCCCCGCATTCGCTATCATCGTTTTTCTGAGAATCGGGGCCGAGGTCCGGCGCGTAATCACGCGTTGCAGTTGGCGCGCGGCGACTGGTCCGCGATTTTGGACATGGACGATTTCTGTTTCCCCGACCGGTTAGAAGTCGCCTTGGGCGCGCGCCGGGACGGCTACGACTTTCTTTGTTCATCCCTCGTGCTGATCGATGGCACCTATGCCGTCTCGGGGGTGCGTGAGGCTGCGGAGGGTGGCTATCCTCGCAGCTTTCCTCACGCCACGCTATGTGGCGCGACAAGCGTTTTGGCCTCCATCGGCTATCCCTCGTTCCGTCGTGCCCAAGACCAGACCATGGTGCTGACGATCGCGAACAGCCAGCGCGGCCGCTACTATCGTGAGCCGCTCTACGTTTACCACGAGAATGCGAGTATCACCCTGCGCGGAGCGTTTCAAGGGCAGTATGCGGCGTTCCGGCAACTCAGCACGCTGGTTCGGCAGGGCGCGCTCCTGCCGACCTGGGGTGTGAAGCGTCTGCAGTTGATGCATGCTGCGAAGCTGGCGGCGTTGATGCCATTTTTCCTTTGGCCCTCGCTGTATCGGCGCACGCTTCGGCTTCGCGCCAAGGCCGTTGGGAGCACCGCGGTGCTGAACGACGCACGCAGCCAATTCATCATGGAATGCAGCCGGCACTTTCCGATGTCAGAAGCAATTGTCTCGTGAGCTCTCCCTTTAAAACCGTCTGCTTTGTCTGTGCCGAAGCCGGGTCATTCGACGCGTTCCTTGCCGTCCATGCCGCGCGGTTGAATAAGGAGTTTTCAGTGGTGCTCCTTGCAAATGGTAAGTCCCGGCGGGCATCCGCGCTCAACGTGCGACATTACACTATGGTGATCGAGCGGCGTATCCGGCCTATGAGCGATCTGTGGGCGCTTGTTCTACTCGCACGCCATTTTAGCCGACATCGCTACGACATTGTGCACTCAATCACGCCGAAAGCGGGCCTGCTGGCGATGGTCGCAGCGACCCTCGCCGGTGTGCCGCTGCGGTTTCACACGTTTACTGGCCAAGTGTGGGCTACTAAAACGGGCTTTGCTCGTTTCATGCTGAAGAATCTGGACCGCCTACTCACCGCCTGCTCCACGCACGTGCTGGCGGACAGCGGCTCGCAGGCGGATTTCCTCGCACGCGAGGGTGTGGCCGCGCGCTCTGTGCTTACCGTGATCGGCAGTGGATCTATCAGCGGCGTGGATTGCAGCCGGTTCCGCCCCGACGGCGCTGCTCGGCGGTCTGTCCGAGCTGAGCTAGATACCGACCGGATTGCGGTCGTATTCCTGTTTTTAGGCCGCTTCAATCGCGAGAAGGGGCTCCGCGAACTCGCGGAGGCCTTTCGGCGGGTGGCCGTGCGCCATCCGGTTGCGCGGCTTTGGCTGGTCGGGCCTGATGAGGCGGGGCTTCGCCCAGAACTCGAGCAGCTGTTGGATGGCTGCCGGTCGCAGGTGCGTTTCGTTGGAGGCACTACGACCCCCGAGCGCTATATGGCTGCGGCGGATGTTTTCTGCCTGCCCAGCCATCGAGAGGGCTTCGGCAGCGTTGTAATTGAGGCTGCGGCGTGCGGCTGCCCTTGCGTAGGATCGGAAATCTACGGCATTACCGATGCGATCGTGGCTGGGCATACCGGCCTGCTTCACCCAGTGCGCGACGTTGAGGCACTGGCGCAGCTTCTCCAGCGCATGCTTGAGGAGCCGCGGCTTCGGGAAACATTGGCCGCTTCGGCGCTAGCGCGCGCTCGGCGTGACTTCGACGAAAGCCGGCTCACGGAGGGGCTTGCCGCTTACTACCGGCAACGGCTTTATGGACCGGTCCCGGTCGAGATAGAAACGGCGCGCTCTAGGAAGAAATGACCTGCGGGCGTCGGAAGCGCTCGCAAGTTAAAAACAATCGCCCTTAGCTAATTGATTTTGGGTTGGCGAGAGAAAGTTTACTCAATCGTAGGGGGAGGCTCTTCGCGACGGACTTTATCGACCGCCTCGTTAAGCTCGATGAAAACATAGAAACGGTTGTGCACAATTTTGGGCTGAAAGGCTGCTTGATGTAGAGAGGCAGGTTTAATGCCGAGGCCGTGCGCGATAACTGGTCGGAGCATCTTAGCGGTCACGGAACTATGGTTCACCAGCTCTGGTCGGCGCTGATGTTTCTGTCGTGGAAACGAAAGTGGATCGACGGGCCTCAATTTGTTTGAATTAAGCTTTGGGTACTTGGTCTCTCGAACTGAGCTTCCAAACAGCTCGCGCGAATGTGCTTCAATAGAGCGCGATGATTTTCGGGCCGTTCAGCCGCTGTAATTTCTCGCAAGTTTTTGTGTTCAACGGCAGAACTTCCGACCATGCTTAAGAATCTGACCACGTATCTGCCGGAAGGCCGACTCACGAATGATGAACTGGCCATGGGCTTCGGAAATTGGACGGCGGAAAAAATTTTCGCCAAGACGGGGATCCGTGAGCGGCGGATTGCCGGCCAGCACGAGTGCGCCTCCGACATGGCCTTCCGTGCGGGCGCGGATTTGTTGGAGGGAAAAGATCGCCAGTGTTTCGATTTCATCATTTTTTGCAGTCAGACCCCTGACTATCTCCTTCCGACGACCGCTTGCATACTGCAGCGGCGGCTAGGTTTAGGCACCGGCTGTGGTGCGATCGATCTCCCCTTGGGTTGTTCAGGTTACATCTACGGTCTGGCTCTTGCTCACGCGCTTTTGTTGGCCGGCACCGCAACAAACCTTATCTTACTAACGGCGGACACTTATTCGAAACTGATCGCCGAAGGCGACAAAAGCACCCGCACGCTATTCGGAGATGCGGCGACCGCGACTTGGCTAACCAAGGATTCGTCGCGGCGACTGAGTTCATTTGTGCTTGGGTCGGATGGAGGAGGGGCCGATGATCTGATAGTGAAATCAGGTGGAGCGCGGCATGGCGCTGAAAACGGAAAGCCTCCGACTCTCTTCATGAACGGACCGGAGATTTTTAACTTCACGGTCAGAATTGTTCCTGGATTAGTTAGAGACGTGTTGAATAAGGCCCGACTTCAGCCTGATGAAATAGATTACTACGTCTTTCACCAAGCGAACGCGTTCTTGCTCGAGCATTTGCGGGTAAAATTGAACATCCCCCGGGAAAAATTCCCCATGCATCTTGAGGAGTGTGGCAACACCGTATCGTCTACCATTCCGCTAACGCTGGCGGATCTTGATCGGAGCGGCCGGCTCCAACCGGGCATGAAGATCGTTTTGATTGGATTTGGTGTCGGGCTTTCTTGGGGCGGATGTCTTCTAAAATGGTGATTAAGTCACGCGCCTTTAAAACCGCCCTTGCCTCCCGGCCCGACTTTATCATCTCAACATCTTCCGAATGAACTCAGCAGAATTTATCAAACAATTTGAAGAAACTATTGAAGGTCTAGAACCGGGCAGTATCCAGTCCTCGACGGTGCTGGCGACTTTGTCCCAATGGGATTCGCTGGCTTTGCTATCTACCCTAGCTTTGGCGGATGCCGAATACGGCGTGACGCTCACCGGTAATGAGATCAACGCGTGTGTCACGGTCGGAGATATCTTCGAACTTGTGAAATCCAAGAAAGTCTAAGGTCACGTGCCGCTATCCACGCTCAACCACGTTCGGCTCGCCGGTATCGCCTGTGCAGTTCCACTGGCAAAGGCAGACAACCGCGACAGCGATTTGCTGCCGCCGGCCGAGATAGAGAAGATTATCAAGGCCATTGGTATCGAACAGCGCCGGGTGTCGCCCGAGGGCATTTGCACATCTGATTTGTGCGTGGCGGCCGCTGATCGACTGCTCGCCGATCTCGGATGGTTGCGACGGGACGTGGAAGCGGTGATTTTTGTAACTCAGACTCCGGATTTTGTGATTCCCGCGACTGCTGTCGCGATTCAAGCGCGTCTACAATTGCCGCAAACTACGTTGGCATTCGATGTGAACCTCGGGTGCAGCGGATACGTTTACGGATTGTCCATTCTCGGGGGATTGATGTCGGCGCTTGGAATTCGCAAAGGACTTTTGCTTGCGGGCGACACACCCTCTAAGATTACTTCGTCGCGTGACCGCACCGTGGCCGCGTTATTCGGTGATGCGGGAAGTGCGACAGCTTTGGAGTTGAGCGATCAAGCCAACCCGATCCATTTCGATTTGGGCGGCGACGGCAGCGGATGGAAGGCGATTCATATTCCTGCGGGAGGCTATCGTCGTCCCGTGGCTCCGGCAGACTTGGAGTATGTGACCTTAGATACGGGGGTGACGCGAAACGCCAGCCAGGTTGTGCTCGATGGCGCGGAGATTTTTAACTTTTCGATTCGAGAGGTGCCGAAAACGGTGAACCAAGTGCTCAAACACGCTGGCCGCACCGCAGAGACGATTGACTATTTTCTGTTCCACCAAGCCAACCTGATGATGAACGAATTCATTCGCAAAAAGCTAAAGCTACCGGCGGAAAAAGTGCCTTACAGCCTGCGGGATTTTGGCAACACCAGTTCGGCCACGATTCCGCTCACGTTATTGACCAATGACGCTGTCGTTCGCCGGGCCAAAGAGGGAAAGGCTAGTCTTCTCATGTGCGGTTTTGGCGTCGGACTTTCTTGGGGCAGTGCGCTCGTGGAAGTGGAAAAATTGGTTTTGCCGCCCCTTATAGAGTTATGAAATCACCGTTTGATCTTTCAGGCCAAACTATCTTAGTGACGGGGGCATCCTCAGGTATCGGTCGAGCCATTTGCCAGCGGATTGCGGGTCAGGGTGCCGTGGTGGTTGCAACGGGGCGTGATGCCGAGAGACTTGAGGCCACGCGGCAATCGCTCATTCCGGGGCCCCACTGTGTCTTCTCCGCCGAACTCACAGACGAGTCTTCCCTGGACGACCTTGTGTCTTGCCTGCCGGCATTGCAAGGCGTGGTGCATTGCGCGGGATATGGAAAAGTCCTGCCGTTTAAATTTATCTCCAGCAAAGAGATTCAACTTATCCAACGCGTGAACTACGATGCACCGATTTTGCTTACGCAACGGCTGCTGAAGAAAAAGCTCATCCCGAACGGCGGAGCGATCGTGTTCGTCGCATCCATATCTGCGCTGACGGGAGCGAAAGGTTACGGACTTTATTCCGGGTCTAAGGGTGCGTTGGTAGCGATGTCGCGTTCTCTGGCTCTTGAGCTGGCGCCGCAGAAGATTCGTGTGAACTGTGTCGCGCCCGGCATGGTGCACACGCCGATGGCGAGCGAAGCCGAGGCGGCTATTTCAACGCCAGCAATGCAAGAGCATGAACGCGCTTATCCCCTTGGGTTTGGTGAACCGGACGACGTGGCAAGCCCAGTAGCATTTCTGCTGAGTTCTGCGAGCCGCTGGATCACCGGCGAATGTCTGGTGTTGGATGGCGGATACAGCGCGCACTAGTGTGGAGCTTGGATACCGATGACCAGCCGTTTGGCTGGCACGCCAAACATGGTAGTGTGGGGTTTTACAGATGAAACCGTTACACTGCCCGCACCCAGCACGCAATGATCGCCGATTTTGACCCTAGGGAGCACGGTGGCGTGGCTGCCCATAAAGACCGCCTCGCCGAGCTGTGTTCCACCGTTGATTTCCGTGTGCCCACTTAGCGTGCATCCGGCTCCGATCTTTGCATCGTGGCCCACGGTAGCGTTGCCACCGATTGAAACAAAGTCTCCTATTGTAGCCCACGGTCCCACGATTGCTCCGGGGAAAACAAAAATCCCGGTGCCCAATCTTGTCGCATGTCCGACGATAGCGGTGGGATGGACGAAGTTGACGAATTTTGCACCCCTTTCAGTTAGGCTGCGGCACACCGCGAGTTTCACGGACGAATTGCCGATCGCCGGAAGAAGAACTTCATCTGGCTTAGGCTGATAATCATCGAGACGCCCGAGAACGCCCACCGGAAGGTCAAATCCGTGGAGAGAATCCAGAGCGTCATCCAAAAATCCGGCCAGTGTAAGGTCTCCTGCTAGGTGTTGATGCAGGTAGCTAAAAACTTCGCGGCCAAGCCCGCCTGCTCCAATGATCAAAAGCTTCTTTTTCATATAGGTTAAGTTTCAACGGGTTTGCTGGATGCGAGCATCATCAGGTAATCTTTTTGAAAGTGATATACCCGCAGCTCGTCTTCGCTGAGGATGCCGCGCTGAACAGTTTGGGCCGCGCCACGCTGGACCCATTCAATGATCGCTCGGTCTTCTTCGAAAACCTTGCGATTGAACGCCACGATTTGCTGATAGAGAGCCTGAACGAGATTCTGTTTTCCAGGGGTAAGTGCTTCGGCGAGCTTCGTGCCAAAGACGTAGCTCGTGAATCTCGCGCGAGTAGGCGAGAGCGGAACAATGGTCTGCAAAGCAAAAGAGGTGCCGAAGGTCGTTGCTACCGTGACATTGGGGAATAGCAGCCAGTGCTCGTAGCCAGAGATGTGGAAGGGTCGAGATGTGAAGAGACCGTTTACGCGCGCTGCTTTCTGGGTGTATTCCTCTCCGAGCTCTCCGAGCCACGCCGTTTGCAGGCCGTCTGTCCGCATCTTGATATTGCGGAAATTTAGCTTTTCGAAGGTTTCAGCGTGAACTTGTGCAACGTGATAACCTTCAAGGGTGTTTTCTACGACGATCTTCCAGTTTGCCGCCAGCTCCATTGTATTGACATCGAGCAAAGAGCCAAAGGCGGATGTCATCGCCGCGACTGTGTCGAAGGCGGAGCCAAGAAAATCGTGCAGGGTTGGTCCGTTTTGATCTCGTCGAACAAAAACCAGCGAGCCGCAGGTAGCGACTCTCCATCGATGGAGTGCGAGCGACTTGCGCACCTCAGAGGTCAATCCTTCGAAACGTGGTTTCTTTGGGATGACGTCTGGAACCCCCTCCGAATCGTAGCCCCAGCCATGATACGGACATCGCACGGCACCATTTCCCTTTGAGCAGACGCGCAACCGTGAAAAGCGATGCGAGCATACATTTTCAAAGGCCCGGAGTTCTCCCTCGAAGTTCTGCACAAACACCGATTTGCTCCCAATTTCAAAAGTAATGTAGTCGTCAGCTTTTGCCAAGTCGTGAGTAAATCCAGCGAACGCCCACAATCCCTCAAACATGATTTGTTCTCGCGCGAATATGCTCTCATCCCAGTAGTATGAAGGCGGAAAACATGGCACCATAGGTAATGGTTTATTTGGCGAAAAAATCTTTCGTCAAGCGCGGCTCCAATTCGCGCTCTCATCACCGTCGACCCGAATAGAAAAATGCTCTAATTCCGCTTCGTGCCACGCTTCGATTCGAGCCTATGAACTTCAAATTACGCCAACTGTTAACGGGACTCGCCGCATTGATTCTGTTCCTTGCGATAATGCTCATCCTCATTCCGGTTCTTGCGTTCGAACGTCCTCAAACGATTAACGGAACCCTCGAATCGTTGATTACCAAGGGAGTCGACGGTTGGGACGTTCGCAAGCTTGATGTTGCTGACAGCGCGGAGATGCGCGACCAAGTTTTTCGAGTGCTACGCTTCGACGACGTAGTGTATCTTGGCTACCGGCACGAAGAAATCGAAGTGCAGCTTAACGTTGCCTATTGGAAGCCAGGCACCGTGCCTTACGGTCAAGTGGGGGTGCACACTCCCGATACTTGTTGGGTTAACGCAGGTTGGACCCGAGAAAAAAGAGCCCATGGGCAGAGCTTGGTAATTGGCGACAAGAAGACCAAGCCGGCGGAAACAGGGCAGTATTCAATGCGCGGACAGACACTGCATGTTGCGTTTTGGCACTTGGTTGGAGGGCGAGCGCACTCATATGAACAATTTGGTTGGAGCGATGGCATTTCCGGAGTAAAGCAGCGACTTCCTAATTTGTTCACAGATTTACGTCGCTACGGTTTCAACTTGGCCCAAGAGTAGCTTTTCGTTCGTATCTCCTCAAACGTTGAAATTGGGGTCCTCCAAAGGGACGAAGCTTTTGGTCGGTTGATGGAGACGCTGAGACCCCTAGCTTTATTCGTTGATGATTCGTCTGCCCGATGACCGGCGAGTATCATCAATCTTGGGCTGTGAATGCATAGAGTTGCCCTGCCTAGGGTGAATCGGAGCTGGGAGGAGTTGCTGGGGGCGCTTGCAAAGCTCGGGCTGGGGGTGCAGCCGCCGAAGGCGGACGGCGGATGACGGATCTCAGTCGGAGGCCAGATACCAAAGAACAGTGGTCAGAGCGCAAAGGTCGGAGGACGGACGACATAGGGCGGATGGCGAAGGACGGAAGATAAAGGACAGAGGACGGGGGGAAGATGACAGAGTTCAGAAGGCGGAGAGCGGAGGTCACAAGTCGGAGCGGAGAACGGACGGTGGAAGGGTTTGAACAGGAGGAAACGGAGAGAACGGAGGGCCGACGACGGAGGGTTGGCCGAAAGCGGCGCAAGAGGCGCAAGAATCGGACGCTTTAACCTGCGACAGACTTATGATGAACGGCGGAGGGCTGATGGCTGAGGACGGAGAACGGAATTCGGACAGCGGAGGGTTGGCCGCGAAGAAGCGCAAAAGGCGCAAGAATCGGACAAAACGGCAGAGGACGGGTGGCAGAAGGCGGAGGACGGAGGACAGCCAAAAGAGGACAAAGGACGGAGGTCAGAGGGCGGGTGACCGAAGGCGGACGACAGAGAGCGGACGACAGAGAGCATAGGAGGCGGTTGACGGCGAAGGCCGAGGTAAATTTAGTTGTGAAATGGTTTCCGTGAGAAAAGCCGACTTTGCCGATTTAAAGGATGCCGCCAGTCTGCGTGCGACCGCACATCGCATCGGTCAGGCCTGTGCCGCTGAACGGGTGATTTTGTTTGGCTCGCGAGCCACCGGTCGGGCTGCTGCGGACAGCGACGTGGATTTAGCCCTGATCCTGCCCGATGGATCAAACGCGCGGGCAAAACTCAACGCGGCCCACCGGCTGCTTTGGCCCAGAAGGTTCCCGATCGATCTTGTCGCCATCACCGCGACGGTGTGGGCGGGGAAATCCACGTTGTTGGCGAGGGAAATCGAGGCCGAGGGAATTGTGCTGTATGAGCGCGGCGCAGTTTGAGCCCAACGAATCGGAACGATGGCTGGAGTTCGCTCGCGACGACTTGGCCTATGGAGAAAGCGGGATGGCAGACCACCCGAGGCCTGCCGCGTGGAGCTTCCAACAAGCCGGCGAAAAATCGCTCAAGGCGGTGTTTTTACAGCGTGGCCTGAAAGTGCCGCGAACCCACGACGTGGCTTTTTTATTGAGTGTTTTGGCTGAGGCTAGCGCTGTCGCCCCGGCTGTAAGTGAAGCGGCATTGGCGCTCGCGGCCATCTCGCCCGCCAGTCGCTACCCTGATGATTTGATTGAGATCAGTCAAAACGATGCGGTCGAACTCGCCCGTGCATCCCGTCTGCTCTTCGACTGGGCGCGGGACCAATGCGGGCCAAGTCAACCGTCCCAATAACCCGTAGATTGTGACCAAATCCCGGATATACCTTTCCTCTCCCCACATGGGCGGGGACGAACTTGGCCTCGTCCAGGAAGCTTTTGCGACCAACTGGATTGCGCCGCTCGGGCCGCATGTCGATGCGTTCGAGCGGGAGTTTTCAACCCTGACCGGCAGCGCCCACGCGGCGGCGCTGTCCTCGGGCACGGCGGCCCTCCATCTCGCGATGCGTTGGCTCGAGCTACAGCCGGGCGACGAGGTCCTGTGCTCGTCGTTGACGTTTTCCGCGACGGTCAACCCCGTGCTCTACGAGCGGGCGACACCCGTGTTTGTGGATAGCGACGCGACCTCGTGGAACATGGATCCGACGCTGCTGGCCGAGGCGATTGCGGATCGCCTGAAGTGCGGGCGAAAGCCCAAGGCGGTAATTCTCGTCCATCTTTACGGGCAGAGCGCCGATCTGGATCCCATCGCGGCAATCTGCGCGGAGCATGAGATTCCCCTGATCGAGGACGCGGCGGAAGCGCTCGGGGCGGTGTATCACGGAAAGCGGACGCCGGAGGGCGGAGGTCAGGCGTCAGCCCTCGGACATCAGACGTCAGACGTCAGCGGTCGGTCGTCAGGGATTGCTCCCGGAAGCGTCGGTCTCTGCGGGATTTTTTCGTTCAACGGTAACAAAATCATCACGACTTCGAGCGGCGGGATGTTGGTCTCGAACGACAAGGCGCTCGTGGAGAAAGCCCGGTTTTGGGCGACGCAGGCCCGGGATGCTGCACCGCATTACGAACACTCGGAGTTGGGCTTCAATTACCGGATGAGCAATGTGCTCGCGGCTATCGGTCGCGGGCAATTGCGGGTCTTGGCCGACCGCGTGAATGCCCGGCGCCGCAATTGTGCTTTTTACGAGGCGGCGTTTCGGGATTTACCGGGTGTGGTGTTTATGCCTGAGGCCGAATTTGGCCGCTGCACGCGCTGGCTCACCTGCCTCACGGTGGACCCGAAAATCGCCGGTCTCGATCGGGAGAAGCTACGCCTCGCTTTGGCGGAGGAGAACATCGAGGCCCGCCCCGTCTGGAAGCCCATGCACCTGCAGCCGATTTTTAAGGACACACGATGCTACGGAGGCGCGGTCTCGGAGCGCCTTTTCGCGGATGGCCTTTGCCTGCCGTCGGGGTCCAATCTTTCGGAGTCCGATCTCCAACGTGTGGTAGAAGTGGTGCGGCGCGAGTTCGCGCGCAGATGACCGCTATCGGAAGACGGACGGCACAGACGGCGGAGGCGCGGCGACGGAGGGTTGGCCGCAAAGGGGCGCAAAAGGCGCAAGAATCGGATGGGACGGCGGAGGGTTGGCCGCAAAGAAGCGCAAAAAGCGCAAAAATCGGATGGGACGGCGAAAATCAGACGACGGACAACGAAGGACGGAGGAGGGTGGGGCGAAGGAGGACGGACGGAGCAGGGTGTGGCCGACGGAGGGTTGGCCGCAAAGAAGCGCAAAAGGCGCAAGAATCGGACGGGACGGCGGAGGGCGGGCGGCAAAGGGCAGATGACTGACGGCGGAGATCAGACGACGGACAACGGAGGACAGACGGTGGAGGCGTGGCGACGAAGGGTTGGCCGCAAAGAAGCGCAAACGGCGCAAGAATCGGACTGGACGGCGGAGGACGGATGGCGGACGTTAGGCGGCTATATTGGCCGCGAAGAGGTGCATAAGTCGCAAAATACATACCAAGCAGACAATCGAGGATTCGTTCGCGCTACCGCTGAGCGCGAAATGTGGTAAGCGATGGAGATGAATCAAATTACCGATGTTTTTCGTCTTTGCGATCACGTGAGGGAAACCGCCTTTGCCTTGCATTGCTATCATCGTCACGGGCACTTGGAAAAGATCTATGAGAATGGTCTCGTCCATCGGCTGCGAAAATCGGGCACCGTGGCTTTGCCGCAGCACCCTTTGGCAGTTTTGGATGAAGACGGCACGCCTTTGGGCGATTATTTCGCAGATGTTTTTGTGGAGAACCGGTTGATTGTAGAAATCAAGGCGTGCAAAGCGCTTTCCGACGAACATGTCGCGCAGCTTTTGGGTTACCTTCGCTCATCAAGAATTGAACACGGATTGCTGATTAATTTTGGAGCGCGGAAACTTGAAATCAGGAAGTATGCGTTGTCCGATGTATGATCTTTTGCGCATTCTGCGCTTTTTCGCGGCCAATTCTTCCAAGTGAAACGTCTGTTCGATCTCTTTGTGGTAGTTGTCGCCGCGCCGTTTTGGCTGCCGGTCCTTGGCGTGGTCGCGCTCCTGGTCCGTCTCAAACTGGGCTCGCCGGTGCTTTTCCGGCAGAAACGCCCGGGACGGGGGGCGCGGATTTTTGAGATGATCAAATTTCGCACGATGACCGATGCGCGTGATGCCGCCGGCCAACTCCTGCCTGATGCCGTGCGGCTGACGCCTTTTGGGAAGTTTTTGCGCGCGGCCTCGCTGGACGAGCTGCCGGAGCTGTTCAACGTGGTCCGTGGAGACATGAGCTTGGTCGGCCCGCGGCCGCTGCTCGTGCAATACCTGCCGCGGTATTCCCCGCGGCAGGCTCGACGCCACGAGGTGCGGCCGGGGATTACCGGTCTGGCGCAGGTGAGCGGCCGCAATGCGCTGTCGTGGGAAGAAAAATTCGAGTGGGACGTGCGCTACGTCGAGACGTGGAGCCTAGGGCTCGATCTGAAAATTCTGCTGCTGACGGTAAGAACGGTGTTTGTTCGCGAAGGCATCAGTGCTCAAGGTGATGCCACCATGCCTGAATTTCAGCCGGATTCGCCCAAGATTCCCCATTCGCCCTGATGTCTTCTCCTGCCCTCAAGCCGGCAACTGTCCGGTCTACCTTTGTCGAGCAATTGACCCGCGCACTGGCGTTATTGGCGCTGTATACGCTGATTTTGGCGGCGTGCCGTTATGCGGCCTACGAAATCCGCTTCGACTTTCTCGTGCCGCCGGATTTCCAGCAGGAGCGGCTGCTGTCCATGATCGTTAACCTGCCGGTTAAGATTGGGTTTCTCGTCCTCTTTCGCCAGTTTGGCAGTTTGCTGACGTATTTCAGCGTGCCGGATATGGTGCGGATCGCGGCGGCGATGGCCGCAGCTGACGCCGTCTGTTTTGTTTTGCGCATCGGTCTGGCTTCGGACTTCAGCTCACCCCGGGGAGTGGTCTTGATGGATTTCGTGCTGAGCGTGAGTGCTTTGGGTCTGCTGCGCCTGCTGCTACGTGTCTACCGGGAGCGTTACTTGAGTGGCGTAAAGCGCGACGGGAAGCCAGCCCGGAGAATCGCCGTCTTCGGGGCGGGGGATGCGGGGGCCCAATTTGTCCGCGAGATCCAGGCCAACCCGGCGCTGGGTTTGCGGGCGATGTTTTTTCTCGACGATGACGCCAAGAAACACCGTCGCGACATTTATGGAGTTTCCGTGATGGGAGCGCCCGAAGACCTCGGGCGGCTGAGCAAAGAGGCCCGGATTGATGCCTGCGTGTTGGCGATGCCCTCGGCATCGGGTAAGCGCATTCAGGAAATCTACCGGATCGTCGCTGCCGAGGGGCTCAAGGCCGAGATCTTGCCGTCGATGGCGGAGCTCGCCAGCGGCCGGGTGCGAGTGACCAAAATTCGGCCGGTGCAGGTGGAGGACTTGCTGGGGCGGGCCTCCGTCGATCTGCGGAGCGATGCGGTGGCGTCGTTAGTTCAAGACAAGGTCGTGCTCGTCACCGGGGCGGGGGGGAGCATCGGCAGCGAGCTTTGCCGCCAGTTGGCGGGGTATAATCCACGCCGGTTGTTGTTGGTCGAGCAGGCGGAAGGCAGTCTGTTCTTGATCGAGATGGAATTGAACGAAAGCGGGTTTCAGCACCGCAGCGTTCCGTTGGTGGCCGATATTCTGGATCTGCCTCGCATGGAGGCGATTTTTACCCGCTATGCGCCCCAGATAGTTTTCCACGCGGCGGCGCACAAGCACGTCTATATGATGGAGCGGCAGCCGGGCGAGGCGGTTAAAAACAACACGATCGGCACCCGGCAGTTGGCGGAATTGGCCAGTGCGCGGGGCGTGGAGTCGTTTGTCTTCATCTCGACCGACAAAGCGATCAATCCAACGAGTGTGATGGGCGCTTCGAAGCGGCTGGCCGAAATTCACCTTCAGGCATTGCAGTATCGACCGGGCAACGGCACGCGCTTTATCGCGGTGCGCTTTGGCAATGTGCTGGGGTCCTCCGGTAGCGTGATTCCGATTTTCAAAAAGCAGATTGCCGATGGTGGTCCGGTCACGGTGACCCATCCGGATGTGACACGTTACTTCATGACGATCCCGGAGGCGGTTGGGCTCGTCCTGCAAACGGCGGTGATGGGGCGCGGCGGCGAGATTTTCGTCCTCAATATGGGCAAACCGGTCAGGATCGTTGACCTTGCGCGTCAGTTGATTGAATTGAGCGGATTGCGGCCGGAACTGGATATTGAAATCAAGGTGATCGGATTGCGGCCGGGGGAAAAGCTCTTTGAAGAGCTGCAACATCACTCCGAGTTGCTCAAGCCGACGGCTCACGAGCGCGTCATGTTGTTGGTCCAGGGCGACGCGGCGTCGTTGATCGACTCGTCGAGCCGATGTGTCGCGGAGGTCGAAGGCCGGGTCGGTGTGCTGGAGGCGCATCAGCTCAAACTGGCGATCAAGCAACTCGTGCCGGAATACACTCCGCATCTGGATTGAAGAGGGCGGGGGAGGCCGGTGGGGTGCCGCCGCGCTTGGAACTGAATCAAGGAATCACTTCGGTTAAAATTTAACTGCCAAAGCGTTTTGACGATTGCAAGGCAGGCTGCGAAGCCTGCCTTTTTTATTGGCATGAATTCATCCCTCTATGCGGCTTGGCGGTGGCGGTTCGCGCTGGCTTTGGTCGGATTGGTTTTGCTGGTCGGCCTGGGGTGGATTTACCGGCAAAGCCTCTTTCCTCGCGAGCGCCAGTTCATCCCGGGACCGCTTGGAAACGAGTGGGGCGTGGGCAAAGCTCACGCGTCTGAGGGAGCTTTTCGCACCCGATTTCTCGGTGGGGTGGACAGCGCAGACCGAGGTGCCTGGGCGCAGCAAAATGGCCTCGGTCCGCACGTCAGTTTTTCGCACAATCTCAGCGAGGTGTTTCCGCCGGCGCTTTTCGACCGGCATCCCGAGTATTTTCCGTTGGAAAATGGCCGGCGGATCAAGCCGCCCCCCGGGGCGGGGTTTTGGAACCCGGACCTAGGACGGCCCGATGTCGCCCGGCACGCGGCGGAAGCGGCCCGCGTGCATTTTCAGAAACATCCCTCGGCCGAGTCATTTGCCTTGGGCGTGAATGATGGCCTGATTTTTGGCGAGTCGCCCGAAACGTCGGCGTTCGTGACCCCGGTCCGCTGGTTTCGGGGTCGCCCGGATTACTCCAACTTGGTCTTTACGTTTATGAATCGCGCTGCGGCGGATTTGGAGCGCACCCACCCGGACAGATATTTGGGCGCTTTGGCCTACTATTGGACGGAGAACACGCCGGATTTTCCGGTGCATTCGCTAGTGTTGCCCGTTCTTACCGCGGATCGGTCGCAAGGCTACGATCCCGCCTTTAAGGCCCAAGAAAAGGCGCTGCAAACCCGATGGGCCCAAGCCGGGCCCAAGCGGCTGGGTATTTATGATTATCTCTACGGGCAGGGTTTCTTGATTCCCCGGGTTACGCCACACCTGATCGCCGAGAATCTGCGGCAAGCACGTGCGCTGGGCTTTACGGATTACTACGCCGAAATGACGCCCAACTGGGGCTTGGACGGGCCGATGCCATGGCTGGTGGCACAGATGCTCTTGCAGCCGAATCAGGAGACGGGCGGATTGCTCGACGAGTATTATCGGCGTTTTTTTCAAGAGGCGGCCGGGCCGATGCGGCGTTTTTTTGAGCGCGCTGAAGCGCAATGGATGGGCCAGGCCGGCGTCTCCTACTGGCTGAAACACTACCGCAATGAATCGCAAGCGGCGCTCTTTCCATCAGCCGTCGTCAAAGAGCTGCGTGGCGAGCTCGATCAAGCGTCCGCGGCGGCGAGGTCGGATCGGGTGCGCCGGCGAGTGCAATTGGTGAGTGCGGCCTTCGGTGTCACTGAACGATTCGTGGCCCTGCAAGAGACAAGGGACGCATTGAATCGCTTGGCGCTGGGGCCGTCACCCGACATGGGCGCCTTGGCCCGTCACCTGGCGCAGTTTCTCCGGGCTCGCGATGAGTTTACCAACTACGCGCGCGAACTAAAGGTGAGAGAACCTTTGGCCATCGCGCCGTTTGTCGCGGGTGATTATCTCAACCACGATCCGGTCGCAAATTCCGTCGCTGCGCTGGTGAAGGGTGCGGCTCGGATTGGAAGCTTGCCTGAAATGGAACATCGAATCGGGGCAAGCCTCGCCAAACGTGAGACGGCCGTGTGGCAAGATGTGCGACGTTTTGAGCAAGCCGGTGGTCGGGATATACCGTTGAACGGCAGCCTCGAAGGACCGACCCGACCGGCCCGTGCTTTGGCCGGTTTGACCTACGGGGTCGCGTTACCCCATCCGTGGCAGAGCAAGGTGGAGCCGGCCGAATCGCAGCGCGCCGCACTCGTGCCCGGAGCGCCGCCCGTATTGAGGATTGAGGGCAGCAAGGACACGCAGGTCTTTCAGTGGTTGCCGATGACGGATCGGGGCGGGCATCGGGCGACGGTGCAGCTGCGTGGACGCCTCTCGCCGAGCGGGCTTACCGCTCTGACGTTGGGATGGCTGGATAAGGATCAGCGGATTCTCGGTGTGACGATGATGCGCTTACCGGAGGGTGAATGGCCGGAGTGGGTGGAACTGGTGCAAGCCGGTCGCCCGCCGGCGGGCTCGCACTATGTGGGAATCGGAATCGCGGTGCAGCATCAGGGCCCCGGCGATTGGATCGAGGCGCGAGAGTTCTCGTTGCGTTCGTTGCCGATCGACCCGTAACCATCGGTGTCGATCAACCCTGCCGGTTGTTTTCCTCGAATTCGGCCCAGCGCGCCGTCAGGGCGAGCAAGACACAGGCGGTGAGCAGAATGGCCGGACAGTAGAAAAGAAACTCCCAGCGGGCGTGGCCGAGCGTCAGGCTAAGACCCAGTAGAATACTTACGCACAGGGGATTCTCCCACGCGCGGTTTTTCAGCGAAAAAAATCCGAGGTAACCGGCCATACCCAAAATGAGCAGAATGCCCGGCACGCCAAACTCGATGGGAAATTGCACCCAGTCGTTGTGAGCGAATTCCCAGAAGCCGGCAGAGGAAATCTCGGGGTATTTTTGCACATAGTTGGGATAGAGGTAGCGGAAACCGCCCGCTCCTACGCCCAAAAGCCAGTGTTCGCGGAGCATATCCAAAGAGGCGTCGGTGGCAATTTCGCGTGCTTTGAATGAGCCGTCGGCATCGCTAAAGGCCGAGGTCAAGCGGGTCCAAGCTTGGCCGGTGTTCAAGGCATCGAGTCCGGTTTTAAGAAAGACGCCAAAAAAGATTATCAATACGACGAGGACGACCGGGCGTCGGTCCTCGGCCGGCGCCGTGACTTGCCGATGGATGAACAAGCCGATCGACAGGCTCAGGAAAGCTAGCATCGCGATGGTGGACCCTCGGGCGTAACTGATGAGAACGCCGACGGCGATAGCGGTCGCGAGAAACACAAAGAGACCGGAGGGGCTGGACTTTTCCAGACGACGTAGCCCGCGGAGGTAGAACCAACCGGCAAGGCCGCAAGCGACGGCCAAGGTAAGATTGAGATACCCGGCGGCGTGATTTTTGTAAATGAAGGAGGCGAAAAAAGCGTTGTTGGGCGGAGTCCAGGACCAAAACATTTCAGTGCTGGCCAGGAATCGTTGCGCAAGGCCGAGGCCGGCAAGGGCGAAGCCGTTGAAAGCGACCACAACGAACGCATACTGGAGGGTGCGCCGGCGGGTGAATCCGATCCAAGCACTGCACACGGTCAGCCACACTGCGGCGTAAATCAACAAGGCGCGCTCCGGCCCGGCGCCGTGGTTAAATGGGACGCTAACCCCGGCGGGGAGCCAAGCGATGTGCGGCGCATTGGCCATGAACCACCAGCCCTTTTTGTCCGGGACGAGCGTGTAAATCCAGGCGACGTTGAAAGCTTGGACGGTGATTAAGCTCAAAAAAGTCAGGCCCAGCCAAAAAAGGGGAAAGCGAACGAGCTTTGGCCAACTGTAGAGACGGAACGGCGTCGAGCCCGAGTGTTCTTCGGTGTAGTTGCGCGGCAAAAGGGCGATGACGAACCCGGTGACCGCGAGACCGAAACTGATTTGTTGACCCCAAAGCCTCATGCCGCCGAGCGCCCACGCAATGAACACCAGATGAAGCGAAATGACGACCAGCAGGGTGAGTTCGAGCGGGTGAATGCGCCGACGCAGGGTTTTGGTCCGAAATCGACTGATCGGATCGGGTCGGTGGGCGAGAGAGTCGTGACTGGGCTCATTCATGCAGCCGCGATGGCAAAGCAGCCGAATGCAGGGCGCAATGCACAATCCAGCGCCCGCTACGCCAAACAGGGGAGGCAACAGGCGGAGCCTCAGTGTCGGATTCAGAGTGTCGCCGAGCGCACGACGACAGTTAGACCACGCCCTTGAGATGGCAATTGCCGCTGCGCGAGTCGGTCAAAAATGCACCGACTTGGGCCGAAGTGAGCTCCGAAGTGCCGGGCCGGGTTGCGATGGCCAATGCTCCCGTGCGCGGTGAGCGGACGACCTTGGTTTTGACTGTAGCTGGATTCCGAGGCAGTGCCATCCGACGCAGATAAGCCGAGAGATTGAGTTTCCGATGGCGGGCCGCTTCCCGAATTGCCCTTTCCTCTTCGATCGAAACCTTAAATGTGAGTGTTGGCATAGGTAAGACGGAATTGCTCCTCAAAGTGCGGTCAATACGCGTTCTTTTTGCGTGTAAAAATGAGCAGCAGTATCGGGAAATTGAACCACGCGGAGCCTTCGCGATCCAGCCTTGCTCGGAGAGCGGAGGCGGCGGTTGACGGCGCGGAGAATGGCTTCCCGCCGCCGCACTCTTCCTTGAGTTGCTCATTGAATTACTTGGGGAATAGAGCATGCTAACTATCGCGTCATTTTTCGCCGCACCTGTGGAAATAGTGCGGTTCGCGAGGTCGGTGGGGGTCGCCGAGCAAGGCAAGGGAGGTTGGTGCTTGATGAGGTTTTCTTGAATGATAATTTGATTTCGATGAATCACGACGTTCACGAATTGGCCTGTGCTGCGGGCCAGGCGGCGGGAGCGGAACAGGTTTATGTGTTTGGCTCTCAGGCGCGCGGCGAGGCGCGGGCCGATAGTGATCTGGATTTGGCTTTGATCATCCCCGACGATCTCAGCCCCCGCCTAGCGCTGCGCGCGGCAATTACCGCCACATCAGAACGCAAGCGGGCGCTCGATGTCGTCGTAATCGCGCATTCCACGTGGGTTCAGGGGCGTTCATTGCTGGCCCGTGAGGTGCGCCAGCAGGGAGTCTTGGTCTATGGGAAATGGATCCTGAGGTTTGCCTCTGGCTCGATTACGCTCAGGAGGATTTGGATTATGGCTTGCTGGGTTTGGGGCGGTATCCGCGAGCGGCAGCTTGGAGTTTTCAGCAATCGGCCGAGAAGGCGTTAAAGGCTTGTTTTCTGCACATGAACAAAGTGCCTCCCCGGACTCATGATCTGGTCCTGTTGCTTAATTTGCTGGAAAGCGAAGTTTCGGGGGAAGTGCGGTCGGCTGTCTTGCTTTTGGCGGAGATAACGGCCTCCGCGCGTTATCCCGATGATGCAGAGCCGGTGAGCGAGGCGTTGGCGATCGACTACAGTCATGCGGCCGGGATAGTGATAGCCCTCGCCCGAGGTGTCATTGAAGGTGGGCGGTAGCATTTGCGCTCAGCTCAATGGGCGAAGAGACGGATGGAGGTTTTGGAAAAAACGGAAGTGCAAAAATCATGAAATGAGGAACGGCCCGGTTATGATGAACATCCCGACCGTGACGGCTGCGAACTGGGAGCGGGGCCGTCGCCAGCCAACCGGCGCTGCGCCTCGGCTCTTGGACATTGCGCGGCGGCATCCTGAGGTGCTGGTTGCTTGATGCCGGCTGATTCGTGTCGATTCAGGCTTGATCAATTTCGGATGTAGCAACAAGGGCCCGGCCTTGCGTCGGGCCGTTTAGATGAGGACGGACGAAACGGCCTCACGCGAGGTGAGGCCCTACGAGGTGGCGGATCTGCGCGCTCGCGCGACTCCCGCCCCCACCGGCGCCTGAATCCGCCCGTCGACGGTGGAATCTAGAATGAAGCGAGAGCTATCCGCGCTGTCTCGGAGGAACGCTACGACTGAAAAACTCCGCAGGCGGTTATAAGCCGGAAGAAATCAGCGGGAAATACTTACTTTTTTCCCTCTTCCTTCGCCATCGCAACATAGTAGTCCTTGTAGGACTTATCAGAGTATTGGGCGTAGTAGTATCCGGAAGTGGCCAAATCCAACCCATTGAGCACCGCGCCGAAATTCGGCACGTTGGCATCCAAGATTTGCTTCGCGCTGAACTGCGCCGCCTTGCGGCGAACCTTGTTGAAGAAGATCGTGAAGATCGAGCCGTCCATCAGCGGGAGAATGATCAACGCATCACTCACAGCCGCAAGCGGCGGCGTGTCGATAAACACCCGGTCATAACGCTTCTTGAGGTCCGAGATCATCTGCTCGAAATTCTTGCTGTTCAAAATGTGCGTCGGGTTTTTGGCCCGGCCGCCCGCCGCAAGCACGTCAAGATTCGGGTACAGTCCCTTCATTACCACATCGTCGATTGTCGCGGACCCCAAACAGATATCGATCACGCCTTTCAGATTCTCGGCGCGAAATGACTTATGGATATTCGGCTTACGCAGGTCACAATCGACGACGACCACGCGTTCGCCATGAGCGGCAAATGTGAGGGCGAGATTGGTTGTCGTGAACGACTTGCCTTCGCCGGGAATCGTGCTCGTGACGAGAATCGTTTTGGCACCCTTGCTCTCGTCCTTCAGACGCAAAGTTGCGTGCAACGTCAAGAAAGCCTCCGCTACTTGCCGATCGGCGTTATTGACGGCGATCTGCGCTTTGTCCGGCTGCTCCCCCCGCTTGATGTGGGGGATGATCCCGATCAGCGGCAGTCCGACCACTGATTCGATATCGAAGGAGCTCTTGACCCGGTCGTCGATGAACGCGACGAAGAAGGCGAAAGCGAGCCCTAGACCGAGCCCACCAACGAGCCCAAGACCAAGGTTCAACGCGACGTTGGGTGAAATGGGCTTGTTCGCCGGGCTAATGGCGCCGCGATCAATGATCCGGGCGTTCTGCGTTTCGATTGTGCTCGTCATCGTCGTCTCGCGCGAGCGGGTCATGATATTCTCCAAAATGGCCTGATTGATTTTGAAGGCGCGCTCCTGGTTCGAATACTCCACGGCCGCACGGTCGAGATCGAGCGACTCGATCTCTTGCTTCGCCAGTGAGTCTCGCGCTTCTTTGTCGCTGCGCTGATTGTTAAGATATTCGGATTCCACCTGAGCACTGCTCAGAGCGATCGCTTTCTCCAGTTCGCGCTCGGCTTGAGCCAAAGAGTTGGTCGCTTCCTTCATTTTCGGGTGATCCGCCCGATAGCGATCACGCAACTGTGCGATAATTATCTTCTGCGCCGCCAATTGCTGGGAGAGCTGAGAAATCAAAGGCTGGCTGGAAATAAAGGGGAGTTCGGCAAGATTGGCTCCCGCCGCTTTGTGTTCCTTCACTTGGCTCCACCGAATTTCAGCTTCCTTCAACCGGGCGGAGGTTTGAGTTACGTAAAGATTCAAGGCCTTCAGTTTCTCGGTTACAATGTCCTTACGCTGGTCCAGAGAGACCATGTTGTTCTTCTCCCGGTAGACCTGAAGATTTACGGCCATCTGATCAACTTTGCGGCTTTGTTCGTTCGCATGATTCTTTAGCTCCTCGACCGCCTTCATCGACTCGTCGATTCGAACTCTCGCGTTATAGGAAATAAACTCGTCCGCGAAATAACTGGCCACTTTGGCCGCAATAAATCGATTCGGGTGTTGATAGACGACTTGGATGATCAGGGTCAGACGTTGAGGGACAATTTTTCGATTCTTTGCGAGAATATCGGCCGGCAGCAGTGTCTCCGGGGAGTTCGCACTGTAAGGCTCCAAAAACTGGCGAAGATCATCCCCGGTCAGACGCTCGGCAACTCTCTGGATGATCGCCGAACTCTCCATAATCTTGACCTGAGTATTCAGGTCTTCGGCCGAACGAATTTCATTATCCGTGACCGATTGAACCTGCATCACCGTGGGATCTCGGCGGAAGACCTGAACCGAAGTGCTCGATTGATAGATTTTCGTTTGGCTGAGGGTGTAGGCTAACGCCGACGAAAAAACCACGAGAAATACGACCACGATATACCAGATCCGCTCGCGCAAGATCAGCAGGTAGTCTTGGAAACTGCGCTGAGCGGACCCACCTTCCGGGTTTCCATAACCATAACCATAACCATAACCATAACCGACGGCGGAGTATCCCGCATGATTGCCTCCGTAACTGGAGTAGCCGTAGCCCCCGCCGCGACCTGAAGGATTTTGCTTGGAGCTTTGTTTTTGATCTGAATCCATAAAATTTCGGGAGAACTTAGAGTACGCGTTCGGGAACAGAAATCACATCGTCCCTGAGGAGAACCCAAGGATCGTTGGATGCATCCTTCATTATGTCGTCGGCGTTGATCGTGAAATTCTCGGCCTTCCCGTCCGGATTGATCCGGGTTAATCGAACCCGCTTCTTGTCCGCCAACCGACTAAAGCCTCCCGCCCGGGCAATCGCGTCAAGCAGAGTTAGGCCGATCTCTTGAGGAAACAAAACCACTCCGGGTGTGTTCACCGAACCCAAGACATTTACACTCCGCTTCGAGTATTCCAAAATAATGATGGTGACCTGCGGGTTCACCAAATAATTGCGGTCGTAGAGAGTGCGGATTAAATCTTGAGCTTCCGCCAGAGTTTTTCCCTTGAGGTCAATATTGCCGATCATCGGCAGTGAAACGGATGACTCCTGCGACAGGCGCGCTTCCCGAGTCAAATCGTCCTCCTGAAACACCTGCACCTTGATGACATCGGAAGGTTGGAGAACGTAATCGCCCCTTACCGCCATCTTCTGTGCCGATCGCGGCTCGGCCGGCGCCGCCGCGCTCAGATTCATCGCGAAAAAGCCCGCAAGGCCGATGGTCGCAGCTAAACGAAACTCAGTTCTGATCATCATAAACAAAAACGGGAGGGGACCGTAAAGATCCCCTCCCGTTTCGAGAAAATCAGACGGCCCACCAGCAGCCCAACTTGGTTAGTAGCGGAAATTGGCCGACAGGCTGAACACGTTGTTCGTGAATTCGGATCCACGCAAATCGGAGCTGTTACTGCGATAGGTGTAACCAGCAGATACTCCGACGTAGGCGTTCACCACGTAGGTCGCGCTGATCTGACCTTCGACGTAGTCGTCGGTGCGGGTCAGGTATTCAATCGCGCGGTAGGAGAGCCCACCGCCCAAGGACCAAACTTCGGAAAGCTTCGTGGAAACCCGACCGTTTAACGAAAAATTCTTTTGCTGATCGCCGGCTGCGCTCGTCCCAAAGTCGTTCGAAGCGGAAAAGTTGAGGCTTGTCTTGGGGGTAAGTTCGTAACCCAAGTCGGCATTGAAACCGAATTGATCCTGATCTTTACCCCGCGTAAGCGAACGTTGGTTGTAGCCCACATTAAAGCTGCCGGTGAGCTTGGGCGAGAATTCGCCGCGAGCGCCGATGTTAAAATAGTTGTCTTGGGAATCGGAACCGATTTGCACCTGCGTGTCGCGGTAGCGATACCCCAGCGACATGTCGACCTTCGGCGAGACCTTGTAGAACACGTCCAAAGGGACCTCCAACGTGTCGGTGTCACTGTAGGCCGCACGTTTGTAGTTTAGCTTATCAAAAGAGAATTTGCCCGCAACTGCGGTCTTTTCAGAAACTGAAACTTCACCGCCACCGTTGAGAAACGTCTGGTCGCGCCGAGTAAGACCCCGGATATCGACCGAGTTTTGATTGAGTTCATTATATCCGGCGGCCGTGATTAACTTAAGTTTGCCGTCATCGTAGTTCGACCTGAAATTAACGTTAGCTAGGGTTGTGTCCAAGCGGCCGTTGTCGGAATAATTCGCGAACGCCACACCCGACGATAGCGAGCCTTTCAACTGTGCGTTCTTACCAAAGGTTAAATCAACGCCGGGAGTGATCTCAAAAATCGTGTCGCTCACGACTTGCGAAGCAGTTCCAGCCCGGCGACCAGCGTCGGTCGAGAGAAACACATTATCGTCAGCGCGAACGCCTACTGTTCCGGTAACAAATAATTCAGCTCCATCGCCTATGACCAAGTAAGGTGCCGCTTGAAGATCGACCGTCACCGCTGAGGCTGCAGTCAACAGGAAGCAGAGTTTCGAAATCATTTTCGTTTTCATGGTGATTGGATCTAGGTGTGGCTGTGGAAGGATGGTGTCTCTAAGGATTTGAAATTAACCCCACTGTTGTGTAAACTCGCGTCAGATAGACGCTCCGTGCAAGAAAATTCTTATCCCTGCTTCCCGGATTCGACCGATTTTCCGGTTGCGCACGCATGTGAATTTTTGATTCGCGACGACTGTGTCCTCTTTAGAGCCGTGTAGTTGCGATGCCAACTGCTGGAGTGTAACGGCGAACCCGATCACGTTCATCTGCTGGTTGAAACCGAACCCACGACCCCTCTGACCAAGCTGATTAATAATTTGAAGACCGTATCATCGCGGCTGCTTCGCCGCGATTTCGGCGCCCATCTGGCGCGACACTACCGCAAGCCTGTGCTGTGGTCGCCTTCGTACTGCCTGATCTCCTGCGGCGGTGCGCCTCTGGAGATCATCAAACAATACATCCAGAATCAGGCCGGCGCGGATTGACCCCGCTTAAGACGGCTCGTCTCTAGGCCGGGGCTTGCTCCGCGTCTGGGGTCAATGAGGAATCTCACGCCGACTGAGGCATGACGTGATCGGTCTGGTGTGCTGCGTAGGCGATCGCGGCGAGGATATCGTCGCGCTCAAGATCGGGGTAGTCCTCCAGAATCTCCTCGAAGGATGCATCTGCGCTGAGGAGTTGCAGGATGTCGGTCACGCGCATCCGCATCCCGCGAATGCAGGGCCGGCCGCCGCATTTGCCGGGCATCGACGGTGATGCGCTTGAGCAATTCTGAGTTCGTTCCGTGAAGCTGATCGGAATAGGAGTTCAGACAAGTCCCGTTTCAGAGACTCACGCCTCGCTCTTGAGCACGTAAATGGCGCCTTTTTCGGAGCCGATGGCGAGGAAGCGGTCGTCGGGGGACCAGACGAGTTTTGTCGCGGCGGCGGGCATTTTTACGGTGGCGCGGAGGGGAGTTAGGGCAGCTCGTAAACTTCGATGAGCGCGACGCCGGTCGTTGAATTTTTCCCCGTAATGGTCGCCGTGTAGCCGCCGGGCGGAAGCTCGATGACAATGGCGGCGTCTTTGCTGTCGTCGCTCGCAAAAGGAAACGCTCCGACGGAAGCGTAGGCTGCCTTCAACGCGGTGGTGCCGCGCCAGTCGTCGCTGGTTGCGACGATGTTGTCGACGCCGAGGGGGCGCACTTCGAGCACCGGATCGACCAAGGTGCCGCCCACGCCAAAGACGCCGAGGGTCGGTCCGGTGGCGCGGATGAGGAGCTTCTTGGGGACGTTGCCGCTGACGGAAAAACCAGCGACCAGCGCATCGGCGCCGTTGCCGACCTGGGTGCGGGCCGAGAGGGCGGTTAAGCGCGGGGTATTGCCAGTGCCCGCGTCGTAGACTTCGACGAGGGCGACGCCGGTGCCTTGGTTGGCCCCGGTGACCGTAGCGGTGTAACCGCCGGCGCTCGGTGCGACGAGGAGTGCAGCGTCTTTGCTGGCGGCATCGGCGATGGGGAAGGCCCCGACGGCGGTGAACGTGTTTTTCAAAGCGGTGGTGCCGCCCCAATCGTCGTTGGTGGCGAAGGTGGCGCCACCCAGCGGGGCGAGCTCGATCTTGGGGTCGGAGAGGGTGCCCGGAACGCCAAAGCCGGCGAGAGCGGGACCCGTGGCGCGGACGAGAAGCGGCTTGGTGCCGACACCGCCGAGCGAGAAACCGGTGATGAGGGTTTGGCTGCCGGTGCCGGCTTGGGAGCGGATCGAGAGGCCGGTGATGCGGCCGGCATCATCGGGCGTGGTCTGGAAGAGGGCGCGAGCTATGGGTTTGACGGAGCGGGCGACGGAGACGGATTGGTTGTTGGCGCTGAGAATGTCGGGGCGGCTGTCGCGGTCAAAATCGCCGACGAGGAAGAAAGCGTTGGAATTGCTGAAGGGAGTGTAGGCTTCGCTGGCTTCGATGAAGCGGCCGGCACCGCGATTGAGAAAGAGGCGATGGACCCAGCCACCTGAGGAGGTATTAACCACCGCGAGAATATCGGTGCGACCATCGCTGTCGAAATCGCCGAGCCGGGTCCAAAGGACCCAGAGTTCGCTGGCCGACCAAGTGAAGCCCGCGGTATCCGTGGCGTCGTAAAAGGTGCCGTCGCCGCGATTGAACAGGAGCTGGAGTCCGGGAACGCTGTAGCCGTCGACCACATTACCGTCGGGCATAGTGATCGTGCCGCCGGTGGTGCTGAGGAGGAGGTCGGGGGCGCTGTCGGAGTTAAAATCTGCGGTTGCGATGGCGACGGTGGTTGAACGGGTGCCGAGAATTTTGGGCGGAAGGGCGTAGCGGGCGTCTCGGGTGAAGTGCCCGGTGCCGTTGTTAAGAAGGATTTCGTTGGAGCCGGCGTCGCCGGGTCCGAGGACAAGCTCAGGGCGGCCGTCGCCGGTGAGGTCGAGCAAGAGGCTGGCGGTGTAGTTGCGGCCGTTGGTGCGGTTGGCGATGTCGGCGGGGAGACGGTCGGCGGCTTCGGTGAAGATGCCCGTGCCGTTGTTGAGGTAGAAGCGCGGGCCGACGTCGCCGCCGTTGACGTTGGCCATATAGATATCGAGATCGCCGTCGCCATCGATGTCGCCAACGGCGACGTGGTGGGTGAAGCTGAGGCGGGCGGGAAGGCGAGTGGTCGATTCGTCGGCGAGGCGACCGTCGGCAGTTTGGATGAAGAGCTTGGACTGCTCGCCGGGGTAAGGACGAGTATCGGTGCCGTGGCCGATAATGATGAGGTCGGCGCGGCCGTCGCGGTTGAAATCAGCAACATGGGAGTGGCGGGGGTGGACCATGGTGACGTTACCAAGCACGGCTTCTGTGACATCGGAAAACGCGCCGGTATTGTTGCGGAAAGCGCGGAGACGGGTGCGCGTTTCAGGCACCGTGGGCGGCCAAGCGAGTTGGGTGACGATGAGGTCGAGGTCACCATCGGAATCGAAATCGATCAGGTGGCCGTCGCTCGCGGCGCGGAGGGAATTGTCGGTCACGGCAGTGTTTGAGAAGGCAAAGGAGGGGCCGGCTTCAAGGATCGCGAGGCGCGCGGCCGAGAGCTGGCCCGAGGCGGCGGTGAGCGCGCGATTCGCACCACTGAGATCGCGGGCGGTGGCGCCGGAGGATTCGTCCAATGGCCAGGCGGCGATGAGGCCGGTGCGATTGGAGGGAAGCGCGACGGACGCATCGGTAGAAATCTGCGCGGCCGTGCGCGCGGTGGACCACAAGCGGACGTGGCGGGCGAAGCCGGGGAAGCCGGGGTAATTGGTGCCGCCGTTCGCGAGGTAGGCGCTGCCGACGCCAAAGGGGACGGAGGGTGCGGCGAGTGGCGCGCCGGCGGCGGTGCCGGAGGCGACGATGGTGCCGTTAACGAGGAGGCGAGTGGTGGTGCCATTTTCCAGGACGGCGGCGACGTGCGTCCACGTGCGGAGCGGGACGGCGGCGGGGGCGACGAGTTCGCGGTAGCTGCCGGCGACGCCGTTGGAGGTGAGGAAGGCGAGTTTGGTGCCGTCGCTATTGAGTTGGAGCGCGAAGCTGACGAAGGGATCGGTGCCGCTGGTGGCGAGGCCTTTGCCCATGAGCCAAGCGTAGGGCGTGTTGGCGGTGAGGTAGAACCAACCCTCGAGGGTGAGCGATCCGCCGGGGGCAAAGTCGGCGCTAGCGGGAGCGCGGAGCGGGGCGGCGCCAATCGCGGCGACGTGAGTTTGTGCGGATGGGGCGAGCGGGGTTTGAGCCCGGGCTGCGCCGGGGAACGCGAGCGCGGCTACGGCAAGCGTGGTGAGGGTAATGAGGCGGGCAGGGAAAGAAGAGAGGAAGGGCACGGTAGGTTGGTCATGAGCTAAGATATTAGCCCAATGACGCATATGAGACTTTATGCGACCCTTCACGTCAACCGCCGCGCGGCATTTTCCCGTCGGTGGTAGGAAAAAAATAGAAATCCTCCCGACGAAATCACGCCTCGCTCTTGAGCACGTAGACGGCGCCTTTTTCGGAGCCGATGGCGAGGAAGCGGTCGTCGGGGGACCAGACGAGTTTCGTCGCGGCGGCGGGCATTTTTACGGTGGCGCGGAGGGGTTTGGCACGCTCGGGGCTCCAGAGTTGCACGACGCCGTCGAGGCTCGCGGTGGCGAGGAGGCTGTGGGCGTGCTGGAAAGCGACGGCGCACACCGGCGCGTTGTGCGGGAGCATGGCGGGTTCGCGGCCTTCGGGGCCCTCGCCGGCGCAGTCCCAGATGCAGGCGTCGCGACCGCCGCCGGTCGCGAGCCAGCGCGAGGTGTGGTCGTATGAGAGGTGTTTCACTTTCGACTCGTAGCCGCTCATGTGGAGTTCGACATCGGTTTCCGGAATCCAGAGGTGAACGCTCGGGTCTTGGTTGCCAGAGACGAGCCAGCGGTTGTCGGGCGACCAGACGAGGGCGTGGATGCCGTTGGCGTACGGGAACTCTTTCTGGAGGACAAAATCATCGGCGTCCCAGAGCTGCACGCCGCCGAAATGCGAGGCGGCTACGCAGCCGCCGGCGGGCTGGGCGGCGAGGGCAGAGATGGATTTGGCGGCGAGGGGAAAGGCGTGGGCCACGGAGCCGTCGGCGCGGAGGGCGACGAGTTTGCGGCCGGCGGAGGCGAAGAGGAGGGATGGTTTCGGGTTGGGGGTTTCGGGTTGGGGGACCCAGGCGAGGTGTTCGACCCAAGTGGGGCCGAGGGGGGCGGTCGCGGTGTGTTGGCCGGCGGTGGCGTCCCAGAATTTCACGGCACCGTCTTGGCCCCCGGTGGCAAGATGAAGTTGAGAGTTAAGGGGTGAGGGTTGAGAGCCGGAGGTTGAGGCGGAAGGCTGCCAGGCGAGGCAGTTCGTGCCGTTGGTGTGGCCGGGGAGCTCGTGGAGTTTTTTCCCGTCGGCTGAGGCGAAAAGCGAAACGGGGCCGGCGGAGCTGGCGGCGGCCAGTTGGGCGCCGTCGGGGGACCAAGCGAGGTCGATGGCGTAGTCGTCGAGTTGGGTGGCCCAGTGTTTGGTCAGTTGCATGGCAGGAGTAGCGGGTAGTGAGGACCGAGTAGCGGGCAGCACAAGCCCAAGCGGGCCGACGGGGACTTTCGGTTGGCGCAGCCGAGCGCGCGGGAAAGCGACGCCGCTCAGGATTTCTCCAGATACTTCGTCGGCGCGCGGTTGAAGGCGGCGGATTGGCCGGGTGCGATGCTGAGGCTTTGCCAGCGGGGGCCGGCGAAGTGTTTTGCGATGTAGACGATTTGGCCGACGTGGTAGGCGTAGTGGGTGAGCTGACGTTGGACGGCTTGGAGGACGGTGAGAGGCTCGCCGCGGATGGTGATGGTGCGGTCCAAATCGGCGGCGGTGAGCGGGGTGAGCGCGGTGAAGAGCGCGGCCCAGCCCTGCGCCCAACGGTTGAGGAGGTGCTCGGGCGTGTCGGTGGGCAAGACAACGAACTCGGTGTCGCGGTCGCGGCCGGGTTTCTCACCGTCGGTCGTGAGGAAATCGGTCCAACGGGAGAGCAAGTTGCCGCCGACGTGCTTGACGATGGCGGCTACGCTGTTGTCGCCGGGCGCTGGTGGGGTGGTAAACGTGCCCGGTGGAAGCTGGGCGATGGCACGGTCGGCGATCTGCCGGAGCCGGGCGAACTCGCGGAGTGCGAGAGAGAGGTAGGTTTCGACGGGCATGGGGCCAATGTGGGAACTTGCCGGCGGCGGGCAAAGCAGGAACGGCGTGTGCCGGCGAACGAACTCGCGGACTGCAGCGGTGGCGCTACGGAGCGCGGTGGCGAGCAAGGTGACGTTTTTCGCGGGGCCGCGGATGATGGGATGGTCGGGGGTGCGGGTGGTGACGGGGAAGTCGGGGCGGGTCGGGCGGCAAGCCTGCAGCGCAGAAGCGACGGGAGGCATAAGTGGGTAAGATTATTTCGGCAGCACGCATCACAGGCGTTGCATTGGGTTAATTTTTTCTAACCGTGAGCATCCGCCCTCGGTGGCAAGCGTCTGGCTCTCCGATCCCCTCAATCCCCCCAAGTTATGAATGAATCATCCTCAAATCATATGAATCGCCGCGACTTCATCGCGTTTTCCGCCGTGGCCGCGTCGATGCTCGGCTTCGCCGGCTGCGCGACGCTGGCCAAGAATCCGCGCAAGCCGCGGCCGATCGCGGCCGGCGCCAAAATCCGCCTCGCGCAGATCGGTTGTGGCGGCAAGGGCTTCTCGGACATTATGCCGCATAAAAACGAGGACGTCGTCGCCCTCTGCGATGTGGATTGGAATTTGGATACCCCCCGGGGGGGCAGCAACCGCAAGAAGCTGATCGCGGAATTCCCGAATGCGAAGCGCTACACCGATTTTCGGAAGATGCTGCTCGAGATGGACGACCAGATCGACGCGGTCTGCGTTTCGACGCCGGACCACATGCACTTCTTGCCGGCCTACATGGCCATCATGCTGGGTAAACACGTTTATGTGCAGAAGCCGCTGACGCAGACCGTCGGCGAAGCGCGTGAGCTGTTGCGGCTGGCGCGCTTGAACGGCGTCTGCACCCAGATGGGCAACCAAGGCCACGCCGGCGAAGGCATTCGTCTCGTGCAGGAATGGTTCAATGCGGGCGTGCTCGGCGAGGTGCGCGAGGCGCAAATCTGGACCAACCGTTCGGCCGCGATGGGACCCGACGGCAAAGAGCAAGTCGTGTGGCCGCAGGGCATGCAGGAGTGGCCGAAGGCGGATACGCCGCCGGAAGGTTTCTCGCAGGATCTCTTCCTCGGCCGCGCTCCGGATCGTCCTTACAGCAACGCGATCCATCCGTTCAAATGGCGCGGGTATATCGACTACGGTTGCGGCGCGCTTGGCGACATGGCCTGCCACATTATGGACGCCGCCTACTGGAATTTGAAACTTGGCGCGCCGACGACCGTCGAACTCAAGAAGATCGTGGGCAAGAGCCCGATCGCGTTCCCAAAGTCGGCCATCGTCGAGTATCAGTTCCCCGCGCGCGGCAACCTCCCGCCCGTCAAACTCACCTGGTACGAAGGCGGCGAGAAGCCCGCGAAACCCGCGCAGATGGAAGAAAGCCGCCAACTCGCCAAAGGCGGCCAGCTCATCATCGGCAGCAAGGGCACCGTGTACGACGGCAACGACTACTGCAACAGCCCGCGCTTTATCCCGGAGTCGTTGCACCGGGAGCTCACGCCGTCGTTCCCGCCGAAGACGATTCCCCGCGTGCCGGAGAACAATCCGCATTACGAATGGACCGCCGCGATCCGCGCCAACAACCCGCTCGCTGCCGGTTCGAACTTCGAATACTCGGTGCCGTTTACCGAGATGGTTTGCCTCGGCACGATGGCGATTCTCGTGGGCGGAAAGTTCACGTGGGATCCCGTCGCGATGAAGACGAACAACCCCGAGGCCGACAAATTGATCTACCCGACCTACCGCAAGGGCTGGACGATCGCCGACATGGTCTGAACAAGCAGAGTATTCATCGGGCGATTTTCGCCTGAACCCGTTTCTGGGTTGCCGCGAAGCCGAGGTTTTAAAAACCTCGGCTTCGCTTTTTATGATCAACCCAACCGCCCCCTCCACCCGCCGTTCCTTTCTTAAATCTGCCGCCGCGCTTGGTGCTCTCGGCGCGCTGAGCCCGATTGCCCGCGCGGCTGCGACCCCGGCGGCAAAACCCGCTGCCTTCAAGATTTCGCTCGCGCAATGGTCGCTCAACAAGCGCTTCCTCAAGCGCGCCGGGGCCGAGCCGCTCGACAACCTCGAGTTCGCGAAGATCGCCCGATCCGTCGGAATCGACGGCATCGAATACGTGAACCAGATGTTTAAGGACAAGGCGACGGACCAAGCCTACCTCGGGGAAATGAAGAGCCGCGCGGCGGGCGAGGGCGTCGCCAGCCTGCTCATCATGTGTGACGGTGAAGGCAGCCTCGGCGCGCCGACCGAAGCCGGTCGGCAAAAAACCGTGGCGAACCACTTGAAGTGGTTGGATGCGGCGGCGTTTCTCGGGTGCCACAGCATTCGCGTCAACGCGGCGAGCGACGCCACCCTCCCGTGGGACGAGCAGGCCAAACTCGCGGCCGCCGGGCTCCATCAATTGTGCGTCGAGGGCGACAAACGCGGCCTTTGGGTCGTCGTCGAAAATCACGGCGGGCCTTCCTCCAATGGCAAGTGGCTCACAAACGTGATGAAGCTGGCCGACCACAAACGTGTGGGCATCTTGCCTGACTTTGGGAACTTCTACACCGACCGGGTTAAGTCCGAACTCTACAATCCGTATCAAGGTCTGCGTGAGTTCATGCCCTGGGTGAAGCAGTCCGTGAGCGCCAAGTCGTGGGACTGGGACACCGGTGCCGGCCGTTTTTATACGGAAGACCGCCGCGAGAAGATCGAGATGACCCTCGATTTTGAGCGGATGGTGAAGATCACGGTCGGCGCCGGTTATAGCGGCTACATCGGCATCGAATACGAAGGTCACAAGCACAGCGAAATCGACGGCATCAAGCGCACCAAGCAGGCCCTCGAAGAGATCCGCGCGCTGCTCTGAGCGGCCCTTTTTGTTGCCCAACCCCACCGCATGGCAGCCGCGGTGGGTTGTCCCGTCTAACGGGGAAACGCAGTCGGTCACTTTAACCCGATGCCCATCGGTGACGTTCCTAATTTTAATCCCATGAAACCCTATTCCTCGCTCTTTTTTGATCGGACCCTTCGAATCGTGTGCGCCGTTTTCGGCCTGCTCGGCGCCACCTCGCTTTCGGCGCAACTCGCCGCGCCGACTACTCCGGCTGCCGCCAAGGCCGCGGATGGGAAATCGACGGTGATTCCGGGGACAGTCGCAGCCCCGGTCGTTCCCGATCCCGAAGAGGTGGTGAAGCTCACGCCGTTCGTGGTCGAGACCGACTCCGACAAAGGCTACCAGTCGGCGTCGACGTTGGCGGGCACACGCCTGCGCACGGAGCTCCGCGATGTCGGCGCGGCGATCAGCGTGGTGAACGCCCAGTTCTTGGCCGACACGGGCTCGACGAACACCAAGGACATTCTCGTTTACACGACGGGCACGGAGGCATCCGGCCCCGGCGGCAACTACTCGGGCGTCAGCACGGGCAATAATTTTTCCAACGCGGAAGCCAATCTTCAGAGCCCGAATGTTTCGACGCGGGTGCGCGGACTGAGCGGCGCTGATCTCACCCGGGATTTTTTCCCCACCGATATCGGGCTCGATTCGTATAACACCGAGCGCGTCGATATTTCACGCGGGGCCAATGCCATCCTTTTCGGCCTCGGTAGCCCGGCGGGCATTATCAATAACCAGCTGAAGGTCCCGAATCTGCGCAAAAACGCCTTGGTGTTTCAGCAGACCTACAGCCGATACGATTCGCACCGTGAGGTGCTCGATCTGAATCAGTCCATCATGAAGGACCGGCTGGCGGTGCGCGTCATCGGCTTGAACGACGACAAGAAGTTTCGCCAAAAGCCCGCCTTCGAAGACGACCGCCGGCTCTATGCGGCGCTGCGCTGGGAGCCGCGCCTGATCCGCGACGCGTTCACGCAGCTCAACGTAAGCTATGAGACCGGGGAAATCTCGGCCAACCGCCCCCGGCCCACGCCGCCGCAGGACGGACTCTCGGTTTGGTTCAACGTGCTGAACAAGGTCGCCATCGATCCGAGCCAGCCCACGACGGTGACCACCAATCCGCTGCTTGCGGCGCATCTCGGCTCGGCGGGCCGTTGGTTCGGCCAAGTCGGCGGCGTCTTCACGGATCCCAACTCCGCCGTGATGGGCGGCCCCGGCACGCCGGCGTTCATGCTCAGCCGCGGCGGCAATCCGTTCACCCAATGGTTCGGCGTCGGCAACTACACGACGCAGGGCAACAACCCGCTCTTCTTCCTCAACCAACAGTTCGCGCCCGCCGGCCAGGCTTACGCCGGGCTTTGGAAATACCAGGAGATCCGCGATCCTTCGGTCTTCGATTTCTACAACACGCTGCTCGACGGCCCCAACAAACGCGAGGGCGCGAAGTTCAACGCCTTCAACGCGAGCCTCCGCCAGACGTTTTTCAAAGACGCGCTCGGCTTCGAAGTCGCCTACGACGAGCAGAAACAGGACCGCGCCAACACCAGCATCATCGGCTTCGATGCGGCGACGATCCACGTCGATATGCAAAGCCGGCTCGTGAACGGCGCGGTCAACCCCAACTTCGGCCGGCCGTATTTCGCGTCGGACTCCATCGGCAACAATTTCTCCAACAACCGCCGCAAGGCTTTCCGCGCGACCTCCTATGCCACGCTGGATCTCACGCAGAAATCCGGCCTGTTCCGCCATCTCGGCAAACATACGGTCACCGGCGTCTACAGCGATCTCGAGAGCTCCACGTTCTCCCGCAGTTACCAAGGGTTCTCCTACACGACCGACCTCAACGCCTACGCCAACAATCCCGCCGCGCTGACTTACCCCGATTACGCCGCGATCCACTACCTCGGCGGCTCGCTGGCGAATCGCACGTCGGCGGCCGGCGCCGGTATCCAAGGCCTCACCGCGCCGCATATTCCCCGGGCCAATGGCACCGCGTTGCTCTTCGACAATCGGACCAACGAGTGGGTGACCAACGCTCCCGTGACCGTGATCGGACCGGAGAGCGGCCTCGACAAACTCTACTCCAACGCCTCGCGCGCGCGGAACCAGACCACGAGCTACTCCGCGATCTGGCAGAGTTATTTTCTCAACCGCAAACTCGTCGGCCTCGTCGGCTGGCGCGAAGACGAGTTTTCGCTCTTCGACCGCGGCGCGCCCGTGCGGGTCGCGGCGACCAATCAAGTCGATCCTTTCGCGGCGTCGTGGATCTCGCCCGCCAAACCCAACATCTACGCCAAGGACCGGACCGTGAGCTGGAGCGTCGTCGGCCACGCGCCCGATTTCATCAAGCAGCGCCTCCCGCTCGGGATGGACGTGAGCCTGTCCTATAACCGCTCGGAAAATTTCCGGCCGTCCTCGACGGTGGCCGATGTTTACGGCCGCCCGTTCAGCCCGCCCGCCGGTTCCACGGTGGACAAGGGTCTCACGCTCTCGTTTGCCGACCAGAAATTCGTCCTGCGCATCGTGAACTACAAAACCACGCAGGCGAACGACGTGAGCACCTTCTACAATACGTTTTGGCCGGGCAACGACGTCACCCGCGCGATGAACGGACTGCGCGGTTCCAACACGAGCGAGGTGCTCATCAACAAATGGTTTGGCTTCGCGCCGAGCGATCCGCGCTACCTCCCGCTGCGCGCTTCGCTCACCGCGCCGGCTCAGGCGGGCAACGCGAACCCCGCGCTCACGGCGGCCGAGACCACCGCGCGCAACCTCTGGTTCACCCAGCGCACGGCCGCCGAGTGGCTCCGCCCGGTCGATCCGCAACTCGTGTCGTCGTGGGCCTTCTCCCAGGCCGCTGGTGGCGGAAACTGGAGCGCCACGCGTCCGCCGAATGTGGGCAATATCTCCGACACCACGGCGGAAGGCTGGGAATTTGAGGGCACCTACAATCCCCGCCGCAACTGGCGCATCACCTTCAACGCCGCGATGCAGGAAGCGGTGCGCGCCAACTACGGCGCCGACTTCGCGGCCTTTGTGGCGAAAAATCTGCCCCTCTGGTCGGATGGCAACGGCATCGCCGCCACGAGCATCCGCGCGCAGGAAGGCTTCGAGGACATTCCGTATTTCAACAGTGTGACGGGCACCCGGTTCGGCGGCGCCACGACCAACAACATGTATATCCCTTACCTCAATGCCCTCGCGGCCAACGGCGCTGCGGTGCAAGAGCTCCGCAAGTGGCGTTTCAACGCGGTGACGAACTACGATTTTGTTACGGGACCGCTCAAAGGATTCGGCATCGGCGGCGCCGCCCGCTGGCAGGACCGCGTGGCGATCGGCTACGGCGTGAAGCGAAATTCGATCGGCGTCTGGGTCTCCGACATCACCCAACCGTTTTACGGCAGCGAGCAGCTCAACTGCGACGCGTGGCTGCGCTACGGCCGCAAGTTCAGAGACGGCAAGATCGGCTGGTCGATCCAACTCAACGTCCGCGATTTCTTGGGCGACGACGACCTGATCGCCGTCACCGCCCAGCCCAACGGGCAGGTTGCATCGGCGCGGATTCCGCAGCCCAAACAGTGGTCGATCACCAATACGTTCACGTTCTGATCGCGGCGCCGGTTTGATCGAGCCGGTGCGGTTTCTGTAGGGGCGTGGCTTGACCACGCCCGCCGGGCAAAGGCGCGGTCGAGGCGCGCCTTCGCCTTGCAAGACGCTGAGATGCGCCTGTCCCGTTACGCCCTTGAATCGGCGCGAAATTTCTCTGGCTCCCGGTCGAGTCGGTAACAACTTTCCGAGGGTCGGCGCGTCTGGTCTGTTCGTAAGCCGGCTTTGCTTTTTTGGCTCTCATAATCATTTTCCCCGCTTCCCCCTTTGCGTTCCCCCCGCTGCAATTTCCTTGGCCCTCTGCTTGGGCTCGCCGTTTTCGGCGGGCTGGCGGATAGCCGTGCCGCAGACCCGGCTTTGGACTTCTTCGCGAAGGAGATTAAGCCGATCTTGAACGAGTATTGCTACGGCTGCCACGGCGGCGGCATCGACAAAGGCGGCGTCACACTCGACGAGTTTGCGAGCGGTGCGGACCTCAAGGACCACGGGCTTTGGGTGCGGGCACTGCGCAACGTCCGCACGGGCATCATGCCCCCGGCGGAAGAGCCGCGGCTCCCGGCGGAGTTGGCCGAGAAACTCACGAAATGGGTGAAGCGCGATGTGTTTGAGCTCGATCCGGCGGTACCCGATCCCGGTCGCGTGACCGTGCGCCGGCTGAATCGCGTCGAGTATCGGAACACCGTGCGCGACCTCACCGGCATCGAGGTCGACACCAAGTTGGAGTTTCCGGCCGACGATTCCGGACACGGTTTCGACAACATCGGCGATGTGCTCACAGTTTCGCCCTTGTTGCTCGAGCGCTACCTCGACACGGCGCAGAAGGTGATCGCTTCGGCCGTTCCGACGGTCGCGAAAGTGGTCGATGAAACGACGGTGCCGGGGCGTAGATTTGTATCATCGGCGCCCCCGGTTGCGGTCGACCCGGCGAGAGGTCGGGAACGCGGAGGCTCGGCGCCGGGCTCCGCTTTGGAGTTGTCCTATTATGTGCCGGCGGTCGCGACGACGAAGCACCGCGTCGCCGTCGCGGGCCGGTATCAGCTGGTGCTCGATCTGCGGACGGTCGAACGCTACGTGGAGGACAAGTTCGATCTCAACCGCGCTGTGCTCACCTTCCGCGTCGGAGGCGAGCAGGTGCTCGAGCGGGAGTTCGCCCGGGAGGGCAGCATTACGCATGAGTTTACTTTTGACCGGGATTGGTCGGCGGGAGAGCACGAGCTGTCGGTGGAGATCAGGCCGTTGGGCGACGCGTTGCCCCAGGAACGGCAGCTGCGGATCCGGCTCAACGGCGTGACCGTGAAGGGACCGATGGCGCCAGAGCACTGGGTCGCGCCGAAAAATTACGCGCGGTTTTTTCCGAAGGTTGTGCCGGCGGAGTTGGCCGAGAGGCGGGCTTACGCGGGCGAACTATTGGGGCAATTTGCAACCCGCGCGTTTCGGCGTCCGGTCGACGAGTCCACGGTGAATCGGCTCGTTGGTTTGGCCGAGCGCGTGATGACGCAGTCCGACGGCAACTTTGAAGCCGGCGTCGCGCAGGCGATGGTCGCGGTCTTGGCGTCGCCGCGGTTCATTTTCCGGGAAGAAGGCGTGGAACCGCTCCGGCCGGGCCAAACCCATCCGCTGATCGACGAGTATGCCTTGGCCTCGCGGTTGTCGTATCTGTTCTGGTCCACGATGCCGGATGAGGAGCTTTTCCGGTTGGCGCGGGAGCAAAAGCTCCGGACCTCGCTCCCGGAGCAGATCACCCGGCTCATGGCCCATCCGCGTTCGGCCGAGTTTGTGCGGAATTTTTCCGGCCAATGGCTGCAGTCGCGCGACATCGCGACCGTGGTGATTGACGGCAGTGCGGTGTATCTCCGGGAGCACCCGCCCAGCGCGGCATTTCGAGAGGCGCGTGCAGTGATACGCCGGATTTCGGATATCCCGGATGTGCGGCGCACGCCCAAGGACCTCGCTGATCTTGCAGCGGCGAGACAAGTGCGGACCGAAGGGAGCCGGCAAACGGTGCCCCAGCTCACGGGGCCGCTCCGGCAGGCGATGTTGGACGAGACCGAGATGGTTTTTGAGTACATCCTGAAAGAGGACCGTCCGCTCACCGAGCTGATCGATAGCAATTACACCTTTCTCAACGAGGAACTCGCCAAGCACTACGGGATCCCCGGCGTCACCGGTCGGGCGATGCGCAAGGTGATGTTGCCACCGGACAGCGCGCGGGGCGGCGTGCTCACCCACGGCAGTGTGTTGGCGGTGACTTCGAATCCCACGCGCACGTCGCCGGTGAAGCGCGGCGTCTTTATTTTGGAAGCGATTTTGGGCACGCCGCCCGCCCCGCCGCCGCCCGATATCCCCGGGCTGGAAGATGCCGCCAGCCCCGAAAAACTCGCGAAGATGACGCTCCGCGAAACCATGGCGCTGCACGCCACCAACCCTACCTGCTATTCCTGCCACAGCCGCATGGATCCGCTCGGACTCGCTCTCGAAAATTTCAACGCCCTCGGCCAATGGCGCACCGCCGAGGCTAATCACGAAATCGACTCGACCGGCCAGCTCATCACAGGCGAAAAGTTTTCCAATATCCGGGAGCTGAAACGCATCCTCGCCACCGGCCATCGCGGCGATTTTTATCACAACGTGGGCGAAAAACTTCTCACTTATGCGCTCGGGCGCGGGGTCGAATACACCGACACCGACACGCTCGACCAATTGGCCGCCAAGCTCGAAGCCGCCGGCGGCCGCCCCTCGGCCTTGATCCGCGGCGTCATCGATTCCGCTCCCTTTCAACAGCGCCGCGCACCCGTCCGCGCGGTCAACGTCAGCCTCAACGCCCCCGCCCCATGAAAGCATCCCCGCCCGATTCGTTTACCGCCGAGCAGCACACCCAAGCCATGAATCGCCGGCACTTCCTGCGCGGCCTCGGCGCGTGCATCGCGTTGCCTTCGCTCGCTTCGCTGGTGCCGTCGCGGCTGTTGGCGGCGCAGGCGGCCAAGGGTCTTGCCACGACCGCGACCGGCGCGCCCTTGCGCACGGCGTTCGTCTATTTCCCCAACGGGGCGATTCCCTCCTCCTGGTGGCCCGAGGGCAGCGGCTCGAATTTCCGATTCGGCCCGACGCTGGAGCCGCTCGCGGCGCTGAAGAACCAGTTGCAGGTGGTGAGCGGGCTCGATCATGCCAACGCTAAGGGCGGCAAGGACGGCGCCGGCGACCATGCGCGCGGCAACGGCGTCTTTTTGACCGGGGTGCGCCTCAATAAGAGCGCGACCGAGATCCGGGCGGGCATCTCGATCGATCAGGTGATGGCCGGCCAAGTCGGCCACCTCACGCGTTTCCCCTCGCTGGAACTCACCTGCGACGTCGAGCGCCGGTCCGGCAGCTGTGATTCCGGCTACGCCTGCGCCTACCAGCACAATCTCTCGTGGCGCTCCGCGACGACGCCCATGCCGCCCGAGTCGAATCCGCGCCTGCTCTTTGAGCGGATGTTTGGCGGCGGCGCCCATGGCGAGCGCGCCGAGAACGCCCGCCGCCGCATGGAGGCGCGCCGTTCAGTGCTCGATTTCGTCAACGAAGACACCCGCCGGATGCAGGGTCGGCTCGATGCCCACGACCGCGACAAACTCGACCAGTATCTTACCGGCATCCGCGATGTGGAGATTCGAATCGGGAAGGCCGAGCAGTTCGGCCCCAACGTTGACCCCGACATCGACACCCCGGCGGGCGTGCCGCGCAGTCATGGCGATCACGTCCGCCTGATGTATGACATGTTGGCGCTCGCGTTTAAGACCGACTCGACGCGCATCGGGACGTTTACGCTGGCCCACGACGGCAGCAACCGCTCCTTCGGCGAGATCGGCGTCTTCGAAGGACATCACGATCTCTCGCACCATCAGGGCAATTTGGAGCGCATCGCGAAGATCGAGAAAATCGACCGCTGGTATGCCGAGCAGTTTGCCCGCTTCTTGAAGGATCTGCACGAGACGCGCGACATCGACGGCAATTCGGTTCTCCACAACACGCGCATCGTCTATGGCAGCGGCAATGCCGACGGTAACCGCCACTCGCACGACAATCTCCCGGTGATTCTCGCGGGCCGCGGCGGCGGGCAACTGACGCCGGGCCGCTATGTGCGGCACGGATCGAAGCCGATGAGCAACCTTTTCCTGACGCTCGCCGACCAAATCGGGGTGACGAAGCTCGACCGCTTCGGCGACTCGACCGCGCGGTTGGGCAATGTGTGATATGAGTCAGGCGTAGCGTAGGCACGGGGTAGGAGCCCGCTTGCGGGCGATAGCGAGGAGGGTTGGTCCGCCGTGCGCACGCCATCGCGCGCAAGCGCGCTCCTACCGCAGGCATTTTCCTTGGATCGAGGCCGCGATGCGGGAGGAACGGCGGGTTCCGAGGGCGGGTCGGAGGTTGTGCGGGGGGCGCTCGGAGCGGCGCGGCGACAAGCCCCGGCCCTACGCCAGACAGGCCTTGAAGGCTTCGGTGAGGGCGGGGCGGTCGAGGTTTTTGCCGATGAAGACGAGGGTGTTCGAGCGGGGCTCGCCGGACTTCCACTCGCGGTCGAACTTGGCGTCGAAGAGCATGTGCACGCCTTGGAAGACGAGGCGCTTGTTGGAGCCCTTCACGGCGAGCACGCCTTTCATGCGGTAGATGTCGCCGCCTTTTACGCGGAGGAGTTCGCTGATCCAGTCGTTGAGTTTCTTGCCGTCGAGGTCTCCCGGTGTGCTGATGCCGACACTGGTCACGGCGTCATTGTGCGTGTGGGCGGCGTGGTAGTCTTGCTGCCAGCACGGCTTCGCGGTCTCGCCCATCACTTGGATGTGGAGCGGGTCGTGGCCGCAGGATTCGAAGACGAGGTAGAAGCCGGGGTCTTTGATTTTGAGGACAAACTTGCCGTTGCCTTCGGTGAGCAGCAGACGGTGGAGCGTCGCGCCGGGGACGACGGTGTCGCCCTCTTTCAGGCGGGCTTCCCAGTCGGCGAACACGTGGACGGCGGCGTCGCGCGCGGTGGCGATGGCGGCGAGCGAGTCGGCGGTGGTAAAGTCACCGTTGACGGGCAACTTCACGGGCATGACGACGACGTCGAGTTCGTTGGCGTTGCCGTGGTGATGGTGGTGGTCGCACTTGCCGTGCTCATGATCGCAGTTCGAGTGGTCGTGGTCGGCGTGGTCGTGATCGTGGTGGCCGATGATGAGTTCGTGCGCGCCGACGGGGAGCGCGTAGGCGCCGGCCCATTCAAAGGGATATTCGGGTTCGAGGAACTTGGGATCGACATCGACGGCGCGGCCGAGGTTGAAGCCGCCGACGTTGAGGACGGCGTCGAGAGGGACGTTCGCGTTTTGGGCGCGGTGGATTTTCGCGACGGCGTTGATGGCGCGGATGCGGAGCTCGAGGGCGTCGAGTTCGGCGGGCGGGACGAGGTCGGTTTTGTTGAGGATGATGACGTCGGCGAAGGCGACTTGCTTCACGGATTCGTCGTCGGTGCCGAGGTGGAGGAGGATATGTTTGGCGTCGACGACGGTGACAATGGCGTCGAGGCGGAAGTTGGCCTTCATCTCGTCGTCGGTGAAAAACGTCTGCGCGACGGGGCCGGGATTGGCGAGGCCGGTGGTCTCGATGAGGATGCCGTCGAGGGGTTCTTTCCGCTTCATGAGGCGGCCGAGGATGCGGATGAGGTCGCCGCGGACGGTGCAGCAGATGCAGCCGTTGTTCATCTCGAAGAGCTCCTCGTCGGATTGGATGACGAGCTGGTTGTCCACGCCGACCTCGCCGAATTCGTTTTCAATCACGGCGAGTTTCTTGCCGTGCTGCTCGGTGAGGATGCGGTTGAGGAGCGTGGTTTTGCCGGCGCCGAGGAAGCCGGTGAGGACGGTGACAGGAATGGGCATGGAGAGATTTTCGATTATGGAATGGCGATTTTCGATTTTGGCCGCGCGGTCGCCGACAGCGGCGGGGACGGGCGACTACGCGCCGGGTAAGCACGGGGACGACCGTGCCACCCGGAAGTTGGACTTACTTTGAGAGGGCGAAGCCCACTTTTTCGAACTTGGTGCCGCGGATTTCGACGGTGACGATGCCGGAGAACGGGCCGGAGGTTTTGAGCCAATCGGCTTGGACCTCGAATTGGGAAGTGCTGCCGACGGTCTCGCCGGTGGCGGGGTTGGCGACGGCGGCGAGGGAGAGCGGGGTGAACTTGCCGCCGGGCATGGCGACGAGCTCGAGGGCGGGGGACGCGATCCGGACGAAGTTTTCGGCGTGGGCATCGAGAATCCAGGCGGTGAGCTTGCCAGTGGCGGGGTCGCGGAGGAGTTCGACGTTGAACGCGTGGTCGCCGAGTTCGACGAGGGTGCCGCCGTGGGGCGCGGTGTGGACGTGGGCGTGCGAGTGGTTGTGACCGGCGTGGGCGTCGCCGCCGGGGACTTTGGAATAGTCCTTATGCTCGGAGTTTTTGGAACAACCGGCGAAGGCGCAGAGGAACAACACGGCGAGAGGGGCGCGGAGAGTGATCTTCATGCCGTAAAAGTGAGAGGTCGCGGCGGAATGGCGAGCGGGCAATGTCGATTATCGGGTGTAAGGAGGGCGGTGTTTTTCAACCGGGATCAGGCGACGGATGGTAGCCGTCAAAGGCGGAAGGGGCAGAAAAAGAGGAGGTGGAGAACCGCGAATGGGCGCGAAGGGACGCGAATTTTCAGAGGAGAAATCGCGGGCAAAGATCCGTGGTGTAACGGCGCTCGGTCGCGGGCGGGCGGCGGAAACGGGCCGCCGATCGAATCAGGCGGCGATGGCTTCGAGGTAGAGTTTCTCGAGATCGGCGGTGCGGACGGCCGGGCCGGAGAGCTCGTGGACGAGGCGGCCGGCGCGCATGACGCCGACGCGGGTAGCGTCTTCCTGGGCGCGGAAGAGATCGTGGGTAGCCATGAGAATGGCGACGCCGCGGGCGGAGAGTTTCTTGAGCAGGACGCTGAATTCGTGGGAGGAGGCGGGATCAAGGCCGCTCGTGGGTTCGTCGAGAAGGAGGGCCTTGGCCTCTTTGGCGAGGGCGATGGCGATGCCGACTTTTTGTCTCATGCCTTTGGAGTAGGCGGAGGTGCGCTGGTCGTGGGCGGCGGCTTGGAGCCCGGATTCGGTGAGGAAGGCGCGCAGTTGGGCGTCCGCGTAGCGGTGACCGGCTAGTTCGGAGAAGTAGGCGAGGTTTTCGAGGCCGCTGAAGTGGCCGTATAGATTTACCTGCTCGGGGATGTAGGCGAGGGCGCGGCGCGCGGCGAGGGGGTCGAGGGCGACGTTGATGCCGGCGACGGAGGCGCTGCCGGCGTCGGGGGTGAGGAAACCGAGGAAGCAGTTGATCGTGGTGGTTTTCCCGGCGCCATTGGGGCCGAGCAGGGCGTAGATCTCGCCGGGGGCGACGTTGAGATCGAGGGAGTGGAGGGCGGTGGCGGGACCGAATTTTTTATGGAGGGCGGTGGCGGTGAGCATGGGAGGAAATTTTCGATTTTGGATTCTGGATTTTCGATGGGGGAGAACGCTTAACGCTGAACGTGTAACTTTTGACGTTTAATGGGGGAGATTTGCGATCGGGGCAGATTTGGCGTTAGGAATTCCGGAGGTGGCCCACGGAACACACAGAATACACGGAAGAGTTTCGGAATCGGAGAAGCGGGCAGGGGTTCATGAAGAGAGCGAGGAGCGGCGGAGGGTGCGGGTGCCGAAGAGGACGAGCGCGGCGGCGGGGAGGAGCAGGGCGGCGAGGGCGGCGAGGAGGGCGGCGCGTGAGGCCGGTGGGTCGCGGAAATCGAGCGCGGGGACTTGGTCGTAGTCGCGGAAGTTGGCGCTGCGCAGGAGGCGGGGTTCAAAGAAATCGACGGTGCGGGCGTGGAGGTCGCCGACGGCGTCGAGCCAGCGTTGGTGGCGGGTCCGGTCGGTGCCGGCGAGGGTGAGCGCGCCGTGGTGCAGCACGAGGGCTGGGGAGAACCAGCGGAGACGTTCGATGACGGTTTGTTGGCGGGCGAGTTGGGCGGCGAAGGCGGCGCGGAGGGGTGCGGCGAGGCGCTCGATCTCGGCGTTCACGGCGAAACGCGTACGGAAGAAATCGTTTTCGTTGGCAGGGGTACTGCCGGGAGCGAGTTCGGGGTGGTCTTCGAGGTATTGCGCGAGGAGTTGGCTGCCGCGGTGGGCGGCATCGTCGGTGCCGTCGCGGAGACTGTCCTGAAACGCGGCGCGCGAGGGCGGCGGGTAAAGCTGCTTGAGGGTGAGATTGAGGCCCGCGGGGAAGAGGACGACGAGGATGAGCCAGGCGCCGGCGAGCGTGAGGGCGGAGGAACTGGCGGTGGCGGCGCGGGTGCCGATCCACCAGGCGAGGGCGAACCAGAAAACGCCGTAGGCGAGAGCGAGGGCGAGCCAGGCGGCGACGGCACCGAGAGCGGACGGCGCACCGCCGAGGGCGAGCCAGCCGAGGACGGTGGTGAGGGCGAAGACGCCGAGCACCAGGCCGCCGCGCAGGAGGAAGCGGGCGGCGAGCCAACGGGCGAGGGAGAGAGGTTGGGCGCGAAGCAGGGCGAGGGTGCCGCCGTCGCGCTCGCGCGCGAGCAGGCCGTGGGCGATGACGAGAATGGCCAGGGGGAGAAGATAGAGGGCGACGAAAGTGGCGTCGAAGCGGCCGAGGAGGAGGCGGAGAGGATTCTCGATTTCGTAGTTGTTGAGAAACGATTCGCGCGGGCGGTAGGTGACGCGGAGGACAGAGGGGAGAAGATCGCTCTGGCCGACGGCGAGGGCGGCGGCGGGTGCGGGCGGGAGCACGGCGAAGCGGCGGAGGTAGGCGAACTCGAAACCGCGGGCGTCGCGGGGATCGAGGTTGGGGTTCAGATTGGTTGGAGGCGCGGCGTCGAACTTGGCGGCGTCGGCGCGGGCGGCGGCGAGTTTTTCGGTGGCGAGGGTCTCGGCTTGGGAGCGGGCGGCGGCTTGGAAGCGGGTCCACGCAAAACCGTTGGCGAGGCCGTAGAGCAGAGCGGCGGCGAGGATGAACGTGGCGAGCCAGAAGGCCGGGTCGCGGCGGACGTGGCGCCATTCGAGTCGGAGGAGCGTTTTCATTTTCGATTTTGAATTCTCGATTTTTGATCTCGGGAACTGACGGCGCACCCAAGTGCGATGGGGTGGCCCACGGAACACACGGAATACACGGAAGGCGGATTCGGAGAGGGCATGGGGGATTTTTTCACCACGAAACACACGAAATACACGAAAGGCGGAAACGGGAGATGGGGGCGGGGAGAGAGGAGAAAATCAGGCGCGGAGGCGGCGGAGGGACGCGAAGGCGACGAGGGCGGTGATCGCGAACCACGCGAGGAGAAAGCCGAGGCTGGGGAGCAGGGGCGCGAGGGCGGTGGTGAGCGGCGGCGGGTTGAAGACGAACGGCGGAATTTTGCCCCACGCAAAGGCAGCGGTGGAGCCCTTGCTGTCGCGGAGGGCGCCGTTGAGCGTGCGCTGCATTTCGCGGCGGTGGTGCTCGGCTTGGGTGAGGAAGGCGAAGTGTTGGGCGGTGTCGTTGCCGGCGAGGGCTTGGGAGACGAGTTGGAGCGCGGGCGCGGGGGAGAGGAACGCGCCGAGTTGGAAGATGCGGTCCTGGGCGGCGAGGGTGGACCAGAGATTTTGAAAGAAGCGGTCGAAGAGACCGTTGGCGCGTTCTTCGCCGAATTGGAGGGCGATGCCCGACCAGTTGACCGGCAGGTCTTGAGTGCTGGTGACGCCGTATTGTTTGAGGATGGCCACGCGCTGGGCCTCGAGGGTTTCGCGGCCGTGGGGATCGCCAAGGGCCGCTTCGAGTTCGGTGCGGAAGGCGATGCTGGACGGCGTGGGGTAGAGCGTGCGGCCGAGATCGGAGAGGGCGCGGGGCAGGGCGACGACACCGACGAGCCAGAACGCGAGCAGCACCACGAGAGCGGTGCGCGGGGAACGCGCGAGCGCGGAGACGGCGAGCGTGAGAAACAGAAATGCGCCAAGATAGACGGCGTAGGTGGCGGCCCACGTGACGGCGCGGAGCAGTTCGTCGGTGCGCTGGCCGGCGGGAGCGAGCGCGGCGGCGGCGGCGATGCCGAGGACGGTGAGCGGCGCGAGCACGAGGGCGAGGGCGGCGGTGAAGCCGAGAGCTTTGCCAAAAAGCAAGTGGACGGGGCGCACGCCGAGGGCGAGGAGGGCGCGGAGGGTGCCGCGTTCGCGTTCGCCGGCGAAGGCGGCGAAGCCGAGCAAGATCACGAGGAGCGGAAGCAAGGCTTGGCCGACGAGCGCGGGACTGAGGTCGCCGAAACGTTGCAGGGCGGTGCCGTCTTGGGCGGGCCGGTAAAGCGGCTCATTTTGTTTGTGGGCTTCGAGGTAAACGGTGCTGCCGAGGTAGGCCTGCACGCCGGGATCGACGACGGCGAGGGGCCGCGGCTCCTTGAACGCATAGACGCCGTAGTGAGCAGCGGAGTGGGGGTTCTTGTTGCCCTGATCGAGCCAACGGCCGCGCTCGCCGGCGGTGGCGGCGGCGGCTTCCGCGCGGAGGGCGCGGACCTGTTGCCAGCCCGCGAGACCGGCGACGACCGTGAGCACAACGAGCAACGCGGCGGTGAGACGGAAGCGGCCGTCGCGGGAGAGTTCGGTGAACGTGTGGCGGGCGATGGGGAGCATGGGGGCGAGAATTCTAGGGCCTGATGCGGCGGGCGGCGCGCAGGGAGAGTGCGGCGAGAGCGAAGGTTGCCAGCAGAAGCGGGAGGCGCTCAAGGGCGGTGCCGGCGGAGGCGGGCGACTGCGGCGCTTGGAAGCGGGGAAACATCGCGTAGTCGGCCGGGGCGATTTCTTTTTCGGCGAAGACGAGCGGAAGAAAATGGTCTTGGAGTTGCGCGTGGTAGGCGCGGATGCGGTCGAGGTAAGCGAGGTGAGATTCGAGGTCGGTGCCGGCGCGACGGCTGAGCAGGAGTTGCGCGGCGACCGGCGGGACGAACCACGCGAGACGCTCGGTGGCGGCGGCGCGGGCGAGGAGGTGGGCGCGGTAAGTGGCGGCGTCGGCGGAGACGGAAGTGTCGCCGACCTGGTGCATGGCGTAATACCATTTCCAGGCGAAACGAACGGTGACGGGCGCGGTATCGCGCCACTCGGGGTGGGTGCGAAAAAATTGGGCGAAGGTCTCGGGTTTCGGTCGATCCCACCCGGCGTGGGTTTCCTGGCGTTGACGAACGGTGAGGGCGAGGCCCTCGGGCACGGGATAGGCGGTGGCGACGGCGAGATTCAGAAGGGCGGGGAGCACGACGACGGCGCCGACCCACACCGTGCCGGCGGTGGCGAGACTGGCGCTGAGGGAGCGGCAGGTGGCGGCGATGAGACCGGCGATGGCGGTCCAACAAGCGAGATGAAGCAACGCGTCGGCGAGCCAGGCGAGCGCGGTGAGATTGAGCGGCAACGCGAGCCAGAGGAGGGCGATCACCCAGAGCGCAACGCACACGGCGGCGACGGCGGCGGCGCGGACGAGCAGGCGGGCGGCGAAGAGCCGCGGTAGGCTGGCGGCCTGAGTGAGGGCGAGCGGGAGCAGGCCGTGGTCGCGGTCGCGCGAGAGGAGATCGTGGGCGAGCAGGAGGAGCGCGAGTGGGGCGAGGGCGCAGACGACGAAGGCGAGGTCGAACGGCCCGAGGGCCTGCACCGCGGGATTGCCGATGGAAGAGGCGTAGAGCTGACCCTCGAGTCCGAGCAGGCGCACCCAGACGGCGGCGGGCACGAGATCGCGCAGGCCGAGCGAAAGTTTCGCGAGGGCGGGGGCGGGGTGGTCGGTGGGGAAGAAGGTGTAGTAGGCGATTTCGCCCGCGTGGGCGCGGGGCGCGTGGTGCTCGGCGACGACGGCGAGGGCCGACGCGTAGTGGGCATCCAAGGACGCGATCTCGCGGGCCTGGCGGTCGATCTCGCCGTCGGCGGCTCCGAGGGCGAGCAGGCCGGCGACGAAGAGCAGGCCGAGCGTGGCGCGGGCGGTGCCGGTGCGCAGGAGACGCCGCACTTCCCAACGGCAAAGATGGAAAAAGGCGTTCATGGGCGGAGCGCGCGGGTGCGGAGCAAGGCGATGAGCGGCGCGGCGGCCCAGAGGAGGAGCGCGAGCCATGCGAGGCCGGAGTCGCGGAGGGCGTCGCGCAGCGCGGGCGCTTGAGCATGGAAATCGGGGAAGGCGGACCAGGTGGCGGCGCCGAGGCGTTGGTCGCGGTCGCCGGCGAAGCGGATTTCGTCGCGGTGGAGTTGGTTGAGTTTTTGGACGAAGGCGTAGCGGTGGGCCTCGGCGTCGCGGTGAAACTTCAATTGCGCGCCGAGATCGGTGCCGGCGGCGGCGGCGGAGATGGCGCGGAGGCCGAGGCCCGGGGCGAGGAGAGCGGCGCCGTGCACGAGAGATTCCTGTCGCTGCATCAGGCCGGCGAGGGCGTCGTAGTGGCGGGCGAAGACCGCGGCGGAAAGTTCTTCGCTGCGGGCCATGACGATGGCGCCGAAGTTGACGGGCAGGTCCTCGACGCGGGTGACGCCGTAGCGGGCAAGGGTGTCGGCGCGGAGTTGGTTGAAGGTGGGATCGTTGGGGTTGTGGGAGTCGCCGAGCTCGCGGGTGTCGGCGGCGAGGCGGGCGTTGAACGCGGTAGACGAAGGCAGCGGATACGCGGCGGCGGCGAGGGCGGCGGCGGCGCGTGGGATGACGATGCCCTGCGCGATCCAGCAGGCGACGAGCACGCCGAGGGCGCGTGGGGCGGTGGGCAACCGGGTGGAGAGCCAAAGCGTGAGCGCGATCCAGCCGACGGTGTGCAGGGCGGCGGCGAGCGCGATGAGGGCGAGGCGGGGAAGCGTGGCGGCGCTCAAAACCGGGAGCGTGGCGAGCGCGGCGAGGGTGAGAAACGGGGCGGCGGCGGCGAGCAGGCCGAGCGTTTTTCCGATGAGGAGCGTGCGCGGGGAGACGCCTTGGGCGAGGAGCAGGCGGAGGCGGCCGGACTCGCGATCTTCGGCGACGAGGCGGTGGCCGAGGACGATGACGAGAAGCGGCAACAGCAGTTGCACGATGAAGGCGGGCGAGAGTTCGCCGAGGCGGAAGGCGGCGGAGAGCGCGCCGGCTTCGGCGAAGTTGGCGGCGTTTTGGCGGTGGGCTTCGAGGTATTGGATGCGGCCGGCGAAGCTCTCTACACCGGGATCGTAGGCGGCGAGCGGTCCGACGGGCTTGAAGGCAAACGTGCCGTAGTGGGCGACGCGGTGCGGGTGGCGGTCGGGCTGGCCGGTCCATTGCGCGCGCACGAGCGCCTGATACTCGGCCTGCTGCGCGCGTTCGCGGTTCTGCCGCGCCGCCCCGAGAACGGCGGCGAGGGCGAGCAGCAGGGCGAAGAGCGCGAGCAAAACGCCGTAGGAACGGCGACGGGCGAGCAGGGCGAACTCGGCGCGGGCGATGGTGGCGACGGCGGCGGCGGAGCCGCCGCCATCGTCGCCAGTTGAAGGAGGGAGGTTCAAGTTTAAGGACTGATGGGGCGTGGGCGTGGGAGGGCGGGTCGGAGACCCCGCCCTACTTTAGAATTCGAAGGTCACGCTGCCGAGGAAGGCCCGGGCGTCGGCGGGGGAGTGCAGGGTTTGGGCGCCGTCGTGCCAGACGTATTCGGAGTAGCGGTCGAGGGCGTTTTTCACGCTGAAGCCGAAGGTGGCTTTTTTGTAGCGGTAGCGGAGGTCGACGTTGGTCGTGGCGGAGCTGCCCCAGCGGCCGAGGTTGTTGGCGGTGGTGAGCTCGTAGGAACCCTGCGCGAGGAGCGAGACGGACGCGGTGAAGGCGGGGGTGATGTTCCAATCGGCGCCGGCTTTGGCGTGATAGTCGGGGATGTGGTCGATCTTCTTGCCGCGGAGGGCGGCGTCGGCGGGACGGAGGCCGGGGTTGGTGAGCTTGCCCGACTGCACGGTGTAGGAAGACCAGAGCGTGACGGCTTCGGAGGCGCGCCAGGCGAGCTCGAGGTCGACGCCGTCGCGGCGGGTCTCGCCGATGTTTTCGGAGTCGCCGGAGTTGTCGGGCTTGAGGCGGATTTCGTCGGTGGCGGTCTGACGCCAGACGGCGAGACGGGCGGTGAAGGCGCCGGTGGGCGTGAAGCGGAGGCCGAGTTCGGTGCCGTCGTTCTTGGACGCGTCGAGGGGCTTGGCGGAGTAGGCGGCGGCACCGCCGCCGAGTTGGAAGGCGCGGCCGTAGCTGGCGTAGAGCTGGGTGGAGGCATGAAGTTGGTAGGCCGCACTGAGCTTGGGCTGCCAGATGGTGTCATCGGTGATGATCGGGGTGCGGGCGTTGTTTGCGCGGTTGAACAACTCGCCGTCGAAGCGATCGGCGCGGAGGGCGCCGGTGATGCGGAATTGCGCCGTGGGGCGGAGCTCGGCGCCGACAAAGAGTCCGGTGTTGTCGAGGGTGTAGTTGTGATTGCGCGTGATCGCGGTGCGGTTGCGCGTAACGGTGGCGTAGCGCTGGTTGTCGGCGTCTTGGCGATGGAACTCGGCACCGGCGTCGACCGTGAGCGGGAGGCCGAGATCGGTGGGCCGCCATTGCGTGGTGAACGTGGCGCCGGAGTGGAGTTCGTTTTCGAGGCGTTCCTGTTGGGCGCCGGCGGCGGTGAAGCGGACGAAGCGGTGGCGCTGCACGTCGTGACGGTAGACCTTGGCGGAGGCGGTGACGGTGGGCGCGAACTGGGCGTCGCCGTGAAGGGAGAACTGGCTGTTTTCCTGGGTACCGCCGTCGGTGGAAGAGAAGGCCGGCGAGGCGGTGGGCGTGCGGCGGGAATCGGCGTAGGAGAGGTAGCCGGGGCCGTCGGCATCGAAGTCGTGGACGCGGGCGCTGAGGCCGAGGCGCCAGCGGTCGGCGGCGCCGGCGAGGAACCATTTGCCCGCGAAAGAGTGTTTCTCGAGGGTCGAGTGATCGCGGTAGCCGTCGCTGCGGCGGTAGCCGGCGAAGTAGGTTTGCGAGAACTTGCCGGAGCGGTAACCGGCGAGGGCTTGGCCTTCTTGGACTCCGAAGGAACCGGCCATGAGTTTCAGTTTTTGTCCGACGAACGATTGGAACGTGTGGACGTTGACGGAGCCGGCGACGGCGTTGAGGCCGAAGCGGGGATCGGCGGTGCCCTTGACGACCTCGATGCGCTCAATCTCGAGCGGGAAGATGGGGCCGAGGTCGTTGTAGCCGTTGTTAAGGTTGGCGGGCAGGCCGTCGATGAGGAGGCGGAGGTGGGGGCTGGAGCCCTCGCCGTTGTAGCCGCGGAGGGAGACATCGGCGGTGATCACACCCTGGTTGAAATCGGTGAGCGTGACGCCGGGGATTTTGCCGAGGAGCTCGAGGGTGTAGTCGGTGCTCTCGTTTTCGAGCTGGTCGGCGCCGATGACGGTGACGGACGTGAGGAGATCGGTGGACTGGGCGCCGAATTTTGAGGCGGCGACCTCGTAGCGGCCGAGGGTGATGTAGGTGCCGGCGGCGGGCGGCGGGGAGGCCGGGGCGGTTTGGGCGCCGGCCGCGAGCGGCAGCAGCGGGAGGACAAGCGCGAGGAGTCGCGCGTAACGGTGTGGTTGGGCTTTCACGAGACGGGAGATTTGGATTTCAGATACGGTTGGCCTCGCGCGGAGGGCGAAGACGTGGGTGCGGACTGGGGTGCGCACGAAGACAGGCGCACGGGTGCGAAACGGGAACGGGTGGGACGAAAACGACGCGGCCGCGCGGGGACGCTGTCGGTTAGCGGACGACTAACTTGCTCAGACGGCCGGAGGGCCGCAGCCGGGGGGCAGGAGGTAAGCGGGCGCGCTGGGCGCGCAGAAAACGGAAAGGGGGAGGGTGTCGCCGACAGGGGCGAAGCGCGGCGCGGGGAGCAGCGCAGGCAGGGCGACAAGCTCGGAGCCGCCTTGCGAGAACAAGTTTACGATGCACCCGGCATCATCATCGGCCGAGGCGGGTGCGTCGTGATGGTCGTGGCCGTGCGAGCACTTCGCGTGCGGGGCGGCGTCGGCGGGTTCCGCGTGGACCCAGGCGTGGAGCGACGGGCTGACGGCAAGAATCGTGAGCACCAGCACCAAGGCCGCGCCGAGCGCCGCGGTGAAGCGGGTGGCGAGCGAGAGCGTGCTGGGTGTTGGGCGAGTCATGACGGTGCTGAAGTCCGGTTAAGGAGCGAAGAGTAGCAGAGTCGTCAAGGGGGGGGAGGTGAACCGTCCGGCCTTGGAATTCGTGGGCGGCCGTGGGAGCGGCCCATGGAGGACGTGGGGGACGCGGAAGCTGGCGAACCGCGAATGAACGCGAAGGGCCGCGAACTTAAGCAAAATCACAGGCAAAATGCCCGTGCCACTCCGAAGGGGCGGACGTGGTGGCAGGTCCGCCGGGAGGGGCCGCTACGTGGTCGGGGGCCAGGGAAGGTTTTTGAGCGGAATCAGGGCGACTTTGTCGACGCGGTGACCGTCGAGGTCGATCACCTCGACCAGATATCCGGCGTGGTGGAACGACTCGCCCTCGCCCGGCATATGGCCGAAGCGCTTTACGACGAAGCCGGCAAAAGTCTGGTAATCGCGTTCGTGGGCGGGGTGGAGTGGGAAATCGGTCACGGTGCGCTCGAAGTCCCCGGCGTCGAACATGCCGTCCACGAGCCAAGAGCCGTCGTCGCGGCGGACAGCTTTCGGCTGGTGGCGATCGCCTTGGGCGGGCATCTCACCGACGATCGTTTCCATGATGTCGTGCAGGGAGACGAGGCCGGAGATGCCGCCGAACTCGTCGGTGACGAGGGCGACGTGTTTGCCGGATTTCTTGAAGGTTTCGAGCAAGGTCGTGGCGGGCTGGGAACCGGGGACGATCAGGGCCGGGGTGGTGAGGTCGCGGACGTTGACGGCGGTGCCGGCGGCGAGGTTGGCGTAGATGGCCTTGATGGTGACGAAGCCGAGGACGTTGTCGCGGGAGCCCTCATAAACGGGAAACGTGGAGTGGGCGCTGACGACGATGCGATGCCAGATGGTTTCGTGGGTATCGGTGACGTTGATCCAGATGATTTTGGCGCGCGGAGTCATCAGATCGCGCACGGGCAGACGGTCGAAGGACATGACGCCTTCGATCATGGCGGGCTCCTGCGGGTGGAGGACGCCGACCCGCATGCCCTCGCGAACCAAGAGGCGAACCTCTTCCTCGGTGACCTTGATTTCGGGTTCGGGTTTGATGCGGAAGAGCGCGAGGAGGGCGTCGGTGGAGCGACCCAGCACGCTGACGAGCGGGGTGCCGATGAGAGAGAGGCGGTGCATCGGGCCGGCGAGGACGCGGGCGACGCCCTCGGGGTTGCCGAGGCCGATGCGTTTGGGCACGAGTTCGCCGATGACGAGGGTGAAATAGGTGAGCACCAGCACGACGAGCACGAAGGCGGCCTTATCGGCGTAGGGCGCAAGCCAGGCGATTTCCCGAATCATACCGGCGAGCGGCGCGGAGAGCGACGCGCCGCTGAACGTGGCGGCGACGACGCCGACGAGGGTGATGCCGACCTGCACGGTCGCGAGAAAGGTGTTGGGCGACTCGGCGAGCTGCAGGGCGAGCCGGGCGCGGGTGTCGCCGGCATCGGCGAGTTGCCGGAGTTTCGCCTTGCGGGCGGAGACGATGGCGATCTCCGCCATGGAAAAGATACCGTTGGCGACGAGCAGGGCGAAGATGATGGAGAGTTCGAAAAGGATTGAGGTCATGAATAGCCCGCGAGCGCTACCGGCGGTCGAATCGCGGGAAAATGGCCGTTGGGATTTTGGTCGCGAGCATTATCAGGACGGAGACGGACGGTGGCGCTCCGGCCGCCGCGGCCCGGACGACGGCGGGCTCAGTGTGCGCAGCTGCAGGCGTATTCGGCGAGTTTGCATTCGCCGCAGACCGAGAGGTCGAGGGTGAATTTGGCGGTGACCGTCGGGGTGGTGGGCGTGGATTTGATCTGGATAACGATGGGGAGGTTGTCGCCGGCGGGAAGGGTGGCGGTGGAGGTGAGGGCGGCGGCCTGCTTGGCGAAGACGAGCTTCGTCGGAGCCAGGCGGTCTCCGGTGGTGACGGTCACGACTTGGTCGGCGGGGGCGATGGGTTTGCCGGCGGGGTCGAGGAATGTGATTTGAACCTTGCGGTCCGCGGTGACGAAAAATTCGGCGCGCGGCGCGGCGGTGGCGATGATGCGGCCACCATTGGGGCCGGCGTCGCGTTTCTCGTGGGTGTGGGGTTTTTGACCGGCGGCGGTGAGAGCGGACAAGGTCAGCAGGGCGAACAGGATCGATTTCATGATTTTGGTTTTTTGCGGAGGGTGATTGGGGGCGGAAAGGAAATCAGCGGGCGGCGGAGGCGTCGCGGGCGAGGGATTGGGCGGCGGCTTTGCGGCCGAAATGGAAGAAGACCAGCGGGGTGACGAGGAAATCGAGCAACGTGGATGAGACGAGGCCACCGACGATGACGACGGCGACCGGGTGGAGGATTTCTTTACCGGGTTGGTCGCCGGCGAGGACGAGCGGGATGAGCGCGATGCCGGCGGCGAGGGCGGTCATGAGGACGGGGATCATGCGCTCGAGGGTGCCGCGCTCGACCATCGCGCGGGTGAAACTTTCGCCCTCGTGGCGCATGAGGTGGAGGTAGTGGGAAATCATCATGATGCCGTTGCGCGCGGCGACGCCGCCGACGGCGATGAAGCCGACCAACGTGGCGATGCTGATGTTGTCCACTTTGAGCCACGTGTAGACGAGGCCGCCGACGAGGGCCAAGGGGGCGTTGAGCAAGACTTGAAGCGCGAGCCACAGGCTTTGGAAATAACCGTAAAGGAGCATCACGATGACGGCAAAAACGGCGGCACTGAGCAGGAAGATGCGTTGGGTGGCGGCTTGCTGGGCACGGAATTCGCCTTCGTAGGAGATCCAGTAACCCTCGGGGAGTTTGACGCGGGCGGAGACCTCGGACTGGAGGCGGGCGACGAGAGTGCCGACGTCGCGGGCGGTGGGCTTGATGGCGACGGTGAAACGGCGTTGGCTGTTTTCGCGGAAGATGACGTTGGGGCCTTTGGCTTCGCGGACATCGGCGACAAGGGCGAGCGGGAGGCGGCGGCCTTGGTCGGTCTCGATCGGAAGCCGGGTGAGTTTTTCAGGGGAGTCGCGCCAAGCGAGCGGGAGGCGAATAACGAGATCGACGGTGCGTTGGCCATCGCGGAGTTCGGCGACGGTTTTGCCGCCGACCAAGGCGGCGAGCTGCTCGTTGAGCGCACCGGGCGCGAGGCCGTAGGCGGAGGCGCGTTCGCGATCGGCCTCGATGCGCAGCTGGGGGATAGAAGCCTGTTGATCGAGTTTGGCGTCCTCGAAACCGGGGATGGTTTTGGCGACGGTCTGAATCTCGGTGCCGAGGCGGCGGAGGGTGTCGAGATCGGGGCCGAAGACTTTCACGGCGACGGGGGCGGAAACGCCGCTGAGCATGTGGCCGATGCGGTCGGCGAGCGGGCCGCCGACGACGGCGAAGACGCCGGGGATGGTTTTGAGGCGGCGGCTGAGGTCGGCCAGAATCTCGCTGCGGCTGCGGGCGGACTTGCCTTCGTCGCCGACGAGTTCGCGGAAATCGACGTCGAACTCGGCGGTGGAAACGGGGACGACGTGATCGCCGCGTTCGGCGCGGCCCAGGCGCCGACCGACTTGGCGGACCTCGGGTACGGCGAGGATCTGGGCCTCGATGACATCGGAGATTTTGTTCATCTCCGCGAGCGACGTGCCGGGCGCGGAGGTGACGGCGATGAGGGCGGTCTCTTCGCGGAAGGCCGGGAGGAAATCGCGACCCATGCGGCCGGAAAGGGAAAATGCGGCGACCACACCGGCGATCACGACGAGGGCGACGGGCAGGGGGTGGTCGAGGCCGGCACGGAGGGCGGTGCGGCGGAGGACGGTTTTGAGGAAGCGGACAACGACGCCTTCGCCGTGAGGCTGGCCGATTTTTGGGTGAAGCAAAAACGAGCAGAGGACGGGGATGAGCGTCAGGGCGACAACAAAGGATGCGACCATGCTGACGATGGTGGCGACCGCGATGGGAGCGAAGAGCCGGCCCTCGACGCCGCTGAGACCGAGGAGCGGGAGGAAGACGAGGACGATAAGCAAGGTCGCGTAAAGGATGGAACTGCGGACCTCGCCCGAGGCGCGGGCGATGACGGCGAGGCGGGGTTGGGGAGTGGCGGACGCGGCGTTTTCGCGGAGGCGGCGGAAGACGTTTTCCACATCCACGATGGCGTCGTCGACGACCATACCGATGGCGACGGCCAGGCCGCCGAGCGTCATTGAATTCACCGAGAGGCCCAGTCCCTGAAACGTGAGCAACGTGAGGGCGAAGCTCAGGGGGATCGCCATGAGGGTGATGAACGTGGTGCGGAAATTGAGGAGGAAGAGGAAGAGCACGACGGTGACCATAATGGCCCCGTCGCGGATGGCGTCGCGGAGGTTGCCGATGGCGTGGTCGATGAAATCCTTTTGTTGAAAGAGGAGCACGGTCTCGACGCCGGCGGGGAGGGCGGGCTTCAGCTCGGCGAGAGCGGCGGTGATCTGGGCGGTGAGGGCGCGGGTGTCGAAGCCGGGCGACTTGGTGACGGACATGATGACGCCGTAGGTGGGCGTCTTCTCGGGGGCGACGCTGACGGTGGCGTCGCCGCGCATGGGCTCGAGGCCCCAAGCCACGGTGGCGACATCGCCGAGGGTGACGGGTCGGTCGGCGACGGTCTTGATGACGGTGCGGGCGAGCGCGGCGAGGTCGGTCGTCATGGCGAGGTTGCGCACCATGATCTCCGCGGGGCCGTGGCTGAGGTAGCCGCCGGTGGTGGTGGTGGCGGCGTGGGCGGCGGCGGCCTCGAGTTCGGCGAAGCTCACGCCGTGGGCTTCCATGCGGTAAGGATCGGGCTGGATCTCGATGCGTTTCACACCTCCGCCCATGTTGAGGATTTCGGCGATGCCGGGGATGCTTTGCAGACGACGCTTGATCGTCCAGTCGGCGAGGGTTCGGACCTCGCTGGGTGGAAGATAGCCGGGCTGGCCCGGTTGCAGGGTCGAGCGGACACCGACGAGCAGGATCTCGCCCATGAGCGAGGCGGCGGGCGTCAGAAACGGTTGGACGCCGGCGGGCAGTTGGTCGCGCGTGGTCTGGAGACGCTCCTGGACGAGAGTGCGGGCGCGGGTGAGGTCGGTGTTCCAGTTGAACTCGGCGTAGACGAGGGAGAGGGAGATGTCGGAGTTGGAACGAAGACGGGTGATGCCGGCGACGCCGAGCAGGGCGGACTCAAGGGGTTGGGTGACGCGGGTCTCGATCTCCTCGGGCGCGAGGCCGGGAGCCTCGGTGAGGACAATGACGGTGGGTTTGGTGAGATCGGGGAGGACCTCGACCGGAAGCCGCAGGCCGGATTGCACGCCGAGAGCGAGCAGCAGAAGTGAGATGCCGACGACAATCGCGCGGTGGGCGAGCGACAGCTGGATGAGGCGGTTTAACATGGGAGCGGAACGGAAGATTTCAGAGGGTGGCCCACGGAATACACGGAAGATACGGAAGTCGGAGTGAGGGAAAGGAACCGGATGGGGGGTGGGGTGAGGCGCTCGCGTTTAGGGGCTGCGTGGGGCGCGGGGATTTTTGCGGAAGGCGACGACGAGGAGGGCGATGAAGAGGACGGCGCTCAGGATCTGCCACGGGCGCTCGGGGTGGGCGTGGTCATCGTGATGGTCGTCGTGAGCGTGGTCGTGATCGTGGACGGTTGCGGCGCCGGGTTTGAGTTCGGAGCCGTCGACGGCGTGTTCGTGGCCGTGGGCGGCGTCGAGGGCGGCTTTGAGGGAGATCGTGCCGCCGCCGACGAAGGCGAGGGAGTAGGCACCCTGGGTTACGACCTCGTCGGCGGGGAAAAGCCCGCGGATGATCTCGACGGATTGGTCGTTGGTCTGGCCGACGATGACAGGGGTCTTGATGAAGGCGTTGGGCAAATCGAAGTGTTTCACGTAGACGAAGCGAGTGGCGGGATCGCCCTGGAGGGCGGAGCGGGGGACGGTGGTAATCTCGGAGCGGGTCGCGACGACGATGGAAAACTCGGCCCTCATGCCGGGCCGAAGAGCGAGCTTGGGGTTCGGAACGTGGAAGGCGGCTTCGACGGTGCCGGTTGCGGGATCGGCGACGGCGCCGAGGTGTTCGAGGTCGGCGAGGAAAGTTTCGCCGGAGGCGGCGGCGACGGTGATGCGGGCTTTTTGGCCGGAGCGGAGGCGGCCGGCGAGGTGCTCGGGCACGCGGGCGATGGCGTAGACGTCGGAGAGGTCGAGAATCTCGGCGAGGATTTTGTCGGGACTGACGGGTTCGCCGGGGACGATGTGCGTCGCACTGACGAGGCCGGAGATGGGCGCGGTGAGGCGCACGGTGGGCGGCGGGTCTTCGAACTGGCGGCTCTCGACGACAACGGCGAGATCGCCCTGCTTGATGAAGTGATCGTGGGTCACGTGAACTTCGACGGCGCGGCCGGGGATGCGGCTGCTGATGACGGCGCGGCGGCCGGGGAAGACCTCGATGCGGCCGAGGGCGAAAACGGTTTCCTCGAAATCGCCGGTGGCGGCGGGGGCGGTTTCGAGGCGGAGGTTGGCGACGCCGGCGGCGTCGAGGATGATGGGATCGGCGGCGCGGAGGGCCGCAGAGCAGAGCAAGCACGCGCAGACGGAGAGCAGGAGCGACGGAACGACGGAGAATTTCATGGGACGAGAAGGGCGGCGGTGAGAGGGAAGGCGGAGTCGGTGAGGGCTTCGAGACGGACGAGGGCGAGGGCGTAGTCGGTGTCGGCGGCGAGGAGTTCGAGCTGGAGAGCGGCCAAAGCGCGGCGGGCGTCGAGGACATCGGTGAGGGGAATCGAGCCGGCGGCGTAGGCGAGGCGGACGGCGGTGTGGGCTTCTTCGCCGACGGGGAGTGCGACGTGGCGAAGTTTTTTGGCGAGGGCGTGGGCAGCGACGAGGTCCTGCCACGCGGCGTTGAAGGCGAGGCGCAGTTCGCGTTCGACGGCGCGGGCGGCGAGCTCCGCGCCGGCGAGCGTTTCGCGGGCGGCGCGGAGGTTGCCCTGATTGGTTTGGCGGGTTGGAAAGGGCACGGAGAGGCCGGCGACAAAGGCGGCGTCGGTGCCGTCGCGGATAAAGCGCACGCCGCCGCTGGCGGTGATGTCGGACGTGGTCCGGGTCTGGGCGAGATCGGCCGCGGCGCGGTGGGTGGCGATGCGGGCGGATTGGAGATCAAGCTGCGGGTGGGCGGCGAGACGGGCGCGCAGCGGTGCCTCGGCGGGAAGTGCGGCGGGAGTGAGCAGTTGACCGGAGAGCGCGGGGGCGGCCGGGTCGGGCGTGTCTCCGCCCCAAGCGGCGACGAGGGCGCGGCGGGTGGCGGCGGCGGCGGACTCGGCGCGGGTGAAATCGGCGTCGGCCGCGATGACGGCCGCGCGGGCGCGGGTTGATTCGAGGGATGAAGCCGCGCCGGCGCGCGCGCGGGTTTCGATCAAGGCCAAGGTTTCGCGGGCAAGGCGGAGCGGCTCGGCGGCGAGGGCGAGGCGTTGCTGCGCGGCGAGGGCGGCGACAAAGGCAGTGGCGGCGGATGCCAGGACCTCGGTGCGGCGCACGGCGAATTCGCGGGCGATGGTATCGCGCTCGCGGGTGGCGAGAGTGACCCGCTTGGCGAGCTTATCGCCGCGCTCGAAGACTTGGCTGGCCTGCACGGTGGTCTCGAGGCTGCGCACGCCCTGGAGACGCCCGGTGCCCAGGGCGTTTTCAAGGGTGACGTCGAGCGTGGGGATGGGACGGACGGAGGCTTGATCGATGAGGGCGCCGGCGGCGCGTTCCTGATAGGCTTGCGCGGCCAGCGACGGATTTTTCTCGGCGGCAACGGCGAGTGTTTGGGCGAACGTCAGGGGTTCGGCGGCGGCCGTGGGGAGAGGGAGCGAGAGAGAGCAGGAGAGAAGGAGAAGACGGAAAAGGGAGCGCATGGGAACGGGACGTTGACGGAAATTGAACGCAGGGCGGAGCGACGCGGTGAGGCGTCGGCGGGAGCGGAACGACGGCGGACTCGCGCGGGAGTCCGGGGCGTTTACGAAAGCGACGAAGGAGCGCGGGCCGGCAGGGCGGCGCGCGCGACGAAGTGCCAGGTGCGGGCGACTTCGGGAGGGGCGAGGATGCGTTCGTCGAGCCCGCTGGGCGGCGGAGTCAGGTCGAGCGCAACGGGCGGAACGGTGAAAACGAGGAAATGGGCGGAGAGAACGGGCGGCGGCAGGAGCGCGGAGTTGGCGGCGGGCTTGAAGGCCGATCCTTCGATGATGTCGCAGGCATCGCGGGTGGCGTCGGCCGGAGCTTCGTGTTCGCACGATGAGTGATGATCGGCCGCGCAGTGAAAGAGTTCGTCGAACCCGGCGGCTTCCAAGGCGCAATGCAACGTCGCAGGCAACCAGAGGGCCAGCAGCGCGACGGCAATGAAGCGGCGGAGGAACGACACGGCGGAAAACGAGCCGGGGAATCGGCGGCGTGTCAAGGGACGCAGCAGGGAGAGGATCGAGGCGAGGGCAGCGGAAGACGGAGGGTGCCCACGGAACCCAAGGACTACACGGAAGGGCGGAAGTGGAGGCCGACAACCGACCGGTCGGTTCTACAACGGGAGGAGGCGCAAAAAATTCAGTCGGTGCGGAGTGGGCTCAGCGGCCGGCGAAGCTGTTTGTGAATTCGATCACCTTGCCGTCGCGGAAAGTGACGGAACCGAGGAAGATCGTCGGCGTGGAGTTGGCGTAGCCCGACTGGTGGGAGTCGAAACCGGTGGGCTTTGTGACATCCAGCGCGGTGTAGCTCCAGACGTCATAGCCGCCCTTCACGGCGGCGGAACTGGAGTAGTTGGGGCGGCCGAGGGCGAGGCGGACCATCTCGGGCGTGTAGCCGAGCTCGATGCGGCCGCGGAGGATGTTGGCGCGGACCTTGGGATCGAGTTGGGAGAACGCCTCGTAGTTGGTCAGCACGCGGACGGCGGCGGTGTTGCAGCCGGAAAAAAGCAGCGGGGCGACGAGGCCGATGAGCAGAGCGAGGGGGCGCAGGTGCATGGGGTGTGGGGCTAGAGGCAACCCTGTGGGGTTGGGCGCGGCGCGCAAGATCAGGCACGCTAAAGTCGGACGCGGCGGAGGCGGAGGGCGTTGGCGACGACGGTGATCGAGCTGAGGCTCATGGCGGCGCCGGCGAACATCGGGTGCAGCAGCCAGCCGGTGAACGGATAGAAAACGCCGGCGGCGAGCGGGAGGCCGAGGAGGTTGTAGGCGAAGGCCCAGAAGAGGTTCTGCTTGATGTTGCGGAGGGTGGCGCGGGCGAGGTGCACGGCGCGGACGAGGGCGGCGAGGTCGCCTTTGACGAGGACGAGGCCGGCGCTGTGCATGGCGACATCGGTGCCGGTGCCCATGGCGATGCCGACCTCGGCGGCGGCGAGGGCGGGGGCGTCGTTGAGGCCGTCGCCGGCGAAGACCACGCGCTCGCCACGGGCTTGGTGAACGTGCACGAGCTCCTGCTTCGTGGCCGGTGTGGTGTCGGCGTGGAAACCGTCGAGGGAGAGTTTTTCCGCGATGGTGCGGGCGGCGGCAGTGCGGTCGCCGGTGACCATGATGATCTTGAAGCCTAGGCGGCGAAGTTCGGCGAGGGCGGCGGGGGTGGTGGCCTTGATGGTGTCTTCGAGGGCGAGGGTGCCGGCGAGTTGGCCGTCGGTGATGACGCAGACGACGGTGGCGCCCGGGACGGCGGCGGGGCGGTCGGTGTCGGGGGCGCGGCCGACGATCACCTCGCGGCCGGCGACCTTGGCCCGGACGCCGAAGCCGGGAGTGGCGGAGAAATCGGAGACGGGCGGAAGGGCGAGGCTGCGGTCGCGGGCGGCGGAGACGATGGCGCGGGCGAGCGGATGCTCGCTGGAGGATTCGGCGGCGGCGGCGAGGGTGAGCAGATCGGCTTCGGAGAAACCGTCGGCCGGGGCGAGGGCGACGACGCGGGGGCGGCCCTCGGTGAGCGTGCCGGTTTTGTCGATAAGCAGGGTGTTGGCTGAGGCGAGGCTTTCGAGGGCGGCGGCGTCTTTGATGAGGACGCCGGCCTGGGCGCCGCGGCCGATGGCGGTGACGAGGGAAACCGGCGTGGCGAGGCCGAGAGCGCAAGGGCACGCGATGATAAGAACGGCGACGGCGTTGAGCAGGGCGTAGAGGAAGCTCGGTTCAGGGCCGAAGAAAAACCACGCGGCAAAGGTGGTGGCGGCGAGGGCGGCGACAGCGGGGACGAAGAACGCGGAGACGCGATCGGCGAGGCGGGCGATGGGGGCTTCGCTGTTTTGGGCCTCTTCGACGAGACGGATGATCTGGGCGAGGAGAGTGTCGGCGCCGACGCGTTCGGCGCGGAAAACGAAGGAGCCGGTGGTGTTGAGGGTGCCGGCAGAGACGCGGTCACCGGGACGTTTGGCGACGGGCAGCGGTTCGCCGGTGAGCATGGACTCGTCGACCTCGCTGCCGCCGTTGGCGACGGTGCCATCGACGGGAATGTGTTCGCCGGGACGGACGCCGAGGGATTCGCCGGGGTGAATTTCGGAAAGCGGGACGTCCTCCTCGCGGCCGTCGGCGGTGAGTCGATGCGCGACGGGCGGGGCGAGGTCCATGAGCGCGCGGATCGCGGCATCGGTGCGGGCGTGGGCGCGTTGTTCGAGGATCTGGCCGAGGAGAACGATAGTGGTGATGAACGCGGTGGCCTCGAAGTAGAGCGGGACGCCGTGCGTGGTGAGAAAGGCGGGGGGGAATTTTTCGCCGAAGAGGACGGCGAAGACGCTGTAGAAATACGCCGCGCCGGTGCCGGTGACCGTGAGCGTGAACATGTTGGTGTCGCGGTCGCGGAGGGAGGTCCACCAACGGCGGATGAAGTAGGCGCCGCACCAAAAGAAAACGGGCGTGGTGAGGAGGAGTTGCGCCCACGCGGAGAAGCGCGGAGGGAGCGCGTGGAAGGCGTGCGGGACGACCATCGGACCCATCGAGAGAACCAGGACGGGCAGCGATAGCGCGGCGGCGACATAGAAGCGCGGACGCAGGATATGCTCGCCGGGCAGGCCCATGTAAACCGGGGCGTCGGGCGGGGCGGAGACGGGAGACGCGGAGGCTGAAGTCATGGGCGATGCGACAAAGTAAACGGGGACCTTGGCCTCGTGGGCGCGGAGCGGCGAGCCCGCACGCTAAAGATCAAGACGCCGGGGCGCGAGGGCGGTTGGACCGGAGGTGGCGGCGCGGGCGCCGGTGGGGAATTACCGTTCCGACGGGGAGCTACTGCGGGGCGTTGGCTTTCTCAGGCGGGGCGAGTTTGGCGAGGTAGCGGGCGGGATTTTTTAAGAACTTTTTTTCGCAGGGCGGGCAGCAGAACTTTATCGTCTGGCCCTCGTGGATGAGAGAGCTCTCGTCGCCCATTGAATCGAGGTCGTTGTCGGTCACGATACAGACCTTGAGCGGGTAGGGTTTGGGTTTGCCGGCGGGGGCTGAATTTGCGTCGGGGTTCTTGGAGGGGTTGGCCGGCGACGCGGCGACGAGCATCGGGCCAACGGCTAGCGCGATGAAAAGAGTGAGGACAGTTCGGAGGGTGGATTTCATAGCGGGAAGGAAATGCGGAGAGTTAGAACCGGAAGGCGAGGCCGGCGCCGGCCCGGTAGTCGGAGTCGTAGCTCACGACGAGTGCGGTGCGTTGGGTGAGGGTGTAGCGAAGAGTGGCGGAGTAGGAAAAGTCTTGGGCGGTGTCGTAGTCGGCGTGCAAGGCGAGGCCCAAGCGGGAAGTGAGGGGCAGAGTTTTTTCCAGGGCGCCGCGCACGTCGCCGTTGCTTTGGACGGTCGTGGTGAAGTCGATGAGGTAGGGGAGCCGGTAGGTGGCCCCGGCGATTGCGGTGTGGCGGGTGCTGGTATGATTTGAAACGCGGACGCCGGCAAAAGTGATCCAACGCGGGTTCCAATAGCGGGCGTACGTGGTGTCGATTTCGTAGTCGGCGTCGTCGACGTGGGCCCAACCGGTTTCCCAGGCGAAGTGGAGGTTGTTGCGACCGGATTGGACGGTGGCGAGACCGGTGCTGAGGTGAGTTTGGAGGGTGAGGTCGAGCCACGCGTAGGTATGGGGTTTGGCGTGTTCGCCGAGTTGGGGGGCTTGGACCGCAGTGGAAGTGGAAGTCGAAGATGAAGGCGGCTCGGAGTAGCTTACGACCCGCGCCATGCCGGCCATCATGTGGTAAAGGAGATGGCAGTGGAACAGCCAGTCGCGGTCCTCGCTGGCGAGGAACTCGATGGTGCGGCGGCTCATGGGTGGGACGTCGACGGTGTGCTTGAGCGGGGCGTAGGCAGGGTCGCCGGCATCGGGGATGAGCAGTCGAAAAAAGTGTCCGTGGAGATGCATCGGGTGGTGCATCATCGTGTTGTTCACGAGGACGAGGCGGAGGACTTCGCCCTTCTTCACCGCGATGGTGCTCTCTTCATCCATGGTCTTGTCGTCGAGGGACCAGAGGTACCGCGTCATGTCGCCCGTGAGCTTGAGGGTAACCGAGCGACGGGGCGCATCGGCCGGTAAAGCGGTGGAGGTGGGCGAGCGGAGGCGAACGTAAGGCGGCAGCGGACGGTCGACCTCGGCGGCAAGGGCATCGTTGTCGGTGATGTCGCCGGTCTCGTCGTGTTGGGCGAGGATCACCGAGAGGGCGGCGTCCATGTTGTAGATTTCGAGCGGACCGGGCGGCGGGGCGTTTTGCGCGGGGCCGGCGGGGTCGCCGACGAAGAGGGAGGCGTGGCCGGAGTTGTCTTGGGCGGTGGCGCGGATTTCCCAAGCGGCGGCGGGCGAAAGGGGAACGGTGACGAGCACGTCGTAAGTTTCCGCCATGCCGATGAGGAGACGGTTTTGTTTGATCGGCGCGACGTCCATGCCGTCGGCGGCGACGATCGTGAGCGGTCCGGCGGCGGAACTCAGGTAGAAGTAGGTCGAGGCACCGGCGTTGATGACGCGGAGGCGGATGGTCTCGCCGGGGCGGGCGGGGAGGCGGGAAACGGACTGGCCGTTGAGGAGAAAGGCGTCGTAGGCGACGTCGGACAGATCCATCGGGAGCATGCGGGCGCGCTCGCGTTTCAGGAAGTCGCGGAGGTGGCCGGAGCGGTAGGCGCCGAGGAGGGATTGGGCGGTGTTTTTGCGGATCGCGAACCAGTCGCTGCCGCGGAGGAGCGAGCGCATGACGGCGTCGGGGTCTTCGTTGGTCCAATCGGAGAGGACGACGACGTGATCGTGGTCGATGCGGGGAAGATCGGCGCGGGGCGGAGAGCCGGGGGCGGGCTCGACGACGATGCTGCCGTAGACCCCGCGTTGTTCCTGCAGACCGGTGTGGCTATGATACCAATACGTGCCGGCGTGAGTGAGGAGAAATTCGAAGGTGCGCTCGGTGCCGGCGGGAATGGGTGGGGTGGTGAGGTGGGGCACGCCGTCCTCGAGATTGGGCAGGAGGAGCCCATGCCAATGGAGGGACGTCTCGCCGGCGGCGAGGCGGTTGCGGACGATGATGCGAGCGACATCACCGACGCGGAAGCGGAGGGTGGGGCCGGGGACGGAGCCGTTAATAGTGAGAGCGGGGACGGGGCGACCGGCGGGTGACAGGGTGGTCTCGGCGATCTCGAGCGTGTAATCGACGACCGGAGCGTTGGGGTATAGGGCGGTGGCCTTGGGCGCGAGTTCGCGGGCGAGCCAGCCGGAGTTGGTTTTGGATTTTCCACCGCAGTTGACGCAGGCTCGGGTCGAGGGCGCGGCGAGCAGCGCCAGGAGGAAGAGAAACAGCGGAGCGAGGGGCGCGAAGATACGCGGCAGCTGGGGAGGACGAAAGGTCACAACGAAAAACACGAACTACACGAAATCCGGACGAAGGGAGCGGGCGTGGGCGCGGAGGGCGGTTCGGAGACCCAACCCTACTTCTTTTTGGCGGCGTCGAGTTTGGCGAGGTAGTTGGCGGGTGCGGCCTTGAAGTCGGCGACACAATCGTTGCAGCAGACGAAGATGACGCGGTCGGGTTGGCCGGCGACGCGGTGCACGTGGCCGATAGCTTGCTCGATGGTGGTAAACGCTTCGTCGGCGACGAGACAGGTTTTGAGGGGATAATCGGCGCGAGCTTTGGCGATCGCGGCGGCGTCGGCGGCTGAGGGCTTGTCGGCAGCGGCGAGAGGCGCCAGGCAGCACGATTTTTGAGCGGTGCAGCCGGAGGCGGCGGGCGTTTGGGCGGACGCGGTTAAGGTGGCCGAGACGGTGGCGAGAACGAGAAGGAGGGAGGATATTTTCATGGGGATTTTGAGCTGAAATTGGGTGGTTCAGCGGGTAATACGCCGTGGGCAGAAAAATCCCACGGAATATTTTGAGGGATTTTTTCCGGCACGGGGTATAGCAGGTCATGAAGATGAAACCGTCGGATCAAAAATTGAGCCAAGTGTTGGCCGAGTGGTCGGTGGAGCCGAAGGCGTCGGCCGGGTTCCGCCCGGGAGTTTGGGCGAGAATCGGGCGGGCGCGGGGCGACGCGGCGTGGGCGGGATTTGCGCGGGCCCGGGCGGTGCCGTTCGCGGTGTTATTGGCGGTGGCGCTGGGGTTGGGCGCATGGACGGGGAGGGAGCAGGCCCGCGGGCGGGTGGCGGTGGAGCGGGCGGAGATGTTGCAAGCCTACGTGAGCCGGCTCGATGCACGGGCGATGGCGATGCGATGAGAAACTGGCTCATTACTCTGGCGATTGCCGTGGCGGCGGGCGCGGTCGCTTTTGCGGCGTTCTTTACCCTCAACGACGATCCGGCGCTGCGGCGGGCGGCGCGGGCGGGCGACGCGATGGCGTGGCTGCGGGTGGAGTTCCGGTTGAGCGAGGCGCAGGCGGCGGCGGTGAAGAAATTGCACGACGACTTCAGTGTGGAGTGCGGCGAGCACTGCGCGGCGATCCTTGATGCGCGGGAACGCAAGGCGCCGGCGGCGGAGATCGCACGGCTGGAGCGGGTGTGCGTGGACGCAATGACGCAGCATTTCAAACACGTCGCGGCGTTGATGCCGGCGGAGCAGGGGCAACGTTATCTTGCGATCGTGCAGCCGCGGGTGGCGGATCACGATCATGCCGGCGCGCCGAACGTGCGGGTGAAGCCTTGATGAAGGCTCCGGGCGAGGGGCAAGGGACGGCGGGAGGTGACCAAAGGTCGGAGCGCGCGGCGGCGGAGGATGCGGTGCTCATGGCGCGGGTGCGGACGGGAGACGAGGCGGCGATGGGAGTCCTGATCGGCCGTTGGGAGTTGCCGGTGAAACGGGTAATTGCGCGGATCGTGTTCAACGCGGGCGAGGCCGAGGAGCTGGCGCAGGAGACGATGGTCCGCGTGTGGCAAAAGCGGGAACAGTTTCGAGAAGGTGCGGCGGTGCGTCCGTGGATTTTCGCGATCGCGGTGAATGTCGCGCGCAACCGACTGCGTTGGTGGCGGCGACGGCCGACGATCGCGCTCGAAGAGTGGAGCGAAACGGAGAGCGCGGGGCGCGGGGTCCGGGGCGAGGGAATAGAAGGCGCGGGCGGGCTGGAACGGGCCGAGCGGGCGGCGGCGGTGCAGGCCGCGGTGGCGGCGCTGCCGGGGGAATTGCGCGAGGCGCTGGTGCTGTTTGAATATGAAGGCCTGCGACAGGCAGAGATCGCGGCCATGCTGGGCTGCTCGGTGAAGGCCGTGGAATCTCGGGTGGCGCGGGCGAAAGAAAAACTACGCGCGGCGCTGGCGCGGTGGGTGTAGGCGAGGAGCCGCCGGAAAACGCTAGTCTAATTCACCGAGGGGCGAATTCGTAGGAATGCGTCGTCGGCCGATCACCGGCGCGGGCGGGCGGAGGTGTCGGTGGATTGCCGACGGAGTGGGGCTGACAACAGGCACAGAAACCCGATGGGGACATCGGGCTCCACCGTTCAAGGCAGGAACTTCACCGCTTCGAGGACCCAATCTTTGCCTTGGCGGGACATCTGGCCGGTGAGGGTCACGCCGACTTTGGCGGCGGCGAGCGTGGGGGCATCGACTTTGAACTGCATGGTCATCGCGCGCATGAAGCCGGGAATTTCTTCGTGCTTCACGCGGAGGGCGGATTTGTCGGCGTCGACGGCGACGACGACGCCGCGCAGGGAGTAGCGTTTGATTTCGGGCGCGGCGGCGGGCGCGCTCGGGGCGGCGGGGGCCGGTGAGGCCGGGGTGGCAGCTTCGGTGTTGCAGCAGCAGACGGCTTTGCCTTTGCAGCAGGCGCAGCCGCAGTTTTTGTCGGCGGTTTTTTCGGCGGCGGCGCGGAGGGTGATGGGTGCGAGGGCGGCGAGGGCGAGGAAGGCGAGAAGTTTCATGGTGGGTGGGCGTTGAGCGAAGTGAGAGGTGGAAGCGGTTTAAGGCAAATCAGGGCAGGGCGGGAGCGATGCAGAATTCTTGAGCCACGAGGGTCGAGGTCGGAGTCGGACGACGGAGGATGAGGGCGGCTTGGGGGACGAGCGGCGCAGGGTTGAAGGTGATCGTGCGAACGTGGGGGGAGTCGCCGGTTTGGGTGAATGAAATGAGCAGTGAGCCGTCGAGGCGGAGGGCGGCGCGGGGGAAACCGCCGGTGCGGGCCTGGGTGGTGGTGGTGAGAAGTTGCGGAGCGGAGAGCTGGCCGTTGGGGAAAAGGCGGCGGGCATAGAGCCCGGCGGCGTTGTTTTCCGATTTCATTTCCAGCCAGAGGATGACGGCGGAGCGATCGGGCAGGGCGACGGTTTCCAAGCGGCCGATGGGTCGGCCAAGGTCGATTTGAACAGGGGCGGTGAAGGTGGTGCCGGCATCGACGGAGAGGCGGGCGAAGACGCGGGCGCTGCCTTCGGCGGCGGTGAACCACGAGACGGCGAGGGTGGCGTCGAGGGAGTCGGCGGCGGGGCCGTTGACGGGGCAGGCGGCGATTTTCCAGCCGTCATCGCGGAGCGTGGCGGGCTTGGACCACGAAGCGGTGGCGAGGTCGAAAGTGGTGTGGAGGTTGTCGCGGATCTCGGTGGGCGTGTGGCCGCGGTAGCCGACGAAGACGCGGTCGCCGGGGAGGACGGCGACGGTGTTTTGACAACAGGTGCAGACGTCGGGATCGACGGTCCAGTCGCCGAGGCTCGTGCCGTCGGGTGCGAGGAGGCGGGCGAGGAGCTTCATGGCGGGCTGGTAAGGGGCGCTCGGATTCGTCGGAGGAAGGTGGTTATGGCCTTCGAGCGGGCGCGTGCTTTCGAGCCAAACCGCAAGTGTGCGACCTTGGCTGAGCGGGGCGAGGGCTACGAATTCGTGACCGAGCCGCGCGGGCGGTCGCCACGTGCGACCGCCGTCAGCGGAACGGGAAAACCAGCCCTCGTAGCCACGGGCGTCGGGGCCGGATTTTTGAAACCATTGGGCGGTGAGAGCGCCGTCGGTGCCGACGACGAGCGTGGCGAAGTCGGCCCAATTCTCCATGAGGAGCGGAGTCGTGACGATGGGGCGCGGCGGGGAGAACGTGGTGGCGTTGGGCGCGAGGGTGGCGTGCCAAAGCGTGCGCGCGTTGGGTGCGGCGTCGGCGGGGGCGGGGCCGTAGTAAGTGAGGTGGAGCGTGCCGTCGGGGGCGCGGGTGAGACTCGAGCACTGGGTGTCGGCGGAGGCGGGGGAAGCAACGTTGAGCGTTGAGGGTTGAGAGTTGAGAGACGGAGTGGGCGTGGCGGAGGCGAGGGGGAGGAGCGCGGCGAGGAGCAGGGCGGAGAGCATGGCGGAGGGAAGAGGGCGCATGGGAGAGGGGGGAGAATGATTGGACTTTGCGACGGCGGGGGACGCGAGGCGCGTGACGAATGAGCAGATGGATTGCCGCGTCGCTGCGCTCCTCGCAATGACCGGAAAATTGAAAGGGCGGGTCGGAGACCCTGCCCTACTTTTTTAGAAGAGAGTGCGGAGAGTGAGTTCGGCGGAGATGGGGTCGGCGAGGCGGCGCATGGTGGTGCCGGCGATGGACTCATGGTCCTCGTCGAGGAGGTTGCGGCCGCGGAGGGTGATCGTCGAGCGGCCCAACGGATAGCTCACGGCGGCGTCTACGGTGGTGTAGGCTTTGGCGACGACGGAGTTGTTGGTATTGCCGAAACGGTCGCCGACGTAGCGCGGGCCGCCGCTGAACGTGAGGCCGGAGGCGAAGCGTTTTGAAACGAAGGCGTTCGCGACCCAGTCGGGGACGTTGCTCGGGATTTTGCCTTTCCGCGAGATGACGCCGGTGCCGAGGTTTTCGTTGAAGGCGCCGAACTTGGCGGCGGTGTAGGCGGCGTTCAGCTCGATGCGCCAGCCGTCGGCGGGCGAGAGGGCGAGGGCGGCTTCGACGCCGGAGGATCTCTGCGAGCCGATCTGCTGGCTGATGCGCACGCCGGTGGTGGGATCGAGGGTGGAGGTGAGCAGGTCGTTTTTCTCGATGTCGAAGTAGGCGAGGGTGAAGTCGAGCCGGTCGCGGAGGAGCGAGCCTTTGAGGCCGACTTCGAACTGACGGCCCTTTTGCAGGGAGAAATCCGCGTTGGCGAGGGCGAGGCCGACGAGTTGGGCCACGGGCTCGGCGGCGGTGCTATAGGCCGCATAGGCATTGAGGGTTTTGGTGGCGGACCAGATGAGGCCGGCGCGGCCGGTGAGGGGACGGTAGCCTTTTTTGAAAGTGGCGAACGGCGTGGGCGTGGCGGTGGTGGGGTTGAACAGGGTGTCGCGCTGGAGGGAGATGTGGTCGTAGCGGAGGCCGCCGACGAGTTTCAGAGCGGGCGTGAGTTCGAGGATGTTTTCGGCGAAGAAGGCGTGGGTGCCGACCATGACGCGGGAAGTCTTTTGTTCGCGGGCGACGGGGCCGCGGCCGACGTCGGGGTTGAGGAGGGACACGCTAGAGAGGACGGTGGGGACGTTGCCGGGAGCGCCGCCGCGGATCTGGTCGTTGTGTTCGAGGCTGGCGCCGATGAGGAAACGGTTGGTGAGGCCGAAGAGCGGGCGGCGGAGGGAGAGGTCGAGGCGGTTACCGAGGAGCACGTCGTCGCGGTAAATGTGGAGAAAGGAGGAACGGGCGACGAGGCGGGTGAGGGGATTCCACGTGTTGGTCTCCAGGTTGCGCCATTTGAGGAGCTGGGTGGCGACGTAGGTCTCGTTGCGGAGTTCGAGGTCGGGGGCGAGGGTGAGCTCGGCGCGGAGACGGTTGAAGGAGTTTTCGGTGTCAGCGTAGTTATCGAGGATGTTGTAGTTGGTGCGGCGGGCGGCGGGATCGACGCGGGGATTCACGAAGCGGTCGGTGGCGCCGTTGAAAAGGCGGACCTCGGGTTGGGCGCCGGCAACGGTGGTGTTGACGACGGCGTCGTAGACGACGGGGTTGCCGTAGTAGCTCTCGACGGAATCGGAGAGCCAGGTGGTGAAATAGGTGAGCGAAAGGCGGTCGCTCACGCGCCAACCGAGGGCACCGGCGAGGCCGAGGTAGTCCTGCGAGTTGCGGTCTTGGTAGCCGCCGGTGGAGTTTTGGACGAGGTCGAGGCGGTAGTTGAGAGTTGAGGGCTGGGAGTTGAGAGTCGGAAGCGGGCCGCCGAGGCCGACGCCGAGGCGGTAGGTGGACCAAGGACCGATGCTGGCGAGGAGTTCCCCGCGGCGGGTGCGGTCGGGATTTTTTGAGACGTAGTTGATCGCGCCGCCGACGGCGCCTTCGCCGAACATGAGCGACGAAGGGCCTTTGAGAACTTCGACGCGGTCGAGGAGAAACGAGTCGACGGTGCGGGAGGATTGCGAGGCGGTGTTTTGGCGGATGCCGTCGCGGAGGATGGTGACGTTGTTGCCGCCGAAACCGCGCGTGGAGTAGGTGGGGATGGAGCCGAAGTTGGTGCCGCCGGTCATGCCGACGGCGGATTCGACGGATTCGACGGCGGTGCGGAGACCGCGGAGTTGCATCATCTCTTGCGTGATGACGGAGACGCTCGCGGGAAGGTCGCGCACGGTCAGGCCGAGGCGGGAACCGGTAGCGGGAGCGGCGTCGAGCGGGAGGGAAAAGTTTTTGGCCTTTTCGGCGATGACGTCGATGCGGTCGAGCACGACGAGTTCGTCCTTGGCGGCAGGTTTGGTCGTCTGCGCGGAAAGGGCGGAGGCGAGGAGGAGGGAGCAGAGGGGGAGACGGAGAGACATGGCGGAACGTGGACTGAGTTGGGAAGACCGCGGGCGCGCGGCGGCGCGGCGGTTGCTCCGACTGGAGCGAGGCGGAATTGCGGCAGGGTGCCGCCGCCACTTCGAAACGAAGGCCGGCGACGGCCGGCACTACGCGGAGGAACTCAGGCCAGGGCTCGAGGCGGCGGCACGGGGGGCGCGGCGCGGCAGGAGACGGGGACGGCTTGGTCGCTAAGCGACCACGAAAATGACGCGGACGAAATCAGGAGAGGGGCAGCGGGCGTGGGGGCGAAGACGAGATGGATTTTCTCGAGGGTCTTGCCGGGAGCGGTGGGCGTGGTGGGATGGGCGGAGTCCTGCGATTTGGCGGTGGCGACGATTTCGCACACGCTGCACGTCGCGCCGGCGCTGAAGGTTTTTTGCACGGCCTGCGTGAAGGACATCGACTCCGAGTAGGTTGCGATCATCCGGCCCCAGGCGAACGTCTGCACCACATCCCAGTGGCTGCCGGTGGCGAGAAGCCACGCGCACAGCGTGAGGACGAGGGAGAGTTTGTGGCGCACGGTCGGGAGCCAACGGAGCGGACCTGATTTGGCAAGTGCCGAGGGCGGCGAGGGGCGGTTCAGAAGCCGGGTGGGGTCACGCCGACTCCATCTTCTAACCCGAGTTCCGCAGTTGGAGCAGGGAGTGAAAATAGTTTCAGAGGAGAGTGGTTTTTCCAGCGGGGCGGTTTACGAGGGAAGTTGATTTTTTTGAGCGATGTAGTGCCGAACACCCCGTTGTGA
>JBIKWB010000049.1:0-23778 GCA_044356555.1 Opitutaceae bacterium | reverse complement strand
ACTCGCCGTTCGTGCCGCCACCGGCCGAGGGGCGGTTGTCTGGGACAGTACCAGGACAACGTGCGCGCCGGCGGATTCCCGCTCGAACTCTGGTTGCAACTCGACGACCTGCGCCCCGTACAGATTGTGGTGGATGCGCGCACCGCGCCCGACGGACCCGGCTTGGTCGTCACCACCGCGGAGTATGGCACGCTCAAGCTCGAGCTCAGCGACGGCCAACGCCGCACCGTGTGGTCCTGCGACCCGGGCCTGCTCGTCCCCGGACGCCGCCACCAGGTGGTGTTCAACGTCGACGTCACCCCACGGCTCACCTCGGTCGTGGTCGAAGGAGTCTTGTGCGACGGCGGCGATCATGCCCAGTTTAGCTACACGCGCTACGGCGACGTCGGCCTCAAGCAGACCGGGAAGGCGGTAGGCGACATCAACGGCGGTCCGCTGCGCGTCGCGCCCGGCGACTTGGCTGGCCAGTTGCATCACCGGCGTTTCTATGAGAGTTACTTCACCACGACCGAAATGGTCGGCAACTTCCGCGCCGGCCAGCGGCTCCACTTCGGCCTGTGGGATGGCCGGCGAAAGGCAGACGACCAGCGAGCCACGGCCGAGGCGATTCCCCGCCGCGCCGTCTTATCCGGCGCGACGATGTTTGTCGTGACGACACTTGACGTCATGGCTGAATTAAGGAATTCATATCAATAGATTGACTATTAGGTCATTTAAAGGTCTATGTATGACCATTAATTATGCGTTCCTCCCTCCATGATCTCCTGCCGCCACCGACCCGACGCGCCATGGCTAAACTCGGCCACGATGTGGCGACGGCTCGTCGCAAACGCCACTTCACGGTCGCCATGATGGTCGAGCGGATGGGCGTGGCCACGAATACTTATCGCCGCGTCGAAAAAGGCGATCCCACCGTGGCGATGGGCGCCTACGCCATGGCGCTTTTTGTCTTGGGCTTTGGCACCGCCCTCGGCGAGTTGGTCGATCCTAGGGCCGATGATGTAGGCCTGCAGTTGGATGAAGCCCGCTTGCCAAAGCGCGTCCGAGTGAAGCCATCACCTACTTCGCTATGAAACGCACCCTGCAAGTCTGCGCCGGCGATGAAGGCCGTCTCGTCGGCACCCTGCATTACGATCAGAACGGGGCGCGCGAGCATGCCGCTTTTGCTTACGATGAAACCTGGCTGGCGGCTGCGGAACGCTTCGCGCTGGAGCCAAACCTACCTTTGGTCACCGGCACGCAGTTTCATCGCAGAGCCCCGGAGGGCTCCGTGTTTCACGCTGCGATCGCCGACACCGAACCCGACGGTTGGGGCCGGCGGGTCATCCTGCGTGACCATGCGAAGCGACGCCAGTTGGCGAAACGGGCGGGAGCCGCAGCGGGATCGGCCCAGCTCAATGCCGTTGATTTTCTCCTGGCCGTGGACGACGGCAATCGCGTCGGGGCGCTCCGCTTTCGCGATGAGGCCGGGGTGTTTCAGCGCGCCGCCGAGCCGGGGCGCCGCACCGCGCCGCCGCTCTTGGAATTGCAGCACCTGATGAGCGCATCCCGCGCGGTTGAAACCGAAACCGAGACGGCCGCCGATCTCGCCTACCTGCGGGGTCGCGGCACCTCGCTCGGCGGCTTGCGACCTAAGTGTTCGGTGGTGGATGACGACGGTATGCTGGCGATTGGGAAGTTTCCGAGCGTGCAGGACGAGCGCGCGGTCACGAAAGGCGAGGTGCTCGCGATGACCTTGGCGAAGGTTGCCGGCCTCAACGTCGCAGCCGCGCGCATCGTGGACAGTGATGGCGTACCTGTGGCATTGATCCGCCGCTTCGACCGGACGCTCGATGGCCGGCGTTTGATGTATGTCTCGGCGGCGACGCTACTCGGCGTCGAATCAGCCGGCGCCTTGGAACACAGCTATGCAGAAATCGTGGATGCCCTGCGCGTCAACGGGGCGGCGGCTCAGGCCGACATTGAGGAACTTTGGCGACGGATGGCCTTCTCGATTCTCATCACCAACGTCGACGACCATCTCCACAATCATGGCTTCCTCCACGCGGAGCGCGGCCTGTGGCGACTCGCACCGGCCTTCGACCTGAATCCGTTTCCGGATCGGGCGCGCGAGCTGAAGACGTGGGTATCAGCCGAAACCGGACCCGAGGCGACTGTAGAAGCCCTGATGTCGGTGATTGCTTATTTTCGGCTTTCGCGGGCACGTGCAAAAGAAATCCTGCGCGAGGTTGAACGTGCCGTGGCCGGCTGGCGCAAGGCCGGGCGAGCCTTAGGAATGTCGGATCGTGACCTGGAAGACTTCGCGGATGCCTTCGAGCATTCGGAACGTGCAGCGGCCCAAAAACATTTTGCCTGATTTTGGATACCGCACTTCCTCCCGAAGATAGAGTGTAGGACGACATACAGAAACGCGGCTAGAAACAGAACGTCGTTGACCAGCTTTGCCCTCCTGCACGAGCTAAGCGCAGTAGCGCTAACGACCTTTAAGCCGACGCCGGTCGATGCGGACAAACTTGGTCAGACACGCGAGCGTCGCGCAGGAGCGGCATAACCAGACCATCCCAATGCACTGAGCCGTCGCGAAAGCGGATCACGGCCTCGTTGGAGAAGCCCTCCATCGAGCTCAACTGGTCGCGGTATAGGAATCCAAGTAGCATAATATATCCGAATCGAACAACAACGTCACCTACGACTGCCAGTATCACGTGGTCTGGTGCCCGAAGTATCGCCGCGCTGCATCTGCTGGTGGCGGTTGATCCCCAATACGGAGTCCGCGCCTTACCCCATAGCTAAAGCAAGGGGGATGCGGCTCAAAAGAAGAGTCGGAACACGCGGCCGCACTTCCCCCAAATGGGGGATAGCCCGCGCTTTGACCCCGCCCGCAAGGGTCTCATTACCAGTCCGACGCCCACCCCATGAATTCGCGCCTCCTTCTCTGGTCAGTCGTCTCCGCGTTGGCGGGGTTCCTCTTCGGCTTCGACACCGTCGTCATTTCCGGTGCTGAGCAAAAGATCCAAGAGCTATGGGGGCTGAGTGCCGGGATGCACGGGCTCGCCTTGGGGGCCGCTCTTTACGGCACGGTGCTGGGCTCGCTACTCGGCGGTTGGCCGACGGATCGGTTCGGCCGCAAGCCAACCCTCCAGTTTATCGGCGTCCTTTACGTGCTGTCGGCCTTTGGCTGCGCCTTCGCCGACGGCGTGGGCGTGTTCATCATCGCCCGTTTCATCGGCGGCTTGGGCATCGGCATCTCGACGGTCGTCGCGCCGCTCTACATCTCCGAGATCGCCCCGCCCGCCTATCGCGGCCGCCTCGCGGCTATGTTCCAGTTCAATATCGTGTTTGGCATTTTGGTGTCCTTCGCGTCCAACGCGATCATCGCACGGATCGGCGGCGAGGACGCCTGGCGCTGGATGCTCGGCATCGCCGCCGTGCCGTCCGTGATCTACGCCGTGCTCTGCTTCGGCCTGCCCGAAAGTCCGCGCTGGCTGATCGGCCGCCGAGGCGATCGCGCGGGCGGGCTTGTTGTCCTGCGCCTGATTGAACCCGAGTTGTCGCCCGCGAAACTCGAGGCGCACGCAGATGAAATCGTCGCCGCCGTCCGCGCAGAAACGAACACCGCCTCTCAGTTCTGGACGCGGCGCCTGCGCGTGCCCATCACGCTCGCCTTCCTCGTCGCCTTCTTCAATCAGCTCTCCGGCATCAACGCGGTGCTCTACTTCGCGCCGCGCATCTTCGAGATGACCGGCCTCGGCAAGGAGGCCGCCCTGCTGCAATCCGTTGGGATCGGCGTCACCAACCTCGTATTCACCTTCGTGGGCCTGTGGCTGATCGACCGGCTGGGCCGGCGCACGCTACTCTATATCGGTTCCATCGGCTACATCGTCTCGCTCGGACTCACGGCGTGGGCGTTCTTCACGCAGCACTATGGCATCGTGCCGATCTGCATCTTCGCCTTCATCGCGGCGCACGCCATCGGCCAGGGCACGGTGATCTGGGTGCTTATCTCGGAGATCTTCCCCAACCGCCACCGCGCCGAGGGCCAGGCGCTTGGCAGCTTCACGCACTGGATCTTTGCGGCGCTGCTCACGACGTTCTTCCCGAAAATGGTCACGGCCTTCTCGCCGGGCTACGTTTTCCTGTTCTTCTGCGGTATGATGGTGCTGCAATTCGTCTGGGTGCAGTTCATGGTGCCGGAAACCAAGGGCCGGAGTCTGGAGGAAATCCAACGCGACCTAGGCATGTCATGAACCCACCTGCGATCCTCTCCTGCGGCGAAGTCCTTTGGGATCTCTTTCCCGATGGTCCGCGTTTCGGCGGCGCGCCGGCTAACTTTGCCTGCCACGCCGCGCGGCTCGGCGCCCAGGTCTCCCTGTTGAGCGCAGTCGGCGACGATACGCGAGGGCACGAAGCCATCGCGATCCTCCAGGGTTTCGGTATCGCCCCGTCGCTGATCCGCGTGATCGCCGATGCGCCCACCGGCGCCGTCGGCGTCACCGTGGATGCCGCTGGCAAACCAAGCTTTGAGATCCGCGAAGGCGCGGCATGGGATCAGATCACCTGGACGCCGGAATTGGCAAACCGCCTCGACTCGGTCGACGCCGTTTACTTCGGCACGCTCGGTCAACGGAGTGCGATGTCCCGCTCGTCGATCCAGCAGGCGCTGCAGGTGGCGGCGGCCCGTGGCATCCCGCGTGTGCTCGATGTGAATCTGCGCCGGCCGTTCTTCGATGCTGCGCTGGTCCGCGAATCGATCGGCCGGGCGACCGTGCTCAAGCTCAGCGACGATGAACTGGGCGACGTCGCGGCCGCCTGCGGCCTATCGCACGTCGACAACCCGATTGACCTTCTGCGTTCTTTGCTCACGCGCGAAAAACTCGATCTCGCGGTGATGACCCGCGGCGAGGCGGGCGCCCTCCTCGTATCCATCACGGAAGTCGTCGATCAACCTGGGATCCCGACGGTGGTCTGCGACACGGTCGGCGCCGGCGACGCCTTCACCGCCGCGCTCGTCGTCGGCCTGCTGCGCCAAAACCCGCTGCCCACCATCGCCCGCCGCGCCTGCGAGGTTGCCGCCGCCGTCTGCGCCCAGCATGGAGCCGGCCTCAGCGAGGCCGGCTCCAACCAAACCAAGCATAGGGGTTGTGTCCCAAAGTGAATCAAGCGCCACTCCTCCTCAATCCTGCATCTTGAAAATGAAGTCCACCCCCCTGTTCTCCAGCATCTGTTACGCGCTCGGCCTTGCTCTTTTCGCGCCCGCCGCGGGCGCGGCGGCGGCCGCAGAATCGCCGCCGCGCGACTTCACGTCCAAAGTCCCCCAATACAAGTTCAGCCGCACCCTCGAGGCACAGGAGCAGGAACTGCGCACCAACCCGCTGCTGCAGCGGATGAACGAGTCGCGCCGCAAGCTCGCCGCCGATCCCCATCGGCCCATCTACCACTACGTGAATCCCGAGGGGAACCTGAACGATCCCAACGGGCTCTGCTTCTGGCAGGGACGCTGGCATCTCTTCTACCAGGCTTACCCGCCGGAGGATCCGCGCCAGCACTGGGGGCACGCGGTCAGCGACGATCTGATCCACTGGCGCGATCTGCCGCTGGCGATTTATCCGAACCCGGAGCGGGCCTCCTTTTCGGGCTCCGCGTTCGTCGAGGACGGCCGTGTCATCGCGATTTATCACGGCACGGAGGTTGGGACCATGGTGGCGGTGTCGGACGATCCGCTGCTGTTGAACTGGGAGAAGATCACTGGCAAAGCCGTGATACCCTTCCCTAAACTAGGAGACCCCCCGCTGCCCTTCAACATCTTCGACCCCTGTATCTGGAAAAAGGACGGCATGTATTACGCGCTGACGGCGGGAGGCCGGGGCGGAAAGCAAGTTCGCTCGGTTTTCCTGCACCGCTCCAAGGATCTTGCCACCTGGGAGCCCCTTCACTCCTTCCTGGAGAACGACCACTATGGCTTGGTCGGTGACGACGGCGCCTGCCCCTATTTCTGGCCCATCGGCGACAAACACATTCTTTTGCATTTCAGCCATATGAGCGGCGGGAAATACCTGCTTGGCGACTACGACCAGCAGCGCGACAAGTTTGTGGTCACTGACGGTGCCAACTTCAACTTCGGCGCCTTTGCCCCCTCCGGAGTGCATGCCCCTTCCGCCTTTCCTGATGGAGCCGGGGGCGTAGTGGTCATTTTCAACATGAACGAAGGCAAACCGACGAAGGGGTGGAATCGTCTGATGTCCCTGCCGAGACGGCTGACGCTTCGCCCCAACAGCGTTTTCAATCCGTTGAACATCGAGCCGGCGGGAAACATTGAATCCCTCCGGGGCGCGCATGCTCGTATCGAAGCGGTGAAACTTCCGGCTAACCAGGAGGTGGTGCTCGGCGAGGTGAAGGGCAACGCCTTGGAGATAGTCGCCGAAATCGCACCGCAGCCGGGGCAGACCATCGAATTGAACGTCCTGAGATCGCCCGGAGGCGAAGAGTTCACACGAATTCAGTTCTTCCGCGATCGGGGCTTCCGGTTGGGGAAGATGCCGCTGCCGGGTGTGATTTCGCTCGATACGTCGCGCTCCTCCGTGGCCCCGGATGTCAGGAGTCGCCCGCCCGAAACGGCCCAAGTGGAACTGGCGCCTGATGAAAGCCTGAAGCTGCGGGTCTTCATCGACCGTAGTGTGGTGGAGGTGTTCATCAACGGCCGCCAATGCGTGGCCGCCCGGGTGTATCCAGAACGCAGTGATAGCGTGGGGGTCTCGTTGCGTTCGCTGGGCACGGAGACTCAGGTGCTGTCACTCGATGCCTGGCAGATGAGGAACATTTATCAACCCAGCCAGTAAACTTCGAGGCGCTAGGAACAACCCGAGGCATCTCAAGCGCCACGCCAGCGTGAACGGCGCAAACGTCCTCAAGCAATGGTTGGTCCGGTTCAATCCGAACACCGATGGGCATTGTGGCGGAAGCTCGCCGAAGTCTTCCAGCTGCTTTTAGGCACGGGGTAGCACGGCGCGATCTGCTTCCCCCAAACGGGGGATAGTGGTCACCTTGATTAAATCGCGGGAGTCGGCCGTTCTGATGATTACGGCAGTAGTTCGAATCATCACCCCCCTCCACGTTCCTTGATGAATAGGCGCTGCTCAAAAACCCCATGAACAAGATGATTGCCCGCATACTCGGGATGGTGCTCGTCCCATGTCTGGCCGCCGCCACAGGCGGATTCGCCCAGCAAACCTCAACGATCTCGGGCCCGGCCGGTCCGAAGCCGGCGAGCAGCCAGAAGTCCGAGATCATCAAGCTGAGCCCTTTCCTCGTCGACGACTCGCGGAACGTGGGTTATCAGTCAAGCAATACGCTGGCCGGCACGCGGCTTCGGACTGACCTTCGCGACATAGGCGCGGCGGTCCAGGTTGTGAACCGGGAGTTCCTCGATGACACGTCGGCCAAGAGCCTCGAGGATCTCTTGGTTTACACGACCAACACAGAAACGCCGGGTATGGGCGGCAACTTCTCGGCCGGCAACCCGGGCAGCGGACGGCTCGATTTTGACGCGGCGCGGATTTCCCCGCAGTCGAACACGCGGGTCCGCGGTTTGTCGTCAGCCGACCTCACTCAGGAATTCTTTGGCACCGACATACCGTTCGACACTTTTAACATCGACCGGGTTGAGATCAACCGCGGCGCGAATGCCCTGCTCTTCGGCCTGGGCAGCGCAGGCGGAATCATCAACGCGTCGCTTAAGACTGCACGGTTCACCGATACGATTGTTACTAGTTTCGAGATTGGCCGCTTTGGCACGCATCGGGAGACCATCGACCTCAATCGGGTACTGATCAAGGAGGCGCTCGCGCTCCGGGTCAACGTGCTGAAAGAAGAAGAGCAGTTCCAGCAGGAGCCCACCTTTGAAAAAGATCGTCGAGTCCACGCCAGCGTGGTCTTCCTGCCGTTCCGGCGCACGACCATCCGGGCGAACGGGAGTGCGGGTAGCATCAAGGCCAACCGGCCCCGAGTCGAGACGCCGGCCGACCGGCTGACACAATGGTGGAGAGACGGCAAGCCGACATGGGGCACACCGCTGCTCTTCGCGCAGCGCGATCTCACCAAGTTCGACTCCGCCGGGGACGTGTTCCGGAACCCGGCGGTGGTCTTCGCCGATCCGACTAGTTCAGCCCCGTTCGGCCAATACGATGCCATTCAGCCCGCCCTCTTCGGAACCGATGACAATATCGGCGCGCGCGCGACCTTCACGGAGGCCGGATACCTGACCACCTTGAGCACCAGCCGGCTGGCGGCGCAGCGGCCGGCCGACTTTGGCGGGCGTGGCCCGGCCGGTTACTACTTCGACGAATCGATCACCGATCGGACGATCTTCGACTACCGCAACACGCTGCTGGAGGGACCCAACAAGGGGGAGTGGGGCGACTTCGACACGTTCAACGTCGTGCTGGAACAGCGGTTGTTCGGCGACCGAGCTGGGATTGAACTGGCCTACGACAGGCAGCACTGGAAGTCGGGCTATCACTTCGGGGGCAGCAACCGTGGACAGGCCATCTCGATCGATCTCAACACGGCACTCTACAACGGAGCGCCCAACCCGAACTACGGGCGACCCTATGTTCTGTCGGCAACCAACGTGGCGGAGACGATGACCTGGCGGGAAGCCACCCGGGTGACGGCCTACGCTCAGCTAGATTTCGGAGACATGTTCAAAGGCGGGGCGGGGGCATGGCTGGGGCGTCACATGCTTACTGGTTTGTTCAATCGGCAGGGATATCGCCTGGAAAACTACGGCTTCAACAGCGCGGTGCTCAACCGGAGCTTTGCCCAGACCTTTATTCCCGGCTTCGGAGGCACACAGTTTATCACGAGCGATGGCCGGGGCATCGCCGAATGGCGTTATCTGGGGCCGTCGCTGGCGAACATGAGCAGCCCGCAAGGGGCCCGCATCCCAGGGATCACTGCGCTGCAGCGTGCAGGGCGCATCGGCAACGGGCTCTTCTACGATCCGGCGACCGACACTCTCTCTGGCGGTCGATCCGTCGATTCGGTGAGCTATTGGAACTCGCGCGAGGAGACCGCCTCGGGTGGGAGCACCGTCATTCGCGACAACGACACGTTGTCGGCCATCGTGCAGAGCCACCTGCTGAACGACAACCTCGTGGCCACTGCCGGGTGGCGGCGCGATGAGGTTGACCAAACAAATGCTCCGGTCATGCGGGACCCGGCGACACGCAGGGCAATTCTCGGCAGTTTTGTCCTGCCGAACAAGCCGGATATCCGGATGGAAGAAGACACCGTCTCTTGGGGCGTTGTGCTGCACGCGCCGCGTTTCCTCACGACGCGGCTTCCCTGGCGTTCCACCGTGAGCGCGCATTACAGCGAGTCGGAGAACTTTGATGCCGAGTCGGCCGGCAAGGACATTTTCGGCAGAGAACTGGATATGCCTCGTGGGGTAACCAAGGAGGCAGGGTTCACCGTCGGCCTTCTTGACGGGAAGCTCTCGATCCGAACCAACTGGTTTAAATCCGAGCAGATCGGCTCGCGCATGAGCATTCCCGCGCCGGGAGGGCAGTTCCTCCTCGGTATCGACACCCGCGTCTACCAGTTCAACACCGCCGAGCAGATAAAGGCCGCCGGGTGGGTGGATTCGCCGGAGGCATTGCGCAAAGCAATGAACTGGAGGCAGATCGGGGTTCACGCCAACGGTAATCCCAATTACGCGTTTGATGACGCGAGCGTGGTGGGGATACAAGAGACTCAGGACGTCGCCTCGGAAGGCTTGGAGATCGAGGCCGTCGCCAATCCGACGGCGAGTTGGCGCATTGCCCTCAACGTCGGCCGGCAGGAGGCTCAGCAGGCGAACACCGCGCCGGTCTTCGGCGCTTACATTCGTGAACGGAGCAAGGTTTGGTTCGACCCGAAGATTGCCGTGCTCATGGCCTCGCCCGGCCCGGCCTTCTCGGTAGAGCGGCGGGCACGAGAACAGATGGTAGTTCCCTATCTCCTGGCTGCCGGTCAGGATGGGGGGCCCATGCAGGAGTTGAGGGAATGGCGGGTGAACCTTGTCACCAACTACGAATTCGGGAAGGGTGCCGGACGCTTGAAGGGCTTTGGTCTCGGCGGCGCGCTCCGTTGGCAGGACTCCTCCGCAGTCGGCTTCCCCGTCATCGAGACTGGACCCAACGTGTGGGTCCCCGACGTGAACCGCCCCTACCGAGGAGACTCGGAAACGAACGTCGACCTCTGGTTCACCTATCGGATGCGCGTGTTCGGAGATCGCGCTGACTGCCGGCTCAAGTTCAACTTGAAGAACGTGACCTCCGGCGAAGGATTGATCCCGGTTCGGTCCAACCCGAATGGCACCGTGGCGCAGTACAGGATGGAAGCGCCCATGCTCTGGACGCTCAGTGCAGAGTTCACTTTCTGATTCCGCGTGGAGCTCAAAGACGTCATCGTATTCTACGCCGACCAGCAGAGTGCGGACAGCTTGGGATGCATGGGCGACCGGCTGGCTGCCCAAGGCGTGCTCTACTCCGGCGTCTACGCGGCCAACCCTTTCTGCATGCCCAGCCGGCCTGCGCTGGCAGGATCGGGCCGCGATCGGCTACCGAATCAAGAGCGTGGTCAGGGGCGCGGTGACCCCGCATGTCACCCGCCTGATTTTCGGTTGCCCCGAGTGGAACGGCGACCTGTGGCAGGGCTACCGGCGGAAGCTGTTCGAACGAATCGACTGGCGTGTGCAGCTCAACGTCCGCAACGCGCTCGGTTCGTCATCGTACATCCCGGTGGTCGCAAACCCCGACGGGAGGATTGCCGTCGTGCGGAATCCGCCGCCACGCGAGTACTATCTGAAAAATACGTTCAGCTTCTGATGTGCGGGTTGCTGATGAAAGCCACGGGGCACGATGACAAACGGGCCATTGCCGCCCCGGTCAGGAGTTTTCATGCTTTGTTTCTTGATCGATGAGTGCCCGAGATGAAGTCAACGCCGTGACATGTTGGTGGAGCGCTCGCATCCTACTCCTCTCCGGATTGGTGGCGACGTTCACAGTGCCTGCTCGCGCACAAGGAGGCGAGTCGCGGGGCGCCAGAGTGGCTCCAAACATAGTGCTGCTGCTCGCCGACGATCTCGGGTATGGCGACGTTGGCTTTAATGGCGGCACCGAGATTCGGACGCCCGCGATCGATCGGCTCGCTGCGGAAGGGCAGCGCTGGACCAGCTTTTACGCGGCCGGCTGCGTCTGCGTACCCAGTCGCATGGGAGTGATGACCGGGAAGTATCCGATGCGAATCTACGGGGAGAAGCGCATCCCAGCGCTCCTGCCCGCGGACGAATTCACTCTCGCGGAAATGCTCAAGCAGGCGGGATATCGGACGGCGCTCATCGGCAAGTGGCACCTCGGGATGGAAGACGGCAGCCATCCGCTGGACCAGGGTTTCGACGAGTTCTTCGGCACTCCGTCAAGCAACGATCACTTCCCGCGTGCGGGGCGGCCGCACACCTACGATAACTTCCACGACGCCACGTCGGCCGATTACGCGGTCCCGCTCATCCACGGGCGCGAGATTGTTGAACGACCGGTGAACCAACCTTCCCTCACGAGGCGATACACGGAGCAGGCGGTCAAGTGGGTACGCGAGCATAAGGCGGCGCCGTTCTTTCTCTACCTCGCTTACAACATGCCGCACGTGCCGGTCTTTGCGTCGGAGGCCTTTGCTGGCAAAAGCCGGCGGGGAAAATACGGCGACGCCGTGGAGGAACTGGATTGGTCGATCGGTGAGGTCATACGTACACTTGAGGCGGAGGGGCTTTCGCGCGACACCCTTGTAGTCTTCTTCAGCGACAACGGACCGTGGAAGATCTACCGCGACCTCGGTGGCACGGCGGCCCCCTATCGCAACGGCAAGGGCACCTGCTGGGAGGGCGGCTTCCGTGTGCCGTTTGTGGCGCGCTGGCCCGGGCGCGTCGCCCCCGGCACGACCCACGAGCTCGGGACCGGTCTCGACCTATATGCCACTGTCGCATCCGTTGTCGGGCTCGTACCGCCAGCTGGCGCGGCGGCCGACTCACTCGACCTTAGCCGCGTGTTACTGGAAGCCGCTCCGAGCCCCCGGTCCATGTGGGTCTACCAGCACGAGGAGGGTGAGGTCTGGGCGGTGCGTGTCGACCGATTTAAGGCGCACTTCAGGTCTGCTGCGGCGCACCGGGCACCGGCTGAGAAGCATTCCCCGCCGTTGATTTTTGACCTGGAACAGGACCCGGGCGAAACGACCGACCTCGCCAACGCATATCCCGACCAGGTGCGCGAAATCGAAGCTCGCCTGGAGCAGTTCCGGCGGGGGTTGCCTGCGCGCCGCGCCGCGCCGCGCGTCAAAGCGGCTGATCGGGTCCGCTGGGTGACCCGCAAACGCCGCCGTCACGCCATCGCGGGTTAAAAGGAGTTCTCCAACCGCCGCGAGCCGTCTTCCAAAAATGGCCAGTTCTGGCGGAATTCGCGAATGCTCACGGTTTCTATCGCCTAATTGAAACATGGTTCACGCTCTAGTTGAGTGCGGGGCGCAATCCGCCACGCCGAAACGGGTGATTGGGAATTCGCCGGGCGGCAGGGAAATTTCCCATTGCTTCACTTTGCCTTGAGCAATGCCGCGGCGTTTTCCTTCGTGATCAGACGCACCGGCACTTTTACATCTTTCTCCACGGGTTGTCCCGCGAGGTAGGCGTAGGCTCGGTCTGCGGCGAGCCGGCCGATCTCGCGTGGATACTGAGCCACGGAAGCGTCGAGCTTGCCGGCCAGAATCGCCTCCGCGCCTTGGCGGGAGCCGTCCACACTTACGATCGTGACCTGCCCAGCCCGGCCGGCGGCCTCTATGGCGGAAATGCACCCCAACGCACTCGGATCGTTGATTGGAAAGACTGCATCGAGAGCCGGAAAGCGCGTGAGCAGGTCTTGCATCGCGCGCTTGGAGCCATCGCTGCCCCCGCGCCCCTCCTGCGTGTCCAGAATTTTCATGGCGGGGTGCTTAGCCATTTCGGCTTTGAATCCAGCCACCCGATCGATGCTCGGCTTGTTCACGCTGTGCTGGACGATGACGACTTTGGCGGCTGGCTTCATGCGCGCGAGTGCCTCGCAAGCGAGGCGGCCGGCTTCCACATTGTCGCTAGCGATCTGGCACAACACGAGGTCCGGATCACTCACGGGCGCATCAACAATGATTACCGGGACATTTCGGCGGCGCACTTCGATGAGTGTGGCCTTGACGCCCTCCCAGTTCACCGGATTGAGGAAAACCACCGCGGGCTGCTGTTCGAGCATTTCCACGACTTCATTCTTCTGCTTAAGGGAGTTGTAGTGTGCGTCCACCGTGACCAGCCGGTCACCCTTGGCCTCGATTGATGCCTTCAAGCCTTCATTCAGCTCAACGAAGAACGGATTATTGAGCGTTTGAAACGAAATGACGAAGAGCCTGGTTCCTGCCGGTTTCGGCGGTGTCGCCGGTTTGCATCCCGTGAGCAGCGCGAGCGCGACAACGATCTGGCCGAACACGCGGTGGAATTTCATCGTTACGATGTTGTCCGATCCGGTCGGTGGCCGCAACCACGGGACGTTCTTTGGTTATCCCCCAATTGGGGGAGGAGAACGCCAATCGCGCGATTGCGTGCGTGCCGCCGGTCTCCAAAGTCGCCCAATGATCTCTGGCTTTCGCCAACCAAGGATCGGTGCGATCGGCGTGATTGCCCTCGCTGGTCTGCTCGCGGAATGCCCGGGGCAGGAGCAGCCGTTGCGCACGGCGGCCGAGGTGCTGCGACTCTCGTCGACGGAAGCCCGCCAATCTCGCGATGTGCGGCTGCGCGGGGTGGTGACCTTCACCTGGCATACGGGAACCACGGAGTTCACGCTGGAGGATGCTACAGGTGCGGTCTGGTGCCCGGCGATTGCGTTACCGTTCAATTGCCGCGTCGGGTCCGAAGTGGAGATCGAAGGGCGCACCGAGGCGGGATTTCTGGGACCTTTCGTTAAGGCCGACACGGTGCGCGCGCTCGGGGTGCGCGCTCTACCGCCACCAGCGCGCTCCACCTTCGAGGAGTTGTTGAGCGCTCAGTTGCACGGTCGCCGAGTCGAAATCAGCGGGATAATTCGAGGCCAGCGCGTGAATCCTGAATTTGGCCTCGACTGGCTGGCACTGGATGTGGCGACCGGCGGCGGACGTATCACGGTCAACGTCACTCACGAGGCCACCGGGCATCCCGAGCTGGTCGACGCCGCAGTCCGCATTCGCGGCGTCAACCTCCACGCCACCGATGCGCAACAGCAGGCGTTTCTTCCCATGATCAACGCCCACACGCTGGCGGACGTCGAAGTGGTGACACCCGCCATGCCCCGGCCCTTCGATCAGCCGCCAACTCCTCTCGCCAGTATCATGCGCAGCACCCGTGTCGCGGGTGCCGGGCACCGCGTGCGCGCCCGCGGAATCGTCACCTTTGTTGGCCAGGGGGATTCCTTTTACTTCCAGGACGAGTCGCGCGGCATCCAGGTTTTCTTGCGCGAGGTTCCGCGACCGGTCGCGGGCGAAGCGGTCGACGTGGTGGGGTTTCCCGAGCCCGGGGCGTTTTCTCCCGTGCTACGTGATGCGGAATGGCGCCCAACCGGCGGCAAGGGCACGCCGGCACCACTTACGGTAAGCATGACGGAAGCGATGAAGCATGACGGCCGCCTGCTCACGGTGGAGGGACTACTGACCGATATCGCCAACGGAGACCGCGAACTCGTGCTGACTCTGGAAATGGATGGCCAGCGTTGTCGCGTGCACATTCCGAACGCCACCGCGCTCGATTCGACTGAAGGCTCGATGGTGCGCGCGACCGGTGTGTGCAGTGTCGAGATTGGCGACTGGGAATCATTCGTAGCGCATCGCAAGCCCACGGGGTTTTCCCTGATGGTGCAGGATACGGCCACGATTATTCTGGTGCGACCGGCGCCCTGGTGGAATGCGGTGCGGGTGGCCTGGCTGCTGGCGAGTGCCGCTGGGACCGCGTGCGCGGCTCTGGGTCTGGTCTGGTGGCGAACCAAAGTGCGGCTCCGCGAAACCTCCCGCACCCGCGAAGCCGCCCACGCGCAATTCGTCGCCGTGCTGGCCGAGCGCACTCGCCTCGCTCGAGAGATTCACGACACGCTGGCGCAGGGGTTCGCCGGAATCTCCGCGCAGCTCGAGGTGCTCAACGACCGGCTCCACGATGCCCCGGACACACTCCGGCGCCACCTCAGCCTAGCGCGGGAGCTGGTGCGGAGCAGTCTCGACGAGGCCCGACGCTCCGTCTGGAACCTCCGCTCTCAGGTGCTTGAAGAATCGGCCCTGGGCGACGCGCTGTCGCGCCTGGGCCAACAACTCACCGAGGGAGGCAAGGTTATCTTCGAGCTGAGGGTCGACGGCACCCCGCGCACGCTCCCCGCCGAGGTGGAAAATAATCTCCTGCGAATTGGTCAGGAGGCCATCACCAATGCCGCGCGGCATGCTGGCGCGACGCGGATCGATCTTGAACTGGCTTTTCTCGCCGACGACGTGCGTCTCGTGGTGCGCGATAACGGCAAGGGCTTCGACGCCACCCGCGTCCACCCGTCGGCCCAGGGTGGCTTCGGCCTCTCCGGAATTCGTGAACGCGCCGCCGCCATGCACGCCACTTTTGCCGTCACTCCGGAAACCGCGGGCGGCACTCGACTCGAATTAAGCGTTCCTCATGTCTGAAACTATTCGCATCCTGATCGTCGACGATCACCTCGTCCTGCGCATCGGCCTAGCGGCGATGGTGTCGGCCAAGCCACACCTGCAAGTCGTCGCCGAGGCCGCGGACAACGCCAGCGCGATTGCCGCCTGCGACCAGCACCAACCCGACGTCGTGCTCATGGACCTGCGCATTCCCGGCGGCGGCGGTGTGGATGCCACGCTGTCCATCCGCCAGCGCTGGCCCGCCACGCGGGTCTTGATCGTCACAACTTTTAACGGCGACGAAGATATCCATCGCGCGATCGCAGCCGGGGCTAGTGGCTATCTGCTAAAGGGGCTTTCGAGCGCCGAACTGGTTGCTGCGGTTGAAGCCGTTCATCGCGGAAAGACTGTGATGCCGCCACATGTCGCGGCCCTCTTCCGTGAACGCGTGCTGCGAAAGGACCTGTCTCCCCGTGAACTCGAAGTGCTCCGACTGATCGTCGATGGTCGCAGCAACAAGGAAATCGCCCAGCAACTTCAGATTGGCGAGGAGAGTGTGAAGACCCACTCGAAATCGCTTTTCCAAAAGCTCGGCGTGGCCGATCGCACCCAAGCCGCGATCGAGGCGATCCGACACGGTATTGTTCATCTTTGAATTTGAGCGAGGCCACGCTGAAGGTGCGGTGCGTGCGGGCGGACAGCGGCTTCTTCGCCGACGAGTTCCTCTCGTTTCTGGAGGCGCGGCAGTTGCCATATGTCGTGGTCGCCCGTCTGACCGGAGGGGTCAAACGCCGCTGCGTGGCTCTGCCGGACAGCGTTTGGACCGAGCTCGACGAGAACTACGGCGTCGGCGAGATCTCGTTGCAGTTGCAGGGGTGGGCCGTCGCCCGACGCTTCATCGTGGTGCGCGAACGGGTGCGGGAAAACAAGGCCGCGGTCGGCCGCCTCTTGCTCGAGGTGCCCGGCTACACTTACCGCGTGTTTGTCACCAACCGGAGCGATGCGGGCGCAGTCATCTGGCGCGACTACAACGGCCGGGCCTGCGTCGAGCAACGCATCGAGGAACTCAAAAACGACCTGTCGGCGGGAGGATTTTGTGGGCGCGAGTTTTTCGGCACCGAGTCAGCCTTTCTCAGCGTGTTGTTCGCCTTCAACCTGCTCAGCCTCTACCAACGCCAGCTCGCCCCCGAGCGGGCGTATCGGCAGCCGGACACGTTGCGCAGCCAAGTCTTCGTCGCCGGGGCGATCCTCGGACTCGTCGGCAAGCAAACGACCCTCAAATTATCCCAAGCTTGGGGCGGCCTCGCCAAACACAGGCCACTCTTGGACGCGGTGTTGCAATGGGCGCCGTCAACTCCGCCGAAGTTGGATTGCGTCCTAGCGCAAACGATCCCGGCAGGCGCCAGCCCTTGACGTTTTTATCCCGCCTCTCGCCCCTTTGTCGCGCTCAACTTCGGCGTCCGAGTTAAGGCGTGGGCTGTCTGTCACTGCAAGACCAGCAGAGCGCCAGTGTGCGAAGCGAATGAGCCCGAGAAAGCGAAGCCGGATAACGGTTCAGAAGGAAGAGTAGGGGAGGGGCGCACGTCGGGCATTTCTTGATAGGCGGGGCAGACAAGACCATGACCGCGACGATTTCCGCCGAATTTTCGCTTCGGTAGGTCCCGGGCGGGGACGCTGCCGCTGCGCGAGCGACCGGCCGCCGGGGCTCTGGGAAAACAACCCCCGGGGCGAGGGGTTACTCGTGGACGGCGTCCCGGCCCATGAGCACCTTGCGCAGGTGCGCCTCGGTCGCGCGAGGCCATTTCAATTTGCGCAGCCAGAGATTCGCTTTCTCCCGGTCGAAGGCGGCGGCGTCGAAGGGACGGCCCAGCCATTCCTTCATGCGTTTGTGCTCCGGGTGTTTCCGGTTCTTGAGAATCTTGCACAGCTCTTCGTAGCCTGGAATGCCGCCGCAATCTTCGGGCGGACAAGCGCGGGCGCCCTCGAGGCATAGGGCGAACGAGGCCGCGGCGGGGTTCGGCAAGATTTTCTCCACCGTGATCTCGTGCTCCCAAGAATCGCCGAAGTCGTATTCGTAGCGGAAGACATCCCCCTCGTGCGGGGCGATTTGCCAGAGAGCAACCGTGCTCTCTTCGAAAATTTCCGGATCGTCCTCGAACTCCGCAGCGTAATGGCGCGTGTCCGAGTAGCAGGCCTCGCCCACCTTGAACTGATGCAGATGGCTGTTGGTCCAACCGATCGCGACCTGCAGGACGGCATGCAGCCAGTCGAGCTTAGCGTCGCCGGGCACTTGCAGTCGCCGCCAGACGGGTGGCTCACCGCCGAGCAGGACGACTTTCAACCGGTAGAGCGGGGCGCGGGCTTTTTCACCGGCAGGGTCGATGACGGAGATCATACGATCGACAGAGACTGATTTGATCGACCGGGTGAAGGCCGTTTTTAATTCAGCGCGTTGGTCTTTGAACGGACTTCGGCGCAGCGAAGCAAGCTGCGTGCGAGCGGCGACAACCCCTTCCCCTTTTACCCCTCCATCCGGTTCACGAGGGAAGAAAATCCACCCGATGAAGAAGAACGTTTTTTAGTGAAGCGGCTGAAGAAAACCCGCCAAAGAAACCATGAGTTTCAAACCGCCCGAAGGAGATGACTTTCATCCCGCCGCTGACAGTCTATGGCTCAGTCAGATTCTTATAGTAAAAATGCGATTATTTGGGCTGCCCTGCACAGCCTTATTGGGGTCAAGGTTAAGTGCTACTAACACCTGCTTCCAATTCTGAGTGCCGTAAATCACGAAGAATGCTCCAATATCCTCAAAACGAAATCCCCCGCTTTGAATTCCCTGCATTATTTTTTCGTGTGTAAGACCCGATGAGCAATGAACACGCATTCTCGAATATTCCCTCGGCACCTGGTCTTTTGAGAGTCCGCCGCGCGGCAGACTCCGGTGACGATCTTTGGTCTGTTTTCAACGTGTTGCAGGAAAATTTAATCAGGGGAGGCGTTCGCTATTTTCATCCTCAAACCGGCGGTCGCGGCAAAAGCCGCGCTATCCGTAGCATCACTGAAAACGTGCGGCTAAATCAGGAGCTTTGGCAGCTCGCGGAAGACTTTTCGCGTAATTGATCCTAGATTCCGCAGTTGAAGGGCGGATTTACGCGCCGGCGGGGGCTGGATTCGCGGTATTTTGGTGGTGACGGCGGCGGCGGCGAGTTCGGCGCGGTTACGGTAGGTTTTGCCGTGGATGATTTGCTCTTTGGGGGTGCGGTTGGAGCGCTCGACGACGACGCTGGTCTCTGGTTCGCCGACGAAAGCGAAACTGAACCCGTTCTGATAACCCAGCGGGCCCGGCCTACCTGATGGGGCATCGTTCCGATTCCATTAGCGGGAAATCACCCGGCAAATGGAACGCCTCAGAACGATCCGCGTCGTCGGGTTTGGCCAACACTCCGGGGCCAATCTGAACCCACTGGCCACCGGCGTAGCGCTGCAGATCCGGCAGCCGAATAATTTCGCACAGTCCGGTGTCGGCGTGGACGAAATCCCCCGGACTGGGTTCCGGCACGATGAAGGCACCCTCGCTGCCTTCCTTCAGGATAATCAGGTAGCCTGAGCAGGGCGCAAAATCGGTCTTCATCGGTCTCGAAGCGTGAGCGCGAGGTCGGAAAAAGCAATCAGAGCGAGTGGCCCGGTTCAAAAAGCGGGCTCGGATTTCGATTCGAAAATCGCGGCAACGTCGTTGTTGCCGGCGGCGATAAAATTAACCGGCGGGCGCGCGCCGGCGCGGCGGGGCAGAAACAGATCGGCCAAATCATAAACGATGCGCGATTGGTAGCTGTTCGTGTCGGTAACCCAAGAGCGATACTGGTACGGGAGCTTTGGTTTGACCGGAGAGGCGGAGACGGTAAAGTACGGGCATGGATTTGGTTCTCACTGTCACTCCTTGCGCCGAGACGGGCGGGTTCGTGGCCCGGTGGGACGATCCGGCGGGCGGTGGCATTTGCACGCAGGGTGATACGCTCGCCGAGTTGCAATCGATGGTTACGGATGCGGTGCGCGGATATTTCGACGGTGAGGCTTTGCCTAGAGCGGTGCGTCTCCATTTCGTGCAAGATCCGGTGCTGGCGGTGGCGTGAAGATCCCGCGCGATGTCAATGGGTCGGAGGCGGCCAAGGCATTGGGCCGGCTCGGCTTCGAGGTAAGACGGCAGGCCGGTTCCCATCTGATTATGCGGAAAGACGCCCGCACCGTCGTCGTCCCCATGCATAAGCCGATCAAGCCGGGCACGCTGGCGGGCCTGATTGCGCAGGCAGGCGTGAGTGTCGAAGCGTTTTGCGCGGAGCTTTAGGCCGGCGTCGTCTCCGGTGACGGCGGTCCGGGTGTTATGGAAGTTCACGTTACGCCAGCGCAGGCGGGATGGGACGCCCGGGAACTTATCAGATATTAAACATAATATTTATTGTGCGAATAAATGTTTAACGATTGCCCACAATCGGGACACAAAAAAGCCGCCCGGATTTCCCCGGGCGGCTTTAACTCTTTGGCTAAAGCACTAAGTGCGATCGCAAGATGGTGATTTAATCCTTCTTCGACGCCTCATCCAAGATGTCGCCAAGGTTCATCATGTCATTGCCTGCATTGCGGTTTAGCGCCTCGTAAGTCGCGGTCTCAGCGGCCAATTCCTCGGCGCTGTAATTGGCGGCCTTGATCGAAAGACCCAAACGACGCTCGTCGCGGTCGATCTTGACCACGCGTGCCCCGACCACCTGACCGGCTTTGAGGATATCTTTGATCTTCTCGATACGCTCCTCGCTGATCTGCGAGATATGCACGAGACCATCGATTCCATCCTTCAATTCCACGAAGGCTCCGAAAGAAGTGATCTTGGTTACAGTGCCTTGGACGACATCGCCGATCTTGAAGAACGAGTCGATGTCTGACCATGGATCAACCGCCAGTTGCTTCATTCCGAGGCTGATCCGTTGTTGTGATGGATCAATATCCAGCACGATTGCATCGACCTCATCGCCCTTCTTAAGGACTTCGGAAGGATGATTCACTTTCCGAGTCCAGCTCATGTCGGAAACGTGCACCATACCGTCGATACCTTCCTCGAGTTCGATGAAGGCACCGTAGGTTGTCATATTTCGGACCTTGCCCCGAACGCGCGCCCCAATCGGGTAATTGTGGCGAACCATGTCCCATGGATTTGGATCAAGCTGACGCAAGCCGAGTGAAATCTTCTGGTCATCCTTTTGGATCCCAAGAACGACTGCATCCAGCTCTTGCCCAACTTTAAGCAACTCCGATGGCTTGGTAATGCGCTTGGTCCAAGACATCTCCGTGATGTGCACCAAACCTTCAACGCCCGGCTCGATCTCAATGAACGCACCGTATGGCACGAGATTGACGACCTTACCGTGAACCTTGGAGCCGACCGGGAACTTACGTTCAATCTCGTCCCAAGGATTCTTGGTGGTCTGCTTGAGGCCCAATGAAACCCGCTCTTTTTCGCGGTTCACTTCGATGATCATTACCTGAATCTCTTCGCCTTGCTTCACCATCTCGCTCGGGTGCGATATACGTCCCCAGCTCATGTCGGTGATGTGCAACAGGCCGTCCATGCCGTCCAGGTCGATAAAGGCACCGAAATCAGTGATGTTCTTGACGACACCTTTCCGAACTTGGCCAGGCTGGATGCTCTCCAAGAGATTGCGTCGTTTGGAAGCGCGCTGCTCTTCGATGAGCTCGCGGCGCGACAATACGACATTCTGGCGGATGAGATCGATCTTGAGAACCTTAAAATCGTAGGTTTGGCCGACGTATTGATCGAGGTTCTTCGGCGGCTGCACGTCGATGTGCGACGCAGGCATAAAGGCATCAACGCCGATCGATACGATCAGACCGCCCTTAACCTTGGCCTTCACTCGGCCGGCAGCGATGGAGCCCTCAGGGAACTTCGTGAGAATGTTATCCCAGTTCTTCTTTTGCTCAGCCTTGTCGAACGAAAGGACGGGATTGCCGTTCTTGTCTTCAAGTTTTTCGACCAGCACTTCGATACTGGAGCCGATTTGGAGCTCGCCGATGTCGAGGAACTCATTGGCCGGGATAAGGCCTTCGGATTTGCCGCCGATATCGACGACAACTTCATTTTGGCGGATCTCGGTGATCGTGCCGGGGATGATCGCGCCGACCTTCAGTTTATCGAAGGAGGATTGCGCGAGCAGGTCATTCATTAGCGAACTCATATGCGTAAATCCGGTTTTAAAGTCGGCTGGCTCCAGACCTACTTTGCACCGGTTGGGACCCGGCCGTGAGGCTGGGTCTTGGGTTGATGGTTGAACTTGCGTGAGAGTATTGGCGGGAGCACTTCGCGGGAACGCCAATTTGCCCTGAATCAAAGCCGCGAAGTTTCAGAATCCCCAGCTGATGGGCTCGTGAGCAAGCCCTAATTTAGACTGGAATTCTCGCTGAAACCGGGATCGATCGGATCACAAACTAGGCTTAACCGGCGAATTCCCGTCACTCATCGCCCTATCAAGTTGCTCGAAGAAAGACTCGTAAAGCCCGTGGACGCGAAGAGGTCGAGTGGTTGCCCCCGCTTTGAAATCTCCCTCCAAAATTTCGATGAGCTGAACATCCACCTCGGTGTTTCTTGGTTCGACGCTTCTCAATCGAATTTCGAAGACAAACTGGCGTCCGGCTCCAAAGACCGCTGTATCGCGAATTCCGCTCCGCGCATTGATCACGCCTTGCGCCGCGGCCCTGCGCGTCGTGACAAAGTCCATCCGCTTTAGGGCGCGTTGGGCGGCGAGGAAGACCGTCTCTTTATCTCCATTGAAAGATTTAGTCTTCGGCGGAACCAAATCGAAGCGGTCGGAGATTCGTTCCGAAATCGACGCACATCCGGCGAGCATCAAAACGAAACCGGCAAACACCAGAAATTGGGCCACCTTCATTTGGGTTGCTGCTGCGAGATACAATGAAGAGTGCCCAAGCCCCAAACGAGTTCCAAACAGTCCACAGGAATAATCTCCCTGCCCGGGAAGCAGGCGGCCAGCACCTCCGCAGCGGACTCATCTCGCGCCGGTTGACGAAATGCGGGCATCAGCACAGCGCCGTTGATCACGAGAAAGTTGGCGTAGCTCGCCGGCAACTGTTGCCCCTCGTATAGACAAGGCTTTGGCATCGGTAAATTCACGATGTCGAATTTTCTGCCCGTCGGTGTTCGCAAGGCGTGAAGCCGCTCCAGATTTTCGGCAAGGATCGGGTAATTCTTGTCCCGCTTGTTCGTCTCGACGACGGTCACGATTCCAGTCGTCGAAAAAAATCGCGTCATGTCGTCGATATGCCCGTCGGTGTCATCGCCGATGATTCCATCGCCCAACCAGAGAACCGTGTGCACGCCGAGATAATCCCGCAATGCCTGTTCAATCTCGGCCCGGGTCATCGTGGGATTACGATTCTTATTCAACAAACACGACTCACTCGTCAGCAGAAGTCCGGCGCCGTTAACATCGATTGAGCCGCCTTCCATGATCATTTTCTTCTCGAATCGGCGGAGGCCCAAGGCGGACGCGATCTTCGGCGGGATCGTGTTATCGAGATCATACGGCGGATACTTTCCACCCCAAGCGTTGTGCTCCCAATCAGTGACGGCCACCTCGCCGGTCTGATCGTTTTTCACGAAGATGGGCCCGTGGTCTCGGCACCATGCGTCATTCGTCGGATGATCGAACAGGGTGACGCGCTTTGTATCCGCGCCTGCTTTTTCAATCAAAGTCCAAGCCTTCTTGTGCAGGGCGTGGGCAGCGTTGATGCGCACCTCCTGAAAGCGACTGATGTGGGCGACAATCTCCGCGAATTTGGCCGGGATCGGCCTGAAATTACCCGGCCACGTTTTTAGGTTATGCGGCCAAGAAAGCCAAACTGCCACCTGCGGCTCCCATTCGGCCGGCATACTAAAGCCCAGCGCGGCGGGCGTCTTCTTTGCAGCCGTCATTTCTTAGTCGATAAATCGTTTGGTGAGGTCTCCGTAGGCGTCGATCCTGCGGTCGCGCAAGAAAGGCCAATGGGTTCGGGTGACAT
>JBIKWB010000048.1:0-25132 GCA_044356555.1 Opitutaceae bacterium | reverse complement strand
GGGAAAACCTCGAACGACCGGTGCCGGCCGGTGAGCTTGGCGCCGACCTCGCGACCCAAGAGCGAGGCGTTCGAGCCGGTGACGCAAAGAGGGTGACCGCGGTCCAAGAGTGAACGAACCAACCGCTGCCATTCGGGCAATTCTTGGATCTCATCCAGAAAGACCGCCTGTTTTCCCGCGAGCTCATGGATGACGTCCAAAAGCGCCGGAAAATCTTCCGGACCCATCCCATAGAGACGCGTATCCTCCACGTTGACGTAAAGAGCCCCGGGGTGGCTGCGGAGGAGCTGCGCTTGCAAGACGCTTTTTCCGCATCGGCGCACACCGGTCAGAACCAAAGCATGCTCGGAATCTCCCGTCGGAAACTGGCGGGTCACGGCTCTGGGGATTTCCGGGTCGGCGGCGACCGGCGGCCGTTGATCCCGCAGCACCTCCAATAGTGTATTTCGTAATAACACACCTTTGTTCTATTTAAAAATACACCATTAGATCAAGGCGATTAAACCCTGCGGCATGAATCTCGAGTTAATCCGAAAATGTAGCCATTTCTGCGCAAACAACGGGTAACTCTTCCCGCTTTTCGCCTCAAAGACTCGTGGCCGTAGTTCTAAAATTTCCCCGACCGTGGATCAAAAAAAGATTCGATTTTGCAGGCCTACCTTACGCCCGGAACCCGCCATCGCTCCGTCTTCGACGTGAACTCGTCCGACTGTTATTCGCGCATTCAAAATCAACCGCTCCGCTACTCCCGTGACCTTGATTTCCTCCACGCCCCGGCTCTTCATCCCCTCCGACGGCTCCCTTTCCGCCCCTGCCCGCCGCCCCGAAATCCACCCATTACCCATCGATCTTTCACTATGAAATCTCCCCGCGCACTCATCGTTGCTCTGCTCCTCGCCCTGCCTGCTTTCGCGCTCGCCGCCTCCCCGGCCGCGCCGAAACCGCTCCGCATCCTTCTCATCACCGGCGGCTGCTGCCATGACTACGCCGCGCAGAAGGACATTCTCAAAGACGGCCTCGAAGCCCGCGCCCACGTCGTGATCGAGCACATGCACACGGCCGACAAAACCACGCGTCCCGTGTTTCCCTCCCACACCAATCCCGACTACGCCAAGGGCTACGATCTCGTCATCCACAACGAATGTGCCGCCGACATCGCCGATCCCGCGATGGTGCAGAACGTCCTCGCGCCGCACGTGGCCGGCCTGCCCGGCGTGAACCTCCACTGCGCCATGCACAGCTATCGCGTCACCAAAGATTTCAAAACGCCCCTCACCCCCGGTTCCGCCGGCGCCCTGTGGTTCGATTACCTCGGCCTGCAATCCAGCTCCCATGGTCCGAAAGAACCGATCATGATTTCGTTTTCGGTCTCGGGCAGTCCCATCACCAAGGGCCTGGAAAACTGGCTCACGGGCAACGAGGAGCTCTACAACAACGTCCAAGATCCGAAAAACTTCCCCAGCCACCGCTCGCTCGCGACGGGCCTGCAAACCGTGACCGACAAACAGGGCAATAAAAGCGATAAAACCGCGGTCGTCGCCTGGACCAATCTTTACGGTCCGAAACAAGCCCGCGTCTTCAGCACCACCATCGGCCACACCAACGCCACCGTCGGCGACCCGCGTTTTCTCGATCTCGTCACCCGCGGCGCCCTGTGGGCCGTCGGCAAACTCGGCGACGACGGCCGCCCCGCCGCCGGCTTCGGCCCCAAGGGAAAATAGCTTTCGCCGCCCGCGTCGTTCGCTTCGTCAGGTAGCGTCGCCACTTCCGGGCGCGACGTTGTTCTCCGAAAACTATCCCGCTGCCAGCGGCCCACGTTCACTGCGTTCACTTTGTCCATGTCTGCTTTCTCCGACCCGCTCCGGGAGGCCCGCCAAAAATCCGGCATCCTCAAATGCCCGTTTCACGGCGAAGATATCACGATGCTCCTCCGCCACGAGGATGTGCGCCAAGCCGCGAAGGACTGGCAGACGTTCAGCTCCGACGCGCCGTTCCGCGTGCCGATTCCCTCCGAGGAAGCCGTGCGCACGATGCGGCAACTGCCCATCGAGACCGACCCGCCCGAGCACGGCGACTACCGCGCAATCGTCGAACCGTTTTTCGCCCGCGCCAAAGACCCATTCGTGATCGCGCAGGTCGAGGCCTTGATCGCCGACCTGCTCGACCAAGCCCTCGCGCGCGACGCCATCGAGATCGTCCACGAGTTCGCCCTGCCCGTGCAGTCGCGCGCCCTCACTCATCTGCTCAACGTCCCCGCCAGCGAGGGCGAAATCTGGCTCGGCTGGGGCATCCACGTTTTCAAGGTCACCGGCGGCGAATTCAAAACCGGCTCCGTCCTCGAAGACTACCTGCACCGCAAATTCGACGAGGCGCAGGCCCACCCCGGCCCCGATTTTTTCAGCGCGCTCACGCAGGCCACCTACCGCGGCCGCCCGCTCACCCGCGACGAGATGATGGGCTTCGCCAACCTCGCCTTCGCCGGCGGCCGCGACACCATCATCCACACCATCGCCTGCGCCCTCGGCCATCTCGCCGAGCACCCCGAAGCGTTGGACTACCTCCGCGCCGACCCGAAGCGCATCACGCTCGCGAGCGAGGAATTTTTCCGGGTCTTCATGCCGCTCACCCACATCGGCCGCGTGTGCCCCGCCGACACCACCGTCCACGGCACCACCGTGAAAGCCGGCGAACGCATCTCGCTCGCCTGGGCCTCCGCCAATTTCGACGAGACCGTTTTCCCCGCGCCCGAAGAAGTCCGCCTCGACCGGAAGCCCAACCCCCACCTCTCCTTCGGCTTCGGCCCTCACCTCTGCCTCGGCGCTCCCCACGCCCGCCTGATTTTGCGCACTCTCCTCCGGCTCTGCTGCGAAAAAGTCCGCGCCGTCACCGTCCTCCACGCTGAAGAACGCGTGGAACACGAAGCGGCCTTCGACCGCAAACTCGGCTATCACACGTTGACGGTGAAGCTTGAGAGACGAACCACGAGCTAGCCTGCGCTGCGAATCCCCCACCAAACCGCCACTAGAGAACTGGAACTACACTGCGCTTCCCTGAGGAAAACACCGTGGCCGCTCACATCGCAGTCGGCGCTCCGGGCACGAGCGTGCTGCAATCGATTTTCTCCAAACGGCAGCCGTCGATAAACCGCTGCGGATCTTCGGTGTTCTCGGCAAACATTCCATAGTGGGTCGGAATCGCGAGCCGGGGTCGCAGCCGGGCCGCCAGCGACACCGCATCACCCACGGGCATGTTCCCGCCCTTGCCGTTAATGACGACAAACATCACGTCGATCCGGTCGACCTCATCCGCGAGAGCCTCGAACAACTGCGGCTTCAGCAGCGTATCGCCGGACAGATAAATCCTCCGTTCATCAGTGATGAGGAGAAACCCTAGCGCACTGGGATCAGAGTGCCACGCGGGCACCGGCTTGATCACAAACGGACCGAGCCGGTGTTCGGAGCCGATGCGGGCGAGCTCCAACGCGCGGGATTCAAAGTGATGCGACTCCGCCAGGCGCAGCACGCTGTCCGGGCCGACGACGGGCGCGGATGGAAATGCCCGATGAATCTCCGGCAGTGCAATCGGATCAAAATGGTCGATGTGATCGTGAGTGATGAGCAACGCATCGGGTCTGAGTTCCACGACCGAGAGCGGTGGAGCCATCAGCCGCTTCTTTCCCTCCCTCTGTTCGACGATGTCGCTCAAGAACGGATCAGCCACGAGGCGGTAGCCGTCGCATTCAAAGACAAAACTGCTTTGTCCAAGCCAGGTGACGTTCATCGGTATTACGATGCGTTCGTCAGATCAGGATGTCCCTGACGACTTCGCCGTGCACATCGGTCAGCCGGAAGTCGCGGCCCTGAAAACGGTAGGTGAGCTTCGTGTGGTCGAAGCCCAGGAGGTGGAGGATCGTGGCGTGTAGGTCGTGGATGTGGACAGGGTCGCGCGCGACGTTGAAGCCGAAGTCGTCGGTCGCGCCGTGGATGTAGCCGCGTTTAACGCCGCCGCCGGCCAGCCACATCGTGAAGCCGCGGGTATGGTGGTCGCGGCCGTCGTTGCTGCCCTGGACCATAGGCGTGCGGCCGAATTCGCCGCCCCAGATAACGAGCGTGTCGTCGAGAAGGCCGCGCTGCTTGAGGTCGGCGACGAGGGCTGCGCTGGCGCGGTCGGTCTCAAGGCAATTTTTCGCGAGGTCTTTGGTGAGATTGTCGTGTTGGTCCCAGGCCTCGTGGAAGAGCTGCACGAATCGAACGCCGCGCTCGACGAGGCGGCGGGCCAGGAGGCAATTGCGCGCATAACCAGGTTTGCCGCCTTCGATGCCGTAGAGATCAAGGGTCGCTTTGGACTCGCTGGAAATGTCCATGAGCTCGGGCGCGCTCTGCTGGAGACGGTAGGCCATCTCGTAACCTTGGATGCGGGCGGTGATCTCGGGGTCGCCCTGCTCGGCGAACTGGCGTTGGTTGAGTCGCTCGATGGCGTCGAGCGAGGCGCGCTGCGTGACGGCGTCGAAGCCGCGCGGATTGGAAAGATAGAGAATGGGATCGCCCGTAGCGCGAAAGGGGATGCCGGCATACATGGTGGGAAGGAAACCGCAGCCCCAGTTGCTGGCGCCGCCGCTGGTGCCCTTGGCGCTGCTGAGGACAACGTAGCCGGGGAGGTTTTCAGCCGCACTGCCGAGCCCGTAGAGCGACCACGCGCCGAGGCTCGGGCGGCCGAACTGCTGCGAGCCGGTGTTCATCATGATCTGGGCGGGCGCGTGGTTGACGGCATCGGCTTGCATCGAGCGGATGATGCAGAGGTCGTCGGCGATGGCTCCCATGTGGGGGATGAGCTCGCCGAGCTCGGCGTCGGATTTGCCGTAGCGTTGGAATTTGTATTTGGTGCCGAGCAGGGCCGAGTTGGGGTTGATGAAAGCGGCGCGGTAATTCTTCAGCAGTTCGGCGGGGGGAAGTTGTCCGTCGCGTTTGGTGAGCTCGGGTTTGTGGTCGAAGAGCTCCAGCTGGCTGGGGCCTCCGGCCTGGAACAGGTAGATCACGCGCTTGGCCTTGGCGGCGAACGGCGGGAGCTTGGCGGCGAGCGGGTTGGTGGCGGGCGTGGCACGGGCCTCCCGCCCGAGCAGCTGGGCGAGGGCGATGGTGCCGAGACCGACGCCGCAATCGCGGAGGAACCAGCGCCGGCTGAGGCGATGCGCCGAGGCGCGATGGAGATCGGGGGCGAAGTTCATGGGGCGGACGTCGGTCAGTTTTTGGTGAGGGTTTCGTCCAAGTTGAGGAGGACGCGGGCGGCGACAGTCCAGGCCGCGACATCGGCGGGAGTGATGCCGGGAGGAAGGTCGGGGAGTTTGGCCGCGTCGCCGAAGGCGAGCTCGCGGGCGGAGATCCAGCCTTGGGCGACCCGTTCGCGGGGAGTTCGGAGCAGCGCGACGATCTCGGCGATTTCTTCGGGCCGCGCGGCGCGGGCAGTGCAGAGGCGGAAGCCGTAGGCGGCGCGGGCGGTTTCGGTGGCGCCGCCTTCGCGCAGAATCCGGAGCGCGAGCGCCTGCGCGGTCTCGACAAAGACGGTTTCGTTGAGCGAGGTGAGCGCGGCCAGAGGCGTGTTGGACCGCGGCCGGGCGGCGCAGGCCACATCGCCGTTGGGTGCGTCAAAGCTCGCGAGCACCGGGTCCGGAATCGAGCGCCGACGGAAAACGTAGAGCGAGCGACAATAGCGATCCGGACTGGTCGCCGTATCCCAGAAGTCCACGGGAGTGAAACTGAAAGCAAAGAGGCTTTCCGGCACGGGCGGAAAGACACTCGGACCGCCGATCTTTTCGGTGAGCAGCCCGGAAACGCGCAACGCGATGTCCCGAACGACCTCGGCCTCCGCCCGAAAACGCGGGCCGCGCGCGAGCAGCCGGTTCTTGGGATCGATTTCCTGGGACTCGGGCGTGATTGTCGAGGACTGGCGATAGGTCGCGGAATTCACGATGGTCCGGATCAGTTGTTTCTGACTCCAGCCGCCGTCCATGAACTCCACCGCGAGCCAGTCGAGCACCTCGGGCTGCAAGGGCGCGGCGGCGCGCACGCCGAAATCTTCGGGCGTCTCGACCAGCCCCGCGCCGAAGACCGCCTGCCAAACGCGATTCACGGCCACGCGCGCAGTCGTGGGCGAGCGCCGGTCGACCAGCCAACGCGCAAACGCGAGCCGGTCAGGTTCGGCAGTCGCGGCGGCGGAGCGCGCGTGCAGAAAACCCGGCGTGCCCGGAGTCACGAGTGTCCTGGGTTTGTCCCATGCGCCGCGATCCAGAATAAAAGTGCCACGCGCGTCCTCCGCCGTGCGTTCGGCGAGATCCAATACCGTGGTATCTTCGACCGGAAAATCGGCCCAGAGGCGCTCAATCTTGGCCGCAGTTTCGGAGAACTCGGGCGTCGCCCCGAGCCAGGCCGCAAAGAGCTGCGCCTGCTGCTCCGGCGTGCGCGCAGTAGCGGGCACGGCGAGCGCCAGGCGAGCGGCCGTGGAAATCTTCGACGCGCCGGCATTGGCCGCCGTTGTGAGGGCGACCCGAAAACGCCCCAAATGATAACTTCCGCGGCTATCACGCCCCCCGTGTTTGAACTGCAAACCGACCCGCAACGTATGGCCTTCGGGAACGGTGAGCGGTTCCTTGAACCGCACGACGACCTCGGTCGGAGAGTTGCGGCGACCCGGCCCACGATCCGGGCTCCAGGCCGTTTCGATTTTGCCGTCGGTGAGAAATGCGGCCGGGCCGAGCACGCGCTTATCATCTTCTCCTTTCCGGAACGACCTCCCGATCGGCCGTTCGGGCGAATCAAAATCAGCCGTCGCCGACGCGAGTTCGACCTTGCTCCCGCGTTCTTTTCCGGGGGCAACGATTTCGATCTCCAACTCGGAAACGGCAAAAAGTCCGTCAACGCTGCGGCCGGGCCCGCCAAGAAAGAGGTCGCCGTGGTTGAGCGCCTCAAGGCGGAGCGCGGTGACGCCGGCCGTACCCGACGTCACGGTGAATGAGAGTTCTCCGTCAGTCGGCCGGAAACCTCGGGTGAGCACCGAGCCGTCGGGCAGCACTTCGGGATGGGCGAGCCCCCCGGCCCAGATCGGAAGAACCGGCGTCACCGCCTGCCAACGCATGGCTCCGGCCTCGGCGCGTTGTGCCTCGCTCCAGACGGCAAAGCGATCCGACCAGTCGGTCCGCGCGGATTTCACCTGTTCTCCGGCGGCGGATATTTCGCGGAGAACGCGCTCCACGGCGGCGAGCTTTCCGGGGGCGTAAACCCGTGAACTCGCCTCGTAGGTGTTGTTGAGCGAGGCGAACACCCGGAAGTAGTCCTCGTGCGTGATGGGATCGAATTTGTGCGTGTGGCACTGCGCGCACTGGAGCGTAAGTCCGAGGACGCCTTTACCGATCGCATCCATCCGGTCGAACATGCCTTCGACCCGAAATTGTTCGGCGATGATGGCGCCTTCCTCGTTGACCATCGAGTTGCGCAGATAGCCGGTGGCAACCCGAAGATTCTGAGCGCGCAGGAGATCGCGCTCCTGCGCGGCCAGGAGATCGCCCGCCACCTGCTCGACGATGAAACGGTCATACGGCAGGTCGGCGTTGAGCGCGGCGATGACCCAATCCCGCCAAGCCCATTGCTGCCGGGGCCAGTCTTTCTCATAGCCGTCGCTGTCGGCGTAGCGCGCCGCGTCGAGCCAGTGGCGCGCCCACTTTTCGCCGTAGCGGGGCGAGGCGAGAAGTTTCTCCACGAGCTCGGCATAGGCCGCGGAGCGGTCCTTGGCATAGGCGGTGAGGAATTGGTCGAGCTCCGCCGGCGACGGCGGCAGGCCGACAAGATCGAGCCAGAGCCGGCGGGCGAGCGTCTCGGGCGCCGCCTCCGGCGCGGCCTTCAGCCCGGCCGCGAGCCGGCGCACCGCGACTAAGGCATCGACGGGATTTGCTTCTTTGGTGCCGGCAGGCAAAGCCGAGCGCCGGGGCGCGATGAAAGCCCAGTGCGGCTGATACTCGGCGCCCTCGGCGATCCATTGCTTCAACACCGCGATCTGCGGGGCCGTGAGCGGGGCCTTCTTAGAGTCCGCAGTCGGCATCAGATCCTCCGAGTCGTGGGCTGCGGTGATGCGCAGGAGCAATTCGCTCTCCTCGGGCTTGCCGGGAACGATGGCAGGCAAACCGGACTTTCCACCGGCTATCGCCGGATCGCGTTCGTCCAGCCGAAGCCCCGCCTCGCGGGATTCAGAGTCGGAACCGTGGCAGTTGAAGCAGTTGTCGGAGAGGATCGGACGAACGTCCCGGTTAAACTCAACCTTGGGATTCGCCTGCACGGAGGCCGGGGAGAGGAAGGCCAAGAGAACCGAGCAGGAGCGTGCGACGAAGACGGGAACCCACGGATGCAAGTTTGGCTTCATGGCGTATCCTTAAGGCGAAGTTGGAATTCGGCTCGCGATCGGTGCGATTGGCCGGGTGCATCAGATCACCGCATGTAGATGCCGCCGTTCATGTCGATGGTGGCGCCGGTGATGACCTCGCCGGCTTCGCCGCAAAGGAACGCCACCGTGAGGCCGACATGGCGCGGCTTGCTCCAACCGCCGACCGGAATCTTCGCGATCAATTCGTCGATCTGCTCGGGCCCATGGGTCTTCAACAACAATTCCGTCTCGGTGATCCCGGGAGCCACGGCGTTGACCGTGATCCCGTGCGGCGCGGCGGTGCGGGCGAGCGTTTTCGTAAACCCGAGGATCGCGCTTTTTGACGCGGAGTAGTGCACGTGGCCATAGAGGGCTCCCTGCTGCCCCGCCATGGAACTGATGTTCACGATGCGTCCCCAGCGCTGCGCCTTCATCCGTTCCAACGCGGCTTTCGAACACAGGAAGCAACTCGTCAAATTCACATTCATGACGTGTTGCCACTCCGCCAAAGACGTCTCGTCGATGGTTTGCGGTTTGGAGATGCCGGCATTGTTCACCAAGATGTCGAGCCGGCCGAACTCGGCGTCGATCGCGGCGAACATCCGCCGCACGTCGGCTTCTTCCGCGACGTCGGCTTCGATGGGAAATGCACGCTGCCCGAGGGCCCGCACGGCCGCGACAACCTCGGCTCCGTCGGCTCCGAGCAAACGATCGTTGACCACGATATCGGCGCCCTCCGCCGCCAATACGAGGGCGATGCCCTTGCCGATGCCGCGGGCGGCACCCGTGATCAACGCGACCCGACCTTCCAACAGGCGGCTCATCGGGCGGGCGGGGCGGGGGTTTTCTTGAGCACGACCACCGCGAGCCCGTGCTTTGGCAACGCGATCTCGATTGCATCGGCCCGGGCCTCGACCTTCACGTCGCCCACGCCGCCAGATTCGACGAACGCATAGCCCGCAGGGAGCGGCACCGTCGTCGTCGCGGCGGCGAGGTGGCTTTGCGCGAGGACGATGGCCGCCCGGTCCCCGTTTTCGAAGCGCCGCGCGTCGATCTCCGGGTTGGAGTGGGTGAAGCCCACCGTGTCGGTGTAGCGTCCGACGAGCAGCAGGTCTTTGAAGCGCTCCTTGAGCCGGTTCACCTTGGTCAGGTGCGCGTAGTAAATCGGGGTCTGGTCGATCAAATCGCGACACCGGTAAATCTCGACGTCGTTACGCAGCCCTTTGAGCACCGTGTGATTCACGCGCCGCTCCACGTCGGTGTCGTCACGAAGATCACGGTCCGACAGAATGATCTCGGGAAACGCAAAACGGAACCAGTCGATGAAGTTGTTTGTCCGCGGCTTTTCTTTCTTCGCCTCCCAGTCGCGGTTCAACACGTCGGTCGCGCCGTAGCGGGCGTGCACGTAGTCGGCTCGGTTGGCGATCACGTCGGCCAGACATTCGACGCCGAGCGCGAGGTCGCTGCCCCGGGATTTCACGTGGTCGCGAAGGGCGGTGATCAGCACGGCCTTGTCGGCGGCCGTGCGCAGATTCGGCACGGGAAATTCCCGGCTGAGGTCCCAATGCGGTTTATCCCCCCAGCCCATCTGGTCGAAGAACACGCTCTTGGCTCCGTAGTCGACAGCTTGCTCCACGAACTTGTGCAACACCGCCTGCCACTTCGGCTGGCGCACATCGGCCACGGTAAACGTGCGGCTGTCGTAACTGCCCGTAAAGGTCCCCGGGCCGCGAAAGAGGTAGGAATCGTTGGCCTCCGAGCCGCTGTTATCCCGCACGCACACGAGCTTGCCGTCGCCGTTGCGGAAATAGTCCGACGCCTTGTCGATCAACCGCCCGTTGAAATAGAGCAGCGCCGCACCGCCGCCTTTCTGGAATTCGGCGATCTGCCGCTTGAGCGCTTCCGCTCCGCCCTGCTCGGGGTCCGGCGAGTAGTTCGGGTAATCGTTGTCCATTCCGGCCGTATGCCAGCCAAAGATGAAGGCGGCGCCGATGCCGACTTCCCGGTCAATCTTCGCAACCCGGCCGCCGATGTCGCCATAGGTGAACAGCTGTTCGCCATACTGGTGCTTCACGATGAAACGCTGCCAGCCCTTCAGCTCTTTCACCCATTGCGGCGGTTCCTGGCGACGCCACCAGGTGTCGGCCCACGCGCGGTAGATTCTGGCGGTCGCGTGCCAGCCGCCGCTGTAGGGCTCGAGGACGTTCGCCTCGCACGTCCACGTCTCGCCCGCGAGGCAACTTGGATACTTGTAGATACCGCACTCGAGCTGATCAAAGTTGAACTTGGTGCCCGGATAGAGCCGCAGGCCGTGGCCGGTGTCTTCAAACGTGGGATCGTGCGAACCGATGTAGAGACCTTGGTCGGGACTCACGAGAGCAAAGCAGTTCGACGCCAGACCCTGCGGATACTTTTGGTCCATCTGCAGGAAATGCTGCGACGGCGGGTAATAAGGCGGATAGCCGGCGTTGGCCGCTCGGATTTGCGCTTTGGGGTCGTCGTAGAGCTGACCGCCCCACCACGTAGTCAGCAGCTTGGTCCGCTCGGGCAGCCGGCAGTCGCCGACGAGCGGGTAATGCAACTCTCGCACGACGCTGTGCGGCTCGGCGTTTACGATCGTCGAGGCAAAACGCGCCTGCCCTTCGACCAGCGTGATCGTCAGGCGCAGCTTGATCTGGACGGTCTCCCGCGGTGCGGAGAGCGCCGTGTATTCAATGACAATGGCGTCACCTTGGCGGGTGACCGTCGGGGTTTGGGCGGTGGCGAGGACTTCGTTGTCCCGGCGGTTGACCCGATCGTAATAGAGCCGCCAGAGCGGCTTGCCGGTCGCGTAGTTGTGACCGGTGGCGCGATGGGTGAGCGCGACGAGATTGCCACGGGCGTCAACGGACACGGCGGTGGCGCGGTCTTCGAGGGTGAACAGACCGCCGCCCGCGCCAAAGACCGGAACGGCCAGCGCAAATGCGGTGCAGACCAGGAACCAAAAGCGGGGTTTCATAGCGGCGAATAATGGAAGGGGAGGCACTCGGCTTTCGATGAGTTTACCGAAGCCGACAGGACATAATGAACGGGCTATTTGGTATCATGGAGGCCCCCGGGCGTCATTACCCATGCGCGACAATTCTTTGCCGTGGTTGATTAGGGGTTGGAGCTGTGCCCGTAGATTTACCACGGTGAGATCCTGGTGAACCCCGACGAACTTAACTCTCCTTGCTCAGGCTCTGGACCGGGCGCGCGAGCGAAGCGTCGTCGGCGTCGAGGTCGGCCATGAGCTTCACTTTCAACTCCGTCACCGGCCTGCAACCGCCGTTCGAGCTGCTCGACGAGCAGTTGGTGGACGTGCCGGCAGGCCATCACTTCCATGTCCGAAACCGCTACCTGAAGGTGCTTTTCTTCACCCACGGGGAGGGTCGCATCCGGATCAACGACGGTGCGCCGATCCCGCTGCGGCCGGGCGACACCATGCTTTTTGCCGATGCGTGCGACCAATACTACCTCTCCCACGACAGTCGGCGCGCCTGCCGCCTCCAGCTTTTCCGGCTGCTGTTGAGCCGCACTTCGCTGCTGCCGGCAAACCGGTCGTCCCGGTCCAAACCCAAGGAAGACGACTCGCTGCTCCGCGATCTGTTTTCGGGCGTGCAGCATTTCCCGGCGGCGCAGAATCCGGATTTGCAGACGGCGATCGCCGCCCTGCGCACGGAGGCGGAAGCACGGCGGCTCGGTTACCGGCTTCGCATCAGCGCGCTGTGCATGGAAATCTGCGTCCTGCTGGCACGCGCCCGTTCCGGCGAGCACCGGAGCGAACCCACGCCCGCAGAGGCCCGACGCTTCGTCATCGAACGGGTAAAATCCTTTATCATCACCAACGGGGGCCGCGCGCTCACCCTGGACGAGATCGCGTGGCAGGCCGGCTGGAGCGGCGCGCATCTCGCCCGGGTGTTCCGCCAGGCCACGGGAGAATCGGTGTTTGGATACCTCAACCGAGTGCGCGTGAATCAGGCGAAAAATCTCCTTGTGAGCACCGCCCTCCCGGTCGGAGAGGTCGGTCGGAGCGCAGGGTTCAGTTCGCCCGCCGTCTTCGCGCGTTCGTTTCAGAAGGCGATCGGCACCACCGCCAAAGCCTACCGCCACAGCCACCGGCCGGGCTGGATCCCCGAAGAACGCGTGCACCACGGGGCCAACTACTTTCCCGGCAAAGTCGAAGAACTGCCCGGTGCCCGCCATCCCAAGCTGGTGCTGCCTCCGTCGCGCGATTGATCAGCCGGATTTTCCGCGGCGGCCCGCTTCACGCCGGACCGCGCCGCCCGCGCGGGTTTAGTTCCCGCGGCTGCCCAAAGTTTCACGCCAACAGACTGTCTCGTCCCCGTCCGAGTGAATCAAACGAGGCAAAATTCTATCGTTACGGGCAATTAACCGGTCCGCGCACAACGGCATTTCTGTCGTCATGGGTCATCGGTTCACTCCGAAATTGTTTCCGTCTTTTGCCGGGCGTGATCGGCGGCAAAGGTCGTGGTGCGGGCCAATATCAGGGCGAGGCCGCCAACCACGTAGAGCAGCGCAAGGGAGGCCAATCCATAGGAGAGTCCCTGTCCGCCGCCGACGGCGCCGCGCAATAGTCCAAGCAGCCACGGCGAAAGGGAGCCGATGACGAAGGCACACATGGTCATCATCGCCGTCGCCGCCCCGCGGAGTTGCGGCGGGATCACGTCGAAGAGCGAGGCATGGGTGTTGCACTCGTAAATGCCGCGCCACAGGCCGAAAAGCGCGAGGGCTACGCATGTCAGCCACAGCGAGGGCGCGAGCCCCATCAGCGCGATCGCCGGCGCGCCCAAAAGCATCGCCGCGGCCTGCATCTCCAGCCGCACAGTGGCGCGATTAAGCACCAATCGGTCCGTCAGCCATCCGCCGAAGATCACCCCACCAAGTGCCGCGAGGTGATGGATGAAAAGCGAGTAGCCGCCCGCTTCGGTCAGGTTCAACGAGAATTTTTCCCGCAACAGCTCCGGCGCCCACACCACGAAACCGTTGTTCACCGTCACGATCGCCGTGAACCCCACCGTCAACAGGACCGCCGTCCTCACCCGAAAAAGATAGAGCAACGAAGCCAAAGGCGGCACCCGGGCCGCCCCCTCGCCCACCGGGGCCGGCGCACTCCGCATTCGGAAGATGCATACGATCCCGAGCACAATGCCACCGCCGCCAAAAACGTAGAACGCCGCGCGCCAGCCAAAGTGGTCCGCGATCCAGCCGCCCAGCAGCCCGCTGGCCATCACTCCGATGTAGAGCGCGGCCTGGTGCAGCCCCATCGCGCGTGACCTCGTCTCCACGTGATGCTGGGCGAGCAACGCGTAGGCCGACGGCGCGTAGAACGCCTCCCCTCCCCCCGTCGCAATGCTGCGCAGGAGAATCAAGCCGATCAGTCCGGTCGTGGCCCCGGTCAGAGCCGTCGCCAAACTCCAGAAAATCAGGGCCACGGTAATCACCCACTTCCGGTTGAAGCGGTCGCCGACGAGCCCGGTGAACGGCATCAGCAACGCGAGCGTGAGGAACAGCGCCGTGGCGATGAGGCCGACTTGCCCGTCGTTCAGCGCGAGGTCGCGTTTGATCTGGGAGACGACCACGCCGAATATGGCCCGGTCTGCTTGATGGAAGAAGAATGCGCCGCAAAGCAGGAACAGGAGTTCCCATTTGTAGCGGTCGGGCGGGGGAGACGTGTTCATAGTTTTGAATTTTTCCGGGGCCGAGTTTGCTCACCGGTCCGCGTCCATCGGCGTGAGCTGGGCGGTCGTTCCCCCGTCAAGGAGCAGGGTCTCCCCGCAGAATCCGGCTCCGCCCGGTGAACAGAGAAACCGGATCACCTCGGCGACTTCGGCGGTGGTGGATTCCCGGCCGGCCGGAATATTTGCGCGGCGACGGCGGCGGACGGCCGGAGTGATTTTTTCCCACCGGTCCGTCGCCACATAGGCCGGCGCAATCCCACACACCCGGATTCCCAGCGGCGCCCACTCGACGGCGAGAGCGCGGGTGAGCGCATCTAGCGCGCCTTTGCTCGCGACATAGCCGGCCCGTCCGCGGATGGCCCGCCGCGCGACCGCGGAACTGACGTTGACGATCACGCCGCCGGATTTGCCGTGACGCCACGCCCGTGCGGCGGATTGGCAGCACAGAAACGTGCCGGCCACGTTGACCTCCAAGGTGCGGAGCAGACGCTTGCCCGCGAGATCGAGAGCCGACCCGCCGATCCCAAGATCCGCCGCGCAGTTGACGAGCGCATCGATCCCGCCGTGCGCCTCGACCACGCGGAACATCTCCGCCACGTCGTCCGGGTTCGCGATGTCACCACGCACCGCGATGATTTCCGCTTCCGACTCGGCGGACAACAACTTCACCGCACGATTCACGTCCGTGCGGCGCAGGTCGTTCACAAATACACGAACTCGGCCCGCCGCAAAGATTCGGGCTGCGGCCAAGCCGATATTGCCGGCGGCACCGGTCACCAAAACGCTGCGGACTACATTGGGGGAGGCCATGGCTTAGCTTTTGAAATAGCTCCGGGCGTCTGCCGGGCGGATATCGGTCAGCGTCCCGACGTAATGTCGCAGATCGCGGGCTTCGTAGGGATGGCGCGCAATCGCGTCCTCGTTCAGCTCGATGCCGAGGCCGGGCGCGTCCGGAATGGTCATGCGGCCGTTGATAAACCGCACGTGCTCGGGACAAATCTCCGCGCGCCACGGCACATCGACGGCCATGGTTTCATGGATGAAGAAATTGGGCGTGCAGGCCGCGAGCTGGAGCGTGGCGGCATTGGCGACCGGCCCGCTCGGATTGTGCGGACACACCGCGACGTGGCGGGCCTCGGCCATCGCCGCGATCTTCTTGAGTTCGCCGATCCCGCCGCAGTGGCTGACGTCGGGCTGGATGAAATCGGCACAGCCTTTTTCGAGAAACGTCGACGCCTCCCAGCGGCTGTAGATCCGTTCTCCTGCGGCGATGGGCACGCGGCTGCGCTGCTTCACCTCGAGGAGCGCGTCCAGGTTGTCGGGCGGCACCGGTTCCTCGAACCAGAGAATTTCGAAGCGCTCCAACTCGCGCGCGATCCGCACGGCGGTGGCGACATTGAAGCGTCCATGACCCTCGATCAGCAACTCGGTCTGGTCGCCCACGGCGGCTTTGACCGCAGCGATGTTGTCGAGAGCGGCACGCAGGTCCGCCTTGGAGAGATCAAGATAGGCGGAGCCAAACGGATCCCATTTCAAACCGGCGAAACCCGCCGCGACCGCCTCTTTCGCCTTGGTCGCAAACTCCGCCGGGGTCTTGGCCGGAGCGAACCAACCGTTGGCATAGCACGGCACCGATTCGCGAACCTTGCCGCCCAGCAGCTGGTAGACGGGCACGCCGAGCGCTTTTCCCTTTATGTCCCAGAGCGCCATTTCTACGGCGGAAAGCGCACTCTGATAAACCGGGCCGCCGCGGAAATACGTGCTGCGATACGCCTCGTGCCAAAGCGCCTCGATCTGGTGCGGATCGCGACCGACGAATGTGCGTTCGAGCTCGCGAATCGCCTCGGCGACCGTCTTTTCCCGATACTCCAGCGTCGCCTCGCCCCAGCCGACGAGACCGTCGGAAGTCGAGACCTTCACGAAAACCCAATTGGTGCGGTAAGCGTGGCAGATCAGGGGCTGGAGAGAAGTGATTGTCATCGAAGGAAATTTTCCGGTCCGGCGCCGCGGCGCCGACGCGACCGGGTTACACCTCACCCGGGGGTGAAGATTGGAGAGCAGCAGCGGAGGGTAGAGGGGTCATCGCCAAGGGTCCGAGGGAGCCGGCCGTTTTGCCTTAAGCAATCTGGGCGGCAGCCAGGGACGTAGTTGTAGCAACAATGCCCCCCGGCGTCATTCGCGTGGCGCGATAATCCTTTGCCGTGATTGATTCTCTTCGTTCCTCCCGCGATCCCATCATCACACGGAGGCTCCATACCTTGCGCCCGGTTCCGCCGGAAACGGGCGCAAGGGAAGTTCGACCCGTGCTCAGTAGCTGAACCGCGTGGTGAGTTCGAAGCGGCGGGCGGATGGGAAGCGATACGCAGCGATCGAGCCGTCCGGCTGCGTGGCGACCGGGATCAACTTGTCGTCATCAAGCGCATTGTAGACATTGAGCTGCAGGGTAAGCCCGATCTTCCGTTTGAAAATTTGCCGACGGTAGCTCACCCAACCGTCCAAATTCAGCTCCGTCGGGCCATAGAAAGGGCGTTGCACGTCGGAGACCCGCAGCCCGCCGGGGCCGTCGATCACCGGAAACCCGATCGCGACTTTGTCCTGCCACCGCGCGCCTGCGCCCACGCCGAAACCTTTCAGCGCGCTCTGGTTGCTGAAATCGTAGCTCGTCACCACATTCGAGCGCCACTTGCGCATTTCCTGCACGGCGCCTCCGTCCTGCAACGCCTGGGTATAGAACGGATTCACGATCGTGTTGAAAGTTTGCCGGGCCAACGTGAAGCCGCCTTGGTCGGTGAACGCCGCCTGACCGGCGGCTCCGGTCCAATTCTCAAAGTAAGTTTGGCCGTTGAATTTGTCCTCGAAGAAGAGCTTGCGGAAAGCGGCGCCGGTATTGCTCGTGACCGCCTCTTGGCGGGCGGCATTGAAGAGCAAACGCCATTGCTTGGTTAGATTTACCTGGGCTTCAAATTCCACGCCCTTCGAAACGTAGTCCTGGGTCAGGAGCACATCGGAGCGGTTAACGAAACTGGCGGCGCCGTTTACGAACCGGTAGGAATAGGCGTTCAACAGGTAATCGGGCGGAGGCAGGACTCTCGAGATGTCGGGATTGATCCCCTGGGCCCTCTGCGTGTTGATCGCACCCCACAGGTTCATCATGTTCACCGCCAAACCGGAAATCGAATTTGCGGCGGCCCCGATTTGCGAGGTTTCATACCAGGTCGCGCCCAAAGTGATCCGGTCTCCGGCCAGTCCGAGGATGAATCCGTAATCTTTGGATTTTCCAGCCGGTGAAGCGAGGGGACTCAGGTAGGTATCGAAACGCGCGCCGCTCGGCGAAAAATTTTCCGAAGTATTGTAGCGCGCCGAGATCTGACTGACGAAAGGAATCCGTTGAACCCAACTGGAGGGCATATGAGCCACGAGACTCTTGGTGTGCGTGACCGCGGAGACGGAACTGGTCGGAGCCGCCGGATAGGGCCAGTTCACCGGATCGACCAATAAGTTGTTGATCGGACCTCGGCGCGACGGCGTGCCCGCGTCGAAGGAATCGATCTTGTCACGCCGCCACCCGTAGGTGCCGACCAAGGTGTCCTGCAGAAACTTATACTGAGCCACGAAAGCGCTCACTTTGGTCTCGCTGCCGCGATCGCTGGCGCCGGTGGCCGATCCTTCCGGAACCAGCCCGCTGTCCACAATGTTCACCGGGGCCACCACGAACTGCGAGGTGCTCGTTTGTCCGCGGGCCCTGAAGCTTCCTCCCGATGCCGCCGTGGGAATCTGCTGAGCTTTCAGGCCCTTCAGGTTGGCGCCCGACGCTGTGGAGGCATTGGCGAGGCTCGGCCCGAGATAGGAAATCTGAAAGACCGGGATGCCATGCTGGTCCGTGACCTGATTGGAGTTTCCGAAGGTCCAGCCCGGAGCATAGAAGCGCGGGCCGCTGAGCGAGGTCTGCCGAAATTTACCGGTTTCACCAAGTCCCGTGAGGTTCAAAACGCCGAGCCACTTGGCCAGGTTCGGGTTGACCAAATCACGGCTGTCGAGGCGGTAGTAGCCGGTGACGCGCTGCGTCTCGCGGTCGACGCTGGAGCGATTTGAGGTCCAGTTGCCGAGGAAGAAGGGACGCCCGTAGTTGGGATTGATCTCGCCGCTGATCAGCGAGGTGTTGAGGTCCATCCCGACCACCGCCGGCGACAGGCGAGAATCGCCGTTGACGGATTTTTGTTTGTCGAGACCCAGTTCGAAACCGAGCCGGTCGGCGAAAAACCGCTGCTCGAGCGATGCGTTGTAGGCGTTGAAATTCGCGTATTCGCCGCCGTTGGGTCCTTCGAGCAGTTGGTTGCGATAGTCGAAAATGCTCGTGTCGTTCAGCGTGTCCTGCCGGTAGAAAGTGTTGTCCTTTACGTTGGCGAAGATCGCCGCCTGCGGAATGCTGGTCGGCATCACCATCACGCCGGTGCCGGCCGGGTTCGTCATGTTTGAGATCACCGTTTGGGCGCCGACGAGGGGGACGCCATTGGCCGATACCCCGATGCCCGGGGTGCCGGAGGCCGGATCGCTAAACCACACGGTCGGGCTGCGTCCCGTTCCGCGCTGCGCGAGAACCATGAACGCCGGGTTGACGCCATAAACACCGCCGGGGAGCACCGTGTTGGTGCGGAAGTTCGCCGAGTCGAAAACTGGAAATTTCGCCGGATATACCCCCGGGAAATACGGCTTGAAGTAACCGGTGAGCTGGTTCTGCGGTGGCAAAGTCCGGGGGCGCCGGGAATCCAGATCCGCATTCTCGTAATTGGCCCGCAGGACCGTGCCCGAGAGCGCGCGATTGGCCGTCAACGCCCAACGGGGAGAATAGGTGAGCGCGCCATAAATCCGCCGATCATCTTCGAATGCGTAGTCCTGCTGTGAGTTTTCGCGCTTGTCGACCGCGGCCAACCGCACCGCCAGTTCCCCGCGGAGAAGTTGCTGGTTGAGATCGAAGCTCAGACGGGAAGAGCCATAGCTCCCGTATCGGCCCTCGATTTCAAATTTGTCGTTCATCTCCGCTTTCCGGGTCGATGTGTTGATGATGCCCGCCGGACTGCCGGTGCCAAAAAGGATGGAATTTGCCCCGCGGTTGATTTCGACACGTTCAATGTTGTAGCTGTCGAACGGGAGCGAGGTGCCGAAGAAATTTCGCGCCTCGGAGGCGGCCGCCAACCCGCGCAAACGGGTTTGGGCCAAGGTGCCGCTCAGATTTTCCGTCGGGCTCCCGGCGCCAAAACCGCCGGAGTTGAAGGAAGCTCCGGAGAAGTTTCCGCCGGGCCCCACGACCTCGGTTCCTGTGGTATAGGTCAACAGGCGCTTGGAATCGGTAGCACCCGTGTCCCGCAGGAATTGCTCGGTTACAACCGAGATGGAAGCGCCCACATCTTTCAGTTCGGTGCGGATGCGCGTGCCCGCCAGCGTGGTGGTGGCGGAGTATCCCAGATTTTGATCCGACGAAACCACGAACGGAGACAACTCGATCACCGTATCGGATCCGGGCGCGTCAACTTTCGCGGTCGGGAGCGATACCGGCGGCTTGCTGCCGCTTTTGTCGCCGGACACGGATTCCCGGGAAGCTTCCTGGGATCGAAGCTTTCCAACTCCGAGAGAAAAGAGGGCCAAAACTACGAGCGCACTTAGATTGGGTTTAAGTTTCATAAGAGAGAGTTTGGGGTGAAGGGATACGCCTTTGGGTCGAGGCGGGATGCCATGTGATACCACGCCTTGGCCGTCACAGTCATTCACCGGCGGCGATAATCCTTTGCCGTGATTGATTCTCTCCGCGAAGGACCCCGGACGGTTCCCCGCTCGTGATTTCCCCCGGTTACGACCCACATTGCCTACCCTCAACCGCCGCCCACCCCACTCGCGGTCCTTCCCCAAAACCTCGACCCAGCTCGCCGCCGCGCAGCTCATTCTCCCAAGCCGCATCTGGCCCGCAGACACCCCGCAGCGCGCAACCTTAGCGAAACCCCGGAGCCCGGTCGCTCTTTTTGCCCGCTCCACCCAATCTCCACCCCGCGGGCCGCAGTGTCACCGTCCGCATCCTTGGCTGGGGCGCCACGCCGCGCCCGCTGCTGGCCCGGCCCCTGCCAAATCCCATCCGGAATCAGCCGACTGGCATTCCTACACCAAAAACGGAACTCGCCGCCGCTCCCTGTCTTGAGCTTTCCAAGAAGATCTTCCTTGTTCGGGGCGCAGGCAATCTCACCGCCCGGCTCGTCGCCCCACCCCCCGATCAGGAAATCCCGCTTCCCCCTCATCTTCGCCCTACCCGGCTTCGCCCCCGGCGCCATCGGCGCCCCCGCGGAAAAAACATCGCTCCTCTCACCCCGGTGCTACGTCTTACTTCCACCCCGCCATGAACCCAGTCCGCCCCACGCGTCGCGAATTTCTCCGCACCTCTACGCGCTTCGCCGCGGTCTCCGCGCTCGCCGGCATCGCCCTGCCCCACGTCCACGCCCAAGGCACCGATGTCCTCCAAGTCGCCCTCATCGGCTGCGGCGGCCGCGGCGCCGGAGCCGCCTCCAACGCCCTCTCGGTCAATACCGGTCCCGTTAAACTCGTCGCCATGGCCGATGTTTTCGCGCCCCGCCTCACCGCCGCCTACGACGCCCTCAAACGCAAACACGCCGCCAGCGTCGACGTGCCCGAGGACCGCAAGTTCGTCGGCTTCGACGCCTACAAGGGCGCCATGGACTGCCTCCGCCCCGGCGACATCGCGATTTTCACCACGCCGCTCGCGTTTCGCTGGGTCCACTTCGCCTACGCCATCGCGAAAAAGCTCAACGTCTTCATGGAGAAACCGCTCACCGCGGACGGCCCCACCTCGCGCCGCATGATCCAACTGGCCGAGGAAGCCACGGCGCAGAACCTCAAGGTCGGCGTCGGCCTCATGTCCCGCCACAGCCGCGCGCTCCAAGAACTCCACCAGCGCATCGGCGAGGGCGAGATCGGCGACATCACGCTCATGCGCGGCTACCGCATGGCCGGTCCGCTCGCTTCGGCCTTCTCGGAACCCAATCCCGGCCCGCTCACCGATCTCATGTATCAGGTCCGGCGCTTTCACAGTTTCATTTGGCTCAGCGGCGGCTGCTACAGCGATTTCTACATCCACCACATCGATCACCTGTGCTGGATGAAAAACGCCTGGCCGGTAAAGGCCCAGGGCATCGGCGGCCGGCACTACCGCCAGAGCCCCGCCGGCAAGCCCTACATCGACCAAAATTTCGACTCCTACGCCGTCGAATACACCTTCGCCGACGGCGCGAAACTCATGATGAACGGCCGCTGTGTCACCGGCAGCGCCAACATGTATTACAGCCATGCCCAAGGCACCAAGGGCATGGCCGTCGTCTCAAAACAAGGCGACTGCGGCCTGCCTTCGTCGATCTACTCCGGCCAGCTCCCCACCGCCGAACGCCGCCTCTGGGAATCGGTCGTCCCGACCGACCAACAAAATCCCTACCAAAACGAGTGGAACGCCCTCACCCGCGCCATCCGCCACGACACTCCCTTCAACGAGGTGAAACGCGGCGTCGAGGCCAGCGTCGCCACCTCCATGGGCCGCTTCGCCGCCCACACCGGCCAAGAAATCACCTGGGATCAGTTCTACAACAACCCGACCGAGCTCGCGCCCGGCGTTGACCAACTCACCCTCGACGGTCCGTCTCCTCTCCTGCCCGACGCCGACGGCCGCTACCCGATCCCTGAACCAGGCATCAAACGCGACCGCGAATACTGACCGCCGCCTATCCTCTTTTTTCATCCATGATTCCCCTCCCCTCCACCCGCCGCTCCTTTCTCAAAACTTCCGCGCTCCTGCTCTCCGCGCCGCTCATTCTCCCGAGCCGCGTCTGGTCAGCCGAGACGGCCCCGAGCAAGCGCCTCACCATCGGCTGCATCGGCATGGGCAAAATGATGGGCGGCCATCTCCGCGGCTACCTCAACCGCGACGATGTCGAAGTACTCGCCGTCTGCGACGTCGACACCACCCGCCGCGAGCACGCCAAGAAAACCGTGGACACCGCCTACACCGCCAAGACCGGTGGCACCTACGTGGGCTGCGCCGCGTATAACGATTTCCGCGAGGTCATCGCCCGCAAAGACATCGACATCGTCGTCATCGCCACGCCCGACCATTGGCACGCCTACATCGCCATCGCCGCCGTCCGCGCCGGCAAAGATGTCTACTGCGAAAAGCCCCTCACCTACAATGTCCGCGAGGCCGTCGAGCTCGTGAAAGAAGTGCGCAAGGCCAACCGCGTTTTCCAAACCGGTTCGCAACAGCGCTCCTCCAAAGAATTCCGCATCGCCGCCGAGCTCGTGCGCAACGGCGTCCTCGGCCGCGTCAACTCCGTCCACGTCTCCTTCGGCGACCCCGCCAAACCTTACACGCTCCCCGCCGAAACGATGGAGCCCGGCCTCGATTGGGAAGGTTGGTGCGGCCCCGGCCCGCTCGTCGCCTACAACCCGTCGCTCAGTCCGCGCGGCATCCACAACAACTTTCCCGATTGGCGCCTCACGCGGGAATTTGGCGGCGGCATGATCACCGACTGGGGCGCCCACCACATCGACATTTCCCAATGGGCGCTCAACGCCGATGCGAGCGGCCCCGTCGAGGTGCGCGCCCCGCAGAACTGGGAGACCGCCAAACGCGGCGCCCAACTCGTCTACGCCGACGGCACCATCCTCACCCACGTGAAGGGCAAGGGCGTCTCGTTCTACGGCACCGAGGGCGAATGCCACGTCAACCGCGGCAAGTTTGAGCTCATCATGAACGGCAAGACGGTCCACAAATTCTGGGACAAAGACATGGACAAGGGCACCTCGATGGAGCGCGAGGTGACGCTCACCGAGCGTGAGTTTTTGGCCGGCGCGAAAGTGAAACTCTACAACAGCAAGAGCCACTTTCAGGATTTCCTCGACTGCGTGAAATCCCGCCAACGTCCGATCTGCGACGTGGAGATCGGCGCGCGCAGCGTGATCGCATGTCACGTGATGAACTTCGCCTACTACTACGGCGCGAACGCCAAATGGAACCCCGAGCGCAACCGCTTCGCGAGCGGCGGCAACAACCGCTGGCTCACCCGCGACAAATACCGCGCCGGCTGGGCGGTGTGATTTTTCACGCCGCCTCGCGCGGTTTTTTTGCCGCGCGCCGATAAGGGATTGTCGCCCGGCCCCTCGTTCCCGATGGTGACCGAAATGCCTCCGTCGGGCTCTTCGCGCCCGCTTACTTCGATGAAATTTATTCTCTCTGCCGCGCTCTCCTCCCTCGTCAGCGCCGCCTTCGCCGCCGACACGCTCACCACGCGCAACCCCAATCCTTCCGCGCCCGCCGCCACCGTCGGCACCGCGTTTGACGCCGCCAAAGAGCTCCCACGCTTTCTCCCGGTCGAGCCCGCCGCCGCTCTCGCGACGTGGAAAGTTAAACCCGGCTTCAAGCTCCAGCTCGCCGCCCACGAGCCACAGGTCCGCGATCCCATCGCGATCTCGTTTGACGAGAACGGCCGCATGTTCGCCTGCGAAATGATCGACTACTCCGAGCGCCGCGACGCCACGCCGCACCTCGGCCGCATCTCGATGCTCGAGGACAAGGACGGCGACGGCGTCTACGAAACCAGCACCGTTTTCGCCGACAATCTTCCGCTCCCCACCGGTCTCATCTGGGCCAATGGCGGGCTCTTCGTCGCCGCCTCGCCCAACATCTGGCGCTTCGAGGACCGCGACGGCGACGGCCGCGCCGAGGTTCGCGAGATCGCGTTCACCGGTTTCGGCACGGGCCTAAAAGCCCTCAACGTCCAAGCCATGCTCAGCAGTTTTGCCTGGGGCCAAGACAACCGCATCCACCTCATGGGCGGCCTCGGCAATCGCGGCATGATCAGCAGCCCAAAGCGCCCCGATCTGCCGGCCGAAGAACTCGGCGCCCGCGACTTCTGGTTTGATCCGCGCACCTACGCTTTCGGTTTCGAAACCGGCGGCGCCCAATACGGCATGAGCTTCGACAACTACGGCCGCAAATTCGCCTGCTCCAACTCCGACCACCTCCAGTTCTGGGTCTACGACGAACGCTACACCGCGCGGAATCCGTTCTTCACGCCGCCGCCCGCGCGCCAAAGCATCGCCGCCGACGGGGGCGCTGCCGAGGTCTTCCGTCTCAGTCCCGATGAGCCGTGGCGCATCGTCCGCACGCGCTGGCGCATCGGCGGCGTCGTCAAAGGCATGGTCGAGGGCGGCGGCCGCGTGAGCGGTTATTTCACCGGCGCCACCGGCACTACCGTCTTTCGCGGCGATGCCTACGGCGACGATTTCGTGAACAACACCTTCACGGGCGACGCCGGCGGCCAGCTCGTGCACCGCAAAAAAATCTCCCCCGACGGCGCCAGTCTCATCGGCCGCCGCCCCGCCGACGAGCAAGGCTACGAATTCGCCGCCAGCACCGATACGTGGGTGCGCGTCGTGAATTTCGCCAACGCCCCCGACGGCACGCTCCACATCTGCGACATGTATCGCGAAGTGATCGAGCACCCGTGGAGCATCCCCGAAGAAATCAAGCAACACCTCGATCTCAACAGCGGCCACACCCGCGGCCGCCTCTACCGCCTCGTGCCGGACAACGCCTCGTGGCAACGCCGCCCCCGCGTCGCGCTCGGCTCCGCCTCCACCGCCGAACTTGTCGCCACCCTCGCCCACCCCAACGGCTGGCACCGCGACACCGCCGCCCGCCTGCTCTACGAACGTCAGGACGCCACCGCCGTCCCGCTGCTCCGCGCCCTCACCGATCCGCTCGCCCAACATCACGCCCTCGGCGTGCTCGACGGCCTCGGCGCACTCACCGAGGCACCCGTCCTCGCCGCCCTCACCAGCCCCGACGCCCGCCTGCGCGAACACGGCGTCCTCTACTCGGAGAAACTCCTCACCCGCGCCGCGCCTTCGCCCGCCCTCGTCGAGAAACTCTCCGCCCTCGTCGCCGACGCCGATGC
>JBIKWB010000047.1:0-26005 GCA_044356555.1 Opitutaceae bacterium | reverse complement strand
GATGCGTTCAGCACCTACTTCTCGGCCCGCGTCGAAGGGGCCAGCTTCAAGAACACCATCCCCGGCGAGCACGAGCGCAACGCCCGCCGCGGTCAGCAGGTCGCCAAGGGCGGCAAGAACTTCTACATGGCCAGCGTGAACCCGGTCTACAAGATCTCGGCCAACGTTTCACTCTACGCCTCCGCTCTTTACGGCACGGCTCTGACGCCGTCGCAAGGCGGCAACGTCGGCTCGGAGGCCAACTTCGGCGAAACCGGTCTGATCGAAGGCGGCATGAAGGTGTCGTTGCTCGACAACACGCTGTTCGCGGCGCTCTCCGTCTACGAGTCCAAACGCGAGCGGTTCAACAACTTCACCAACAATCAGGATGGCGTGCGGTCCCAGGGCGTGGAGCTTGAGTCCACTTGGATGGCTACCAAGCAGCTCTCGTTTATTGCCAACTTCGGCGTGCGGGAGGCCCACCTAATCAGGCGCCCGGGTTACCGCTTCGGCGCAACCCAAGAGTACTACATGCCCTTGGTCGCGGGCGCTCTTTTCACTGACGGGGGTGACGCCACCGGTCTGATCGCGAAGAAAAACCCGGAAGGCCGCTTTGAGGGCGCGCCCCAAGGCTCCGCCAACCTCATCGCCAGCTACGACCTCGGCAACGGGTTCGCCATCAGCGGCGGTCCCCGCATCCGCTCCGGCTACTACCTCAATCATGAGCGCACGCTCAGCCTGCCCTCGACGGTCATCTGGAGCGGCAGCGCTACCTATCGCCGCGGCCCTAGCCAAGTAATGCTCGAGCTCTCCAACATCACGAGCGAGGATTACTTCATCGGCTCGGACCCGATCTTCGCCTCGAACACGATCATTACCAAGGCCCCGCCGATCGAGGCCAAGCTGAACTTCACCTACAAGTTCTGAGCAGCCTCCCGGCTGATCAACAGCTCAAGGCGGCGGGATTTTTCCCGCCGCCCTTTGTTTTCTCTACCGCATCTAGCTATACCTTACCCATGAATGATCGCCTCGAGTGCTTGCGCGACGAGTTACGTGCCCTGCTCGGCGCCGAGCATGTGATCGACAGCGACGAGGCCTTGGCCGGGCTTTCGAAGGACTTCTTTTGGTATTCCCCGGTCCTGAGCCGCCAACTGGACGGCAAGCGGGCTGACCTGGCGGTGCGTCCCGGCTCGATCGATGAGTTGCGCGCGGTGGTACGGTTCTGTTTCCGTGCCGGGGTGCCGATTGTTTCGCGGGGTGCGGGCACCGGGAACTACGGTCAATGCGTTCCGCTCTACGGCGGTGTGGTGGTCGATATGGCGCGCCTCGATCGCATCCACTCGGTGGCCGGAGGAGTAGTGCGGGCCGAGGCCGGAGCGCGGCTCGGCACCATCGAGGGAGTGGCGCGGGCGGCGGGCTGGGAGCTGAGGTGCCTCCCGTCGACCTGGGTCAAGAGCACGATCGGCGGGTTTCTCTGCGGCGGGTCCGGCGGGATCGGCTCCATCACGTGGGGCGGCATCAACGCCGGTGACAACGTCAAGTCGGTGACTGTGATGACCTGCGAGGAAGAGCCTCGGCTGCTGCGCATGGAGGAGCGCGACTCGCTGCGGGCGCTCCACACCTACGGGACCACGGGTTTCATGGTCGAGGTCGAGATGCGGCTCGCGCCCAAGGCCGACTACGAGCAGCTCATACTCAGTTCGCCGGACTGGGACCGGCTGCTGGATTGGTCCGACCGCGCGGCGCGAAATGACGCGTGGCATAAGCGGCTCGTCACCCAGTTCGAGTGGCCCATCCCCTCGTATTTCAAACCGCTGGCGAAGCATCTCAGATCCGGGGAGCACGCGTCCTTTCTGCTCGTGGCTCGCTCCCAGGCGGACGAGGTGATCGCTTCGTCCGCAGCGGCGGGCTTGGCGTGCGTCTACCGCCAACCGCTCCCGGATCCGCCGCGGCCGCCCTTCATCACGGATTACACCTGGAACCACACCACGCTGTGGGCGCTGAAGTCCGATCCAACCGTCACCTACCTGCAGTCCGGCTTCGCCCCCAATTTCCGCGAGCAGTTCGCCGAGTTGCATCGCCGGTTTCCCGGCGAGATCATGTTCCACTTGGAATGGATGGCCGGGGGAATCAAGTTCACGCCCGGCGGGATGGACGGCACCGGCGGCCATATCGTGGTTATCGGCATCCCGTTGGTTTTCTTCCGGTCCGAGGAGCGCCTGCAGGAGATCATCCGGGTTTGTGGGGAAATCGGCGTCGGGATCGCCAATCCCCACACCTACCGCTTGGAGGAGGGGGGCAGGCATCCCAATATCGCGGACAAGCGCGCGCTAAAGGCGGAAGTCGACCCGGCCGGCCTGCTGAACCCGGGCAAGATGAAGTCTTACCCACACAACCGGTTCGAACTTGCCCCGCCGAGTGCCGGGGCGCAGGGGTGATCGACGGATGAATGCGGGCCCTATCGTCAAGGTCAGTGCGCTGAAAAAGCGATTCGGCTCCGGACCGCTCGTGCTGGATGGCATCGATCTGGAGGTGAACCGGGGCGAGTTCGTCAGCTTCATCGGACCCAGCGGCTGCGGAAAATCGACCCTCCTGCGCCTGATCGCGGGGCTCACCTCCGCCAGCGAGGGGTCGATCACGGTCGAGGAGGTGGCGCCGGAAAAGGCGCGCAAGCGGATGTTCTTCGTCTTCCAGGATGCCAATCTCATACCGTGGCGGCGGGTGGCGGAAAATGTGGAGCTACCGTTGCTGCTGCGCGGGGACGACCCGGTGCACCGCCGAGAGTGCGTCGCCCGGATGCTGGAGGTCGTCGGCCTTGCCGGGGCGGCGGAAAAATATCCCTGGCAGCTCTCCGGCGGGATGAAGATGCGGGTCTCGATCGCGCGGGCGCTCAGCGTGGCACCAGACATTCTGCTGCTCGACGAGCCCTTCGGGGCGCTGGACGAGATGACGCGTGACCGGCTCAACGAAGACCTGCTCGCGATCCGCAGTCGCGACCCTTTCACGGGCTTCTTCGTCACGCACTCGGTCGCGGAAGCCGTGTTCCTGTCCTCCCGCATTGTCGTGCTGGGCGCGAATCCTGGCCGCGTCACGGCGGTGATTGACGTCCCGTTTGCTTATCCGAGGCAGGCGGAGTTGCGGGAGTCCCCGGCGTTCCTACGTTTGCTGGCCACGACCGCGCAGGCGCTTCGCGCCGTGCGTCCTGCATAGCATGAGCACGACATCTCAATCCCGTCTGGCGGCCTGCCTGCTGCCCGCCCTCACCGCGGTGGCCCTGATCGTCCTCTGGTATGCGTTCAAGGCCGTTTTCAGGGTGCCGAGTTTCGTCTTCCCGGCTCCTCACGAGATCTTGGCGGCCGCCTGGGATGAGCGGGCGGTCCTTTGGTCCGCCGCGCTGGTGACGGTCCGCGGCGCGCTCCTGGGGTTCACGTCCGCGGTGACGGTCGGATTCCTGATGGCGATGGCGCTAGGATTCTCGCCGCGCATCAAGGCGTCTTTCTACCCGCTGATCCTGGTGCTGCAGATGATGCCGGTGACGATCCTCGCGCCCATCTTCGTGCTGTGGCTTGGGCAGGGGTTGCCCAGCATCGTGGCCATAACCTTCGTGATCGGCTTTTTCCCCGTCGTGGCGAACACCACGATGGGCTTCATTTCGGTCGACCGTAATCTCCGGGAGCTTTTTGTAATGTGCAGTGCCACCCGGGCGCAGGAGGTGCGCTACCTGAGGATCCCTGGGGCGATGCCCTATTTTCTCACGGGGATGAAGATCGCCGGCACGCTTGCGCCCATCGGGGCGATTGTCGGGGACTTTCTTGCGGGCAGCGCGCAGGGCGGGGTGGGGGGCATCGGCTACATGACGATCTCGTATTTCTCTCAGCTCAAGACGCCCGCCCTCTTCGCGACCGGTCTGGTCGCCTGCGTGATGGGTTTCCTGTTTGTCGGCGGAGTCAATTGGCTCCACTGGCGCCTGCTTCACTCTTGGCACGATTCGATGGTCAAGAAGGAATAAACACTCTCACTATGAAACGATTCTCCATCGGCTTATCCTTCGCGTTTGTCCTGATCGGCCTGACCGGGTGCGGCGAAAAGGCGTCGGCCCCTTCCGCGGGCGCCGCGCCGCCCCTGACGAAGATAACGGTGCAGACGGATTGGTATGCGCAACCGGAGCACGGCGGATTTTATCAGGCGCTAGTCAAGGGCTACTATCGCGAGGTCGGCCTCGACGTGACGATCAACCAAGGCGGGCCGAATGCGATCCCGCGCCAGAAAGTCGCGACCGGTGCGGTGGAATTCGGCGTCGGGCGGACCGATGAACTTCTGGTGGCGGCCGGGCAGGGGGTTCCACTGGTGGCGCTCGGCGCGCTGATGCAGCGCGATCCTCAGGCGATCTTATTCCACAAAGAAAGTGGCATCCGTGATTTCAAGGACCTCGACGGCCGCGGACTCATGGCGGAGCCGGGCGCGGTGTGGCTGAAGATTTTGGAGAAGAAGATGGGCCTGAAAATGTCGACGTTGCCGCTGGACTACGGCCTGAGCCGATTCTTGGCGGACAAGAAATTCGTGCAGCAGTGCTTTATCACCAATGAGCCTTTCTACGTGCGGCAGCAGGGGGCCGATGCCGGCACGCTGTTGTTGTCGGATGCCGGCATCAGACCCTACCGGATATGGTATACGAGTCGCTCGTTTCTGACCAAGAATCCGGCGGTGGCGCGGGCGTTTACGGCCGCGTCGATCCGCGGTTGGCGTGACTATATTGAGGGCGACCGGAAGGAAGCTGATGCGCTCATCGGTTCGCTGAATCCGAAAATGGTTCCCGAGTTCATCGCCTACAGCGTGGGAGTGATGCGAGAGTTCAAGCTCGTCGAGGGTGATCCCTCGAAAGGGGAGCGGATCGGGCAGATCGATCCGGTGCGTCTTGCGAATGAAATCACCGAGCTCACCGCCATCGGCGTGCTGGGCCGACCGGTCAAACTTGCCGATGTCTGGGACGAGACATTTTTGCCGGAGGATGTGCGGGCCGCGGCTGCGCGAAAGTGATCGCGCTCCCGCCGCCAGCCTTCCCTCCCCTTGCGCTCCGCCCACCTCCGGTTCCGTTCCCATCTTCTGATGCAGCCTAACAAACGTCTGTTGCCCGGGCCAGGTACCAGTTCCGTCCCCCAGCGCGTCCTGCGCGCCCTCGGCGCGCCCACGCTCGCGCACATGGACCCGCAGTACCTCCAGATCATGGATCACGGCTGCGCCCGGTTGCGCGAGGTTTTCCGCACCGTGAATCCGCTCACTATCCCCGTGAGTGAAAAGTGGATGGCCGGCCACGCGTGGCGCATCGGGCTGATGGGCCACGGCGCGACCGTGCGGAGCGTCGATCTTGTCCTGACCGCGCTGGGAGCGATCCTGCGCCGGTAATCCTCGCCGTCCCTCCTAGCATGCACCGCTATCCTGTAATGAAAGAGAGTGATCTCCCGCCCGGCTCGCGTAAACTCGTGCAGGTGGCGGGGGTGGAAATCGGCCTTTTCAATGTGGCCGGTAAGGTCCACGCCTACCGCAACGTCTGCCCGCATGGCGGCGCGCCCGTTTGCCTAGGCAAGATCACCGGCACGACCTTGCCCTCGCGGGTGTACGAGTACGATTACGGACTCGACGGTTGCATCCTGCGCTGCCCTTGGCACGGCTGGGAGTTTGATCTCCGCACGGGCGAGCACCTCGTGGATCCCGCCACGAGGCTGAAAAAAATTCCCGTCGAATCCGGCGGAGACGCGGCGGCCAGCCTGGAAAATCTGGAGCGTTTCCCGGTCGAGTCAGAGGGCGGGTTGCTCTGCGTCGTGCTGCCCGGCGGCAAGGCTGGCGGGCCATCCTGAGGCTTACCCTTTATGCTGGAAAACACCCCTGCGATCACTGCCCGACCCGGCCTCATCGACACCGACGTGCACAACGCGTTCGCGAACGTGCGCGAGGAACTCAGGCCCTACTTGTCACGCGCTTGGCAAGCCTACGCGGATTACCACGGCATCCTGATGCCCGGGACCGGCTACAACTCCTCGGTCGGGGTGCAGCGCGAGGATGCCCGCACCCCGTCGGGTGCGATGGCCGGCAGCGATCCCGATTTCATGATCACGGATCACCTCGATCGTTTCGGCATCGACTTCGCGATCCTGACGGGGTCGCACGTGCTGGGGATTTCCGTGCACACGGATCCCGACTGGGGGAACGCGATTGCTACTGCCTACAATCGGAACCTCGCCGAACGCTGGCTCGGGCGATCGCCGAGGTTCCGCGGCTCCATCGTCGTGAACCACTCGGATCCCGAGGCCGCCGCGCGCGAGATCCGTCGCTGCGCACCCGACAAGCGTTTCGTCCAGGTGCTGATGGCGAGCGGTTCGTCCCGGCTGTTCGGACAGCGCTTCTTCCATCCCATCTTCGAGGCCGCGTCCGAGTACAACCTGCCGGTGGCCGTACATCCCGGGACTGAGGGCGCCGGCACCGCCGGGGCGCCCACGCCCGCGGGTCGCCCCACCCGGTACTTCGAGTGGCACAACATCGTCCCCCTGAATTTCATGGGGCACATCAACTCCCTTGTGTGCGAGGGCGCTTTCGAAAAGTTTCCCCAACTAAGGTTCGTCGCCATAGAGGGCGGCCTTGCTTGGCTGCCCCAGCTGATGTGGCGAATGGACAAGAACTACAAGGCGCTGCGTTCAGAGGTTCCCTGGCTACGCAAGCTCCCGAGCCAGTACATTCGCGATCATGTCTTTGTGACGACGCAGCCCGTCGAGGAGCCCGAGAAGTCCCCCCACTTCTTGCAGATCCTTGAGATGATCAACGCGCCGGGCAACGTCATGTACTCGAGCGATTACCCGCATTGGGACTTCGATAATCCCCGGATGACCCTGCAGTTTCTCCCGAAGGAGTGGAAACAACGCATATTCCACGATAACGCCGCCGCGCTCTACGGGTTGGCCGCTCGTTCGGCGTGATCGCTTTCGTCTTAGCACCAATCGTTGCACGATTCCCCATGAAGACCCTATTTCCTCGCCTGCCGCCCTTCCTGCCTACCGGCCTCATCGCCCTTCTCCTCCTATCCGTTTCGCCTGCGATCCCCGAGTCCAGCGGGGCAGCGCCCGCAGCGGGGACTGCGCCGGTCGTCGCCGGTAGCACGATTCGCATCATCGCCGGCCTGTCGGCGCCGTTGACTGACGAGACGGGAAAAAAATGGCTCCCCTCCCACGATTTCCTCGATGGGGACACGATGGATCGTCCCGAGCTCTCGATCGCGAACACCGAAACCCCATCCGTTTACCGCTCGGAGCGGTATGGCATGACCCGTTTTGTGCGTAGGATTCCGAACGGGAACTACTTGGTGAAGTTGCACTTTGCGGTCACCTACGAAGCGATCGACGGACCTCGCCAATGTGTATTCAGTTTTGATGTCGAGGGGCGCGCCTTCAATGACTTCGACCTCTTCGTGCGGGCCGGCGGGGCCCGCAAAGCCTATGCTGAGTCAATTCCGGTCGAGATCAACGATGGCGATCTCGACATCAAGTTCACAGGTCAGCTCGGAAATCCCACCATCAGCGCCATCGAGATTGTCCCCCAACCTTGAAACCATGACCGCTTGGTTCGGCGAAGCGGGTGCAGCCGGGCGACCGGACCAATCGATGTTCCCCGTCCAAATGCTTTCCCGGTTTGGCGCACTCGCGCGTCGGTTCGCCTCGCGCTGGTCCCAGCGCCGGCGTTGCTCGGACTCGCGGGTCGCTCCGGTCAGATATTCCGCGAATCGGCGCGTGGGGGTGCTTTCGCTGGTCTTGCTGCTGCCTTCCCTCGGTCTGGGAGCCAACGCTCCGGAGCTACCCCTTTACGCCGATCGCGCCTCGGATCTGGATCTCGCCGTCACGGGCCTGCTCGCGGGAGCCGATCCGGGGGCTAGGCGCTACGCCCGCTGGTCGGACTTGGCGCGTCTGCCGAAGACTAAGCTCCGTCTGGCAGGGGAATTCGGCCCCGGGGAGCAGGAGGTCACGGTCGTCTTTCTGTCCGACCTATGGGCGGCGCTACCCGTGCAGGGGGGCGCAGACACGCTGCTGGCGACGTGCTCCGATGGCTACGCCGCCGTTTACCTGACCACGTTCATTCGCGACTACCGCCCGTTTCTGGTCCTTGAAATCAACGGGCAAGGTCCGGAAAAGTGGCCTCCGGCTGGACTGCGGTTCAACCCCGGACCTTACGTGCTCAGTGTGGCCGCCTCCGTGGTCCCCTCGGTGGCGGAGTTGATCGACGCGGGGCACAAGCGTCCGTGGGGCGTGACGACCTTGGAAATCGCCCGACTCGAGAGTCGTTTCGGCGCCTTGTTTGGCGGCCCGTGGGCTAGGGCGGGGGAGGTCGTTCGTCAGGGCCGGGAGCTTTGGATTCATTCCTGCGCCAGTTGCCATCGCGGCCCGGCGGAGGTTTTTGGCGGGACGAAAAGTGACCGTCCCTTTGCGTTGCTGGCCGCGCTGGCTCGCGGCGCCCCGGACTATTTCCGGCGGTATATCATTAATCCTAAGGGACTCGTGCCGACCGCCAAGATGGAGGCGCACCCGCATTACACGGAGGCCCAGCTTGATGCCTTGACGGCGTTCGTCGCCCTTGGGGTGGCGCCGTAGGTATCGTGGTCGTGATCTCGTTATCTGCACGAGCCCGGCTGAGGGCGGCGCAGCGCAACCAACGTATGAACCTAGATTCCGCGGTTGAGGATTTAAGTTTTCATGGTCGAGCCCTACAAAGACGTGAAAGGATCGGGCGAAACGGGCTTTGGAAGCTATTTCGCGCGGGCAATAACCCGAAACGGCGGGCGGTGCGTCTCAACATCCCGGGTGTCGGCGGCGCGGGTGGCGCGGCGGAGCCATTCGGCTGGATCGCCGCGGTGCGCTTCCTGCCCCTCGCGATGACATAAGCACAAAGGATAACGACGACGGGTCTGAGCCGCGGACCTCGGCGGTCCTTGAAAGTCGGACACAAAAAACCCCGCCGCCTTTTGAGGGGAAGCGGGGGCTTTTGGTGGAGGTGGTGGGAGTTGAACCCACGTGTCCTCAGCCTTTGCGCGCCACATCTACCGGTATAGCGTTATATTGATCTCGTCGGGGCTATGCGTGAACGCGCGCTCAGCTCCCAACCAACTCCCGGATGAAGATACGGTGCGCAAACCGCGAGTGGCTCCGCGCACTATTCCTGCTGTCGACGTTCGTTCCCCCTAGCAGGAGTTGAGGGACAAACGTGACTGCTAATTAGGCAGCCAGGGGCATTTCTTCGTTATTGCCTGTTATGTTTTTGAAGCGGGATTAACGAGAGAACTTCACTCTCGACCGGCAGTAACGCACGCCAACCAAGGGTCGAATCCAGAACACCCCCAAAGTGGGAAAAATTCAAATGCGGCGCCTCAAAAGGCACCACGGATAGGATTGGGCGCGAAACCAATCAAAGAACAGGAAGGGGACGATGCGACGCTCGGCCCGGAATGCAAGGTCGGTGTGGGTTTGGCGGAGCCAATAACCGGGTGTGGCGGGCGTAGAGCGGAGGGCGGAGAGCCGAGAGTCCTATACCTATGCCCCTTGATTTTAGACGTTTGTCATGGCGGGGGGCGCGAAGCGCGCCGTGGCAATCCAGCTGGATTGCTTCGTCGCTGCGCTCCTCGCAATGACAGTCTGTTTGCGAAAGGACGTGGGTCTCAGACCGTGCGTTCGCGGGAATCGCCGCGGAGGCGGATCGTTTTGTGCCGGAGGTCGTGCACGGTCTCGATCCGGCGGACGCTGCGGCTCTTGGCGCGCATCAAAATCGAGTGCGTGATCGCGCGGTGGCCGATCACACGCACGCCGGGGAGGAGCGGGCTGTCGCTGATGCCGGTCGCGCAAAAGATGGCGCTGTCGCCGGTCACAAGATCGCCGGCGTGGTAGATTTTCTTGAGCTGGGCCTCGGTCACCCCGGCCTTGAGCAGATCGGCGCGCTCGGCGGCGTCGCGGGGCCACATGCGCAGCTGGATGTCGCCGCCGAGGGCGCGGAGGGCGGCGGCGGTGAGCACGCCTTCGGGCGAACCGCCGATGCCGAAGTAGAGATCGACCGCGGCGTCGTGCAACGCGGGGGCGACGGCGGCGGTGATGTCGCCGTCGGAGATGAGGCGGAGGGCGGCGCCGGAGGCGCGGATCTCCTCGATGAGCTTCGCGTGGCGGGGGCGGTCCATCGTGCAGACGACGATTTCGCGCACGCGTTTGCCGAGGGCGAGGGCGACGATGTCGAGGATGTTGGTGAGCGGGGTGTCGAGGTTGAACGCGGGCACGCGGCGCAGCTCCATCTGCTCCACCACGCGTGGGCCGTAGGTGAGTTTCTCCGCGTAGAACGACGGCAGGCTCATCATCGCGCGCGGCGCGCCGGGCGGGGCGAAGGTCGCCGCCATCACCGAGATGGAGTTGGGCATGCCCTTCGAGAGATTGGTGGTGCCGTCGATGGGATCGACCGCGACATCGACGTGCCAACTGCCGGGGGCCCAGGTGCCGAGCTTGTCGCCGATGAAAATGCCCGGGGCGTTGTCCTTGATGCCTTCGCCGATCACGCATTCGCCGCAGATGTCCACGTATTCGAGCACGCCGAGAATGGCGCGGCTGGCGGCGTCGTCGGCGGTTTCTTTGGCGTTGCGGCCGAGCCAAGGCAGGCAGGCGAGCGCGGCGTTTTCGGTGGCGCGGACGAACTCGAACTGGAGCGAACGTTCCGGGTTGCGCTCGAGGTCGCCGATGGCGGAAAGGTCGGGAGAAGGGTTGGGCATGGGGTGGTTGCGAGTGTCGGTCGATGTTGGTCGGCGAGCGGGCCGCGCCAATGCGAAAAGGGCCGTGGGCGGCGCGGTATAAGCGGAGAAAATTGATGCGGAAGTTGTGGTCGGGACGAGGGTTTAGAGTTGAGCGTCGAGGGTGCGGCGGGGTGCTTGGTTTCGGTTTCGTCTGGAAGCCGCCGGGGCGGTGCGCATCGTCGGCGGCGTATGCCCCAGACTTTTCTCCTGCATGACGTCGGTCGCCTGCCCGCTCCCGGGGACAATGTCGCGATCGCGGTGCGGTCCTTAGAGGCGGGGACGGTGATCGAGCTCGACGGGGCGCCGCGCACGCTCGCGCAGCACATCCTCGAAGGTCATCGCTTCGCCATCCGGGCCATCGCGCCGGGCGAGGCGTTGCTCTCGTGGGGGCTGCCCTTCGGCCATGCGCTCACGGCGATCACGGCGGGCGACTACGTGTGCAACGCCTCGATGCTCGAATCGCTGGCGGTGCGGCGGTTGCCGTTCGCGTTGCCGGCGCGGGCGAATTTCGCGGACCACCTCGAGCCGTTTGAGTTGAACGAGGCGACCTTTCGGCCCGGCCCGGCGGTCGAGCCGGCGCCGGTGGCGCGCACCTTTGCCGGTTATCGCCGGCCGGGGGCGCGCGGCGTGGGCACGCGCAACACCGTGGTCATCCTCGGCACGACGTCGCGCACGGCGAGTTTTGCGCGGCAACTTGCGGCGCGGTTGCAGGTGATGGCGCGGGTGTTTCCGGCGCTCGACGGCATCGTGGCCATCGCGCACACCGAGGGCGGCGGGCCGGGCGAGCCGAACAACGCGACCGAAGTCCTGCGGGCGCTCGCGGGTTTCATGGTGCACCCGAATGTGGGCGCGGTGCTCGCGGTGGATGCGGGCGGCGAGCCGATCACCAACGCCCGGCTGCGCGCGTTTATGGCCGCGCACGGCTACCCGCTCGGCGATGTGCCGCACGCGTTTCTCAGCATCGGTGGCGGGCTCGCGGCGGCGCTGGCCGAGGGCGAGGGGCTCGTGCGCGGGTGGTTGCCGGCGGTGGCGGCGCAGCGGCGCACGGCGGAGCCGTTGAGCGCGTTGCGCGTGGCGCTTCAGTGCGGCGGGTCGGATGCGTTTTCGGGCGTGTCGGGCAATCCGCTCGCTGGGGCGATGGTGCACGAGCTGGTGCGCCACGGCGGGATCGGCGTGCTGTGCGAGACCGACGAAGTGGCCGGCGGCGAGGCCTACATCATGAAAGCCGTGCGCGACTTGCCGACGGCGCGGGCGTTGCTCGGGAGCATTGCGCGGTTCCGCGCGCGGCTCGGCTGGCACGGGCTCAGCCCCGAGGCCAATCCCTCGGCGGGTAACAAATTCCGCGGACTCTACAACATCGCGCTCAAGTCCCTCGGCGCCGTGCACAAAAAAGATCCGCGCACGCCGGTAAATCACGTCATCAACTACGGCGAGCCGCTGACCGCGCCCGGTTTTTACTTCATGGACAGCCCGGGCAACGACCTCGAAGGCATCGCCGGGCAAGTGGCAGCCGGTTGCAACCTGATCCTCTTCGTTACGGGGAACGGCTCGATCACGAATTTTCCGTTTGTCCCCACGCTCAAGGTGACGACGACCACGCGGCGGCACCAGCTTTTGATCCACGAGATGGACATCAACGCCGGCCGCTACCTCGACGGCGAGACGATGGCCGCGCTCACGGAGGATTCGTTCAACCTGCTCGTGGAGACGGCGTCGGGGAAAAAATCCCGCGGCGAACACGCGGGCCACGCGCAGACCTCGCTCTGGCGGAATTGGCGGCAGACCGACGGCTCGCAGCTCGCGGCCCTGCGCGCGCGGACGGAGCCGGATGGCCGGCCGTTGCCGTGGGCGGGCGCCGCGGATGCAGCGACGAAGAAAACCTCCGACGGAGACAACGGGCTCGCCCTCAAGGCGATCGCGACGGAGCGGGTGGGGCTGGTGTTGCCCGTGAGCATGTGTGCGGCGCAGATCGCGCGGCTCGCCGCCGACCGGATGAATGCGAGCGGGCGGGCGCAGGCGCTCGGGCTCGACCGGTTTGTGGCGCTCACGCACACGGAAGGGTGCGGGTTTGGCGGCGAGTCGATGTATCGTCTGCTGCTGCGCACCTATCGCGGCTACGTGACGCATCCGAATGTCGCCGCGGCGCTTCTGCTCGAGCACGGCTGCGAAAAAATCACCAACGATTCGATGCGCCAGCAATTCGACCGCGCGGGCCTGCCGCTGGCACGTTTCGGCTGGGCGAGCGTGCAGCTCGACGGCGGCATCGATCTCGCGCTCGGCCGGATCGAGGCATGGTTCGCTTCGGCCGGCGCGGCGCTACCGCCGGCGTCGGGGCGGCCGATGGATCTCGGCGCGCTCACCGTGGGCTTGCTGAGCGCCGGTCCGGTGGACGCGACGAGCGCGGCGACGTTTGCCCGGCTGGCGCGCGCGATCCTTGCGGCGGGCGGCACGGTGCTGTTGCCCGAGGGCGACGGTTTGTTGGCGGCGGCGGAGTTTCGGACCGCGGTGTTCGGGGCGACGCCCGCACGCGCGACGCTCGCCTACGGCCAGCCGGTGACGGCGGCGGGCCTGCACCTCGTGGCGACCGAGACCGATCACTGGAGCGAGAATGTCGCGGGCCTCGGTGGCAGCGGAGCGCATGTGTTGCTGGGCTTGGTCGGTGATTCGCCGCAGCAAGGGCATCCAATGGTGCCGGTCGTGCAGGTAGCGGCGTCGGGCGCGCTCGCACCGACGGCGGTGGGTGATGTGGATGTCGTGCTGGCCGGTGAGGTGTCGGTCGATGAAGCGACGTTGCGCGCACTGCTGTTGGCGATCGTCCAACGCGAGCGGCAACCCGTGGCGAACACGGGCGGTTTTGTGGATTTTCAACTCTCGCGGGGATTGCTCGGGGTCTCGACGTGAGCGAGCGGTGGTTCGCCCACTCGCTCACGCTTGAAGCTACGCTCAGAAAGCCCAAAACGGGCAAAGCCTGGCGGGATGGCGCCCGCCCCTACACAGACTCGCTCAGAAGCTGAACGTGAGCGTCACGCGGCTGTTGAGGCCGGGTTGGGTGAAGCGGGGGAGGTCGGCGCGGGTGCTGCTGAGCTCGCGCACGTCCTGCCAGTGCCAGTGTTGGCGGTCCGTGAGGTTGTAGACACCGGCGCTCAGGCGCAGGCGCTTCGTGAAGTTCACGTAGCCGGTCAGGTCAAAGATCGTCGTGCCGCCGGGGACGAATTGCACGGGCGCGGGCGGACGACCGTCCCAGAGCGCGAGGATCGCGGAGGTATCGACGCGGTCTTGGCGCGCGTGCGTCGTGGCGGTGAGGCGCAGGCCCCACGAATCTTTGGCTGCGTAGCTGAGCGCGCTGACCCATTTCGGTGGCTCGATGGAGTTGAGGGGTTTGCTGTCTTGGCGGTTGTCACCGCGGGACCAGGCGTAGGAGTTGGACCACGTGGCGCCGTCGAGGGCTTTGGCGTAGTGGCCGAGGTTGAGTTCGACGGTGGCCTCGGCGCCGTAGATGCGGGCGCGGGAGAGGTTTTTCGACTGGTAGACGACGGGATCGCCGGGGGAGCTGGGGAGCTGCGGGTTGCGCGTCGGGCTGAAGGTCTCGATGAAATCCGAGTAGTCGTTGTAGAAAACGCTCACGACGTAGGTGGCGCCGGGGCGCCGGGCCCGCATGCCGAAGTCGAAGCTGTCGCTGGTCTCGGCTTTGAGCGCGGGATTCGGGGTGGTGCGGTAGAAAACCGGCGGGGTGGTGAGGTTCACGATCGAGCCGTTGAGGTCCTCGTTGGTGGGATTGCGGAAGCCGCGGTGATAGCGGATGAAGAACGACTCTTGGTCGCTGACGCGCCAGAGCAGGCCGAGTTTGGGCGCAACGGACCATTCCTCGAAGCCGACGGGCGCGGTGCCTTTGGCGAGGTTTTGGTAAAGGGCGTCGTTCTCCACGGAGAGCTCGTAGTGGTCGAAGCGGAGGCCCCAGGTGGCGATCCACTTCTGGGCGATGTCGAGGTTGAACTCGTCTTGGAGAAAGTAGGCGTAGCGGCCGATGTCGCCGTCGGGAATACGCTTCAGCGGGAAGTTTTCGCCGACGAAGATTTTGTTGAGAAACGCGCCGGTGTTGCCGTCGAACTGGGTGAAATCTTCGTTGCGGGTCTGCTGGGTGACGGAGCCGTCGACGCCCCAGAGAATGCGGTGGGAGCGACCGGCGATCTGCGCCGAGCTCTCGACTTGGACGGAACCGGACCAGCCGCGATTGCGGAAATTGGAGTCACGCACCCGGAGACGTGGGACAAACACCTGCGGGGCCGGGGGCGGTGCGCCGGCGGGGATGGACTGGCGGGTGACATAGCCCTCGCGGACTTTGGCATCTTGCCAAGAGACGCGGGTCTGGACGTTGCGGAAGTAGCCCGAGGCGCTGGCGAAGTCGTGGCCGAGGCTGACGCGGTCGCGGGTGATACGCTGGCGGCCGGTCTGGCCGGCGAAGGTGCTCGTGATGAGGCTGGGGAAGGAGGCCTCGGTGGTCTTGGTAAAGGTCTCGCCGGTGAGGAAAAGCGTGCTGCCGGCGGAGGGCGTGTAGTCGGCGCGGAAGAGCGCGGCATCAACCGTGAATTCGGACGGGTCGGCGGGATAGGAGCCGTTGGGCTCGGTCTCATGGCCTTCGCGGCGGGTGGCGGTGGCGACGGCGGCGAATTTGCCCTTGCGGCCGGCCGCGCTGGCGGTGCCGGTCCACTCGTCGTTGGCCGAAGCGTAGGTGACGGAGGTGCCGGCGAGAAAGTCGCGCTTGGCGTCGGCGAGGAGTGCGCCGGGCGCGGGGCTCAGGAACGAGAGCACGCCGCCGACGGCATCGGAACCGTAGAGTGCCGAGGCCGAGCCTTTGAGGATTTCGGCGGTGCGATAGAGCGAAGGCTCGAAGTAGTCGCGGCCGATGAGCTGGGCGTTGCCGAAGGTGAACTGCTCGGGTTGGCGCACGCCGTCGACTTGGATGAGGACGCGGTTGCCGTCGATGCCCCGGATGTTGAAGGAACGCGTGGTGGGGAAATTGCGCGGGGCGTTGCCGGTGGCGCCGAAGGAAGCCGGAGCCGAGACGCCGGGCTCGCTGCGGGCGAGGTCGCTCAAGGAGGCGACGGGGTTGAGCAAGTCGTTGAGGCGGATGATGGAAATGCTCGCGGGCACATCGGAGACGGGCTGGGCGATGCGGGTGGCGGTGACGGTGATCTCGTCGAGCGCGAGCGTGGGATCGGGCGCAAACTGAGCCATGGCCGTAGCCCAGCTGGTGAGCGCAAGGGCGATGATCGTCGACGGTCGGGCTTTGATGTTCTTCATGGAATATTTGAAACGGGCGGTGACCATCTTGAAGACAGAAGAACAGAGCAACGCAGCATATCGGCCCGCATCGATCAGCAGGGGGCTACCCGGTGACCATTAAAAATGCTTAAGCGAAAACTCGGTTCGCATTAGGTTCGGTTTTGGTTTGGCCGCGTGGGCGGTTGCCCATGGGCCGGTTGGCGTGGGGGCCGGGTCCTGATGTTAGGGTCGTGATTTGACTCGGACTGCGTCGCAACAAACGTTGGCGTAGTCTTTTTCGCTGCCACGCCGCCTTCCAACCCGATAAAAAATTCCCATGAACCGCCGCCTATTTGCCCGCTCCTTCCTCCTCGCTGTCACGCTCGCGCTTCCGGCGATCGGGCTCGCCGCCGACCCGAAAACGAAAAGTCCGAAGCCGCTGCGCGTTGCTTTTGGCCAAGAGATTGATCTCGCCGAGTATCTGGTGCCGGGGAAGACGACGGTCTTCGATTTCACGAGCAAGTATTGCCCGCCGTGCGTCGCCATCGCGCCGAATCTTGAAAAGCTTCATGCCAAGCGGGATGACATCGTCGTGGTCTTCGTGGACATCAATCGGCCGGAGACAAAAGGCATCGACTGGAAATCACCGGTCGCCGTGCAGCACGGGATGCGCTCGATCCCGCATTTCAAAGTTTACGGGCCCGACGGCAAACTGGTCGCCGAAGATACGCCGAGAGACGCGAAGGCCCGGCAGATGGTGACGAAGTGGTTCAACTGAAGCGTGGGCTCTCGACCGGGCTGAAGCGGCCCCTCGACGGTGTCCGTTGGATTGGGCGAGAAGCGGTTCTTGACCACGACCAAGAGCGCGACCCGGCCGCTTGACTCCGCGAAACGGGGCGCTTCGGAGTAGGGCATGTCGTTTTCATTTACCTCTTTGCTTTCACGGACGGTTCGCGGCGCCTTCACTGCGCTGCTGGTGGCAGGTCTCGTCGGCACGCTCGCGGGTTGCGGCGGTTCGCCGGGCGGTAATCCCAAGGTGCCGGCGGGCGCGAAAAGCTCCGGCGGGACCAAGGCCGCGCTCGAGACCGCGCAGGGCGTGATCGAGATCGAGTTTTTGCCGAAGGATGCGCCCAAGGCCGTGGAAAACTTCCGACTGCTTGCCGAGCACGGTTACTATGACGGCGTCACGTTTCACCGCATCGTGAAGGGCTTCATGCTCCAAGGCGGCGACCCCGAAGGTACGGGGCGCGGCGGCATGAGCGCGTGGGGCGGCAAGTTTGAAGACGAGATCAAGGCCGACTCCCCGTTGTATCGGGCCGGCTACAAACGCGGGATTCTGGCGATGGCCAACTCCGGACCGAACACCAATGGCAGCCAATTCTTCATCATGCACGCGGACTACCCTTTGCCGCCGAGCTACGTGATTTTTGCGCAGGTGACGAAGGGTCTCGAAGTCGTCGACGCGATCGCCGGGGTGGCGACCACGCGCGGGATGGACGGGGCGATGAGCCAGCCGACCACGCCGGTGGTGATAAAAAAAATCACGGTGCGGCCGTGAGGGGGATCCGGCCGATTTAACCGAGGATTTGGCGGAGGCTGTCGAGGTCGAGGACGCTGGCGAGGGACTCTTCTTGCACGACGGCGTTGGCGAGGGCGGCTTTGTCTTTCTGCATCGCGAGGATTTTTTGCTCCACGGTGTCGGCGGCGACGAGGCGATAGGCGACGACGGGCTGGGTCTGGCCGATGCGGTGCGTGCGGTCGATCGCCTGCGCTTCGACGGCGGGATTCCACCACGGGTCGCAGAGGATGACGTAGCTCGCGGCGGTGAGGTTGAGGCCGGAGCCGGCGGCCTTGAGCGAGAGCAGGAACACGGTCTTGGTTTTGTCGGACTGGAATTGGTCGACGAGTTCGCCGCGGTTCTCCGTGGCGCCGGTCAGCATGAGATAACCGATTCCGGCTTCCTTGAGCCGTGGTTCGATGAGCTCCAGCAGTGAAACAAACTGGCTGAAGACGAGGACCTGTTGGCCCTCGTCGCGGAGTTCTTCAAGGCGTTCGAGCAGGGCGTCGAGTTTCGCGCTGGGCATCTCGCTGTGGGCGCCGGAGACGAGGGCGGGATGGCAGCAGATCTGGCGGAGGCGGAGGAGGCTCGCGAGGACGTTGAAGCGCACGGCGTCGAGCGCGCGGGCGGTTTCGATGCCGAGCAGTTGGGCGCGGGCGCGTTTCAGCTCGGCGTCGTAAAGGGCGCGTTGTTCACCGTCGAGATCGACGAGGATGATGTCCTCGGTGCGCGGCGGGAGCTCGGGGGCGACCTGGGCCTTGGTGCGGCGCAACATGAAGTGGCGGACGCGGCGGCGCAGGCGGGCGGGCGCGGTGGGGTCTTCGACCGGATATTGGCGCCGGAAGCCGGCTTGGCTGCCGAGGAGACCGGGCTGCGCGAAGGCGAACAGGCTCCAAAGATCGAGGAGCCGGTTTTCAATCGGCGTGCCGGTGAGGGCGACGCGGTGCGCGGCGGGGATGGCGCGGGCGATGGCGGCGGTCTGGCTCGTGGGGTTTTTGATGAACTGGGCTTCGTCGAGGATGACGGCATCCCACGCGTGCCGTTGGAACCAATCGGTGTTGAGGCGAAGTTGCGCGTAATTGACGACGAGGATCGCGCCGCGATCGGCGGGGCCGGGCATTCGCGTGGCGAAGGACAGCAACGGGGTAAACGCTTCGGCGGTGAGCTCGGGTGCGAAGCGCTCGGTCTCGGTGAGCCAGCCGTGCATCACGCTCTTGGGGCAGATGACGAGGGCGCGGAAGGGCTTGGTCGCGCCGGCCGCCGTGTGGGCGTGCGATTGGTGCAGGAGCCAGGCGAGGGCCTGCACGGTTTTGCCGAGGCCCATGTCGTCGGCGAGGATGCCGCCGAAGCCGCGGGCGGCCAAGTGGGTGAGAAAGTGAAACCCTTCCTCTTGATAGGGGCGCAACGTGGCGCGCAAGCCGGTCGGAAGCTCCGGGGTCGGCAGGGCGATGAGGGCGGCGGCGCGCTCGCGCAGCGTGTCGGCGAGAGCGGTGTCGGCGGCGGCAAAGGTATCGGCCTCGGATGCGAGTTGCAGGGCGTGGAGGCGGTGCTTGGCCGGTTTACTGGTGGTAAGCATGTCCTCGGCGCGAAGCCCGAGGCGATCGAGGGCGGCTTCGGCGTTTTGATCGGGGTTGCCGGCGACCTCGAGGCGCCGCCAGCCGTGCGTGGCGAGGCGCACCCATTTGCCGCGGGCCTTCAGCAGGAGGGCGAGCTCGTCGGGTTTGAGGCGGGTGTCTTCGACCTTAAGTTGCACGGTGAGGTCGAACCAATCGCGGCCTTCGCCGGCGGGGGCGGCCTCGGTGGTGAATTCGACGTGAGCTTGGAGCGCGGGGCCGAGGAGGCCTTCGAGCATGGGCGAGGCCTCGATCTCGAGATCGGGCGGGAGGGTCTCGCGCCAGGCGAGGAATTCCTCGGGAAACGTCTTGGCCATCGAGCGCGACCAGACGTTGACCCAGCGGTTCCACGTGAGGCGAAACTCGGTGAAGGCGGCCGCGATGGCGTTGGCGCCGTTGAGATCGAACTCCAGCAGACGCTCGTCACCGGCGCGGGGAGCGGGGGCTTTGCCGGCGGTCCATTGCCAGCCGCGTTCGCCGTCCCAGACCTGTTCACACGCGGGATTGCCCGAGCGGGCAAAGAGTTGGGCTTGGAAGTATTCGGACGCGTCGGGCTCGGTGTCGGCGGTGCTCCAGCACTTGATGACCGGGCGCAGCGGCACGCGCCGCACGCGGCCCTCGAGGGCGGCGGGCAGACGCAGACCGGACGCACGGAGTCGGGACATGAGCCCGGCGTCGGCCAACACCGCGGCGGGAATGTGCCGGGCGGGCAGTGGCGGCGGTCCGCGGAACACGCGTCCGCCAAAAAGATAAAGCGCCGTGGGTTTCTTGACGATGATCCGCGCCTCGTCGGCCGGTTGACCGTCGGGGGTGAGGAGGCGGAGTTCGAGGCGGTCGCGTTGAACCGTGGAGACGGCGGCCTCGGGCACGAGCGGTTCGGGCTCGATCACAAACGGGGTCTCGTCGGTGCGAAAAATGGCGTCGCGGGCGGCGGCTGTCGCCAGCAGCGCGGCGGCGGCGTCGGCTGAAAGAGCGAGGCGATGGGTGTATTGCCAGCCGTAGCCGCGGCTCTCGGAGATGAGCAGGGCCGCCAACGCGGCCTCGGCGGGCGGACGGTCGGCGAAATCGGCGGGGCGCGAGGCGGCGAGCGCGGTGAACCAACGTTGCGTGGGCGGACGCCAGGGCTTGTCCATGGCGGGTTTCACTTCGACGAGAAAACGGCCGAGGGGATTCAGGCGCGCGCGGAGCCCGGCGATGTCGATGGCGATGTTGTCGGCGTGAGCGGTGCCGGTGGTCTCGGGCGCGGCGAAGGCCGTGCGCCATACGGCGAGTTCTTCCTGCACGAGTTGCTCGTCGACGGCGGCGTGGACGGCGGTGGTATCGGTGAGAGGCTGCAGGAAGGCCGGGATCTCGCGACCGCTCTGCTCGTAGTGGTAGGCGATATATTGCCAAAGTGCCCACGGGTCGCGGGGCGGGTTGTCGACATGCCACCAACCCTGGAAAATCGGCGAGTGCAGCTCGTGGCCTGGCGGCGGCACGAACTCAAAACCGTGGGTCTTGAGTTGGCTGGCGTGAAGCTTGCCGGAGCCACGGGCGAAGTCGGCGAAGAGCGCGGCGAGATTGCCGAGTTGGCGAACCTCGCCCTCGGTCAACGTCCGGCCGAGTTTTTCGACGAGCACGGGCGACCATTGCACCCGGAAGGTATGTTTGTTGACGGGTGCGGCGGGCGCGGCCGGGGCGGCGACGGGCGCGGCTTTCTTCGCGGTGAGCAGGGCACCGGGATCGGCGGTGGGCGCCCCGGGATTCGCCTCGGCGAGCCAGGTGAGACCGGCGGCGTAGATGTGGCGGCAGTTGTGGCGCTGGTCGCAGGCGCATTTTGCCGTCCACTGGCCCCGCGTGAGAAAGAACGTGAGCGGAAATTTTTCCTCTTCGTCGGTGACGACCGTCTCGATGTAGTGATCGGCGTTGGCGACGATTTTCTTGACCTGGCTGGTGGCCGAGAGCGCTTCGCCGAGCTTGCGGGCGCGGGCTTCAAACGTGTCGAGCCACGTGCGCAGCGCGGCGAGCGCGTCCGGAGTCTGGACGCTGCGGATGACGGGAGGACGGGCTTTGGCGCACATAGCGAAGAAGGAAGGGGCCGGCGGTGAGCCGGCAGGCGGAGGGAACGGACAACGCGCCGGCGGACAGCCGGCGCGGACTCGGCTCAGTAAACGTGTTCCTCGAGCAAGGCGAAGAGTTCGGCCTCGGTGACGCGGCGTTGTTGCATCGAGTCGCGTTCGCGGAGGGTAAACGTGTCGCCGGGCTTTTCGATCGTGTCGAAATCGATGGTCACGCACCAAGGCGTGCCGATCTCATCCTGCCGACGGTAGCGGCGGCCGATGGCGGCGGTCTCGTCGTAGAAAACGGCGTAGCGTTTCTGGAGTTTTTTATAGAGCGCCTGCGCGCGGGCGACGAGGACCTCTTTGTTTTTGAGGAGCGGCAGGACGGCGACCTTCACCGGCGCGAGGCGCGGGGAGAGGCGGAGCACGGTGCGCGTCTCGGTGTTGCCCTTGTCGTCGGTGACGGCCTCTTCGGCGTAACCGGCGCAGAGCACCGCCAAGAAGATGCGGTCGACGCCCACGGCGGGCTCGATGACGTGCGGGACGAATTTCTTTTTCGTGGCCTCGTCGAAGATTTCCTGCGGCTTGCCGGAGGCGTTGGCGTGCTGCGTGAGATCGTAGCTGCCCCGGGCGGCGATGCCCCAGAGCTCCTGCACGCCGAACGGATACTCGAACATGATGTCGGTCGTGCCGCGCGAGTAGAACGCGAGTTTCTCCTTCTTGTGCTCGTAGAGCGAGAGCTTCGATGCGGGCAGGCCGACGGAGAGCAGCCACTGCCGGCACCACTCGATCCACTCCTGGTGACATTTCGACCAGTCGGCGTCCTCGTGGATGAAATACTCCATCTCCATCTGTTCGAATTCGCGGGAGCGGAAGATGAAGTTGCGCGGCGTGATCTCGTTGCGGAACGATTTGCCGATCTGCGCGATGCCGAAGGGCAACTTCACGCGGCCGGTGTCCACGACGTTCTTGAAATCGACGAACATGCCCTGCGCGGTCTCGGGGCGCAGGTAGGCGACGGACGAGCCGTCGGTCATGGCGCCGACGTTCGTCTGGAACATCATGTTGAACGCGCGCGGGGCGGTGAGGCTGCCGGGCTCGCCGGTGGCGGGCGAAGGAATGAGCGCGATCTCGTCTTCGCGGGCCTCGGTGAGGTCTTTGGCGACGACGGGCGTGAGCGTGCCTTGGATGGCTTTCTTGCGCTTGAAGGTCTCGGCGGCGGTTTGGAGCTCACCGGCGGTGTTTTCGCTTTCGAGGGCGGAGACGTAGCCGACGGTTTGGGCAACGCCGTCGGCGCCCGTGACGATGATCGGGGAGAAGAACAACTGATCCGCGCGGTAGCGTTGTTTGCTTACCTTGCAGTCCACCAGCGGATCGGAAAAGCCGGCGACGTGGCCGGAGGCTTCCCAGACCTTGGGGTGCATGATGATCGAAGTCTCGATGCCGACGACATCGTCGCGGCGGCGCACCATGTCGGCCCACCAGCAGTCGCGGATGTTTTTCTTCAACTCGGCGCCGAGCGGGCCGTAGTCAAAGAAGCCGTTGAAGCCGCCGTAAATCTCGGAGGACTGGAAGATAAACCCGCGGCGCTTGGCGAGCGCGACGAGGTTTTCCATCGAAACGGGAGCCGGAGCCGGCGTGGCGGAAGAGGGAGCGTCTGACATAGCCGGCGAGCAATGCCCCAACGCACGCACGGGGTCAAGGTTCAGGGACGGAAATTGCGGGGGGCGCGGAAGTTTTCCGGTTTAGGGGCGGAAGCCCGGGCCAATGGAACCTCGCGCGCTGGACAAAGTCGGAGGGGCGATTCCCTTTTTCTTCTATCCAGCTATGAAACTCCGCACGCTTCACTCCGCCTCTCTTACCCTGCTCGCTTCGGTCGCCTTGCTCGCCGCCGCGCCTTTCGCGCTCCGAGCCCAGGAAAAAGCCAAGTCCAAGACCCCCGAGCGCCCGCCGCTCGTCCTCAAGTCCGACGCCAAAGCCGTCAATCGTGAGGCCGCCGACCGCGTCAGCTACTCGGCCGTGGTCAAGAAAACGGCCCCGAGCGTGGTCAATGTGCTCTCCTCGAAAAAAGTCCGCGCGCAACGCGAGATGTCGCCGTTTTTCAACGATCCGCAGTTCCGCCGTTACTTCGGCGTGCCCGAACAGGATGACCGCGGCGGCCGTGGCCCCACCCAGGAAGGCCAAGGCTCGGGCGTCATCATTTCGACCGACGGCTACATTCTCACCAACAACCACGTGGTCGAGGACGCCGACGAGGTGGAAGTCGCGTTCGGCGAGCCGCGCCGCGAATTCAAAGCCACGATCGTCGGTCGCGATCCGAAAGCGGACATCGCGGTGATCAAGATCGATGCCACGGGCCTGACCGCGGCGACGCTCGGTGACAGCGACCAACTTGAAGTCGGCGATGTGGTCCTCGCGATCGGCAATCCCTTTGGCGTCGGCCAATCGGTGAGCAGCGGCATTGTGAGCGCGCTCAGCCGCGGGGCGATGCGGCTCACGACCTACGAAGATTTCATCCAGACCGACGCCGCGATCAATCCCGGCAACTCCGGTGGCGCGCTGCTCGACAGCGACGGTCGGCTGATCGGCATCAACACCGCGATCCTCAGCCGCAGCGGCGGCTTCAACGGCGTGGGCTTCGCCATCCCGATCAACCAGGCGCGCTCGATCGCCGAACAACTGGTGAAAACCGGCCGCGTGGACCGCGCTTACCTCGGCGTGCAGACGCAGCCGCTTGATGCGGAACTCTCCAAAATGTTCGACGTCACCCAGGGCGCTTTGGTGGTCGAGGTGCAGGCCGACACGCCGGCCGAAAAAGCGGGCCTGAAAAACGGCGACATTATCACGAAGATCGACGGCACCGTCATCCGCGACCAGCGACATCTTCAGCTCATGGTCACGCGCCTGACCCCCGGGGTGGAAGCCGCGGTGGAGTATTTGCGCGAGGGCAAACCCAAGACCGTAAAAGTAAAACTCGCCTCGCTCCCCGGCCAAGGCGGGGCCGTGGCGGGAGTCGGCGGCAACGATATCGGCGTGCTCAACGGGGTGGGCGTGGCCGACATCGGTTCCGAGCAAAGGGCCGAGCTGAATCTCCCGCGCCGCATCGAAGGCGCGATCATCACGGCGGTCGAACCCGACAGCGCGTCGGCGCGGGCCGGGCTGCGCGAAGGCGACATCATTTTGGAACTCGACCGGAAGGCCGTGCGCAACTCCGACGAAGCCGTGAAGCTGAGCGAAGAAATCAAAGGCCCGAAGGTGCTCGTGCGCCTCTGGCGCGCCGGCGTGATCCGCTTCCTCGTGGTGGACGAGACGAAGTAAGCCCGGGCGGGCGCGGATTATTTGGCCAGCGCGGCGGCGGCGGCGCGCTGGAACCCGAGTCGGACATCGCTGCCGTCGCTGTTGGGGAAGTTGGAGCGCTGCACAAAAAGCAGATAAGCCACGCCCTTGACGGGATCGATCCAAGCCTGCGTGCCCCACGCGCCTCCGTGGCCGTATGAACCCGGCGAGAGCATTTCGCCGTGGCCGGGATGCGGGGTGCGCAGGATACAAATGCCGACGCCCCAGCCGTAATTGGCTCCGCGTTTGCCCCACTGTTCGGTCTGAAAAAATCCGGTCGGGATTTCACCGGTGTGAATGGAAGCGAGGCTTTTCACGGCGGCCGGGCTAAGGAGACGTTGGCTGCCGACGGTGCCTTGGCCGAGCAACAGTTGGCAGAAACGAGCGTAGTCTTGCGGAGTCGAAAAGAGGCCACCGTTGCCCTGCGGCGGGTGTTCTGGGGCGCCAAACCCAGCGCGCGGCGGGACAGGGACGAGGCCGGCGTCTTTGTTTTTCGCATACGCGGTGGCGAGGCGCGCGCGCTGGGCTTTCGTCGGATAGAAAGTGGTGTCGGTCATGCCGAGCGGGTCGAAGAGGCGTCGTTGGAGAAAGGCATCGAACGAGAGGCCGCTCACGACCTCGACGATCCGGCCGGCGAGATTGATGCCGGACTGGCAGTATTTCCATTGGGCGCCGGGCTCGAATTGCATCTTGGCCGCGAGCCAGACCGGCACGAGGTCGGCCAGAGTGCTCGCCGATTGCGCGGCCGGGCCGGACGCCTCCCCAAGGCCGGAGGTGTGGGTGAGAATTTGGATGATCGTAAGGTTGGCGGGCTGGCCCGAGGGGCTTTTTAAGCCGGCGAACTCAGGGATGTAGTTGGCGACAGGATCGGTGAGTTTTAGCTTACCCTCATCTTGGAGCATCATGATTGCGACGCCGGTGACGGGCTTCGTCATCGAGGCGATCCAGAAAAGCGTATCGGGCGTCATTGCGCGGTGGCTGGCGAGGTCCGCATGGCCCGTAGATTCGAGATGAAGTGTGCGGTCGACGGTGACGACCGCGGTTACGGCGCCGGCGATTTCTTGCTTGTCCACCATCTCCTGCATGGCGGCGCCGATGCCGGGAAGAAGCGGTGAAGCCGCAAAGGACAAAGTGGAAACGGACAAGATGGCGGCGGTGACGAGTCGGTAATAGATCATGGGGAAGAGAGGGGTTGGGTGATTCACTAGTGAAGGAACGGCCGGCGGTAAAGTGTCGCCGAGACTCCCCTGGGTTAAAGTCCTGGGCAAAGAACGGTAACAGAGTGTTCTCAGCCGGGCTCATGCAGTTGAAGACGTAGTCGCCAAAAGGCGCACCGTTTGGCGTCGTTGATGGTGTGAAACATATAACGAGCAAGGCCGTCGACAAGACGGCGAACCAAACGGTGCGGCTGGATTTG